>CANBNG010000006.1 GCA_947370975.1 Beijerinckiaceae bacterium
AGACGTCGGCATGGCCGAGCAATTCCTGCACGACGCGCAAATCGGCTCCGTTTTGCAGGAGATGACTGGCAAACGCATGGCGCAGCACATGCGGACTGACGAGATCGGCCCGCAGCCCCGCCGCGACCGCCGCGATCTTCAGCTCGCGGGCAAAGACCTGCCGTGGCAGATGGCCGCTTTCGCTGTCGGCGGGAAACAGCCAGCGCGATTTGGCCTTGCCGGGGGCAAGTTCGGCCAAAAGCGTCAGATAATCGACCATGGCTGTGCGCGCAGGCACCGACAGGGGCACAAGACGCTCGCGCCCGCCCTTGCCCTTGATGGTCAGCATTGGGTCGCGCCCGCGCGCCGCGCTGCGCGGCAGGGAGACGAGCTCGGACACGCGCAGGCCCGTGGCGTAGAGCGTTTCCAGCAGGCAGGTGAGCCGCGCCGCATTCAGCCGCTCGCTTGCCGGACGGTCGGGATCGGCGATCCCCTCCTTCACAACCGCAAGCAGGCGATCGACCTCCTCCGGGCGGAGCACCTTGGGCAGCGGGCGCCCGCGCCGCGGGCCCTCGATGACCACCGCCGGATCCTCCGTGCGGCGGCCCTCGACGTAGAGAAAACGGTGGAACTGGCGCACGCAGGAAAGTCGCCGCGCCGTGGAAGAGGCCTTGAAGCCACGCGAGTCGAGATCTTCGAGATAGGCGCGCACATTGGCCGTGCCAGCACTCAAGGGCCCCTCCCCGCAGCTGCCCAGATAATCGCAATAATCCTCGAGGTCGCGACCGTAGGCGGCCAAAGTATTGGCTGCAGCGCCACGTTCGGCGGCGATCATGTCGAGGAAGAGCAGCGCGAGCGGGTCCACTATTTGTTCAGCCTGGAGGCAGGAATTGTCTGCGTCATTTCACGGGGCTGGGGTTCGACAAAAGTGACAAGCGCCAGCATGCCGGCGAAAACGGCCCCGGCGAGAATGGCGATGGTCAGCAGAAACCTGAACAGGGTCGGCACGAGCTTCTCCGGACGCTTGGCAGAGCATGGACCCTATCTTCCCCCGCACAGCCTGTACGAATCAACCAAGCGGTGCGGGAAAAGCCGGATTTACGACCATCCTGCCCGCCGGAGCTTAAATCCGCGTTCACACCATGCTAGGGAGAGGCTATGACCTCGTTCTCTTACCCTCCTGTGGACTTCCCCAACCCCGTTCCCCTGCGCCGCGATGGCCGGGCGGCGAGCCTTGTGCGGCGGCTCGGTGGCCGCTCCATCGTGCTCGTCGGCATCATGGGTTCGGGCAAGACCTCCGTCGGCCGTCGCCTTGCGGCGCGGCTCGGCCTCGATTTCGTCGATGCGGACGCTGCCATCGAGACGGCGGCGCGCATGACCATTGCCGAGATTTTCAAACGTCACGGCGAGACATTCTTCCGCGACCGCGAACATCACGTGATCGCGCGGCTGCTGACCGAAGAACAAAAGGTTCTGGCGACGGGCGGAGGCGCGTTCATGCGCGAAGACACGCGCCTTGCCATTTCCGAGCGCGCCGTCTCGATCTGGCTCAAGGCCGATCTCGACGTGCTGATGCGCCGCGTGCGCAAGCGCTCGAACCGCCCGCTGCTGCATACCGAAGATCCCGACGCGACCATGCAGCGCCTGATCTCCGAGCGTTATCCCGTCTATGGTCTCGCCGATTTCACGGTGACATCGAGCGATGGTCCACATGATGGCGTTGTCGAGACCATTCTGACCACGCTCGAACGCGGTCTGCCGCCCGATCACGCTCCCGCCGACATCCATGTATCGCATGAAACTGGATCGACCATGATGACGCCCCCTCCCGTCACGCGCGTTCCCGTCGAGCTTGGCGCGCGCCGCTATGACATTCTCATCGGCTCGCACCTGATCGAGGATGCCGGCAGCCATATTGCGCGGCTCTTTCCGGGCTCCGCCTGCACCGTGGTGACGGATCGCAACGTCGCCGAGCGGCATCTGCCCTCGCTCGAAGCCGGCCTCGACATGGCAGGCATCCGCCACACCCGCTGCATCGTTGAGCCGGGCGAAGCGTCGAAATCCTACGAGACCTTTGCCAGCGTCTGCGATTCGATCATTGGCGCGCGCATGGAACGCCGCGATCTGGTGATTGCGCTGGGCGGCGGCGTGATCGGCGATCTTGCGGGCTTTGCTGCGGCAAGCGTGCGGCGCGGCATGCGCTTTGTGCAGATTCCGACGTCTCTTCTCTCGCAGGTGGATTCCTCCGTCGGCGGCAAGACGGGCATCAATTCGCGCCACGGCAAAAATCTCGTCGGCGCGTTTCATCAGCCCTCTCTGGTGCTGGCCGACACGGGCGCGCTCTCGACATTGCCGGAGCGCGAATTCCGCGCGGGCTATGCGGAAGTGGCGAAATACGGACTGATCGACAATCCCGACTTTTTCGCCTGGCTCGAACAAAACTGGCAGGGCGTTTTCGGCGCGGGGCCAGAACTGACCCATGCCATTGCCACGAGCTGCGCGGCCAAGGCCGCTGTCGTCATTCGCGACGAGACCGAACAAGGCGACCGTGCGCTGCTCAACCTCGGCCACACCTTCGGCCATGCGCTCGAATCGCTCACCCGTTACGACGGCACGCGGCTTGTGCATGGCGAGGCTGTTTCCATCGGCATGGCGTGCGCCTTCCGCTTCTCGGCAGGGCTTGGCCTGTGCTCGCACGAGGATGCAGATCGCGCCATCGCGCATCTGGCCAATGTCGGCCTGCCGGTGCAGATCCGCGCGATCCCGGGCTGGAGCGCGGATGCGCAGACGATTCTTGATGCCATGTATCAGGACAAGAAAGTCGAGCGCGGTGCGCTCACCTTCATTCTGCTGCGCGGGATCGGCCGCAGCTTTGTGGCCAAGAATATTCCGGGCGAAGATGTGCTGGCGTTCCTGAAGGACGAGCTTGCTCTCTAGACGGGGCTCTTGATGTCCTCGCTCGCCTCGCTCGATGAGGGATGGGGCGCGGCCATGAATTGCGCCCGCGCGAGAGTGGCGAAACGCCCGTTCTGCGCCACCAATTCGTCGAACGAGCCGCTTTCGACAATGTGGCCCTGATCGAACACCAGAATGCGCGTGGCATTGCGCACGGTGGCGAGGCGATGGGCGATGACAAAGGTCGTGCGCCCTTGCGTGGCGGCATCCAGCGCCTTTTGCAATTGACGCTCGGTGGTGGCGTCGAGCGCACTCGTCGCCTCATCGAAAATCATGATCGGCGGATCTTTCAACAGCGCGCGCGCAATCGAAATCCGCTGGCGCTCGCCACCCGAGAGCGAGCGGCCACGCTCGCCCACAAGGGTCGCCAGCCCATCGCTCTGGCGCGACACGAATTCGCTCGCCTGCGCACGCTCGAGCGCAACCGCAATATCCTCATCGCTCGCATCGGGCTTGCCCACGCGCAGATTCTCTTCAATCGAGCGGGCAAAGAGCATCGGCTCCTGAAAGACAACGCCGATGTTTCGCCGCAGCGAGACGAGCGTCATGTCGCGAATGTCGATGCCATCGACCTTCACCGCGCCATGCAGCGGATCGAAAACACGATGCAGCAGGCTCATCGTCGTCGATTTGCCCGAGCCCGTTGCCCCGACAAAGGCGATGGTCTCGCCGGGCTCGACAGCAAAGGACACATCCGACACCGCCGTGCGCCTCCCGTCATAGCTGAAGGTGACATTCTCGAAGGTCACGCGACCCGAAAGGCGGCCGACATCGGTTGCCACGGCGCGGTCGTGCACGCCGGGCTGCGTGTCGATGACGCGAAAGAAATCCTGCAATTTCGGCGTCAGCATGAAGGTCCAGTTGACGAAACCGACCATTTGCTCGAGCCGGCCGATCAGCATGGTCGCAAAATTCATGAAGGTGACGATTTCGCCGATGGTCGCCAGACCCTGCAGATGCAGCCAGGTGCCAAGCAGAAAGATCGAGACAAGGGTGAGCGTGGCCGAGGCGCGCGTCGCCACTGCTGCAAGCGCCCACCAGGAAAGCACCGGCATTTGCGCGGTCAGCACATCACTGATGATCTGGCGCATCGCGCGCGCCTCGGATTCGATGCGCGTGAAACTCTGGATGACCGGCACATTTCCAAGCGCATCGGAGGCGCGTTCGGCCAGATCGGTGTTGAATCGCTCGACGCTTCTTTGCATGCCCTCGGTGCGGCGCAGCACCAGCGCGGTCAACAGGCCGAAGAGAAAAACAAGAATGATGAGCAGCCCCGCCAGCCGCCAGTTGATGAACAGCGAAATCGGCAGCATGACGAAGAGGGCAAGAAACGACGCACAATTTTCGCGAAAGAACGACAACCAGATCGAGGCCATGCCGGCCGCGCCATCGAGCATGGTTTTCAGCAGCCGCCCCGAGTGGCTGGCGGTGTGGAAGCTCAACGGCAGATGCAGCACATGTTCGAAATAGGCGCCGGTCACGGCCAGCCGCTGGCGATGCGAGAGGCGGTCGGCATGAAGGGCGACCAGCACGGCGGCCGCGATGGTGAAAAGCCCAAACCCGACCCACGCGCCGACCAGCGGCGTCAGCTCCTCCCACCGGAGCGCTGCGGACTCCTTTTGTGCGCCGGCGAGCTTGTCGATGATGCGCCCGAACAGAACCGGCTCGGCAAATTGCGCGGCAGCCAGCGCCAGATTGGCGAGCACGAGCACAATGGCGAGCCTGTATTCGCTCCCCAGCTCCTTCAGCACACGGATGTAGATGCGGACAAAATTCATGATCGCAGAATCCGGCGAGAGGGTTTGCGCCAAAGAATGGTCCCTGGCGAGCCGATATAGAGGAGCAAAACGGCCTTGACCATGGGACCGGCCAATGCGCGGCTCCTCCCAAGGTTCGTGCCGCAGATGCGAAAAAGACTTGGTTTCATGCCGCGCTGCCACTAACTTCAGCGAAAGCTTTCATCGGGACCCCGGCGCTGCCATGAGCAAGGTCTATTCGGACGCAACTTCAGCCCTCGCGGGCCTTTTGAAAGACGGCATGACCGTCATGTCGGGCGGCTTCGGCCTCTGCGGCATCCCCGAGACATTGATCCTCGCGATCCGCGACTCCGGGGTCAAGAACCTGACCGTCATTTCCAACAATGCCGGTGTCGATGGTATCGGCCTCGGCATCTTGCTGGAAACGCGGCAGATCAAAAAGATGATCTCGTCTTATGTTGGCGAGAACAAGCTTTTTGCGCAGCAATTTCTGGCCGGTGACCTCGAGCTCGAGTTCAACCCGCAAGGCACGCTGGCCGAGCGCATTCGCGCGGGCGGGGCGGGCATTCCGGCCTTTTTCACCAAGACAGGCGTTGGCACGATCATCGCGGAGGGCAAGGACCTGCGTGAGTTCGATGGCGAGACCTTCGTGATGGAGCGCGGCCTCGTCGCCGATATCGCTCTCGTCCACGCCTGGAAGGGCGATACCGAGGGCAATCTCGTCTATCGGAAGACCGCCCGAAACTTCAATCCGATGATGGCGACCGCCGGCAAGGTAACGATCGCGCAGGTCGAACATATGGTCGCGCCCGGCGAGATCGATCCCGACCACATCATCACGCCCGGCATTTTCGTGAAGCGCCTCGTGCATGTTCCCAATGCGGAGAAACGCATCGAACAGCGCACCACCCGCAAGCGCGCCTGATTTTAGGAGATTTTCCGATGGCCTGGACCCGCGATGAAATGGCCGCGCGCGCCGCGAAGGAATTGCGCGACGGTTTTTACGTCAATCTCGGCATCGGCATTCCGACGCTGGTCTCCAATTACATTCCCGCCGGCATGACGGTTCAGCTGCAAAGCGAAAACGGCATGCTGGGCATGGGCCCCTTTCCCTATGAGGGAGAGGAAGACGCCGACCTCATCAATGCCGGCAAGCAGACGATCACCGAACTGCCGACCACGAGCTATTTCTCCAGCGCCGATTCCTTTGCGATGATTCGCGGCGGCCATATCGACCTGTCGATCCTGGGCGCCATGCAGGTGGCCGAAAACGGCGATCTCGCCAATTGGATGATCCCGGGCAAGATGGTGAAGGGCATGGGCGGGGCCATGGACCTCGTTGCGGGCGTCAAAAAAGTCGTCGTCGTAATGGAGCATGTCGCCAAGGATGGGGCCAAACTGCTCCACCGCTGCAACCTGCCCCTCACGGGTTCGGGCGTCGTCGACATGGTCATCACCGATCTTGCGGTCTTTTCCATCGACAAGTCTGGCAAGAATGGCATGACCCTCATCGAGCTCGCGCCCGGCGTGAGCCTCGAGGACGTCCAGTCCAAGACCGAAGCGACCTTTGAGACCGCTTCAAACCTCAAGTGATGTAATCACAAGTCTGTGTTTAACCCCGATCAGGTTGCGCCTCGCGGCGTGATCTTGTGCGGGGCGTCTGCGGCTTAGCTCGGCCCAAAATTGCGAATAAATTATTGAAATTAATAGTTTTTTCTCTCAAGCGCCCCACTTCAGGGCCCAACCAGGCCTAGGCAGGCGTAAACCGCCGTTCCGAGCCTCTGGCCAATCAGGAAAAACTGCGTCACAATTCTGACTCTATACGACTTTCGTTCCCCCCTAGCCTGTGATTACATCACAGTAACCAGAAGGTGGATGGCTGTTTGCCAATCCTCCCGTTCGGAGGGAACGCCAAGAAGGCCGGCTGCGCAGGCGATAGCCCGGCTGCAGCGCTACGCCGTACTGCCGGTCAACCGGCGCGGACAGGCTGACCCTCCCTTTCATAACTTTCAGTGCGGCCGCATGGCCCTTTCCCGACCGGCTGATCTCCACCCGGTCCTGCAAAAGTGATGTGATTTCGAGAGGTTAGCAAATGGACGTCTCAATGCTGGACGCCGCCGCAAAGGCGTTCGTGATGCTCATGGATCCATTCCGAATGGCTTTGCTGTTTCTGGGTGTGATCATGGGGCTTGTGCTCGGCATCCTGCCGGGCATCGGCGGTCTCGCAGGAACGGCGCTGCTGCTTCCGTTCACCTTCAACATGGATCCCTATGCCGCCATGGCCCTGCTGCTGGGCCTTGGTGCGACAACCGCCACGGGCGATCCGATTCCGGCGATTCTCTTCGGCGTTCCTGGCGGCGCAGGCTCTGCGGCGACCGTGCTTGACGGTCTCCCCATGGCCAAGCGCGGCGAGGCCTCACGCGCGCTCAGCGCTGCCTATATGTCTTCCATGATGGGCGGCGTTTTTGGCGCGGCGCTGATGGCGGTGCTGCTGCCCGTGCTGCGACCCTTCATGCTTTATATCGGCTCACCGGAACTACTGGCCTTTGCGGTGCTCGGCATATCCATGGTGGCCGTGCTTTCAGGCAGCGCCCCGCTGCGCGGAATGACGGCTGGCTGCATCGGCCTGATGATCTCGATGGTTGGGTCTGACCCACAGACAGGCACCCTGCGCTGGACGCTCGACAGCCTCTATCTCTGGGAAGGCGCGCCACTCGTGCCCATCGTGCTCGGCCTGTTCGCACTGCCCGAGCTCGCCGACCTCGCCATTTCCCGCCAGTCGATTGCTCCGGGCTCGAAACAGCTCGCGACCTCGACGTCGGGCATGGTGCAGGGCGCACGCGACTGCTTCACCCATTGGTGGCTGGTTCTGCGGTGCAGCTGGCTTGGCGCGACGCTGGGCGCGATCCCCGGCATCAGCGGCGCCATCGTCGACTGGATTGCCTATGGCCATGCGCTGAAGACGGAAAAGGGCGCGGCGCTGACCTTTGGCAAGGGCGACGTGCGCGGCGTCATCGCCTCCGAAAGCGCGAATAATTCGCGCGAGGGCGGTGCGCTTGTTCCCACCGTCGCCTTCGGCGTGCCGGGCTCTGCCGGCATGGCGATCCTGCTCGGTGCATTTCTGATCCATGGCCTTGTGCCTGGGCCCGACATGCTCACCAAGAACCTCGACGTCACCTATGCGATGGTGTGGAGCGTGGCGCTCGCCAATATTCTGGGCGCAGGCCTCTGCTATCTGTTCAGCGCGCAATTCGCGCGTCTGGCGACGCTGCGTTACACGCTGATCCTGCCCTCGACGCTCTCGATCATCTACATCGGCGCGTTCCAGGGTTCGCGGAACTGGGGCGACCTCTACACGCTGCTCATCTTCGGCCTTCTGGGCTGGGCGATGAAAATGCTGAAGTGGCCGCGTCCGCCGCTGTTGCTCGGCTGCGTGCTGGGCGAGATTGTCGAGCGCTATCTCTTCATCTCGATCCAGCGTTACGGCATTGACTGGTTCGCTCGTCCGATCGTGCTGATCATCTTTGCCTTCGCGCTGTTTGGTCTGCTGCGTCCCTTCCTGCAGGACGTGAAGATCCACGGCGGCCTGCGCAAGATGCTGACCGATTTCCATTTCAAGCCGAACTACCAGAAAGACCAGCTCTTCTATGTCTTCCTGTTTGGTGTTCTCGGCTACATGATGTGGGAAGCCTCCAGCTGGAACATGCATGCCAAGATCGTGCCTATGATCGTGGGCTCGGTCGGTGGGGTCGTCATGTCCATCAGCCTGTTCAACTATCTGTTCCGCCGGCCTGAAGGCCAGACGGACGTCGGCATGGCCGGACAGGTGACGGAAAAAATCGAGCAGAAAATCCACATGGATCTGGAATCGGGAACGGATGACCTTCCGACCCCGGTCATCCTGCGACGTGCGGCCATTTTCTTCGGCTGGCTCGTGGCTTTCATGCTGTCCATGGCAACCATCGGCCTCATTCCGACGGTGCCGATCTTCGTGGTTGCCTTCATGCGCCTCGAAGAGACGAAGGAGCGTTGGTCACTGGTGATCCCGCAGGCGGCGATTCTGACGGTCTTCGTCTATGTCGTCTTCGATCAATTGCTGACGATCCCCTGGCCGCAGACGCTGCTCGGCGGCTGGTTCCCCGCACTCAAGGGCTTGATCCCCTCGGTCTGAGCCAAAACAGACACACCATCACGACAATGGCCGGGCTCACGCCCGGCCATTTTGCTATTCGGGCGCATCCTCGATGTCGTGCAATTCCAGATCGACGACGAGTGGCAGGTGGTCGGAGGCCAGACGCGTGACCTCGTTGCGGATCACCTCTACCGAGCGCACCAGCACAGCGCCGCGCGTGAAGACGTGATCGATGCGCAAGACCGGAAAGGCCGCCGGAAATGTCGGGCGCGGGCGACCCATGCCAGGGGCGCGCTGCGCATCATGCATGTGGCGCGTCACCCGCCGATAGACATTGGAACGCGGCACCAGGTTGAAATCGCCCACCAGCGCCACCGGCCCCGTGCAATCTTCCCGCCCGATCCATTCCGGGCCCAACAGGCAATCGGTCTGCGTGCGCCGCTCATGCGCAATCAAGGAGAGATGGGTGTTGACCACCTGAAGAGGAAAACCATCGACATCGATCCGCGCCCAGAGCGCGCCGCGCGGCTCGATTGTGCGCAGGCCCGGACGGCCCGGCAAGCGCCCGGAATGCATCAGCGCCGAGGGCCTGATCGTCAGAATGGCATCCCCATAAAGCTCTTCGAGCACGCGCACAGTGGGATGGAAATGCGAATCCATGCCAAGCGCGCGGGCGATCTCTTCAGCCTGATCGACGAGCCCAGTGCGCTTGCGCAGGACATCGACCTCCTGCAGCGCCACCACATCGGGCGCGGCCTGCGCGATGACTTCGGCGATGCGCTGGGGCGAGATGCGGCCATCGACACCGAGGCAGCGATGGACGTTCCAGGTGAGAAGTCGAATGGCGGGCACGCGAACCTGCTGGTCTGGAATGAACCCGGCGCTTGCGCGCTTGCGACAACGCAAAGGATTCGCGCGTCGTTCACTTTCTGGCAAGCCTTGTTCCAGGCCTTGTTCCAGGCCTTGTGCCATGCGCAGGCCGCCGGAACCCCGAAGGAGACCATCTGTTGTTGGCGATCCAACCAGAGGACGCCACATGCCATCGGCGATGCAGAACGTACCACGCCCGCCTGAACCCGCACCCGACCAGACTCCCAATCCGGCAGCTCCGTCCGAACTGCCCGACCTTCCGCCAGACGTCCAGCCGCCCGTGCCGATCAACGATCCGGGACCGCCGCCCCCCATGGGCATTCCGCCCGTCGAGCCGCCCAGCATCCCGCCAGGCCCCTCGGGCCCCGAGATACCGGCGCAGTTTTAAAAACAAAAAGGGCGTCGTTTTTGCAAACGACGCCCTTTGGATCGAACGAAAACGCTGCGATCAGATGTTCTTGAGGTGCTGCGCGAGGTGCTTGTTCATCTCGAACATGGTCACCTTGGGCTTGCCGAACACCAGCTCAAGCTTCGAGTCAGCGATGATCTCGCGCTTGTTCTCGGGGTTCTGCAGCGAATTCTTCTTGATGTATTCCCAGACCTTGCTGACGACCTCGGAGCGCGGCAACGGATCAGCGCCGACGATGGCGGCCAATTCCTTGGAGGGCTGCAAGGGCTTCATGAAGGCGGAGTTGGCGGTGCCGCCAGCCTTGCTTTCGCTCGTGGAATCTTTCGCCATGGATGCCTCCGTCAAATGTGCGGGAAAATGCGTGTCGCCCCCCGAGGAACGGGCAGCCGACAAAGCTCGTTCCGCATCTGCACCTTTTCCCGCCCGGATGCAACGCAGATGAGCTGCAAGAGGCATGCTGACAGGGGAGAACTTGAGGGGAAGCCGTAAAAAACGCCCTTCATAACCCAAATTGGGCGGATCTGACGCGCGGCGCAAAGGCAAAGCACTGGCCCAAAAAAAGGTCCAGCTGGACCTGAGGCTGCCTTGACAGATGCGCGCGAGGAGCCCCCGCGCGCATCTTGAAACTCACTTGGCGAGTTCGACGACGTCCTTGGGTGCGCTCACGACCTTCAGCGTGATGCGCGCGAGCTCCTGATGCGTCATCGGCTCGATGGTGAGATTGAGGCGTTTGGCGTCGGCCAGAAAGGCCTCATCTTTCATCGTCGACTCGAAGGCGCTGCGCAGCATGGCGACGCGATCTGCCGGCACAGCCGGCGGCAGGAAGACGCTGCGACCGAAATCGGATTCCGCCGACAGGAATTCCGCGACCTGACGATGGACGGGATCGGTCATGACTTCAGCCAGCGTCGGCACGTCGGGCGCAGACGGCTCGCGCGTGATCGAGGCAAAGACCAGCGGCTTGATGCGCCCGTCGGCAATGGCGTCAGGCATGGCAAGCTGCACGCTCACCCAGGATGCGCCACGTCCCTCGATTTCACCGCGCTGCATGGCGAGGTTGAGATCGGCAGCGCCCTTGTAGCCGGTGATGATCTTGAACTTGGTGCCGAGGAATTTGTTCAGCAGCGCCGGAACGATAAAAGTCGGGGAACTCGGGCCCGTCGCGCCAATGATCACTTCGGTCGTCTTCGCATCCTCGAGGCTCTTCGCCTTGGCCGTATGCCAGATCGACAGCATGTTGCGCACGGGCGCCATATTGCCGAGCCACAACCATTCACGCGCGTCATATTTGGCATATTGAGGCTGCAGGACCTGATTGAGCACGATCGTCTGCTGCGTCATCGCCATGTTGAGCCCGTCGGGCGGCATGATGCTGCGGATCGAATTGGCCAGCTGAAGGCCGCCTGATTCCCCGCCAGTATATTTGATGATGATCTTGGGACGCTCGGGAATATATTTGGGCATATGTTCAGCCAGCAGCTGCGCATAGGGACCAAAACTTCCGCCCGGATCCGAGCCAACGATGAAGGTGATGTTCTTGCCGCGATAAAAATCGCTCAAGGCATCGGCCTGCGCGGATGTCTGGGCGATGAGCGCGCTTATGATGAGCCCGGCGCGGGCGATGCTGAAGAGTGTCGACATTGGTCTTTCCTTGAATGGGGTGTCGCTAAAGATTGATGGGTGTTTCACAGACCGGTTTCAGGAACCGTGATTTGATGGGCCTGCGCCAGCGCCACAAGTTCGGCCCAGACTTTCGGGCTGACAGGAATACCGCCCTGCGCATGGAGCACAGCGGCGCGCGCGCCGCGCTCGCCAGGCAAACGCAATTCATCGACGCCTTCCACGCGCGGCAGGCCCTTCATGACTTCGACGAGGGCATCGATGTCGCTGGCATAATCATCGGCCTCGCGCAGACGCGCCACGTCGATCAGAATGATCGTCGCATTCTGCCCATGCGCGCGCTTGCCATTGGGGCCAAGCATGGCCGAGAGGATCGGCGCGCCCGCAAGCAGGCTCGTGATGCATTCGCTCATCAGCGCAAGACCAGCGCCCTTGGGGCCGCCCATGGGGAGCAGCACCTCGGCCTTCACGGCCTCCGTCGCCGGCTTGCCCTCGGCATCGAGAGCCCAGCCCAAAGGCAAGATTTCCTTGTCGCGGCGCGCATTTTTCAGCCGCCCGTTCGAGACAAGGCTTGAGGCCATGTCGAGCAGGATCGCGCCATCGGGGCCACCGGGAACTGCGATAGCTACGGGGGCTGTCGAGACACTGGCGACACGCGCGCCGTGATAGGCCATGAGCGGGGGGCCGGCCGCAAAGATGATGGCGGCAAAACCATTGCGCGCGGCAGCCTCGGCATAGCAGCCGATCGCGCCCGAATGCGTCGCGCCGCCAACAAGGCCAAGGCCGATTCCGAAAGCCCGCGCGCGCGTTTGCGCCTGCTCCAGAGCCTGCATCATCGCGACCGGGCCCGCCGCCTTGTGGGCGTCCAGCGCGAAGACCGCGCCGAAATCCACCCGCGTCTCCGGCACGGCTTGCGGGTCCATCGCGCCTTTGTCGATCATGCCGAAATAATGCGGGATGCGGCTCACGCCATGGGTATCGCCACCGCGCAGATCCGCCCAGACGAGCACGCGCGCAACAGCCGCGGCATCTTGCGCGTGCATGCCACGCGCCATGAAAAGCTGGCTCACGAAAGCCCGCAGCTTTGCTTCCCCGATCAGGGGGGTCGAAGAAGTCATCGTTTCGTCCTTGCGCTTTCGGGCCATGCGGCGCAGGCGAAAGGATCCTCCCGCGGCCACGATACAAGCGCCTGGTCGCGCCGTCCCGCTCTCGCGTCTCTCCCTTTCGCACGTGCTGCGATTTTGGCCCGGCCTGTTGGTGAGCATTGGGCAGCGCGCACCATAACCCGGCAGAGACTGAAAATCAGCGGCTAGGTTTGAAAAACGCAGGCCTGCGCCGCGCCGCGGTCAAAATGGGCGAAGGTGATGAGTTTTGAGCCTTATGTTGTGTTGAAGGTTGCATTTATTTCATAAACTGAGCAATTCTTGCAAAATATCAGGATATTATCGGAGACTTAGCTATGCTTTTGGGGGATGCCGACCGACCCTGTTTCGGTCCTGCTGAGATCGCGGTCATGCGCCGTGCCCTGGAATTGGCCGAGCTTTCCCTCCAAAGCGCGCCGGCGATGTCACGGCGCGCCCAGATTGAACGACGTCAGCGGCTCGCCAAATATATCGTCGAATTTGCAGCACAAGGCGACCTCGATCCGCTGGTGCTCAGCGCCAAAGCGCTCGGTTGCGTCGGCTCCGGTCTGATGCTCCGCCCCCTGCCCTTGAGGCCCCAACGGCCTCTGCGAGCCCGGGCGGCCCAGCCGCAACGGCTGGCAGAGACTGCCCTGCATTCGGCATGAGGGGGACGTACCGGTGCAACAGACACGCGAACGTCTTTCGTCCGAGGAAATCACCGCGCTGATGTCGGCGCTCACAACGACGACGCGCCCAGCCGCCCGGCGCGCCCCCGGGCGCCTGCGCGCTGCAGCTGCACGCTGGCTGCACGCGCTGGCCGACGCGCTCCGGGGCGGATGAGTGCTTCCGTTACGTGAGGTCAAGTAGAGTAGAAATTGTTGAAACAACTTGTTTTTCATTATGCATACCAGACCAATTGGCTAAGTTCTGGAGCGTCGGGCGCAGATCGCCCATCCAGTAACCCGGTTCGTTGAATGACCTCCCAGATGACAGCGTCCCTGCCAGATCATGCAGCCATGGCGGCGGCGCTTGAAGCGACCGGTAACTATCGCCTGCTGCGCAAATTGCAGACGCCCCATGTCTACATCCCCGACGATGGCACGCCGCTGCGCACCGCCATCTTTCTGGATGTCGAGACCACCGGGCTTGATGCTGCGCGCTGTGAGATCATCGAACTGGCCATGACGCCCTTCACCTATGCGGCGGACGGGCGGATTTTTTCCGTCGGGACAGCCTTTCAAGGCTTGCGCGAACCCTCGCATCCGATTCCGCCGGAAGTGACGGCCATTACCGGCATCGATGACGCCATGGTGGCCGGCCACAGCATCGATCCCGCAGCCGCGGCCGATTTCATCGCCCAAGCCGATCTGCTGATTGCCCATAATGCCGGTTTCGACCGCCGCTTCATGGAGCGTTTCTGCCCAGAGTTCGCGCACAAGCCCTGGGCCTGCTCGATGTCGCAGATCGACTGGCAGGCAGAGGGCTTTGAGGGCCTGCGGCTGACCTGGCTGGCTGCAACCTACGGCTTCTTTTACGACAAGCACCGCGCCGTGCACGATTGCCATGCCGGCATCGAATTGCTCGCACGCCCTTTGCCAAAAAGCGGGCGGCGCGCCATGGCGCAATTGCTGGACCGCGCGCGGGCGCCAAACTGGCGACTCTGGGCCTCGCACGCGCCCTTCGACATGAAAGATGCGCTCAAGACGCGCGGCTATCGCTGGAATGGCGATGGCGTGGGCGCATTGCGCGCCTGGTATATCGATGTCAGCGACGAGCGCCGGGAAGACGAAATCGCTTTCCTGCATCAGGAGATTTACGGCCGCGAGGTCGAAATCAACCAGCGGAAAATCGACGCTTTCGACCGCTTTTCGGATCGCGCCTGAGCCAGGCGGCCTTTTACCCACAGGGCGACCACGATCGGAATCATTCAATTTTTATATTGAAAACAGCAGGATTAGCTTTAGCTTGGCAGTTAGATAACTGGGATCTAGACACGTTTTGAGCCCCGGTTTTTATGTCTTTTCTGCCACTGGATTAAGCAACAAGCATGTTGAACAAGCAAATATTTGCCTATGGCGTTACCCCCCTTGCGCTGAGCCTGCTGGCTTGCACCCCTGCGGTGGCAATCGCGCCGCCGTCATGCAGCGCGTCCATCGGTGGATCCATCTCCGGCTGCACGGTTTCAGGAACCCTGCCAACTTTTGTGATTTTGAATACGGGCTCCGTCTCGGGCTTCAATTCCGGCGGTGGCCCCATGGGCATCCAGATCACATGGGGCAACAGGGTCACGTCCTTCACCAATTACGGCACGATCAATGTGAGTGCCGGGTCGCCCACGCGAGGCATCTACAACACCGGCCTTATCGACAATCTGTTGAACGCTGCAGGCGGGATGATGTCGGGTGGCGTCAGAGGCTTCGATACGAGCCGTGCAACGGCCACGCCTGTCATCGGCACGTTTCGCAATGACGGGACGATCTCGGGCGGTTCGGTCGCAATCTATAATTACCGCAGCACGATCACGTCCCTGACCAATACCAACCTGGTGACCTCATCGGGTGGTGACGGCGTGGACGTCTCGGGCATCGATGGACTGATCGGCACCCTGTCCAATTCCGGGACCATCACCGGCGCGGCGCGCGGCATCAGCGTCGATTCCGGCGGCACGATCACGAGCCTTATTAACGATGGCGCGATCACGGGCACAGGCTTGGCCTCCTACGGCATTCTGAACACCTTTGGTACGTTGGGCGTCATCACCAACCGGGGTTCCATTGCAGGCACGACCGCCGGCATCGGGAACGCGGGCACGATCGGCACGCTCACCAATTATCAGGGTGGCAATCCGACCTCGGGAACGCCGTCCTTGCAGCCGCTGACCTATATTGGCGCGGTGCCGACGAATTATTATATCTATGTCACCTCCACCACACATTACGGCCAGGTGAACTTCACAAACCCCACCGGCTCGATGGCATTTGGAATCGATCCGGGCTCGACATTGGTGCTCGGCGCATATTCCGATGTGTTGAAAGGCGTGACCGGCGTCACCGGCACATCGGGCACGTTTGGAACCTACGTCTGGAACCTGACGCAATATGATGTGACGAACCATTACTGGACTCTCGTCGTCGGGCTTCCGGGCCCCTCGGCAAGCAACAGCTTGATCGCGCTGTCGGCCAATGCGGCAGGCGTCCGAAATGCGGTCAATGCGCGCGCTTCCGAAATCAGCGGAATACTCGAGACCGATTGCGCGACCTTCGACACGCAAGGCGTCTGCCTGTCGTTCCAGACGCGATATTTCGCGCAGGACCGGACGAGCGAAGGCGCAGGCTTTCTGACCATTGGCTATCGCCTCTCGTCCCAATGGCGCGCGGGTGCTTTCATCGATTATCGCGTTTCGCAGAATCGTACGGCGCACGTGAAATTTGACGATGACCTGCCGACGTTCGGCGGATTTCTGAGCTTCAGCAACGCGCCCGACGGCACGGGCCTGCAAGCCCGGATCGCGGCAGCCATCAACAAGGGCAAGATCAATGTCACCCGGGACAACAGCCTCTCCGATACCGAAGCGGGATCGGGCCAGGCGCGCCTGAACTCCACGGCGGTCGGTGCAGAACTGGGCTGGGGCATTGCGCTTGATGCGCGCACAATCGCGACACCCTATATCGGCCTGCGCACCACCGACGCCGCACGCGGCGCCTATAGCGAGGCGCTGGTCGTTGGCTCCGTGGATTATCCGGTCAGCTACAGCGCCTTCACCCAGCGGCTGGTGACAGCCCTGGCAGGTCTGCGCCTGAAGGGGATGCTGTCGGACACGATTGGCTATCAGCTCGGCGCGGGCGCCGAATATGACGCCGTGCACAAGGACAATGGCTATGCCGGCACGAGCGGCATTTCGAACCTGCCATCCTTCAACATTGCAAATGCGGGCGCCAGCCACAGAATGCGTGCCATTGGCGCGGCCGGACTGCATTATCAGATCAACAAGACCCAGCGCCTGACAGGCAACATCAGCCTGCGCGGACAGACCTACAGCTCACAGCCGGCCTTCACGGCGCTGGCGGGTTATCAGATCGCGTTCTAGGCGAACATGAGGCGATACGAAAAAGCCCGGCGCTCTCAACAAGCGCCGGGCTTTTTTATTGCGTCCATTTTGCGAGCGGCCGGGCATGTCTTGCCTGCGGGCGTCTTGAAACTGATCTGATGGAGGCGGTCAGCAAGGATGAAATACCGACGGGCCGCGAGCCCTGAAGCAGGCCGGCGTCGGCTCCTGAACGCCTGCGCTGCACGCGGCGGCCGAACGTATTTTAAGTCTCGGGAGATCGGATCAAGAACCCTGAATTAACAAGGAAACG
Source organism: Beijerinckiaceae bacterium (assembly GCA_947370975.1). Classification (GTDB taxonomy): domain Bacteria; phylum Pseudomonadota; class Alphaproteobacteria; order Rhizobiales; family Beijerinckiaceae; genus Terripilifer. The sequence continues at coordinate 17,205 of CANBNG010000006.1, forward strand.
GCTTGGTGGAGCTGAGCGGGATCGAACCGCTGACCTCGTCATTGCGAACGACGCGCTCTCCCAACTGAGCTACAGCCCCAAGCCGAGGCGCTGTGTACGCCGCAGGGGGCTCGCCTGTCAATGTTGTAATGACAGGAAAACCGCTTTGGCCTTGAGAAAGAACGCCGCTTCCGCCTCGCTTGCTCCGATTGCAGAGGGCAGCTAAACCGGGAGTACTTGGGCGACCCGGAGTTTCTGATGCGCGCGATCCTCGACCTCATACTGCTGCTTCTTCAGCTTTACACTTGGGTCATTATCGCCATGGCGATCCTGTCCTGGCTGATTGCCTTTGGCGTCATCAACATCCGCAATGATTTCGTGCGGTCGGTCTGGAACACACTGCTGGCGATCACCGAGCCGATCCTCATGCCGATCCGACGCCGCATGCCCAACCTTGCCGGTCTCGACATCGCGCCGATCATCGTGCTGCTCGCAATCTTCTTCATCGAGCGCGTGATCGTTTATTACGTCTACCCGGCCGCCATGGGCTATTGATGGCAAAGAGCGGCCTGCCCTGGGCGGAGCGAGCCGACGGGCTGCTTGTCGAGGTCCGGCTTACCCCGCGCTCGTCGACCGACCGCATCGAGAGGATCGACCATCTGTCAGATGGCACTCCCGTGCTCAAGGCCCGCGTGCGCGCCGTGCCCGAAAAGGGCCTTGCCAATGAAGCCGTGCTGAAACTGCTGGCCAAGGCCGCCGGCCTGCCAGCCTCGCGCGCCCGCCTTGTCTCGGGTGATACGGCGCGGCGCAAATCCATCCTGCTGGCCGGCGATGGCGCGGCTCTTGCCTGCGCTCTGCAGGGGTTCCTTGCGGCGAAGGGCTAGGGTGCCAAGCCATCCTGCCTCGCTTATGGAAGAGCCCTGAATTGCCGACACAGGGGCGATCCCATGCAGCCGAAGACCAATGAAGGCCATTATTTCGAAGACTTCCGCCTCGGGCAGGTATTGCGCCACGCCACGCCGCGCACGGTGACAGCGGGCGATGTCTCGCTCTACACGGCGCTGACGGGCTCCCGCTTTGCCGTGCAATCCTCCAGCACGTTCGCGCAGGGCCTTGGCTATCAGCAAAGCCCGGTCGACGACCTGCTGACCTTCCACATTGTTTTCGGCAAGACCGTGCCCGATGTCTCCCTCAATGCAATCGCCAATCTCGGCTATGCCGATTGCCGGTTTCTGAGCCCCGTCTATCCCGGCGACACCTTGTCCGCCGTCTCCGAAGTGATCGGGCTCAAGGAGAATTCCAATCGCGAGAGCGGCGTCGTCTATGTGCGCTCGAAGGGCCTCAACCAGCATGGGGCGGTTGTGCTCGACTATGTGCGCTGGGTGATGGTGCGCAAGCGCGATAGCGGCGCGCCCGCGCCCCAGGCGGTCGTGCCGGCCTTGCCCAAAGCGCTGACCCCCGAGCAGCTCGGCGATGCCTGCCCGCTGATAGCGACCGCGCAATTCGATACCGCGCTGGCGGGCGCGCCGCATCTGTTTGGCGATTACGCGGTGGGCGAGCGCATCGACCATGTCGATGGCATGACGGTCGAGGAGGCCGAGCAGCAGATTGCCACGCGCCTCTACCAGAACACGGCGAAAGTCCATTTCAACCAATATACCGAAGGAAAGGGCCGCTTTGGACGCCGGCTGATCTACGGCGGACATGTGATCTCGCTCGCCCGCGCGCTGAGCTTCAACGGCCTTGGCAATGCCTTCCATATTGCAGCCATCAACGCTGGACGCCACGTCGCTCCCCTGTTTGCGGGCGCGACGGTTTTTGCCTGGAGCGAAATTCTCGACTGCGCGCCACTGGAGGGCCGCGACGATATGGGAGCCTTGCGCATCCGCACCATCGCGACGCGCGACAGGCCGTGCCACGATTTCCCGCTAATGGCGGGCGAGGCCTATGACCCCGCCGTCATTCTCGATCTCGATTATTGGGCGCTGATTCCGCGGTAATTATTGCGGTATGCGCTTGAGCAGGAAATCCCACATCAGGCGCGCGGCATCGAGATCGTTGTTCTGCGCGCCCACCGGCACGCCACGCGAGCCAGACAATCTGCGCCCGGGGACGGTATGGCCGCCCCCTTCCACGCGCACGAATTCGACAGGCATTTTGCAGCCCACGCCATGTTCGACCACGATGCGCGAGCCGTCATCCTTGTCGCGGTCGACAATGGTCTGGATACGCTGGCCCGTGCAATTGGCCGCCTTGGCGAAAATTGCGACCGTCGCTTCTGACGAAAGCACCTCGCGCGGCCCCTCCGGCATATTCGCCAGGCCGCCATTGAAGGGCACCATGGGGTCGGCCGTGCCATTGATCAGCATGAAGGCCAGCGGCTGGGACGGCGCGCAGGAAGGCGCCCATTCAGCTGGCATATTGGCGACAAAGGCCCCCGCGCCCGAAAACAGATCGCTGTTCTCGCAGGCGATCTTCATCGCGATCATGCCGCCGCCCGAAATGCCCGCAATATAGATGCGACGGCGGCTGGCGGTGCCCTGGTCGATCAGCTTGGTTGCAAGCGCACGAATGAAGCCCGCATCGTCGGGTGCAGGCTCGCCAGGCTTAGCGCGTCCCCAGAAACCATCCACCGCGTCAGGATACACAACGATTGCTCCGGAGTTGCGCGCGAAGGCGTCAAGCCCGAGATTGCGGCGCGCCCGCAGGCCAGCCCCGCTGCCACCCGCCCCGCCGTGGAGGACGATGATCACCGGACGGCGGCGCTTCTTCAGCCGTTCAAACTCGACGAGCGTCGCCGTGCGCTTCACCCCGCCGACATTGAGCGTGACGCGGCCATAGGCAGCCTCGGCCTTTTGGGGCACAGCCAGCAGGCAAAAGCCAAAGATCGCGGCGATGGCTGCGAGAGCGGTCAGGCGGGAGATCAGGGTAAACATGGCGCGATCTTGCGGGAAGCCGGGCCGCCACGCAAGCCGCATGCTTTGACCGCACGGATGCGATCGCGCGAGAATGCCCGAAAGCCAAGTGAATCGGGGGGATGAGATGCAGGACGCAATCGAGGCGGGAGCGCCCAAAGTCTGGCTCGACATGGATCAGGCCGCGCTCGACGCCGCCTATGACCAATCCCGCTATGCGCCGAATCAGGACGATGTGAAAGCACGCCGGCTGATGATGTCGGCCGTCGCACTGGAACGGCTCGGCCTGCCCGAAATCGTGCCCTATGGCGCGGGCGCAAATGAAACCTTCGATCTCTACCGTACGCCCGGCACAAACCGCCCGCTCGTCATCTATGTTCATGGCGGGGCCTGGCGCGCGGGCCGCGCCCGCGAATTTGCCGTCCTTGCCGAGCCCTTCGTGCAAGCCGGCGCGCATGTCGCCATTCTCGATTTCGATCTCATCGACGCCTGCCAGGGCGACCTCTTCCCGATGATCGCGCAGGTGCGCCGCGCCACCGCGCAGATCTGCGCGCAGGCAAACATCTATGGCGCGGACCCGGCGCGTATTCACGTCATCGGCCATTCCTCGGGCGGCCATATGGCCAGCTGCATCGTCTCGACCGACTGGGAGGAGGCCTTCGGCCTCTCGCCTCATATTCTGCGCGGCGGGATGCTGTGCTCCGGGATGTATGACCTTGAGCCCGTGCGGCGCTCGGCGCGCTCGCGCTATGTCGCCTTCACGCAGGCCATGGTCGAGGACTTGAGCGCGCAGCGCCATCTGGCGCGCATTTCATGCCCCTTGATTCTCGCGCACGGGACATTGGAAACACCTGAATTCCAGCGTCAGGCGCGCGATTTCCACGCTGCACTCATGCAGGCGGGAAAGCCGGTCCAGATGCTTGTCGGGACCGGCTATAATCATTTTGAAATCTTGGAGACGCTCGCCAATCCCTATGGCCTGCTTGGCCATGCGGCACTTGTGCAGATGGGATTGGCGGGCTGAACTCAGGCCTTTGCAGGCTGGCAGACGACGCCATTCTCGCTGAGATGGGTGGCGAGCTCGCCAGCCTGGAACATCTCGCGCACGATGTCGCAGCCGCCGAGGAATTCACCCTTCACATAGAGCTGGGGAATCGTCGGCCAGTTGGAATAATCCTTGATGCCCTGGCGCAGCTCTTCATCCTCAAGGATGTTGATGCCCTTATAGGGGACGCCGAGGTAATCGAGGATCTGCACGACCTGTCCGGAGAAACCGCACATCGGAAACTGCGGCGTGCCCTTCATGAAAAGGACGACTTCGGCGCTGGTGAGTTCCTGCCTGATCTGTTCGTTGATATCGGCCATGGTTTTCGTTCCTTTGGGCGGAGGTCAAGGTCTCGCCGGTTCGCTTGATTATATAGGAGCTCGCGCGCGCTGCGCCAGTCAGGCCGGCACGCTGGTGGTGAGCGCCAGCGCATGCAGCACCCCGCCCATATGGCCCTTGAGCGCGCCATAGACGATCTGATGCTGCTGCACCCGCGTCTTGCCCTTGAAGGCGCTCGACACGACGGTGGCGGCATAATGATCGCCATCGCCCGCCAGATCCGTGATCTGCACGACGGCGTCGGGCAGCGCCGCCTTGATCATCTCTTCGATTTCGTGCGCCTGCATGGCCATGGTGTGACGTCCTTATGCGGTGCGCGGGTCGGGGCCTGCCATGAAGCTCGGCAGCCAATCCTCATGCGCGTGGATGAGACGGTCGATGGCGATGGGCGCCTCGCCCGGAAGTTCAAGCATATCGCCGCCCGTCACGCCCACAAGCGTGACAGGCACGCCGGCGGCCTTGGCGTCGGCGACAATTCGGGCCGCTTCCGCAGCGCTGGCGGTGAGCAGATAGCGGGCCTGATCCTCGCCAAACAGCATGGCATGGGGGGCAGCACCGAGATCCATCGTCAGCTTTGCGCCAACCCGCAGCGCCATCGCCATTTCGGCGAGCGCGACCGCAAGGCCGCCGTCAGAGAGATCATGCACCGCATCGACGCGGGCCGCAGTGATAAGACCGCGCACAAAATCGCCGTTGCGCCGCTCGGCCACGAGATCGACCGGCGGCGGAGCGCCTTCTTCACGCCCGCAGACATCGCGCAGATAGACCGACTGGCCGAGCCAGCCCTGGGTCGCGCCAACAAGCAGGATTGTCTGCCCGGCTTTCTTGAACGCCACCGAAGCGGAGAGGCTGACATCGGCGATCAGACCAACGCCGCCAATCGAGGGCGTCGGCAAGATGCCGCGACCCTGCGTCTCGTTGTAGAGCGAGACATTGCCCGAGACGATCGGGAAATCGAGCGCGCGCGCCGCATCCCCGATTCCCTCGATGCAGCCAACGAGCTGGCCCATGGCTTCGGGTTTTTCGGGATTGCCGAAATTCAGATTATCGGTGAGCGCCAGCGGCAGAGCGCCGGTCGCGGTGAGGTTGCGCCAGGCTTCGGCCACCGCCTGCTTGCCACCCTCGACCGGATCGGCCTCGCAATAGCGCTGGGTGACATCGGTCGTCATGGCGAGGCCCTTGGGCCCATCGCCAATGCGCACAACGCCCGCATCGCCACCCGGCTGCTGCACACTGTTGCCCAGAATGAGATGGTCATATTGCTCCCAGACCCAGCGCTTGGAGCACAGATCAGGCGTGCCGATGAGATGCACAAGCGCTTCGGCATTGGACTTGGGCGGCTGCACTGAAGCCCCCTCGATGACCGGCTTTTTGGGCGTCGGCACATGTGGACGATCGTAGAGCGGGGCTTCATCGCCCAGTTCCATGATCGGCAGGTCGGCCTCGATCTGGCCCTTGTGCTTGATGACGAACCGCAACGTGTCGGTGGTCTTGCCGATGATTGCGAAATCGAGACCCCATTTGATGAAAATCGCCTCGGCCTCGGCTTCCTTGGCGGGATCGAGCACCATGAGCATGCGCTCCTGGCTTTCCGAGAGCATCATTTCATAGGCGCTCATGCCCGCCTCGCGGCAAGGCACCTTGTCGAGATCGAGCTCGATGCCAAGGCCGCCCTTCGCACCCATTTCAACAGCCGACGAGGTGAGGCCGGCCGCGCCCATGTCCTGGATCGCGATGACGCAGCCCTTGGCCATGATTTCGAGGCAGGCTTCCAGCAACAGCTTTTCCGAGAAGGGGTCGCCGACCTGAACGGTAGGACGCTTCTCCTCGGCATTGGCCTCGAAGGAGGCCGAGGCCATGGTCGCGCCGTGAATGCCGTCGCGTCCGGTCTTGGAGCCGAGATAGACGATGGGGCGGCCCACGCCGGTCGCCTTGGCGTAGAAAATCTCGTCCGTCTTGGCGAGACCGACCGCCATGGCATTGACGAGGATATTTCCATCGTAGCGGGTGTGGAAATTCACCGAACCGCCGACGGTCGGCACACCGAAGGAATTGCCATAGCCCCCGACGCCAGCCACGACACCGGCCACAAGGTGACGGGTCTTGGCATGCTCGGGCGCGCCAAAGCGCAGCAGGTTGAGGCAGGCGATGGGGCGCGCGCCCATGGTGAAGACGTCGCGCAGAATGCCACCCACGCCCGTCGCCGCGCCCTGATAGGGCTCGATGAAGGAGGGATGGTTGTGGCTCTCCATCTTGAAGACGCAAGCCAGCCCGTCGCCGATATCGATAACGCCGGCATTTTCGCCCGGGCCCTGAATGACCCACGGAGCCTTGGTCGGAAGCTTGCGCAGATGCAGGCGCGAGGATTTATACGAGCAATGCTCGTTCCACATGGCCGAGAAAATGCCGAGCTCGGTCAGGCTGGGTTCGCGCCCGATAAGCGTCAGGATGCGCTGGTATTCATCCGGCTTGAGGCCATGTTCGGCGACGAGCTGCGGCGTGATTTCGATTTTCTGGCTTGCCAAGTGACGGCCCTCTGGCGGCAGGCCGCTGCGGCCTGATGGGAGCAAGGGTTCGATAGCTGCCGCGGGGCTTCAAGGCAATCATTTCCGTCCGTTCTTGCGCGTGATCGCACTGCCAAGGTCGAAGAACGGCTTTGACCCAAGTCATATCGGACAGGCTCAAGCCCAGTCAGAATGGCCAAGTTGAAAGCCAAGCGGCTTTCGCAATCACGTGACTGATCGGAAAACCATCATGAAATCCATTTCCCGCGCCTCTTTGGCACTGCTTTTGGGCTCGGTGGCCCTGCCGGCGCTGGCGGCAGACCTGCCAAGCAGCACATTCGCGCCCGCCGCTCCCTTGCTCGCCCAGCCGAGCCCCTGGATGATTCGCGTCCGCGCCATGGTTGTGGCCCCGCAATCCTCCGCCTCGGTTTCGGTCAATGGCGGTGCCTCGACCACGAGCCTGCACGCCAGCACGGCGGTCGTGCCCGAGCTCGACATCAGCTATTTCTTTACGAAAAACATCGCGGCCGAACTGGTTCTCGGCGTCACGCCCCATGATGTGAAGGGCACCGGCGCGCTGGCCGGCCTTGGCAAGATCGGCTCGACCTGGCTGCTGCCGCCGACGCTGTTGCTGCAATATCACTTCACCGATCTGGGCGCCTTCAAGCCCTATATCGGCGCGGGCGTGAACTACACGCTCACCTTCAACAATGAAGCCAAGGGGCCGATGTCATCCTTCAAGGTGAAGAGTGCGCCCGGCCTCGCCCTGCAGGCCGGCCTCGATTACATGATCGACCAGCATTGGGGCCTGAACCTTGATGTGAAGAAGCTCTGGCTGCGTCCCGACGCGATCGCGACCCTCACGGCAGGCTTGCTGCCGGTGACCGCAAAGGTGAAGCTCGACCCCTGGTTGATCTCGACCGGCGTGACCTATCGCTTCTAGTCGCAACGTCAGCCCAAAAGACAAGAGCCGGTCCCCAGGGGCCGGCTCTTTTTATTGTGTCAGGCGGCGACAAGACTTTTGAAAAGCCCCGCGCCATCGATACCGCCCACTAGCGGATCGATGAGATTCTCTGGATGGGGCATCATGCCAAGCACATTGCGCGCTTCTGAATAAATGCCCGCGATGTCGTTCGTCGAACCATTGGGATTGGCAAGGCCGCCGACCACACCATTGGCGTCGCAATAGCGGAAGGCGACGCGACCATCGCCTTCAAGGCGCTTGATGGTCTCCTCGTCAGCCTCGTAATTGCCCTCACCATGGGCAATGGCCACCTTGATGACCTGTCCCTGCGTATAGGCGCGGGTGAAGGCCGTATCGGCGCGTTCGACGCGCAAATGCTGCATCTTGCAGATGAAGCGCAGATCCTTGTTGCGCATCAGCACGCCGGGCAGCAGGCCGCCCTCGCACAGGATCTGGAACCCGTTGCAGATGCCAAGGACGAGACCGCCGCGCGCCGCATGCGCGCGCACCGCGTCCATGATGGCCGCACGACCCGCAATAGCGCCGCAGCGCAGATAATCGCCGTAGCTGAAGCCACCGGGAAGAACGACAAGATCGGTGCCGGCGGGCAGCGCTGTTTCAGCGTGCCAGACAATCTGCGGCTTCTTGCCGGTCGCCATCTCAATGGCGCGAACGGCATCGCCCTCGCGATTGGAGCCGGGGAAAAGAACGACTGCGGCTTTCATGCTCTGGTCCCCGAAAGATCAGACGATCTCGACGCGATAATTTTCAACGACCGTATTGGCCAGCAGCTTTTCGCACGCCGCCTTCAGCAGCGTTTCAGCCTGTGCACGGTCGGTGCTCGACAATTCGATATCGAAGACCTTGCCCTGGCGCACACTGTCGACGCCTTCGATGCCAAACGACTTCAGCGCGCCTTCAATGGCCTTGCCCTGGGGGTCGAGTACGCCTGTCTTCAGGGTGACGGTGACGCGGGCTTTCATGCGCGAGGCCTTCAAATGAACGTTAGAAACGATCCGGGGGCGCGTTGGCCCCCGGGTGAAATCTTACACGACGAGCTTGGGACCACCCGAACGCGGCGGCTCGTTTTCCTGCAGGATGCCGAGACGACGCGCGACTTCGGTATAGGCCTCGACGAGGCCGCCCATATCACGGCGGAAACGGTCCTTGTCGAGCTTGTCGTTCGACTTGATGTCCCACAGGCGGCATGAGTCGGGCGAGATCTCGTCCGCAACGACGATGCGCATCATCTCGCCTTCCCAGAGGCGACCGCATTCCATCTTGAAATCGACAAGACGGATGCCGACGCCCAGGAAGAGACCGGAGAGGAAATCGTTGACGCGAATGGCAAGCGCCATGATGTCGTCGATTTCCTGCGGGCTCGCCCAGCCGAAAGCCGTGATGTGCTCTTCAGACACCATCGGGTCGTTGAGCGCGTCGTTCTTGTAATAGAACTCGATGATCGAGCGCGGCAGCTGCGTGCCTTCCTCGATGCCGAGCTTCTGCGAGAGCGAGCCCGCAGCGACATTACGCACGACGACTTCGAGCGGAATGATGTCGACTTCGCGGATCAGCTGTTCGCGCATGTTCAACCGGCGAATGAAATGCGTCGGCACGCCGATGTCATTCAGATGCTGGAAAACGAATTCGGAGATGCGATTGTTCAGCACGCCTTTGCCATCGATCACTTCATGCTTTTTGGCATTGAAGGCTGTGGCATCGTCCTTGAAGTGCTGGATGAGCGTTCCGGGCTCCGGACCTTCGTAAAGGACCTTGGCCTTGCCTTCGTAAATGCGACGGCGGCGATTCATGGGGATCAACCGTGGCTTGAGAAAATCCATGGGTCGGCCGAAGCTCCTGTTCTCGTGACATCGCACATGAAAATCCGGGCGGAGCGCCCGTGAAGATCACGAAACGAAGCCAGATGCGTGGCCGCGGTACCGGTCGGGGCGTCCTAGACCGTTCTGGCCAAGGATACAACCCGCTCTGCAAACTATCCCCTTTACAGGGCGTATACAATGAGCGGCCCCGTGGGAGCCCGTCCGCAATGCCGCAGCTGTGAATTGCGCCCGGGCCGGATTGGGCCCGCCGGCGCTGTAAATGCCGCATTTACATTCCTATATCGAATTTGTGGCCTCGTTGGGGAGGCTGGGCTTTGGACTTCGGGAGGACTGAAATGACGACCTTCGACAAGCGGCGCGACAGTTTCGAATCTAAATTCGCGCATGACGAGGCGCTCCGCTTCAAGGCTGGTGCACGGCGTAACAAGCTTCTGGGCCTTTGGGCTGCCGGACACCTCGGCAAGGCGGGCCTTGATGCCGAAGCCTATGCGCGCGAGGTGGTCAGCGCCGATTTCCAGGAAGCGGGCGATGAAGATGTGTTCCGCAAGATCCGGGGCGATTTCGATGCTGCAGGCATCGACCAGACAGACCACCAGATCCGCCGCACCATGGATGAATTGCTGATCAAAGCGGTCGAAGAGATCAAGACCGGCCTTTAGGAAAGACTTTCTTCAGGCCTCTGCTCCGAGGATAGCGGCATGAACGTCAAAGCTTCCCCGGAGCCCGGGCCCCATCTTGTCTTTCCCCAGGCCGCCCTCGACCTCGCACAGGAGGCGCGCGGGTGGCTTGGCTATATGGGCGCGCAGCGGCGTGTTTCGCCTCTCACCCTTGAGGCCTACAGCCGCGATCTGCGGCAATTTCTGGAATTCCTGACCCAGCATATGGGTGCGCGACCGGGAATCGACGCCTTTGCCGCCCTGCAGCCCTCCGACTTGCGCGCCTTCATGGCCAAGCGCCGGAGCTCAGGGATCGAAAGCCGCTCGCTGACGCGCGCGCTGGCGGCCTTGCGCTCCTTCGCGCGATATCTGGAGCGCGAGGGCAAGGGCAAGGCTGCCGCCTTTGCCGCCGTGCGTACGCCTAAAATCGCCCGCAGCCTGCCCAAGCCCATTGCCGCAGCCGATGCCTGCGACATGGTGGATGTCGGGACGCGCGCGGGGGAGGATCGCCCACCCTGGGTTCTGGCGCGCGATGCTGCCGTTCTCGGCCTCCTCTATGGATCGGGGCTACGCATTTCGGAGGCGCTGGGCATCAGCCGCCGCGATGCGCCTTGCGAGGGACGCGAGTCACTTACCGTACTCGGCAAGGGGGCGAAGACGCGCGCCGTGCCGGTCATCGCGCCCGTATCGCGCGCCATCGAGGCCTATCTCGCCATCTGTCCCTGGCGCCTGCCGCCCGACGGCCCGCTGTTTGTCGGGGCCAAGGGCGGACGTCTGTCGCCACGCATCATCCAGCTGACGGTCGAGCGGCTGCGTGGAGCCCTGGGCCTGCCTGAAAGCGCGACGCCCCATGCGCTGCGCCATTCCTTCGCCACCCATCTGCTGGCGCGCGGGGGCGATCTGCGCAGTATCCAGGAATTGCTGGGCCATGCCTCCCTTTCGACGACGCAGGTCTATACCGCCGTCGATGGCGCACGGCTTCTGGATGCCTGGCGCAATGCCCATCCCCGCGCGCGCTAATGGACGGCGCGCCGCCTGATCCGCGCCCGCAAGGCGCGAATGAGACGGCCCAGACGCCCTTTGCCCACCATGGCCCAGAGGGCCTGACGCCAGGCCGCAATCTGTGCCCGCAAGGGCGCTGTGATGTTGTGTGCCCACAGACGGAAGGCCATGAGAACCCTGTAGAGCCGGGCAAACCAGGGCATGGTCAGCAATTGCTCGCGGCTGAGATCGAAGAGAATGGCGCTGACGCCCACGCTCGTCGTCTTGGCCACGAAAAAGGTCAGCCCGCCCCAGATCAAATGTCCCTTGGCCAAAAGCCAAAGCGCCAGCAGCTTGAACGGGAAAAGCACGCTGACCGGTATTATGAAGAGCGCCAGGCTCACCCACGGCGGCAGCCGGCCGATGACCCCCCGCAAAGCTTCCGTCAGGCGCGCGAGGTGAAGTACCCGCGCGAGCCAATGACCGAGCGCAGCAAAGGCATCCCAGATCCAGGCCTCGATCAGGAAAAGAACCGCCAGAATCATCACGAGTGCGCGTCGCAGAAACGCCATGTCCGGCCTTTTGATCGAGCACGGAAAGATGGATTCAAACCTGCACCCGCATTGTGGCCGCGCTGCGACCTTATTAGATGGCAAGGCTGCCGATTCGCGCGGACGATTCGGAGTAAACAAGGCCTCGGGGGACACGATGAGCGAACACGGACACGTAGAAACCAACAACAAGGGCATCGCCCTGTTCATCGCCATACTGGCTCTGTTCCTGGCCTTTTCGGAAATGGGCGGCAGCTATGCCGCACGCGAGATGCAGGCTTTCAATATCGAATCGTCTAATATCTGGGCGTTCTTCCAGGCCAAGACCATCCGCCGCACCAGTGTGCAGGTCGCCGCAGAACAGGTTGAAGCGCAGCTTGTCACCATCACCGACCCCGCTCAGCGCGCGGTGATGGAGAAGCGCGTAGCCGACTGGAAGCAGACAGCCGACCGCTACGAAAGCGAGCCCGAGACGGGCGAGGGCCGCAAGGAACTGCTGGCGCGCGCCAAAGTGGCGGAAGACAAGCGCGACACGTTCAAGGCGCGCAATGAATTCTTCGAAGTGAGCTCGGCCATTCTGCAGATCGCCATCGTGCTCTGCTCGGCCATGATCATCACCGGCATCGGCGCTCTGGTCTGGGCGGCGGCTGGCCTTGGCGTGGCGGCACTTGGGTTGATGTATGCGGCAATCATGGCGCCGCATCTGATCCACCACATCATGTAAACTAAAAAAGGCCGGAGCTTCGAGCTCCGGCCTTTTTCTGTCTCACATATGAATCTGGCGCTTGTCGACCGCCATGGCCGCTTCTTTCACGGCCTCGGAAATGGTCGGATGGGCGTGGCAGGTGCGGGCGAGATCTTCCGCCGAACCGCCAAACTCCATTAGCACGGCGCATTCGGCGATCAATTCGCCGGCGCTGATGCCGATGATATGGACGCCAAGCACGCGGTCGGTGGTTGCATCCGCAAGCACCTTCACGAAACCTTCGGTGTGGCGCATGGCGCGCGCGCGGCCATTGGCGGTGAAGGGGAACTTGCCTGATTTGTAGGCGATGCCGGCCGCCTTCAGCTCTTCTTCCGTCTTACCGACAGAAGCGATTTCCGGCATCGTGTAAACGACGCCCGGAATGACATCGTAATTCACATGGCCATGCTGGCCCGCGATGATCTCGGCAACCGCGACACCTTCGTCTTCCGCCTTGTGCGCCAGCATCGGGCCGCGCACCACATCGCCGATGGCGTAGACGCCGGCGACATTGGTCTGGAAATGAGCGTCGATCACGACGCGGCCGCGCTCGAGCGCAATCCCGGACTCTTCAAGGCCCAGACCATCCGTGTAGGGACGCCGACCCGTGGCAACCAGCACGACATCGCCTTCGAGCGTCACGGCATCGCCGCCGGCAACCGGCGCGAAGGTGATAGCGCCGCCCTTGCCCTTCTTCTCGACCTTGGTGACCTTGGAGGAGAGATGGAACGCAAAGCCCTGCTTCTCCAGGATGCGCTGGAACTGCTTGGCGACTTCATTGTCCATGCCGGGCAGGATGCGATCGAGATATTCGACCACAACCACTTCCGCCCCCAGACGACGCCAGACCGAGCCGAGCTCGAGGCCAATCACGCCCGCGCCGACAACGATCATTTTTGCCGGCGTCTTGTCCAGCGCAATGGCGCCGGTGGACGAGACAATGATCTTCTCGTCGAACACGACATCGACGCCGGGCGGCGTTGCAATGTCCGAGCCCGTAGCAATGACGATGTTCTTCGTCTCGAGCGTGGTCAGCGTGCCATCCTCGGCCTTCACCTCGACCTTGCCCGCGCCCTTGACCGAGCCGTGGCCGGTGAAGGTTTCAACCTTGTGCTTCTTCAGCAGAAAGCCGACGCCGTTGACGTTGGCGGCAACCGTATCGTCCTTGTGCTTCATCATCGCCGGCAGATCGAGCGTGGGCTTGCCCACGACAATGCCGAGCGGCGCAAAATCATGACCCGCGACATCGAACATTTCAGAGGCGTGCAGCAGCGCCTTCGAGGGAATGCAGCCGACGTTCAGGCAGGTGCCGCCATGTGTCTTGCGCTTCTCGACAACAGCCACTTTCATGCCGAGCTGGGCGGCGCGGATCGCACACACATAGCCGCCGGGGCCGGTGCCGATAACAACGAGATCGTAGGACATTAAATTGCTCCGCAGCTTTTCAGCTCAGCAGATGGCAGAGCCGGGGAATTCAGGGGGGAAGCCGCCAATCATTCGCGGCGTCATTGCGAGGAGCGAAGCGACGAAGCAATCCAGAAGCCGCACGCGCGCTCTGGATTGCTTCGCTTCGCTCGCAATGACGATCAGAGATCGAGCACGAGACGCGCGGGATCTTCCAGCGCTTCCTTGACGCGCACGAGGAAGGTCACGGCTTCCTTGCCGTCGACGATGCGGTGGTCGTAGGACAGCGCGAGATACATCATCGGACGGATCTCGATCTTGCCGCCGATGGCCATCGGGCGTTCCTGGATCTTGTGCATGCCCAGAATGCCGGACTGCGGCGCGTTCAGGATCGGCGTCGACATCAGCGAACCGTAAATGCCGCCGTTGGTGATGGTGAAGGTGCCGCCCTGCATCTCGTCGATCTTGAGCTGGCCATCACGCGCGCGCTTGCCGAAATCGGCGATCTTCTTTTCGACGCCGGAAATCGAGAGCTGATCGGCGTCGCGCACCACGGGGACCACAAGGCCCTTCTCGGTGCCGACCGCGATGCCGACATGGTAATAGTTCTTGTAGACAAGGTCCGTGCCGTCGATCTCGGCATTGACCGCCGGGAGTTCCTTCAGCGCCTGCACGCAGGCCTTCACGAAGAAGCCCATGAAGCCCAGCTTGTTGCCGTGCTTCTTTTCGAAAATATCCTTGTAGCGCGCGCGCAACGCCATCACTTCGGTCATGTCGACCTCGTTGAAGGTGGTCAGCATCGCGGCGCTGTTCTGCGCTTCCTTGAGGCGGCGCGCGATGGTCTGGCGCAGCTTCGTCATCTTCACGCGCTCTTCGCGCGAGGCGTCATCGGCGGGCGAAGGCGCACGCAGCACGATGGGCGCAGCAGCAGGCGCTGCCGAGACGCCGCCGGTGGCGATGGCGGCGAGCACGTCGCCCTTCAGCACCTGGCCGCGCTTGCCCGAACCGGCAAGGCCGCTCGTGTCGATATTGTTCTCGGCCGCAATCTTGGCAGCAGAGGGCGCAGCCGGCATGGCAGAGCCTGCAACCGCCGCAGGCGCAATCGGGGCAGCGACGAGGGGCGCAGCAGCAGGTGCAGCGGCTACGGGGGCCGCAGCAGCGCCAGCACCGCCAGCGGTGATCTGGCCAAGCAGCGCGCCGGGCGCGACTGTCTCGCCATCCTTGGCGGTGATTTCGGACAGCACGCCGGCGGCCGGTGCGTTGACTTCGAGAGTGACCTTGTCGGTTTCGAGTTCGAGCAAGGGCTCGTCAGCCTTCACGACGTCGCCAGGCTTCTTGAACCAGCGACCGATGGTGGCTTCCGAGACGGACTCGCCGAGTGTGGGAACGCGAATTTCTGCCATTTTCATCACGCCCGCGCCGATGCGCGGCCCTTCATTTCAACAAAAAGTGGATCAGGCCGCAAAGGCCTCGTCGAGGAATGCTTTGAGCTGGGCAAGATGCTTGGACATGAGGCCCGTCGCGGTGGCGGCGGAAGCCGGACGCC
Organism: Beijerinckiaceae bacterium; assembly: GCA_947370975.1. Classification (GTDB taxonomy): domain Bacteria; phylum Pseudomonadota; class Alphaproteobacteria; order Rhizobiales; family Beijerinckiaceae; genus Terripilifer. Next base: position 32,675 of record CANBNG010000006.1, read on the forward strand.
CGACATAATGCGCGCGCTTCGCCTTGCCGCTGGTCTGGCCGAGCACCCATTCGAGATAGGGTTCGACGAAGGTCCATGAACCCATGTTCTTGGGCTCTTCCTGACACCAGACGACATCGGCCTTCTTGAAGCGCGAGAGCTCGCCCACCAGCGCCTTCAGCGGGAAGGGATAGAGCTGTTCGACACGCAGCAGATAGACATCGTCGATGCCGCGCTTCTCGCGCTCCTCGTAGAGGTCGTAATAGACCTTGCCAGTGCACAAGATCACGCGGCGGATCTTCTCGTCCTTGACGAGCTTGACCTTCTCGTTCTTGAGCGTCTCCGCATCGTCCCAGAGGAGACGATGGAAGGAGGAACCCGCCTTGAAATCGTCAAGCGAGGACACTGCACGCTTGTGGCGCAGCAGCGACTTCGGCGTCATCAAGATCAGCGGCTTGCGGATATCGCGCTTGAGCTGGCGGCGCAGGATGTGGAAGTAATTGGCAGGCGTCGTGCAGTTGGCGACCTGCATATTGTCTTCCGCGCACATTTGCAGATAGCGCTCGAGGCGGGCCGAGGAATGTTCCGGACCCTGGCCCTCGTAGCCATGGGGCAACAGGCAGACTAGGCCCGACATGCGCAGCCATTTGCGCTCGCCCGACGAGATGAACTGGTCGAAGAGCACCTGCGCGCCATTGGCAAAATCGCCGAACTGGGCTTCCCAGCAGGTGAGCGTATTGGGCTCGCTGAGCGAATAGCCATATTCGAAGCCAAGCACGGCTTCTTCCGAGAGCATCGAATTGATGACCTCGTAACGGCCCTGCCCTTCACGCACATTGTTCAGCGGCACATAGCGGCCTTCGGTCTCCTGATCGATCAGCACCGAATGGCGCTGCGAGAAGGTGCCGCGTTCGCAATCCTGACCCGACAGGCGGACGCGATGGCCCTCATCGACGAGGGTCGCGAAAGCCAGCGCCTCGCCCATGGCCCAATCGAGATCCTGCCCGGTCTCGATCATCTTGCGACGACCTTCCAGGAAGCGGCCGATGGTCTTGTGCACGTTGAAGTCAGCCGGGACGCTCGAAATGCGCTCGCCGATTTCCTTGAGCTTGGACAGCTCGATGCCGGTCTGGCCGCGGCGCGCATCGTCGCCCGAATCGCCAGCCGGACGCATGCCCGCCCAGCGGCCATCGAGCCAGTCAGCCTTGTTGGGCTTGTAGCTCTGGCCGGCTTCGAATTCCGCATCCAGACGCGCGCGCCAATCGGCCTGCACCTTCTCGACTTCGCCAAGAGTCATCACGCCTTCGGCGACGAGCTTCTTGGTGTAGATCTCGAGCGTGGATTCATGCCCGCGGATCTTCTTGTACATAAGCGGCTGTGTGAAGCCCGGCTCGTCGCCCTCGTTGTGACCGAAGCGGCGGTAGCAGAACATGTCGATCACGACCGGCTTGTGGAACTTCTGCCGGAATTCGATAGCGATCTTGGCGGCATAGACGACAGCTTCCGGATCGTCGCCATTCACGTGAATGATCGGCGCTTCGATCATCTTGGCGACGTCGGAGGGATAGGGCGAGGAGCGCGAATAGCGCGGATAGGTCGTGAAGCCGATCTGGTTGTTCACGATGAAATGGATCGAGCCGCCGGTGCGGTGGCCCTTGAGCCCCGAGAGGCCGAAACATTCGGCAATCACGCCTTGGCCCGCAAAAGCCGCATCGCCGTGGATGAGCAGAGGCAGGACGGTGGTGCGCTCGACAACATCGTTGAGCTGGTCCTGCTTCGCACGCACCTTGCCGAGCACGACAGGATCGGCGATTTCAAGATGCGAGGGATTGGCGGTCAGCGAGAGATGGACGCGGTTGGCGTCGAACTCACGGTCCGACGACGCACCCAGATGATATTTCACATCGCCCGAACCCTCGACCTCGTCGGGGGTGAAGGAACCGCCCTTGAACTCGTGGAAAATGGCGCGATGGGGCTTGCCCATCACCTGAGCGAGCACGTTGAGGCGGCCGCGATGGGCCATGCCGAGCACGATCTCGCGCACGCCGAGCGCGCCGCCGCGCTTGATGATCTGTTCCAGCGCCGGGACCATGGCTTCGCCGCCATCGAGACCGAACCGCTTGGTGCCGCGGAAGCGCAGATCGCAGAACTTCTCGAAGCCCTCGGCCTCGACAAGCTTGGTGAGGATCGCGCGCTTGCCCTCGCGGGTGAAGGTGATCTCCTTATCGGGCCCTTCGATGCGTTCCTGCATCCAGGCCTTTTCGGCCGGATCGGACATATGCATGAATTCAAAGCCGATCGTGTCGCAATAGGTGCGGCGCAGGATGGCGAGCATTTCAGGAATGGTCGCAAAATCGAGGCCGAGCACATGATCGATGAAGATCTTGCGGTCGTAATCGGCTTCCGTGAAACCGTAGCTCGAGGGATGAAGCTCCTCGTGATCCTTCTGCTGCTCGAGACCGAGCGGATCAAGATTGGCGTGCAGATGGCCGCGCATGCGGTACGCGCGGATCATCATCAATGCGCGCACGCTGTCGCGCGTTGCGCGCAGCACGTCGGCGGGGGAAGCCTCGACGCCCTTGGCGGCGGCCTTCGCCTGAATCTTGTCGCCGACCTTCTTTTCGATCTCGCCCCAATTGCCATCAAGGGCAGAGACAAGTTCGCCGTTGGCGTGGACAGGCCAATTCGGCTTTTGCCAGGAGGCGCCGCGCGCACTCTTTTCAACAGCCGCCGGATCGTCCTTCAACGCGCCGAAAAACGACTGCCATTCAGCGTCGACGCTCTTGGGGTCCTTCTCGTACCTGGCGTAAAGGTCCTCGATATAGGCGGCATTGCCGCCATAGAGGAACGAGGTCGAGAGCAGAGCGTCGTTGATGTCCTGACGTGCCATTTCGAATCACCTGATCAGATATCGCCGAATTTCAAATTCGGGCGCTTCCTTTCCGCGTCTCTTCAGGCGGAATTGCGGCGCGAGAAATCCCGCCGCGCGAACGCGGCGGGTTGTTTGTTATCGTTCAGCCCTTGAGCAGCTCGATGAGCGTCGTGCCAAGACGCGCGGGCGAGGGCGAAACGCGGATGCCCGCGGCCTCCATCGCTGCGATCTTGTCTTCCGCGCCGCCCTTGCCGCCCGAAATGATCGCGCCGGCATGACCCATGCGACGACCGGGAGGCGCCGTGCGACCGGCGATGAAGCCGACCATCGGCTTCTTGCGACCGCGCTTGGCCTCGTCGATGAGGAACTGGGCAGCCTCTTCTTCAGCCGAGCCGCCGATTTCGCCGATCATGATGATCGAGGTGGTCTTGTCGTCGGCAAGGAACATCTCGAGCACGTCGATGAACTCGGTGCCCTTGACGGGGTCGCCGCCGATGCCGACAGCCGTCGTCTGGCCGAGGCCGACCTGGGTTGTCTGGAACACGGCTTCATAGGTCAGCGTGCCGGAGCGCGAGACAATGCCGACATTGCCGGGCTTGAAGATATTGCCCGGCATGATGCCGATCTTGCATTCGCCAGCCGTCATCACGCCCGGGCAGTTGGGCCCGATCAGGCGCGACTTGGAGCCCGAGAGCGAGCGCTTCACCTTGATCATGTCGGCGACCGGGATACCCTCGGTGATGCAGACGATGAGCGGGATTTCCGCGGCAATGGCTTCGCAGATCGCGTCTGCTGCGCCCGGCGGCGGCACGTAGATCACCGATGCATCAGCGCCGGTTGCGTCGCGCGCTTCGCCAACCGTGTCGAACACGGGCAGGCCAAGATGCGTGGAACCGCCCTTGCCGGGCGAAGTACCGCCAACCATGAGCGTGCCATAAGCAATGGCCTGCTCGGAATGGAAGGTGCCGTTCTTGCCGGTGAAGCCCTGGCAGATGACCTTGGTGTTACGATCGATAAGAACCGACATTATTTGGCCTCCCGAACGGCCTTGACGATCTTCTGGGCGGCATCGTCCAGGTCGTCGGCGGAAATGACATTGAGGCCGGAGCCGGAGATGATCTTCTTGCCGAGTTCCACATTCGTGCCCTCGAGGCGCACGACGAGCGGCACCTGCAGACCGACTTCCTTGACGGCAGCCAGCACGCCTTCAGCAATGACATCGCACTTCATGATGCCGCCGAAGATGTTGACGAGAATGCCCTTCACGTTGGGATCGGCGGTGATGATCTTGAAGGCCGCAGTGACCTTCTCCTTCGTGGCGCCGCCGCCGACGTCGAGGAAGTTCGCGGGGAACTCGCCGTACAGCTTGATGATGTCCATCGTCGCCATGGCAAGGCCAGCGCCGTTGACCATGCAGCCGATCGTGCCGTCGAGCGCGATATAGGCGAGGTCATGCTTGGAGGCTTCGATTTCCTTGGCGTCTTCCTCGGTCTCGTCGCGCAAGGCGAAAATGTCGGGATGACGATAAAGCGCGTTCGAATCGAAGGAAACCTTCGCATCGAGGCACTTGAGCTGCGCATCGCCCTTGGTGATGATCAGCGGGTTGATTTCGAGCATGGCCATGTCGGTCTCGACAAAGGCCTTGTAGAGCTTGGCAACCAGCGTGCCGGCCTGCTTGGCCAGATCGCCCGTCAGGCCGAGCGCCTTGGCAACCGTGCGGCCGTGATGGGGCATGATGCCGGTCGCGGGATCGACCGAGAAGGTGATTATCTTCTCAGGGGTCGAATGCGCGACTTCTTCAATGTCCATGCCGCCTTCGGTCGAAACGACGAAGGAGACGCGCGAGGTCGCACGATCCACGAGCGCGGAGAGATAGAACTCCTTCTCGATGTCCGAGCCGTCCTCGATATAGATGCGGTTGACCTGCTTGCCGGCGGGGCCGGTCTGGATCGTCACCAGCGTATTGCCGAGCATCTGCTCGACAAAGAGCTTCACTTCATCGACCGACTTGGCGAGGCGGACACCGCCCTTTTCGCCGGCAGCGGCCTCCTTGAACTTGCCCTTGCCGCGACCACCAGCGTGGATCTGCGACTTGACGACCCAGAGGGGGCCGCCCAATTCCTTGGCGGCTGCTTCGGCTTCGCTCGCGCTCAGCACGGCGACGCCGCGCGAAACGGGCACGCCAAAGGTCTTCAGAATGGCCTTGGCCTGGTATTCATGAATGTTCATCGGAAGCTCACATCCCCGGAGAGGTGGAGGCGCCGGCGGCACGAAGCCGCCGACGGGGTGAATCTCGCCTTACTTGGCGAAAGCGGGATTGATGGTCTTGCACGCATCGACGAGGCCCTTCACGGCCGCGAGCGACTTGGCAAACATGTCCTTCTCGGATGCATCGAACTCGATCTCGATGATCTTCTCGACGCCGTTCGCGCCAATCAGAACCGGCACGCCGACATACATGTCGTTCACGCCGTACTGGCCGGTGAGATAGGCCGCGCAGGGCAAGATGCGCTTCTGATCCTTGAGAAAGGATTCAGCCATGGAAATGGCCGAAGCAGCCGGCGCGTAGAAGGCCGAGCCGGTCTTGAGCAGGGCCACGATCTCGCCGCCGCCGCCGCGCGTACGCTTGACGATGGAATCGAGCTTCTCCTGGCTGAGCCAGCCCATCTTGACGAGTTCGGGCAGCGGCACGCCGCCAACCGTCGAATGACGCACCAGCGGGACCATGTCGTCGCCGTGGCCACCGAGCGTGATGGCGTTGACGTCCTTGATCGACACGCCGAGTTCTTCGGCAAGGAAGAAGCGGAAGCGGGCCGAATCGAGCACGCCGGCCATGCCGACGACCTTGTTGGCCGGAAGGCCGGAGGACTTCTGCAGAGCCCAGACCATCGCATCGAGCGGGTTGGTGATGCAGATGACGAAAGCGTTCGGGGCATATTTGGCAATGCCGGCGCCGACCGATTCCATGACCTTGAGATTGATGCCAAGGAGATCGTCGCGGCTCATGCCGGGCTTGCGCGGCACGCCGGCGGTGACGATGACGACATCTGCGCCTGCGATATCGGCATAATCGTTCGCGCCCTTGATATTGGCGTCGAAACCGTCGACCGGTGCGGATTCGGCAAGGTCGAGGGCTTTGCCCTGGGGCGTGCCTTCCGCGATGTCGAAGAGAACGATGTCGCCGAGCTCTTTCAGGCCAGCGAGATGAGCGAGGGTGCCGCCGATCTGGCCGGCTCCGATCAATGCAATCTTGTTACGCGCCATAGCTACATCCTTATGAGGCTGGCGAAGCGTGCCCGAAAGCACTGCTGCGGGGGACCGCGGCCTCTTTGACTCGGGTTCCCGGAACTGGCAAGTCGGCCGGAAGGCTAAGATTGGTTCGGGGCTTGCGCAGCCGCCCGGGCGTAGAGCCCGTTTCCACTGGCATAATGCATTTAGGTCAGTGGGTTGCGACCAAAATCCCGGTTCGGGTGCAAAGCCTGTTTGGGGATGGAAAAAGTTGTGACAAATAACAAATTTTGTTATTTGTCAGAGTAATCTTTCAGATTTTGCCGCTGGCGAGTATGCGCAATGTCAGTCTGACGCAACGGTCGCAGCGCCCCTCCATCTGAGCGCGGGGCACGTCCTTGTCGAGCCGGATCGAGATCGGGCTCATGAAGCGGTAGACCGTGTCGAAGACGAGGGCGAGCGCACGGCGCTGATCGGCAATATCGAACATGCCCCCGCCTGTCCCCTCTTCGAGCACGCGCTGAATTTCCGATTGCAGACGCGTGCGATGCTTGCGCGCTATCGCGCGGCCTTCCTCGACCGAGCGACAGAACAATTCAAACAGCTCGGGGTCGCTTTCGAGCGTGTCGCGATAGGAGCGGTGCACCGAAACAATGATGCGCTCAAGCTTGTCGAAGGCAGGATCGGGCGCATCGGCAATGGAGCGACACGCGGCCTCGACAGGCTTCAGCCATTGTTCGGTAACGGCGTCGAATAGTGCTTCTTTCGAGGGAAAGTAGCGATAGACATTGCCATGCGACATGCCAGCATCGCGCGCGATGGCGACAATCGTCAGGCGCGCAGCCCCGAAACGGCGCATGTGGTCGACGGCCAGTTCAAGAATGCGCACATCTGCCGGCTCGTTTGGTGCGATGGGGCCGCTTTGCGCTGACATGGCGTTTCTCAGGTTTCCACGAGGCCGCTCGTATCGCCCGAAGCTTCCGACGTGGAGGCCCCATGGGGCAAGGCCAGATATTCGGTCGAGCGCATTTCAATCAGACGCGATGCCGTGCGCTCGAACGCAAATGCCTCGTGACCGATCTTGCCGAGATAGAGGCCTGTCGGCTCGGCCGCAGCTGAAACCACGAGCTTCACATGCTGGTCGTAAAGCGCATCGATGAAATTGATGAAGCGCTTCGCCTCGTTGCGCTTGTCGTCATTCATCACCGGAATGTCTTCGACGATGAGCGTGTGGAATTCGCGCGCAAGTTCCAGATAATCGGTGGCGCCCAGAGGCTGCTCGCACAGATCGGCAAAGCGGAAACGCGCGACCGCGCCTGCCCGCTCAGGCACCTGCACCTTGCGCCCCAGCACTTCCACGACATCGGGGCGACCGCGCGCGACACCCGTCAGGGTCTTGAAGGTGCCGTCGATCGCCTCTTTCGCGCGCGCATCGGCGGGGACGTGATAGACGGGCTCGTTCGAGAGTTTTTCGAGCCTGAAATCGGTGCGCGACTGCAATTGAAAAACCTCCATCCGCTCCTCGAGCAAATGGATGAAGGGCACGAAAAGAGCCCGGTTGAGGCCGTTTTCGTAAAGCCTGTCAGGAACGACATTGGAGGTCGCGACCACGACAACGCCGCGCGCGAACAGGGCCGTGAAAAGCCTTCCGAGGATCATCGCATCAGCAATATCGGTGACGGCGAATTCATCGAAACACAGAAGCGCCGCCTTGTGCGCGAGATCATGCGCCATCGGCCCGATCGGATCGTCGCCCTTCGCCTTGCCGATCTTGAAATCCTGCCGCCAGGCGTGGATGCGCGCATGGACATCGGCCATGAAGGCATGGAAATGCACGCGACGTTTGCGCGCGACCGGCGCAGCCTCGAAGAAAAGATCCATGATCATGGTCTTTCCGCGCCCGACCGATCCCCAGATATAGAGACCGCGAATGGGCTCTCTATGACCTCGATTGGCAAAAATCCGCTTCAGAAAGTTCGTTTGGCCGGGCAGGCGATAATCATGAAGCTTTCGCGCCAGCGCATCGAGCCTTGCGAGGACGGCCTCTTGCGCGGGGTCACGCTCAAGCGCGCCGGAGGCGATGCGGGCGTCATAAAGGTCGAGAACGGTCGGGGTTGTCACGCGCGTGTTCCCATTGCAAAGCCCGGACTAACGGCCCCAAGCACCAAGCGCAAGTTTCACGCAAAAGAAAAGCCGGCGCGCCCGAGGGCGGCCGGCTTGTCTGCCGATGAAACGCTTTGGAGCCGATCAGCTCTGGCGCGACACCATCATGTTCTTGATTTCGGCAATTGCCTTGGCCGGATTGAGCCCCTTCGGGCAGGCCTTGGCGCAGTTCATGATCGTGTGGCAACGATAGAGCCGGAACGGATCTTCGAGATTGTCGAGACGCGCGCCGGTCGCCTCGTCGCGCGAGTCGATCAGCCAGCGATAGGCCTGCAGGAGCGCGGCGGGGCCAAGATAACGGTCGCCGTTCCACCAATAGCTCGGGCACGAAGTCGAGCAGCAAGCGCACAGAATGCACTCGTAGAGACCATCGAGCTTGAAGCGATCTTCGGGAGACTGCTTCCACTCGGCTTCGGGCTGAGGGGTGTCGGTCTGCAGCCAGGGCTCAATCGAGGCGTGCTGGGCATAAAAGCGCGTCAAATCGGGAACGAGATCCTTCACCACCGGCATGTGCGGCAGCGGGTAGATCTTCACCGTGCCCTTGATATCCTTCAGGTCCATCGTGCAGGCGAGCGTGTTGGTTCCGTCGATGTTCATCGCGCAGGAACCGCAGATGCCCTCGCGGCACGACCGGCGGAAGGTCAGGGTCGGATCGACCTTGTTCTTGATGTAGAGGATCGCGTCCAACACCATCGGGCCGCAATCGTCCATATCGACATAATAGGTGTCGATACGCGGATTGGCGTCGTCATCCGGGTTCCAGCGGTAGATGCGGAACTCGCGGAAATTGGTCGCGCCCTGCGGCTTGGGCCAGGTCTTGCCTGCCGTCGGCCGTGAATTCTTCGGAAGAGCCAGTTCAACCATTGCTTCTCTCTCGAGCCTGCTGCGGGAAGAGCGATGCTCCTCCCGCGATTATTGCCTGCAGCATCGGATGACGTGCGATCAGTAAACGCGCGCTTTGGGCGCGATATATTGCACGTCGTTGCTCATCGTGTAGGTGTGCACCGGACGGTCGTCCATGCTCACGGTCTTCTTCTGATCGTCGAGGAAGGCGAGCGTGTGCTTCATCCAGGTCTTGTCGTCGCGATTGGGGAAATCCTCGCGCGCATGAGCGCCGCGGCTTTCCTCGCGATTGAGCGCCGAGTCCATCGTGACGACCGCCTGCACGAGCAGATTGTCGAATTCCAGCGTCTCGATGAGATCGGAATTCCAGATCATCGACCGGTCGGTGATGCCAACGTCCGGGAGCGCTCCCCAGACATCGTGGATGAGCTTGGAACCCTCTTCCAGAATCTCGCCCGTGCGGAACACGGCGCAATTGCTTTGCATCGTTCGCTGCATCTTGTCACGCAGCACCGCCGTCGGCGTGCCGCCCTTGGCATGACGATAACGGTCGAGACGCGACAGCGACAGATCGGCCGAATCCTTGGGCAGCTCCGGCTGCTTTTCGCCCGGCGACACAATCTGCGCAGCGCGCAAGCCGGCCGCGCGGCCAAACACCACAAGGTCGATCAGCGAATTCGAGCCGAGGCGGTTTGCGCCATGGATCGACACGCAGGCGGCCTCGCCCAGCGCCATCAGGCCCGGCACGATGGAATCCGCATCGCCATTGACCTTGTTCAGCACTTCGCCGTGATAATTGGTCGGGATGCCGCCCATGTTATAATGCACGGTCGGAATGACCGGGATCGGCTCCTTGGTCACATCGACGCCCGCGAAGATGCGCGCGCTTTCCGAAATGCCGGGCAGACGCTCATGCAGCATCTTGGGATCGAGATGATCGAGATGCAGGAAGATGTGATCGCCGTTCTTGCCGACGCCACGACCTTCACGAATTTCAATCGTCATCGCGCGCGAGACGACGTCACGCGAGGCCAGATCCTTCGCGGAGGGCGCATAGCGCTCCATGAAGCGCTCGCCGCTGGCATTGGTGACATAACCACCCTCGCCGCGCGCGCCTTCAGTGATGAGACAGCCCGAGCCATAGATGCCGGTCGGATGGAATTGCACGAACTCCATGTCCTGCAGCGGCAGGCCGGCGCGCAGCACCATGGCATTGCCATCGCCCGTGCAGGTATGGGCGGAGGTGGCCGAGAAATAGGCGCGTCCATAGCCGCCCGTCGCGAGAATGACGAGATTGGCGCGGAAACGGTGCAGCGTGCCGTCATCCATCTTGATGCAGACGACGCCGCGGCAACGGCCTTCGCTGTCCATGATGAGATCGATGGCGAAATATTCGATGAAGAATTCAGTCTTGTTGCGCAGCGCCTGACCGTAAAGCGTGTGCAGAATGGCGTGACCCGTGCGGTCGGCGGCCGCGCAGGTGCGCAGAGCCTGGCCTTCGCCGTAATTGGTGGTCATGCCGCCGAACGGCCGCTGATAGATCTTGCCTTCGTCGGTGCGCGAGAAAGGCACGCCCCAATGCTCGAGCTCGTAAACAGCTTCCGGCGCATTGCGGCAGAGATATTCGATCGCGTCCTGGTCGCCCAGCCAGTCAGACCCCTTGACGGTGTCATACATGTGCCAGCGCCAGTCGTCCGGGCCCATATTGCCGAGCGCGGCGGAAATGCCGCCCTGCGCCGCGACCGTATGCGAACGGGTCGGGAAGACCTTGGAGATGCAAGCCGTGCGCAGTCCAGCCTGCGAGCAGCCGACCGTCGCGCGCAGGCCCGCGCCGCCGGCGCCCACGACCACAACGTCGAACGTATGGTCCGTAATCTGATAGGCAGGACCCGCGTTGCCGTTTGTAGATGCCATTTTCAGTGACCTTTCGACGAAACTCCGACCTTGCAGCCGTAGAACTCAGGTAAAGCTCAGACGCAGCACCGCGTATACGCAGGCGAGTCCAACACAGATCGAGAAGAAGGTGTTTGCCATCAGCGAGAATGTCTTGGCGACTTCGCCATGGACGTAATCCTCGATGACGGTCTGCATGCCCAGCATCATGTGGTAGATGCCGGTGAGCAGGAAGAGCAGCATGGTGATCGCGATCGCGGGCGAGCCGAGCGCCGTGCGGACCGTATTATAGTCCTTGCCCACGAGCGACACGACGATCCAGACGAAGGCGATGGTCAGCGGCAGCAGGGCATAGGACGTGAGGCGCATGTGCCAGACGTGATGCGTGCCAGACTTCGCCGAGCCCAGATGACGCACCTGACGGGCAGTTGTGCGCATGTAGTTCGAATCATTTGCCATTTCGTATCCTCGCGTCCCGTCTCAGCGGAGAGTATAGGCGACGACCCAGACGATGATCGTCAGCGCGACGCCGCCGATCCATGTCGCCTGAGCGAGATATTCGCGCTCGGGATGATCCATCCCGCGGCCCGTATCCCAGATGAAATGACGAATGCCGCCCATCAGATGGTGGAAGAGCGACCAGGTGAAGCCGAAGAGCACGATCCGGCCGAGGAAGGACGTGAGCACGCCCGTCGCCGTGTCGAAAGCGCGCGCATCTGTCGCAGCAGCGACAAGCCACCACGCAAGCAGAAGCGTCCCCGCATACAGCGCAACGCCGGTGATGCGGTGCAGGATCGACATCATCATCGTCAACATCGGACGATAAATCTGCAGATGGGGAGACAAGGGCCGCCGCGCCTCGGGCGAGACGGGGCGGGTTTTGGCCTCAGCCATTGATTTGCCCTCTTTCTTGGTTTCCGGTTGGTTCACTAATGGAGAAAGCAGAGCCGTGCAACGGCAGAGAATGAATCTGCGACTAAGTGCCTGACCGCCGAAGCGCGGCCACAAGCCCCAATGCGTCCTGCGACGACCAGGCTGCAGCCCCCGCGAGCACCCCCATTTCGCACCCCTCGGCATCGATCAGAAGAGTGGTGGGCAGACCGACAACCTTGCCGGCGCGTTTGAGAACCTGAAAGGCGTCAGCACTCGGATCGGCGTAGAAAGCCAATGATTTCACGCCAATGTCGTGCAAAAACTGCTGGCGCTTCTCAAGCCGGGCCGTATCGATATTAAGGGTGACGACCTCGAAATCCGCGCCCCCCGCCTGCGCCTGGAGCTGGTCGAGCGCCGGCATTTCCTCGCGGCAGGGCACGCACCAGGTCGCCCAAAGATTGAGCAAAACCGCACGGCCATGGAAATCGGACAATTTGCGTTTTTCGCCCTGCGGGCCCTCGAAAACGAGGTCAATGGCGGGCCGCGGCGTCTTCGTTACGGCAAAAGCAGCCACCTCGCCACGGGCGGCAGCGACGAGCCCCGGCAGTTTTGTGGCCGAAGCCAGACAGGATTTGCCGCCAGACGTGGCTGTTTCCTTGCCGGGCAGGCCGCTCATCCCGTATAGGACCGCGACTGACAGGGCGAGCGCAGCCAAAAGCGCGAAGAGCACAGCCGGAGCCAGGCTCCGGACGAGTGAACGTGGCGGCTTCAAGGTTTCCTTGGGGCTGTCAGGGCCAGAATTCATGCGGGGCGTCTTCTCCGAAGCGCTGCCAGTGGGGGCACGAGATGAGCAACAAAATGTGGGGCGGCCGGTTTGTCAGCGGCCCCGACGCGATCATGGAGGAGATTAATGCCTCCATCGGTTTCGACTACAAGTTCGCCTCCCAGGACATTCGCGGGTCGCTGGCCCATGTCGCCATGCTGGCAGAACAAGGGATCATCGAGCGCGAGGCTGCAAAGGCCATCACGGAGGGTCTAGAGCAGGTTGGCCGCGAAATCGAGGCTGGCAGCTTCACCTTTTCGCGCGCGCTCGAAGACATTCATATGAATGTCGAATCGCGGCTGGCTGAAATCGTGGGGCCCGATGCAGGCCGTTTGCACACCGCCCGCTCGCGCAACGATCAGGTCGCACTCGACTTCCGCCTCTGGATTCGCGACACGATCGACACGCTCGATCTGCAATTGCAGGGTCTCCAGCAAGCGCTGGCGCAGCGTGCGCTCGATCATGCGGGTTCGGTCATGCCGGGCTTCACCCATCTGCAATCGGCTCAGCCTGTCACCTTCGGCCACCATCTGATGGCCTATGTCGAAATGCTCGGCCGCGACCGCAGCCGCCTTATCGACGCCCGCAAGAGGCTCAACGAATGCCCGCTCGGCGCCGCCGCGCTGGCTGGCACGTCCTTCCCCATCGACCGCGCCATGACCGCCAAAACGCTGGGCTTCGACCGCCCGACCGCCAATTCGCTCGACAGCGTCTCGGACCGCGATTTCGTGCTGGAAACCCTCTCGGCGGCCGCAATCTGCGCCGTGCACCTTTCGCGCTTTGCCGAAGAAATCGTGATCTGGGCGACACCGCAATTCGGCTTTGCCGCCCTTTCGGACAAATTCACTACCGGCTCCTCGATCATGCCGCAGAAGCGCAATCCCGACGCGGCGGAACTGGTGCGTGGCAAATCGGGCCGCGTGATCGGCGCGCTGACCGGACTGCTCGTCGTGATGAAGGGCCTGCCGCTCGCCTATTCGAAGGACATGCAGGAAGACAAGGAGGGCACGTTCGACGCCCTCCAGGCGCTCTCCCTCTGCATTGCGGCCATGACCGGCATGGTGGGCGATCTGACGCCTGACCTGAAGCGCATGAAGGCAGCCGCCGGCAGCGGCTATGCCATCGCCACCGATCTCGCCGACTGGCTGGTGCGCGCCCTGAACATGCCCTTCCGCGATGCCCATCACGTCACCGGTCGCCTTGTCGCCATGGCGGCGGAGCGCAAGATCCCGCTCGAAAAGCTGTCGCTCGAAGACATGCAGTCGGTCGACAAGCGCATCGTCGCGCAGGTCCACGACGTGCTCGGCGTCGAAAAATCCGTGCGCAGCCGCACCAGCTACGGCGGCACGGCCCCCAACAATGTCCGCGCACAGGCCAAGGCCTGGCTGAAAAAACTGGCGCGTGAAGACAAGCGCGGCGGCTGACACGTCTGCGTCGAAGTGTCGCGGCCTTGCCGCGAGGCTTGCCCGCCCGGCCAACACGCCCTCGCCAGCCCTGCAGCTTTCGCTATATTGACCCGGCCTCCAGGAGTTCGCACGTGAATCGCGCCAGTCTCTTCAGATCAACCCGGGTTCTCGGCATCCTTGCCCTGACGGGACTTGCCCTTACGGGCTGCGGACGACGCGGCGAACTTGAGGCGCCCCCCGGCTCCACACCGCCCCTGCCCCAAGCGGGCGATGCGGCTGTGACGGGTTCGAGCGCTCCCATAGATGGCGCGTCCGCCGAAAGCGCGCTGCCGGTCCAGCGCGGGAAGATCATACCGCCGCGCCAGCCCTTCGTTCTCGACAAGATTCTCTAGAGCCAGAGTTCTCCCATGCGTCACTTCGATTATCGCGACGGCGTGCTTCACGCCGAGGACGTCGATCTGCGCGAGATCGCGCGAGCCGTCGGCACGCCTTTTTATTGCTATTCGCGCGCGACGCTGACGCGCCATTACGAAGTCTTCTCGCGCGCCTTCGCAGATATGAACGCGCTGGTCTGCTTTGCGATGAAGGCCAATTCCAACCAGGCGGTGCTCAAGACTTTCGCCGCTCTGGGTGCGGGCATGGATGTCGTCTCCGAGGGCGAATTGCGCCGCGCGATTGCGGCGGGCGTACCGGGCGAGCGCATCACCTTTTCAGGCGTCGGCAAGACAGCGCGCGAAATCAATCTTGCGCTCGATGCCAAAATCTTCTGCTTCAACGTTGAATCCGAGCCCGAGCTCGAAGCCATTGCCGCGATTGCCGCAGGCCGTGGCGTGAAAGCCAGCGTATCGCTGCGCGTCAATCCCGATGTCGATGCGCGCACCCATGCCAAGATTTCGACCGGCAAGTCGGAGAATAAATTCGGCATTCCGATTTCACGTGCGCGCGCTGTTTATGCCCATGCAGCAACGCTGCCCGGCATTCATGTCAGCGGCGTCGACATGCATATCGGCTCGCAGATCACTGACCTTGCGCCCTTCGACGATGCTTTCGCGCTGCTTGCAGAATTCGTCCTGCAATTGCGCGCCGATGGCCATGCCATCGATCATCTGGATCTGGGTGGCGGGCTGGGCATTCCCTATCGCGAAACCGACGACCCCGAATCCTACCATCCCGAACGCTATGCCGAGATCGTGCGCCGCCATGTCGGCGCGCTCGGCTGCAAGCTGGTGTTTGAACCCGGCCGCCTGCTGGTCGGCAATGCCGGCATATTGGTGACGGACGTGCTTTACGTGAAGCAGGGCGAGGGCAAGCAATTCGTCATTGTCGATGCGGCGATGAACGATCTGATCCGCCCGACACTTTATGAAGCCCATCACGATGTGAAGCCGGTGATCGAAGCGCCCGCCGATGCGCCGACGATCACGGCCGATGTCGTGGGCCCGGTCTGCGAGACAGGCGATTATCTGGCGGTGGGCCGGCAGATGAGCGCGCCCAAAGCGGGCGATCTTCTGGCCGTGATGTCGGCTGGCGCCTATGGCGCAGTTCAGGCCGGCACCTATAATTCGCGTCTGCTTGTGCCTGAGGTTCTGGTCGATGGTGCGCGTTTTGCGGTGGTGCGTCCGCGTGGCTCCTACGAAGAATTGATCGGCCTCGACAGAATTCCGCCCTGGCTTTCGTGAAATCTGCGCCCGATCGAGCGGGGCGGGATGGGTCGCGGACTGGATTGCGCGCGCAAGCGTGCTAGCTTTCTCCTCTCAAGGGTGATGGAGAGCCGCGTGAGCTGGCGAATGTGGCCCGGCAGGCAGAGTGAAAATGGCAGGCAGGGCCTCCCGTCGCGTCTCGACGCGCTGGCAAGGCAGGCGGCTGCCGTGCTCGCTTGGGAGCAGATCTGGCCTGCGCTTGTTACGATTCTCACTTTGGTGGCTGTCTTCCTCGCCCTCTCCTGGGCCGGCATCTGGATCGGCGCGCCGCGCTGGCTGCGCATGGCGGGCGTTGCCCTCTTCGCCCTCGCGCTGGCCGCCACGCTTTTCAATCTCGGACGATTGCGCTGGCCGGGCCGCAGCGCGAGCCTTGCCCGCATCGACCGCGATTCCGGCTTTGCGCACCGGCCCGCGACGACGCTCGAAGATCGGCTCGCCAATGAGGGTCCCGACCCCGCGACCCGCGCGCTCTGGCACCTTCATCTGGAGCGCGCCGCACGCACGCTGGCGAAGTTGAAAGTCGCCCGCCCCGCCCCGCGCATGGTGGAGCGGGACCGCTATGCCCTGCGCGCGGCAGCTCTCGTGGCGCTCGTTGGGGCAGCCTTTATTGCAGGACCGGAGAAATATCCCCGCGTGCTCGCCGCCTTCGACTGGCGCAGTGCCGCAGAACAGGCGCAAGGCGCGCGACTCGACGCCTGGATCGACCCGCCCGCCTATACAGGACGCCCGCCCATCCTGCTCAATGCGAGCCCCGACACGGCAAGTGCCCAGGCCAAGCCGGTATCGGCGCCTGCGGGATCGAGCGTTATCGTGCGCGCATCGCCAGCATCGGGTCTCGGCGTCGAGACGACGGGCGGCTTGGCCGCGCAAAAGCCCGAGGAAACCACAGCCGGCAAGATCGCCATACGCGCCAATGGCCAACCACCCGCCAATGCTCAGGGCGCAGAGGACGAACGCCGCTTCATCCTGCGCGGCGATGGGCGGCTGATGCTCAAGCGCGGCAGCACCACGCTCGCGGCCTTCGACCTTGTCAGTATTCCTGATCGACCGCCGGTCATCGCGCTGCGCAACGATCCAAAATCCAACACACGCGGTGCGCTCACCCTCGCCTACAAGGTCGAGGACGATTACGGAATCATCGGCGCGGAGGCGCAATTTTCAAAACCCCTGATGCAGGGACGCGCCACCACTGGCCGCTCGTTGGTCGAGCCACCGAAAATGGTGCTCGCCCTGCCCGCCGCCCCCGGCGGACTTGGCGAGGCCGAGACGACAGGCGATCTCTCCGAACACCCTTGGGCAGGCGCACGCGTCACGCTGACACTTGTGGCGCGCGACGAGGGTGGCAACGAGGGTCTGAGCGACCCGGTCGAGATGACATTGCCGCAGAGGACGTTCGTGAAGCCGCTGGCGCGCGCCATTATCGAGCAGCGGCGCAATCTCGTGCTCGCGCCCGATGATCGTCGCCGCGTGCAAATGTCGCTCGAAGCCTTGATGTTCGCGCCTGAACGCTTCGATCTGCCAAGCGGCATCTATCTCGGATTGCGTACTATCGCGCAGCGCCTGCGGAGTGCCAAAGTCGATGACGATCTGCTCGGCGTCGCCGATCTGATGTGGGAAATGGCGCTGCGGCTGGAAGAGGGCGATCTCTCGCAGGCCGAACGCGATCTGCGCGCCGCCCAGCAGCAATTGCGCGAGGCGCTGGAGCGGGGCGCAACGCCTGAAGAGCTCAAACGCCTGATGGACCAATTGCGCGCGGCGCTCGACAAATTCGTGCAGGAACTCGCCGAGCAGCAATTGCGCGACCAGCAGAATGTCGACCGGCAGGACGATCCCAATCGCCAGACCATGACGATCACGCCGCGCGATCTGCAAGCAATGCTCGACCGCATGGAAGAGATGGCGCGCAACGGCAATACCGCCGACGCGCAGCGCATGCTCGATCAATTGCAGCGGCTGATGGAAAATCTGCAAAGCGCCAAGCGCCGCAATCAGCAGAACGATATGGCGCGCGAGATGAACCGCTCGCTCAACGAACTCGACAGACTGACCCGCGAACAGCAGCAATTGCGCGACGAAACCTTCCGCCAGAAGCAGAAGTCGCAACGTCCATCGCCCCGCGGGCCCGATGGCCAGCAGCAGGGACAACAGCAGAACCAGCCGGGACAGGAAGGCGAGGACGAGGGTGACGACGAGCAGTCGGCCCAAGGCCAGCAGCAGCGCCAACAGGAGATGCAGCAAAAGCAGGAGGCCCTACGCCAGAGGCTGGAGCAATTGCAGAAGCGCATGAAGCAATTGGGCATGAACCCCGAGCAGGGTTTTGACGAGGCCGAACAAGCCATGCGCGATGCTGAAAAAGGCCTTGGAGAAGGCAATGCCCAGGGGCAGGACAAGGCGGTAGATGCGCAGGGCCGCGCCCTCGAGGCCCTGCGCAAGGGCGCGCAATCGCTCGCCCAGCAGATGCAACAAGGCGAACAGGGCGAGGGTCAGGCGGGCCCCGGCCCGGGCGACCCCAATGGCCCGATGCGCGAAGGACGCAGCGCCCCAAGCCCCGACCCGCTTGGCCGCGAATCGCGCGATCGGTCGTTCAATCCGCAAAGCCGCTATGATCCACTGGGTGTGCCAGCAGCCGAACGCGCCCAGCGCGTGTTGGAAGAATTGCGTCGCCGCTTCAGCGATCCGTCGCGTCCGCGCGAGGAACTCGACTATCTCGAACGCCTGCTGCGACGTTATTGACGCGATTATTGCGCCCCCTGCCCTTGCCGCACGCTCCATAGGGTTCTAGGTGCGTGGTAGAAATGTTCCTTCCGCAATGCGGACTTGAAACAGCAGGGCAGACATGCCGACCACAGCTACCAATTTTCTCGTCGCGGGCGCGGTCGGCGCCGTGGCCATCGTTCTCCTGCTTGGCCTCGTCAACATGATGCGGGGCGGCAGCGCAAATCTTTCGCAGATGCTGATGCGCTGGCGCGTTGGCCTGCAATTCGTGGCGATTATCATCATTATGGGCGTGCTCTGGCTGCGCGGCTGAACGAAGGGTCTCGGAGCATGGTAGTTCTCAATCGCATTTACACGCGCACCGGCGACAAGGGCACGACGGCGCTGGGCACCGGCGAACGGCGCCCGAAATACGATCTGCGCGTGGAAGCCTATGGCACGGTCGATGAGGCCAATGCGGCCATCGGCATGGCGCGGATTGCAACCGCGAGCGAAGACCCGAAGGTCGATGCCATGCTGGGGCGGATCCAGAATGATCTGTTCGATCTGGGCGCGGACCTCTGCACCCCCGAGACGGGGGAAAAGCCCGCATGGGAGCCCCTGCGCATGCTCGAAACCCAGGTCGAGCGGCTCGAACAGGAAATCGACGAGCTCAATGGCGAGTTGCAGCCGCTGCGCTCTTTTGTCCTGCCCGGCGGCACGCAGGGCGCGACCGCCCTTCATCTGGCGCGCACCATCAGCCGCCGCGCCGAGCGTCTGATCGTCGAACTGGCCGCCCAACCTGGCGAAGTCGTTGGCGAACCTGCCCTGAAATATATCAACCGGCTGTCCGACTTCCTCTTTGTCGCCTCGCGCTATGTCAACAAAAAGGGCGAGGGAGACGTCCTCTGGGTTCCGGGCAAGAACCGCTAAAGGCAAAACCATCCAGCACACCGGCATGTGGCGGTGCAGCAAAGAATTGACTTGGCTGGGGGCGGCAAGTACCAAAAAAGCGCGTGAGCGCAGCCGTTCCCTTCGGGCGGTTTTGACGCGCCGCCTCGTAGCCTTCACGGCTCAGGGAGCCCCGACATGAAGATTTTGGTCCCCGTGAAACGGGTCGTCGATTACAACGTCAAGATCCGCGTCAAATCCGATGGATCGGGCGTTGAACTCGCCAATGTGAAAATGTCGATGAACCCCTTCGACGAAATCGCCGTCGAAGAGGCGCTTCGCATGAAGGAAGCCGGCCACGCGACCGAAGTGGTGGTGGTGTCGATCGGGCCCGCGCAGGCGGCCGAAACCATTCGCACCGGGCTTGCCATGGGCGCCGACCGCGGCATCCTCGTGAAGCAGGACGGCATCGTCGAGCCGCTCGCAGTTGCAAAAATCCTGAAAGGCGTGGTCGAGGCGGAAGCGCCGGGCCTTGTCATCATGGGCAAGCAGGCCATCGATGACGATTGCAACCAGACTGGGCAGATGCTGGCGGCACTGCTTGGCTGGGGACAAGGCACCTTCGCCTCCAAGATCGAACTGGCAGAGGGCACGGTTGATGTGACGCGCGAGGTCGATGGCGGCCTGCAGACAGTCACGTTGAAAATGCCGGCCATTGTCACCACCGACCTGCGCCTCAACGAGCCGCGCTACGCCTCGCTGCCCAACATCATGAAGGCGAAGAAAAAGCCGATCGATGAAAAGACGCCCGCCGATTTCGGCGTCGACGTCACGCCGCGGCTCAATGTGCTCAAGACCTCGGAGCCGCCGGGCCGCAAGGCTGGCGTCAAGGTGGCCGATGTCGCCGATCTCGTTTCCAAACTGAAAAACGAAGCAGGAGTGCTGTGATGGCGACGCTTCTCTTGGCCGATGTCGGCAAGGGCCAATTGGGTGATGCGACCACCAAGGCGCTCACCGCTGCCCGCGCGCTTGGCGCGCCTGTCCACGTGCTTGTCGCCGGCGCTGACGTGGAGGCCGCAGCTGCGGCAGCCGCGCGCCTTGAAGGCGTCGAGAAAGTGCTCGTCGCCACTGCGCCCGCTTATGCGCATGGTCTGGCCGAGCCGCTGGCCGCTCTCATCGTGTCCCTCGCCGGCTCCTATGATTCGATTGTCGGGGCCGCGACCTCGACCGCCAAGAACGTGATGCCGCGCGTGGCCGCATTGCTGGATGTGATGCAGCTGTCTGAAATCACGAAAGTGGTTTCGGCTGACACTTTCGAGCGCCCGATCTATGCGGGCAATGCCATTCAGACCGTCCAGTCGAGCGATGCCAAAAAGGTCATCACCGTCCGCACGGCCGCTTTCGCGGCCACGGGCGAGGGTGGGGCCGCAGCCATTGCGAGCCTCGAAGCTGTCGGCGATCCGGGCGTTTCCACCTTCAAGGGGGAGGCGCTTGCCGTCACCGACCGGCCGGAGCTGACCTCGGCCAAGATCATCATCTCGGGCGGCCGCGCAATGCAAAATGCCGAGAATTTCAAAACCTATATCGAGCCGGTGGCCGACAAGCTCGGGGCCGCCATGGGCGCCTCGCGCGCGGCTGTTGATGCCGGTTATGCGCCAAACGATTGGCAGGTGGGGCAGACCGGCAAGGTGGTTGCACCCGACCTCTATATTGCGGTCGGCATCTCGGGCGCGATCCAGCATCTGGCCGGCATGAAGGATTCCAAAGTGATCGTTGCGATCAACAAGGACGAGGATGCGCCGATCTTCCAGGTCGCCGATTATGGCCTTGTAGCGGATCTGTTTACCGCTCTGCCTGCGCTTGCCGTGGAATTAGGCAAGACCTCTTAAGGTTGGTCTGGACGCGTGGCCAACATGTCCTATGATTGACGCGTCTTACATAATGCCGGGTGACGGGATCTCATGAGCATCGAAATTCGCAAAGTTGGCGTGATCGGCGCCGGTCAGATGGGCAGCGGTATCGCCCAGGTCTGCGCTCAGGTCGGCATTGACGTTCTGATGAACGACATTTCCGAAGACCGGATCCACGCCGGCATGGCGACAATCAACGGCAACCTCGCCAAGCTCCAGGCCAAGGAACAGCTGACTGACACCGAGCGTCAGGAAGCCATGACCCACATCTTCCCGGCTGTGGAATACGAAGCCTTCGCCGATTGCGACATCGTCATCGAGGCGGCGTCGGAAAACGAAGAGATCAAGCGCCGGATCTTCACGCGGCTTTGCCCGGTGCTGAAGCCCGAGGCCTTGATTGCGTCCAACACCTCATCAATCTCGATCACGCGCCTCGCCTCCGGCACGGACCGGCCCGAGCGCTTCATCGGCATTCATTTCATGAACCCGGTTCCGCGGATGCAGCTCGTCGAGCTTATCCGTGGCATTGCGACCGACGATCCGACCTTCGAATCGGCGCGCCGCCTGATCGCCCGCCTCGGCAAGACCTCGACCGTTTCGGAAGATTTCCCGGCGTTCATCGTCAATCGCCTCCTGCTGCCGATGATCAATGAGGCCATCTACACCCTCTATGAGGGCGTGGGCTCGGTCGAGGCGATCGACACCGCCATGCGGCTTGGCGCCAATCACCCGATGGGGCCCCTCCAGCTTGCCGATTTCATCGGTCTGGATACCTGCCTGTCGGTCATGCAGGTGCTGCATGAAGGCTTGGCCGATTCAAAATATCGCCCCTGCCCGCTGCTTGTGAAATATGTCGAGGCCGGCTGGCTTGGCCGCAAGACACAGCGCGGCTTCTACGATTATCGCAGCGGAACACCCGTTCCGACCCGGTAAATCAGCGCTTTTTGCAAAGGCCGACTGCGACGCTGCCTGCGTCGCCGTCTTTTATTTCGGGCCTTCACAAGCCTGTCATTCCGAAGATAGACTATCCTTGCCTAGGATGATCTGGTCCGGAGCGATCCGGACCCAATCTGCAAGGGGTGTCCGGTTTGACGGTTCACTTCCAGTCGATGGTTTCGCCCGACTCCTGTCCGGCGCTGGTGCTCAATGCGGATTTCCGTCCGCTGAGCTATTACCCCCTCTCGCTCTGGTCCTGGCAGGACGCCATCAAGGCCGTCGTCCTCGACCGGGTGAATATTGTTTCTCAATATGACCGGACGGTGCGCAGCCCGAATTTCGAAATGCGGCTGCCCTCCGTTGTCTCGCTCAAGACTTATGTGAAACCCTCGCGTCAGCCCGCCTTCACGCGGTTCAACGTCTTTCTGCGCGACCGCTTCACCTGCCAATATTGCTCCGCGCATGACGATCTCACCTTCGACCACGTCATCCCGCGCTCGAAAGGCGGGCTGACGACGTGGGAGAATGTCGTTGCGGCCTGTTCCGCCTGCAATCTGCGCAAGAGCGACCGGCTTCCCGACGATGTGCATATGTGGCCGGCGCATCGGCCCTTTGCCCCAAGCGTGAACGACCTGCATCAGAACGGGCGTCTGTTCCCGCCAAATTACTTGCATCAGAGCTGGGTGGATTATCTCTACTGGGATTCCGTGCTCGAACCCTGATCCGGCTTTGCCTCTACGCGCTTGGGGCCTAGACTGCGGACATGGTCGCTCGCGTGTTACTCACCTTCCTCGGATTGGCCTGCGCCAGCGCAGCTGCGCTCGTGTTCTTGCCTCTGGCAATCATTTTCGATCCGCTGGTGCAAAGCGCCGCAAGCGATCTCCCGGCCGATCATTGGCTCGATATCCTGGCCGGCATCCTTTCGCAGGACGCGCCGGAAGACAGCATCGCGACTTTGTTTCATCTGCTCTGGACCATCGGCATGCTCGTCTGCGTGCTGCCGGTGACGATTGTCGCGCTGGTGGGAAGCATCAGCGGGACGCGCGGTTTTGTCTTCCATGCCGCCATCTCCGGCGTGCTGGCCGCAGCCATGCCCTGGGTCTTGCGTAGCGGACGGATTGTGGAACGGGGTGCGCAAATGTCACCCGCCGAGGGCCATCTCACCCTTATCCTTTTCCTGACTGGCGTCGTGGCGGGCACGGTCTATTGGCTTATCGCCGGCCGCCAGGAGGCGTCGCCCTCCGGAGCGGGCTGGATGTCGTCTCAGCCCAGAGAATAAGCAGCCTCGACAACATAGGGCCCCCCGCCCACGGACTCGCGTGCGGAATAGAGCACGAAGCGTCGCGCCACAAAGCTGCGGGAGACAAACAGGCCGCGCTGGCCAAGGTAATGCGCAACCTCCCCGGCAGCTGTCCTGCGCATGCGCGCGAGCGTGACATGGGGGGTGAATTTGCGCGGCTCTGGGGCAAGACCAAGGCGGCGCATGAGTCGCTCCTGTTCGGCCTGCAATTCGACAAGGGGTGGCGTCGCCTGCACATGGGCGACAAGCGCGCGCGGCCTGTCGCCGCCAAAACTCGCCAAGCCATCGATCGTGATCTCGCAGGCAGGACGCTCTATTTCGGCCAGTGACGCCAGAATATCACGCGCCATGGCGTGATCGACATCGCCGATAAAGCGGAGGGTGACGTGATAATTTTCAGGATCGATCCAACGCGCGCCAGACAGGCCGCCGCGCATCAGAGACAGGTCGAACGCAAGGTCGGGCGGGATTTCAAAGCCGGTAAAAAGGCGCGGCATGGCAGTCCTGTCAGCTCGCCGAATCGTCGTCAGATCAATCTTGGCTCAGCCACGCAGTTCGGCAAGGAACGCTTTGACCGCAGGCAGGATCGTGCGGACGATGGTTTCAACCCCGGCGCGGTTGGGGTGCAAGCCATCAATCAGGTTGAGCGCGGGGTCGCCCGCGATCTTTTCAAGGAAAAAGGGATAAAGCGGAATTGCATGGCGCGCGGCAAGCTCGGGATAGATGGCGTTGAACCTGTCGCCATAATCACGGCCCAGGGACGGGGACGCCAGCATGCCGGCCAGCATGACCTTGATGCCCCGGCCCTTGAGGCGAACAATGATCTGGTCGAGCGCTTCGCGCGTCCGGACGGGATCGACCCCGCGCAACATGTCATTGGCGCCAAGCTCGACCAGCACCGCCTGCGTGCCCTCGGGCACGGCCCAATCGAGCCGCTCCAGCCCACCGCTCGCCGTATCGCCCGAGACACCTGCATTGCCGATGTCCACCGGAATGCCGTCGGCCGCCAGCGCCTTTTCCAGAACCTGCGGAAAGGCCGCGTCCTGGGGCAGGAGATAGCCGGCGCTCAGACTGTCGCCCAGCACCACAAGCTGAATGGGCTTGGGCCCTGCCGTGAGCGGGCCGGTTGCGAGACAGAGGCTCAAAGCCGCCAAAAGGACCGTTGCGAACCATCTTCTCGCATTGGCGAACTGGCTTCTGGCCCCAGAACACCCATATGAGGGAGGCGGCGTGACGTGACACGTGGACGGAAACAGCGGGAAAAGGTTCATCGGATGACGGCACCGGCTATCGCATTGCGGGATGTCCAGTTGAGTCTGGGGCGTGGAGCCGCCCGTGTCCATATTCTCAAGGGAATTTCACTCGATATTGCCAAAGGCGAGGCCGTGGGCCTCGTTGGACCCTCGGGTTCGGGCAAATCGACGCTGCTCATGACTATGGCCGGGCTGGAACGGCCAGATTCCGGCTTGGTCTCCATCGATGGGCAGGATCTGGGGCCGCTCGATGAAGACGCGCTCGCGCGCTTTCGCGGCGCGCGCATCGGGATCGTCTTTCAATCCTTCCATCTCATCCCGACGATGACGGCGCTGGAAAATGTCGCCGTGCCGCTGGAACTCGCCGGCGCATCCGACCCATTCGGTCGCGCGGCCGCAGAACTGGGTCTGGTCGGCCTTGGTGACCGGCTCGGGCATTATCCGTCGCAATTGTCGGGCGGCGAACAGCAACGCGTGGCGCTGGCCCGCGCGCTCGCGCCCGACCCCGCCATTCTGGTGGCCGATGAGCCCACCGGCAATCTCGACGAGACCACGGGCCAGAGCATTGTCGACCTGATCTTCCGCCTGAAACGCGAGCGTGGTGCAACGCTTGTGCTTGTGACCCATGACAATGGTCTGGCTGCGCGCTGCGACCGCCAGATCCGCCTGCGCTCGGGCTTGATCGACCAGACGACCAGCGCGCTGGAGCCGGCACGATGAAAAACGAGCGGCGCACCAGCCGCGTGCCGCTGATGCTTCGGCTTGCGCTGCGCGATCTCAAGGGCGGCTTCGCCGGCTTTCGTATCTTCCTTGCCTGCATTGCGCTGGGTGTCGCCGCGATCACGGGCGTCGGCTCGGTGTCGGAGGGACTTTCGGACGGGCTCGCGCGCGAAGGTCGGACCATTCTTGGCGGCGATCTTTCGTTCTCGCTCATCCATCGCCAGCTTGCCGATGACGAGCGTGCGTTTCTGAGCGCGCGCGGGACGATTTCGACGGTCGCCAATCTGCGCGCCATGGCGCGCCGCGCTGACGGACGTTCATCGCTCATCGAGGCCAAGGCCATCGATGCAACCTATCCCTCGGCCGGAACGCTCGTCATCGAACCCGCAATCCAGCTTGATGATGCGCTCGCCTTGCGCGATGGCGCATTTGGCCTGGTCGCAGATCCGGCGCTTGCAGCGACCCTCGATGTCAAGATTGGCGACAGGCTTGCGATCGGCGAACAGACCTTTGTGCTGCGCGCATTGCTGCAATCTGAGCCCGACAAGCTCGCCGGCGGCATCGGCTTCGGGCCGCGCGTGCTTTTCTCACAAACGGCCTTGGTGGCAACCGGCCTCGACCAGCCAGGCTCGCTCGTACGCTGGAACAATCGCGTTGCCCTCACCAGCCCGCGCGGCGATGCGCCGGTGGATGACAGGGCTGTCGACGCCTTTGTCGCGGCAGCCGAACAAGCCTTTCCCGACGCTGGATGGCAGGTCCGCTCACGCGCCAATGTCTCCCCGCAATTTGAAAAGAATCTCGCACGCTTCACGCAATTTCTGACACTGGTCGGACTGACCGCGCTGATCGTCGGCGGTGTGGGTGTCGCCAATGCCGTGCACGCCTTCGTCGATCGCAAGAAGCCCGATCTCGCAACGCTGAAATCACTGGGTGCAACGGGCGGCTATGTTTTTGCCGCGACGCTCGTGCAGGTGATCATTGTCGCATTGGCTGGAATCGCCATCGGCCTGGCCATAGGGCTCGCCATACCTTTCGTGATCGCAGCCTTGTTTGGTGGGATCATTCCAATTCCCTTTTCGCCGGCGATCTATCCTGCGCAGGCCGCGGCAGGTGTTCTTTACGGTTTGCTGACCGCGCTCACCTTTTCGCTGGCGCCCATCGGCCGCGCGCATGATGTGCCCGTGTCATCCTTGTTTCGCGACAGGATCGAGGGCGGCGCGCGCTGGCCGCGCCCGCGTTATCTGCTGATGACCGCGGGCACCGGCCTCCTGCTCGTCAGCGCGGTCGGGCTGCTGGCAACCGACCGCAAGCTCGCGCTGATCTACAGCGGGGCAACGCTTGTCGCGTTCCTGATCCTGCGCGTCGTCGCGCAAGGCATCATCTTCCTCGCACGCCACGCGCCCCGCGCGCGCAGCACCCCCTGGCGGCTTGCCATTGCCAATATCCATCGCCCCGGCGCGCTGACGCCAGCTGTTGTTCTCTCGCTCGGCCTTGGCCTCGCCCTGCTCGTCGCGCTGACCCTGATCGATGGCAATATCCGCGACCAGCTGACCCACGGCCTGCCCGGCCGCACGCCGAGCTTCTTCTTTCTCGATGTGCAAAATTCGCAAGCCGCGGAATTTGATGCATTTCTCGCCAAACACGCACCCGATGCGCAGATCGAGCGCGTGCCGATGATGCGGGGCCGCGTCGTGCGGCTGAACGGCGTGCTCGCGAATGAAGTTCGCGCGGCCGAAAATGCGCAATGGGTGCTCGAGGGCGATCGCGGCATCAGCTATGCGAAAACTCTCCCCGATGGCTCGACGCTGACCGAGGGCGACTGGTGGGCGGCCGATTACAAGGGCGAGCCGCTCGTCTCTGTCGAGGGCGAGGTCGCGCGCGGTCTGGGCCTCAAGATCGGCGACGTGGTGGTGGTGAATGTCGCAGGCCGCAACATCGGGGCCCGGATCGCCAATTTGCGGACGGTGAACTGGCGCTCGCTCGGCATCAATTTCGTTTTCGTCTTTTCGCCCAATACATTTGCCGCCGCGCCCCATTCCTTTCTGGCCACCGCGACCTTCGCCAATGGCGGCAAGGCTGACCGGGAATTGTCATTGTTGCGCGAAGTTGCGACGCAATTTCCGACCGTGACCAGCCTGCGCGTCAAGGACGCGCTCGACGCCATCAACAATGCGATGAACGAGCTCGCCTTCGCCGTGCGCGGGGCCTCGGGCGTGGCGCTGGCGGCCTCAATCCTCGTGCTCGCCGGCGCGCTCGCAGCCGGCCAGCAGAGCCGCATCTACGATGCCGTGGTGCTGAAGACGCTGGGGGCCACCCGCGGCCGCCTGCTCTACGCGCTCATCATCGAATATGCGCTGCTTGGCGCGGTCTCCGCCTTGTTCGGACTTCTGGCCGGAACGCTCGCAGCTTGGTTCGTACTGATGCGTGTGATGCGACTCGATTCGTTTCTGTGGCTGTGGGGGCCAGCCCTTGGCGCGGTGGGTATTGCGCTGCTGGTGACAGTCGGCCTCGGGCTCGCCGGGACATGGCGCATATTGGGTCAAAAGCCCGCCGCCCACCTGCGCACGCTCTGATCTGTGATGTTTTCACGGGCCTGAGCGCTGCCCTGCGCTCTTCACATCGGCGTTTACGGACCCCAACCGATGCGGGTTCCTCTTGTCGGGGATCGCAAGGCAATCCATATTATCACAAGGCAGAGCTCTGACCGACTTCCGGCGGAAGCTGTCTGCGCTGAAGACTTGAGAGGAAACCATGTCCGACTTCGACCGCAACGCTTCGCTCCCTTGGGGCACTGGCGTAGCCCGGGCCGGCACCGTCGAATACGACCAGGGCCTGCGCTCCTATATGCTTGGCATCTACAATCTGATGACACTGGCCGTGGGCGTCACCTCACTCGTGGCCATGGGCATTTTCATGCTCGGCAAGGGCAGCCCCGTTGTGCAGGCGCTCTATATGTCGCCTCTCAAGTGGGTTGTGATGCTGGCCCCTCTGGGCTTTGTGTTCTTCCTGTCGCTGCGTTTCGAGAGGATGAGCTATTCCACCCTGCTCACGACCTTCCTCGCCTTTTCCGCAACCATGGGCCTTTCGATGGGCTCCATCGGTTTCGTGTTCAAGGCCGGCAGCATCGTGCAGGCGCTGTTTGCAACAACTGCGGCCTTCGGCGCGCTGAGTCTCTATGGCTACACGACGAAGCGCAGCCTCTCGGGCATGGGCTCGTTCCTCATGATGGGCCTGTTTGGCCTCATCATCGCGAGCCTCATCAACATGTTCGTGGGCTCGGGCGTCATGAGCTTCGTGATCTCGCTGCTGGGCGTCCTGATCTTCGCAGGCCTGACGGCTTGGGATACGCAGCGCCTGAAGGAAGAATATGACACCGTGGCCGGCAGCGCAGAACTCGCCGCCAAGGCCTCGGTGATGGGCGCGCTCACGCTCTATCTGAATTTCGTCAATATGTTCCAGTTCATCCTCGCTCTGACAGGCCAGCGCGAAGATTGATCTGACAGGACTTTCCTGCGAAGGCCCCGCTCCGGCGGGGCCTTTTGCGTTTCAAGCGACGCCTTCAGCCACGCACCAGGCGCATATTCTTATCGAGCACCGCGAGCACACGGGCGAGATCGGCGCCGCGCTTGAGCACAAGGCCGCCTGCGGCCACTACGGCATAGGCCCCCTGCTTGCGTGCGAGGCCCGGATCTTTCTCGATACGATAGAGAGGAATCTCGGAGGTGCGCCGGAAGACGGAAAAGACGGCGCGCTGCTTGCCAAAGTCGATCGCATAATCGCGCCATTCGCCAGCCGCCACCTTGCGCCCGTACAGACCCAGAATCGTTGTCAGTTCATGCCGATTGAAGGAGACCAGCGGCGGGGCTGGAGGCTGAGCTTTGCCTTGGGGCGCCGGCGCGACGACAAGACGAAGGTGGCCCACCCCCTCGCGCGGCGCGGCGGGCTCGCCCGAAGGCGCTGCACAATCCTGATCGTCCAAGTTCCGCTCGTCCATGACGCCTCCCTTGAGCCCATGATCCCGCGATCTTTCGCGTGGCACAAGTCCGGGCGAAATCTCAATTTCGCCCGGTTAGCGCCGAAGTGCCGCCCGCATCGGACGTGAGAGTGACGTCGTTGCTTGAGGGCCTGATTCGTCCGGCGTTCTGGATTTCGTCAGCCCCCCAGCCCCCCGGGAGGTCGAGCGAGCAGGTTCATCCCCTTCAAGGGATCAAGCAATACGGACCGCGCAGGAGCCCCCTCCAGCCGGTCCCTTTTTTTGCGCCGGCTCTGTAGCCTGGCCATGGCTTGAAACTGAGACCTGCTGCCGCGATATGATGGCTTGAGACAATCATGCGGTCGTTGACCGCCAGGCCATGAGAGACCTCCCTTGAGCAGCACAGAAAATCCCGGCGCGCAGGCGAGCACCCCCCACGCCTTCCAGGCCGATGTTGCCCGCCTCCTGCACCTCATGGTGCATTCGATCTATTCCGACCGCGACATTTTCGTCCGGGAATTGATCTCCAATGCGGCTGACGCCTGCGAAAAGCTTCGCTACGAGGCAATCGCCCATGCGGGGCTTGTCGAGACCAGCGAAGGTTTTGCAATTCAGGTCACGGTCGACGCGCCAGGCAATCGCCTGATCTTTGCCGACAACGGTATCGGCATGAGCCATGAGGAATTGATCGGTGCGCTCGGCACCATTGCCAGCTCGGGCACGCGGGCCTTCCTCGAAAAGCTCTCGAATGGCGAGAATGAGGAGCAGTCCAAGGGCGCCGATCTGATCGGCCAATTCGGCATTGGCTTCTATTCCGCCTTCATGGTCGCGGAGAAAGTTGTCGTCGAGACCCGCAAGGCCGGGACATCGGAAGCCTGGAGCTGGGTGTCGGAAGGCAAGGGCGTCTATGAAGTCAGCCCGCTGCCGCTCGAGGCTGCCCCCGCCCATGGCACGCGCGTCATTCTCCATCTCAATGAAGCCGGCAAAGCCTATGCGGAGCCCGGACGGCTCGAGCGCATCATTCACGAACATTCCGGCGCGGTCGCTGTTCCTGTCGACCTGATCGAGACCGAGGGCGCGGAGCCAAGCCGCATTGCCGAGGGCTCAGCCCTCTGGATGCGCGCCAAAAGCGAGATCACGCCCGACGATTATACCGATTTCTATCGCGGCCTCGCAGGCCAGTTCGACGAGCCTGCACTGACCGTGCATTGGCGCGCGGAAGGGCGGCACGAATATACGGTGCTCGCCTTCGTGCCCGGTGCGCGCCCCCTCGATCTCTTCGAGCCCGCACGCAAGGGACGTGGCAAATTATATGTGCGCCGCGTGCTGATCACGCAGGACGCCGATATTCTCCCAGGCTGGCTGCGCTTTGTGCGCCTTGTCGTGGATTCCAACGATCTGCCACTCAATGTCTCGCGCGAGATGATTCAGGACAGCCCGATCTTCGCGGCCATCCGCAAGGGCATCGTCAACCGCATCCTGCAGGAACTGGGCAAATTCGCCGAGTCGGATCCCGAGGGCTACAAGAAGCTCTGGCGCAATTTCGGGGCCGTGCTGAAAGAAGGCCTCTACGAGGATCCCGAACGTCGCGACGCGCTTTACAAGCTCGCGCGTTTTGCAACCTCGAAGGAGAGCGAGCCCGTGCGCACGCTCGGTGATTATGTCGCTGACCTGCGCCCCAACCAGACCGCCATCTGGTACATCGCCGGCGAAGATCCCAAGCGCATCGCGACAAGTCCGCAGCTCGAGGGCTTCCGTGCGCGCGGCATTGAAGTGCTGCTGCTGTCAGACCCCGTCGATGCCTTCTGGGTCGAGACGGCGGTTGGCTACGAAGGCAAGCCGTTCAAATCGGTGACGCATGGTGCAGCCGATATCAAACTGGTGCCCGTGCTCGAAGGCGAAAAAGTCGCCTCGAGCGAGCCCCCGGCAGCCGATGTGGCCACGCTGCTGGCCTTCATGAAAGAGACGCTGGCAGACAGCATTGAGGATGTGCGCGCCTCCGAGCGCCTCGCCGAAAGCGCAGCCTGCCTGGTCGCGCCCGAACATGGACGCGACCGCCGCCTTGAGCGCATCCTGGCCGAACATGGCAATGCCGGCCTGATCTCGAAGCCCGTTCTCGAAATCAATCCGGTGCATCCGATGATTGCGGCGCTTGCACATCGCTTCGCCTCGGGCGCAGATCGCGCACTTGTAGAGGATGCGGCCTGGCTCATTCACGATGAGGCGCGTGTCGCCGATGGCGATGCACCCGCCGATTCGGCGGCCTTTTCGGCACGTCTCACCCGCGTTCTCACGCGCGCGGCCCAAGCCCCTCTGGCGGGTGAATGAACGCTCTTTCAACCAACTTCACGGGCCTTGGCCTGACCGGGGCCCTTCGGGCGGTCTCGGCCAGGCTCGCCGCCCATGGCATCAGCGCCGTGGATGTCGAAGCCCGCATGCTTCTTTTTGCCGCCACGCACACCGACCGCACAGCCATGCTGCGCGATCCAGATCGCCCCCTCACGCCCGAGGGCGCCGAGCAGCTCGTAGCCTTTCTCATCCGGCGGCTGGCTGGCGAGCCAGCGACGCGGATCGTGGGCCAGCGCGCCTTCTGGACGCTGGACCTGCGCGTCACAGCCGATGTGCTCGATCCGCGCCCCGATTCGGAAACCATCGTGGAAGCTGCGCTGGCCGAACTTGGCGACAGGCGACGCGAGCCCTTGCGCATCCTCGATCTCGGCACGGGCTCGGGCGCGCTTCTGCTTGCGCTCCTGAGCGAATGCCCACGCGCCACGGGGCTTGGCATCGATCTGTCGGAGGCAGCCTGCGCAATCGCAAAGGCCAATGCCGAGCTGAACGGGCTCGCCAATCGCACGGAGATCCGCCAAGGGCGATGGATGGAGGGGCTCGAGGAAAGCTTCGATCTAATCCTCTCCAATCCGCCCTATATTGAATCTGCCGACATTCCCGGCCTGTCCATCGAGGTGCGGGCGCATGATCCACTGCTTGCGCTTGATGGGGGCGCGGACGGCCTCACCGCCTATCGCGACATTGTGGCTGCACTTCCGAGCTGCCTCACACAGGGGGGAATCGCAGTGCTGGAACTGGGCATGGGCCAGGCAAATGCCGTGACCGCCCTTGGACTCGAGGTCGGCCTTGAGTTCCGCGGGCTCCGGCGTGACCTTGGCGGGATCGAGCGGGCGCTGGTGTTCCGCTCCCAGCCCCAGGCGCGCTAGCTTTTGTCAGTTTTTCGGTTTTGCCCCTTGGCGAGTGGGTCAAAAGAGATTAGATAGAAAGCAGAAATCGCCTCGGCTCTGCATACGCAGTGGCTCAAGGCCCGTAGAAGATCAGAGAGTGTTGATCGCTTTTCGTGCGGTCTCTCTTGTTCTCCGGTTCGTTTGCCTGGCGTGCTTCCGGGTTGTACGAGGCGAATGTCTCCAAATTCATTGGTCTGCAAAAAGGCGCGGATCAAGTATCTCCGCCCTCGGCGTGTCCGAAGGCTTTGCAAGCAGACTGGCCGGAGAGCCCATTCGCCTTATCAACCATAGCTTTCTGAAGCGCTTTCTTCAGCCCGGCGGCGACCACAGGCGCCTCCCGCACAGCAGCGCAGCACTCAAGGATCATCGATGAGACCTGGTCAGCAGAACAAGCGTATGCGCGGCCGCAATCCGAATAATCGCAAGGGCCCGAATCCGCTCACCCGGAGCTACGAGTCCAACGGTCCTGATGTCAAAATCCGCGGAACGGCGCATCACGTCGCGGAGAAATACCTTCAGCTCGCACGCGACGCCCAGTCTTCCGGCGATCCGGTGATGGCGGAGAGCTATCTCCAGCATGCCGAGCATTATTTCCGGATCATCGCAGCGGCCCATCAGGCACAGCAACAGGCGCAGGCTGGATATCAGCGCGCGCCGGGCGAGCCCGAGGCCGAGGAAGAGGATGACGACGACGGCGGGATCCCCGATCGTTTCGCATCACCCCCGGAGCGGATCCAGCCCCAGGCAGCGCAGCCCTATGCCCAGCAGCCTTATGGCGGCCAGCCCCAGCCCTTCACGCCAGCCCCGCCGCAGCCCTATGGGCAGCAGGGCGGCTTTGCCGGCGAACGTCCGCAGGGCGAGCGACAGGAACGCGCACCCCGTCCCGATCGTCCCTTCCAGGACCGCAATCAGGACCGGAACCAGCAGAACCGGAATAACAATCCCAATCGCGGCCCGCGCGAAAATCGCCCGCCGCGTGAGTTCCGCAACGACCAGCAGCAGCCGCGCTTTGAAAATCGCGCGCCTGCCAGCGACGAGCAGCCCGATACCGGCGGCCTTCCCGCCTTCATTACGGCGCCCGTCCGCATTCCGGTCAGCGAAAGCGAGATGCCGCAGCCCGTGCTGAGCACTCCGGCGGAAGCCCAGCAGGACATGAGCCCTGAAGGCGAAGGTGTCGGCTTCCACTTGCGACCGCGCCGCCGTCGGCGGCGTCCGGGCGCCGAGGGTGAGGGTGAAACCCCGCCGCGTGGCGAGCCCGCGCTGGATTGAGACAATGAGCAAGGGGGCCTGAGGGTCCCCTTTTTCGTCTGGTCAGTCGATCAGGCGCACGCAATCGCCAGGCGCAATCCGGCCGCCCCGCTTCACGCTCAGATAAATGCCGCATGAGATGCGCCCGAAGGCGCTCTGCAGCGCGCCCATGATGCCCAGATCGCGATGTCCCGTTAAGAGATCGACATGGGTCGCCGGACACCGATCGATGGTCTTGAGCACGCGAAGCTCGGCATCGCCGATGGCGAGCCTACGGCCGACCATCCCTTCCTCCTGCCAGGCCTCCCAACCGTCGACCGCAATATTGGCGCGAAAGCGCAGCGGGTCGAGCGGGGCGCCTAGCCTATGCTCCAGATCGCGCAGGCTCGCCAGATTGAGGATGGATACGAAGCCTGAGCGGATAGAATCGGTGAAGCGAAAATTGTCCGGCGCCGCCAGCAGTCGCACGCGGCCGCGTGTCTCGCCTGCACAGAAACGCTCGAAGAAATATTCGATCGCATAGCGGCCCTCGGGCGTCCGCACGTCCCCGCTCACCTGTTCGACGCCACCACGAGCAATATGGAGGTGCTGGCTCGCCTCATCGAACCGCGTGACCAGCTCCGCAAGCCGCGCATTCTTCATGAGCATCAGGAAACGCGTCTTGGGTTGATAGGCAGGTGCTGACGGATCGAACGCCGAAGGCCCGTTCTCAAGCGCGAAGAGACGATCGCCCGGGAAGAAGGCTTTTTCGACAAGCACGACCTCCAGCAATGGCTCTGGTGACAAGCCTTTAACTGGATAACGATGGAGAGATGTGACACGCATCGCGCCATCCTGATGCACCGCCAAGCTCACGTCCAGCGGATGATCTGGATGAGCGCGCCAAATTGATAATTAGGGCCTCTTTTGCTGGCGGCTGTGTCTTCCTACATTTGATGGGAGGCCGCCTTAACGGGGCCGACACATTTTTTCGACGCTGCAGCCTCGCTTCGGGATCGCTGCAGCGGTTGAGGAGACTGCCATGAATATCGAAAAATATACCGAGCGTGCACGCGGCTTCATCCAATCGGCTCAATCCCTTGCCTTGCGTGAAGGCCATCAGCAATTCACGCCCGAACATCTTCTCAAAGTCCTGCTCGATGATGAGGAAGGCCTCGCGTCGGGCCTGATTGACAAAGCGGGCGGGCGCTCACGCGATGCTCTCGTGCAGACCGAACTGGCGCTGGCCAAAATACCAAAGGTGCAGGGCTCTGGCGCGGGCCAGCTTTATCTTGCACCGACTACGGCGCGTATTTTCGACAATGCCGAGAAGCTCGCGCAGAAGGCGGGTGATTCTTACGTCACCGTCGAACGGCTTCTTTTGGCGCTCGCCGCAGAAAAATCGTCAGATGCCGGCAAGATACTCGACAAGGCCGGCGTGAGCCCGCAGACGCTCAACCATGCGATAGAGGATTTGCGCAAGGGTCGCACCGCCGACAATGCGACAGCCGAAAACGCTTATGACGCGCTTAAGAAATATGCGCGCGACCTCACCGAGGCGGCCCGCAGCGGCAAGCTTGATCCGGTCATCGGACGTGACGAGGAAATTCGCCGCACCATTCAGGTGCTCTCACGCCGCACGAAGAACAATCCTGTGCTGATCGGCGAGCCAGGCGTCGGCAAGACCGCCATTGTCGAAGGCCTCGCCCTGCGCATCGTCAATGGTGATGTACCCGAAAGCCTGAAAGACAAGAAACTACTCGCGCTTGATCTCGGCTCCCTGATTGCTGGGGCCAAATACCGCGGTGAATTCGAAGAGCGCCTGAAGGCCGTGCTCAACGAAGTCACGTCGGCGGCAGGCGGCATCATTCTCTTCATCGATGAAATGCACACGCTTGTGGGCGCGGGCAAAGGCGATGGCGCCATGGACGCGTCCAACCTTCTCAAGCCTGCGCTGGCGCGCGGCGAATTGCACTGCGTGGGCGCAACCACGCTCGATGAGTTCCGCAAACATGTCGAAAAGGACGCAGCGCTTGCCCGCCGCTTCCAGCCGGTGTTCGTCAGCGAGCCGACAGTTGCCGACACGATCTCGATCCTGCGCGGCCTGAAGGAAAAATATGAGCTGCACCATGGCGTGCGCATTACGGATGCAGCCATTGTCGCGGCTGCGACTTTGTCCAACCGCTATATTGCCGATCGCTTCCTGCCCGACAAAGCCATCGACCTCGTGGACGAAGCCTCGTCGCGCCTGCGTATGCAGGTCGATTCAAAGCCCGAAGAACTCGACGAGTTCGATCGCCGCATTATCCAGCTCAAGATCGAGCAGGAGGCCCTGCGCAAGGAGACCGATACGGCCTCTCGCGAGCGGCTGGGGAAACTGGAAGGCGAGCTCGCCGATCTCGAAGAGAAATCATCGTCTCTGACCCAGCGCTGGAAGGCCGAAAAGGACAAGCTCGGGGAAGCGCAAAAACTCAAGGAGCAGCTTGAGTCGGCGCGCAACGAGCTGGCGCAGGCGCAGCGGCGGGGCGAATATCAGCGCGCCGGCGAGCTGACCTACGGCGTCATTCCCGATCTCGAAAAGAAGCTAGGCGAAACCGAAGCCAAGGCCGGCGCAGCGCTGGTCGAGGAAGAGGTGACCGCCGATCACGTCGCGCAGATCGTCTCGCGCTGGACCGGCATTCCGGTCGACAAAATGCTCGAAGGCGAGCGTGAAAAGCTCCTCAAGATGGAGGAAAATCTCGCCCATCGCGTGGTGGGACAAAAGGAAGCCGTCCATGCGGTGGCGACCGCCGTGCGGCGCGCGCGCGCCGGGCTTCAGGATCCAAACCGTCCCATCGGTTCGTTCATGTTTCTGGGGCCCACGGGTGTCGGCAAGACCGAACTGACCAAAGCGCTGGCGTCGTTCCTCTTCGATGACGAGACTGCCATGGTGCGCCTCGACATGTCCGAATATATGGAAAAGCATTCCGTCTCGCGGCTGATCGGCGCGCCTCCCGGCTATGTCGGTTATGAGGAAGGCGGCGCGCTGACAGAGGCCGTGCGCCGTCGTCCCTATCAAGTCGTGCTGTTCGACGAGATCGAGAAGGCCCATCCAGACGTCTTCAACGTCCTGTTGCAGGTTCTCGACGAGGGGCGTCTGACCGACGGACAGGGGCGCACCGTGGATTTCCGCAATGTGCTCGTCATCATGACGTCGAATCTGGGAGCCGAATATCTGGTCAATCAGGAAGAGGGCGAGGATTCCTTTGCCGTCTACAATGAGGTGATGTCCGTCGTGCGCGGGCATTTCCGGCCGGAATTCCTTAACCGTGTCGATGAAATCGTGCTGTTTCACCGGCTGCGCCGCGAAGACATGGGCGCCATTGTCGATATTCAGATGTCGCGCCTCGCGCGCCTTCTGGAAGAGCGCAAGGTGCGGATCGATCTCGATGCCAAAGGCCGCCAATGGCTTGCCGACCGCGGCTACGACCCAGCCTATGGCGCGCGCCCGCTCAAGCGCGTGATTCAGAAATCCGTGCAGGATCCCTTGGCGGAAAACATTCTTGCGGGCGACGTGCGCGACGGTGACAGCGTGACGATCAGCGCCGGCAAGGAAGGCCTGACGATCAACGGTGTTCTGGTCGAATCGAGCGGCGCGGAGCGCGATCACGGGCGAACGGGTCGCGTTGTCAATTTCGCAAAGGGCTCGGGCCCAGCCTCGCTGAATTGAAAACCAAAGGGCGGGACCATTGGTCCCGCCCTTTTCATATCGGCCTTATGCCGACCAATTAACTTCGGTCACGCCAATCATGGAATCGCGCGTTATGAGGGCTGCGAGTTCATCCTCGCTCAACCCTTCTGTCCCTGCGGGCTGCTGGGGCACGACGAGATACCGCATGTCGGCGGTCGAATCGTGCACGCGCACCTCGACCTTGTCGGTGAGATGGGTGCCAAATTCAGCCAGCACGGCGCGCGGCTCCTGCACGATGCGCGCGCGATAGGCGCGGCTCTTGTACCAGGCGGGTGGCAGGCCAAGCAGTTCGCGCGGATAGCAGGAGCAGAGCGTGCAGACGACGACATTGTGCACGTCCTCTGAATTTTCGACCGCGACGAGCTGAGTCGTCGTCATCGGAAACCCAAGCTCGGCGACAGCCGCATTGGCATTGGTGAGAAGCCGGATGCGAAAGATCGGATCGGACCAGGCTTTTGCGACAACTTTCGCGCCAAAGGCCGGAGTTGTCTGATCGCGCTTCTCGATCGCGGCGCGGACCTCGCCAGCCGTGACGACGCCCTTTTCAACGAGCAGCTCCTTCAGCGCAATGCCAAGGATCTGGTAATAGCTGTGCACCTTGTCGTCGGGCTGCGGCGGCGCATGGTCGTGCGCGTGATGATGGTCGTCGTCGTGATCGTGATGATCGTGCGGCATGTCCGTTCCTTCAGATCTTTTCGAGCCAGTTTCGATAGAGGTCGAGATCCACACTATCGCGCTCGGAGCCTTTGTAATCATCCCAGAGATCGCGCTGCAGGAAGCGCACTTCGTAAAGCTCCTCCTTGGGACCGGTCAGGCGGTAGGCCAGCAATTCGGGATTTCCGAAACTGCCGAAATGGCGCGTCACGCGCCCGACCTTGCCGCGCACATAGATGGGTGTGCGGATGTGGCCTGGTGGATAATCGTCGCGCACGCGCACCAGATCGCCCGGTGCGAAAGCAAGCGCCGCGCTCATGGCGCTTTCCCCGCAGTTTCGGATTCGAGCTCGCCGCTGGCTGCCAGGCGCGCGCGGACATCGCGGACACGCGCATCGATCTCGGCCTGGGTGAGAATGCCCTTCTCGACCATCTGGCGCGACAATGCCGCAGTCCAGCGCTCGTAATAGGTCAGGCTTTCATAGGCGTCATCGCCGAGCCCTTCGACATAGCGGCGGTTCTCGTGCGTCGTCACGATCCCCTTGCCGCCGATCACGCCGCGCAGGCCGTCGATCTGCTTTTCCCAAAAGCTCAGATCGTGCGGCTTTGCATCGATGGGGCCTTCCGGCAGCCCGCCGACATCATGTGGTCCTCGCATGTCATCCTCCCGGATTTGAATTGCGGACACTTTGACATGATGCGGCGCACACGCAAATCGGCGCCCCTCAATTGCGCTCGTCGACGATCTGCACAAGGTTGCCCATGATCGCGTTGAGTTCGTAATCCTTGGGCGTGAAGACGGCAGCAACGCCTTCCTGGCGCAGCAACGCTTCATCGTCGGGAGGAATGATGCCCCCGACCACCAGCGGAATATGGTCGAGCCCTTCTGCTTTCATGCGCGCGGCCACTTCCCGCACCAGCGGGAGATGGGAGCCTGAGAGAATCGACAGGCCGATGCAATGGACGTTGCCCTCGCGTGCCGCATTGACGATTTCTGTCGGCGTGAGGCGGATGCCCTCATAGACGACATCCATGCCGGCATCACGCGCGCGCACGGCAATCTGTTCAGCACCGTTTGAATGGCCATCGAGGCCCGGTTTGCCGACGAGGAATTTCAACCGCCGGCCAAGCTTCTGCGAGACGCGCTCAACGGCAGCGCGCACCTCGTCGAGTTCGCCGCCGACTTGCCGCGCGGCAGAGCCGACACCCGTGGGTGCGCGATATTCGCCAAAAGCTTCGCGCAGCAAAGTGCCCCATTCGCCCGTCGTGACGCCGGCCTTGGCCGCCGCAATCGAGGGCTCCATGATGTTGCGACCCTCTGCCGCAGCCGACCGTACATCGGCGAGCGCCTTGGCCACGGCCACGGGATCGCGGGCTTCGCGCCAGGCTTGCAAGCGGGCGATCTGGTCCGCCTCTACATGATCGGCAACGACCATGATGGCGCTGTCCCCGGTAGTCAGCGGCGAAGGCTCGGTTTCCAGGAAGCGATTAACGCCCACGACGGTCTGATCGCCGCGTTCAATTGATTCGAGACGGCGCGTATTGGCGTCCACCAGGCGAGACTTCATATAGCCGCTCTCGACTGCGGCAATGGCGCCGCCCGCTTTTGCGATTTCGGCAAGCTCGGCGCGCGCCTCGTCCTTCAGCGCCTCGACCTTGCGCGTAACCTCATGGCTGCCATCGAAGAGATCACCGTATTCAAGCAGGTCGGTTTCATAGGCCATGATCTGCTGGATGCGCAGCGACCATTGCTGATCGAAGGGACGCGGCAAACCCAATGCTTCATTCCATGCCGGCAATTGCACGGCACGCGCGCGCGCATTTTTCGAAAGCACGACGGCGAGCATTTCAATCAGGATGCGATAGACATTATTCTCGGGCTGCTGCTCGGTAAGGCCCAGAGAATTCACCTGCACACCATAGCGGAATCGGCGGTATTTCTCATCTTCAATGCCATAGCGTTCGCGCGTGATCTCGTCCCATAATTCGGTAAAAGCCCGCATTTTGCAGAGCTCTGTGACAAAGCGCATGCCGGCATTGACGAAGAAGGATATGCGCCCGACGACCTCTGCGAAATCCTTCGGATCAAGGTCGCCAGACGCCTTCACACTGTCGAGTACGGCAATGGCGGTCGCCAGCGCGTAGCTCAATTCCTGCACCGGCGTCGCACCCGCTTCCTGCAAATGATAGGAGCAGACATTCATCGGATTCCACTTCGGCACATCGCGCGTCGTAAAGAGAATGAGATCGCGCGTCAGCCGCATCGACGGGGCTGGCGGAAACACATAAGTGCCGCGCGACAAATATTCCTTGATGATGTCGTTCTGCGTCGTGCCCTGAAGAGCCGTGCGCGCTGCGCCCTGCTCGTCGGCTGCGGCAATATAGAGGGCCATCAGCCAAGGCGCGGTCGCATTGATGGTCATGGACGTGTTCATCTCGGCAATCGGAATGCCGTCGAACAAGGTCCGCATGTCGCCAAGATGAGAAATCGGTACGCCGACCTTGCCGACTTCGCCGCGCGCCAGCGGATGATCGGAATCATAGCCCGTCTGTGTCGGCAGATCGAAGGCAACCGAGAGGCCCGTCTGTCCCTTGGCCAGATTGCCCCGATACAGCCGGTTGGATTCAGCGGCTGTCGAGTGACCCGCATAGGTCCGGAAAATCCAGGGTCTGTCGGGCTTTGAGCTTCCGGAATTCATCGGCGCGGGCCTTTTGGTTGCGGGGTTGCAAGGGACGCACCCATGATGCTGCACAGCAGCATAGGCGCGCAAGGCCCGCTTCGGCACCCTAGCCGTTAGTCGGTCAGCCCCAAGGGGATGCGGGACGTTAGTAGTATGGTGCATCGCAACATACACGCTAACATAAACCCGTGGCGCAGCGGAGAATTGGCGCAACGGAGGAGAAGGTAACGTGGTGAGCTCGGACATTGGGAATGAGCCGGCGAAGGCTGAAGTCGCGCCCCTCAAGGATCTTTACAATATCGGGGAAATTCCGCCCCTCGGCCATGTGCCGACGCAGATGCACGCCTGGGTCATCCGCAAGGACCGACACGGCCCGCCAGAACAATCGATGCAGCTCGAAGTCGTCCCCACCTGGACGCTCGACAGCCACGATGTGCTGGTTCTGGTGATGGCCGCGGGCGTGAATTACAATGGCGTCTGGGCTGCCCTTGGCGAACCTATTTCCCCGCTCGACGGGCACGGCCTGCCCTATCATATCGCGGGCTCTGACGCCTCCGGGATCGTCTGGGCCGTCGGCTCGAAAGTGCGTCGCTGGAAAGTCGGCGATGAAGTCGTCGTGCATTGCAATCAGGACGATGGCGATGACGAGGAATGCAACGGCGGGGATCCGATGTTCTCGTCAACCCAACGCATCTGGGGTTACGAAACGCCCGATGGCTCTTTCGCCCAATTTTGCCGCGTTCAGGACCGCCAGCTCATGGTGCGCCCCAAACATCTGAGCTGGGAAGAAAGTGCGTCCTATACGCTCACGCTGGCAACTGCTTATCGCATGCTCTTTGGACATGAGCCCCATCGCCTGAAGCCCGGCGACAATGTGCTCGTCTGGGGCGCCTCGGGGGGATTGGGTGTGTTTGGCGTGCAGCTCTGCGCGGCGGCCGGGGCCAATGCGATTGGCGTGATTTCGGATGAAACCAAGCGCGATTATGTCATGTCGCTTGGTGCACGCGGGGTCATCAACCGCAAGGACTTCAATTGCTGGGGCCAATTGCCCAAGGTGAATTCGCCCGAATACAATGCCTATATGGCGGAAGCGCGGAAATTCGGTAAGGCGATCTGGAACATAACCGGACGCAAGGATGTCGATATCGTCTTCGAACATCCCGGCGAGCAAACCTTCCCGACCTCATGCTTCGTCGTCAAACGCGGCGGCATGGTGGTTTTCTGCGCGGGTACATCGGGTTTCAATCTTACCTTCGATGCACGTTTCGTCTGGATGCGACAAAAGCGCATTCAGGGCTCGCATTTCGCGCATTTGAAACAGGCAGCCGCCGCCAATCAATTCGTCATCGACCGCCGCATCGACCCCTGCATCGGCGAGATCTTTCCTTGGGACAAGATCCCGTTGGCGCATACGAAAATGTGGAAAAACCTGCATTCGCCAGGAAATATGGCGGTGCTCGTCAATGCCTCGCGGCCGGGGCTGAAGACGCTCGATGATGTGATCGAGGCTTCGCATTCACAGAGCTGAATCCGTATTCTGCTTCTGTGCCCGATAGATTGCTGCATTGAGCTCGCCTCCAAAGACAAAAA
The DNA here is from genome assembly GCA_947370975.1 of Beijerinckiaceae bacterium. Classification (GTDB taxonomy): domain Bacteria; phylum Pseudomonadota; class Alphaproteobacteria; order Rhizobiales; family Beijerinckiaceae; genus Terripilifer. The sequence continues at coordinate 75,249 of CANBNG010000006.1, forward strand.
TGGAGGCGAGCGAATAGAGAAAAATGAGCGCGATCATCACGGATGCTATGCCCGCATAGGTCGTCACATAATTGCGTGAAAATTGCGCGATATAGGCCGCAAAGGTCACCGCAAAGGCGAGCGAGAGGACAATCGTCAGCAACACGCCCGGCAGGATCTGAATCAGGGAATGCCGTTCCGCCGGCAACCAGATATGCGCAACAATCAGCGTAAGAGCGAGAATCAGAACGGTCAACACGTAGCGCGCGAGCGTAATTATGGCTGCAAGCGGGGCGAGCGCCGGCAAATGCGCCAGTGTTGCAGCCCAGATCAGCGGACCGAGCACGACGAAAAAGGCCAGCGCCAACAGCGCAAGGGAGCCCAGCAAGACAAAGCCCACAGCCTCGATCCGCAACATCCACCAGGACCGCTTTTCGCGCACGGCATAGGCGCGATTGAGACCGGTGCGAATCGCCTCCACGCCGCTCGAAGCAAAATAGAGCGCGAGCACGGCGCCCAAGGTCAGCAGCCCAATGCGGCTCTGGGTCAATACATTATGTATTTCTCCGGCAATCGGCCGCGCCACCGCCTCGGGCCATGTCTGCAGAAGCAGGGACGCAGCCAGATCGGCGAGTTCCTGCGTGCCCAGAAAACCCGCCAGCGCCGTCACGAAAATGAGAAAAGGAAACATCGACATCAAGGTCGTGAGCGCGATATGGCTGGAAATGGCCCAGCCATCGTCTTCGATAAAGCGGATGTAGGCATCGGCGACGATCGTGAAACTGCGCTTCATCGACAGGCCATCCGGCAATTGAGACAACGTCTTGCAGAAGGATAGCGCGGGGACATGGGGAAGCGAGCATCAAAACCGGATCTCTGGATGTCTTTCGTCATCCCCGCGGTTTTCGTTCTGCTCTGGTCCACCGGCTGGATCGTTGCACGTTTTGCCGCCAATGACGCCGATGTCCTGACCTTCCTGCTGTTGCGCTATGCGGGTGCGGCCAGTGTGCTTGCCATCTATGCCGCGCTTTCGGGTGCGCAATGGCCAAAGACGCGTGCCGATTGGGGGCATGCCATGATCTCTGGCGTGCTTTTACACGCATTCTATCTCGGAGGCGTCTGGTGGGCGATATCGCATGGCGTGCCCGCATCGATCTCGGCCTTGCTGGCCGCGCTTCAGCCCATACTCACGGCCATTCTGGCCCCGTGGCTTGCGGGCGAGCGTATCCGGCCCCTGCAATGGATCGGCATCGGGCTTGGCTTTTCCGGTCTTGTGCTCGTGCTCGCACCCAAGCTCTCGAGCCTTGATTCCGCCAGCCTGAGCGCTGCAATCCTGCCGCTGGGGATCAACGTCTGCGGCATGATATCGCTGACGCTCGGCACCTTTTATCAAAAAAGATATGTGCGCAGCGGCGATTTGCGGACCGTCAGCGTGCTGCAATTTGTCAGCTCGCTCCTGGTGACCCTGCCGCTTGCATTTGCCTTCGAGGACATGCGGGTCGGCTTCTCGCTGAACACCGCGCTGAGCCTTGTCTGGTCCATCGGGGCTATTTCGATCGTTTCCATGGCGCTTTTGCTGCAATTGATCCGCCGGGGCGAGGTCGCCCGCTCGGCCCAGCTCATCTATCTCGTGCCCGCTGCGGCCGCGATTCAGGCGGTTATCTTTTTCGGCGAGCAGCTTGAGCCGATGCAGATTGCAGGAATGATCGTCACGTCACTGGGCGTCGCGCTGGCTGTGCGGCGCTGACGCGCCCTCCAAAAGAAGAATTGCCCGACGGCCCCGTCTATGTTGCGATGCAGCAAGCTCTGCGGAGCAACCTGTCGGGAGAAAGTGGATGACCGCCCATAGCGCGCTGGCCGATAAGACGTCGGCCCCGGATAGTCTGGATCAGGCCACGGAGGCCCTGGCCGCCGTCGAAAAGCTTTATGGGGAGGCACGCGCCAAGGTCCGGGCGCAAGTCTCGGACGCAGGCGAGATCAGCGCCCAAGCCTTTGAGCTGCATCAGCATACAACCCATGGCATGGCCTGGCTCGCGACCTATGTGGAAGCCATCCGCGAAATGATTGCCTATGCGCAGCGCATGCGCGCCGAGGGTCGATATGGAGAAATCGAAGATCTGCTGACGCGCGTCGGTCTCGGGGAATATTGCGCGCAGATTTTTGGTGGCATTCCGATGAACCAGGGGGAGTTCGTGCGCCCCGAGGATTTCGGACTCTCGGCAGAAACAATCGCTAGCCTGCGCGCGGGCGCAGTCAATCAATTGATCGCGAACGGCAATACTGGACCCCACCGTGCGCGGCTTGTTGCGCTCATCGCGGCGCAGGATTCCGCCGCCATGATCGGCGATGCCGGCCTTGATGACACGATGGAATCGATTCGCGACGAAATCCGCAAATTCGGCCAGGGCGAAGTCGCGCCCCATGCGCATGAATGGCATCTCGCCAATGCCTATATTCCCCTCGAGATCGTCGATGGCCTTTCCGCGCTCGGCGTCTTCGGCCTGACCATTCCAGAAGAATACGGCGGCATGGGCCTTGGCAAGATCGCCATGTGCGTCGTAACGGAGGAATTGTCGCGCGCCTACATCGGCGTCGGCTCGCTCGGCACGCGCTCGGAAATCGCCGCAGAGTTGATTCTTTGCGGTGGGACGGACGCGCAAAAGCAGGCATTTCTGCCAAAGATCGCCTCGGGCGAAATCTTGCCTACCGCCGTGTTCACGGAGCCAAACACCGGGTCTGACCTAGCCTCGCTGCGCACGCGCGCGACACGCGCGGATGATGTCTACAAGATCAGCGGTAACAAGACCTGGATTACCCATCCCGTGCGTGCCGATCTGATGACGGTGCTGGCGCGCACCAATCCATCGGAGGCCGGGTACAAGGGCCTGTCGATGTTCCTCGCGGAGAAGCCGCGCGGGACTGATGAAATTCCCTTTCCGGCAGAGGGCATGACAGGCGGCGAGATCGAGGTTCTGGGCTATCGTGGCATGAAGGAATATGAAATCGCCTTCGATGGCTTTGAGGTGCCGGCGCAAAATCTGCTGGGCGGCGTTGAGGGTCAGGGCTTCAAGCAATTGATGCAGACTTTTGAATCTGCGCGCATCCAGACGGCGGCGCGCGCTGTCGGCGTTGCACAAAACGCGCTTGAACTTGCGCTGCGCTATGCGAGCGAGCGCATTCAATTTGGAAAACCCTTGCTGGCTTTCCCGCGCGTGGCCGACAAGATCGCGATGATGGCGACGGAGGTGCATATCGCCCGCCAGCTCACCTATTTTTCGGCACGCGCGAAAGACGCAGACAAGCGCTGCGATGTCGAGGCCGGCATGGCCAAGCTGCTGGGCGCGCGCATTGCCTGGGCTGCGGCCGACAATGGTGTGCAGATTCACGGCGGCAATGGCTTTGCACTCGAATATCCGATCTCGCGCGTTTTGTGCGATGCGCGCATTCTCAATATTTTCGAGGGCGCGGCAGAGATTCAAGCGCAGGTGATTGCACGCCGTCTTCTGGAAGAGGGGAACTGAGCCGCCACATCCCTCGTTGCTCTGTCTCGGATGGCTGTGCCATCCGCTGACGGGGAGACCGCAATGCCACATCTGCGTGTTGGGACGGGCGATTGGGTGCTCATCGGCGACGGCAAGAAAGCTCTCCTTCTGCACAATGAAGGCGACGCTGAACTATTGAACCTTCGTCGGCTGTCCGTGCGCGTTCAGGAAAGCCCCTCCACGGTGGAACAGGGGTCTGACAAGCCCGGACGCAGCTTTTCAAGCTCGTCACAAGGGCGCAGCAGCTATGAAGGCACAGATTGGCACGAGATGGACGAAATCCATTTCGCCAGCGAAATCGCAGCCGAAATCAATCGCGCCGCACATGCGCATGAGTTCAAGCGGCTGATTGTCGTGGCGCCGCCAAAAGTTCTCGGTGAATTGCGGCGCGAGTTTTCGGGCGAGACGCAAAAGAAAATCGGCGCGGAGATCAACAAGGATCTGACGAAACATTCGATCCCGGAAATCGAAAAGCTGCTGCTGAGCTACGAAAGCTAAGCAACGGCGGCATGCAGCGCCTGATCAAGATCGGCGAGAAGGTCGTCCGCCGTCTCGATACCGCATGACAACCGCAACAGGTCGGGCGGGCAAGGCGTGCCCGCACCCTCGATCGAGGCGCGATGCTCCAGCAGGCTTTCAACACCACCCAGAGACGTCGCGCGCTTCCAGAGCTGAACATGCGCTGCAGCCGCGATGGCGCCAGCCTCGCCACCCTTCACACGGATGGACAGCATGCCGCCAAAGCCGCCCTTCATCTGACGCGCGGCAAGCGCATGATTGCGGTGATCCTTGAGGCCGGGATAAAGCACGGCTTCAATGAGCGGGTGGTCCTGAAGCGCTAGTGCCAGCGCCAGTGCGTTCGCGCAACTTGCACGAACGCGCACATGCAGCGTGCGAATGCCGCGTGTGACAAGAAAGGCCTCGAAGGGGCCGAGCAACATGCCGTGGCTGGAGCGGATCCGCGTGATCCGCGTCCAGAATTCATCCGTGACGCGCGTCGCCAATACGCCTGCAATGACATCCGAATGGCCATTCAGATATTTCGACGCCGAATGCATGACAATGTCCGCGCCCAGCAGGAGAGGCTGCGTCAAGACCGGCGTCGCGCAGGTGGAATCGACCACGAGCCGCGCGCCATTGAGATGGGCTATGTCGGCAATCGCCGCAATGTCGAGAACGCCCCACAACGGATTGGAGGGTGTTTCGATCCAGACCAGATTCAGCGGAGCCGCAGCTGCGGCCGCAGCCACCGCATCGATATCGCCCATATCGATGAAATCGACTGTCAGTCCGAGCGCGGGAGCATCATGCAACAGCCAGTAGCGCAGGGCCCAATACATGACAGCGGGGGCAAGAACGCGGCTGCCCGGCGCAAGAGCAGAAAAAACGCCGACGGCTGCCGACATACCCGACCCGAACACAAGCGCAGCTTCGGCCTGCTCGAGCATCACCATGATGCTCTCGAGTTCACGCACGGTCTCATTATCGGCGCGCCCGTAGGAAAAGCCGCTGCGATATTGATTGTCGGGATCGCGAATGAATGTCGTGCTGAGATGAAGGGGCGGCACCACGGCGCGGGTCAGGGGATCAATGCGCCCCATGGCCTGCACGGCCAAGGTTTCACGCGAGACATGGACGTTCATTTTTGAAGTCTCATCGCTCATGGCGTGAACCCTATAAACAACAAACCGACGCGGGACGGTTTTCGTATAACCTTTGACCCTGCGAAGCGCGACCCATCAACAGGCGGAAACAACATGAATAATCAGGTGCGAGCGCCGCTGTCTCTTACGCTCAGTCTTGTTCTGGCGGTTGTGCCAGTGATGGCGGCAAGCGTGATCGGCAGCATGGCGACCCTGCCCAATATTCCGACCTGGTATCTGGGGCTCATCAAGCCCTCGTTCACGCCGCCAAACTGGATTTTTGGCCCCGTCTGGACACTTCTCTATGCGGCCATGGCCTTCGCCTTCTACCGCATTTTGCGCAAACCGGGCGACGAGGGACGCGGCTCTGTAATTGCAGCCTTCATGATCCAGATTGCGCTGAATGGCGCCTGGTCCGTCGTCTTTTTTGGCTTACGCAACCCGCTTCTCGGCTTGATCGTGATCGTGCCGCTCTGGCTTACGATCGCCTGGACCCTGACGCTCTTCTGGAAGCGCGATCGGATTTCAGGCGGATGTTTCGTGCCCTATCTGGCGTGGGTCTCTTTCGCGGCTGCGCTCAACCTCGAAATCTGGCGTCTGAACGGGTGATTATTCGATGATGCCGATAAACGGCAATTGCCGATAATTATGGGCGACGTCCATGCCATAGCCGACGACGAAAACGTCGGGGCTCTGGAAGCCGACCAGATCAGCCTGCACCTGAACGGCACGCTTGTTCGGCTTTTCCAGCATGACGCCGATCATCACCCGCTTGGCGCCGCGCGCCGTAAGGAGATCCTTGGCGAAAGCCAATGTGCGGCCTGACTCGAGAATATCGTCGACCAGCAGAACATCACGGCCCGACACGTCGGATTCGATGTCCTTCAGGATGGTGATATGGCCCTTTGAAACCGTGCCCTCGAGATAGCTCGAAAGATGCACGAATTCGACCTGGGGCTGCATGCCCTTGCGGTGCATGGAGCGCAGCAGGTCGGCGGCAAACATGAACGAGCCCTTGAGCACGGCGACGACGAGGAGATTTTGCAAACCGGCGTGCTTGAGCGTTTCGGCCATGTCCTCGACACGCGCCGCGATCTCAGCCTCGCTGAACAGAATTTTCACGTCATGCTGCGCGCTCATCCAACACCTTTTGTCTTTCCTGCAGGGTCGTCCCGCACAATCGACCCTGACTATAGGGCCCCTGCTGCGCTCCCGCCATCATTGCGCGTAATGATTTGGTGGATCGGCCAAAAGCGGGCCGGTATTGCCTCCGACAGGCCTGCGGTCCCTGCCCCAAGCTGCTAGGCTGGAACAAGCGTCTGGCATCTCGATTCGCTTCCAGATATCGGTGCTCGGGCGACGCTGATTTAGAGGTCACGAAATTGGTCCGGTTCAACAATGTCGGGCTGCGCTACGGAATGGGGCCTGAGGTTCTCAGGGACCTTACCTTTTCCATCGAGCCGCAATCCTTCCAGTTTCTGACGGGGCCCTCTGGCGCCGGCAAGACGACCCTGTTGCGGCTGATCCTGCTGTCGCTGCAGCCGACCCGTGGCTTCATCTCGCTGTTTGGTCGCGATGCGGCCAGCCTCGAAAAGGATGACATCACCGCGCTGCGCCGGCGGATCGGCGTGGTTTTTCAGGATTTTCGCCTGCTCGATCATCTGACGACCTACGAGAACGTGGCGCTGCCGCTGCGTGTCCAGGGCCGGGACGAGGCCTCCTATCGCGCGGAAGTCGTCGAATTGCTCGGCTGGGTTGGGCTCGGCGAGCGCATGCATGTGCTGCCACCCATTCTGTCAGGCGGCGAAAAACAACGCGCCGCAATCGCCCGCGCCCTGATCGTGCGGCCCGAATTGCTGCTGGCCGATGAGCCGACGGGCAATGTGGACCCGAGCCTTGCACGCCGCCTGCTGCGCCTCTTTCTGGAGCTTCACCGCTCGGGGACATCCGTCGTCATAGCCACGCACGATCTGGGCCTCATGGACCAGTTCGACGGGGCGCGGCGGCTGGTTCTGGGCGACGGCCGCCTGCATATTTACGACTGAGGGCGCCGTGCCACAAAGCCAGACCTCCGAGAAATCCCCCGCAAGCGTCGAGGACAGCCGGCTGCCTTCGCGCCGCGATGTGCCACTCGTGCCGCCCGACGCCATCGCGGCTCGTGCGCTTGTCACCGTCATCGCGATCATGACCTTTCTTGCTTCGCTGACCGTGGGCACAGCGATCCTCGTCAACGACGTCTCGCGCGACTGGCGGCAGAATGTCGGGCGCGAGATGACCATCCAGATCAAGCCTGCTCAGGGCCGCAATCTGGATCAGGACGTGCGCAAGGCCGAAGAGCTGGCGCGTGGGGTGGACGGCATCAGCGAGGTTCGCGCCTTCACCAAGGCCGAATCCGAGCGCCTGCTCGAACCTTGGCTCGGCGTCGGCCTCGATCTCGGCGAATTGCCGGTACCGCGCATGATCGTCCTGCGCCTGTCGCCTGACAGAGCGCTCGATACCGCGCGCCTGCGCACGAATCTGTCGCAGGCAATCCCCGGCGCGATCCTCGACGATCACAAGCTCTGGGTGGATCGGCTCGCGACCATGTCGAAAACCATGGTCATGGTGGCCGTAATCATCTTTTGCCTCGTGCTGATCGCAATGGCCCTGGCGGTCGCCTTTGCAACGCGCGGCGCGATGGCGGGCAGCCGCGAAGTCATCAATGTCCTGCATTTCGTCGGCGCGGCCGATTCCTATATCGCGCGCCAATTCCAGCGGCATTTTCTCCTGCTTGGCCTGCGCGGCGGGATCATCGGCGGGGCCTGCGCCGTCGCAGCTTTCCTCACTGCGGGCCTGCTTTCGAGCAGGTGGATTGCCAGCGCTGGCGGCGACCAGATCGAGGCGCTTTTTGGGGCCTTCGCGCTCGGCTTCCTTGGCTATGCGGCCATCGTCGTGATTGCCGGGGGCGTGGGTGTTCTCACCGGCATGATGTCACGCTCCGTGGTTTTCCGGCATTTGCGAGGACTTGAATGATCCTGACGCCAGCATTTTGGCACACATGGCGTCCAGGGTGGCAGGCGTGAAGACGCGGCCCGTCCTGATTGTCCTGCGCGTCATGGCGGGCGCTTTGATTCTTTGTCTGATGCTTGGTTTTCTCATCTTTGCGGGCCGCGTCGAGCAGCGGGAAGCGCCCCTCACACGCCATGCCGAGGGGATGATCGTCCTGACCGGCGGCGCTGACCGCGTGACTGATGCCATCGAGCTCTTCGCGCGCGGTCATGCCGACAGACTGCTGATTACGGGCGTCAATCAGGCGATCACGCGCAGCGAAATTGCCCGCCTCAACCCAAAGTTTCGGGAGCTGATCGATTGCTGCATCGATCTTGGTTATGACGCACTGAACACGATCGGTAATGCGCGTGAGGCCCGCCGCTGGGCGGATCAGCATGGCATTTCAAAATCGCTGATCGTGGTCACCTCGAATTACCATATGCCGCGCGCGCTGGCTGAACTCAGCCATGCGCTGCCAAACCATGAGCTGATCCCCTATGGGGTGGTGGCGAGCCGGATGCGCGATGAAGTCTGGTGGCGCTCAGCCCATGCCGCGCGGATCATCGGGACGGAATATCTGAAATATGTGGTCGCGCTGACCAGACTGGCCACAGCCGACATGCTCGCACTGCCCCGCAGCCTACCGCCTGCGTGAAAACAGCTTCGGCGCAGCCACTTCACAATCGCCCCCTGTTGGGGCATTGAAAGAGCCATGCTGCTGCTCCGGTCTCTCCTCTTCAATCTCGCCTTTTACCTCAACCTGATCGGGCTGCTGATCGTGGGGCTTCCAGCCCTCTTGTTGCGGCGAGAGGTCGTGTTCAAACTCGCGCGCGTCTGGGCGATAAATTCCCTCTGGCTGTTAAAGGCGATCTGCGGAACGCACGTCGAATTTCGTGGCGTGGAGCATCTGCCCAAAGGGCCCTTCATCGTCGCGGCAAAACATCAGTCGGTCTGGGAAACCTTCGCGCTGATCATGCTGTTTGATGATTTTTGTTATATTTTAAAGCGTGAACTGACCTTCATTCCGCTTTTTGGCTGGTACATCTGGAAAGCCGATCAGATCGCCATCGATCGCACCCAGGGCAGCAGCGCGCTCGCGCAAGCTGAAGAGAAGGCGCGCAAGATTTTCGCTGCAAATCGCAAGCTTTTCATCTTTCCCGAAGGCACGCGCCGACCTGCGGGAGCGCCGCCAAAATATAAATTCGGTGTCGCGCACATTTACGACGCCTGCGGTGTCGCCTGCCTGCCGATTGCGCTCAATTCCGGGCTATTCTGGGCGCGGCGCAGCTGGCTGCGGCGGCCCGGGACAGTCATCGTCGACGTGCTGGAGCCGATTGCGCCGGGCCTCGAAAAACAGGTGTTTTTCGAATTGCTGCAAGACCGGCTTGAAACCGCCACCAACAGCCTGCTGGATGAAGCGGTGGCGCAGGATCCGTCACTCAAAAAAATCATTCAGCGGAATCGCCAAAGCGCCTGAACGCGGGCGCGGGCAGATGAGACACGATCCAGGCCAAAGCGGGATCCACGATGCCAGTTGACGACAAATGCTCATGCGTGGCGCGGACATAATCGACATTGGCTCCCGATACGCCCTGCCCCTGAACGACAAGGCGCAGGAGCTCGGGGGCCGGCAGGCGACCGGCATATTGCGGGTGAGCGGGCTCGACCGCATAGACAACGCATGGCACCGCGCGCCCGTCACCAAGCAGCGCCTTCAGCCACACCTCGCGATAGACGCCCGTCACCTGTTCGCGCTCGCGCAGATAGGCAATCGTGTCTGCAGCCCGGCCGCTGGCCACACGGAAGGCCACGCCCTTGCATGCGCCGCCCCGGTCAAGGCCGAGCACGAGCCCCGGCTTCTCGGGTGTCCCGCGATGAACATGGGAGAAAATGCAGAGCGATCTATGATACCCCCTGACGAGGGCGGCCTGCTGCTCTTCAAAGTCAAAGCCCGGACGCCACATCAACGAGCCGTAACCGAACACCCAGAGATCTTCGTTTTCGTTCATCATTCACCCAAGGCTTCCATGCACAAAGCCGGAAGCGCGATTGCCAGGACCGACCGATGACCACGCAATATGAGTCCGACGCACGTCCCCCGCAAGCGGTGAGCCGCGTCGGGCTTTATCTTCCCTCAGGGCTCTTGCTGATGGTCGCCCTCGCCTGGTCGGGCTTCTGGTTTTACGCAAGCCGCATGGCCGAACGCGGTATGGGCGACTGGATCATTGCCGAGGCCGCTGCAGGCCGCAGCTGGACCTGCGCCGATCAGGCCATTGGCGGATTTCCGTTCCGCATCGAATTGCGTTGCGCCTCGGTCTCGCTGGCGACCTTTGCCGAGGGAAAGCCGGTGCAGATGCGGCTTGGCGGCCTTACGGCCCTGACGCAAATCTACAGCCCGAAGCTGGTTCTCGCCGATCTAACCGCGCCCTTCACGATTGAATCGGATGGCGTCAGCAGCAGTCTGACCTGGGAGGGCCTGCGCGCATCGATTCGTTTTGCAGGACAGGCGCAGCGTCTTTCACTCGCCGCCACGCAACCCCGCCTCAACTGGCGCGATGGAGCGGGCATTGCCTATGATGTTGAGGCCAAGGCCGCAGAATTCCATCTGCGCACGGACAGCGAGCGGCCTGCAGAGGAAAGGGCCATTGATCTGGCCGTCAGCCTGCTCGAAGCGCGGTTGCCGGCGGCCGACGCGTTCAGCGGCGGCAAGGACAAAGTAACACTCGAATTGAGCGGCGCGGCGACGCAAGCGCTCCAGTTGTCGGCGCAAAGCGCGCGGCTCATGCTCGAGGCCTGGCGCAGCAATGGTGGGTCCCTCGTGATCGACGCCGCCAAAATCAGCAAGGGTAATCTGCAGGTCGACGCCAAAGGACGACTCGGGCTTGATGCCGCGCGGCGCGTTCAGGGCGAGTTGAACGTGGCGGCAAAAGGACTGGCGCCGCTTCTCATGCGCAATGGCGGCGGCAACATGAACCCAATGATCGGCGCGCTGCTTGAGCGGCCCGACGGCTCAGCCGTGCCATGGCCGGCCCGTCTGCAAGACGGGCGTATTTCCATCGGGCCGTTCAGAAGCGGCCAGATTCTCACGCCACTCTACTGAGAGCCTTCTTTCGAAGCCTCGCCGGAGTCAGGCCCCCTGCGTCCGAAATCCGCGGAGGGTGTTTCCTGTCCCTGCGCAATGATGCTGCGCCGGATCGCCCGCGTGCGCGTGAAAAGATCGTGCAGGCCCTGTCCGTCACCCCAGCGAATCATGCGTTGCAGGGCGGCAAGATCCTCGTTGAACCGGCCGAGCACTTCGAGCACGGCGTCGCGATTGTTGAGGAAGATATCGCGCCACATGGTGGGGTCGGAGGCGGCGATGCGCGTGAAATCCCGAAAGCCACCGGCCGAAAATTTGATCACTTCCGACTGCGTGACCGCTTCCAGATCTGCCGCCGTCCCAACGATATTATAAGCGATGAGATGGGGCACGTGGCTCGTGATCGCGAGCACGAGATCATGATGGGCTGGCGTCATGACCTCGACATTGGATCCCACCTCGCTCCAGAAACTTTGAAGTTTGGCAACCGCGCTTATATCGACGCCCTCGGGCGGTGTAAGAATGCACCAGCGATCGAGAAACAACGTCGAAAAGCCGGCATCCGGACCTGAATATTCCGTACCCGCGACCGGATGGGCGGGGATGAAATGGACCGCAGCCGGCAGATGCGGCTGCACGGCGGACACAACTGCGCCCTTCACCGAACCCACATCCGAGAGGATGACACCGGAGGCCAAATGCGGGGCAATCTCCGCCGCAACCGCGCCAATCGCCCCGACGGGCGTGCAGAGAATGACGAGATCGGCGTTAACAACGGCGGCTTTCGCATCGCTCGTTACCTCATCGGCAATGCCGAGTTCAGTGACGCGCGCGCAGACAGCGGCTGAAAAATCGGCAGCCACCAGATGACGCGCTAGGTTGCGCTGGCGCGCGGCGCGCAATAGCGAGGAGCCAATCAGGCCAACGCCGACAATGACAAGCCGCTCAAAAAGCGGCGCCGCAAGCGGCTGGGCGAGATGATCAGCCATGCCGTGCGGCCTCGACATAAGCGCGCAAGGCCTCGACAACGAGACGATTGGCCTCCTCGGTCCCAACCGTCAGGCGCAAGCAATGGGGCAGGCCGTAAGCGCCCACCGCGCGCAACACGAGACCACGGCCCGTGAGAAAGGCATCCGCGTCCGCAGCACTCAGGCCAGAGGAGGGCGGGAAATGGATCAGAACGAAATTGGCGACGCTCGGCGTCACCTCGAGCCCGAGGGTGCCGATTTCGTGCGAAAGCCAAGGCAGCCATTTTTCATTATGTTCGATTGCGCCTTCGACGTGCTTGACGTCTTCAAGTGCCGCAATCCCCGCCTCCAGAGCCGCGCCGTTCACATTGAACGGGCCGCGAATGCGGTTCAAGGCGTCGCAAATGGCGGCGGGCGCATAGCACCAGCCAAGCCGCAGATTGGCGAGGCCGAAAATCTTCGAGAAGGTCCGGGTCATCACTACATTTTCATTGGTCGCGACGAGTTCGATACCCTCCGCATAATCATTGCGGCGCACATATTCGGCATAGGCCGCATCGAGCACCAGCAGGACATGCCGGGGCAGGCTTGCATGCAGACGCTTCACCTCATCGAAAGGCATGTAGGTGCCCGTCGGATTGTTCGGATTGGCGAGATAGACGATCTTCGTGCGCGGCGTGACGCAAGCCAGAATGGCGTCGACATCGGCGCAAAGATTGGTCTCGGGCGCAACGATCGGCGTACCGCCTGATGCCAGAATCGCAATGCGATAGACGAGAAATCCATGCGTTGTGAAAATGCCCTCGTCGCCCGGCCCGATATAGGCCATGGCGAGCAAATGCAGGATGTCATCCGAGCCATTGCCACAGACGATGCGATCGGCATCAAGGCCAAAACGGCCAGCAATCGCAGCACGCAAACGCGCGACGGAGCCATCAGGATAGAGCTCGAGTTTCGAAGCGATCGTGGCGAAAGCCTCAACCGCGCGCGGCGAGGGACCAAGCGGCGTCTCGTTGGACGAGAGCTTGTGGATCTTCATCGCGCCGGGCGCACCGCTTTTGCCCGGAATATAGGGATCGATGGCAAGCACGCCGGGGCGCGGGATGGGACGGTCGGGAGTGGATGATGAGGACATGTCGTTTGATCCGGTGTCGGAAGCCTTGGTGCGAGACCGTGGTCTCAGCCGGCCTCGCTTCGGTGAAAGGAAAAACGGGCAGCATGACTGCCGACTTCGCTAAGCCGCGCTGCGGAAACGCCTGACAGCGCAAGAGCCCCATGAATGGCCGGGGCGTCGACCCTGGCCGGCACCGCCACCAGAAGCGACAGGCCCGTCTCGTCGGCCGCATTGCCGATGATTTCGCCGCCAAGAGTCGCGAGCGCCGCAGGCACGCCATCGCGCCATCGTTCGAGATGGACACAATGCAGCAGGATTTCCCGCGCCGCCGCATCAGCGAGCGGCTTGGCAATGACATAGACAGGCATGCCCGCCGGATGATCCGGCCGCTCGACGAAGGGCAGTCGGGCGATGATTTTTGGAGCGTCAGGGCCAATCAGCCTCGTCCACCAAGGCCCCGCCGTGACGCCGCCATCGATCCGCACCATGCCAAGATCGCCCGACGCACGCGCCACCGCATCAATCACCCCCACCGCGCCATGATGGGGGATGGAGGGAACGGTGAAGCCGAAATGGAAGCGCTCGGAATCGCGCATGGCGGCATCACCGCCAACAATATCGACATGGACGCTGTAATTCGACTGCACGAAAGTGAAGGTCGCGATGATGATGCGCCAGATGCTTTCGACCGTGTCGAGCGGCAAGGGACCGCGATGGCGCTCGGCAAGGCGGCGCATCATCTCGGCCTCACGGCCCGGCCGAAAGGCGGATCCACCACCCTGCCGCGCCTTGACGGCGATCAGCCGATTGATGATCTCGCCGCGCGACATGAGCAATGCATGCACTTCGGCGTCGATCCGGTCGATGTCGACCCGGAGTTCATTGAGGATCGCCAGAGGATCCTTGTCGGCGTCGGAAGAGGGGGCCACGGACGAAGATCTCACTTTGAAGCTTCACGTGAGCGCATGTCTTACTGTTGCCAGCCCTGCAATGCAAAGGAAACCAGCCCCAACCGACCATCGTGCCGCAGCTTGACTTGGACCCGACCGGCTCCTAGACACCGAACGCGTCGTTCGAAATAGCGGACGGCCAGTACGGAGTAGAGGTCTGTGACGGAGATCGATCCTCTCAGGGCAGGTCACGCCGCATGGTGCGAGGCAGACGCCCCGCACAGCTTGGTCCTGCGGCTCCCCGCCGACCAGCCGCTCCTCATGGATGCCGGCGTCGCGCTTGCGCCCCTTAATATCGCCTATCAGACCTATGGCGTGCTCAACGCCGACAAGTCGAACGCCATTCTGGTTTGCCATGCGCTGACCGGCGATCAGCATGTCGCCAATGTTCATCCGCTCACCGGCAAGCCCGGCTGGTGGGAGACCATGGTGGGCCCTGGCAAGCCGGTCGACACCGACCGCTATTTCATCATCTGTTCCAATGTGGTCGGCGGGTGCCTTGGCACCACCGGCCCGGCCTCGACCAATCCTGCCACCGGCCAGCCCTATGGGCTCACCATGCCGATGGTCACGATCCGCGACATGGTGCGCGCACAGGCCATGCTGGTCGATCATTTAGGCATCGACCAATTGTTTTGCGCCATCGGCGGGTCCATGGGCGGCATGCAGGTGCTGCAATGGGCGGCGACCTACCCTGAGCGCGTGTTCTCGGCCATTCCGATTGCAACCGCCGCGCGCCATTCCTCGCAGAACATCGCGTTTCATGAGGTTGGACGCCAGGCCGTGATGGCGGATCCCGAATGGGCTGCGGGCCGCTATTTCGAGACGGGGCGCCTGCCCACCAAAGGGCTCGCGGTCGCGCGGATGGCCGCCCACATCACCTATCTCTCGGATGAGGCCCTGCACCGGAAGTTCGGACGCAAGTTCCAGAACAAGACCGCGCCGACCTTCTCCTTCGACGCGGACTTCCAGATCGAGAGCTATCTGCGCCATCAGGGCTCGACCTTCGTGGAGCGCTTCGACGCAAATTCCTACCTCTACCTGACCCGCGCGATGGATTATTTCGATCTTGCCGCAGATTATGAGGGCAGTCTGGCGCGTGCGTTCCAGCATACGAAAACCCGCTTCTGCGTGGCCTCTTTCACCTCCGACTGGCTATTCCCGACGGCGGCCTCGCGCTCCATCGTGCATGCGTTGAATGCGGGTGGCGCCTCTGTGTCCTTCGTCGAAATCGAGACCGACAAGGGGCATGACGCCTTCCTTCTGGACGTGCCGGAACTTTTCGCCACGACATCAGGCTTTCTGGAAGGCGCTGCGCGCGCGCGCGGCCTGAAGACCGCAAAGGGCACGTCATGACTGAACGAAGCGCCCCCCTCTTCGCGCTCGACACGGCGCGCGTCGATCTTCTTGTCGTTGCGGGGATGGTCGCGCCCAACACGCGCGTGCTGGACATTGGCTGCGGCGATGGCACATTGCTGCGGTTGCTCGCAGAAGAGCGCGGCGTCGATGCGCGCGGCATCGAATTGTCACAACGCGGCGTGAATGATTGCGTCGCAAAGGGACTTTCCGTCATTCAGGGTGATGCCGACACCGATCTGATCGACTATCCCGACGACAGTTTCGATTATGTGATCCTGTCGCAAACGCTGCAGGCGACGCGCAATCCGCGGCGCGTGCTCGAACAGATGCTGCGCATCGGGCGGCGCGCCATCGTGTCATTTCCGAATTTTGGTTATTGGCGCATTCGCGGCCAGCTGATGTTTCGCGGGCGCATGCCGATCACGGAAAATCTGCCGATCCCCTGGTACGAGACCCCAAACATCCATTTCTGCACCATTCGCGATTTTCGCGCGCTGGTCGATGAAGTGGATGCACAGATCGAACGGGCTGTCGCGCTCGACAATTCGGGGGCGCCCATGCGTGTGAACGCCCCCTGGTGGGTTTGGAACCTCTTTGGCGAGCAGGCAGTGTTCCTGCTCGAGCGCCAGAGCTGATCAGCCCTTCTTCGCGGCCTTGGCCTTCTCAATACCCTGGAGGATGAGCGCATGCGCCTCGGCAGCATCGCCCCAACGCGTGACCTTCACCCACTTGCCGGCTTCGAGATCCTTGTAGTGGGTAAAGAAATGCTCGATCTGCTCCAGCGTGATCTTCGGCAGGTCGGTGTAATTCTGCACGTTCTCATAGCGACGCGTGAGCTTGCTTGAAGGCACGGCGATGAGCTTTTCATCGCCACCGGCTTCGTCTTCCATCAGCAGGACGCCGACAATCCGGCAGCTCATGATCGCGCCGGGAATGATCGCGCGCGTATTGGCGACGATGACATCGCAAGGATCGCCGTCATCCGACAGCGTATGCGGAATGAAGCCGTAATTCCCCGGGTAGCGCATGGCGGTATAAAGGAAGCGATCGACGACCAGCGCGCCGGATTCCTTGTCCATCTCATATTTGATGGGCTCCCCACCAATCGGCACTTCGATCACAACATTGACGTCATGGGGGGGATTCTTGCCGATCGAGACTGCTTCGAGACGCATGAAATGCTCCGGAGGTTTTTGATTTCCGGGACTGCTTAGGCGCAGAAACCGCCCGGAGGCAAGCCAGACTTTGGCAAGCGGGGCTCCCGTAAGGCTCAGTCGAAGCCGAAAGCGACGCGCTTGCGGTATTCGCTGCCGAATTTTTCCCGCGCTTCGCGCAGCATCCGCCCGCCAAGCGCGCGATAGAAGGCCAGCGCCCTTTCATTATCTGCCAGGGCCCAGACCAATGCTGAGCCATAGCCATGCGCGGCGAGATCGGCGCGCGCAGCCTGAAACAGCCGGCGACCGAAGCCCAGGCCCTGAAATTCAGGCGTGAGATAAATTTCAAATATTTCGCCCTGATAGGGCAAGGCTGGCACGCGGTTGGGGCCATAGCTGGCGTAGCCCTCAACCTGATCGTCAAATTCGAACACAACGATTCGCGAGCCTCGGCGAAGAGCGGCCTCCCACCATTTGGGGCCGCGCCGGGCGATCATTCGCTCAAGTTCACGTCCGGGAATGATGCCCCTGTAAGCATCGCGCCAAGCTGCGTCATGGACCTCGGCGATGCTCATGGCATCTGCCGGCCGGGCATTCCGAATGGTGATGACCATATCGACCATCAATAAATTTTAGGCCGCACAAAGGCCTTTCGGCAAGAGCGCGCGCATATCCCGATACAAAGTATTTTATGGGTGATGTTTGAAGCGTATCAGGGATTTGAAAAATAGCTAGGATCAAGCCAAAGGCCGGA
The DNA here is from genome assembly GCA_947370975.1 of Beijerinckiaceae bacterium. GTDB lineage: Bacteria > Pseudomonadota > Alphaproteobacteria > Rhizobiales > Beijerinckiaceae > Terripilifer. The sequence goes on from CANBNG010000006.1 coordinate 92,821, forward strand.
ACCTCAATTTTCCTACTCTGTCTGACAAGGCCCTGACTCACCGAGAGCCACTGACCTAGGCGCGGGGGTTATGCGCCTTAGAAAATTTGGAGCGGGCGAAGGGATTCGAACCCTCGACCCCAACCTTGGCAAGGTTGTGCTCTACCCCTGAGCTACACCCGCTTCCGTCCGGCGTTGCCGGTGGCGGGTATATGCCGCATTCCCAATGGGATTGCAACAGCCTGTTCGTCCTAAATGCAAAAAGCTCGTCCGATCACCAATCTCGCCAAGGGTGAGTTGCAGTTATGCCCTCCTTGCCCCATGTGATGGAAAGCATCACGAGCGTAGCGAGACCACAGGAAGAGGACGGGAATGTTCGGCCAGCCCAGTGAAACGACAGCCCCGAGCGCCAACGCGCTCATCAAGGACACCACCACTGCGACGTTCCGGGATGATGTCGTTGCAGAATCGACTCGCCAGCCCGTCCTCGTGGATTTCTGGGCGCCGTGGTGCGAGCCCTGCAAGCAGATGACGCCCGTCATCGAAAAAACAGTCCTTGCGGCTGGGGGCAAGGTCAAACTTGTCAAAATGAATATCGAAGATCATCCCCAGATTGCAGGTCAGCTTGGCATCAAGTCGATTCCCGCAGTTGTCGCCTTCCAGAATGGCCGACCGGTAGATGGTTTTGTGGGCGCCCTCCCCGAGAGCGAGATCAAGGGCTTTATCGAGAGGCTGGTGGGCCCGGTTGAAAATGAAGTCGACGTGCTTCTTGCTCAAGGCGAGAGCGCACTCGACGAGAACCGCGCTGAAGAAGCCGCCGAGATCTTTTCTGCCGTCCTGCAAACCGAGCCCGCCAATGTCGGAGCCATAGCTGGTCTTGCTCGTGCCCTTGTCGCACTTGGCCAGCTTGATGACGCCAAAGCCGTGTTTGAGTCGCTCCCCGTTGATGCGCCCGTTGATGCGAAGGTGCAGGCGGCGCGCGCAGCGCTCGATCTTGCACTTCAGGCTGCCAGCCTTGGCGATGTCGGCGAATTCGAACGTGCGCTTGCCGCCAATGCCGAGGATCACCAGGCGCGTTTCGATTACGCCGTTGCGCTCAACGCGCGTGGCGAACGCCAGCCTGCCGCCGATGCGCTGCTCTATATCATCAAGAAGAAAAAAGACTGGGAAGACGGCAAGGCCCGGCAGCAGTTGCTGCAGTTTTTCGAGGCTTGGGGCCCCATCGATCAGGATACGATCGACGCCCGCCGCAAGCTTTCGACTCTCCTCTTCTCCTGATTGAAAGGGAGGAACGAAAATGGGCATTAACAATCCCCCCGAGCACATCGACGCCTTGCCCCATGTCATTGCGGCATTCCCGTTGTCATCGGTTCTGCTGCTGCCGCGCGGGGAATTGCCGCTCAATATTTTCGAGCCTCGCTATGTCGCGATGATCGAGGATGCCCTGCGCGCAGACCGCATCATTGGCATCATCCAGCCGCGTAGCGAGACGCAGGGATCGCACCAAGCCCTGCACAAGGTCGGATGTATCGGAAAGATTACCCAATTCGCTGAAACGGGTGACGGCCGCTATATGATGACCTTGAGCGGCCTCGCGCGGTTTCGCGTCGTTGACGAATTGTCGGTCGTGACGAGCTATCGCCAATGCGTTGTGTCCTACGAAGAATTTGCGCAGGATCTGGTCGAGAACCAGGGTGAGGCTGATGTCGATCGCGCCGGAATTCTGCGCACGCTGCGCAATTTTGCCGATGCAAACCGCCTGAAAATCGACTGGAAAAGCATTGAGCAGACGCCAAACGAGGCTTTGGTCAATGCGCTCGCGATGATGAGTCCCTTCGGTACGGAAGAGAAACAGGCGCTGCTGGAGGCTCCCACCTTGGGTGCGCGGGCCGATGTTCTCATTGCGATTACAGAAATCGATCTGGCCCGCGGCAACGGGCCTGCCACAAATCTGCAATAGGGACGCAGCCTCATGGTGAGCGGCAAGGACACCGAAAACGAAGGCAGTGCTGGCCCTGAGCCGTCACGTATCGATCCGCGCTTGCTTGAGGTACTTGTGTGCCCCTTGAGCAAGACAACACTCGAATATGACCGCGTGCGGCAGGAGTTGATCTCACGGGCTGCGCGGCTCGCCTATCCGATTCGCGATGGCATACCGATCATGGTGCCCGACGAGGCACGCCCCCTCGAGGGCTGATTTTCAGGGCAACCGCCCGCGCAAAAGCGCCGGGACATCGCCGCTGATGCCAGCTGCTTCACGTACGAAGCTCCGTTTCAAACGCGGCAGGCGATTCACCAGGCCAAGCCCAATGTCGCGCAGCAGCCGCACGGGGGCGATATCATTCGAGAAGAGCCTATGCAGGCCGTGCGTCGCAGCGACCATACTGGCCGTGTCGAAAAACCGCGCGCGTTGATAGTCTGCCAGACCATCCTCGTCGCCCGGATCGAGCCCGAGACGCACCGGCTTGGCAAGAGAACTCACCAGCGCTGCAATATCGCGATAGCCGAGATTAAGTCCCTGCCCCGCAAGCGGATGCACGAGATGGGCGGCATCGCCGATGAGCGCCGTGCGCGGCGCAATGAAACGGCGCGCAAGATGGACCCTTAGGGGGAAGGCGGCTGGGCGATCCTCCATCGTGAAACGGCCGAGGCCGTAGCCAAAGCGCCGCTCAACCTCGGCCAGAAAATCCTCATCCGACAATTGCAGCATTGCGGCGGCATCATCGCGCCGCTCGGTCCAGACAATCGAGGACCGGCGTCCGCACAAGGGCAGCATCGCAAAGGGGCCGGCTGGCAGAAAGTGCTGCACGGCAATGCCATGATGCTCTTCTTCATGGGCAAGGGTCGCAACTATGGCCGAGCGCCGATAATCGTGATTGATTGTTGCGATGCCCGACACACGCCGCACGCGCGATTGGACGCCGTCGGCGCCCACCAGCAAACGCGCGTGGTGCTGACTGGCGTCAGCGAGGCGAATATCGACTCCTCGTTCGCCTGTGACAATCCGCGACACGGCGGCGGGAAGCAGAGTAACGCCGCGCGCACTGACCTGGGCTTCCAGAAGACCAAGCAGATCGCGATTTTGAATCATGAAGGCGAAAGGTTCGCCATTGGCCAGCGGCTGATCGATATCCAGAAATAATGGCCGCACAGCATCATTGCGGCGGGAATCGGTGATCTTCATCCCAAGCATCGGCTGGGCTCGGTCGGCAAGCTGCGGCCATATGCCGATGGCTTCGAGCAGATGGCGGGAACCCGCAGTCAGCGCGGAGGCGCGGACACTGGCATCGCGTGCGCCAAAGGCTGGATCAGCGACTGCAACGCGAAAGGTCTCGCCAAATGTCTCCCGCAAGGCCAAAGCCAGCGTGAGCCCACCAATCCCGCCGCCCGCGATAAGAACGTCCTGCACCACGATTCCCTTCACATTGGCTTCAAGATTAGCATTGCCGGAGGCTGCGGTCATGCGCGCACGACGCCGCACTTGACGGATGGGGCTGCCTTACCCCACCTGAATGCACACAGATGACGGACATTCCATGTCGAAGGCCTTTGACGAACTTCTCAATATTCTCGATCTCGAACAGATCGAGAAAAATATCTTCAGAGGCGTCAGCCCCGATGTGGGCTGGCAAAGGGTTTTTGGCGGGCTCGTCGTCTCGCAGGCGCTGGTTGCCGCCAGCCGGACTGTCGTCGGCCGCGCGCCCCATTCCCTGCACTGCTATTTCATCCTGCCGGGCGACCCGACTATTCCTATCGTCTACGAAGTCGAGCGCGTTCGGGATGGGTCGAGCTTTGCCACTCGGCGCTGCTCGGCCAGTCAGCATGGGCGCACCATCTTTATTCTTTCCGCCTCGTTTCACATCGAAGAGACGGGACTTGAGCATGCGCTCACCATGCCCGACGTGCCTCCGCCCGAGAGTCTCGCGGGCATCGAGGAGATCAAGAGGGCACTGGGCTCGCATATTCCCGAGGGCGTAAGACGCTATTTCGAACGCGAGCGGCCGATTGAATTTCGCCCCGTCGACACCAGCCGCTTTGCGCCGGAACATTACGGCAAGCCGCGCGAGGCCTGCCAGCGCATCTGGATGCGTGCAGCCGGGCCCCTGCCCGACGACCCCGCCATCCATCGGGCTGTGCTGGCTTATCTTTCAGACATGACGCTGCTTGATACGTCCCTCATCAGCCACGGCCACTCGGTTTTCGATCGGTCGATGCAGGTCGCCAGCCTCGACCATGCGCTTTGGTTCCATCGGTCGTTCCGGGCCGACGAATGGATGCTTTATGATCAGCAAAGCCCGAATGCGAGCGGCGCGCGCGGTCTGTGTCGTGGCAGCCTCTACGCGCGCGATGGTCAGCTGATTGCGAGCGTCATGCAGGAAGGGCTGATCAGGCAAAGGGCAGAGCGCAGTTAATGCCGCTATTTTAAGCACTGTTTTGAGGCATGATGCATATTTATAATGCAGCCCGGCGCGAAACCGCGCCCGATTCCATAAGCTGAGCTGATTCTATCCCAAATTCGTGATCGGAATCGCTGATTCAAAACTTGGCATGAGGCTTGAATTGAACAAGCGAGCATAGCCCACGTCGTGACGACATGTGGTTAGGCCAGGATCGAGCCGGCAAGGCGTCGCGTAAGAGACGCCGGTACGACGGCCAAGTAGGGAAACCGACATGAAAATTGTGATGGCGATAATCAAGCCGTTCAAGCTTGACGAGGTGCGCGACGCGCTCACCGCCGTCGGCGTGCACGGACTCACAGTTACGGAAGTGAAGGGCTACGGCCGCCAGAAAGGCCACACGGAAATCTACCGTGGCGCCGAATATGCGGTGAGCTTCCTTCCCAAGCTCAAGATCGAGGTGGCCATTGCCTCCGAGCTCGTCGACAGCGTCGTCGAGGCGATCGTTTCCGCAGCCCGCACCGGCCAGATCGGCGACGGCAAGATCTTCGTCAGCTCGCTCGAACAGGCCATCCGGATTCGTACCGGCGAGAAGGATACGGACGCGCTCTGACGTCCCGCTCGATTGCTCAGGAGTAAGAAATGAAATCCGTCTCAATGATAAAGTCTGCAGGCCGCGCAGTCGGCTTTGGACTGATGTCGCTGGCAGTCTCTGCTGGCGCTGCGCTCGCGCAGACCCCCGCCGCGCCGGTTCCCAACAAGGGTGACACGGCCTGGATGATTGTCTCCACCCTTCTGGTGTTGATGATGTCCATCCCCGGCCTCGCCCTGTTCTACGGTGGCCTCGTCCGCTCGAAGAACATGCTGTCGGTGCTCAGCCAGGTTTTCATGATCGTGTCGCTCGTGTCGATCCTCTGGGTCACCTACGGCTACTCGCTCGCCTTCACCAATGGTGGCAGCCTGAACGACTATGTCGGTGGCCTCTCCAAGGCGTTCCTGATCGGCATCACGCCGGACTCGACTGCTGCAACCTTCTCGAATGGCGTCGTCATTCCTGAATATATCTACATGGCCTTCCAGATGACCTTCGCCTGCATCACGCCGGCGCTGATCGTTGGCGCCTTCGCTGAACGCATGAAGTTCTCGGCTTTGATGGTCTTCACCGCCCTCTGGGTGACGCTGATCTATTTCCCGATCGCGCACATGGTTTGGTATTGGGGCGGCCCGGACGCCATCGGCGATGCGGCCAAGGCCGTTGCTGAAGCCACCGACGAAGCGGCCAAGACTGCTGCCATGGCCAAGCTCGACGACATCAAGGCCGATGCCGGTCTCGTCTTCAAGTGGGGTGCTCTCGACTTCGCTGGCGGCACGGTCGTGCACATCAATGCCGGTATTGCTGGCCTCGTTGGCGCGCTGATGCTCGGCAAGCGCGTCGGCTATCCGCGTGAAGCCATGGCTCCGCACTCGCTGACCATGACCATGATCGGCGCTTCCCTTCTCTGGGTTGGCTGGTTCGGCTTCAACGCTGGCTCGAACCTCGAAGCCAACGGCACGACGGCTCTCGCCTTCGTCAACACCTTCGTCGCCACCGCCGCAGCCGCTTTGGCCTGGCTGTTCGCCGAATGGGGTTCCAAGGGCAAGCCCTCGCTCCTCGGCATGGTCTCGGGCGCCGTTGCTGGCCTCGTCGCCATCACCCCAGCTTCCGGTTTCGCTGGCCCGATGGGTTCCATCGTCCTGGGCGCCGTTGCCGCGGTTGTCTGCTTCTTCTTCGTCGCAGTTGTGAAGAACAAGTTCGGCTATGACGACTCCCTTGACGTGTTCGGCATCCATTGTGTCGGCGGCGTCATCGGCGCCATCGCCACCGGCGTCTTGGTCAGCCAGGGTCTCGGCGGCACCGGCATTGCCGACTACGAAGCCAAGCCCGGCGAACTGACGATTGCTGCCTACGAGCTCGCTCCGGCCGTGATTGCCCAGCTCAAGGCCGTCGGCCTGACGCTCGCCTGGTCGGGTATCGGCTCGGCGATCCTCTACAAGGTTGTTGATCTGATCATCGGCCTCCGCGTCCCGATTGACGCCGAGCGCGAAGGTCTCGACCTCGCCGAGCATGGCGAGCGCGCGTACAACCTCTGATCCAAGAATATCTCCCAAAGACAGACGGCGGCGCTTCGGCGCCGCCGTTTTGCGTTTCAGAACAGGCCATCAACGTCGCAAGGTTAATCGGCCATTAACCTCGTCAGCCTAGCTTCGAACACGATCTGTTCGGCGATACGGCACGCACGAACCCAAGCAGGCCACGGCCGATCCGGTGCGGGAGCGATGCGGACAACAAGCTATTCAGCAATGCATTTTCTGCCAGAATCCGTGCGCGAGTTCCTTGCCCGGCGTTGCGCGGAGCTGAGCGGCCTGGCGCTGGCAAGCGGCTGCGCCGCTCTGGCGCTTGCGCTGATGTCCTGGTCCGTTCAGGATCCGAGCTTCAACCACGCAACCTCCGCCCCGACCCGCAATCTTCTGGGCGCGAGCGGAGCTGTGGCCGCCGACCTTGTCATGCAATTATTTGGGCTGGCAGCCATTGTGCTCCTGATCCCGCTGGCCGCCTGGGGCTGGCGTCTTCTCACCGTACGCCGGCTTGAGCGCGCGGGGCTGCGTGTGTTTCTCTGGGCTTTGGGGACGGTCGCGGCCGCAGCGGTTTTCTCGCTCCTGCCTGTCACAGATCGTTGGCCGCTGCCCACCGGGCTTGGGGGCGTCACGGGTGATGCGCTGCTGGCGCTGCCGCGGAAATTTGGTGGCGGCTCCGGCATCCTTCTCATGATCTGCGGCCTCGTCTCTGCCCTCGTCGCCCTGCTTGCGATGAGTGCGGCTTCGGGCTTTGGAATTTCGGGCCCCTATCCCGGAGACGGCGAAGTCGAGACCGAAATCGTCCATGCCGAACGTCGCCAGACGGAAGATGACGACGACGCCTCGGGCGAACCCGGGTTTGGCCTGATCTCGATTGGCGCAGCCATCCATGGGCTGCTCAGCATCAAATCGGCCGTGACGCGGCGGTTTGCCCGCCCTGTTGTCGAGCGCCGCATCGAACCCCGCCCGCGCCGTGAGGATGATTTTGTCAGCGAGCCGACGCGGCGCAACGGCCGCGTCGAGCCGACGTTGGAGCCGAAGCAGGAAACCGATCGCCGCGCGCCTGCGCCGCAGGTGCAGACGGCCGACGAACAGGATGTCTTCGACAAGCCGTTGGCGACGCGCGTGACCGCTCCGCCACCGGCGATCAAGACAGGCAAGCGCGCCCAGCGCGAGGCGCAGCCTTCGCTCCTCAAGGACAGCGCTTACGAACTTCCGCCCCTGCTGCTTCTTGCGGAGGCAAAAAAACAGGCCGTCACCCGCATTTCGGAAGACGCGCTGGAACAGAATGCGCGGCTTCTGGAAGGCGTGCTCGACGATTTCGGCGTGAAGGGCGAGATCATCAATGTGCGTCCCGGCCCGGTCGTGACACTCTACGAACTCGAACCGGCGCCAGGCATCAAATCATCGCGCGTCATCGGTCTCGCCGATGATATCGCGCGTTCGATGTCGGCCATTTCAGCCCGCGTGGCTGTCGTGCAGGGCCGCAATGCGATCGGCATTGAATTGCCAAATCAACGGCGCGAAACCGTTTATCTGCGCGAACTTCTGGCATCTGAGGATTTCGAGAAAAGCAAGCACAGGCTCGCCATTGCGCTGGGCAAGACGATTGGCGGCGAACCCGTCATTGTCGACCTCGCGCGCATGCCTCACCTTCTGGTCGCGGGCACCACCGGCTCCGGCAAGTCGGTGGCGATCAACACGATGATCCTGTCGCTGCTCTATCGGCTGCGTCCGGAAGAATGCCGCCTGATCATGGTCGATCCCAAAATGCTGGAATTGTCAGTCTATGACGGCATTCCGCATCTGCTGACGCCCGTCGTGACCGACCCGAAAAAGGCAGTTGTCGCGCTTAAATGGGCGGTCCGCGAAATGGAGGACCGCTACAAGAAAATGTCCAAGGTGGGCGTGCGCAACATCGACGGCTTCAATGCGCGTGTGGCTGAAGCGAGCGCCAAGGGTCAGGTGATTTCGCGCACCGTGCAAACGGGCTATGACCGCGAAACCGGCGAGGCAATTTACGAAAAAGAGGATATGGACCTCTCGCCGCTGCCCTTTATCGTGGTCATTGTCGACGAAATGGCTGACCTGATGATGGTCGCGGGCAAGGATATCGAGGGCGCCATCCAGCGCCTCGCGCAAATGGCGCGCGCGGCCGGCATCCACCTCATCATGGCGACGCAGCGTCCCTCGGTGGACGTCATCACCGGCACGATCAAGGCAAATTTCCCGACACGCATTTCCTTCCAGGTCACCTCGAAGATCGACAGTCGCACCATTCTCGGCGAACAGGGTGCGGAGCAATTGCTTGGCCAGGGCGACATGCTCTACATGGCCGGCGGCGGGCGCATTTCACGCGTGCATGGACCTTTCGTGTCCGACGGCGAAGTGGAGAAAATTGTCTCGCACCTCAAGATGCAGGGACAGCCCGAATATCTCGAAGCGATCACGTCGGAGGAGGAATTCTCGGGCGAAGACAACGAAAAGGGCGCGCCCGGCAGCATGGACGCCGAGGAATCGGGCGATCTTTACGATCGTGCGGTCAACATCGTGCTGCGCGATCGCAAATGTTCGACGAGCTATATTCAGCGTCGTCTGTCGGTTGGCTACAACAAGGCTGCTTCTCTGGTAGAGCGCATGGAGCGCGAGGGCGTCGTGGGGGCCGCAAACCACGCTGGCAAGCGCGAGATCTTGGTCGGGAACGGCGTCGATCGCGGCGCGTTTGATCCAGATACTGACTGAGCCGTTCGTCTCACATTCGCCACGCCTCTGGCCTAGCAGGAAGTTGTTTTTAGCCAGCCGCAACCCAGCCAGGAATGACTTTAGCCATGCTCCGTTTTTGGCCTGCACTTGCTCTCTGTCTCGCTCTGGCTCCAGCCGCTCAGGCGCAAGGTGCTGGCGCACCGATGAACCTCGGGCCGCCACCTGCACAAGCCAGCAAGGCAATCGCCAAACAGGCTCCGCCTGCCAAGGCAACGCTCGATGCGGCCACGGCGGTCGCCAAGGCGAATGCATATTTCAACGCAAATTTGACGATGGTCGCGGATTTCGTGCAGCTCAGCGCAGATGGACGACGCACCGACGGAAAGCTTTACGTGCAGCGGCCCGGCCGCCTGCGCTTCGAATATGCCCGCCCGGCGACACTGGAAATCATTGCTGACGGCACCTCGGTCGCCATTCGCGACCGGAAGCTTGCGACACAGGATGTCTATTTCATCGGCCAGACGCCGTTGAAGTTTCTCCTCAAGGACCGCATCGACTTGGCCCGCGACACAGCCATCCTCGACGTGAAATCCGACGAAAGATCCGTCGCGATCCTGGTTGAGGACAAGGCAACCTTCGGCGGCACATCGCGCATCCGGCTTGTTTTTGACAGCGCGAGCTTTGGCCTGAAACAATGGACGATCACGGACCCCCAGGGCTATGAAACCCTTGTTTCGCTGTCGAATATCGATCTCGTCCGCAAGCCGGAAGCTGGCCTTTTCAAGATCAATAACGAACGCTTTGACTAGAGGCTTCACGCAAAAACTTATCGCTCGGGCTTGAACGGCAACGCCGATTGTGCGACCCCCAGCCAAACTGCGAGGTGGCTGGGTGGCATTCAAGATAGCGACGTGGAATATCAATTCCGTCCGGCTGCGCATGCCGCTCGTGCTGCGCTATCTGCAATCTCATGGACCTGATGTCCTTTGCCTGCAGGAAACAAAATGCCGGGATGGGGAATTCCCCTCCGGCGATCTGCGGGCTGCGGGCTATGAGCACCTCGCGATCAACGGCCAGAAGGGCTATCACGGCGTCGCCATCGCCTCGCGCCATCCGCTGACGCGCATCGACAAACGCGAGTTCTGCGCCAAGGGGGATGCACGCCACATCGCCGCAACCGTGTCGGTTGGCGGGCGCGATGTTGCCATTCACAATTTCTATGTGCCGGCTGGCGGCGATATTGCCGATCCCGAGCTCAATCCGAAATTTGCGCACAAGCTCTCCTTCCTCGACGAAATGACGGCGTTGATCTCTGACGAAAAATGGGCTGAAACCCCATCCGTTCTCGTAGGCGACCTCAATATTGCGCCGCTCGAGACCGATGTCTGGAATCACAAGGCGCTTTTGAAGGTTGTCAGCCATACGCCGGTCGAAGTCGAACGCCTGCGGCGCGTTTTCGAGGCTGGTCCGTGGGTGGACGCCTTGCGCACGCAGGTACCGCCCGAGCAGAACCTCTACACTTGGTGGAGCTATCGCTCTCCCAATTGGGAAACGGCAAACAAGGGCCGACGGCTCGATCACGTCTGGCTCAGCGCGGACCTGAAAAGCAGCCTGACAGATCTCGACATCCTCAAGGAAGCGCGCGGCTGGGAGCGTCCCTCAGATCACGTCCCAGTCATGATTTCACTCACGCCTTGAGCTCGTCAGACAGGTCCTGATTGGTGGCAAGAGCGCTCGTAAAATCAACGAGACGAGATTCGAGCGCTTTGCGAACCCGCACGGCGCTGCGCGGATATTCTTTCAGGACACGGTGGAAAACCGAGCGCGTGATCTTAAGGACGGTCGAGTGCTCATGGGCCACAATGGTTGCCGGGCGCTCGGTTGCCGTCACAAGCGCCATTTCGCCGATCAGCGAATGGGGCGATATGATTCGCGCAGCCCCCTCGGCGCCCTCCCCCTGCTCGATGAGAAACGAACCGGACACGACGAGATAGCCGGAATCGGACGCGTCCCCGCGTGAAAACAGCACATCGCCAGCGCGCAGAATCTTTGTCTCGGCGGAAAAAGCCATCAGTCTCAAGGCTTCAGGCTCAATGCCCTGAAAAATAGGCAGCTGCGCCATGTCGCGGATGTCGTCGTCGAGAGCCATGTTGTCCCGCTTTACCAAAAAGCTAAGGCACCAGCTTATATCCGCCAGCGTCTGTCACCAAGAGCTGAGCATTGGCAGGATTGACCTCGATCTTCTGTCGAAGCCGGTAAATATGCGTTTCCAGCGTGTGCGTGGTGACGGCAGCGTTATAGCCCCAGACCTCCCGCAAAAGGACGTCGCGGGTCACGACCTGCTGTCCTGCGCGATAAAGAAACCGCAAAATGGCCGTTTCCTTCTCGGTCAGCCGGAGCTTGCCGCCCTTGTCATTGGTAAGCAGCTTCGAGCTGGGCTTGAATGAATATTGCCCGATACGGAAAACAGCGTCGTCACTGGCCTCATGTTGGCGCATATGCGCCCTGATCCGCGCAAGAAGCACCGCAAAACGAAACGGCTTGCTGACGTAATCATTGGCGCCCGAATCGAGGCCAATGACTGTGTCTTCATCCGACACATGCCCGGTCAGGACAATGATCGGGCTTTTGAAGCCCTCTTCGCGCAATTGACGCACGACTTCGCGGCCATCCATATCGGGGAGGCCAACATCCATAAGGACAAGGTCCGGGCTGTTTTCACGCGCGGCCAAGAGCGCGCCCTCGGCTGTCTCGGCCTGGAGGATGGAAAACTCCGGGTGAATGGCAAGCTGTTCGGCGAGCGCCGAACGCAGATCGGAATCGTCATCGGCAATGAGAATTTTGCGAATCTGAGTCATCTTTTGCTTCCGCCCCGTTCTCGAGCCTCTATCTATTACGCCGGGAGCGGTTGTTCCAGATCAACTCCCCGTGTCTGGCCTCATGAACATCGTAAGATACGACTAAATCCATGAAACATTTCAAGCGCCCGGGTCTGAAAAAAAAACTGGGTTGCCTTGTCGTGCGCCGCCGCGCGACGACCCCCGCCGGCGTCCACTTGGGACGGGTACAGGCCGGTGGCGTGGTGATTCCGGCCGCTTTGGGCGTTAATGGCATCCGCTTTTCAAAACGCGAAGGCGATGGAATGACTCCCGCCGGTACCTTTGAGCTCGATCAGGGCTTTTTCCGTCAGGACAGATTTCCGGCAGCAGAAGCCCGCCACCTGCGCCCGCTCAGCCCGCGCCAAGGGTGGTGCGACGACCCCCGCAGCCAGCAATACAACCGCCCCGTGCCCGCCGGGTTCAAGAAAAGCCACGAACGCCTTTGGCGCGACGACAATGTCTATGATGTGGTCATCCCGACGAGCCATAATCAGCGACCCCGCATTCTGGGGCGGGGCAGCGCTATTTTTCTCCATCTCGCCCGGCCTGGCTTTGCCGGTACACAAGGCTGCATCGCGATCAGCCGGGACGATATGCGCCGCCTCCTGCCCCGCCTTGCCAAAAAGGTGCGGCTGATCATCAAGCCCTGAGGTCAGTGGCCGGGGCGCTCGCCAAAAATAGCCGACCCCACACGGACATGCGTTGCACCAAGCTGAATGCCGAGCTCATAATCCGCGCTCATCCCCATTGACAGGGACCTGATTCCATTGCGCGCAGCAATCGTCGAGAGAAGGGCAAAATGGGGTGAGGCCTGATCGCCCGCAGGCGGAATGCACATCAGCCCCTCGATTTCGAGCCCGCAAGGGCCGCGGCAAAACGCGATGAAGTCATCAGCTGCCTCGGGCAAAACGCCCGCCTTCTGCGGCTCGCGACCCGTATTGACCTCGATGAAGAGTTGAGGCCGCCGGCTGCTCGTCTGAAATTCCTTGGCCAGCGCCTCGGCAAGCCGCGGGCGATCTAGCGTTTCGATAGCGTCAAACAGGGCTACGGCTTCCCGGACCTTGTTGGTCTGAAGCGGCCCGATCAGGTGAAGTTCGACATCACTGAAGGCCTCGCGCAGCAACGGCCATTTGCGCTGCGCCTCCTGCACACGGTTCTCACCAAAAATCCGCTCTCCAGCAAGAAGTGCGGGGCGGATCGCCTCGGGCTCCTGCCCCTTCGAGACGCAGACCAGATGAACGCTCTCGGGCGTCCGGCCAGCATCGCGGGCGGACCTTGCCATCCGGGCGCGAACGACGGCCAGTCGGGATGGGGTTGAACCCGCATCTGACCCTTCATGTGACGGTACCGGCTCAACCATTTCACCCTCCTGGTGCGCGGCCGGATTTAGCAGGGTCCAGCCCCCTTGCCTATGGCAACCGAGAAGATTGACCCTCGGCGGGAAATCATGCTCTTTGCCTTGCAACAGGTCTGCGGCGGGCCCGCCTGCAAGGCTTCACATCCAGCACAACATCGATCGAGCGTCATGAAATCCGAGCGCTACAATCCGCGTGAAGCGGAAGGAAAATGGCAGAAGCAGTGGACAGAGCGGGAGACGTTCCGCACTGACAATAGCGACCCGCGCCCGAAATATTATGTGCTGGAGATGTTCCCCTATCCCTCCGGCCGCATTCACATGGGCCATGTGCGCAACTACGCGATGGGCGACGTGGTTGCGCGCTACAAACGCGCGCGCGGCTTCAACGTGCTCCATCCGATGGGCTGGGATGCTTTTGGCATGCCGGCTGAAAATGCGGCGATGCAGAACAAGAGCCATCCCGCAAAATGGACCTACGCCAACATTGACACGATGCGTGGCCAGCTGAAGTCGATGGGCCTTTCGCTCGACTGGTCGCGCGAAATCGCGACCTGCGATCCCTCCTATTACAAGCATCAGCAGCGGCTCTTCCTCGATTTTCTCGCGGCCAATCTCGTCACGCGCAAGAAGTCGAAAGTGAATTGGGATCCTGTCGACCAGACCGTTCTGGCCAACGAGCAAGTCATCGACGGTCGTGGCTGGCGTTCCGGCGCATTGATCGAACAGCGTGAACTCACGCAATGGTTTTTGAAGATCACCGATTTCGCGCAAGACCTCACGGACTCGCTCGACACACTCGACCGCTGGCCCGAAAAAGTGCGCGTGATGCAGCGCAACTGGATCGGTCGTTCGGAAGGTCTGCGCCTGCGCTTTGCATTAGAGAGCACGCCCGCGACCGCAGAAACGAGCCTGGAGGTCTACACGACACGCCCAGACACTTTGTTTGGCGCAAAATTTCTCGCAATTGCAGCCGATCATCCGCTCGCGCTTGAAGCTGCGCAAAACAATCCCGATTTGCAGGCGTTCATCGAAGAATGCCGCCGCATGGGCACCTCCGTTGCGACATTGGAAACCGCCGAGAAGAAGGGGGTCGACACAGGTCTTCGTGTCCGTCATCCTTTCGATGACAATTGGCTGTTGCCCGTCTATGTCGCGAATTTCGTACTGATGGAATATGGCGCGGGCGCGATCTTCGGTTGTCCGGCTCACGATCAGCGCGACCTCGACTTTACGCGCGCCTATGATCTGGGCGTTACGCCGGTTGTCTGTCCGCCCGGACAGAGCCCCGCCGACTTCACCATTGGCGCAGCAGCCTATGATGGCGATGGCACGATGATCAATTCGCGCTTCCTCGACGGGATGGAGATTGCGCAAGCGCGCGAGGAAGTCACGCGCCGGCTCGAAGCGATAATGGTTGACGGCAAGCCGCAGGGCGAGCGCCAAGTCAATTTCAAGCTGCGCGACTGGGGTATCTCACGCCAGCGCTATTGGGGCTGCCCGATTCCGGTGATTCATTGCGAGGCCTGTGGCACAGTTCCGGTCCCGGTCAGCAATCTGCCCGTTACGCTGCCGGAGGATGTGACCTTCGACAAGCCCGGCAATCCGCTTGAACATCACCCGACATGGAAGCATGTCGAGTGTCCGGTTTGTCAGGCGGCGGCGCGCCGCGAGACCGACACGATGGATACGTTTGTAGATTCGTCCTGGTATTACGCCCGCTTCACCGATCCTCATTCGGACGATCAGCCAACCACGGCTGCGGCCAATCACTGGTTGCCGGTCGATCAATATATTGGCGGCATCGAACACGCGATTCTGCACCTGCTTTATTCGCGCTTCTTCGCGCGCGCCATGGAGCACACAGGACATCTTGGTGTGAAGGAGCCGTTCGCGGGATTGTTCACGCAAGGCATGGTGGTGCACGAAACCTACCGCGCGGCGGATGGCTCCTGGCGGACGCCCGGCGAAATCCGCATCGACTCGACGCCTGAAGGCCGCAAGGCTTTCGCCCTGTCAGATGGCGCTCCGATTGATATTGGCGCAATCGAAAAAATGTCGAAGTCGAAACGCAACACTGTCGATCCGGATGAAATCATCGGCACCTATGGCGCCGACACTGCGCGCTGGTTCATGCTTTCGGATTCGCCACCAGACCGTGACGTGATCTGGAGCGAGGAAGGCGTGCAGGGCGCCGCGCGTTATGTGCAGCAGATCTGGCGTCTTGTCGGCGAGCTTTCGGAAATATCCGAGGGAGCTGTCGCGCCCGCAGGTGAAACCACCAGGCGCGCGCTAGATGTACGCAAGATTTCACATGCCCATCTCATGCGTGTCGAAGAGCATATCGAGCGGCTGCGCTTCAACACCGCGATTGCGGAAATACGCAAGCTGACGAATGCGCTCTCGGCCTCAATCGCGGCGATTACATCGCCGGAGCAGATCACGCCTGACCTTCGCTTCGCTTATGGCGAAGCCTTGGAGTTCATGCTCCAGATGTTTGCCCCGATGATGCCCCATCTCGCCGAGGAATGCTGGGCGGCGACGGGCCGCACAGGGCTGATTTCGGAAGCCGACTGGCCACGTCTGGATCGCGCCTTGGCCTCCGAGGACAGGATCGTTATACCTGTGCAGGTGAACGGCAAGAAACGCGCTGAACTCGAAATCGAGCATGACGCAGACGCGTCACGAGTCGAGGCCGAAGCGCTCAAGCTTGACGCTGTCGTGCGGGAATTGGACGGCCGTGCGGTCAAGAAAGTCATTATCGTTCCGAAAAGGATCGTCAATGTCGTTGTTTGAGCCGCGGTTTGCCCGGATCGGCCTCGTTGTCTCAGCTACCCTCCTCGTCTCGGGTTGCCTGAAGCCTATGTATGGCGGCATTGAAGGTGCTGCCCTGCGCAGTGAGCTTGCCGCGATCGCGGTCGATCCAATCCCCGAACGCGCAGGTCATTATCTGGCCAACGAGTTGCATTTCGCACTCAACGGAACCGGCGCAGACGTGCCGCCGAAATATCATCTGCAAGTCGTCCTGCGGGAGCGTGTGCAGACGACACTCGTCGATTCAATCACCGGCCGCGCGACATCGGGCTCTGTCGTCATCGACGCCGATTATAAATTGCTGCCCGTCGGCGGTGGCCCGGTGGTGACAAGCGGACTTGCTTTTACCTTCGCGTCTTATGACCGCAGCAGCCAGCGCTTTGCCAATATTCGCGCCGCACGCGACGCTGAAATTCGTGATGCCAAAGCGCTGGCCGATCAGATCAAGACACGCATTGCGATAGCCTTGGCGCGCAACTGACATGGTCGCGGTTCGCCACTGGGAAGCGGACAAGCTCCTCGCTCATCTGCCCGAGCATATTGGCTTTTATCTTTTCTTTGGCGCAGATGCCGGGCTCGTCAATGAGCGGCTGCGCCATGTGATCGCGAAGTCGATCGACGATGTAAATGACGCGTTCCAGCTCGTACAGATCGATGGCGATGAACTCGCAAGCGATACCGGGCGTCTGGCCGACGAGGTCAATACAATCGGATTGTTCGGTGGCCGACGGGCCATAAGGGTGAAGGCGGGTAATCGAAATCTGATTCCGGCCTTTGAAGCCGTTATGGACACGCGACCAAAAGATGCAGTTGTCGTTGTCGAGGCTGGCGCGCTTAAAAAAGATTCCGCATTGCGCAAGTTGTTCGAGCGCGAGCGCCATGCGGCAGCTGTCGAATGTTCACACGACAGCCCAGAACAATTGCGCGCGTTGATTGAAAATGAGACCCGTAAATCAGGCCTTTCCATTGATCGTGAAACAGCTGAGCTGCTCTCGCATTCGCTGGGCGCCGACCGTCTGACAACGCGCGCCGAGCTCGACAAACTGCTGCTCTACACCCATGGGAAAGAGCGTATTACGCAGGATGATGTGGAAGCAATCGTCGCTGATGCGTCCGCGCTCAATCTAGACGCTGCGATCAATGCCGCCTTTTCAGGTCGTCTCGATCTTGTGGATGAAACGATGCAGCACGCTTTTGCCTCAGGCAGCGACCCTGGATTTCTGATCGGCATGGCCGGCCGCCATGCGGTGATGCTGCATCGGGCCAGGCTTGATTCGGCCAAAGGCATGACGCGCGAGGCGGCGCTCGAAAAAGCCTCGCGACGCGCCTTCATTTTCGGCCGCAAGGAAGTACTCGCCGCCCAATTCGACCGCTGGCCATCCGAAGCCCTTGCGCGGGCCATTGAAATTCTCGGGCGCGCCTTGCAGGATTGCCGTAAGGACGCCCGCCTCTCGGAGGTGCTGGCAACCCGCGCCTTCTGGACAATCGCCAATGCGGCGCGCCGAGGCGCGCGCCGTTAGGCCTTCAGGCGCTGGCAGAGCAGATCCAGCTGATCGAGCGATGCATAGCGGATCGTAATGTCGCCCGCCTCGCCGCGATGATTGATCTCGACGCTCATGCCAAGCACATCGTTTAATGCCTTTTCGAGTGCCCGTGTGTCGGCGTCCTTCGGAGCAGAAGACGCAGCCGACTTTACTTCCGGCGCGCGCTTGCCAGTGCCCGGCTCCCGCTGATTGCTTTGCGAGAGCGCCTCAACATCACGCACCGTCAGGCCTTCCGTGACAATCCGTTTCGCCACCGATTCGGCATCGTCAACCGCAAGAAGCGCGCGTGCATGACCAGCCGTCAGGGAACCATCCTTGACGAGGATTTGCACAGCTTCAGGCAGCTTCAGCAACCGGAGCGTATTGGCAATGTGGCTACGGCTCTTCCCGATTATCTTTGCAAGATCAGACTGGGAATAGGCATACTCGCTTGCCAGTTGTTCGTAGCCAACAGCTTCCTCAATTGAGTTAAGATCGCTGCGCTGTACGTTTTCGATGATCGCAATTTCGAGCGACTGCTTGTCGTCTGCTTCAATGACAACGACTGGAACGTCATGAATACCCGCGCGCTGCGCAGCCCGCCAGCGGCGCTCACCTGCAATAATCTCATATGCGTCCGCTGTGCGCGGGTTCGCCCGCACGATAATCGGCTGGATCACGCCCTTTTCGCGGATGGAATCCGCAAGCTCCGTCAGCTGCTCTTCATTGAAGAACCGGCGGGGATTGCGCGGATTGGGCCGGATGAATTCAATCGGAATGCGCTTCTGCCCCGTGGCAGCTGCGCGATAGGTTGGTTCCGGTGCCGAATCGCCGATCAATGCGGCTAGACCGCGCCCGAGGCGGGGACGAATTTCGTCAGCCATTTCAGGCCCTTTCAAAAGTTAAGCTGCACGCAGGCGACGCTCGCGCTGGATGACTTCGGAGGCGAGCTTCAAGTAGGCTTGGCTACCCGTGCATTTCAAATCGTACAGCAGCACAGGTTTGCCGTGTGAGGGCGCTTCCGAGACGCGCACATTGCGCGGGATGACCGTATCGTAGACTTTCTCGCCCATGAACTCCCGCACGTCTGCCACCACCTGGGACGCCAGATTGTTGCGCGGATCAAACATGGTGAGCACGACGCCATGAATGGTCAATTCCGGGTTCAGCGTCTTGCGCACTTGCTCGACCGTTGAAAGCAATTGGGAGAGACCCTCCAGCGCAAAAAACTCGCATTGCAGCGGGACGACCACAGAATTGGCTGCTGCCAATGCATTTATCGTCAGGAGGTTGAGTGATGGCGGACAGTCGAGCAGCACATAGGTGAAGCGCTCTTCCGGCGCCCCGGCGCAAGCGAGATCCTGAAGCGCCTTGCGCATCTTGAAAGCGCGGTCCTTGTCGCCGGCAATTTCCAGCTCGACGCCAAGAAGATCAAGTGTTGAAGGAGCCACCCAGAGCCGCGGCACAGCTGTTGGCTGAAGCACCTGGGCAAGGCCCAGCTCGCCAATCATCACGTCATAAGTAGAGGTGGTGCGGCTTTTGCGATCAATGCCAAGCCCAGTCGACGCATTGCCCTGCGGATCAAGATCGATGATCAGGACCTTTTCCCCGATTGCCGCCAAAGCCGTGCCGAGATTGATTGTTGTTGTGGTCTTGCCAACGCCGCCTTTTTGATTAGCGAGAACAAGAACCCTCATTTCGGGAGTGTTCACGGCATGGCTCCATGGGGTAGCAGGCGGCTGCGTATCAGCACAAGGGCCCCGTCTGATTGACTAATGCTGGGGCGTATTTCTATTTCGAACCTACTATCCGTTGAGAGTCGGGTCAATTCAGACTGGACGTCTTTCCCCTTTTGGAAGACCCCCAGGGCTCCTTTTTCGAGCAAGGGCAGCGACCAGAAGACGAGTGTGTCAAGCTCGGCCAATGCGCGCGCGCTGACACATTCAATATCTATCAACTCACCGGCGACGTCTTCAATCCGCGCATTATGGATTGTGGTCCGCAAACCTGTTTCACGTGAAACAGCCCGGAGGAATGCGCATTTACGATGATCGGATTCAACGAGATGGACATGGGCCTTTGGGTCATCAGCCAGAAGAATGGCGGTCACCAGACCTGGGAAGCCGCCCCCCGAGCCTAGGTCTGCCCAGATCCGGGCATCGGGTTGGCATCTTTGAACCTGAGCCGAATCAAGAATATGGCGCAGCCAGAGTTCTTTCAGTGCCGAGCCCGAGACGAGGTTCTTCACGCTGGACCATTTCTGGACGAGCGCCTCATAGATCCGCATCCGCGCGAGTGCGGTCTCCGGAATCTGCATAGCCTCGATCAGGGCCTTAACACGTTTGTCACTCATGCGCGCGGCGCTCCCGCCTGAAGCGTTGTCCTGCTCTTTTGCCCCCGGCGCAGGGACACCGACAGGAGCGTGATCGCCACGGGGGTCACGCCCTCCACACGTGAGGCCTGCCCAAGGGTAGAGGGCCGAACGGCTGAAAGCCGCAGCTTGATCTCGTTCGACAGGCCTTCGACCGCAGCGAAATCGAAGCCTTCGGGGATCTCAATCGCCTCGTCCCGCCTCGCTGCTGCGATCTCGGAGGATTGCCGATCCAGATAGACGGCATATTTCGCCTCGATCTCCATCTGTTGCATCGCTTCCGAATCGATATCGCGCAGGTGAGGCCAGGCCTGGAAAAGGCGCTGCGCTGTCACATCCGGATAGGACAGCAGTTCAAATGCGCTCCGGCGCACACCATCGCGATTGATCGAAATGCCGATGTCATGCGCCTGCGCATGCGTCACCTTGATGTCGACCAAGGAACTGCGTGCTTCCTTGAGCCGCGCCGCCTTTTCCGAAAAAACCTGCGCCCGATAGGTCCCGACACAACCAAGCTCCATGCCGCGTGCAGTCAGCCGCTGATCAGCGTTATCGGCGCGCAATGTCAGGCGATATTCAGCACGGGAGGTGAACATCCGGTAGGGTTCGCTGACGCCGCGGGTAACCAGATCGTCGACCATGACGCCGATATAAGATTCGTCACGGGCAAAATGAATGGGCGCACCACCATCTGCCCTGCGGGCTGCGTTCAGCCCCGCGACCAATCCCTGCGCTGCTGCCTCTTCATAGCCCGTGCTGCCATTGATCTGACCTGCCAGAAAAAGTCCCTTGAGGCGCCGTGTCTCGAGCGACGGTCGTAATTCGCGCGGGTCGACATAATCATATTCAATCGCGTAGCCAGTGCGAATAATCCGGACCTTTTCCAGACCGGGCATCGTGCGGATGAAGGCTGTCTGCACGTCGGTCGGCAACGAGGAGGAGATCCCGTTCGGATAGATCGTGTCGTCGTTCAGCCCTTCGGGCTCAAGGAAAACCTGATGACTTTCGCGGTCCGCAAAACGCGAAATCTTGTCTTCGATCGACGGGCAATAGCGCGGTCCACGCCCGGTGATCGCACCGGAATGAATAGCGGCGCGATGCAAATTGTCGCGAATGATCGCATGCCCTTGCGCTGTCGTCCGGGTAATGTGGCAATCCACCTGGCGCTGCGTGATGGTTTTGGTGAGATAGGAGAATGGTTCCGGATCCGGATCGCCAGGCTGGCGTTCCAGTGAGCTCCAATCGATGGTCTTGCCATCAAGGCGGGCGGGAGTTCCGGTCTTCAGCCGGCCGAGTTCGAAGCCTATGCCAAGAAGCGAGGCGCTTAGGATATTACTGGGATCATCGCCATAGCGTCCCGCAGCAATGCGCTCGTCGCCTATATGGATCATGCCACGAAGGAACGTCCCTGTGGTGAGCACAATCGAGGGACACTTAAAAGATCCGCTTGAACTCGCGAGGCCAGTCACCATCTCGTCGGATGTGCGAAGCTCAAGCGCCTCGCCCTCCAGAATGGTCAGGTTGGCATAGTCAGCCAGTTCAGCCTGCATTGCATCGCGGTATAATTCCCTGTCGGCCTGTGCTCTTGGGCCGCGCACCGCGGCGCCTTTAGAGCGGTTCAACAGTCGGAACTGGATTCCGGCGCGGTCGGCTATCCGCCCCATCAGGCCGTCAAGTGCATCGATTTCACGAACGAGATGTCCCTTCCCCAATCCACCAATGGCCGGATTGCAGGACATTGTCCCGATCGTCGCGATTTTTTGGGTCAGTAAAAGCGTGCGTGCGCCCATGCGGGCGGACGCTGCAGCAGCTTCGCAACCTGCGTGGCCGCCACCGATCACGATGACATCGAATGTCTTGTCCATTTTACTCGCCTGGCTTCGATACGCTTCCGAATCGATCTGTTTCACGTGAAACAATCGCTCGTCACTTGCCCATGCAGAAGCGGGAGAAGATCGATCCTAAAATATCCTCGGTTCCGATCCGGCCCATCAAGCTCTGCAAGCTGGCTGAACATTGACGCAAATCTTCGGCAACAAGCTCCAATGCGGTCGCTTCCTCTGCCATGGCGGATTGCAAATGTCGAGCGGCCGACTCGATATGTCCGCGCTGCCGGCCATTGGTAATCAGCGGCGGCTCGCCGGACAATGTGCTTGCCCCAACTTCAGCGAGCCGGGCCATAAGCGCATCAAGCCCCTGCCCTTCTCGCGCGGACAGACCCAGATCAGCCCAGTCCGGAAGCACGCCCGAGAGATCGGTCTTTGTCGCAATGACCAAGGAGGGCTTGTCACAGCGATCCAGCTGCGGTCCCGATCCCGTGGTGTCGTAGAGCCAGAGCACAAGATCGGCGCCATCGAGCGCGCTCCGCGTTCTCTCGATACCGATCGTTTCAACGGGGTTGGTTGTTTCACGCAGACCCGCCGTATCGCAAAGGATGACAGGGAAACCACCGAGATCGAATTCGACCTCAATCACGTCCCGGGTTGTACCTGCGTGCTCGGTCACAATGGCCACGTCGCGTCGGACAAGCGCGTTCATCAAGCTAGACTTGCCGGCATTGGGCGGGCCGGCGATGACCACGCGAAAGCCATTGCGGATCCGCTCGCCACGCTCCGCTTCAGCCAAAGCAGAGCGAAGCTCATCCTTCAGGACGGACAAGATTGGTCGCACTTGCCCTAATACACCGGTCGGGGCCTCGCCTTCATCGGCAAAATCAATCTCGGCCTCAATCAGGGTCAGCGCGTCCAGCAACAGAACACGCCAATCTTCCGAGTGCTCAGCCAGATGTCCACCGGCCTGGGCCAGCGCCTGCTTGCGTTGGGCTTCCGTTCGCGCGTCGATCAGATCGGCAATGCCTTCGATGGAGGTCAGTGGCATCTTTCCATTATCGAAAGCGCGACGGATAAATTCGCCCGGTTCCGCAAGCCGGCAATCCTCTTGCTCGCCAAGCGCACGCAAGAGGCGCGCGACCACTGCCCGGCTTCCGTGAATTTGAAATTCGAGACAATCTTCGCCCGTGAAACTCGATGGACAGGGGAAAGAGATAACGAGGCCACTGTCGATCAGCTCGCCCGTTCGGGGATCGTGGATCTCCCGAAAATGTGCCTTGCGGGCAGACAGAGCGCTTCCGCAAAAGCGCTCGGCTATGGAAAGAGCCTGTGGCCCGGACACGCGCACAATGGCGACAGCGCAACCGAGTGTCCCGGTCGCAAGTGCGAAGATCGTATCTTGCATGAGCCACCCCCGGTTCAAGCCCGGAACTGCGCGGGATGGACCCATGTCCGGTCCATCCCCGATAGCCACCCGATCACAGATCAGGTGTTCATGGATTCGAAGAAGCTGGCATTGCCCTTCGGGGTTTCGCGAAGTTTACCAAGCAGGAATTCGATCGCATCGACCGTACCCATCGGGTTGAGAATGCGACGCAGGACATACATCTTCTTGAGGATGTCGGCCGGCACGAGCAATTCTTCCTTGCGCGTTCCCGAGCGCGTGATGTCGATCGCCGGGAAGGTCCGCTTGTCCGCAACCTTGCGGTCAAGGATGATTTCCGAGTTGCCGGTGCCCTTGAACTCTTCAAAGATCACTTCGTCCATGCGCGAACCCGTGTCGATCAGCGCGGTCGCAATAATCGTCAGCGAGCCACCCTCTTCGATGTTACGTGCAGCGCCGAAGAAGCGCTTGGGTCGTTGCAAGGCATTGGCATCCACACCACCTGTCAGCACCTTGCCCGAAGACGGCACCACCGTGTTGTAGGCACGGCCAAGGCGCGTGATCGAATCGAGCAGAATGACAACATCGCGACCATGCTCGACAAGGCGTTTGGCCTTTTCGATCACCATTTCAGCGACCTGGACGTGACGAACCGCGGGCTCATCGAAGGTCGAGGACACAACCTCACCCTTCACCGAACGCTGCATATCGGTCACTTCTTCAGGACGCTCGTCGATCAGAAGAACGATCAGATAACATTCAGGATGGTTCGCCGTGACCGACTGAGCAATGTTCTGCAAGAGAACTGTCTTGCCGGTCCGCGGCGGCGCCACAATCAAGGCGCGCTGACCCTTGCCAATCGGGGCCACAATATCGATGAGGCGTGAGGAAAAATCCTTGCGGGTCGGATCCTCGATCTCAAGCTTCAAACGCTCATCGGGATAAAGCGGCGTCAGATTGTCGAAGTGCACCTTGTGGCGCACCTTCTCCGGATCTTCAAAATTGATCGTATTGACCTTGAGAAGTGCAAAATAACGCTCGCCCTCTTTCGGTGACCGGATAAGACCCTCGACGGTATCACCAGTGCGAAGGCCAAACCGCCGAATCTGTGAAGGTGAGACATATATATCGTCAGGCCCCGCCAAGTAATTGGCATCGGGGGAACGCAGAAACGCAAAGCCATCCTGCAGAACTTCAACGACGCCCTCGCCGATGATTTCAATCTCTCGACTTGCAAGCTGCTTCAGGATTGCAAACATCAATTCCTGTTTACGCATGATCGAAGCGTTTTCGACTTCATGCTCTTCCGCAAAAGCCAACAGGTCTGTGGCTGACTTGCGCTTCAAGTCTTGCAGCTTGATTTCCCGCATGGGGATAATCCTTGAGGTGTGCACGGCAGGGCGCCGGCGAAATTAGGAAGGGAAAGCCGGGGGACACTGGGCCAAGAACGATGAACCGTTCAGCAAGCAGTGCCGAGCTTTGAAGGAGGGACCACAGCCCTAGCTCAAAACAGGAATCCAATCAAGCCGAGCCCAAAACGTGAGCTTTGCCTTTAGGCCCTCATGAGAACGGCTTCACAATCACCAGAATGACCACGAGGATCATCAAAACCGTCGGGCCTTCGTTCAGCACGCGAAAATATTTCGCGGTCTTCCTGTTGGACCCGACAGCAAAATCCCGACGATGCTTCCCAAGTAAGCCGTGAAGCCCCGACATCAAGAGAACCAAGGTCATTTTGGCGTGCAGCCAGGGTGCAACGAAATAGCCAGCGGATGCTGCGAGATAGAGACCCGAGAGCCAGACCACGATAAGCGCTGGTGTCATGATGTAGCGCAGAAGACGAAATTCCATCGTCTCGAACAGGTTTGATTCTGCTGAACCGTGCTTGACGCCCGCATGATACACAAAGAGGCGCGGCAGATAGAGCATTCCTGCCATCCATGAGATCACGGCGATGACATGGAGCGATTTGATCGCGAGATAGAACATCTCAGGCCTTCCTGACGCGAGCGACGAGTTGCTCGACATGAGCAATCGGGGTTTCAGGCAGGATTCCATGGCCGAGGTTGAAGATGTAGGGGCGCCCACGGAAAGAGTTCGTGATCAGATCAATCGAATCATTTAGGGCTCTGCCGCCAGCAATCAAAGCCAGCGGATCGAGATTGCCCTGTACCGGCTTGTGCACTTGGATTTCCGCCGCCGCCCAGCGTGGATCAGCCGCTGTATCTAGTCCAAGGGCATTGATTCCTGGATGGGTCATGAAAGCCTTTAGATGGCTCCCTACGCCCCTCGGAAATGCGATGATACGTGCGTGAGGCACGCGGGCCTTTAGCCCAGCCACAATCGCCAGAACCGGCTTGAGACACCAATTCTCAAATTCCAGGGTCGGCAGCACGCCAGCCCACGAGTCAAAAATTTGCACAGCTTCAACGCCGGCCACAAATTGACGTTCGAGGTAATCGATGGAGGCTTCAACCAACCGATCGATCAATATCTGGAAAAGATCAGGGTTTTGATACGCGAAGCGACGCGCTGGCCCCTGATCGGGCGTCCCGCGGCCAGCAATCATGTAGCTCGCGACGGTCCAGGGCGCGCCGCAAAATCCGATTAGGGCCGTATCAGCTGGCAAAGCTGTCTTCACACGTTCGATTGTTTCAAAGACTGGACCCAGCTTTTCGAGGTTTATCTGATCGGAAAGCTTTGCCAATCCGGCAGCATCGCTGATCGCTGCTAATCTTGGTCCCTCGCCCTGCTCGAAACTGACCTTCTGCCCCAATGCATCGGGCACTACCAGGATATCGCTGAACATGATGGCTGCGTCGAAACCAAACCGGCGGATCGGTTGAAGTGTCGCTTCCGTCGCCAATTTCGGCGAATAGCAAAAATCGAGGAAGGTGGGCACACTCGCACGAATCTCACGATATTCAGGCAGATATCGACCTGCCTGACGCATCATCCAGAGTGGCGGTCTGCTGGTCAGCTGGCCATCAAGGGTCTGGAGGAAGGGCTTCATCTCTGAGCTTTCTGACACGGGTGTTTTTGTCCTCATAAAGAATCTTAGAATCTTTTTTATTGGTCTTCTTTTTCTTATTGATCCCCGGATTACCGTTATGCTGAAGCATGCACAACAGCTTCATGGCTTGTCCCCATTTTGAGCGTCATCAACAGGGCTCGGGCCGGCTGTGGACAAGTTAACGAAGTCTTAACGATTACAGCCTGCCCGGCATGGTCGGGCATGTGCAGGGTCGTATCACTCTCCCCACTGACCACAGACATCACAGGACCTATGGTTTTTCTGTCCCGCGTGGCATTAGTGTTGATCGTTTTTTGGGAAAAGGCGAGACTCGCTCGACCGTCAGCGCTTCCGACCCCTGGTTTTCCGCATCTGTCCCCAATTTCTCAGGCAGCCTGTGGACGGAGGCTCAACCATCAGGAATAGACCTTGGGTCGCAACTACTTTCATCTCCATCTCGTGTCCGACGCAACCGGTGAAACGCTGATCGCGGTCAGTCGTGCGGTGACCGCGCAGTTCCAGGGCGTGTCCTCGATTGAACACGTTTATCCGTTGATCCGCACACGCGCGCAGCTTGACCGGGCTATCGCAGAGATTGAATCCGCGCCCGGGGTCGTGCTCTTCACGCTTGTCGATCGCGAATTGTCTGCTGCGCTGGTAGATGCCTGCAGTGAATGCGGCAGTCCCTGTCTTTCGGTTCTCGAGCCGATTTTTGGGATGTTCCAATCCTATCTCGGAACCGCGCAGACCTCGCGTCCGGGCGCACAGCATATGCTCAATGCCGAATATTTTCGGCGTATCGATGCGCTCAATTTCACGATGATGCATGATGATGGTCAGCAGACGGAAAATCTGGAACAGGCCGATGTTCTGCTTCTGGGTGTCAGCAGGACGTCAAAGACGCCAACCTCGATCTATCTTGCCAATCGTGGCATCAAGACCGCCAATATTCCGCTCGTGCCCGGTGTCGCATTGCCGCCGTTTGTCGAAAAATTGCGCCGTCCCCTGATTGTAGGTTTGATTGCTTCACCCGAGCGCATCGTGCAAATCCGCCAGAACCGATTGCTTGCTCTTAATGCCGATCAGGAAAGTCCCTATGTCGATCGCATGGCGGTTGCTGCAGAAATAGCTCAATCCAAGCGGCTTTTTGCAGAACGCGGCTGGTCGATGATTGATGTGACGCGCCGTTCGATCGAGGAAACAGCGGCGGCCATTCTCGATCTTTACAAAGAACACCGTCTCAAATTCATCGCAGAGGGTTAGGACGTGCCGCACGCGCTCTGGAAGCATGACAAGCCGCTGGTGCTCGCATCTACGAGTGTCACGCGGCTGCAATTGTTGAGCGGAATTTCAATTCCGGTCGAGGCGGTTGGCGCGGATATTGACGAGCGTATTCTCGAAGCCTCTCTCCAGGCCGAACATGCTTCGCCCGCGCGCATTGCGCTGGCGCTGGCGCAAGCCAAGGCGGAGGATGTTGCAAGGCGATTTCCCGGTCATTGGGTCATTGGCGCCGATCAGACGCTTGCGCTGGGTGATGAGCAATTTCACAAGCCCGGATCTGTCACGCAGGCCGCCGCGCACTTGCAGAGGCTTTCAGGCAAGACGCATCATCTCCATTCTGGAGTCGTCGCATTTTTTGATGGGCAGTGTCGTTATGCCCATGTCGAATCGGCTGCCATGAACATGCGGCCACTGGGCGCAGATTTCCTAACAGCCTATCTCGCGGCTGCCGGAGACGCGGTGACGCGCAGTGTCGGCGCCTATCAGGTCGAGGGGCTTGGTGCGCATCTGTTCGAGCGGATCGAGGGAGATCATTCAACCATCCTTGGCCTGCCACTCTTGCCGCTTCTGGCGTTCTTCCGGCAGGCCGGATTGGTCGAGGCTTGAGTCTCATGCTGATAATCGGATTGACCGGATCAATCGGAATGGGAAAATCGACTACGGCTGACATGTTTCGCGCATGTGGCGTCCCGGTTCACGATTCCGATGGCGCCGTCCATGCTCTTTACAAGGGCGAGGCTTGCGCGCCTCTGGCGACGCTTTTTCCCGGCGTGGTCGGTCCCGACGGTGTGGACCGCCCGCGACTGGCCGAAATCGTCCTCAAGGATCAAACGGCGCTGCGCCAACTCGAAGGCATCGTCCATCCACTGGTCGCCGCCCATCGGCGCGCTTTCCTGCGCGCGTGCGCGCAAAGGGGCGCCCGGATAGTCGTGTGCGATGTCCCGCTCCTTCTTGAAACGGGTATGGATAGCGAGGTTGATGTCATCCTCGTTGTTTCGGCTCCAGCAATGGTGCAAAAGTCGCGCGTGCTCGCGCGTGCAGGCATGACGGACGAGAAATTTGCTGCAATCATGAGCAAGCAAATGCCGGATGCTGAAAAACGGCGTCGGGCCCATGCTGTGATTGACACCGGGCGCGGATTTGAACCGGCGCAGCGTCAGATTGCGACTTTACTGCGCGCTCTGGCGTCGGCGGGCGGCAGGCCATCAAAGGCCAATAATCAGGGATCGGCTTGACGATGCGGGAGATCATTCTCGATACGGAAACCACAGGGCTCGATCCCTCGACAGGTGACCGGCTTGTGGAAATAGCCTGTGTCGAGACGATCAATACCGTGCCGACGGGCGAGAATTTTCACGTCTATATCGATCCGCAACGCGACATGCCCGAGGGGGCTTTTCGCGTTCACGGTCTTTCGATCGAATTCCTGACCGGCAAGCCGTTGTTTCAGGACATTATGGATGATTTCCTGACCTTTATCGGCGATGCGCCGCTGGTCATTCACAATGCCGAATTCGACATGCGTTTCATCAACGCCGAATTGCAGCGATTCAATCGTCCGCCACTGCCGATGACTCGTGTCGTCGATACGCTGTCTCTCGCGCGGCGCAAACATCCCGGCGCGCAGAATTCGCTCGACGCGCTGTGCACGCGCTATCGCATCGACAATTCACGCCGCACGATGCATGGCGCGCTTCTCGACGCTGAATTGCTGGCGGAGGTTTATGTAGAACTCCTGGGCGGACGCCAGTCCGCGCTGGTTCTGGCGAGCGAGATCAAGATTGTCGAGACCGTTCAAATCATCACGGTAACGACCAGACCAGAACCCCTGGCTCCCTTGATTGATGTGCCGGAAGAAAACGCCCACCGCGCTTTTGTGAGCGCGATGGGCGAAAAAGCCATATGGCAGAAATATCTGCCACAGCAATAAGTGTGATCAGGACGCCCGGGATCAGGACGCCAATGTCGACTGGGCTTCCATGACGCGCTGGCGATAGAGCGCATGGAAATCGATCGGATCGATCAGCAAGGGCGGGAAACCGCCGCCACGCACTGCGTCGGCCACGATCTGGCGTGCGAAGGGGAACATCAGGCGCGGGCATTCGATCATCAGGATCGGGTGCAGCTCCGTCTCCGGAATGTTTTGCAGGCGGAACACGCCGCCGTAGGTGCACTCGAACTTGAACAGCGTGGTGGCGCTTTCAACGGCAGAGCCTTCGAGAACGAGTTCGACCTCGTAATCGGTGTCGCCCAGCTGGCGCAGATTGACATTCACCTGAATGGAAATATTGGGGCTGCCCTCCTGGGGCCCGAGCGAACGCGGCGCGTTCGGGTTCTCGAAGGAAAGATCCTTCGTATATTGCGCGAGGACGTTGAGCTGCGGGATCGCCTCGTTGGCGGCGCCGTTGCTGTTTGCGTCAGTCATCGTCCTGTCTCCTGCTCAGAAAAATTTGCCCGTAAGCCCGCCGGGTATCATGGCCGCTGGAGGTTCACAAGCGCCTTGGGTGTGGTCCGCGATACGGAACCGCTCAGGTGGGGCGTCGCCAGTCAGGTGGCAATGTGCCCTGCGCGTCGGCGCGGGATGCCTGCCAATCCTCCGGGGACAGATCGATCGTATCCGTTCTCGCCCGTCGCGCAGGCCTATAGCTTTGAACGAGCACCGCCCGCAATGGGCGCGCCATAAGCGCCAAACCGATCAGGTCTGAAAGAAATCCCGGCAAGATCAACAGGATGGCCGCAATCGCATGAAGCGGGCCGTCAAGTGTGATGGCCGCGCCACCTGTATGGCCATCCGCAAAGCTCTGGCGCAGCGCTGTCATCGTTTCGCGGCCGGCGCGTGCGATCAGCAGGAACCCGAGGATGGTGGTGGCAAGTCCGAGCGCCAAAGTCGCAGGCCAGCCGAGCATGCTGACGGCGAGTACGAGCAGCGCTATCTCCCCGGCAAGCCAGAGGAGAGCAGCGAGCTTGACGATCCTGCCCATGTTCACGATCACGACCCTGTCAGCTTGGACTGCGGCAGAGATGGCAAAATGCAATCTCTCATCTATCTATTATATGATACCGACTAGGGCCCCGGGCAACGGGTCAAGAGTCACAGCCGGGCACGGATGAACAATTCCATGGATGCAACAACAATCGTTTTCGCGCTTCTCGCCATTTTCGTGATCTGGAAGCTGAGATCCGTTCTTGGAACCCGGACCGGAACTGAACAGCCGCCGCTGGATATGTTCCGTCGCAAGACGGCAGAGCCCGCCGCAGACGAAGGCAATGGCGCTGTCATTCCATTCCCCACCAGCACCCGAGAGCCGCTGCTTGAAAGCGTCGCCGATGATCGCCGCGCAGCCTGGGCTCGACTTCCGGGCGTGGATGAGCGCGTCATCCCTGGCCTCGAGGCAGTTGCCTCTGCCGACAGCCAATTTGATCCGCAGAGCTTCATTGAAGGCGCAAAGACGGCCTATGAAATGATCATCATGTCCTTTGCCGCAGGCAATCGCGCAGCTTTGCGCGATCTTCTGTCCAAGGATGTCTTTGACAGTTTCTCGAGCGCGATCACGGAGCGTGAAAGCCGCGCCGAGACGGTCGACACGACGTTCGTCTCGATGGGGCGCACCATCATTGAAGATGCGCAATTGCGGGGAACGACAGCCCAGATTTCGATGCGCTTTCAGTCCAAGCTCATCACGGCGACGCGCGACCGCGCAGGCGTGATCGTTGACGGCAGCGCTGATAAAGTCGTCGACATGGTCGATGTCTGGACCTTTGCGCGTGAAACAAATGCGCGCGATCCCAACTGGAAGCTCGTTGCCACAGAAGCAGGGGCCTGACATGCAGGCGCCGCCGATGCGCAGCCAATTTGCGTAACGTCAATGCAGGCAGCTGATTCAGCAACACGCGCGCATCTCGTGCCGGTCAGCTTTGCTGACCTGCACGGGTTTGCCACCGACGATCATAAAGCGAGCTGGGCGGCCTTTTTGCCCTCCTGCCGCGCGATCATGGACAATCGTGCGGAATTGCGAAAAGGCACGCCCGCGAGCCCCAAGCATCGGGATTTATGCGCCCGCGCGATCGCCTTGGGAGCCGAGGCGAACTCCGGTCAGATTCGGGCTTTCTTTGAGACCAATTTTGCGCCCCATCTCATTTCGCCCGGAAACGATCCGGCATTCCTGACCGCCTATTATCGGCCCGAGGTGCAGGCCTCCCTCACACCTACGGCGGAATTCACCGAGCCCTTGCTGGCGCGGCCCGACGATCTGATCACTTTGCATCCGGGCCAAGTGCCGCCGGAAGGCACAGACTTGCTTGCTGGGCGCATCGGTACGCACGGCAAGCTGGAATCCTACCCGACACGGGCGGAGATCGATGCCGGCGCTCTTGGCGCGCAGGCGCGTCCCCTGGCCTATGTGGCTGATGGCATCGAAGCTTTCATGATCCACGTGCAGGGTTCGGCGCGGTTGCGCCTGCCCGACGGCAAGGTGCTTGATCTGACCTATGCCGGCCGAAATGGCCGCCCCTATGTCTCGATTGGCAAGATCTTGATTGGCGAGGGCGAAATCAGCCTGCAGCACATGTCGCTCGACATGCTGAAGGGCTGGGTGCGGGCGCATGGGCAGGCACTTGGCCAGGACGGGCGTGGCCTGCTTCATCGCAACCCGTCCTTCATTTTCTTTTCCGCGACGCCTGCCG
This sequence comes from Beijerinckiaceae bacterium, assembly GCA_947370975.1. Lineage (GTDB taxonomy): Bacteria > Pseudomonadota > Alphaproteobacteria > Rhizobiales > Beijerinckiaceae > Terripilifer. The sequence continues at coordinate 125,146 of CANBNG010000006.1, forward strand.
ACGATGAAAGCCCAGGCCCGATTGCGGCAGCTGGCCTGCCGTTGACGCCATTCCGCTCCCTCGCCATCGACCGCAGCATCTGGGCCTATGGCCTCCCCTTCTGGATCGATGCCGACCTGCCGTGGCAGACGACGGGCACGCAACCTTTCGCCCGTTTGATGATCGGGCAAGATACGGGTTCGGCCATTGTCGGCCCCGCGCGCGCCGATCTTTATTTCGGAACTGGCGCCACAGCCGGCCAGCGCGCGGGCGACATCCGTCACCATGCCCGCATGTATGTACTTCTTCCTGTTGGTGAAGCGCCATGAGCGAGCCGCGCAAGCCGGTGCGCCCCCGCCACAGGCGGCTCTCGGATGAGGAAGTGACGCTCTGGGTCGAGGTGGCGCGCACCATCACGCCCAAGAGCGGCGCGCGCTTGCCCGCGCTCTCGACGGCAGGCGCGCTCGCAGAGACGGTTCCCGAGCCGTCGCCGGTCAAGAAAAAGCGTCCGAAAGAAGCGCCTCAGGAACCGCCAGCGCGCATGGAGCCACCAAAGCTGAGCGCCTTGCCGTTAGCTCCCATCGAACGGCGTCTGCGCCAGCGCCTTTCGCGCGGGCATATCGATGTCGACATGAGGATCGATCTGCACGGTATGCGGCAGGATGAAGCGCATGCGGCCTTGCGCCATTTTCTGGCGCGTGCACGTCAAAATCAGGCCCTCATCGTTCTTGTTGTCACCGGCAAGGGTAAGGGCAAGGTCGAACGCGATCAGGGACACTTTGTCGAAACGGGTGTTCTGCGGCGCTCTGTTCCTCATTGGCTGTCCGCGCCAGATCTGCGCCAGATCGTGCTTGGATTTGAGGAAGCCTCCCCCACGCATGGGGGCGGTGGCGCGCTTTATGTGCGTTTGCGCAGCGCGCGTCGCGCGGGAGCCACGCCCTCATGACACCCTTTGGTCAGAAATTACGCACGATGCGCGCCGAGCGCGGCGTGACGCTCAAGGACATGGCCACAGCGCTTGGCGTGTCGCCCGCCTATCTGTCTGCGCTCGAACATGGCCGGCGCGGCGCGCCGACCTGGTACCTGGTGCAACGTGTCATCACCTACTTCAACGTGATCTGGGACGAGGCGGAGGAAATCGAGCGGCTCGCCCAGATTTCACATCCGCGTGTTGTTGTCGACACGTCCGGCCTCGGGCCAAAGGCGACAGAGCTTGCCAATAAATTTGCTCGCCAGGTCGGCACATTGAACGAGGCCGATATTCGCGCGCTTCTCGACCTTTTGAATGAACGCCTGCGGACGGCAGAGCGCCGTCCGCGGCCTTGACGCCTCGGGGCGCTGGTGCGACACCGGCGCGGACCTGAAGCCTGATCGGAGTGGAACATGTCTGACGAAAAATTCGAGGTTCTGGGCCTCGGCAACGCAATCGTTGATGTGATTGCCCGCACCGAGGAAGACTTCCTTCTCCATCACGGCCTCAACAAGGGCGCGATGATGCTCGTCGATGAATCAGCCTCGGCCCGGCTCTATGAAGCCATGGGCGCGGCAACCATCATTTCGGGCGGCTCGGCGGCAAATACGATTGTCGGCCTGTCGTCTTTTGGCATTCGCTCCGCCTTTATCGGCAAGGTGAAGAATGACGACGCGGGCCATTCCTTCGCGCATGATATCCGCAAGAGCGGCGTCCATTTCGACACGTCGTTTGCCGCCGATGGCCCCTCGACGGCGCGCTGTCTCGTCCTCGTGACGCCGGATGGCGAGCGCACGATGAACACGTTCCTCGGCGCATGTCAGAATCTGAGCCTTGACGATGTCGATGAAAATCTCGTCCGCGCGTCGTCCATCCTTTATCTCGAAGGCTATCTGTGGGATCCGCCCGCGGCCAAGGAAGCTTTCGTCAAGGCGGCGGAAATTGCCCATGCTGTTGGCAACCGCGTCGCGCTCACATTGTCGGATTCCTTTTGTGTTGACCGCTATCGCGATGAGTTTCTCGAGCTTATGCGCAACAAGACGGTCGATATCGTTTTCGCCAATCAGCATGAGCTGAAGTCACTCTACCAGACCTCGGATTTCGACACGGCGCTTGCAGCTTTCCGCGACGAAAATGTGCTGGGTGCGGTGACGCGTTCGGAAGAGGGATGTTTGATCGTCACGCGTGGCGAAACGCTGGCCGTTCCGGCATCTCCGATCGAGCGTCTTGTCGACACGACGGGCGCGGGCGATCTTTTTGCGGCAGGCTTTCTTGCCGGGCTCGTGCGTGGCTGCGATCTGCGTGATGCCGGGCGTCTTGGCGGACTGGCTGCTGCCGAAGTCATTCAGCATTATGGCGCGCGCCCGACCGTCAGCCTCTGCGATCTAGCAACAGAGAACGGTCTCGCGCTTCCGATCTGATTTTCAGAGCTTGCGGAGCGCGACCTGCTCGATGCTGTGATTCGCGCCCTTGGTGAGCACGAGGCTTGCCCGGGCGCGCGTCGGCAGAATATTTTCGTGCAGGTTGCGCAGGTTGATCCGCTGCCAGATTTTGCGTGCCGTCTTTTCGGCCTGCGCATCGTCGAGGTCGGCATATTTGCGGAAATAGGACCGCGGATCGCGAAAGGCCGTCTCGCGCAGACGCATGAAGCGCGAGACATACCAGCGCTCGAGATCTTCATCGTCCGCGTGCAGATAGACGGAGAAGTCGAAGAAGTCGGAGACGAAGGGAATGTCCTTGCCGGGTTTGTTGGGCAGCAGGACGTTGAGGCCCTCGACAATCAGAATGTCGGGGCGGTCGATGACAATTTCCTTGCCCGGCATCACGTCATAGATGAGATGCGAATAGACAGGTGCCGGAACATTGCGCTTCCCCGCCTTGATGTCGGAGAGAAAGCGCAACAGCGCGGTGCCGTCATAGCTTTCCGGAAAGCCCTTCTTGTCCATCAGCCCTTCGCGCTCCAGCACAGAATTGGGGTGCAGGAAACCATCTGTGGTGATGAGTTCAACCTTGGGCGTGTTCTGCCAGCGTGACAGAAGTGCCTTGAGGACGCGCGCCGTGGTGGATTTGCCCACTGCGACCGATCCCGCAATCCCGATGATGTAGGGCATCTTGCCATCTTCAGCGCCGAGGAAGCGCTGGGTTGCCTTGAACAGGCCTTGTGTTGCCGCGACATAGAGCGCGAGCAGGCGCGAAAGTGGCAGATAGATCGCAATCACTTCTTCGACCGATATTGGGTCGTTCATCGATTGCAGTTTTTCGAGATCCTCGATTGTGAGGGTCAGCGGCGTGTCGGCGCGCAACGAGGCCCATTCCGCACGCGTGAAATGTCGATAGGGCGACAATACGTCGGGCGGTGAAAGGCGAAGGCTCGTGCGTTCGTTCATCTTTTATCCCCGCCTGAAAAAAGCGTCGGGTCAGCCCCGTGCCGCTTTTTCCTCATGGCCCGACATGCGGGTTCGGCGTCCAAGTTCATCCAGCACAGTTTGCACCGGAATCTCGGCCGCCTGAAGGGCTACCAATAGGTGATAGAGGACATCGGCCGCCTCGGCCGTCATCGCGGCCTGGTCAGCCTGCGCGGCGGCCATGGCGAATTCAACGGCCTCTTCCCCGAATTTCTTTCCGCAATGCACGACGCCCTTGTCGAGCAGCATGCGCGTATAGGATTTTTCGGCCGTGGCGCTGCGCCGGGCTTTGATGATCGTCTCAAGATCATCGAGCGAGAATGGGCTTTCTGTGGGCATGGCCATGAGCGTCTGGCTCCTCTTCAGTCCAGTCGGACGGGCAGGCCCGCGTCGCGCATATGTTCTTTCGCCGCCCGGATCGTAAATTCCCCGAAGTGGAAAATCGATGCGGCCAGCACGGCTGTTGCATGTCCGTCGCGAATACCCTCGACCAGATGATCGAGGGTGCCGACGCCACCTGATGCTATGAGAGGGACCTTCACAGCATCCGCAATGGCGCGGGTGAGCGAAATATCGAAGCCCACCCGCGTGCCGTCGCGGTCCATTGATGTCAGAAGGATTTCGCCTGCGCCGAGCGCCACAACTTCACGGGCATATTGGATCGCGTCGAGCCCAGTCGGCTTGCGGCCGCCATGGGTGAAGATTTCCCATCGGCCGGGCGAAACCTGTTTGGCGTCGATGGCGACAACGACGCATTGGCTGCCGAATTTTTCTGCCGCTTCGCGCACGAAATCACGATTGTGCACGGCGGCAGTCATGATCGACACCTTGTCCGCGCCCGCCAGGAGAAGTTTGCGGATGTCATCCGTGCTGCGCACGCCGCCACCCACCGTCAGCGGCATGAAACAGGCTTCGGCCGTGCGCTGGACGACGTCGAGGATCGTGCCGCGATTTTCGTGGCTCGCCGTGATGTCGAGAAAGCAGAGCTCGTCGGCGCCGGCCGCATCATAGGCAATAGCGCTTTCGACAGGGTCTCCGGCGTCCTTCAGATCGACGAAATTCACGCCTTTGACGACACGCCCGTCCTTGACGTCCAGACAGGGAATGACACGGCACTTAAGCAATCGAGGCCTCCCGCGCCGCCCGGATCAGCGCCAGCGCTGCGGAGGGATCCAGACGCCCGTCATAAAGTGCGCGGCCAGTGATGGCGCCTGCAAGGCGCCTGCAATCTGGCTGCAGCAGCCGCTCGACATCGGCGAGCGAGGCAAGGCCACCCGACGCGATCACCGGAATCGCTATCGCATCGGCAAGCGCGAGGGTTGCCTCGACGTTGAGGCCCTTCAGCACGCCGTCGCGCGAAATGTCGGTGTAGATGATGGCCGCAACGCCGGCGTCTTCAAAACGCCGGCCGAGTTCCGAGGCCGTGACCTGCGCGACCTTGGCCCAGCCATCGACGGCGACAAGCCCATCGCGTGCATCGATGCCGACTGCGATCCGGCCCGGATGGAGGCGCGCGGCCTCGCGCACCAGATCAGGGTCGCGCACGGCTGCGGTGCCGATGATCACGCGGCTGACGCCCTTGGCGAGCCAGGCTTCGATGGTGCGCATGTCGCGAATGCCGCCGCCAAGCTGGACCGGCATTTTCACCGATTTCAGAATGGCCTCGACAGCGGTGGCATTGCGCGGTTCGCCCGCGAATGCGCCATCGAGATCGACTACGTGCAGATATTCAAAACCCTGCGCCTCAAAGGCTTGCGCTTGATCGGCCGGATTGGTGTTGAACACCGTGGCCTGTTCCATGTCGCCATGGATCAGGCGGACGCATTCACCCTGCTTGAGGTCGATTGCCGGATAAAGGATCAAGGTGACCACCTGAGAAAGTTGCCGATCAGAGCAAGGCCGAGTTTCTGGCTCTTTTCGGGATGGAATTGCGTTCCGGCGATATTGTCGCGTCCGACCATTGCTGTGAGCGGACCGCCATATTCGGTGGTTGCAATAACAAGGCCAGGGTCGGATGCACGCAGCTGATAGGAATGCACGAAATAGGCATGCAACCCGTTATCGCCGGTCGGAATGCCGGCAAACAGCGCATGGTCCTGATTGGGCGTGAGCGTGTTCCAGCCCATGTGCGGAACCTTGAGGTCGGGCAATGTCGGTTCGATCGGGACGACTTCTCCCGGGATCCAGTCGAGGCCCGCTGCAATCCCATGTTCGAGGCCGCGCGAGGCCAGCAATTGCATGCCGACGCAAATGCCGAGAAAAGGCCGACTGCGGCGGATGACGCTCTCTTCCAGTGCTTCCACCATGCCCGGCACATTGTCGAGGCCGCGCCGGCAGTCCGCAAAAGCGCCCACGCCCGGCAGCACAATACGCTCGGCACGACGCACGACCTCGGGGTCCGAGGTCACACTCACGCGCATGCCGGCATCAGCGGCGGCGCGTTCAAAGGCTTTTTGCGCGGAATGAAGGTTTCCCGAGCCGTAATCGACGATGGCAACGCTCATGGTCTCAGCCTCCCGCTGACGGAAAGAGGCCGATCATGCCGGGCATATGCTGCCCCATGGCAATGGGCGCTTGGTCTGGCGTGCGCATGGCCAATGCGCGTCCAAACAAGCTGCGCTCGGCGTCTGCCAGGCGACGCCCGGACACGACGTCGATAAAATGGTAGCCACGCGAAGCAAGGGCCGCACGGCGGATGGAGCCGCCCTCGAAGCCCAAGGCGAGAGCCAGCAGGATTTCGAGCAGGTTCAAGGCCTCGTGGCTGGGCAGGACATAGGCGTCCAGCGCGATGATTGCCCCCTGCGCGAGGCACCAGACAAGCAGCGCCAGCCAAAGTTGGCGCCCGATCAGCCAAAAGGGTCCAAACAGCAGGGCTGTCCAGGCAAATCCCTCGCGCACGAACGCGGTCCGCTCAATGGCGGACAGGTCGTCGGGAGATCCCTTCATATGAACCGTATAGACGCCCATGTGGCATTTGCTCAGCCGGTGAGGCTGCCCTTTGTCGACGGTATCCGGTCTTTCTGCCTGGGGTCGATCGCAATGGCCGCGCCGAGCGCCCGTGCGAGCCCCTTGAAGCAGGATTCAGCAATATGGTGATCGTTGATCCCATATAAGGTTTCCACATGCAGGGTGATACCCGCATTCATCGCAAAGGCTTGGAAGAACTCGCGCACCAGGTCGGTGTCGAAGACGCCGACCTTGCTGTGGTGAAAATTTGTGCGGAAAACAAGAAACGGACGGCCCGAGATGTCCATGGCCACGCGCGTCAGGGTTTCGTCCATCGGCAGGAGCACATCGGCATAACGGGTGATGCCACGCATGTCCCCCAGCGCCTGCCGGAAAGCCTGACCCAGCACGATGCCTGTGTCCTCAACCGTGTGGTGCTGGTCGATATGCAGATCGCCCTTGGCGCAAATTTCGATGTCGATAAGGCTGTGACGCGCGATCTGGTCGAGCATGTGGTCGAAAAACCCGATGCCGGTGTCAATGACAGCCTTGCCCGTTCCATCGAGCGTGACCGTCGCCTTGATGTTGGTTTCGCGCGTTTGGCGCGAAAGGGTGGCGGAGCGCATGATCTTGTTCCTGAATGTCCGGAGCGGCTTCTAGCAAGCCGGATGCCGCCTGGCTACCTCGCAGCCAGTCTGTTTCGTCCTCTGGGCCCCGATGGACCCAGCCAAGCAGCCCTTGTCAGAGGCTGTACCCACTCATAAATCCAGATTCCGTGCTGTCCGGAGTGCTGATTTATGCCTGAACCGACATCAACCTCACCTCCGAGCTGGCATGCGACGACCATTCTGATGGTTCAGAAGGGCGGGCGAACCGTGATCGGCGGCGACGGGCAAGTGAGCCTGGGCCAGACCGTGATCAAAGGCAATGCTCGCAAGGTACGCCGCATTGGTAAAGGCGATGTGATCGCCGGCTTTGCCGGGGCGACAGCGGACGCCTTTGCGCTTTTTGAACGGCTTGAGGCCAAGCTCGACCAATATCCCGGACAATTGCTGCGCGCCTGCGTGGAATTGGCAAAGGATTGGCGCACCGATCGATATCTGCGGCGGCTTGAGGCGATGATGCTGGTGGCCGACGCAAGGGTTGGTCTCGTCCTGACAGGCACGGGGGACGTGCTTGAGCCCGAGCAGACCGAACATGGCGCGGTCATGGCGATTGGATCGGGAGGAAATTATGCGCTCGCGGCCGCCCGCGCCCTCCTGCCAACCGATCAGGATGCCGAAACCATCGTGCGCTCCGCCATGCAAATTGCGTCCGAGATTTGCGTCTACACCAATGCGAACCTCGTTATCGAGACAATCGAGACCCGTTAAGAACGAGAGGACCTGGGATGACGGATTTTTCCCCGCGCGAAATCGTATCCGAACTCGATCGCTTTATTGTCGGACAGGATGAGGCCAAGCGCGCGGTCGCCATTGCGCTGCGCAATCGCTGGCGGCGTCTGCAATTGACGGGTGCGATGCGCGAGGAAGTCCTGCCAAAAAACATCCTCATGATTGGCCCCACCGGCTGCGGCAAGACGGAAATCGCCCGGCGTCTGGCCAAGCTTGCGGGCGCGCCGTTCATCAAGGTCGAGGCGACGAAATTCACCGAAGTCGGCTATGTCGGTCGTGATGTCGACCAGATCATTCGTGACCTCGTGGAAGTCGGTATCTCGCTCGTCAAGGAGACCAAGCGCAAGGCCGTGATCGCCAAGGCGCAAGCGGCTGCTGAAGAGCGCGTGCTTGATGCCCTTGTAGGTAAGGGCTCATCGAGCGCGACCCGCGAGTCGTTCCGTCGCAAGTTGCTTGCCGGTGAGCTTGACGACAAGGAGATCGAGATCGAGCTGTCGCAGGCGGTATCTGCCATGCCCATGTTCGAAATGCCCAATATGCCCGGCGCGGCCATGGGCGCCATTTCCCTTGGCGACATTTTCGGCAAGGCGCTTGGGGGGCGGACGCGCGTGTTGCGCACCAGCGTGAAAGAGGCCTACGAGCCGTTGATTGGCGAGGAAAGCGAGAAGCTGCTTGATCAGGATCAGATCGTGCAGGAGGCCCTGCGCGAGGTCGAAAACAACGGCATCGTCTTTCTCGATGAAATCGACAAGATCTGTGCGCGAGAAAATCGTGGCGGCGCGGATGTGTCACGCGAGGGCGTGCAGCGTGATCTCCTGCCCCTGATCGAGGGCGCCAATGTCTCAACCAAACATGGGACGGTGAAGACGGATCATATTCTCTTCATCGCATCTGGCGCATTTCACGTGTCCAAACCCTCAGATCTTCTGCCTGAACTGCAGGGTCGTCTGCCTATCCGCGTCGAGCTCCGCTCGCTGTTGGAAGAGGATTTCCGCCGCATCCTGACCGAAACGGAAGCCAGCCTCATCAAGCAATACACCGCCCTGCTGGAGACCGAAGGGGTGGGGCTGACATTTTCCAGTGACGCCATCGACGCGCTCGCCCGGATTGCTGTGCAGGTCAATGCGACGATCGAGAATATTGGTGCGCGTCGCCTGCAGACGATCATGGAAAAGCTGCTTGAAGAGGTCAGTTTCACAGCATCCGATCGGGCGGGCGAGAAAGTTGCCATCGACGGGCCCTTTGTCGAGCGTCAGATCGCCGATCTCGCCCGGAATGCCGATCTGAGCCGCTTTATACTCTGACGCTGAGGCCTTTTTGGTCTGGAGACCGCGGATCACTTGCCAGAGGGTCCGGCCATTTGCGATAAGGCTCCCCTCGCCTGATCGGAGCCGCGTCGCACATGCAATCCTTCCCTCAGCTCGTGTTTTCCGGTGTTCAGCCGACGGGCAATCTGCATCTGGGCAATTATCTCGGTGCGGTGACGAAATTCGTCGCCTTGCAGGATACGCATGATTGCATCTATTGCGTCGTCGATCTGCATGCCATCACGGTTGCGCAAAAGCCGGCCGAGCTGACGGCAAATATCCGCGAGGTCACGGCCGCTTTCATCGCCGCAGGCATCGATCCGCAACGACACATCGTCTTCAACCAGAGCCAGGTTGCCGAACATGCCGAACTGGCGTGGATCTTCAATTGCGTTGCCCGCATAGGCTGGCTCAATCGCATGACGCAGTTCAAGGAAAAGGCTGGCAAGGATCGCGAGAACGCATCCGTGGGTCTGTATGCCTATCCGACCTTGATGGCTGCCGACATTCTCGTCTATCGCGCGACCCATGTGCCGGTTGGCGAAGACCAGAAGCAGCATCTCGAACTGGCGCGCGATATTGCGCAGAAGTTCAACAATGATTTCCTGGGAGAAAATCCCGAATATGCCGATGGCAAGGGCTTTTTTCCCCTGCCCGAGCCTCTTATCCAGGGCCCTGCGACGCGCGTCATGAGCTTGCGCGACGGCACCAAGAAGATGTCGAAGTCCGATCCTTCCGACAATTCACGCATCAATCTGTCGGATGATGCAGATACAATCGCGCAGAAGATCCGCAAGGCAAAGACCGATCCCGATGCCCTGCCCTCCGGGCTTGAGGGTCTGGCGGGCCGTGCCGAGGCTGACAATCTCGTTGGCATCTATGCCGCGCTGACCGACAGGACGAAACTCGACATCCTGCAGGAATTCGGCGGCGGCAATTTCTCGACCTTCAAGGCGGCGCTGGTCGACCTCACAGTCGCCAAGCTTGCCCCGATCGGCGGGGAAATGCGTCGCCTGCAGGCCGATCATGCCTATATCGATGGGGTTCTGCGCGATGGCGCCAACAGGGCGCGCGAACGGGCTGCCAAAACCATGATGGCGGTTCGCGACATCGTTGGTTTCGTCCGCTGACCGGGGCGGCGTCGAAAGGCGCCATTGATCTTCGTTGCGCCAAGCCCTTATCTGGGAAGCGCCATCCGACGCCGGCCTTGAACCGGGCGCCTTGGAGATAGACATGTTCATCCAGACCGAAGCCACGCCCAATCCCGCGACCCTGAAATTCCTGCCCGGCCGTCCTGTTCTGGAGACCGGCACGCTCGACATGCCAGATGCAGCCAGTGCGGCTAAATCGCCCCTCGCCAAGGCGCTTTTTGCTGTTCCGGGCGTCTCCGCCGTCTTTTTTGGTGGAGATTTCGTCTCCGTCAGCAAAACCGACGCCGAGGAATGGCAGCATCTCAAGCCCGCGATTCTTGGCGCCATCATGGAGCATTTCGTCTCCGGCATGCCCCTTTTCGATGAGGGCAGCCAGACGCAGGGCTCCGTTGGCGAGGATGAATTCTTCGCACCCGAAGATGCCGAGACTGTCGCGACCATCAAGGAATTGCTGGAAACCCGTATTCGCCCGGCCGTGGCTGGCGATGGCGGCGACATCAATTTCCGTGGCTTCCGGGATGGGATTGTCTATCTCGCCATGAAGGGTGCCTGTTCGGGCTGTCCGTCCTCGACGGCAACGCTTAAGAATGGGATCCAGAATCTCCTCAAGCACTTCCTGCCAGACGTCCAGTCGGTGGAACAGATCTGAACCGAGGGCTGCGGCACGCGCATGAACATTCTCGCGATCGACACGGCGCATGGGGCGGTCTCCGCCTGCATGCTTTCGGGAGCACCCGGCGATATGCCGCTCGCGAAGGAGACTGTGGCCATGGCGCGTGGCCATGCCGAGGCCTTGTTGCCACTTATCGATCGGGTGGCGGCTGCCAGCGGCATCGATCTATCCGAGCTTGATCGCGTTGCGGTGGTGGTCGGTCCAGGATCTTTTACCGGCATTCGCATCGGTATTGCGGCGGCGCGGGCCATTGGCCTTGCCTGCAAAATTCCCGTTGTGGGCGTCTCGTCCCTTGCCGCCTTCGCCGCGCCCTTCATTGGCCGCAGCGGGGGCGCTGTTGTTGCGGCTGCGGTCGATGCTCGGCATGGACAGGTTTATGTCCAGGGCTTTACGGCGCAAGGACAGGTCATAGTTCCGGCGCGGATATCGCTGGTGCGCAATGCCGTTCGTTCACTTGGCGCCGGCCCGCTGAAGCTGACAGGGTCTGGCGCTGCCATGATGGCAATCGAAGCCTGGTCGCTGGGCGCCGAGGCCGAGGTGGTGGGTGATACGGTTGCCCCCGACATCGCCTATGTCGCGCGGATCGGCGCGCTGGCAGACCCGACCCAGGCTGTGGCGCGCCCCTATTATCTCAAAGAGCCCGATGCCAAGCCGCAGGCAAATGGCGTCGTGGCCCGCACGAGCTGAGCCGTGCTCTGGCCTTTCTCCCCGCGGCCAGTCGACCCTGCGATCCGCAGGTTAACGCAACGTCAGGCTGGCGCTTGCGCGGAGATTCACAGCGCCTTTTTCGCAAGACCTTGGGGAGCGGGCGAGATCGAGGATCTTCTGCGCCAGAAAGAGGTCGTCGCCGACGCTGCCGTTGATGGGCGGGGTAAGAAAGTGTTCGGTTTTGCCATTTCGCGCGTTTTGTGCCCGGAGGCTGAAATCCTGACCATTGCGGTCGACCGGCGTTTCCAGGGCAAAGGGATCGGCCGCGCACTTCTGGCCGCGCATCTGGCAAGGCTCGCAGCTGCGGGTGCCCAGCATGTATTTCTTGAGGTCGCCGAAGCCAACGCGTCGGCGGTCAAGCTTTACCGGTCCTTCGGCTTCGCACAGGTCGGGCAACGGCCGGGCTATTATGCGATGAAGGACGGGTCACGGGCTACAGCACTGGTGTTTCGCGCAGAGCTCGTCTGAAGACTTTTGTTCTCAAAACCGCCGGATGGCACTAGAAGCTGGCGTAACTTCGCCTATCCTGCGGGAGTGGTCGAAGCATGATCCCGAGTCGAGGTGGACCCGCTTGAACACATTTACATCCGATCGGTCCGCGCCCGACGCTGCGGCGGTGGATCGGGCCGAGATAAAGACCGGACGACGCAAATTGTTCGTCAAGTCTTACGGCTGTCAAATGAACGCCTATGACGCCACCCGTATGGCCGATGTCCTTGCGCCCGAGGGCTACGACGAAACGACAGATATGGCCGACGCCGATCTGGTCATTCTCAATACCTGCCATATTCGCGAGCGCGCGGCCGAGAAGGTCTTTTCCGAGCTTGGCAAGGTCCGCGTCCTGAAGGAAGAGCGCGCCGCGCTTGGCCTCGACATGAAGATTGCTGTTGCCGGTTGCGTGGCGCAGGCCGAGGGCGCGGAAATCATCCGGCGGCAAAAAGCGGTTGATCTTGTCATCGGGCCACAAAATTACCATCGCCTGCCGGAAATGCTGCGGCGTGCCGAGAAAGCCGGCGCTGTGATCGAGACCGAATTTCCGATTGAGGACAAATTCGATCATCTTGTCGCGCCGGCGCGCGCAAAGGTTGCGAGCCGCGGCGTCGCCGCTTTCGTGACCATTCAGGAAGGCTGCGATAAATTCTGCACCTTCTGCGTCGTCCCCTACACGCGGGGCGCAGAAACATCGCGGCCCGTCGCCAGGATCATCGAGGAAGCGCAACATCTTGTCGCCGCAGGTGTGCGCGAGATCACGTTGCTCGGTCAGAACGTCAATGCGTTTCACGGGTCTGACGAAGCAGGCGACCCCTGTTCGCTCCCGGGCCTTGTCATCAAGCTGTCGCGCATTCCCGGTCTCTTGCGCCTGCGCTACATGACCAGCCACCCCAACGACATGACCGATGAGTTGATCGCAGCCCATGCCAGCGAAGCTGCGCTGATGCCGTTTTTGCACCTGCCGGTGCAGTCGGGCTCCGACCGGATTTTGCAGGCGATGAACCGGAAACATCGCGCAAGCGATTATTTCGATGTCGTGGCGCGCATCCGCGCGGTGCGGCCCGATATCGCGCTCTCGTCCGATTTCATCGTCGGTTTTCCTGGCGAGACGGAAGGGGATTTTCAGGCGACGCTCGATCTCATCTCGAGAGTCGGTTTCGCAAGCTGCTATTTTTTCAAATATTCCATCCGCCCCGGAACGCCGGGCGCTGAAATGGACAATCAGGTTCCCGAGGCCGTGAAGGCCGAACGACTGGCGCGCTTGCAGAAGCTCGCAGATGGTCAGCGTCACGCTTATAATAAATCTGCAGTCGGCAAGATCATGCCGGTCCTGTTTGAGAAAAAGGGCCGTCATCCCGGCCAGATCGCCGGCAAGACTCCTTATTTGCAGACCGTCCAGGTTGATGGGCCGGAACATTTGATCGGTACGATCGTCGATGTCGAAATTACGGGAACCAGCACCAATTCGCTGTTTGGCAAGCTCGTCGAACAGGTTTCGTGAGCGAAAGGGAGAAGTGGCTTGAGATCATCGGACAAGACTGGATCTGCCCCCCGTACGCAGGAATTCCGCGCAAGCGCGCAGCCCGTGGTGGCTGTGGCGGCGGATGCGCCTGACATTGCAGAGATCACGCTTGCGTTCGATGACAACCGCTTTGCCTCGCTGCTTCTTGGCCATTATGATCAGAACCTCGCGCGCATCGAGCGTCGCCTGGGAATTGCCGCCAATGCCAACGGCAACCACATCACGCTGAAGGGTCCGGCGGAGGCCTGCGATCACGCACGCCGCGTGCTCGAAAATCTTTATGCACGCGTGAAGCTGGGTCAGTCGATTTCGCTGGGCGATGTGGATGGCGCGGTTCAGGAGGGCGCCTTGCAGGGGAACCTGTTTCCCAAGGAAGAAGCTGTTCGCACCGGTTTCGAGCAGGTCACCACGCGCAAGCGTGGCGCGGTACGCGCGCGCAATGCCGCACAGGATCTCTATCTGCGCGCCCTGAAGCGCAATGAGCTGGTTTTCGCAGAGGGGCCGGCTGGCACAGGCAAGACCTGGCTAGCTGTCGGTCATGCTGTTTCCCTGCTGGAACAGGGGGCAGTCGAGCGCCTTATTCTCTCGCGCCCGGCGGTTGAGGCTGGTGAGAGGCTCGGCTTTCTGCCCGGCGACATGCGCGACAAGGTCGATCCCTATCTGCGTCCGATCTATGATGCGCTTTATGATTTCATGGACGGACGTATGGTCGAGCGCGGCCTGCAAACCGGCATGATTGAAGTGGCCCCCCTCGCCTTCATGCGTGGCCGCACCCTGACATCCGCCTGCGTCCTTCTCGATGAGGCGCAGAACGCCACGTCCATGCAGATGAAAATGTTTCTTACGCGTCTGGGCGAGGGCTCGCGTATGATCATCACGGGGGATCCCACCCAGACCGACCTGCCGCCGGGGCAGAAGTCGGGTCTTAGCGAGGCGATTGGCCTGTTGTCCGAACTTGAGGGCATTGGCCATGTGCGCTTCCGCGACGTGGATGTCGTGCGCCATGATCTGGTCCGCCGCATTGTCACGGCCTATGAATCGGCTGCTCCGGCAGGAGACAGGACGCACAGATGACCATGGATGTGGACATATCCGTCGAATGCGAGAGTTGGTCGGCTGCTGGAGATCTTGAAGTTCTCTGTCAGAGTGCCATTGATGCTGCATTGGCGGAGAGCGGGTTGGTGCTTGCGCCCGTGACCGAAGTCAGTCTGATGTTTTGCGACGATGCGCGCATTCACGAACTCAATCGGATGTGGCGCGGTTTCGACAAGGCGACGAATGTTTTGTCGTTTCCTGCAGCCGAGCCCGGTCAATTGGCCGTTGCGCCGCTGCTGGGCGATATTGCCGTCGCCTTTGAGACGGTCAAGCGCGAGAGTGTGGAGGAGGATAAGTCTTTCTCTGACCATAGTGCGCATATGATCGTGCACGGGTTTCTTCATCTGCTCGGCTATGATCACGAGACCGAGGCTGATGCCGAGCGCATGGAGGATGTCGAGCGTCGCGCGCTCGCCCGGCTTGGCATCGCAGATCCCTATGCAGCGACAATCCCTGTCGAAGGCGGCCATTCATGAGTTCCGCCGATCAACCTCCCTTGCCTGACCAAAAACCGGATCGCCCGCGTCTGTTTGATCGCGTGCGTGCGCTTTTTGGCATCAGCCCGGCCTCGATCCGCGATGATATTGAAGACGCGCTTGAGGATATGTCGACCGACAGCGATTTCACGGCCCAGGAACGGGCGATGTTGAAAAACGTTCTGGGCCTGCATGAATTGCGCGTGCAGGATGTCATGGTGCCACGCGCTGACATTATCGCGGTCGCGCTCGACGATACGCTGGGCGATGTGCTCGCGGTCTTCCGCACAGCCGGTCACTCGCGCCTGCCCGTCCATGGCGCGACGCTCGATGATCCGCGTGGCATGGTCCATATCCGCGATTTCGTGGATTATATTGCAACGGCTGCGGACGATTTTCTCCGCAGGCCTACGCCGCAGGCAGCTACAGCACCTGACGACAAATCCGTGCGTCGTCAGGCCATCATGCGCTTGCGCGGCATGGGTGAGCTCGATCTCTCCCTTACATTGTCCAAGGCCGGTATCGTGCGTCCGGTTCTGTTTGTCCCACCCTCGATGCCCGCCCTCGACCTGCTCGTGAAAATGCAGGCGACGCGCACGCATATGGCGCTCGTTATTGACGAATATGGCGGCACCGATGGCCTCGCCTCGATTGAGGACATTGTCGAGATGATCGTTGGCGATATTGAGGATGAGCACGATCTCGATGACCATCCCAAGATCGAGAAGAGCGCCGATGGCACCTGGCTTATCGATGCGCGGGCTAATCTCGACGATGTGTCGCTTGCGCTGGGACGCGATCTCGAAGCGGTCGCCTGTCAGGATAATGTCGAGACGCTTGGCGGCCTTGTCACCACATTGGCGGGGCGCGTGCCCTTGCGTGGCGAAGTGATTCCGGCTGCCCATCTGTTTGAATTCGAAATTCTCGACGCCGACCGTCGTCGTGTGAAGCACGTGCGGCTGCATATCCTCGAGAACCAGTCCTCGTCGGCCGACGCTGACGCCAGCGATGCCGCACTATCGCGGTCCAAGAATGGGTGAGGGTGCCGGCTGCACGCAATTTTTCCAATCCGGAGTTTCATGATCAATTTCGTCTACGCCATTACCCTGTCCTATGGGTGGAAACGCCGAGCAATCGCCTTTTCCAGCGGGGCCTTTGGGGCATTGGCACTGGCGCCGGTGGATTTTTGGCCGGCCATGCTTGTTCCCCTCGTGGTCAGCGTCTGGCTGCTGGATGGCGTTGGGAGCGCGGTCAGCAAGAAAGTCCGGCCTTTTGGGGCTGACCGGCGGAGCCTGCGCGAAGCCACGGGAATTGGCTGGTGGCTCGGCTTTGGCTATTTCCTTGCCGGATTGTGGTGGCTGGGGGCCGCCTTTCTTGTGGAGGCAGCTGATTTTGCCTGGGCGCTGCCCTTCGGCGTTGCGGGCCTGCCCGCAATCCTCGCCTGTTTCACGGCGGCGGGGTTCGGGCTTGCCCGGTTTTTCTGGTGCGCAGGGTCGTCCCGAATCCTCGCGCTTGCCCTGTCTCTCGGTATCGCCGAATGGCTGCGTGGCGTTCTGTTCACGGGCTTCCCCTGGAACGCCATTGGCATGGCGTTCGGCGGCAATCTCGTGCTTGCACAAACCGCGAGCCTCGTTGGTCTGAACGGCCTGACCTTTCTGGCCATTCTTGTTTTCGCCAGTCCGGCGACCTTGGCGGATGTCTATATGCGCCGCGAGGGGATCCTGACGCCGGCGCTGATGGCGGGCATTGCGCTCCTATCGGCGATGACGTTCTTTGGCACCCTGCGCCTCTGGCAGGGCGCAAGCGCCTCTCAGCCTGGCGTCAGGTTGCGGATCATGCAGCCCAATACGCCCCAGGACGAAAAATTCAGGCCAGAAAACGGCGATGCGATTCTGACCCATTATCTCGAGCTTTCGGACCGCGCGACGACCAATGGCGGCGACGCATCGGTCGAAATCACCCATCTCATCTGGCCTGAGTCTGCCTTTCCGTTCTTCCTGGCTCGCGAAGCGCAGGCGCTTTCGCGTATTTCAGGCGCGCTTGGCAATCGCATCCTCGTGACCGGGGCAGCCCGCATGGAGCTGATTGGCGCGGCGCGATTGCCCGGAGAGATTGCCAAGGTTGCTTATTATAATGCCGTTCAGGTTCTGGGTCGCGCTGGCATGGTGCTCGACACTTATGACAAGGTGCATCTGGTCCCATTTGGCGAATATCTGCCCTTCTCTGGTCTGCTGGAATCAATTGGTCTGCGCCATTTCGTGCACATTCCTGGTGGCTTTGAGCCGGGGGCCGTCCGTAAATTGCTGGACGTGCCGGGTCTTCCGGGGGTTTTTCCACTGGTCTGTTACGAGGCTGTTTTCCCCGGCGTGCTCGATCCGCAGCTGCGGCGCGACGCTGGCATGCTCATCAATGTGACCAATGACGGCTGGTTCGGGATGACCGCCGGGCCCCACCAGCACCTGGCTCAGTCACGCCTTCGCGCCGTCGAGGAAGGGCTGCCGATTGTTCGGGCGGCCAATACCGGGATCTCTGCAATCATCGACCCTTACGGAAGATTTATCGGTCGATTGCCCCTTGGCGTAGAGGGTGTTCTGGATGGTAATTTGCCGGCTCCCATAGCGTCACCGCTGTTTGCCCGCTGGCCGATTGTCGCGCCACTGGCGCTGTTCCTGCTTGGTCTTCTCGCGCTGCTTGTTACGCGCCTGCGTCGTTAAGCACAGGGGTATGCGATCACGTTTTGCGCCTTTACGGCTATTGCCGAAGCCTCAGCTTGATGCAACATATGTAACTATATTGTTCAAGCTTGGGTGGAATGGGGCCACCGACCCGGAGCCTGAGCTCGGAGACTTGGCCAGTGACGAAGCAACCCAATCCCATTGACCAACATGTCGGCACCCGCGTTCGCATGCGGCGGGTCATTCTCGGCCTGAGCCAGGAGAAGTTGGGCTCGGCCCTGGGTCTGACCTTCCAGCAGATCCAGAAATATGAAAAAGGCACCAACCGGATCGGCGCGAGCCGATTGCAGGCCATTTCGCGCTTTCTAGATGTGCCGCCTTCCTATTTCTTCGAGGGCGCCCCCGCAGCACTTGGCATGCAGCCCGCAGGCTTTGAGGACGCGGCTCCGCGCGCTTATGTTCCCGATCTCGTCACGACGACCGAAGGGCTTCATCTCAATCGCGCCTTTGCCCGCATCACGGATGCGAAGACGCGCAAGCGGATTGTCGACCTCGTGGTCCAGATTGCCGAGAGCGAAGCTGACCGGAATTCTGATCCCGGCCGCGAGCTCGCAGGCTGAATCGTTCTTTATAACGAACGAAAATCCGACCGTTGCTTGACCAGACGAACGCTCGATGGCACAAGATCCATCGCGCTGAACGTGTCCGTTCGCGCCCAGGCGTACGAGAGCTTTCGCCCAGAGATTTCATTCGCGACCATCGGAGACGAGCGTGATCAGACAAAATTACTTGTTCACGAGTGAATCGGTGTCCGAAGGGCACCCGGACAAGGTCTGTGACCGTATTTCCGATGAGGTCGTTGACCTGTTCTTCCGCGAAGGCGCAAAGGCTGGAATCGACCCCTATCAGATCCGCGTCGCCTGCGAGACCTTGGCGACCACCAACCGCGTCGTCATCGCGGGTGAAGTGCGTGGACCCAAGCTCACCGAAGACACGATCGTCCATGTCGCGCGACAGGCGATTCGTGACATCGGCTACGAGCAGGAAGGTTTCCATTGGGACCATGCGCAAATCGAAGTTTTGCTGCACGCCCAATCGGCTGATATTGCGCAGGGCGTCGATGCTGACGGGAGCAAGGACGAAGGCGCGGGCGACCAGGGCATCATGTTCGGTTATGCCTGCCGCGAAACCCCCGACTTGATGCCGGCCCCTATCTATTACGCGCACAAGATCCTGCGCGATCTGTCAGATGCGCGCCGCTCCGGCGTCGAGAAACATCTCGGCCCTGACGCGAAGAGCCAGGTGACGATCCGCTACGACAATGGCCGCCCGGTCGGCGCGACCCAGATCGTCGTCTCGCACCAGCATGTGACCGAGGATCTTTCGTCCGAAGAGGTCCAGGCCATCGTGCGCCCCTATGTCGAGAAGGCGCTGCCCGAAGGCTGGATCAGCAAGGACACGGCCTGGCACATCAACCCGACTGGAAAATTCTTTATCGGCGGTCCCGATGGCGATTGTGGCCTCACTGGCCGCAAGGTCATCGTCGACACATATGGCGGCGCTGCCCCCCATGGCGGTGGTGCATTCTCCGGTAAGGATCCGACCAAGGTCGATCGTTCGGCTGCCTATGCGGCGCGGTATCTGGCGAAGAACGTTGTCGCCGCCGGCCTTGCCGACCGCTGCACGCTGCAACTGGCTTATGCGATTGGTGTGGCCAAGCCTTTGTCGATCTATGCCGATCTCCATGACACCGGCAATGTTGACCCGGCGAAGCTCGAGTCCGTGCTCATGGATATCATGAGCCTCACGCCGCGCGGCATTCGCGAGCACCTGAAGCTCAATCGTCCGATCTATGCGCGCACCTCTTCTTATGGCCACTTTGGCCGGGCGCCGGATGCCGATGGCGGCTTCTCTTGGGAGAAGACCGATCTCGTTGACGCGCTCAAGAGCGCATTCGCCTGAAGGCGAGTGCGGGAAAAGGCGCCGAGGCGATGAGCGAGTATTCGCCTGATGAGGGTGGCGGGCCACAGGTCCGCACTCTCTATGGACGGCGCAAAGGCAAGAAGCTCCGCCAGCATCAGGCGGAGCTTGTGTCGGGGACATTGCCCGACCTTGCCGTCGATTGCGCTGCGCCGATCAAGGATCCGCGCGCGCTTTTCGCGCATGCGCCCAATGAATTGCGCATGGAAATTGGTTTTGGCGGGGCGGAGCATCTCGTCTACGAGGCCGCGCGCCATCCCCATATCGGCTATCTCGGCTGCGAGCCCTTTGTGAATGGCGTCGCCAAGCTTCTCGTCCAGATCGAGGAGAAGGGCCTTCACAATATTCGCATGCATCAGGGCGATGCGCGCGAAGTTTTGCTGCGTCTGCCCACAGCCGCGCTTGCGCGGGTCGATGTGCTCTATCCCGACCCCTGGCCAAAATGGCGACAGCGCAAACGGCGTTTTCTGTCGGTCGAGAATATTGCCGAAATCGCTCGCGTCGTTCAGCCCGGCGGCGAGTTCCGTTTTGCGACGGATATTGATGATTATGCAGGCTGGGTTCTGGCCCGAGTGCTCAAGAGCCAGTCCTGGCAATGGCGCGAAGCGCAAGCCGATGGCCGGCCCTGGCAAAAGTCCTGGCCTGATTGGCCAGGCACACGCTATGAGGCCAAGGCCTTTCGTGAAGGGCGTCCGCCCGTTTACCTGACGTTCGTGCGCACGTCCGCCTGATCGTCTTCTGCACCATAGCGATGCAGAAAAGCGCCATGCGCTCGTAGCCAGACTTCGGCGAGATCGGTTTGGGGCGCGAGGTCGCGCGCGAGCGACCAGAACTCGTCCGAGTGATTCATGTGCACGAGATGTGCGACTTCATGGGCTGCGAGATAATCGAGCACATGGGGCGGCGCCATGATGAGACGCCACGAAAAATTTAGTGAGCCGCTGGCCGAACACGAACCCCAGCGGCTTGTCGTATCGCGCACGGTTACGCGCCGCGCCGCGAAGCCGAGCTTGCCGGTGTGACGGCGCACAGCCGCCTCAAGATCCTTCTTCGCTTCGCGTTTCAGAAAATCATGAACGCGACGCGAAAGATGTTCTTCGCTGCACACAACATGCAGCTGCCTTGGCTCATCCCCATTGCCGCTTTGGATCAAAACGCCGCCGCGCAATTCATGGCTATGAACAATAGCAAGATTTTCGCCGCGAACGGGAATAATCGCGCCTGCACGAAATGGCACCGTGTCGGGCAGACGATGCAAACGCGCCGCAATCCACGCCGCATGACGTTGCGCGAAGTCGAGCGCAGCATTCATTGAGCCCCGCTTGGGCATTGTAATGACGACATCGCGCGTCGCAGTGCGCACGCGCAATGTGAAACGACGCGCACCTGTCACGCGCTTCAAGGAAACGCGATAAGTGGCGCCTTCATGCGCGACATCGAGATGGTCTTGCGCAAGCGAGCCGGAGGATAGGTCTCTTCGGAAAAGGCGCAGCATGCTACGACCTTAGCCGATTCTGCGGCGTGCCCGCCAGATGCGCGAAAATATTTTTATGCTTTGGACGCGGCGAGCTTCAGTTGGGCCGGTTTCGTACGCGTCGTCGCGCCAGTCGCTTCATATTCGAGTGTGGCGATAAAGTCGCGAATGCGTGGCGCTATTTCCGAACGGAAGCGCGAGCCATTGAATACGCCGTAATGACCAACGCCCGGTTGCATGTAATGCACCTTGCGAGAGTCAGGAATGTTGATGCAAAGCTCCTGGGCCGCATAGGTCTGGCCGACGCCTGAAATATCGTCCTTCTCGCCTTCCACGGTCATCAGGCCCGTGCGCCGTATCGCTGTGAGATCGATGGGCAGGCCGCGATGTTTCATTTCACCCTTTGGCAGCGAATGGGTGACGAAAACATTCTCGATCGTCTGCATGTAATATTCAGCGGAGAGATCCATCACCGCCATATATTCATCGTAGAAATCGCGATGCTTTTCAGCGGAATCACCGTCGCCTTCGACAAGGTGCTTGAACATTTCGACATGGGCATTCATGTGCCGGTCCATGTTCATTGCCATGAAGCCCGACAATTGCAGGAAGCCCGGATAAACCTGACGTCCCATTCCCGGATAGGGGAAGGGCACGCTGTAAAGACAATTGCTGCGGAACCAATCGATACCGCGTTCCTGCGCAAGTTTATTCACCGCTGTCGGGCTGCGGCGCGTATCGATCGGCCCGCCCATCAAGGTCATGGAGGCGGGAACGAGTGGATGATTTTCGGTTTCCATGCGCGCGATTGCCGCGATCAAGGGAACAGAGGGTTGGCACACGCCAAGCGTATGCAGGCCCGCGCCTTCAATGTCCTTTCCGAGCACCTGATAGATCGAGATCAGATAATCGATGTAATCATCGAGATCGAAGCTGCCTGCCGCGAGCGGCACCATGCGCGCATCAGCCCAATCGGTGATGTAGACTTCGTAATGGGGCAGGAACGCCTCGACCGTGCCGCGCAGGAGCGTCGCGTAATGGCCAGAGAGCGGCGCGACAATGAGCAGCCGCGGTTGTGGCTGGGTCAGACGCGTCGTCGCCCGTGCAAAATGGATGACGCGGCAGAATGGCCTTTCCCAGACGATTTCTTCCGTGACCGCGACACGCTCCCCGGCCACGCTCGTGGTTTCGAAATCGAAGCCGGGTTTTCCGTAGCGGCGCGTCAGGCGTTCGAACAGTTCCGCCGAGGCCGCCATGTTGCGCCCGAGCGACGTCTTCGCCCAGGGGTTCATAGGATTCTGAAGCACCAGCTTGGCTGCGTCAGTCATCGCGCGTGCGGGTACAAGCGCCGCGTGGGCCATCTCGTACATGTGATAGGAGAAGCGGTTCATTTGGGAGCCTATCGAAGCGCGGAACAGACGCGCCAGAGATTTCTCGGCGGTGTCGTTCGGGGCAAAAAAGCAGTCTTGCACTGCAACATAGGCTTCGCATTTATGCAAGTTCGCAAAAAGAACAAGGCCCTGACCCTGCACGATTAAGGAAAGCTGAAAGCCCACTGGCGCAGCGGGTGCGCAGGGCCTAGTTTGACCCTCATGCGTGACCTTGCAGAGCTTGATCTGGGCGGGCGTGCCCGCCGCCTTCGTGTCGATACGCTCGTGCGGCTGCGATGGCTTGCCGTCGCCGGGCAGTCGGCAGCCGTGCTCACCACTTATTTCGGTCTGGGCTTCGGCCTTCCCGTCGGTCTGTGTTTTCTGGCGATTGCAGCCTCTGCCTGGCTGAATATCGGCCTTCGGGTGCGTTTTTCGGCCAGTCATCGGCTCGATGACCGGCCGGCCACGATCCTGCTCTGTTACGATGTGCTGCAGCTCTCGAGCCTGCTCTATCTGACGGGCGGCCTGCAGAATCCCTTTGCGATGCTGTTCCTTGCCCCCGTCATGATTGCGGCCGTGTCGCTGACGGGCCGGGCGACGCTGCTTCTGGGCGTGCTCGTTGTCTGCGCCGCGAGCCTGCTGGCGCTGTTTCATTTCCCCTTGCCTTGGGTGCCGAGCGAGAGCCTGACCCTGCCGATGCTTTATGTCGCAGGTATCTGGCTCGCCATCGTGCTCGGCGCGGCCTTCATCGGAATTTATGCGGCCCGGGTGGCGGATGAAGCGCGCCGCCTGTCGGATGCGCTGGCTGCGACCGAGCTTGTGCTGGCGCGCGAGCAGCACCTGACCCAGCTTGACGGTCTTGCGGCCGCAGCCGCGCACGAGCTTGGGACGCCGCTGGCGACTATCACGCTGGTCGTGAAGGATCTCGCCAAGCTCCTGCCAAAGGAAGGCCTTGTGGGTGATGATATAGTTTTGCTGACGCAGGAGGTGCAGCGCTGCCGGACGATTCTTGGCAAGCTTGCATCGCTCGGCAATGAAAGCGCAGACATGCTCGATCGCATGAGCATCAGCCATCTCATTGAAGAGGTCGTTGAACCGCAACGCTATTTCGGCGTCGAGGTGGTTATCGAGAGGCCGGTGGAGGGCAATGAGCCCTTTTGCCGACGCAATCCAGGCATCCTCTACGGTCTCGGCAATCTCGTTGAAAACGCCATCGATTTCGCCAAGAGCCGCGTCCGCATCGAATTGCGCTGGACCGCTTCTGAGGTGCGTATCACCATAGAGGACGACGGCCCCGGGTTTCAGCCTGACGTCCTGGCGCGCTTGGGCGACCCTTATATTTCGACCAAGGGACCGGACCGGCGCGCGAAGGGTGATGAGGGTGGCCTTGGCCTTGGCCTGTTCATAGCAAAGACCTTGCTGGAGCGTTCAGGCTCAAGCGTTGCCGTCGCCAATGCAGCGCCACCGGCCACCGGTGCGCGGATTGTTGTGATCTGGCCGCGCTCCCTGTTCGAACCTCAAGGGCTGGAGGCGACACGTGCTAGCCCGGCGGATGAAAATACGGCGATCCAAGCCTATATTCAGGGCAAGGCGAGGACTGATCCATGATCGAAAACGTGAAAAACCCTGGCGATGCCGTCTCTGAAACCGCAGCTGTGCCGCCGGGCGAGATGACTTTGCTGATCGTTGATGACGACCGGCCGTTTCTGACCCGCCTCACACGGGCCATGGAGAGCCGAGGCTTTCAGGTCACGCCGGCGGAATCTGTCGCGGACGGACTGGCGGCGGTGCGCCGCGCCGCGCCGGCCTTCGCTATTATCGACATGCGTCTGGCCGATGGAAACGGGCTCGATGTGATTTCCGAACTGAAGGCCGTGCGGCCCGATTCCCGCGGAATCATCCTGACCGGCTATGGCAACATTGCCACTGCTGTCACGGCGGTCAAACTCGGCGCCTTCGATTATCTCGCCAAGCCCGCAGATGCGGACGAGATTTACAACGCCTTGATGGCGCTTCAGCACGACAAGGCCGAATTGCCCGAAAACCCCATGTCTGCGGACCGTGTCCGCTGGGAGCATATTCAGCGGATTTACGAATTATGCGGTCGCAATGTCTCTGAGACGGCCCGGCGACTCAACATGCATCGGCGCACGCTGCAGCGCATTCTGGCCAAACGCGCGCCGCGCTGATCCTAGCCCTCGCGCTCCCTGTCCCAGAGGATGTGCAGCCTGTCGGCGGCGGTCAATCCGAAGCGCAACAGCATTGCGCGGCGGGTGGCTGGCGCCATCCGGTGCAAAGGTGCTTCGCGTATGATCGCCGCGCCATAGCCATCGGCCATGATGAGACCAGCGTCTTCAGGAAGCAGCTCGACCGGAAGGTCTTCTGAAATGGCGAAATAGAGCTTGTCGCAATGGTCACGATAATCGGGCCATTTCTGATCGGAGCGCAGATCGACCACGGATGATTTGATCTCGATGATCGCCATGGCGCCGTTGCTCGCCAGCGCGACGAGATCGGCGCGGCGTCCGCTCGGCAGGATGAGTTCGGTTACGGTTGCAAATCCATGCGCGCGCAATAGTCGCCGCGTCCCACGCGCGATGCGCAGGGCTGTTTCGGATTGTCGCCCATCTTCGGGCAGGACGATTTCAGGTCGCGTCATGAGAATCACAGGATTGCCGGGGAAAACGGCATAATTGCGCTCATCTTCTAGCAGGCGGGTTCTCGTGCTACGAAATCGATCATGCCCGACCATGCGTCTTCTTGAGGTCCAATGAACCCTCTTTTCGCAGATCTGCCCACGACCATTTTCGAGACCATGTCCTCGCTCGCCCGCGAGCACAATGCGATCAACCTGGGACAGGGTTTTCCGGATGATCCGGGCCCGGAGGACGTGCGCGCCAAGGCCGCCGAAGCGTCGTTGTCGGGCTACAACCAATATCCCTCGATGATGGGCGTTCCGGAATTGCGCGAGGCCATTGCCTCTCATTATGCGCGCTTCCACGGGCTCACGCTTGACCCGCTGCGCGAAACACTGGTGACATCGGGCGCAACCGAAGCCCTGACGGCTGCCATCCTCGCAACTGTGCGTCCGGGCGACGAAGTCGTGCTGTTCCAGCCCGTCTATGATTCCTATCTGCCGATGGTGCGGCTTGCTGGCGGCGTTCCGAAGCTTGTCACATTGAAGCCACCGCATTGGCATTTTACGCAAGAAGATCTCGACAGGGCCTTCAGCCCCCGCACGCGGGTCGTGATTCTCAACACGCCGCTCAATCCGACAGGCACGGTCTTCCCGCGCCATTTGCTGGAGATGCTCGCCGCTTATTGCGTGAAATTCGATGCGATCTGCATCAGCGATGAAGTCTGGGAACATGTTGTCTTCGATGAGCGCGAACACGTGCCGGTCATGACGATCAAGGGTATGCGTGAGCGCACGATCAAGGTTGGATCGGCGGGAAAAATCTTCTCGCTCACGGGCTGGAAGATCGGCCTCGTGGCTGCAGCGCCTGATTTGCTGCGCGTTGTCTCAAAAGCCCATCAGTTCCTGACGTTCACGACGCCGCCCAACCTTCAGAGCGCAGTGGCATATGGCCTTATGAAGGAGACGGAATATTTCACGACCATGCGCCTGGATTTCCAGCGCAGCCGCGACCGTCTGACCGCAGGCCTGCAGGCGCTTGGCTTCGATGTGCTACCAAGTCAGGGCACCTATTTCCTCAACATCGATATCGGACCCTTGGGGGTGGCAGATGATGTCGCTTTCTGTCACCGCCTCGTGACGGAGCATGGCGTCGCGGCCATTCCGGTGTCGGCCTTTTATGCGCAAAATCCGGTGCGCAATGTGGTGCGCCTTTGCTTTGCCAAGCGTGACGAGACACTTGATGCCGGGCTTGAACGCCTCGCCGGCGCCATCGGCAAATAGCGACAGGAACTTGAGAATGAAACGGCTTTCG
This sequence comes from Beijerinckiaceae bacterium, assembly GCA_947370975.1. GTDB lineage: Bacteria > Pseudomonadota > Alphaproteobacteria > Rhizobiales > Beijerinckiaceae > Terripilifer. The sequence goes on from CANBNG010000006.1 coordinate 151,713, forward strand.
ATCACCCTTCTTTCCGCACTGTTTGTCTTTTCGCCGATGCTTGAAAAGCCGCTGCAGGCGAAGGATAAAATCGTCAATATCTATAATTGGTCGGATTACATCGACATCAAGACGCTCGATGAATTCACCCGCGAGACCGGGATCAAGGTCATTTATGACACCTATGATTCCAACGAAATGCTCGAGACCAAATTGCTCGCTGGCCGCACCGGCTACGATGTTGTCGTGCCCTCGGCCACCTTCCTGCAGCGCCAGATTCAGGCCGGTGTTTTTCAGCCGCTCGACAAAAGCCAATTGCCCAATACCAAGGGTCTCTGGCCAGACGTGATGAAGCGTCTGGCCGTTTATGATCCGGGCAATCGTTTTGCGGTGAACTATATGTGGTTCACGACCGGCATCGCTTACAACACCGACAAAATTCGCCAGCGTCTTGGCCAACGGGCGGTGGACAGCTGGGATATCGTCTTCAAACCCGAATTGCTGAAGCGCGTGTCAGATTGTGGCGTCTATGTGCTCGACAGTCCGGAGGATCTCTTTTCGGTCGCGCTGCGCTATCTGGGGTTCAATCCGGATTCGAAAAAGCCCGACGATATTCGCAAGGCTGCCGCGCTGCTCGGGCAGATGCGCCCCTATGTGAAGAAGTTTCACTCGTCGGAATATATCAATGGGCTCGCCAATGGCGACATCTGCCTTGCTATCGGCTGGGCGGGAGATTCCTTTCAGGCGCGCAATCGCGCGCAAGAGGCCAAGAACGGCGTCGACATTGCCTATGCCATTCCAAAGGAAGGCACGCTTATGTCGCTCGACAGTTTCGCCATTCCCAAGGATGCGCCCCATGTCGCCGAAGCCTATGCCTTTATTGATTTCATGCTGCGTCCCGAAGTCGCCGCGCGCAACAGCAGCGTGACGAATTTCGCCAACAGCGTGATCGATTCAAAACCGTTCATCGAAAAAAGCGTGGTGGGAAATGCGGCGATCTATCCCGATGACGCGACCATGGCGCGGCTCTTCACGGTGACGCCTTATGACCAGCAGATCCAGCGGATTGTGACGCGCGAATGGACGCGCGTGAAGACCGGTCGTTGAGAAAGCCGGGACAGGCCTTGCGCGCTGTCCCGGCCTGTTTCTACTCGATCAGGGCGCGTGCGCGCTCAGCCAGATGTTTAGGTGTGGCGAGCACATTTTTTACAACATCTTGCATGTCGACGCCCCGCACGGGATCGACCTCGATATTGGCTGCCGCTGCTTCCCTCAGGAATTCAGGATCTTTCATCGCGGCGTCGAAGGCATCCCGCAGGGCTTTCACCCGCTCTTCGGGAACGCCCGGGGTCGTGGCCAGCGGACGCCCCAGGCGCGTGCCGGAAACGAGCAGCTCGACCACCTTGCGGTTGTCAGGATCGGGGATGACGTCTTCGATGGAGGGCACGCCGGGCAGATCATTCGTCTTCGGGCCGGCCTGCACGATGACGGTGATGTCCTTGTTGCGCAGCCAGTCGGGCTTGGTCACTTTCCAGCTCGACCAGGTGTTGTTGCGCGCGCCCACTTCCCCGCGTTCCATCGCCAGATTCACGTCATTGCCGCCCGGATAGCCAGTGACAATCTTGAATTTCGTGCCCGCGAATTCATTCAGCATGGCCGGGAACATGTAGGTGATGGCGCCGCGACCCGTCGCGCCCGCAATCACTTCCTTGTTGCGCGCATCCTCGATCGAGTGGACGCCTGTGGTCTTCCAGACGGTCATGGTCTCGATGGTCGGGCAGATCGAGCCGATCCAGCTGAATTTATTCGCGTCGAACATCACGCCTTTCACGCCTGCCGCCTGCATGGCCGGGAAGGTATTGGCGAGCATGCCGATATTCGTGCCGTCGCGCGGCGCAACTTCGTAAAGATAATTGGCCATTTTCAGGCCTCCGGCGCCGGTCATGTTCTGGGGCACGACGGAGGGGTTGCCGGGAATATATTTGCCGAGAAACCGGGAGACGGCGCGGGCGTGGAGATCATATTCGCCCCCCACGGCAACGCCGATCAGCACGTTGACGGTCCTGCCGCGATAAAAATCAGAGACGGCATCGGCGCGGGCCGCGCCAGTACAGGCTGCAAGACAAGTGGCAAACGCTGTTGCGCGTGACAGCACGGCTGAAATAGCCATCCTTATTCCTCCCATAGCGACGGCCGTTCTCCGGCTCGTGTTCGCCCTCATTATTTCAGGACGCGTGGCATCCGTCCATGTGCCCCGGGTCCTGCGCTGTTATTTCTGGCATTTCGGACAGTAGAAGGTTGAGCGTCCGCTTTGCACGATGCGCTGGATGGTGCCCCCGCAGGCGGGGGTCACGCAAGTCTCGTCCTCGCGGTCATAGACCCTGAACTGGTGCTGGAAATAGCCGAGTGTGCCGTCCGTCAGGCGATGGTCGCGCAGCGAAGAGCCACCCGCGCGCAGGGCGGTCTCCAGCACTTCGCGGATGTCGCCAGCGAGCCTGACCGCCCCGGGCATTGGCGCACCATTCTTTCGGGCGAGCGTTCCAGCAGCGCGTTTGGGCGAGAGCCCGGCGCGATGCAGGGCCTCGCAGACATAGATATTGCCGAGCCCTGCGATCAGCTTCTGGTCGAGTAGGGCGCCCTTCAGCGGCGTCTTGCGTCCCCTGAACAGGTCCGCGATTCGCGCTCCGTCGAGTTCATTGCCGAGCGGCTCGAGCCCGAGCTCCTTGAAAGAGCGATGCTCGCCAAGGCCCGCGCGCGGCACGAGATCCATGAAGCCGAAGCGGCGCGGATCATTATAGGTGACCTGCAGCCCGTTCGAGAGGTGGAAGACGATGTGATCATGGGCTGCCGCAGCCGGGCGCTCGTAGTGAAAGCTGCCGGGCGTATGGGCCTCCTCACCCTCGCTTTCGACCCGGAAAGAGCCGCTCATGCCCAGATGCATGATGAGGACGACGCCATCATCAAGGTCCAGCAACAGGTATTTGGCCCGGCGTCCGAGGCTTGTGATCGTGCGGCCCGCGAGGCGGGCGGCAAAATTCTCGGGCAGGGGAAAACGCAGGTCCGGGCGGCGCTGCTCTACCCGTGTGATCCTTGAGCCCGCCATGGCCGGCTCAAGGCCGCGTCGAACCGTCTCGACCTCGGGAAGTTCGGGCATAATGACTGGGCTTTCCGGAGCGATATTCAGCTGAGGGGGTGAGGCCAATCCTACATGGTCAATCGCGTGCTGTCGCGCTATGGTCCCGCCGCTCTGGAGTAAGTCATGGTTCAAGCTTCTTCATCCGTTCCGCCGTCCGCCCCTCCTGGCGATGATGACACCCATTTCGGCTTTTCGACTGTCCGCCTCGGGCAGAAGCAGGCTCTGGTGGATGACGTCTTCCACAAGGTGGCGGATCGCTATGACCTGATGAATGATTTCATGTCTGCAGGTCTTCACCGGGCCTGGAAGGACGTGCTTGTGTCCATGGTGAAGCCGCCGCGCAACCGTCCCTTTCATCATCTCGATGTCGCCGGTGGCACGGGCGATGTCGCCTTCCGTGTCGCGGCTGCGGGTGGTCCGGCAACCGAAGTCACGATTCTCGATATCAATGGCGACATGCTGCGCGTTGGCGCGGCGCGGGCCGAGCGCCAGCACATCGAGGGGCTGACCTTCGTCGAGGCCAATGCCGAAGAATTGCCGCTGCCTGACAAGAGCTTCGATGCCTATACGATCGCCTTTGGCATTCGCAACGTGCCGCGCATCGAGCGCGCGCTGGCAGAAGCCTATCGCGTGCTCAAGCGCGGCGGTCGGTTCCTTTGCCTTGAATTCTCTGCCGTCGATCTGCCGGGCCTCGACAAGATCTACGAGGCCTATTCCTTTACGGCCATTCCTGCCATCGGCAAGGCTGTGACGGGCGATGGCCATCCCTATCGCTATCTCGTCGAATCCATCCGCAAATTCCCGCACCCGGAAGTGTTCCGCGACATGATCGAGGATGCAGGCTTCCAGCGCGCGTCCTACACGCGCCTGACGGGCGGGATCGTCGCAATCCATTCCGGCTGGAAACTCTGAGAATGGCGGTCTTTGGCACCATCGGTCATTTCTGGCGTCTGGCTCATGCCGGGTTCGTGCTGGCGCGGGAAGGCGTGTTCTCGAATATTGATGCTGCGAGCCTGCCGCCTTCGGCGCGCCTGCCGCTGGCGCTTGCGCGGCTCGTTGCGCGCCGCGGTGCAGCTCCGCCCTCGGCGCGCCTGGCGGCAGCTATCGGGCGGCTGGGGCCCTCTTATGTGAAGCTCGGTCAGTTTCTGGCCACACGTCCCGACGTTGTCGGGCCAGCCATCGTGCGCGACCTCGAATATTTGCAAGATCGCATGGCGCCCTTTCCGCAGGCGGTTGCGGAGCGGCAGGTCACGGCGGCGTTCGGGCGGCCGGTAAACGAGGTCTATGCCGAATTCGGGCCAGCGGTTGCGGCGGCCTCCATCGCCCAGGTCCATCGGGCGCGGGTTTCCGACAAGCTTGGCGAACGCGATGTGGCGGTGAAAATCCTGCGCCCCGGCGTGCAGGCGCGGTTCTCGCGCGATCTCTCTGATATGTATGCAGCGGCGCATCTTGCGGAGCGCACCTTCCGCGATGCCGATCGTCTGCGCCCTGTCGAAGTCGTGGACACGCTCGCCCGTTCCGTGCGCATGGAAATGGACTTCCGTCTGGAAGCCGCGGCCGCATCCGAATTTGCTGAAAATGTCGCGGACGATCCCGATTTCCGCATTCCCTCGATCGACTGGGATCGCACGACCAAGGAAGTGCTCACGCTGGAGTGGATTGACGGCATTCCGCTGAGCGATCTCGCGGCGCTGGAGCGTGCAGGTTATGACCTGCCACGCCTCGGACGTGTGGTGATCCAGTCGTTCCTGCGTCACGCCTTGCGCGACGGCTTCTTCCACGCAGACATGCATCAGGGCAATCTCTTCGTCGATGCAAAGGGCTGCGTGGTCGCGGTTGATTTTGGCATTACCGGCCGGCTCGGGCCCAAGGAGCGGCGTTTCCTTGCCGAAATATTGTTTGGCTTCATCACCCGTAATTATCGCCGCGTGGCAGAGGTGCATTTTGAAGCGGGCTATGTGCCCGAGACCTTCAGCATCGATGATTTCGCGCAAGCTGTGCGGGCGATCGGGGAGCCGATCCATTCGCGCACGGCTGACCAGATTTCCATGGCAAAGCTTTTGACCTTGCTGTTTGAGATCACGGCCATCTTCGAAATGAAGACGCGCACCGAACTGGTGATGCTGCAGAAGACCATGGTCGTGGTCGAAGGCGTGGGACGCACGCTCGATCCCAAGCTCGATCTCTGGTCGACGGCCGAGCCGGTGGTGCGCTCATGGATCGAGGAGAACCTCGGACCGCGCGGCAAGATCGAGGACTTCGGGCGCAACCTCGCGAGCATCGGGCGCTTCGCCAATGATCTGCCCAATGTGCTGCTGCGCGGCGAAAAGCTGGTCGAGCGTCTTGAACGCCTCTCGGCGGATGGTTTTGATCTCTCCAGCCGGACGGTTGAGCGCATCGGCCGCGCAGAGGCGCAGCGCGCACGCTTTGGCCATACCGCTCTCTGGGTCATCGCCGTCTTGATGGCGATTGGTCTCTGGCTGCGATAGTTTGGGCCGGGAGGGAGCCGCCATGACGAGCGCGACAGGCAATCTGGAAAACAAGCAGGTTCTGCTGATCGTGGGCGGCGGCATAGCCGCCTACAAGGCGCTCGATCTCGTGCGCCGCCTGCGCGAACGCGGCGTCCATGTGCGCGCTGTTCTGACCGCTGCCGGCAAGAATTTCGTCACCCCGCTTTCGCTCGCCAGCCTCACCGGCAACAAGGTGCATGAGGAGCTATTCTCGCTCACCGATGAAGCTGAGATGGGTCATATCGAATTGTCGCGCGCGGCCGACCTCGTCGTCGTTGCACCGGCCACCGCTGATCTGATGGCCAAGGCAGCCAATGGCTTGGCCAACGATCTGGCCTCCACCCTGCTGCTGGCGACCGACAAAAAGGTGGTCATGGCGCCCGCCATGAATGTGCGGATGTGGCTGCATCCGGCCACGCAGCGCAACCTCGCCCAGCTTGTGCGTGATGGCGTGATCTTCGCTGGTCCTGCTGATGGCGCAATGGCGTGTGGCGAATTCGGTCCTGGGCGGATGTTCGAGCCGCTGCAGATTGTCGAGGCCATTGCGGATGCTTTGTCGAGCGACACATCCATCCCTTTGCCGGCAGGTTCTCTGGCAGGCCGCCGCGTGCTCGTCACCTCTGGCCCGACCCATGAGCCGATTGATCCCGTGCGCTATATTGCAAACCGGTCCTCGGGCCGTCAGGGCCATGCGATTGCTCAGGCCGCCGCGCGCGCGGGCGCACAGGTGACGCTTGTCAGCGGGCCGGTCTCGATCGCCGATCCCGCCGGCGTCACTATGCGCAAGGTTGAAACAGCGACCGAGATGCTGGCGGCTGTGGACGCGGCTTTGCCTGTCGATATTTTCATCGGCGCTGCCGCCGTTGCGGATTGGCGCGTGGATGGCGTTGGCAGCAACAAGATAAAGAAAGGCGCGTCTGGCACGCCTTCCTTGAAGCTCGTCGAAAACCCCGACATTCTTGCGCATGTCGCCAATCATTCGACAACGCGTCCCGAACTTGTCGTCGGCTTTGCCGCAGAGACGAACGATCTGCTCGACCATGCGCGCGCAAAGCTTCTGCGCAAGGGCTGCGATCTTGTCGTCGCCAATGATGTGGGTGAGGGCACGGGCGTCATGGGCGGCACGCGCAACACGGCTCATCTCGTAAGCCGGGCGGGCGTTGACTCCTGGCCGCTGCTCGACAAGGACGAGGTCGCGCGCCGACTCATTGAATCGTGCGCCGACCTTCTTGGAACGGAGCCGCGTTCATGAGTCTCGATGTTCGCGTCAAGCGCCTCCCGCACGGGCAGGATCTGCCGCTGCCAGCTTATCAAAGCGCGGCGGCAGCCGGGCTCGATCTTGTTGCCGCGCTTCCCCACAATGCGCGCCTTGTGCTTGAACCTGCCGGGCGCGCTCTCGTGCCGACGGGTCTGGCGATAGAACTGCCCGAGGGCTTTGAAGCGCAGATCCGGCCCCGCTCCGGTCTCGCGTTGCGCCACGGCGTCACCATTCTGAATGCGCCGGGCACGATCGACGCCGATTATCGCGGCGAGATCTGCGTCGTTCTCATCAATCATGGGGCCGAGCCGTTCGAGATCGTGCGGGGCGACCGGATTGCTCAAATGGTCGTTGCGCCTGTCGTGCAGGCGCGGCTTGTGGACGTGGAGAGCCTGTCCTCCTCGGATCGCGGCGAGGGCGGCTTTGGATCGACGGGCGTTGCGCCCTCGCAGCGGAGCCCGCAATGATTCTTCTTTCGCGTCGTAGCCAGTTGGCGATTGCCGCCGTCGTCGATGTCGCCCTCCACGCGCGGCCTTCGCCCGTTGCGGCCAAAGCATTGGCGGCACGCCATCATCTGCCGCCCCGTCATCTGGAGACGCTGCTGCAGGCTTTGGTAAAGGCAGGCATCCTCAAGGGTGTGCGCGGCCCGCGGGGCGGCTATGAACTGGCGCGCGAGCGCCGCCGGATCACGGCGGGCGAGATCGTGCGTGCAGCCATGGCCGAGGGCATCGAAGAGGCGGTAGCGCCAACTCCCGAATCCCGCTTGGTGGAAGACATCATTCAGCCTCTTGTCGAACGCGCCGGTCAGCGCTTCCTCGCCGAGCTCGACGCGCTCAGCGTTGACGATCTGTGCCGTCAGGCCAGCGAGCAGGCCGTGTTCGGCGGGGTGACTGCCGGGGCAGATTTCACAATTTGAAATCGGTTTTTTTGTGAATATCGACAAAGTTTGTAAATTAGACTAGACCATTCCCATCAAAACGGGAGGGTTCCCATGTCAAATTCCGAGCAGGTGCGTCCGGTCGGCCGTGGCCGTATCTATGATTCCATCACCGCCACCATCGGCGACACGCCGCTCGTGCGCCTCAACCGGCTTGCGGCCGAGCGCGGTATCAAAGCAAACCTTCTGGCCAAGCTCGAATTCTTCAATCCGATTTCAAGCGTCAAGGATCGCATTGGCGTCGCCATGGTCGATGCGCTGGAGGCCGCGGGCAAGATTGATCCGGCCAAGACCGTTCTCGTCGAGCCAACGTCCGGCAATACCGGGATCGCTCTGGCCTTCGTCGCTGCAGCGCGGGGCTACAAGCTGGTTCTGGTCATGCCTGAGAGCATGTCCATCGAGCGCCGCAAAATGCTCGCGCTTCTGGGTGCAGAGCTGGTGCTGACGCCAGCGGCTCAGGGCATGAAGGGCGCGATTGCCAAGGCCCAGGAAATTGTGGCCTCGACGCCCGGCGCAATCATTCCCCAGCAGTTTGAAAATCCAGCCAATCCCGAGATTCATCGCAAGACGACAGCGCTCGAAATCTGGAACGACACAAACGGCGCTGTCGACGTCTTGATTTCGGGCGTTGGCACCGGCGGTACGATCACTGGCGTCGGCCAGGTGCTCAAGGAGCGCAATCCGGCGGTGAAAATCATTGCCGTTGAGCCAGAAGATTCGCCGGTTCTCTCGGGGGGGCAGCCCGGCCCACATAAGATTCAAGGTATTGGCGCTGGCTTTGTGCCGGGCATTCTGGATCGCTCCATCATCGACGAGGTTGTGACCGTCGGCAATCAGACGGCGTTCGAGACCGCACGCCATCTGGCGCGGATCGAGGGCATTCCGGTAGGCATCTCGTCGGGCGCCTCTGTGGCGGCTGCGCTGGAGGTCGGTGCGCGTCCTGACATGGCGGGCAAGAACATCGTCATCATCATCCCCTCTTTCGCCGAGCGCTATTTGTCGACCGCGCTTTTCGAAGGGCTGTGACACGCGGCCACGCATGTGGACGCGTTTTCAGAGGCGCTCCATCGGGGCGCCTCTGTTCATTTGCGGCGCGCTGATTTAGCCATGACGGGGCTTGGCTGGAGCACTGGAGACCCGCAGATGGCATATGAGACGATCCTCACCGAGACGCATGGCCGCGTGCGCCTGCTCCGCCTCCACCGCCCGGATGCGCTCAATGCGCTCAGCGTCCAGCTGATTACCGATCTCAATGCCGCGCTTGATGAGGCCGAGGCTGCTCAGGATATTGCCTGCATCGTGCTCACCGGCTCCGACAAGGCTTTTGCGGCCGGCGCGGACGTGAAGGAAATGCAGGGCAAATCCTATCTCGATGCCTATCTGGGTGATTTTGTCGCCAGCTGGGAGCGCATCACGCAGATGCGCAAGCCCGTCGTCGCTGCAGTCGCGGGTTTTGCGCTGGGGGGCGGCTGTGAGCTTGCCATGATGTGCGACTTTATCCTCGCTGCTGATACCGCGCGTTTCGGCCAGCCCGAAATCAAGCTTGGCATCATGCCGGGTGCGGGCGGCAGCCAGCGCCTGACCCGGCTGGTCGGCAAATCCAAGGCCATGGAAATGTGCCTGACGGGGCGCATGATGGATGCAGCCGAGGCCGAGCGCGCTGGTCTCGTGTCACGTGTCATTCCCGCGGCCGAGCTTGTGGCGGAGGCCATCCGTGTAGCTCAACTTATTGCCGGCATGTCCCTGCCTGCCGTTATGATGACGAAGGAATGTGTCAATCAGGCCTATGAGACGAGCTTGAGTGAGGGCATTCGCTTCGAGCGGCGGCTGTTTTACGCCACATTTGCAACGCCCGATCAGAAGGAAGGCATGCAGGCCTTTATCGAGAAGCGTCCGCCGGCCTTCGGGAATCGTTGATCTGCGATAAGCGACTGCGCCAGAATCTCTTCTGCTCCATTGACGCGGGCCGCGCTTCACGCTTATAAGCCCCAATCCTCCGCGCAAAGGCGTGGAACCGAATTTACGGCCCTCTGTCTTAGTGGCCGATCCTTCGAGGAACACCAATGGCGAATACCTCCTCGGCCAAGAAGGCCGTCCGCAAAATCGAGCGCCGCACGGCCGTCAATCGTGCTCGTCGCAGCCAGATGCGCACCTATGTCCGCAAGGTCGAGGAAGCGATTGCTTCCGGTGACGCGACTGCTGCCCAGGCAGCCCTCGCCAACGCCGAGCCGCTGGTCATGCGCGCTGCCCAGAAAGGCATCGTTCATAAGAACACCGCCTCGCGCAAGATCTCGCGCCTGACGGTTCGCGTGAAGGCTCTCGCTCAGTAAAAAGCGACTGCTCAATACGCATCGTGATTTCGAAAAAGCCCGGCAGTGCCGGGCTTTTTTGCATTTTGCATCCTCGATTGCGACCCTGCCACAGGTCAGCTTATTTCTTTTGCCATGAAATCCCAGCACAGACGAAACCATTCAGATTCAAGGACTTGTGAGCAAAGGGCCGGTGGACGGCAGATTTTGAACTCTTGACATTTCGTTAACGACCAGAGCCCGCACCGATCTCCACCCTCTCCCCCTGGCTCATAATGCGGCAATCCAAAGTTTGTTCTGTTAAGGAATCAGGCGGTTACGAGGGTCAATCCGGAATCTTTAACGATATTTCGAGCCCTTGCTCAGGTGTCCTGTGACGCCTCCATGACAGAGCTTGTTGCGGAGCCGGGACCGGCTGTGTAAGTTTTGTTCAGACAGGACGCACCTGACGCGGCGGAAGAAACGCCATCGAAAATAAGAGGTTACGCTCAAAAAGGGTCTGGAGTTTTCCAACCCGCGCAAATCTCTTCGATGGCCAGTTGCTCTGGATGGTCCGGTCGCCTGGCGTGCGACAAGCGCGCCATATAAGCGGCAGCTTATAAAAAATTTGAGCATTTTGAGCTGCGGTCTCCTGACCGCAGAAGGGGGCACTATGACTTTCACGCTGACGACGGAACTTAGGACCAGAAGAGGCTCGCTGGCGGGCGGTCTTTCGGGTGCTCGTGAATTCTGTGGCGTTGAGGTCAGTGGTTTTGGCGTTGTGTACGGCTTGTGTGCGTTTGAGGATTTCAAAAGCCCGCATTGACCGCGCCTCTGCCTTGAGGGGCAGCGCGTCCAGCCTGCGCAGATTGCGCCAGTTCTTTCGTCCGGGGCGCGCCCCGCGATGAACCACGAATGAGAAGATTATCTGATGCTCAAGCCACGTCTCGACTCGGTTCAGGCCGATGCCTCCAAGGTCGTGCGTTTCGCGCCCGAGAATTCCGATGCGCCCGCGCTCGTCAGCCATGCGGAAGCCTGGCAGCGCGTCTGTCGTCGTTTGCGCGCCGAGGTCGGCGAGGATGTGTTCAATTCCTGGTTCGGACGTCTCGAACTTGACGAGATCCATGACGACGTCGCGCGCCTGTCTGTTCCCACAAAATTTCTGAAGAGCTGGATCCAGTCGCATTATTCCGATCGCATCGTCGTCGCACTTTCATCCGAAGTGCCGCATGTTGCCACACTCGCAATTTCGGTGCGCACATCTGGCCGTGTGGCTCCGGCCCGTCCGGTGGAAGTGGCTGCGCCGCAGCGGTATGACGATCATGCATCGCGCCCGGCGACCAATATTTTTGCGCCTCCCAGCGCTCTTGCGCCGCGTCGCGAATCCGAGCCCGTGCGCGATACCAAACATCTCGATGGCGAGGCTCTTGGCGGCTCGCCGCTCGATCGTCGTCTGACATTCTCGAGCTTCCTTGTCGGCAAGTCGAACCAGCTTGCCCATGCAGCGGCGCAGCGGGTTGCCCAGGCCCCCGCCTCGGAAGTCCCGCTCTACAATCCGCTTTATATTCATGCCTCTGTCGGACTTGGCAAAACCCATCTCATTCAGGCGATTGCGCATTGCTCCGGCGATACGGGACGTCGCGTCATCTATTTGACGGCCGAGAAATTCATGTACGGCTTTGTGTCCGCGCTGAAAGCGCAGACCGCGATTGCCTTCAAGGAAAAGCTCCGCGCGATTGACGTGCTCGTGATTGATGACGTGCAATTCCTGCAGGGCAAATCGATTCAGCAGGAATTCTGCCACACACTCAATTCGTTGATCGATGCCGGCCGTCAGGTCGTGATCGCAGCCGATCGGCCTCCGTCTGAACTCGAAAGCCTCGATGAGCGTGTCCGCTCGCGTCTGGCTGGCGGGCTCTGCGTCGAAATGGGCTCGCTCGATGAAGCCCTGCGGGTAAAAATTCTCGAGACCCGGATTGCCGCCGCGCGCGTTGCACAGCCGACATTCGAAGTGCCGCCTGCGGTTGTGACCTTCGTTGCGCGCTCGATTCAGACCAATGGTCGCGATCTCGATGGCGCAGTAAACCGGTTGCTCGCCCACGTTACGCTGACGGGCTCACCCTTGAGTGTCGAGACAGCTGAAACGGCGATCCGCGATCTGGTTCGCACGCGCGAACCCAAGCGCGTGAAGATCGAGGACATCCAGAAACTCGTCGCGACGCATTTCAATGTGAGCCGTGCGGATATTCTGTCGTCGCGTCGCACAGCGACAGTGGTGCGTCCGCGCCAGATTGCCATGTATCTCGCCAAGGTTCTGACGTTGCGTTCGCTTCCCGAGATTGGCCGCCGTTTTGGCGGACGCGATCACACGACGGTCCTGCACGCCGTACGCAAGATCGAGGGCCTCGCCAACCTCGATGGTCAGCTTTCCGAAGAGCTCGAGCTGCTCAAGCGCATGCTGATGGATTGAGCGCAGCAGCGCTTTGTTCATCCGGCCTGGCCTGACTAAAAAAGACCGCAGCATTATTCATGCTGCGGTCTTTTTCATATGTGCTGAGCGTTCCGCTCGCGTGTTGTTTCGATTTTCCAAAATAAAAAGACCGCCGCATTTTCATGCGGCGGCCTTTTAAAGACGGGATCCAATCGGTGATTAGCCGACGGTTTCCTTCGAACGCTCTGCGCGCTTGCGATCGTTGGGATCAAGATGACCCTTGCGAAGGCGGATCGACTTCGGCGTCACTTCAACGCGCTCGTCGTCTTCGATATAGGCCAGCGCCTTTTCAAGCGTCATGCGGATGGGCGGGGTCAGACGCACCGCTTCATCCTTGCTCTGCGTACGAATGTTGGTGAGCTGCTTGCCCTTGAGCACGTTCACTTCGAGATCGTTCTCGCGCGTGTGCTCGCCAATAATCATGCCGCGATAGACCTTCCAGCCGGGCTCGATCATCATCGGGCCGCGATCTTCCAGCTTCCACATGGCATAGGAGACGGCCTCGCCCTGTTCATTGGAAATCAGCACGCCATTGCGACGACCCTGAATTTCGCCCTTGTGCGGCGCATATTCGAAGAACAGGCGGTTCATGATCGCCGTGCCCTTGGTGTCGGTGAGCAATTCGCCCTGATAGCCGATGAGACCGCGGGTCGGCGCATGGAACACGAGACGCAGGCGATTGCCGCCAGACGGGCGCATTTCAAGCATCTCTGCCTTGCGTTCAGCCATCTTCTGCACGACGACGCCAGAATGCTCCTCGTCGACGTCGATGACGACTTCTTCGATAGGCTCGAGAACCTGTCCATCTTCCCCGCGCTGGAACACGACGCGCGGACGCGAGATGCTGAGCTCAAAGCCTTCGCGACGCATGGTCTCGATCAAGATGCCGAGCTGCAATTCGCCGCGGCCCGAAACGATATAGGCATCGGAATTGGGCGCAGGTTCGACACGCAGGGCGACGTTGCCCTGAGCTTCCTTGAGCAGACGGTCGCGGATGACGCGGCTGGTCACCTTGTCGCCTTCGGTGCCCGCGAGCGGGCTGTCATTGACCATGAAGGTCATCGACAATGTCGGCGGATCGATCGGCTGGGCCTGCAGCGGCTCGGTCACGTCCATCGCGCACAGCGTATCGGCGACGTTGAACTTCTCGAGGCCCGCGATGGCAACGATATCGCCGGCTTCTGCTTCATCGATCGGCTGACGCTCAATGCCGCGGAAGGCGAGGATCTTGGAAACACGACCCTGCTCGACAACCTTGCCCTCGCGGTCGAGAACCTTGACCGGCTGGTTCGGCTTGATGGAGCCTGCAAACACGCGACCCGTGACCATGCGGCCGAGATAGGGGTTGGCTTCGAGCAACGTGCCGAGCAGGCGGAACGAGCCTTCTTCGATCTTGGGCTCGGGCACATGCTTGAGGACGATGTCAAACAGCGCGGCCATGCCCTGATCCTGCGGGCCTTCCGGCGAATCCGCAACCCAGCCCTGCTTGGCCGAGCCATAGATGATCGGGAAGTCGAGCTGCTCGTCGGTGGCGTCAAGCGCCGCGAAGAGGTCGAACACTTCGTTGACGACTTCCGTCACGCGTGCGTCGGGACGGTCAACCTTGTTGATGCACACGATCGGCTTGAGGCCGATCTTGAGCGCCTTGCCGACGACGAACTTCGTCTGCGGCATTGGGCCTTCAGCGGCGTCGACCAGCACGATGGCGCTGTCGACCATCGAGAGAATGCGTTCCACCTCGCCGCCGAAATCGGCATGGCCTGGCGTATCAACGATATTGATGCGCACGTCTTTCCAGACGACCGATGTCGCCTTGGCGAGAATGGTGATGCCGCGCTCTTTTTCGAGGTCATTCGAATCCATCACGCGTTCGATCACGCGCTGGTTGTCGCGGAACGCGCCGGACTGCTGGAGGAGTTTGTCGACGAGCGTGGTCTTGCCGTGGTCGACGTGGGCGATGATAGCGATATTACGCAGTTTCATGGGTCTGCCGGGGTTCGGATCTGCGCCCCGGTCGATCCGAAGCGGTCGTGTCGAGTTGATCGGGCCCGGTTTGCAACAGGGACTTGCTAACTCGCGATCTCTGGAAAAAAGGGACGGCTACGTGCCGAACTTGTTGCGCTGCATACACGAAAGCCCCGCATTTGGAAACCCGTTAGGGCCTCGATGCGGGGAGAGGTCGCAGGCCAGCTTGAGGGCCCGACTTGGGCGCGGCCCCCGTTCGCAGGGGTCAGGCGTTCCTGGAGCGCTGGTCACGCTTGCCGAGCGTGCGAAGACGCAGCGCGTTCAGCTTGATGAAGCCTGCAGCGTCACGATGGTCATAGGCGACCGCACCCTCTTCGAAGGTCACGAGATCCTGATCGTAGAGCGAATAGGGCGACTGACGACCAACGACACGTGCCGTGCCCTTGTAGAGCTTGAGCCGGACGCAGCCGGTGACATGTTCCTGGCTCTTGTCGATCATCGCCTGCAGCATCTCGCGCTCGGGGGAGAACCAGAAGCCATTGTAGATGAGTTCCGCATATTTTGGCATGAGCTCGTCCTTGAGATGGCCCGCGCCGCGATCGAGCGTGATCGACTCGATGCCGCGATGGGCCGCAAGCAGGATCGTGCCGCCGGGGGTCTCGTAGACGCCGCGCGATTTCATGCCGACGAAGCGGTTCTCGACGAGATCGAGACGGCCGATGCCATTGGCCCTGCCCAGCTCGTTGAGCTTGGTGAGCAGGGTGGCGGGCGACATTTTCTCGCCGTCGATGGCGACGGGGTCGCCCTTTTCAAAATCGATCGTGATCTCGGTGACAACGTCGGGAGCGTCCTCGGGAGCAATCGTGCGCATATGCACATATTCCGGCGGCTCGACCCACGGATCTTCCAGCACCTTGCCCTCAGATGACGAGTGCAGAAGATTGGCGTCAACCGAGAAGGGCGCGTCGCCGCGCTTGTCCTTGGCGATCGGAATCTGGTTTTCCTCGGCGAAGGCGATCAGTGACTCGCGGCTCTTGAAATCCCATTCGCGCCAGGGCGCGATGACATGAATGCCGGGCTCGAGCGCGTAATAACCGAGCTCGAAACGCACCTGGTCGTTGCCTTTGCCGGTGGCGCCATGAGAGACGGCGTCGGCTCCGACCTTGCGGGCGATTTCGATCTGCTTCTTGGCAATCAGCGGGCGCGCAATGGAGGTGCCCAGCAGATAGAGCCCCTCATATTGCGCATTGGCGCGGAACATCGGGAAGACGTAGTCGCGGACGAATTCTTCGCGCAGATCCTCGATGAAAATATGTTCGGGCTTGATGCCGAGAAGCTCCGCCTTCTTGCGGGCAGGCTCAAGCTCTTCGCCCTGGCCGAGATCGGCGGTGAAGGTCACGACCTCGCAGCCATAGGTGGTCTGCAGCCATTTCAGGATGATCGACGTGTCGAGGCCGCCCGAATAGGCGAGGACGACGCGTTTGATGCCGGTGCGGGGTGTGGACATTGGCAGCTCTGCGGATCGCGGGAGGAAACGGGAGCGGGGCGCACGGCCCCGCCTGATGGCGGCGGACTATAGAGACGCGCTTTGCTCGCGCAAGTCGGGATCGTGCTCCGGCGTAGGCTTGGGCGGCTTTGGACCGAAGAAGAGCCGGTGGAAGCCCAGCACGAGAAGGATTGTCAGCAGGGCCGAAAACAGGCTGTCGGAGAGATAGTGCCCGCCAAAGGCCATGCGCAGCACGGCGACGCCTGCTCCAAAGGTCAGCGACGCCGCTATGGCCAGCGGCTGGAATGGCGGCGGCACGAGGAGCGCGGGGGCCAATGTCCAGAATGCGGAGGAGGCCTCGCCCGAGACAAAGGAGCAATTGTGCTTGCAAGCGCCATCGAAACGGTACCAGGGGCGGAACGTCCACGGACCGCCGAGCTCCTGTGTCTGGACAGGACGGGGGCGGTGCGAATGATCCTTCAAGGTCACATTGACAAGAAGCCCCGGCCCCAGCGCCATGGTGAGGGCGAGAAAAAGCGCGGCCCGCCCCGAGGGCAAAGCGAAGCGCTTGAGCCCGGCCCGGCGCATAACCCAGCCCGCTACAGCAAGGCCCAGCAGGCCGAAAGGCAGGCCAAAACCGAGCCTGCGCAGCATCTCGCCGGTCGGGCTCACGCCAAGAAAGCCACCGCTTTCGGTGAGGAACAGCCGTGCCGCGGCTATGTCGAGGTGAGGCGCAAAGCCAAAGACCAGCGCGGTCAGGATGAGCAGCGCCAGCGCGATGAGCATTCCGGTTCGGTACACGGGGAGCCTATGGTAGAGAAGAGCTGAGCCTCTCTTCTAGTGCTCCGGGGCCGGGGAGAGAAGAGCCGATTGCCCTGGGATGGCTTGCGGGGGCGCTGCCGTCTGCCTAGTTTGGCGGCCATGGCATTGTCATCGGAAGAAATCGAGCGCTATGCGCGCCACATCGTCTTGCAGGGCGTCGGCGGGCCTGGTCAGCAGAAGCTGAAGGCTGCCCGTGTCTTGGTGGTGGGTGCAGGCGGCCTTGGTTCGCCTGTGCTGCAATATCTGGCTGCGGCGGGCGTCGGGACCATTGGCATCGTCGATGATGACGAAGTGTCCCTGTCCAATCTGCAGCGGCAGGTGCTTCATGCGACCGATGATATTGGCGCACCCAAGGTGGAGAGCGCTGCGCGCGCGATTGCGCGGCTCAATCCCCATGTCGAGGTGGTGATGCACGCCGAGCGCTTCGATGCGCATAACGGGCGCGCGCTCGTGCGCGCCTATGACATCGTTGCGGACGGGTCGGATAATTTCGAAACCCGCTATGGGGTCTCGGATGCCTGCTTTCATGAAGCCAAGCCGCTGGTCACGGCGGCGGTCGGCACATTCGATGCCTCGCTCACGACGCTTCGCCCATTCGAGCGCAATGCCGCGGGACAAAACAACCCGACCTATCGCTGTCTTTTTCCAGAGCCGCCACCGGCGGGAACCGTGCCCGCCTGTGCGCAAGCGGGCGTGCTTGGCGCGTTGACCGGGCTTGTCGGCGCGATGATGGCGCTGGAGGTCATTCGCGAGATTGTCGGCTTTGGCGAAAGCCTCACCGGACGTATCCTCCTTATTGACACGCTCAACATGCGTTTTGAAACTGTCCGCTATGCATGGGATTGCGATAACCCACTGAATGGCAGCGGTAAAATTACCTGAGTACACAGCTTGTCCACAGGCTTGCACACAGGTTTTTCCACGCTCCGCGCACAGACTTGCGCACAGGTTTTCAACGAAACGGCGGCTCATCGAAACTGCGCAATTTCCGTGAGTGCAGCGTCTCGACCTGCCGCTTCAGGATGTCGATTGCCGCCAGTCCGATGCGCAGATGTTCGCCGATCGAGCGTTCGTAAAAGGCGCTGGCTGCACCCGGCAATTTGATCTCGCCATGCAGCGGCTTGTCGGAAACGCAGAGCAAAGTCCCATAGGGCACGCGCATCCGGAAACCTTGCGT
The DNA here is from genome assembly GCA_947370975.1 of Beijerinckiaceae bacterium. Lineage (GTDB taxonomy): Bacteria > Pseudomonadota > Alphaproteobacteria > Rhizobiales > Beijerinckiaceae > Terripilifer. Next base: position 169,762 of record CANBNG010000006.1, read on the forward strand.
TGCGACCGTGCCCGATTCCATGTCGACGGCAATGGCGCGCGACATGTTGATGCGGCGGCGTTCCTGGCTCCAGTGCAATTCCCAATTGCGATCGTCATAGGTGACGATTGTGCCTGTGCGCAGACGAGCTTTCAGCGCCTCGCCGCTTTCGCCCGTCACATGAGCTGCAGCCTGTTGCAGCGCGACCTGCACTTCGGCGAGGGCTGGGATCGGCACGCCGACAGGCACCGATTTGTCGAGGATGCGGTCTTCGCGCAGATAGGCGTGGGCCAGCACATAATCGCCGATGCGCTGGGATTCCCGCAAGCCGCCGCAATGGCCAACCATCAGCCAGCAATGGGGACGCAGCACCGCCAGATGATCGGTGATGTTTTTTGCATTGGCGGGACCAACACCAATATTCACCAGCGTGACGCCTTGGCGCCCCGGTGCCGTCAGGTGATAGGCCGGCATCTGAAACCGGTGCCAGGGCGTGGAAGCTGCAAGGGCGCGGGCTTCTTCTTCGCTCATCCTGGCGTCGATGCTGATGCCGCCGGGCAGGATGAGCCTGTCATAGGGCCCTTCGGCGCGGATCTGCTGCAGGCCCCAGGCGATGAACTGATCGACATAGCGATGGTAATTGGTCAGCAGGATCCAGGGCTGGATGTCGCGCCAGTTTGTGCCGGTGTAATGCACAAGGCGCTGCAGCGAATAATCGACGCGCACCGCATCAAACAGCGACAAGGGGCGTGGTTCGTCGGGCCGGAAATCCCACAAGCCGTCGGCAATTTCATCCCCCATTTCAGAGAGCAGCGGCACCGGGAAATGCCGCGCAAGCTCCGCCGCGCTGACCCCGCGCAATGCCAATTCGTCGCCGCGCTCCAAAACATAAGGATAAGGAATTTCCTGCGCGCCTGGTCCCACCTCCAGCGTTGCGCCAAATTCTTCCGTCAGCGGGCGCAATTGCTCGAGCAGATAGGCCCGAAAGGCCGCAGGCTGGGCTATGGTGGTTGTATAGCGCCCGGGCGTCGGGAATTTTGCAAAGGCGCGGCGTGTGGCCGCCGGCGCTTCAAGCGGAGCATAGGTCACGTGAAGGGCGGGGTAGCGGAACAGACGGCGCGTGGCCGCATCGGGTTTGCGACCCTCTGCAAGAAACCCGGTCAAGGCCGCCCGCAGCGCATCCACGCCCTTTGCGTGCAGCCGCTCCAGCTCGGCAACGGCTTCCTCGGGCGTGATCACGCTGATCGGTCGTGCAAGTCCTGGTTCCGGCATTCGGGCCTCCTCTTTGTGCTGATCTAAGCACGCTTGCCTGCCGTCGCCAGACGCAGTGGCCTTGAAGAGGGCAGGACCATGCTTTATCCCTGACGGACGATAAAAAAACGGGAGGATCTCGCATGTCTCTGTCTCTCTATCAGGCCAGCATTCCGGTGATGCTGCAGATGCTCGGTGGCCTGTCTGGCCTCTGTGACAAGGCGGCCGCGCATTGCGCCGAGAAGAAGATCGATCCCGCAGCCCTGCTGACTGCCCGCCTCTATCCGAGCATGTACATGTTCCAGAAGCAGGTGCAGGTCGCTACCGATTGGGCGCGCAACACCGCCGGCCGTCTGGCTGGCGTCGATGTGCCGAAACTGGCCGATGATGAAGCAAGCTTCGAGGATCTCAAGGCGCGCATCGCCACGGCAATTGCTTTTGTAAAGAGCATCGATCCGGCAGCCATCGATGCTGCCGCCGACCGTGAAATCTCCTGGAAGGCCGGGCCGAACATGCGCGCAATGCAGGGCGCCGATTTCGCGCTGCATCAGGCGCTGCCGCAATTTTTCTTCCACACCACCACGGCTTACGCGATCCTGCGCCATAATGGCGTCGAGCTCGCCAAGCGCGACTTCATGGGCGACGTGCCGCGCATGAAGACCCTCTGAAACAGCACCTGCCAAACGAGAGAACTGCAATGACGATCAAGCGTATCGGTCCCGGCGTCCGCATGAGCAAGGCCGTTGTCCACGGCAACACGGTTTATCTGGCTGGCCAGGTTGCCGACAAAACCATCGGCCAGAGCGTCAGTGAACAGACGCAGGAAATCGTCGATATCATCGACGCGCTCCTAGCTGAAGCGGGCTCGGACAAGACCAAGGTTCTCTCCGCGACGATCTATCTTGCCGATATTTCGACCTTCGGCGAGATGAATGCGGTTTGGGACAAGTGGGTCGTGCAGGGTCACACCCCGGCGCGCGCCACGCTTGAGGCCAAACTGGTCACGGCCCAATACAAGGTTGAGATCGCCGTCATCGCGGCCATCTGATCGCGCGCCAACGCGCCGTCTATACCCCGGGCTCAAGCCCGGGGTTTTTCACAAAAAGCAGCCGCAAGGGCTCAAGGGGAGAGGCGCATGACGCGCGATGAAGCCAAGCTGAAACTGGTCGCTGGCGGCCATATTCTCGCAGACGAGGGCCAGGGCGACCTGACGCGGGGTCATATTTCGGTTCGCGTGCCCGACGATTCCAGCCGCTTCTATATGAAGCCCCATTCCTTCGGCTTCGATGAGATGACGGTCGACAATCTCGTCACCTGCGATCTCGAGGGCGACAAGGTCGATGGCTGGGCGCCGCGCCACAGCGAAGTCTATATCCATTCGGAAATCTTCCGGCGTCGTCCCGATATCAATTCGATCATTCACACGCATCCGTCCTATTCGGTGGCCTTCTCGGCCTCGGGGCGTCCGCTGCGTGCGCTGAGCCAGCCGAGCGCGCTCTTTGTCAATAATTACGGCGTGTACACCGGCTCCATCGACCTCATCCGCTCGCAGGATATGGGACGTGGCGTCGCCGAGGCGCTCGAAGACTTCCCCGTCGTCTTCCTGAAAAATCACGGCGTCGTGGTGTGCGGCACCTCGATCGAGGAATCGGTCATCATCGCGCTGATGCTGGAGAATGCTTGCCAGATCCAGATGATTGCGGAAGCTGCCGGCGAGACGGCGCCGGAATTCCCGAGCCAGGATGTCATGGCGCTGCGCAAGAAGCTGCTCAGCCCCGAACAGCAAACCATCAATTTCGATTATCTGCGTCGTCGCGTCGAACGGCGTCGCTGATTGCCAGAGGCGAGACAATCGCCCGGCAATAGAGGGAGGAATACATGAAGGCCATTGTCATCCGGGAGTTCGGTCCCCCCGACGTGCTGCGCTATGAGGATTTGCCCGATCCCCAGCCCCAGCGCGGCGAAATCCGGATCGTCGTCCATGCGGCCACCGTCAATCGCGTGCTCGATGTGGCGGTGCGCCGCGGCGCACAGGCGCAGCGCGGCGTTGAATTGCCGCTCATCCCCGGCGTCGATTGCGCCGGTGTCATCGATGCGGTCGGCCCCGGCGTCACACGCTGGAAAGTGGGCGATCGCGTGTGCGCGGCAGGGCGCATGCCGCTTGATCCATGCGCGGAAGATGGCAACGACGCCACCGGCCGCTCAGGTATGATGGGCATCAAGCGTCCCGGCGGTTTTGCAGAAAAAGTCTGCGTGCCGGCGTCCGTGGCGTTCGGCCTGCCCGATGCTCTGGGCTTCCATGAAGCCGCCGTTGTCATGCGGCATTGCCCGACTGCCTGGAACCTGCTCGTCAACATTGCCGAGCTCAAGGCCGGCGAATGGGTTCTGATCATGGGCGCGAGCGGCAATCTCGGCAGTGTCGGCATCCAGATTGCCAAGCATGTCATCGGCGCGCGCGTCATTGCCGTTGCCGGTTCGCGCGTGCGCGCGGATGCAGGCCTCGAACTCGGCGCTGATCACGCAATCGATTACGGCACGCAGGATCTGCGCGCGGAAGTCATGCGCATCACCGATGGCAAGGGCGTGAATGTCCTCTATGACAACATTGCAAATCCGGACGTACTCCCGGAGGCGTTCCGCGCCTTGGGCGAAAAGGGTCGTCTGGTCACGGCGGGCGCGCATGGCGGGCCCAATGTGATGATCGATTTCTTTCATCTCTACGACAAGAAGATCACGATCAAGGGCATGCCCGGCGCACGCGATGCAGACCGGCCGAAATGTTTTGCGGCCGCGGCTGAAGGCAAGATCAAGGTGCGGATTGCCCATGTCATGGCGCTCTCGCAGGCGCCCGAAGCTCATCGCATGATGGAAGCCGATGCCGGCATGGGCAAGATCGTGCTCGACCCGACGATGGGCTGAGCTCAAATTCCCTTGAAAAGGCGGAACATCTCGCTCAGCCGCCAAGGTTTGGCGATGATGTCCGCGTTCGCGGGAAGCTGCCGGTCGAAGACACCGGCCGCAGTCGTCGAAAGAATGACTTTGATCGCCGGCCAGGTCTTCAGGATGATATTGGCCAGGATCACGCCGTCCATGCCGGGCATGATAGCCTCGGAAAAGACGGCCGAGAGATGAAGCGCCTGATCCTGAAGGATCATCAGCGCTTCTTCGCTGCTTTCCGCCTCGACCACATTGAGGCGGAGCTCCTCAAGTATGGAGCGCGCGAGCGAGCGGATTTCAGGCACTGAATTGACAACAAGCACGCTGTGCCCGGTTGCTGCGACCGCGCCTGCCACGCCAAGCGCTGCGACGCCTGCCCCCAGCGCAACGTTTCCTGCGCCAAGCGGTGTGGAGCGCAAGCGCACGCCCGCTGATTCCGCCTCGCCGATGAATTCGACACCCGCCGCCTGCAAGGCCTGACGCACCGCGCGCAATTTTTCGGGGCTGCCCGAATAACGGCCTGTTTCGAAATTATGGATGGTGTTGCGGTGGACGCCGGCAGCCTGAGCCAGCTGGTCGAGCGACCAGTTTACGGCGGCGCGCGCCATTCTGACTTGTGCTGGTGTCACGGCTTTGTGCCTTCTTGCAAGATCAAGCAGGTATAACTGAACAAGCTTGTCTTCTCAACCAAGGCGATTGAGGGGCCTCCAGGCCGGGCACACGCTCGTGCGGCTTGCTGATCGGCGTCCCCGGGTCTATGGGACGGGTTCACGTTTCGGTTTTTTTACGGAGGCAGGCGGCCGCATGACCATTCGCGTTCATCAGGGAGACCTGCCCGACGGAGCGAGCTTTGGCGCGAGCGTCGCAATCGACACCGAAACGCTCGGCCTCAACCCGCACCGTGACCGTCTCTGCGTCGTCCAGCTTTCGGCAGGTGACGGCACGGCTTACGTCGTCCAGATCGCCAAGGGCCAGACCAGAGCGCCCAATCTCGAGCGCCTTCTGGCCGATCCGGCCGTGACCAAGATCTTTCATTTCGGACGTTTCGACATTGCCGTGCTGGAGAAGGCCTTTGGCGTTGCCATCGGTCCTGTCTATTGCACCAAGATCGCCTCGAAACTCGTGCGCACCTATACCGACCGGCATGGACTCAAGGATCTCGCGCGCGAATTGATTGGCGTCGATCTGTCCAAGCAACAGCAATCTTCCGATTGGGCGGCCACCGTTCTGACAGAGGCGCAGGTCGCTTACGCTGCGTCAGATGTGCTTTATCTCCACGCCATCCGGGCCAAGCTCGATGCGATGCTGGCGCGTGAGGGACGCACGGAAGTGGCGGCAGCCTGTTTCGGCTTCCTGCCGATGCGCGCGCGCCTCGACTTGCTGGGCTGGCCCGAGCGAGACATATTTGCGCACGAATGACATTCGGTCGTTCCTGAATTGCGTTCGGCAGGCGTCGGGCGGCAGAGGATTTGTGGCGTGTCGCTCATGAACAGCGGGAGACGTGATCGGGCCCTGCCGCAGGCGCAACGCGCCCGCGCCTTTCGCGCGGCAGGTCGCCATTCGACGCGCGTGGCATTTCTGCGCCGTGCGATTCTCGGTGGTGCGATCCTCGGCTTCGTGGCTCTGGTCTGGATCGGCTTCTTCAATCCCTTCGCCACGTCCTTGCCCAATGTCACCATCAAGGGCAGCAATCTCGACGGCACGCGCATCACGATGGAGCAGCCGCGGCTTGCGGGCTATCGCAAGGACGGTCGCCCCTATGAAGTGCGGGCTCTTTCGGGCGTGCAGGATGTGCGGACGCCCAACCTCATCGAATTGAACATGCTCGATGCGCGTATCGGCATGCTCGACCAGAAGACATTGCATGTCGTCTCGCCGAGCGGTCTTTATGACAGCGCGCGCGAATTCATGGATTTCAAAGGCGCGGTGCGCATCAAGAGCGACAGCGGTTATGACATCGACATGAAAAGCGCGCAGATGGACTTCAAGGCCGGCACGGTTTTGACCGAGCAGGCCGTGAAGGTGCTGATCACGTCGGGCGAGATCAACGCCGAGCGCATGAATATTACTGACAACGGCCAGAACATCACTTTCCAGGGTAACGTCCGCTCCACATTCGAACCTGCGGACATGCCCGAGGATTCTTCCAAAGGCGGGGCGAAATGAGTGTCGCAATTTCCAGATTTTTCGGGCTCCTCGCAGCAGGTCTGACGCTTGCTGCAAGTGCAACCTCGGCCATGGCGCAGAAGACCGGTAGCTTCAGCCCGATCCTGCCGGGCGGCAATTCGCGCGCGCCGATTTCGGTCGATGCCGCCAAGCTCGAATATTTCGACAAGGAGCAGAAGCTCATCTACTCGGGCGGCGTCCTCGCCAAACAGGGCGAAGCCAGCCTGCGTGCGACTGTCATGGTCGTCTTTCTCGCCAAGGAAGAGGCCGGCGCTGCGCCTCCTGCCGATACCGGTCGCATTCGTCGCATCGAGGCTGCCGGCCCCGTCACCATGACGCAGGTCGATCAGGTCGGCACCGGCGACAGCGGGATTTACGACAAGGCGCAGAACAAGGTGTTCCTCATTGGCAATGTGGTGCTGAGCCAAGGCGCCAACATCACCAAGGGAGATCGCGACTCCAAGCTCGTCTACGATCTCGAAACAGGCCATGCGCAGGTGATTGGCGGCCGGGTCAGCAGCATCTTCGCGCCGGGCTCGCCTGACGAGCGCAAGCCGGTCGAGCGCAAGCCCATGCGCTGAGCTGCGGCATGGCGACAGTTGCGCTCCGCAGCGCTGCAGGCTAGGCCTCACCTGAAGTTGTCGGGAACGAGCAGAGATTTTGCTGACGAGACCTCCCCAAAATCCGGCCAGTCCGGATGACGCAGACAGCGCGCCCGCGCCACGGGACGTGCTTGATGTCCATTCGCCATTCGCCCATCCGACGGCCGAGCCTGCCGCGCTGGGCGAGGGTTGGCTCGTGGCCTATCACCTTGGCAAGAGCTATGGCGGCCGTCAGGTTGTGCAGGATGTGAGCCTTGCGGTCCGCAGGGGCGAGGCAGTAGGCCTGCTCGGGCCCAATGGCGCCGGCAAGACCACCGTTTTCTACATGATCACGGGGCTCGTGCGCCCCGACAAGGGTGACATCGACCTTGACGGTCACCCGGTCACCCAATTGCCGATGTACCGCCGTGCGCGGCTCGGGATCGGCTATCTGCCACAGGAAGCGTCGATCTTCCGCGGGCTGAATGTTGAAGACAACATCCGCGCCGTGCTTGAGGTGACGATCCCCAACCGCGATCAGCGCGAGCAGGAGCTCGAATCCCTGCTTGAGGAATTTGACATCAAACGGCTGCGCAAATCGCCCTCGATTGCCCTTTCTGGCGGCGAGCGTCGTCGGTGCGAGATTGCGCGCGCACTGGCGGGACAGCCAAGCTTCATGCTGCTCGATGAGCCCTTTGCCGGCATCGATCCGATTGCGGTCGGCGATATCCAGCAATTGGTGCATCATCTCAAGCAGCGCGGCATTGGCGTGTTGATCACCGATCACAACGTTCGCGAGACGCTGGGCCTGATCGATCGCGCCTATATCATCCATTCCGGGCATGTCCTTACGGAAGGTACGCCGGAGGAAATCGTCGCCAATCCGGACGTCCGCCGCTTTTATCTCGGGCAAGATTTCCGGATGTGAGTCTCGCCCATCTTGGGCGAACATGCTAAGCCTCGGCCGACCTTAACGAATTACTGGCCGAGCTTGCGCAAGCGTGATCGCGGCCATGATGTCCGCGCATAGCTATTCGAGATCGAGTAGTGTATATGCAAATTCCGGGCCGACCCTTGTTGCGGGCCGGGAGTGACTTGAGCACGGGTTGAATGGCGCTTTCCACGAAGCTTATGCTGCGCCAGGGCCAGTCCCTGGTGATGACGCCGCAGCTCCTGCAGGCGATCAAGCTGCTGCAATTTTCAAACGTCGAGCTCAGCGCCTTCGTTGAGGAGGAGCTTGAGCGCAATCCCTTGCTGGAACGCGCCGAGGACAGGGCCGAGCCAGCGCTCGACCATGCGGCAGAGGGTGCGCCCGAAAGCTGGACCAATGACAGCGCCGATTTCGACCCCGGCGACACCACCCGGACGGAGGGCGACTGGGCCAGCGAGAGCATGGTGCTCGACAGCCGCAGTCTCGAATCCGATCTTGGCACCGAAGTTGGCAATTCCTTCGATTCCGATCGCGCGCAGACCCCGCATGAAATCCAGTCCTCGCCCGAAGGGGCGGGATTGTCGGCGACGTCCTGGACAGGCACGTCTGGAGGCGCTGACGGGGAACCTGCCGATCTCGAAGCCTATGTCGCCGCGCAGCTGACGCTGCACGATCATCTGGCCGAACAACTGGCGCTTGCGGTTGTCGATCCGGGCGAACGCCTGATCGGACATACGCTGATCGATGCCGTCGATGATGCCGGTTATCTGACCGAGACCATTGAGGACATTGCCGAGCGGATGGGCGCGCCCGTTGCGACCGTCGCGCGCATTCTTGCCACTGTGCAGCAGTTCGATCCGGCCGGTATCGCCGCGCGCAATCTATCCGAATGTCTCGCCATTCAATTGCGCGAGCGCAATCGGCTCGATCCCGCCATGCAGGCGCTGCTTGATCATCTGCCGCTTCTTGCCAAGCGCGACTTTGTCACGCTGCGGAAGCTTTGCGGGGTCGATGAAGAAGATTTCGCCGAGATGGTTGCCGAGATTCGCAGGCTTGATCCCAAGCCCGGCCGCGCCTTTGGCGGCGGCGTCATCCAGACCGTCGTGCCAGACGTGACCGTGCGCGGCATGGCGGATGGTTCGTGGCATGTCGAACTCAATCCCGAAGGCCTGCCGCGCGTTCTCGTCAATCAAACCTATGCCGCGCGCGTGTCGGGCGTCAAAGGAACGTCGTCAGACAAGAGCTTTGTCGCCAATTGCCTGCAAACTGCCAATTGGTTGACGAAATCGCTCGAGCAGCGCGCCCGCACCATTCTCAAGGTCTCGACCGAAATCGTGCGCCAGCAGGATGCGTTTTTTGCCCATGGCGTCGAGCATCTGCGGCCGCTCAATCTCAAGACGATTGCCGATGCGATCGGGATGCATGAATCGACCGTCTCTCGTGTGACTTCCAACAAATATATGGCGTCGCCACGCGGACTTTTTGAATTGAAATATTTCTTCACGGCCTCGATCCCTGCGCGTTCGGGCGGTGAATCGCATTCAGCCGAAGCTGTGCGTTTTCGCATCAAGCAATTGATCGATGGCGAAGCGATTACCGACATTTTGTCGGATGATGCAATTGTCGTGAAGCTGAAATCGCAGAACATCGATATTGCGCGGCGCACGGTTGCAAAATATCGCGAGAGTCTGCGCATTCCATCCTCTGTCGAGCGCCGTCGCGAGAAGGTCGCGATGCAGCAGCGCGATGTGTGATTGCGCCTTGTCAAGCTGACTAAAGGTCATCGTTTCTTTCCCCGTTGCCGCTGTCTAGTCTCTGGTTCAAGTTGCGTTGACTTGCTCGCGTGACGCACTTAACGCTTGATTCAGGCGCATCTCATGAAGGTGCGCCGCGCAACCAAGCCTGGACCAACGCGGGCGGCGAATGGAGGGACGAACATGGTCCTCAGGGTCTCCGGCAAAAATTTCGACATTGGCGAAGCTTTGCGCATTCACGTGCGTGAGCGTGTGGAGGCGGCGACGGCGCGCTATTTCGATGGCTCCGTCACCGGACATGTCATTCTCGATCATGAAGGCTCGGGCTATCGCGCCGATTGCACGCTGCATCTGGCCTCCGGCGTCACGATGCATGCCGAAGGTCGCGCGCAGGAGCCTTATGCAAGTTTCGAACAGGCAGCTGACAAGCTCGAGCGGCGACTGAGCCGCTACAAGCGGCGCTTGAAAGATCATCATCCCGCATCGAATTCTATGGCTCAGGTTGCCGAAGACCGAGTCGCAGATTATGTGATTCAGGAGCCTGAAGACGCTGAGTTTGGGACCGATTTCCATCCCGTCGTCGTTGCGGAGCGGACAAGCGCCATGAAGACAATGCCGGTTTCGGAGGCAGTCATGGAACTCGATTTTACCGGAGCGCCGGTGCAGGTTTTCCGCCATGCGGGGAACGGCCGCGTGAATATCGTCTATCGGCGTCCGGACGGAAATATCGGGTGGATTGACCCGGGCGCTCCAGATAAGGCAACTGGCGGGGCCAGAACCTGAAGCTCCATCTGCCGCCGCATTGTGCGGCGGCATGAAATTTGCCTCTCCATTTCGAGTTCATCGGACGCCGGATCGCCATGTCGCTGAAGGATTTACTGACTGCCGACGCCATCCTGCCCGCGCTGAAGGTCAATTCGAAAAAGCAGGCGCTTCAGGAATTGAGCGACAAAGCGGCGCAGGTTTCAGGAATTGGCGCGCGCGAAATTTTCGATGCGTTGCTGCAACGCGAGCGTCTTGGCTCGACGGGGGTCGGCAATGGCATTGCCATCCCCCATGGCAAGCTTGCCAAGGCCGGGCGCATTTTCGCAGTTTTCGCCCGCTTGGAGCGGCCAATCGACTATGAGGCGCTCGATGGCGCGCCGGTTGACCTGATCTGCCTGTTGATTGCCCCTGAAGCTGCCGGCGCCGATCATCTCAAGGCGCTGGCGCGGACCGCGCGCATCCTGCGCGATCCCATCGTGACCGCCAGGCTGCGGGCGACGCGTGATGCTGCTGCTCTCTTCACCATGCTGACGCAAAGCCCCTCCTCGCAGCACGCCGCCTGAGGCTCGGACCTCACCTCCAGGCTCGGTCCTGATAGTTGAGCCTGTAATGGGCTGGATGGGCGGCAATGGCAGCCATACCCACCAAAACGGCGTCAGGCGCCACGACCACCTGCGTGCCGATGCTCCGCACCAGCTCATCCATGGGCGCCTTCTGCTCGAAAGCGAGGCGAAACTCCTCCGCATCAAGCAGGGGGATGAGGCGGGGCAAAATTCCCCCGGCCAGCGTGACCCCGCCGCGCGCCAGAAAGACCAGCGCCATATCGCCCGCAAAGCGTCCAGTGAGCCGCCAGAAATGGCGGATGGTGTAGGCTTCCTCGCTCAAGGAATCGCTCACACCCCGTTTGACGAGATCTGCGCCACTCAGCCCGCGGTCCAGCGTCCCCGCCATCGCGCAGCGCGCCTTGTGCAGGCGTAGAAGGCCTGGCCCCGAAAGCACCGATTCGGCGGTGACGCGCCCGTGAAACCGCTCGAGATGGGGCCAGAGCGCGGCCTCTGCATCGTCGGCCGGGGCAAAATCCATATGGCCAGCCTCGCTCGCCAGCGGCAGGAAGCAGTCGGCCTCACGAACAAGGGCGGCCACGCCAAGGCCGGTCCCCGGCCCCAGAATCAGCTGCGGGCCTGGAAGGCGCGGGCGGGGCGCACCGATCCCGTGCAGCCATTCTGGCCTGTGGGTCGGCAGCGCCAGCGCCTGGGCCTCGAAATCGTTCAGCAACAGCCCTTGCGACAGCCCGAGCCGGTAGGCGATCTGGGGCCCGTCGATGGTCCAGGCGGCATTGGTCAGATGCAGCCGCCGCTGTGCGACTGGGCCTGCGCCACAGGCAAGGATGGAGCGTGGCTGCGGTGCACCCGTGCGCGCCAGGGTCTGTTGGACGCAGTCTGCAAAGTCCGGAAAATCCTGCGTCTTCAATTTCGCTAACAGCACGGGCGCGGCATCGGGCGCACTGACGGACGCCAGGCGCACATTGGTGCCGCCGATGTCGCAAACCAGAAGTGGATAGGGAAATTCCAAGGCCGTTCTCCGCGCCAGATTCACAGGTGCAACTCGGCAGCAAGCTGCCCGGTTGCTGCGGCCTTCACATCAGGTCTTACGGCGATCTTGTAAAACTGCGCCGCAACGGCCTAGAAAGCGCTACGCATGTTTCCACCGGGATCCGAGACGATGACCTATCAGCACCGCCCGCTCTACCGCTTTGGCAAGGATACGACCCCTTATCGCAAATTGACGAGCGAGGGCGTGAAGGTCGAGACTCTCGGCGACCGCGAGGTTCTGACTGTCAGCCGCGAGGCGATCCGCCTGCTTGCCGAACAGGCGATGATGGACATCAACCATCTGCTGCGTCCGGGCCATCTCGCCCAGCTTGCCAAAATCCTTAACGATCCGGAAGCGACCTCCAACGACAAATTCGTCGCCTACGATCTGCTGAAAAACGCGAATATTGCGGCAGGCGGCGTGCTGCCCATGTGCCAGGATACCGGCACCGCCATTGTGATGGGCAAGAAGGGCCGCCTCGTCTGGACCGATGGCGAAGACGAAAGCGCCATCGCCGAGGGCATTCGCGATGCCTATGAGAAGCGCAATCTGCGCTATTCGCAGCTCGCGCCGCTCTCCATGTTCGAAGAGAAGAACACCAAGACCAATCTGCCGGCGCAGATCGAAATCTATTCCGAGGGCGAGGACGCCTATAAATTCCTCTTCATGGCCAAGGGCGGCGGCTCGGCCAACAAGACCTATCTCTATCAGGCGACGCCCTCGCTGCTGACGCACGACCGCCTGGTCGCGTTCCTGAAGGAAAAGATCCTGACGCTGGGCACCTCTGCCTGCCCGCCCTACCATCTGGCGATTGTCATCGGCGGCATGTCGGCTGAAATGACGCTGAAGACGGTCAAGCTCGCCTCGGCGCGCTATCTCGACAGCCTGCCGACAGAAGGCAGCGAAGATGGCCAGGCGTTCCGCGATGTCGCAATGGAAGAAGAAATCCACAAGCTGACGCAGCAATTGGGCGTCGGCGCGCAATTTGGCGGCAAATATTTCTGCCATGACGTGCGCGTCATTCGTTTGCCCCGTCACGGCGCGTCCTTGCCGATCGGACTTGGCGTATCCTGCTCGGCCGATCGACAGGCTGTGGGCAAGATCACGCGCGATGGCGTCTATCTGGAAGAGCTTGAGCATAATCCGGCGAAATTCATGCCCGAGGTCGATGCCTCGACACTGGGCGGCGATGTGGTGAAGGTCGATCTCAATCAGCCGATGAGCGCAATTCTCGCGACATTGTCGAAATATCCCATCAAGACGCGCCTTTCGCTCACCGGCACGATCATCGTCGCCCGCGATCTCGCCCATGCCAAGCTGCGCGAGCGGCTTGATGCGGGCCATGGCCTGCCGGACTATTTCAAGAACCATCCGGTCTATTACGCAGGCCCCGCCAAGACGCCTGAAGGCTTTGCCTCGGGCTCGTTCGGGCCCACGACCGCCGGGCGCATGGATTCCTTCGTCGAACAATTCCAGGCCGCTGGCGGCTCGATGGTGATGCTCGCCAAGGGCAATCGTTCGAAAGAGGTGCGCGAAGCCTGCGGCAAGCACGGCGGTTTCTATCTGGGCTCGATCGGCGGTCCGGCCGCGCGTCTGGCGCAAGATTGCATCAAGAAGGTCGAGGTTCTCGAATATCCCGAGCTCGGCATGGAAGCGATCTGGAAGATCGAAGTGGAAGATTTCCCGGCCTTCATCGTCATTGACGACAAGGGCAATGATTTCTTCAAGGAGCTGAATCTCGGCTGATCAGCCAAGCAGCCAGGGCAATAGCACCGGCACAAGCACCGGCGTCAGCATGGCGTTCAGACCCATGCCGATGCCGGCAAATGTGCCGGCCATCATGTCGACCTGAAAGGCGCGTGCCGTGCCGATTCCATGGGCCGCAATGCCCGCCGCAAAGCCACGCGCGCGCATGTCCTTGATGCGCAGCGATTCCATCAGGGGCGTGACGATGATCGCCCCGATCACGCCCGTAATCATCACAAGCACGGCGGTGAGGGCAGGATCGCCGCCCGCGCGCTCCGCCACACCCATGGCCACGCCCCCCGTCACCGATTTTGGTGCGAGCGAAATCAGCACGTCGGTCGGCACGCCAAGCGCCTTGGCAATGCTGACGGCCGAGACCAGCGCAACCGTGCCACCGATGAGAAGTGCGCCTGCCATGGGCACAAGTGCGCGCATCACAGTGCGGCGATGGCCGTAGAGCGGAATGGCGAGCGCGACCGTTGCCGGTCCCAGCATGAAATGGACAAATTGCGCCCCTTCGAAATAGGTGCGGTAGGGCGTATGCGTCAGGCTCAGCACAAGGCCGATCATCCAGACCGCATGTAGCACCGGATTGGCGAGCGGATGGCGCTGGACACGCGCCGAAAGCCGGTCGGCCAGCACATAGGCGAAAATGGTCACAGTCAGCCAGAGCAATGGTGTGCGGCTGAGGTAGACCCAGAGCGCGAAATCGGACTGGTTCATCCGCGCTCTCCCATCAGGCGCGCGATCAGGCGGAAGGTTGCGACGCTGGCGACGAGGGCGAGCGCCGTCGAGACCAGAAGCGCTGCAAACAAGGCCAGCCCGTGGCTCATGACAAGATCAAGCCGCTGCACCACGCCGACACCTGCCGGAATGAACATCAGCGAGAGATGGCCGAGAAGCCCGTTGCCGGTTTTTTCCAGCGTTCCATCGCCGACTTCGTGCGGCAGCACGGGCGACAGTCTTTCGCGCAGGAGCAGCAGCACCAGCAGCAGCGCCATGCCGAGCACCGGGCCCGGCAATGGCAGGTCGAGACCCCGCGCCAGCGCTTCGCCCAGAAGCTGACAGAGAAGCAGAAGGCCAAGACTGACGATCATGCCTCTCTCCCTGCTGTCTTAGCCGCGCAGAACTGCGCCGGTTTTCTTGGCGACTTCGGCGACGATCCTGGCCATGACGGCGTCGATCTCGACATCGGTCAGCGTCTTCTCGCGCGGCTGCAAGATCACGCTGATGGCAACCGACTTCTTGCCGTCGGGAATGCCCGCGCCCTGATAGACGTCGAAGACATTGGCGCCAGTCACAAGCGCCCGGTCGGCGGCCTGCGCCGCCTTCAAGATGTCGCCCGCCTGCACGGCTCCATCGACAATGAAGGCAAAGTCACGCTCGAGCGGCATGAGATCGGCCAGTTCGAGTTTCGGCTTCACCTTGGTGGGCTTTGCCTTGGGCGCAGGGATCGCATCGAGCAGGATCTCGAAACCGCAGAGCGGGCCCGAGACATCGAGCGCTTCAAGCGCGCGCGGATGGAATTCGCCAAACCAGCCGATGATGTTCTTGGGGCCAAATTGCAGCGTGCCGGAGCGTCCGGGATGCAGAAACGAGGGTCCGCCAGCCACAATCTGCAAGCCGCCGGTCTGCACGCCGAGCGCGCCGAGCAGCGTCAGCACATCGGCCTTGGCATCATACACATCGACATTGCGCGCCGGGCCAGACCAGTGACGCCCTGCTCCGCTTGCGCGCGCGCTGCCGCGCCGCACAGCGGCTGCGGCCATTTTCTGGTCGTTCTCACCATCGCCCTTGAAGATCTGGCCGACCTCGAAGAGTGCGAGGTCGCCAATGCCGCGATCGGCATTGCGCTGCGCGCCGGCAAGCAGGCCCGGCAACAGACTCGGGCGCATGTCGGAGAGATCGGCTGCAATCGGATTGGCGAGTGCGAGTTCGGGCAGTCCGCCGCCAAACAACAGGGCGCGATCATGCGAAATGAAAGACCAGGTGACGGCTTCCACCAGGCCTTGCGTGGCCAGCGCGCGGCGCGCGATGCGCGTGCGCTTTTGCAGCAGGGTCAGGATGGGAGCTGGCACGGCCTGCGTCTCGCGCGTGAGCGGCGTCGAGATAATGGCGTCGAGACCGGCAATGCGCACGATCTCTTCGACGAGATCGGCCTTGCCTTCGACATCTGCCCGCCAGCTCGGCACTTTCACGAAGACACGACCTGCATTGGTCGCCTGCCGCAACACATCAAAACCGAGCGTCTCGAGAATGCCCGCCATGGCCGAGGGATCGAGGGTAAGTCCGGCCAGACGCGTGACTTCGCTGAACGGGAAATCGATCGTGTGTGAAGGCGCTTCGGTCGAGCCTGCAACGCTCAGCTCGGAGGCCTGTCCGCCGCAGATCTCGAGCACGAGATGGGCCGCAAGTTCCGCGCCGGGGATGCAGAAGGCCGGATCCACGCCGCGCTCGAAGCGATAGCGCGCATCGGTGACGATGCCCAGATGGCGGCCTGCGCGCGCAATGGTGAGCGGATCCCAAAGGGCGGATTCGATCAGCACATCGGTGGTGGTCGCATCGCAGCCGGTGGCTTCTCCGCCCATGATGCCGGCAATGGATTCGACGCCCGTGTCATCGGCAATGGCGAGGACGGAAGCGTCAAGCGTATAGGTCTTGCCGTCGAGTGCGACGAGGGTCTCGCCCGCATGCGCGCGACGCACGACAAGATTGCCGGCGACTTTCTTCGCATCGAAGACATGCAGCGGGCGGCCGCGGTCGAAGGTGATGTAATTGGTGATGTCGACGAGCGCATTGATGGGGCGCAGGCCAATCGAGAGCAGGCGCTTCTGCATCCATGCGGGCGAGAGGCCGTTGGTGACCCCGCGCACAAGGCGCAGCGCGAAAGCGGGCGCAAGATGGGCGTCGGCGGCGGTGAAATCGAGCTTCACCTGCACCGGGCAGGCAAAGCTGCCGGCGACCGGCTTGATTGCATGATCCTTCAGGCGGCCAAGACCGGCGGCTGCAAGATCGCGCGCAATGCCATGCACGCCCGTCGCGTCCGAGCGGTTGGGCGTCAGGTTGATCTCGATGACGGGATCGCCAAGGCCCGCAAAATCGACATAGCGTTGGCCGGCAATTGCGCTCTCGGGCAGTTCGATAATGCCGTCGTGATCTTCCGACAGGTCGAGCTCGGCGGCCGAGCACAACATGCCAAGCGATTCCACGCCACGGATGACGCCCTTGCCGAGCGTGATCTTCTTGGCGGGAATGTAGACGCCGGGTGCAGCAAAGACGGTCTTGAGGCCTGTGCGCGCGTTGGGCGCACCACAGACGACCTGCACCGGGTCGCCTGCGCCAATATCGACCATGCAGACGCGCAGGCGGTCAGCGTCGGGATGCTGCTTTGCGTCGAGCACATGGCCGACAACGAAATCCTTCAGCGCGTCGGCAGGGTCGACCACATGCTCGACCTCAAGCCCGATACGCGTCAGCGTCTCGACGATCTCGGTGAGGCTGGCCTCGGTCTCGAGGTGATCCTTGAGCCAGGAGAGGGTGAATTTCATGTCTCTCTCCTCAAGCGCTCAGGCCGGCCGCGAGGCTCGGCAGGTCGAGCGGACGGAACCCATAATGTGACAGCCAGCGCAGATCGGCCTCGAAGAAGGGGCGCAGATCCGGCATGCCATATTTCAGCATGGCGATACGGTCGATGCCCATGCCCCAGGCAAAGCCCTGATATTCATCCGGATCGATGCCGCAATTGCGCAGCACGTTGGGATGCACCATGCCGGACCCAAGGATCTCGAGCCAGCCCGACTGCTTGCACATGCGGCAGCCGCCGCCACCGCAGACGAAGCACAG
>CANBNG010000007.1 GCA_947370975.1 Beijerinckiaceae bacterium
GCTTGCCCCCTCCACCCCTCGCTTTCCGCTACGCTCAGCGAGCGGTCCCCCTCGCCCCGCTCGCTGCCGCGATCGGGGGAGGTAGGACGCTAGGCGCGCCTAGACCAGCGTGCCGTGGCAGTGCTTGAACTTCTTGCCCGAGCCGCAGGGGCAGGATTCGTTGCGGCTTACGCGGCCCCAGGTGGCGGGGTCACTGGGGTCGCGCACGGGCTGGTCTTCCGTGCTCGTGGTGAAGCCCAGCGCGGCGGCTGACAGCGCGCCTGCATCGATCCGCGCATTGATCTCGGCGATGGAGAGCTGCTCTTCGGCGGTCAGTTCGAGCGGGGCAGATTCGGGTGTGTCGAAGGCGACTTCCACGCGCATCAATTGCTGCGTCGCGACTTCGTGCCAGCGGTTGATGAGACCGTTGAACAGCTCGAAAGCTTCCGACTTATATTCATTCAGCGGGTCGCGCTGCGCATAGCCGCGCCAGCCGATCACCTGACGTAGATGGTCGAGCATGACGAGATGTTCGCGCCAGAAATGGTCGAGCACCTGCAGCACGACCTGCTTTTCGACATAGCGCATCACATCGGTCGTGTTGCTTTCGACACGCGCGGCATAGGCCTCGTCTGCTGCCTTGTGCACACGCTCGGTCATTTCTTCCGCGCCGATGCCCTCTTCCTTCGCCCAGTCTGCGACGGGCAGGTCGAGGCTCAGCAATTGCGTGAGCTCTTCCGCGAGGTCTGCGACCGCCCAGGTTTCGGGATAGGAATCTTTGGGCATGCGACGGGAGACAATATCGTCGATCGCATTGGCGCGCATGTTGCCAACCGTTTCTTCGAGCGAATCCTGCGCCATCATTTCGCGGCGCTGCTCGAAGACGACCTTGCGCTGGTCGTTCATGACGTTGTCATATTTCAGAATGTTTTTGCGCGTGTCGAAATTGCGCGCTTCCACCTTCTGCTGCGCCTTTTCCAGCGCCTTGTTGATCCAGGGATGGACGATGGCCTCATCTTCCTTGAGGCCAAGTTTCACCAGCATGGAATCCATCCGGTCGGACCCGAAGATCCGCATCAGATCGTCCTGCAGGCTCAGGAAGAATTTCGAACGGCCGGGATCGCCCTGACGGCCCGAGCGGCCGCGCAGCTGGTTGTCGATGCGCCGGCTTTCGTGGCGTTCGGTGCCGATGATGTAGAGACCGCCGGCGGCAATTGCCTTCTCGCGGAAGCGGGCGATTTCCTCGCGGATTTCGGCTTCCTTGGCGACGCGCTGTTCGCCTTCAAGCCCGTTGCACTCGGCCGCCACGCGCATGTCGACATTGCCGCCGAGCTGGATGTCGGTGCCCCGGCCTGCCATGTTTGTCGCAACCGTGATCGCGCCGGGCACGCCCGCTTCAGCAACAATATAGGCTTCCTGTTCATGGAAGCGCGCATTGAGCACGGCAAAGAGTTTCGACGGCTTGCCTGAACGCGCCGATACATAAAGCTTCTGCAGCGCAGCCGGTTCCGAGAAATCGATCTGCTTGTAGCCTTGCGCGACAAGATATTCGGCGAGCTGTTCGGATTTCTCGATCGAGGTCGTGCCAACGAGCATCGGCTGCATCGTCTGGTTCGCGGCTTCGATCTCGCGCGCGATGGCTTTCAGCTTTTCGCCTGCAGTGCGATAGACCTCATCGTCTTCGTCTATGCGCTGGACCGGACGGTTGGTCGGAATTTCGACGACCTCGAGGCGGTAGATTTCGGCAAATTCGTCGGCTTCGGTCGAAGCCGTGCCGGTCATGCCCGCGAGCTTGCCATAGAGGCGGAAGTAGTTCTGGAAGGTGATCGAAGCCAGAGTCACATTCTCGGGCTGCACCTGCACGAGTTCCTTGGCCTCCAGCGCCTGATGCAGGCCTTCCGAATAGCGGCGGCCCGGCATCATGCGGCCGGTGAATTCGTCGATGATCACGACATCGCCATTGCGGACGATATAATCCTTGTCGCGCTGAAACAGCTTATGCGCCTTCAGCGCCTGCTGCACATGGTGCACGATGGTGACATTGGCCGCGTCATAGAGCGAACCTTCTTCAAGGAGACCGGCCTCCTGGAGCAATTCCTCGATATGTTCGTTGCCGGCCTCGGTGAGATTTACCGTGCGCTGCTTTTCATCGAGCTCGAAGTCGCCTGCGACGAGACCCGGTACGATCTTGTTGATCTGATTATAAAGCTCCGACTTGTCGTCGGAGGGCCCCGAGATGATAAGGGGTGTGCGCGCTTCATCGACGAGGATCGAATCCACTTCGTCGACAATGGCGAATGCGTGCCCGCGCTGCACCATCTGCGCGAGATCGTATTTCATGTTGTCGCGCAGATAATCGAAGCCGAATTCGTTGTTGGTGCCGTAGGTGATGTCGCAGGCATAAGCGTCGAGCCGCTGACCATCATTGAGGCCGTGCACGATGATGCCGACCGAGAGCCCGAGGAAGCGATAGACGCGGCCCATCCATTCCGCGTCGCGGCTGGCGAGGTAATCATTCACGGTGACGACATGCACGCCATTGCCGGCGAGCGCGTTCAGATAGGTCGCGAGCGTGGCGACAAGCGTCTTGCCTTCGCCCGTGCGCATTTCGGCGATCGCGCCTTCATGCAGCACCATGCCGCCGATCATCTGCACATCGAAATGGCGCTGACCGAGCACGCGGCGGGCGGCCTCTCGCACCGTGGCGAAGGCGGGCACCAGAATGTCATCGAGCGTCTTGCCGTCGGCGAGCTCGGCGCGGAAGGCGTCGGTGCGCGCGCGCAGCTCTTCATCGGTGAGTTTCAGCAGTTCGGGTTCCAGCGCATTGATCGCCTGGACCTTCGGCGCATAGGTCTTGAGGCGTCGGTCATTGGCCGAGCCGAAAATCTTCTTCGCGAGTGCACCGAACATCCAGAAACCTTTCTGAGCCGGAACGGGGTGGGGCCGATTCATGGCCAGCCGTCCCGCGCCGTTCCCCGACCGCCCGGAAGGCCGGGGGCCAGGATCGTGTTGTCGAGCGCACGCCCAAACGAAGGTGCGGCATGCGCCTTGGCCCTGCAGGACCGTCGTGAGCTCTGTCGTCCATCTCCGGCCCATCCGCAGGCCGGCTTTTTTTCAGGACGAAAAGGCGGAAAATACGAGGCGAGAGATAAGATCGCCCCTATGCCTTGTCAATGTAAGCCATGGAGAGCCCGGCCCCGCTTCAGCTGGTCCCCCTCGGCCGCCTTTGTTCTTGCCCCGGCCGGGGGTTTCGACCAAGTTACGCGCGAATTGCGGGCGGGGCCCGCCAGATTGCCGCCCTGCGGCCGAAAGATGGAGCGTTTCGCATGAAGGATTTTGCCCGCAGCGTCACTGGTGCAGCCCTTTTTACCTTGGCTCTGACGCTCGGCGCAGCGTCCTCGCTCGAAGCCAAGGTTCTGGCCAAGGTCAATGGCGTGGACATCACGGACGAGGATCTCAAGGTCGCGCTCGATGATATTGGCGCTGGCTTGCCCCAGCAGGTGCAGGGGCCCGAGCGCGAGGCCTATGTGCTCGACTATCTGATCGACCTCAAGATTGTCGCCCGCAAGGCCGAGGCCGACAAGCTGAGCGAAAGCGCCGAATTTGCCCGCCGCATGACCTACCAGCGCGACAAGGCGCTGATGGAGGGCCTGCTCGGCAAGGTTGCCCGCGAGGCCACCACCGATGCCGAGCTGCGCAAGATCTACAATGAAGCCGCCGGCGCCCAGAAGTCGGATATGGAGGCGCGTGCGCGCCACATTCTGCTGCCGACCGAGGACGAGGCCAAGGCAGCGCTGAAGCGCGTCCGCGCGGGCGAGGATTTCGCCAAGGTCGCCGACGATGTCTCCAAGGATCCGGGCTCGCAAGGTGGCGATCTTGGCTGGTTCACCGCCGATCGCATGGTGCCGGAATTTTCCGCCGCCGCCTTCAAGCTCGAAAAGGGTCAGATTTCCGACCCCGTGAAGAGCCAGTTCGGCTGGCACGTCATCAAGCTCGAGGACAAAAGGGCCAAGGCCTTCCCCGATTTCGAGGCGGTGAAGGACCAGGTTTCCAATTATGTGGTCCAGAAGGCCCAGACCGAGCAGATCGTGAAATTGCGCGAAAGCGCCAAGATCGAGAAGATCGAGAGCCCGACCCCGGCCGCAAAATAAGCGCGGACTCGGCCTCTCCCGGTAAAACCTCGCGGGTTGCGTCCTGCGAGGTTTTTTTTCGCATCAAGCTTTGCTTATCTGTCGCCGCTTCCGATTCTCGCCCGCATGCAGGACCATAAAAATGGCCAAAGCCGCACCCGTCTCCCCGCTCGCGCCCAAATCCTATCCCGATTGCCCGCATATCGAGGGCGTGCGCTTTGCCACCGCTGCGGCCGGCATCCGCTATGCGGGCCGCACCGATGTGATGCTGGCGCTGCTCGACAAGGGCACGCAGGTGGCGGGCGTCTTCACCCGTTCGAAATGTCCATCTGCACCGGTCGACTGGTGCCGCGCCAAGCTGCCGGGCGGCAAGGCCCGCGCGCTGGTGGTCAATTCCGGCAATGCCAATGCCTTCACCGGCAAGAATGGCGTCAGCTCGACCAAGCTCACCGCCCAGCTCGCCGCCAAGGCAACGGGCGCGCCGTCAGGGGAAATCTATCTTGCCTCCACCGGTGTCATCGGTGAGCCGCTGGATGCGACCAAATTTGAAGGCGTGCTCGATACGTTGGTGACCAAGGCTGCGCCCGGCGGCATTCTGGACGCCGCCCGCGCCATCATGACGACCGACACTTTCCCCAAGATCGCGACCGCGACCGTCGAGATCGGGGGCGTTGAAGTCACGATCAACGGCATGGCCAAGGGTGCTGGCATGATCGCGCCCGATATGGCGACCATGCTCTCCTTCGTCTTCACCGATGCACCGATTGCCGCCGATGCCCTGCAGGCCATGCTGAGCAAGTCCGTCGCCGCGTCCTTCAATTCGATCACGGTCGACAGCGACACCTCGACGTCCGACACCTTGCTGCTGTTTGCCACGGGCGCGGCTGCCAAGCGCGGCGCGCCCAGGATCGAGGCGTCGTCGGATCGTCGTCTCGCGGCGTTCAAGAGGGCGCTCGATGGGGTGTTGCGCGATCTTTCGCATCAGGTCGTGCGCGATGGCGAGGGCTGCCGCAAATTCGTGGAAATTCGCGTCGAGGGCGCAGCCAGCGCCGCCGCCGCCAAGCGCATCGGTATGTCGATTGCCAATTCACCGCTGGTGAAGACCGCCATTGCGGGCGAGGACGCCAATTGGGGCCGCGTGGTCGCGGCCGTGGGCAAGGCGGGTGAAAAGGCCGACCGCGACAGGCTCGCGATCTGGTTTGGCGATTTCCGCGTGGCCCACAAGGGCCTGCGCGATCTCACCTATGACGAGGCGAAAGTCTCCGCCTACATGAAGGGCGAGAAGATCGACATGCGTGTGGACGTTGGCGTCGGCAAGGCGTCGTGGACGGTCTGGACCTGCGATCTCACCAAGGAATATATCGCCATCAACGGTGATTACCGGTCGTAATCGAGCGGACCGGCCACCCTCTCCCTCCGGGTGAGGGTTTCAAAGAAACGATTGCGGATCGACATCGATCTGCGTGCGCACGCCGCCCCGGTCTGGCGGGGCGGTGGCCAGCAGGGTGCGCAGAAAGCCCTGCAAATCGGCGCTGCGCGGCGCTTTGACGAGCAGGCGGAACCGGTGGCGGCCGCGCACCACCGCAATGGGTGCTTCGGCGGGGCCGAGCAGCATGATTTCGTCGTCGGCCGCAAAACTGCCGAGTGGCGCCATTTTCCATTTGGGGTCTGGCGGCATGGCATGGGCCGCGCGCACCAGCGCGCGCGCATGGTGTTCGGCCGATGCGCGGTCATTGCCCGAGATGACAAGTGCCGCCAGACGCCCGAAGGGCGGCAGCCCGGCGCGCAATCTCTGCTCCGTTTCTTCCGCGTAGAACCGCTCTGCATCGCCCGACAGCAGCGCGCGGATGACGGGATGTTCGGGCTGCCATGTCTGCAGCAAGCCGCGTCCTGGCTTGTCGCCGCGCCCGGCGCGTCCCGTGACCTGCTGCAGCAATTGGAAGGTGCGCTCTGCCGCGCGGGGATCGCCGTTCGACAGGCCGACATCGGCATCGATGACGCCGACCAGCGTGATGAGCGGAAAATTATGGCCCTTGGCCACCAGCTGAGTGCCGATGACAATATCGCAGGCGCCCTTCGCCACTTCTTCCAATTCCTGCCGCAGCCGTTCGGTGCCGCCGGGAAAATCCGACGAGAGCACGAGGATGCGCGCGTCGGGGAAAAGCGTCGCGGCCTCTTCGGCCAGCCGCTCGACACCCGGCCCGCAGGCGGTGAGCGAATCCACCGCGTCGCATTCGGGGCAGGTATCGGGGCGTTTTTCGATATGGCCGCAATGGTGGCACACCAGCGCTTTGCGGAAGCGATGCTCCACCAGCCAGGCCGTGCATTGCGGGCATTGAAAGCGATGGCCGCAGCTCTGGCACAAGGTGAGCGGCGCATAGCCGCGGCGATTCAGGAAAAGAAGCGCCTGTTCGCCGCGCGCAACTGTCTGCATCACGCTTTCGGCCAGACGCGGCGCAATCCATTTGCCGCGCGGAGCCGCCGCCACGCGCAGATCGATGGCAGCAAGCTCGGGCAGGCTACGCCCGCCAAAACGCGATTCCAGTTTCAGATGTTTGTAGCGGCCCTGCTGCGCATTGACGCGCGTTTCGATGGAGGGTGTCGCGGAAGCCAGTATGACGGCGGCATTTTCGATGCGCCCGCGCACTACTGCCATGTCGCGCGCATGATAGCTGACGCCATCGTCCTGCTTGTAAGCGGCTTCATGCTCTTCATCGACGATGATCGCGCCCAGTTCCCGGAAGGGCAGGAACAAGGCCGAGCGCGCGCCGGCCACCACGCGCACATCGCCCGCTGCGACGCCTGTCCAGATGCGCGCGCGCTTGCGCGAGGCCACGCCCGAATGCCATTCGGCCGGGCGCACGCCAAAGCGCGCTGCAAAACGATCGAGGAATTGCGCGGTGAGCGCGATTTCGGGCATCAGGATCAAGGCCTGCCGACCTGCGGCAAGCGCGGCAGCCACGGCCTCGAAATAGACTTCTGTCTTGCCCGAGCCCGTCACACCCTCAAGCAAGGTGACGGAAAAGACTTGCGCGGTGACAGAGGCGGCAAGCGCGTCCGCCGCCGCCTTCTGCCCGCCTTCGAGTACCGTCACCGCATGGGCGACGTCAGGAGTCAGGGCGACGGGTTCAGGCGGCAGGGCGATGGTTTCGAGGCACCCGTCATCGACCAGCGAATCGACAACGCTTTGCGAACAGCCTGCGCGCTCGGCAAGCGCCGATTTCGACCGGGCAAGGCCATCCTGCGCCGCCTCGATGACGCGGGCACGCGCGGGCGTCACGCGCTGGGGCAATGCATTGCTTGCAGCCCGCCGCACGCCGATGCGCACGGGCTCGGGGCCTGCGGCGTCGGGCGCGCGTATGCCCATGCGCAGCACCATGCCGCGAGGGGCCAGCGTCCAGTTTGCGACCCAGTCCACAAAACGGCGCAGCGGCTCGCGCAGGAGCGGCAGGTCGCGTTTGTCGATGATGGATTTCAGATTGCCGCCGCCGGTGGCCCGCAAAGCCCAGACAACGCCGGTCACTTCGCGCGTGCCAAGCGGCACCGTGACAAAATCGCCGGGCGCGAGCGCGAGACCGGCGGGAATTTTATAGGAATAGGCAATATCGACCGCGACGGGGACAAGCACGTCGGCGACCGATGCGCCTGTCGCTTGCGGGGCGTCCATCATCGCCGCAGGACTAGCAGAAAAAGCCCTGCGGCGGCGAGTCTCTTACTTCAGGCTCAGAATGGCGTTGATCTTCGCCTTCTGTTCCGGGGTCACATTGTCCACAACCGCCAGCGTGCGCTTGCGGGTCGTCTCGGCATCCTGAAAATCGATATAGCGCTGCGTGCGCTCGCCCTCGGCCACGACATCAGGGTCGGTCAGCGCTTTTTTGACCGCGGCCTGCAGGAAGGCAAGGCGCGAGGCCGGCATGTTGGGCGGCACGACGAGAATGCGGCCGAGATCCTCGATATTGGCGCGGAAATCGAAGAGCCAGGCCTGCTCGGGTGTCAGCTTCGCGGCTTCGAAAATCGTTGGCACATCGGGAAAGAAGCGCGACCGCGTCCGCGCCATCGAGGCAATGGCGCGATTCTGGCCTGATTTCACATAATTATTGGCCGATGTATCGGAGACATAGATCGAATCCATCTCGCCCTTGGTGACGGCAAGCGCGGCCTGATTGGAGCCGCCGTAGCCCATCACGACGCGGCATTTCATCGCCATCGCCTCGCAGGTGAAGGCCGCGCCATCGGCCAGGCCATCGATCGGGCCGGTGGCCGACCACATGATCTCGCGATTCATGGCAAGCGCATCCTGCGGGGTCTTGATCTTGGATTCGGGTGAAACGAGCCAGATCCAGGGCGAGGCGGAAACTGTGCCCAGATGCCCGAGCTTGGCGAGATCGTAGCGCACGCCCTGCGAATTCATCAGCTGCGAGAGCGCCGCCCCCGCGCCATTGACGATCATCATGTGCAGCCCGTCGGCCGGGGCGACCGAGGTGGCATTGAGCGCCGTAATGCCGCCAGCACCCGGCTGGTTCTCGACAATCACATTCGCGCCGAGCTGCTTGCCGATATGGGGGCCGATCATGCGGGCATAGACATCATAACCGCCACCGGGGCCGTAGCCGACGGTGATGCGCACATTCTTGCCCTTGAAGAAGGCGGCTTCGGCCTCCGGCGTCTGCGCCCGGGCAAAGCTTGGGGCGAGGCTTGGGACAAGCAGGGCGGCAAGGGCAGCCGCGCCAGCAAGGCGAGCCCATGATGTGAGCATTTGAAATCCTCCCGATATTTTTTTATGCCTCCACGATAGGGTCAATCGCCCCGTCCGAACAAGCCCCGCCTTTTGGCGCAGATTTTCAGAGGCAGGCGACCATCGCGTCGAGGTCGGGCGTCGCGGCAATTGCAAGCCGCCCGGCGCTCGCGAGCGGGTCTGCCGCGCGGCGCGATATGGCGATCTGGAGCGGCGTCAAAGCTTCTTGCAAGAGCCCCGATTGCTGGGCGAGCTCCACATAAAGCGCGGCGCTGCGGGGGGAGAAATGCAGCACGGCGTCAATCGCCTTTTCGCGCAAGGCGCAAGCTGCGGCATCTGGAAATGTCGTGGCGGCATGGGCATCATAGACAATGCATGGCGCAATAGAATGTCCCCGTTGCGCAAGGGTCTTTTCAAGGTCTTGTCGACGCTCGCGCCCCGCCAGATAGAGAAAGAAGCGCGGGGGCCCTTTCAGCGTCTCGATGTTTTGGGCGAGCGCCATCGCATCGGCGGCAATGGTCTGGATCTGCGTGAAACCGGCCTTGCGCGCGGCCTCTGCCGTGCGTGCGCCCACAACATGCAAAGGCAATGCGTGCAGCCGTGCGACATCGCCGTGCAAGGCGTCGAAAGCATGCGCGCTTGTGGCCAGCAGTGCAGTGAAATTGCCGGCGGGCAGCAAAATACGCGTGGGCGTAATCTCGATCAGCGGGCAAACGAGCGTCTCGTGCCCCAGCGCTTGAAGGCGCCTGGCACTGCGCTGCGCATCCGCCTCAGGTCGTGTGAGGAGGATGCGCATGGCTCAATGGGCCAGAATATCGGCAGGCGCGCGGGCCAGCAGATCCTGCCCGGCCTGCACACCAAGCCGTTCTGCGTCCTCGACCGAGCCGGTGAGCTTCGTCTCGTAACATTCTGTTCCGTCGACCCGCAGGATCTGGCCACGGAAAGACACGTGCCCGCCGTTGACACGTGCAAGGCCTGCAATCGGGGTGCGGCACGAGCCGTCGAGCACCCGCAGGAAGGCGCGCTCGAGCGTTAGCGCGAAGCCGGTGTCGGGATCGAGGATCGCGCCCAGACGGACACTGGTTTCATGATCGTCGCTGCGCACGCTGATGCCAATCGCGCCCTGACCGACGGCGGGCAGGAAATCCTCTTCGCTCAGAATCTCCGTGGCATGGGCAGCAAGGCCGAGGCGCTTCAGGCCGGCGAGCGCCAGCAAGGTCGCGTCGCATTCGCCGCTTTCGAGCTTCGCGAGGCGGGTCTGCACATTGCCGCGCAACAGGCCGATGCGCAGATCTGGCCGCAGTCTGCGCACCATCGCCTGGCGGCGCAGCGAGGCTGTTCCCACCAGCGAGCCCGGCGCCAGTGTGGCAAGGCTCGTGGCGCGCGGCGAGAGGAAACAATCGCGCACATCTTCACGCGGCAGGAAGCCTGCCATGTCGAGTCCGTCTGGCAAGCGCGTCGGCAGATCTTTCGAGGAATGAACGGCAATGTCGATGCTGCCGTCGAGCTGGGCGATGTCCAGTTCCTTGGTGAACAGGCCCTTGCCGCCGGCTTCCGAGAGCGCACGGTCGAGAATCATATCGCCCGACGTCTTGATGATGACGAGTTCGATCCGCTCTTCGGGAATGCCATGGGCGGCAGCGAGCAGGCGGCGTGTTTCATAGGCCTGGGCCAGCGCCAGCGGGCTGCCCCGCGTGCCGATCTTCATCCACGCCCGATCGCCCATCATGCCCTCGACGGTTGCAAGTCCTTGAGGGCGGACTATAGGGTGTCGCGCAGGGGTGCGAAAGTGTTCCCCGGAAACCCAATGCCCCAGAAACAACGGTCCATGCGCGTTCTCGGAATCGAAACCACCTGTGATGAGACCGCTGCGTCGGTCGTCCGCCTGTCGTCGGTGGGCGGCGGCGATATTCTCTCCAATGAAGTGATGAGCCAGATCGCCCAGCACGCAGCTTATGGCGGCGTGGTGCCCGAGATCGCGGCCCGCGCGCATGTGGATGTGCTCGACCATCTGGTCGAGCGCGCCTTGCGGCAAGCCGGCGTTGCCATCGGCGATGTCGACGGAATCGCGGCGGCCGCCGGACCCGGGCTGATCGGGGGCGTCATCGTCGGGCTCACCTTCGGCAAGGCCCTGGCTCTTGCCGCTCGCAAGCCGTTCATCGCGGTCAATCATCTGGAGGCCCATGCGCTCACCGCACGCCTCACCGATGGCATTGAATTTCCCTATCTTCTGCTGCTCGTCTCGGGCGGGCACACGCAGCTCGTCAGCGTGCGCGGCGTCGGCGACTATCGCCGTCTTGGCACGACCATCGACGACGCCATCGGCGAGGCTTTCGACAAGGTCGCGAAAATGCTGGGCCTGCCTTATCCGGGCGGTCCCGAAGTCGAGAAACAGGCTTTGCAGGGCGATCCCGCGCGCTTCAGCCTGCCGCGTCCGATGCTGCGGCGTCCGGGCGCGGATTTCTCGCTCTCCGGCTTGAAGACGGCCGTGCGGCTGGAGGCCGAGCGCATCGCGCCGCTGCGCCCCGGCGATGTCGCTGATCTGTGCGCCTCGTTTCAGGCGGCGGTGGTCGATGTCATCATCGACCGCATTCGCCATGCCTTGCGTGCGTTCCGCGCCGAGGATGGCGATCCGACCGCGCTGGTGGTGGCGGGCGGCGTTGCCGCCAATGGTGCGATTCGCCGCGCGCTCGCGCGGTTCTCGGGCGAGAGCGGCCTCAATCTCATCGTGCCGCCGCCGGCCTTATGCACCGACAATGGGGCCATGATCGCCTGGACAGGCATCGAGCGTCTGCGGCGCGGCATGACGGACGATCTCACCTTTGCCGCGCGTCCGCGCTGGCCGCTCGACGCCTCCGCCGAGCGCGTCCACAACGGCAAGGCATGATGGACAATACCGATGCACCGCGCGTGATTGCCGTGCTGGGCGCAGGCGCCTGGGGCACGGCGCTGGCCAATGCGGCTGCGCGCCCCGGGCGCGATGTGTTGCTCTGGGCGCGCGATGCCGCTCATGTCGCCGAACTCTCAGCCGAGCGCGAAAACAGGCGGCGTCTGCCCGGCGTTGCGTTGAGCGCGGGCGTGATGCCGACCGCAGATCTCGCCGCAGTTGCGCGCGCCGATATCGTGCTCGCCGTCGTTCCGACGCAGGCCCTGCGCGGCCTGGCGACGCGCCTTGCAGGCTATATTCGCCCAGAGGTTCCCCTCGTCATTTGCGCCAAGGGAATCGAGCGCGGCACACATCTGCTGGTGAGCGATGTCATCGCGCAATGCCTGCCCGGGCAGGCAGTCGCGATTTTGTCAGGGCCGAGCTTTGCCGACGATGTCGCGCGCGGCCTGCCGACCGCCGTCACGCTTGCCGCGCAGGATGAACAGCTGGCGCACAGGCTTGCTGCTTCATTGGGCACGCCGACGTTGCGGCTCTATCATTCGAGCGATGTCCGCGGCGTCGAGATTGGCGGCGCGGCGAAAAACGTGCTTGCCATTGCCTGCGGCATTGCTGCGGGCCGGGGTCTTGGCGCAAGTGCCGGTGCGGCCTTGATCGCGCGCGGTTTCTCCGAGCTTTCACGCTTTGCAGTAGCGCATGGCGCGCGTGCGGAAACGCTGATGGGCCTGTCTGGCCTTGGCGATCTCGTGCTCACCTGTTCTTCCGCGCAATCGCGCAATTTTGCGTTCGGACTGGCGCTTGGTCGCGGGGAGCCCGTACCGGCCAAACTGGCGGAAGGCGCGTTGAGCGCGCCGGTGCTGCTGGAGCTGGCTGACGCGGCAAAGGTCGACATGCCCATCGCGCGCGCCGTGGCGCAGATTCTCGATGGCGCGATCAGCGTCGATCAGGCCATCGGCATTTTGCTGGCGCGTCCCCAGAAAGCCGAAGGCTAAAACATCCGCCTGCTTGTCGCAGCACCGTGCGCGCACTAGCTTTGCGGCGATTTCTCATGCGGGGACGCGAAGCAATGGCTCACTGGCTCGTCAAAAGCGAACCGTTCAAATGGTCCTGGGACGATCAGGTCAAGGCGGGCGCGAAGGGCACGCATTGGGATGGCGTGCGCAATCATCTCGCCAAGCAGCAGCTGATGGCGATGAAAAAGGGCGATCACGCCTTTTTCTATCATTCCAACGAGGGCAAGGAGATTGTCGGGATCGTCGAGGTCATCAAGACCTTCTATCCCGATCCCTCGGACGAGAGCGGCAAGTTCGGCATGGTCGATTTCAAGGCCGTGAAGCCACTGAAAACCCCGGTCTCGCTCGCGCAGGTCAAGCAGACGCCCGAACTAGCAGAGATGTCGCTGGTGAAGTCGATGCGGCTGTCGGTTCAGCCAGTGACGGATTTCGAATGGGATTTCATCTGCAAGCTCGGCGGGCTGTAACAGCGCCGTCATTGCTGTGCAGCGTTGTCACCCGATCAGATCGATCAGCGCCGGGATCAGCGGCTCATCGGCCGGGGGCATGGGATAGGCGCGCAGCTCGCGCGGGTGCACCCATTTCAGGGCCTGATTTTCCCGCGACATCACCATGCCCTCCCAGCGCCGGCACACATAGAGCGGCATCAGCAGGTGGAAATCGGGATAGGCGAAGCTCGCGAAGGTGAGCGGTGCGAGGCACGCCTCCTTCACCGTGATGCCGAGCTCTTCGTGCAATTCGCGGATGAGGGCGGGCTCCGGACGCTCATTCGCATCGATCTTGCCGCCGGGAAATTCCCAAAGGCCAGCCAGCTGCTTGCCCTCCGGGCGCTGGGCAATCAGCACGCGGTTGTCGGTATCGATCAGGGCGGCGGCAACAACGAGGAGAAGTTTCACGGGGCACAAGCCTCAAAGCGCAGGGGAGCCAAGCTCCACTCCGCTAGACGCTTGGGGCGAGAGGCGCAACCAGTCTGCGCGGATTGGTCTCGTGAATGGGGCGCAGCACCGGTGCGGGCTGGATTTCATAGCGCTGGCGCTCGCTGCGCAGCTGCCAATGGTTCCAGGTCTCGTTGAGTTCCTGCATCTCGCGCTCAAGCTCCTCGCGTGATTCGCTGATGGCGAGCACGAGCACGTGCGGGCGTGTCTGAACAAGCGCCAGCATGCGCGCGATTGGCGCGGGCTCGCTCAGTATAGCTGCCAGGCTCTCAACACGGCGGCTGCGCAGCGCCGCGCTCTGGGCCCTGCGCGGGGCAGGGGTGAAAATGGACATCATGGCTGCGCCAAGAAAGAGCACGCCGATACCAGGCTTCATAAATTCCATTTCCGGGCGCGCCTTTTTCTGGGCTGGACAAAATTTATCTCGTGACTGGAACAAGTTACACGAATTATGCGTTGGCGGAGCCGTCAAAATGTCACAGCCGCGGCAAATCAGGTCAAAAGGCCCCGCTTGGGCCTCCGACAAGCGGTTTAGGCCTAAAGCCTGACCTCCACGGCTCGGGTTGCTGTTGCGCACCCAAAAACCTTGTGTTACGTCACCCCCCGTCTCCGGGACCGGTGAAGATTGCCGTTGTCCCGTTCCCTGACAAAGTCAGTTGCAAGTTGTTCGGCGACGAAAATCGCGGTTCGATCGCTTGCGGCAGGCTGTGCCCGATGCCAGTCCAGAGGCTTTAAGCGTGGCTAAAGAGGAAACTATCGTTACCGGAATGGCGGGGCGCTATGCCTCCGCTCTTTTCGCGTTGGCGCAGGAACAAGGCGCGACCGAACAGGTTGCCGCCGATCTTGGCCGTTTCAGCGCCATGCTGAACGAGAGCGCGGATCTTTCGCGCCTTGTCCGCAGCCCCGCCTTTACGGCTGAAGAGCAGATCAAGGCGCTTGCCGCCGTGCTCGACAAGGCCGGCATCTCGGGTTTGACCGCAAAATTCCTGAAGCTCGTCGCGACAAAGCGCCGTCTCTTCGCTGTGCCCACGATGATCGCCGATTTCGGCAAGCTGCATGATGCCGCCCGCGGCATCTCGCGCGCCGAGGTGACCGTGGCCGAGCCGCTTTCACCCGCCAATCTTGATGCATTGCGCGCCGCGCTGCAGCAGGTCGCGGGCGCTGCCTCCGTCGATATGAACGTCAAGGTCGATCCTGCGATCATCGGCGGCCTCATCGTCAAGCTCGGGTCTCGCATGGTCGATGGCTCGCTCAAGACCAAACTCAATTCGATCCGCACACGCATGAAAGAGGTCGGCTGATGGATATCCGCGCCGCTGAAATTTCCGCGATCCTGAAGAACGAGATCGCGAACTTCGGAAACGAGGCTGAAGTGACCGAGGTGGGCCAGGTGCTCTCCGTCGGTGACGGTATTGCTCGCGTCTACGGGCTGGACAATGTCCAGGCCGGTGAAATGGTCGAGTTCGAGAACGGCGTGCGCGGCATGGCCCTCAATCTCGAAACCGACAATGTCGGCGTCGTGATCTTCGGCTCCGACCGTGAGCTCAAGGAAGGCCAGACGGTCAAGCGCACCGGCGCCATCGTCGACGTGCCCGTCGGCAAGGAGCTTCTCGGCCGCGTCGTTGATGCGCTGGGCAATCCGATCGACGGCAAGGGCCCGATCAAGGCAGCCAAGCGTTCGCGCGTGGACGTCAAGGCGCCCGGCATCATTCCCCGCAAGTCGGTGCATGAGCCGATGGCGACCGGCCTCAAGTCGATCGACGCGCTCATCCCCGTCGGCCGCGGCCAGCGCGAGCTGATCATCGGCGACCGCCAGACCGGCAAGACCGCGATTGCGCTCGACACGATCCTGAACCAGAAGGCTCAGAACCAGGGCACTGACGAAAATCAGAAGCTCTACTGCGTCTATGTCGCCATCGGCCAGAAGCGCTCGACGGTTGCCCAGTTCGTGAAGGTGCTCGAAGAGCGCGGCGCGCTGGAATATTCGATCATCGTCGCGGCGACCGCTTCCGATCCGGCTCCGATGCAGTTCCTGGCGCCCTTCGCCGGCTGCGCCATGGGCGAATATTTCCGCGACAACGGCATGCATGCCGTCATCATCTATGACGATCTGTCGAAGCAGGCTGTCGCCTATCGCCAGATGTCGCTGCTGCTGCGCCGCCCGCCGGGCCGCGAAGCCTATCCCGGCGACGTGTTCTATTTGCACTCCCGTCTGCTCGAACGCGCCGCCAAGATGGGCGACGCGGCCGGCAACGGCTCGCTGACCGCGCTGCCCGTCATCGAGACGCAGGCCAACGACGTGTCGGCCTATATCCCGACCAACGTGATCTCGATCACCGACGGCCAGATCTTCCTCGAAACCGACCTGTTCTACCAGGGCATTCGCCCGGCGGTGAACGTCGGCCTGTCCGTGTCGCGCGTCGGCTCCGCCGCGCAGACCAAGGCGACGAAGAAGGTTGCCGGCAAGATCAAGGGCGAGCTCGCGCAGTACCGCGAAATGGCGGCCTTCGCGCAGTTCGGTTCCGATCTCGACGCCGTGACCCAGCGCATGCTCAACCGCGGCGCGCGTCTGACCGAACTCCTGAAGCAGCCGCAGTTCTCGCCGCTGAAGATGGAAGAGCAGACCTGCGTGATCTACGCCGGCGTCAACGGCTACCTCGACGCCATTGCGGTCAATCGCGTGCGCGGCTTTGAAGATGGCCTGCTCGCGCTGCTGCGCGGCAAGCATGTCGACATTCTCGACTCGATCCGGACCACCAAGGACCTGACCGACGAGACCGCCGGCAAGCTCAAGGCCGTCGTCGACGCCTTCGCCAAAAGCTTCGCGTAAGAAAAAGCCATTGACCCTCGCGCGTCCAGCGCGAGGGCATCATTCCCGATCCGAGCGGATAGATCATGCCTTCATTGAAGGATCTGCGTAACCGCATCGCCTCCGTCAAGGCGACACAGAAGATCACCAAGGCCATGCAAATGGTTGCGGCGGCGAAACTGCGTCGCGCCCAATTGGCGGCGGAAGCGGCGCGTCCCTATGCCGAGCGCATGGAAAGCGTGCTTGCCAATATCGCCGGCAATATCGGCCCGGGCTCGCAAGGCCCCGCGCTTCTTGCCGGCAATGGCCGCGACAATGTTCATTTGCTGGTTGTCTGCACGGCCGAACGCGGTCTGTGCGGCGCTTTCAATTCGTCGATCGTGCGTCTCGCCCGCGAGCGCGCCACATCGCTGATGGCGCAGGGCAAGACAGTCAAGATCATCTGCGTCGGCAAGAAGGGCCATGACCAGCTTCGTCGCCAGTTCGAGAAGCAGATCATCGAGCTGATCGATCTGCGCTCGGTCAAGCAGATGGCCTTCTCCGATGCGGATCCGATCGGTCGCAAGATCATCGCTATGTTCGAGAACGGCGAATATGACGTCTGCACGATCTTCTTCGCGCGCTTCCGTTCGGTGATCCTGCAGATCCCGACGGCGTTGCAGCTGATCCCGGCGACCTTCACCAAGGGCGCTGAAGTCGCTGGACCGCAGGCCGCTTATGAATATGAGCCCAGCGAGGCCGGCATTCTGTCGACCCTGCTGCCGCGCAACATCTCGGTGCAGGTGTTCCGCGCACTTCTCGAAAATGCGGCGTCCGAACAGGGCGCACGTATGAGCTCCATGGACAGCGCCACGCGCAATGCCGGTGACATGATCAAAAAGCAGACGATCACGTACAACCGCTCGCGTCAGGCGATGATCACCAAGGAACTTATCGAAATCATCTCGGGCGCCGAAGCGCTCTGACCGCAAATCATCAGTGAGGACGAACCATGGCAACTGCCGCTAACAAGCCCACGGGGCGCATCACGCAGGTCATCGGCGCCGTCGTTGACGTGAAGTTCGATGGCCACCTGCCGCAGATTCTGAACGCGCTGGAGACCTCGAACAACGGCAACCGCCTTGTGCTCGAAGTCGCCCAGCATCTGGGTGAAAACTCCGTTCGCTGCATCGCGATGGACACGTCTGAAGGTCTGGTCCGTGGCCAGCCTGTCACCGACATGGGCGCGCCGATCTCGGTGCCCGTGGGTGAAGGCACGCTCGGCCGCATCATGAACGTCATCGGCGAGCCGGTCGACGAAGCCGGCCCGATCCCGAACGAAGGCCTGCGCGCCATCCATCAGGACGCGCCCTCCTATGCGGAACAGTCCACCGAAGGCCAGATCCTGGAAACGGGCATCAAGGTCGTCGACCTGCTGGCGCCTTACGCCAAGGGCGGCAAGATCGGCCTGTTCGGCGGCGCGGGCGTCGGCAAGACCGTGCTGATCATGGAGCTCATCAACAACGTCGCCAAGGCGCATGGTGGTTATTCCGTGTTCGCAGGCGTCGGTGAGCGTACGCGTGAGGGCAACGATCTCTATCACGAGATGATCGAGTCCAACGTGAACCTCGACCCCAAGGAGCACGGCGGCTCGACCAAGGGCTCCAAATGCGCCCTTGTGTATGGCCAGATGAACGAGCCTCCGGGCGCGCGCGCCCGCGTCGCGCTCACCGGCCTGACCGTCGCCGAGCATTTCCGCGATCAGGGCCAGGACGTGCTCTTCTTCGTCGATAATATTTTCCGCTTCACGCAGGCGGGCTCGGAAGTGTCCGCGCTTCTCGGCCGTATCCCTTCGGCGGTGGGCTATCAGCCGACGCTGGCCACCGACATGGGCCTGCTACAGGAACGTATCACCACGACTACCAAGGGTTCGATCACCTCGGTGCAGGCCATTTACGTGCCTGCCGACGACTTGACCGACCCGGCCCCGGCCGCCTCCTTCGCCCATCTTGACGCGACGACCGTGCTGTCGCGTTCGATTGCCGAAAAGGGCATCTATCCGGCAGTGGATCCGCTCGACTCGACCTCGCGCATGCTCTCCCCCCTGATCGTCGGCGAAGAGCATTATGGCGTTGCCCGCCAGGTGCAGCAGACGCTGCAGCGCTACAAGTCGCTGCAGGACATCATCGCCATTCTGGGCATGGACGAACTGTCTGAAGAGGACAAGCTGTCGGTGGCGCGCGCCCGCAAGATCGAGCGCTTCCTGTCGCAGCCTTTCCACGTAGCGGAAATCTTCACGGGCTCGCCCGGCAAGCTCGTGTCGCTCGCCGACACGATCAAGGGCTTCAAGGGCCTTGTCGAAGGCAAGTATGATCATCTTCCCGAAGCCGCCTTCTACATGGTCGGCACGATCGAGGAAGCCATGGAAAAGGCGCAGCGTCTCGCCGCCGAAGCGGCCTGAGACAGCAAACCACCCGGGGCGCAGCCAAACGCGCCGCGCCCCGGCTGAATGCCCCTTTTGGAGATAGGTTATGGCCGCTTTTCACTTCGAGCTCGTCTCGCCCGAACGCCTCATCTTCTCCGGTGCGGTGGAGCAGGTTGTCGTGCCCGGATCCGAGGGCGCCTTTACCGTGCTCGACGGCCATGCGCCGATGATGTCGACGATCCGTCCCGGCGTGATCGAGGTCTTCGAGACACGCGAGCGTTCCAACAAGCTTTTCGTGCGCGGCGGCTTTGTCGACGTGTCGGGCAAGGGCCTCACGATCCTCGCTGAACTCGCGATTCCGCTGGCCGAGCTCGATGCCGCTCAGATTGACGCGCAATTGCGCGCGGCTGAAGCCGATCTCGAGGACGCCAAGAGCGACACCGCGCGTCAGGCTGCAGCCCAGCGTCGCGACCAGCTCACCGAATTGCGCGGCGCGCTCAATATCTGATTTTTACCTCAACAGGTAATTGGCTTCTTCAAGCGTAGTCCGGACCTCATGGGCCCGGAACTGCGCGAAGTTGCGTTTGAGCCATTCGCGCAGGTCTGCCTGGGCGAGGATCGACATATTGGTCGGCGGCTCGGAGCTGAAGAAACGCGACAGCGACAAGGCCGGGGCGTTGATGAGGCTGCGCAAGGCCCCCGGCAGCGGCGGAATCTGAAACGAATATTCAGTCGGAAATGCCGCGAGATGATCGTGAACGGTCGGACCCAGTGAAAAAAGCCCCTCGTTCAGCACTGTGACGAGGGGAACAGCCGGCCAGATCCCGCGCAGTGTCCGCGCCGCCTCTACCGAGGTTGCCGATCCATTGCTCACAAACAGGATCACCGGCTTCAGCTCGCGCCGCTTGGCCTCGTCGAACATGCCGATCTCGCGGGCTCTTGCAAAAAAGGCCTGAAAGGATCGCGCGGAAATTTCCACGATGCGCGTGTCGCTGGACGGTTTCATCAATTGCTCGAAAAGCACCATCTGGCCGGGCGTCGTCGTGACATCGGCAATGGTGCAGGCGTCCGCAAACCAGGTCTCCAGCGTCGTATCGCGGGGATCGGTGGTGAAGATCTGTATGGGCTTGCGTTCCACGGCGTGAAAATCAGCCAGCAAGCGCGTCGTCGTCGTCATGCCGGTGCGTGGATGCAGCGAGCAGAGAATATAGGTCGGCGCTGGATGAAACGCGTGCTGTGCAGGCCAGGGTTTTAACCGGCGCTCGGAAATGCTCATCGCGTCGTCTCCCGTCATCAAGCTCTGACTTTGCAATTATCAATACATAATTTTCACGTCCAGCAATACATATGGACCGAAGCACAAGCAGAAGCGGGCATGATGGCTCACAGCGGGTGCTTGCCTGTCTCGCAGACGCTCCGTAAGGTCGAGCCGCTGTTAGAGGGCTGTGAACAAGGCCTCAGAAAAAGGCGGGGCAATGCTGCAGAGGGTGGCCGATTACGACACGCTGCGGCGGACGTTTCGCTGGCATGTGCCAGACCATTTCAACATCGGCGTCGCGGTCTGCGACGATTGGGCGGCTCGCGAGCCGCAGCGTCCTGCGCTCATTGAATGGACGCCGCGCGGCCTCATTTTCCACAGCTACGAAGAGATGCGGCAGGCCTCCAACCGGCTCGCGCATGCCCTGGTGCGCCAGGGCGTCATGCCGGGAGATCGCGTTGCGCTCCTTTTGCCGCAATCGCCCGAAACGCTCATCGCGCATCTGGCCATCTACAAGGTCGGCGCAGTGGCCCTGCCGCTCGCAGCGCTGTTTGGCATCGATGCGCTCGAATACAGGCTGACCGATTCACAAGCGGCCGCTGTCATCACCGATGCGGGTGGCGTCCGCAAATTGCGCGAGATCGGCGCGGGGCGTCTGCCCGATTTGCGTCTCGTTCTCAGCACGGACGGGGCAGAGGGTTCCGTGCGCGACCTCCGGGCCGACATGGCGCGCGAGTCTTGCGAATTTGTCGCGCGCGATACCCGCGCCGATGAGCCGGCCTTGATGATCTATACGTCGGGCACGACAGGCCAGGCCAAGGGCGCTTTGCATGGGCATCGCGTGCTGCTCGGCCATGTGCCCGGCGTGCAGTTCCCGCATGAATTTTTGCCCCAGCCCGGCGACCGCATGTGGACGCCCGCCGATTGGGCTTGGGCCGGCGGATTGCTGAATGTGCTTCTGCCATCGCTCTATCTTGGCGTTGCCGTAGTCTGCCGCAAGTTCGAGCGCTTCGATCCCGAGGCCGCGCTGGCCTTGATTGATGAAGCCTCGATCCGCAATGCCTTCATCCCGCCGACAGCCCTGCGAATGCTGCGCGCCATTCCCGTGCCGCGCAAAAAATTCAGGCTCGATCTGCGCACCTTGGCCTCTGGCGGCGAGTCGCTTGGCGCGGAGGTTTATGATTGGGGCCGCGAGGCCTTCGGCCTCACGATCAATGAATTTTACGGCCAGACAGAATGCAATCTGGTGCTCGCCTCCTGCGCCGCGCTCGGCGTGTCGCGCGCAGGCGCTATCGGGCGCGCCGTGCCGGGGCATGATGTGGCCATCCTGCGCAAGGATGGCTCGGTCTGCGCGGTCGATGAAATGGGCGAGGTCGCGGTGGCGCGGCCCAACCCTGTCATGTTTCTCGAATATTGGCGTCGTCCCGAGGCGACCGCCGAGAAATTCATCGGCGACTGGATGACGACGGGCGATCTCGCCCGTCAGGATGGCGACGGCTATGTGCATTTTGTCGGCCGCGATGATGATGTCATCACCTCGTCTGGCTATCGCATCGGACCGTGTGAAATCGAGGATTGCCTGCTGCGCCATCCTGCGGTCGCCAATGCCGCGGCTGTCGGCAAACCCGATGCGTTGCGCACCGAAATCGTGAAAGCCTTCATCGTCCTGAAGGCGGATTTCGCGCCCTCGCAGGCTTTGGCCGAGGACATCCGCCTTTTCGTGCGCGGGCGTCTGTCGGCCCATGAATATCCGCGCGAGATCGCCTTTGTGGGCGATCTTCCGCTCACCACCAGCGGCAAGGTGATCCGCCGATTGCTGCGCGAGCAGGGCTAGACGAATCCGTTCTAGCCGAGCAGGCCCGTGCGCAGCCCGGCAGGGGCCAGCGGATTGTCCTCCATCGCCGCGCGGTCGGGCGTGTCGGTACGCGCAATATTGGCGAAAGCCGCCCAGAGCTTTTCGACAAATTCCGGCGCGAGATCTTTCAGGATGAAGACGATGCGCGTTGTGTGATCGGCATCGGGCCAGGCGTCCAGCCGCACCGGCGGGTGGAATACATGCTGCACGCCATGGATCACGAGCGGGCGGCTGAGGTCATCTGCCAGCGCGACAATGCCTTTCACGCGCAACAGGCTGGGGCCGTGAAACTCCCGCAACATGCTGAGGAAGAGATCGAAGCCGCGCGGATCGAGCGGCTTGTCCGAGCGCAGGCAATGGGCGCGGATGCGCGCATCGTGCCGGTTCACATCGTGCTTGTGATGATGGCCGTGTCCGTGTCCGTGTCCGTGATCGTGGTGGTGATGGCCGTGCGCGGCTTGCGCTGTTTCGACAGCCTCGGCATTCAGCCACTGGCCGACATCGGCGCTCTTGCTGTCGGGATCATAAAGCCCGGTGTCGAAAAGATTTGCGGCGCAGGCCGTCTCCGCGTCAATCAGGCGCGCGGCGGGGTTAAGGGCGAGAAGCCGGCGCTTGAGCGAATCGACACGCAGCGCATCGTTGGGCCCTTGCAGGAGATCGGTCTTGGAGAGCACGAGGCGGTCGGCGACGGCGGCCTGTTTTACCGATTCCTCATGCGCGTCTAGCGTCGCCTCTCCATTCACCGCATCGACGAGCGTGATGACCCCCTCAAGCCGATAGCGCAGCATGAGATAAGGATGGAACATGATCGTGTGCAGCACAGGCGCAGGATCGGCGAGGCCCGTGGTCTCGATGAGGATGCGCTTGAACGGGGTAATGCGGCCATTGTCGCGCCGGCGCAGCAAGTCCTCGAGCGTCGAGACGAGATCGCCGCGGATGGTGCAGCACAGACAGCCTGAGGACATCAGGATCATGTCGCCATCGGCCTGCTCG
Source organism: Beijerinckiaceae bacterium (assembly GCA_947370975.1). GTDB lineage: Bacteria > Pseudomonadota > Alphaproteobacteria > Rhizobiales > Beijerinckiaceae > Terripilifer. The sequence goes on from CANBNG010000007.1 coordinate 22,996, forward strand.
ACGAGCAGATGATCGAGGCCAACTTCGCCAAATTCATTGATCAGGACGAGCGTGTCGGAGAGGCCGGGATCGCGCAACAGCCGGTTGAGCAGGGTCGTCTTACCCGCGCCCAGAAAGCCCGTCAGCACGGAGACGGGGATGGGCGGGCCCGGGCGGCGGGTGAGCGGGGATGAGGTCTCGTCCGGCGCGCTCATTGGGCTTTCTCCTTGGCCTTGCTCGCCGCTTTCACGGGGGTGGGTTTGGCCGATGTGTTTTTCACAAGCGGCTTTTTTCTGGCCGCGGCTGTGTGCTTTTTCACAGCTGACTTCGGCGCAGGCAAGCTTTTCACGGCAATGGCGCGTGATGCGGTTGCACCAATCCCCGGCTGCGGGGCAAAGGCGATGGCGCTGGCGGCCGTGGGTGCGGCAGCGATTGCGCCTGGAATGTCGCGTGGGGCGGCGCGCGCCTGAGCCACCGGGCCGGTCCAGTTCGGCTTGCGCCCGACGAAGACGTCGATGGGCTCGAACACCGGACGGGGGCCCAGCACCAGCTGGCGGTTTGGCGGTCGCCCGTCATTGGCAAAAAACGCGGCAGGGCTCTCGTCTGCGGCCGGGGCGGGCGCGCCCACGACAGCCAGATCGTCTTCCTGCACGACTTTCTTGTGCCGTCCGCAAATTTCCTCGCGCATGTTGGGCGCCGGGCCTTGCAGGTCGGCGAGGCTGTCGAGCATGGCCGGGCGGAAGGAGCCGGAGGCGGCAAAGCCTGCATCGAAAAGATTGGCCGCCTTGATCGTGCGCACCTTGGCATTATGCGAGCCCATCACGACGACGACAATCTGCCGACCGCCGCGCCGGGCGCTCGCGACGACATTGAAGCCCGAGGCGCAGACAAAGCCGGTTTTCATGCCGTCAGCGCCAGGATAACGGCCGATCAAGCCGTTGTGGGTCGGAATGATGCGCTCGCCCAGCCGCAGCGCGCCAATGCCATAGAGCTCGGCCTGCTCGGGAAATTCCATGTAGAGCGCACGGGCGAGCAGTGCCAGATCGCGGGCCGAACTCACATGGGCGGGGTCATGCAGGCCATTCGGATTGACGAAATGCGATTGCCGCATGCCAAGCGCACGCGCCGACTGGTTCATTTCATCGGCGAAATCCTCGACCGATCCGGAAATGCCCTCGGCGATCATGACCGCGAGATCATTGGCCGATTTCACCATCAGCATCTTCAGGGCATTGTCGAGCGTGACCTCAACCCCCGGATTGAACCCCATTTTCGAGGGTGGGGCCCGCGAGGCGCGCAGCGACATGACGAAGGGCGTGTCCATGCTCACACGGCCCGCGCGCACGGCCTTGAGCGCGACATAGGCGGTCATGAGCTTGGTCAGCGAGGCAGGAAACCAGGGCCGCGTCGCCTCGTCCTGCGCAATCACCTGTCCGGTCACAAGATCAGCGACAAGCGAGGGCGCTGCGTGGGCGGGCGCGGCCAGGCCAAGCGAAAGCCCCACCAGCGCCGCGGCGCAGGACAGGCGATGGCAAAATCGGGCCGTCACGACAAAAAATTGCATCACCTGATCCCGGCGGCGCTTTGCGCGAGGGCTGCCGCGCGCGCCTCCAATTTGCGCCAAACCCGATGGGATATCCAGTTCGGGTGCGGCATTTTTGGGGCTAACGGGTCGGCTGTTCGCCCGGCGCGCGCGCCTCGATGGCCAGCGCATGCACGCCATCCTTCAGCTCGGCTGCGACCAGCGCATTGATGGCACGGTGACGCTCGATCCGGCTCTTGCCTGCAAAGGCTTCAGACACCACCTTGATTCGGAAGTGGGTTTCGCCGCGCTCGGGCACGCCGCCTGGATGCATCATATGGCCCGCGTGCTGGGCGGATTCGTCAATGACCTCCAGCGCGAGGGGATTTAGCGCCGCGGTGAGTTTTGCAGAAATTGTGTCCTTAACGGTCGCGCTCTTTTGCGTCATGATAGGCCTTCTGCTTCGCTCAGGTTCCATTCGGGATTCGGGGACTTCCTAGCATATTTGCCGCCGCAAGCGGCTGGTCGGGACCGTCTGGGGTGCGCCCGAGACGATGTCCGGAGAGCCATTTGTGTGTTGTGCCAGATCTTTCACCGGTGGTGGGCACTTTTATCGCCATCTGCCAGCGTCACTCGGCCACGCCTCCTTGCCCGGAGGATGGCCCGCCCATAATGTCCGCCGCATGGATTTGAACTCGCCTTTGTTCCGGCGCATCCGCGTCAAGCCCGAGCCGCAGCCGCGACCGTCAGCGATTCGCTGCGATCATCCCGGCTGCGAAATTGGCGGTGAATTCCGCGCGCCCAAGGGACGGCTGCGCGAGGGCGAATATTTTTGTTTCTGCCTCGACCACGTCCGCGAATATAATGCCTCGTATAATTACTTCCGCGACATGACCGATGATGATGTCGCCAAATACCAGAAAGAGGCTGTGGTCGGGCACCGGCCGACCTGGAATATGGGCGTCAATCGCGGCGGCAAGGGCCATCGCGAGGAGGGCGTCGAGCCCGACGGCTTTGTCGATCCCATGGGGATCTTCCGCAATCGCACGCGCGACCCCTCGCAGGAGGGTACGCGCCGGCCCCGATATGGCCTTGCTGCGATGAAGGCGCTTACAACGCTGGGTCTTGACGAAACGGCAGATGCAGAAACGATCAAGGCGCGCTACAAGGAACTGGTCAAACGGCTGCATCCGGACGCCAATGGTGGCGACCGGTCACTGGAAGACCGCCTGCGTGAGATCATTCACGCATATAATTTTTTGAAATCGGCCAAGCTCGCCTGATAGCTTGGCCGCTGTCCGGCCACACGGCCCAATATATGCCCCGCGCGCATCAATTCGCGGGTACGGAGGTATGATGCAAACGACAGCGACGTCCCCGGGCATGCCGGACACCAAGGTCTCGGTACGCCAGGTCTTTGGTATCGATCTGGATATGGAAGTGCCGGCCTATTCGGCCACCAGCGAACATGTTCCCGATTTCGACAAGGACTACTTGTTCGATCGTGAAACCACGCTCGCCATTCTGGCCGGCTTTGCGCGCAATCGCCGCGTCATGGTCACGGGCTATCACGGCACCGGCAAATCGACTCACATCGAGCAGGTTGCGGCGCGCCTGAACTGGCCTTGCGTGCGCATCAATCTCGACAGCCATGTTTCGCGCATCGATCTCGTCGGCAAGGACGCGATCGTGCTCAAGGACGGCAAGCAGATCACGGAATTCCGTGACGGCATCCTGCCCTGGGCGTTGCAGAACAATATCGCGCTCTGCTTCGACGAATATGACGCGGGTCGCCCGGACGTGATGTTCGTCATCCAGCGCGTGCTGGAAGTGTCGGGCCGCCTGACGCTGCTCGATCAGAACCGCGTCATTCGTCCCCATCCCGCGTTCCGCCTGTTTGCCACCGCCAATACGGTGGGTCTGGGCGATACGTCGGGCCTCTATCACGGCACGCAGCAGATCAATCAGGGCCAGATGGACCGTTGGTCCATCGTGACGACGCTCAATTATCTGCCCCACGACAAGGAAGTGGATATCGTGCTGGCCAAGTCGCCGCACTACCACAAGGTCAAGGACGGCCGCGACATCGTCAACAAGATGGTCCGCGTCGCCGATCTCACCCGCAACGCATTCATGGCCGGCGACCTGTCGACCGTCATGAGCCCGCGCACGGTGATCACCTGGTCCGAGAATGCCGACATCTTCAAGGATATCGGCTTCGCGTTCCGGCTGACCTTCCTGAACAAATGCGATGAACTCGAACGCGCTTTGGTGGCAGAATTCTACCAGCGCTGCTTCGGTCAGGAATTGCCCGAGAGCTCGGTCAATGTCGCAATGACCTGAATGCTGCCGAAAGGCCCGGCTGTGCGCCGGGCCTCTCACCACCGGCAATAGCTTCGGGGAAGAACAGACTGTCATGTCGACCAATCGCAAGCCGCCCACCAAGTCCGACGCTCCCCAGGAGCCGTTCAAGCGCGCTGTCGCGAGCTGCATGCGCGCCATGTCCGGCGCCCATGAGCTTGAAGTCACCTTTGCTGCCGACCGTCCGGCCCTGATCGGCACGGGCGAGGGCGCCAAGGCGCGCCTGCCCGAGCCCGCGCGCAAATTGTCGCCCCGCGAAGCGGCCATCGTGCGCGGCCATGCCGATTCGATGGCGCTGCGTCTTGCCTGTCATGACGAGCGCACGCATCGCAAACTTCTCCCCCAGCAGCAGAATGCGCGCGCTGTGTTTGAAGCCGTCGAACAGGCGCGCGTCGAATCGATCGGTTCGCGGCGCATGGAAGGCGTTGCCTCCAATCTCACCGCCATGCTGGACGATCGCTATCACCGCGGCACTTATGCCGAGATCTCTGACCGCGCCGATGCGCCGATGGAAGATGCGATTGCGCTGATGGTGCGCGAACGCCTGACGGGCATTGCGCCGCCGAAATCGGCGCAGAAGCTCGTCGAGCTGTGGCGCCCCATCATCGAGGATCGGGCGGGTGAGGAACTCGCCAAGCTCGATGAATCGATCGAGAACCAGCTGGTCTTTGGCCGCGCCATCCAGAAAATGCTCGCCAATCTCGACATGATCGACGAGGCGACGCTCGACCAGAACGAGACGGGCGAAGACGAGGGCGCGGAGCAGGATCAGGATTCCGCCGATCAGGAAGAGAGCGAGGGCGAGCAGGATCAGTCCGGCCAGGCCATGCAGATGGAAAAGGCCGACGATTCGTCCGAGGATATGGAAGACGGCACAATGGACGCTTCCGAAGCGCCCGCCGGCGATCTGCTCGATGAGGAAGGTGAAGGCGAGGACGAGGATTCGCGCGAGAGCCGCCGTCCCCCCGTGCATGGCCACGACGCTCATCGCGGCCCCGACTACAAGGCCTTCACCAACAAGTTCGATGAAATGGTGCTGGCCGAAGAATTGTGCGAGCCCGAGGAGCTGGAGCGCCTGCGCGCCTATCTCGACAAGCAATTGCACCACATGTCGGCGATTGTCGCGCGTCTGGCCAACCGCCTGCAGCGCCGCCTCATGGCGCAGCAGAATCGCTCGTGGGAATTCGACCTCGAAGAGGGCATGCTCGATCCCGCGCGCCTGTCGCGCATCGTCATCGATCCGCAGCAGCCGCTCTCGTTCAAGCGCGAGAAGGACATGAACTTCCGCGACACGGTGGTGACGCTCCTGCTCGACAATTCAGGCTCGATGCGCGGCCGCCCGATCACGGTGGCCGCCACCTGCGCGGATATTCTCGCGCGCACGCTCGAGCGCTGTGGCGTGAAGGTCGAAATTCTCGGCTTCACCACCCGCGCCTGGAAGGGCGGCCAATCGCGCGAGGCATGGTTGCAGGCGGGCAAGCCCGCCAATCCCGGCCGCCTCAACGATCTGCGTCACATCGTCTACAAGTCGGCGGACGCGCCCTGGCGGCGTGCACGGCGCAATCTTGGCTTGATGATGCGCGAGGGCCTGCTGAAAGAGAATATCGACGGCGAGGCGCTCGACTGGGCGCACAAGCGCCTGCTGGCGCGCAGCGAGCAGCGCCGGATTCTCATGATGATTTCAGATGGCGCGCCGGTCGACGATTCAACCTTGTCGGTGAATGCCGGCAATTATCTTGAAAAGCACCTGCGCTACATCATTGAGGAAATCGAGACTCGCTCGCCGGTGGAATTGATTGCCATCGGCATCGGCCATGACGTCACGCGCTATTACAAGCGCGCGGTGACGATTGTCGATGCGGAAGAACTCGGCGGCGCGATGACGGAAAAGCTGGCTGAATTGTTCAGCGAGAACGGCATGCCGATCGCCCCGCAGCCGATGCGCATGCCGCCCAAGCCGCAGCGTCCGCCGCAGAAAACAGCCACGCGCTGAAAACAACCCTCTCCCAATGGGAGAGGGCAAGCTGCCTGCGCCCTTTCCAGAGCTACGAACAACAAAAAACCCGGCGTTTCCGCCGGGTTTTTTAAATCTCGATCAAAAAGCAATCAGGCGGCGGGGCCGTCGACTGCCTTCTTGATGATCTCGCGCTTTAGGGCGCGGGCATTGATGGAGAGCGTGTCGTCGCTTGCCTTGAGCAGGAAAGCGTCGAGGCCGCCGCGGTGCTCCACCGAGCGCAGCGCCGCAGCTGTCACGCGCATGCGCACCGAGCGCTTCAGCGCGTCGGAGATCAGCGTGACATTGCACAGGTTCGGCAGGAACCGCGTGCGCGTCTTGTGGTTCGAGTGGCTGACGAGATTACCCGAAAGAACGGCTTTTCCGCTCAGCTCGCAACGGCGTGCCATGGCAACTTCCCTCTTGTCGCGGACCAGCCGCTTCTGTTCGCTCTGCAGGCATTCCCGGAGCAAGCTCCGTGTGAAATACCCACTTCAATAGTGAGTTCAGACGCCGGACCTCTGGGCTCCGTCGTGCGGAGGAGCACCAATAAGTCACGCGGCGGGCAGGCATGAACGCCCTCGCCGGGGTCTAACGCTCGATGTGTTCGACGCGGGTGTATAGTCGAGGGGGCGCTACCCGTCAAGGCGAGCCCATAACGGCAAGGGCCACGAAAGCGTCGGATTTGCCCTTGAAAAATGCTATCAGGCTTTAATTTCCAGATGCGGTCAGGTGTGATGTTGGCGCGCGGTACGTTTTTCTCTCCTTGTTTCAAGATGCCTGCGTGGCCCCTCGCGCTGGCGGCTCTCGTCTTTGGGAGCGCTGCCATGCCTGCCAACGCCCAGCAGGCGCGGGTGCGCTATTCCATCACCTTGCTTGGCATTCCTCTGGGCTCGGCCACGCTCACCGGCCAGATCGAGCAGCCCGCCTACAAGATCGCGATAGACGCCAAGCTCAGTGGCATTGCCGCACTTGTCTCGAGCTCGCGCGGGGCGGCAACCGCCAATGGAGTGTTCCTCAAGGGCCTTGTTGCGCCGGCGGCCTATGCCAATACGTCTGTCAACAGCAAGGAAACGCGCACCGTGCGCATGGCCATGCAGGGCGGCATGGTGAAGGGGGTCGATATTTCGCCCCCCGTTCCACCCATTCCCGACCGCGTGCCGCTGACGGAGGCCCATACCCGCAATATCGTCGATCCGCTGAGCGCTCTTGTCATGCCTGTGCCCGGCGCCGAGGCGGTGATCGGGCCAGCCGCCTGCAACCGCACGCTGCCGGTGTATGATGGCTTCACGCGCTTTGACGTGGCGCTCACTTATGCGGGCACGCGGCAGGTGAAGGCCAAGGGTTATGCGGGGCCCGTCGTGGTCTGTTCGGTGCGCTACACACCCATTGCCGGCCACCGCGACCGCAAGCCGGTGCGTTTCATGGCCGATAACCGCGACATCGAGGTCTGGCTCGCGCCCGTGGGCGAGGCCCGCGTCGTCGTCCCCTTCCGCATTTCGCTCGCGACCATGATCGGAACCCTGGTGATCGAGGCCAGCGATTTTCTCATTGAGCCCAACGGGACGCCCAGGACGTCGCTTTGAGACCAGGCTTTGCGGCGAAGCGCTCGAAATTTCGCGCGCGCGCCCCATATGCTGTTGACAGCGCGGGGTTGAAGAGTCCGTCGCCTGTTCTGCAAGGATAGGATTTGACGGAGCCGGATTCGCCGGCTTTCGCAAAATCTGGTGGCAGCCGGTTGGTGCGTGCCAGATATGGGGGTGAACAAATGCGGACGCATCGCATGTTGGCGATTCGGGCCCGGTTCGTTCCTTTTTCTTCCCGTTCCGGGGCAAGTCTGCCGGATCGGTTCGCGGTCGTGTTATCGGACGCCCTTCGCGGGCATGGCAAAGGCAAGGCCGGTTCCTGATGAATGTTCCCTTTGTGGAAAGGACCGGCTCCTCGCGTCCACCCCTCAGGCCGGGCGAGCGGGCGGCCAGCGTCACCGCCGTGCTCGGGCCCACCAATACCGGCAAGACCCATCTCGCCATTGAGCGCATGCTGCATTATTCGAGCGGCATCATCGGCCTGCCGCTGCGCCTGCTGGCGCGCGAGGTTTACAATCGCGTCGTCGAGAAGGTGGGCGCGGAACATGTCGCGCTCATCACCGGCGAAGAGAAGATCAAGCCGCGCCATCCCCGCTATTGGATCTCCACCATCGAAGCCATGCCGCGCGATCTCGATGTCGCCTTCGTGGCCATCGATGAAGTGCAGCTCGGCGCGGATCTCGATCGCGGACATGTTTTCACCGACCGCCTGCTCAATCGCCGCGGGCGCGAGGAAACGCTTCTGCTGGGCGCGGAAACAGCGCGCGCACTGATCGAGCGTCTGCTGCCGGGCGTGGGCATCATCACACGCCCGCGCCTCTCGCAATTGAGCTTTGCGGGCGAACGCAAATTGTCGCGCCTGCCGCGCCGCAGCGCCATTGTCGCCTTTTCGGCTGAGGAAGTTTACGCCATCGCGGAATTGATCCGGCGCACGCGCGGCGGCACGGCAGTTGTGCTGGGCGCGCTCTCGCCGCGCACGCGCAATGCGCAGGTCGAGCTCTATCAATCGGGCGAGGTCGATTACATCATCGCCACCGATGCGATCGGCATGGGGCTCAATCTCGATGTCGATCACGTTGCCTTTGCCGGCGACCGCAAATTCGACGGCTGGCAATATCGTCGCCTCAACCCTTCCGAAATGGCCCAGATCGCGGGCCGGGCGGGCCGCCATATCCGAGACGGCACGTTCGGGACAACGGGCCGGTGTCCACCTTTTGACAGCGAACTCGTACAGATGCTCGAAGAGCATCGCTTCGATCCGCTCCAGCTCCTGCAATGGCGCAACACCAATCTTGATTTTTCGAGCATCGACTCCCTGCAGGCGTCGCTCGAGATGCTGCCGGCCGAGAGCGGCCTGACCCGCGCACCGCTCGCCGAAGACGTGCTTGTGCTCGATATTTTGTCCCGCGATCCCGATGTTCGGCGCCAGACAAAGACCCGCGCGGACATCCAAAGGCTGTGGGAAGCCTGCCAGGTGCCCGATTACAGAAAATTATCTCCGAGTGCTCATTCGGAGCTTGTCCAGACGCTTTTTGGCTTTGTGGTGCGTGCCGGCCATGTGCCCGATGAGTGGTTTGACCGCCATTTGGAGGCATTTAATCGAACTGACGGCGATATTGACGCGCTCTCGGCGCGCATCGCCCAAGTGCGCACATTCAACTACATTTCGAACCGCCCTGACTGGTTACGCGATCCAGAGCATTGGCAGGGCGTCACGCGTCAGGTAGAGGACAGTCTATCGGACGCTCTGCATGAGCGCTTGGCACAACGGTTCGTCGACCGGAGGACAAGCGTTCTGATGCGCCGCTTGAGAGAGAACGCGATGCTTGAAGCGGAAATTACCGCAAACGGTGATGTGCTGGTCGAAGGTCAGCATATCGGCCAACTCCATGGATTCCGCTTCACGCCAGACCCGCAAGCTGCGGGCGAGGCGGCCCGAACGCTGAATGCTGCCGCTCAAAAAGCGCTGGCCAGCGAAATCGAGGGCCGGGCTCAACGTATCCACGAAGCCGTGGACGAGGCCTTTGTGCTGGCCAATGACGGCGTCATTCGCTGGCTTGGCGAGGCGGTTGGCAAAATTGTCGCCGGCGATCATGTGCTCACGCCCCGCGTGCGCATTCTGGCCGACGAGCAGCTCACCGGCCCGGCGCTGGAGCAGGTCCAGACCCGTCTGGATCTCTGGCTCGCTGGCCATGTGAAGAAATTGCTCGGCGCCTTGCAGGAGCTCGAGAGCGGCGAAGCGCTGCAGGGCATGGGGCGCGGTATCGCGTTCCAGGTCGCCGAATCGCTCGGCGTGCTCGAACGCTCCAAGGTTGCTGACGAGGTGAAAAACCTCGACCAGGAGGGCCGCGCGGCGCTCCGCAAGGTCGGCATTCGCTTCGGCGCCTACCACATTTACCTGCCGCTGCTGCTCAAGCCCGCGCCCCGCGCGCTGGCCGCCCAGCTCTGGGCGCTCAAGCATGGCGGCACCGAGGGTGTTGCCGGCGCTGATGAAGTGCCCCATCTGGCCTCGTCTGGCCGCACGTCCTTTGCGGCGGACAAGGCAGTGCCGAAGGGTTTTTACCGCGCTGCCGGTTTCCGCGTCTGCGGCGAGCGGGCTGTGCGCGTCGATATTCTCGAGCGTCTGGCCGATCTCATCCGCCCGGCTATCGCCTATCGCCCCGGCGTCACGCCGGGCGATGCGCCTGTTGGCACGGCCGATGGCGACGGTTTCGTCGTAACGGTCGCCATGACGTCGCTGGCGGGCTGTTCGGGCGAGGCTTTCGCCTCGATCCTGCGTTCGCTCGGCTATATGTCGGATAAGCGTCCGGGCCCGGCGATCACCGTTCCGTTGCTGGCAGCTGCGCCGCGCGAGCCGATCAAGCCGATGACCGAGGCTGTTGCGCAAGCGACCGTCGAGGGCGCTGCCGAGGCCGAGACGGTCGAAGAGGCTGCGCCTGCGGCTGAAGCGCCTGCGGTCGAGGCCGAGGCGGCTGTGCTTGAGCCTGAGCCCGCGCCCGTCGTCGAAGCTGAAGCCGAGGCTCCCGCTCTCGATGCTGCGCCTGCCGAGGGCGAGGTATCGGCCGACGAAGTCGTCGAGCCTGAATTGATCGAGGTCTGGCGTCCCCATCGTCAGCACCAGCATGGTCGTCGTCCCGAGCGTGGCAATGCGCCGCGTCGTCCCCAGCGTGGCGGCCCGTCGCGTGGTCCCCAGGAGCAGGCTGTTGCCGGCGAGGGCGTTGCCGCTCCGATCGAGGGCGCTGTGGCAGAAGCTGGCGCAGAGGGCGGACGTCCTCCGCGTCGCGAGGATCGCCGTCCGGGAAAATTCGCCAACTCCCGCCCGCAGGGCAAGGATGGGCGTTCCGAGGGTCGTCCTGAAGGCCGTCCGGGTGGCGGTGGCCGCCCTGAAGGTCGTCCGCGTCCCCAGGGCGGTGGTGGCGGTCGTCCCGACCGTGACCCGCGTCGTGGTGGAGATCGCACCTTCGCAACGACCGAGAAGCCGGCTGCGCGCGAGCGTCAGCCCGATCCGAACTCGCCCTTTGCCAAGCTGCTTGCGCTGAAGGCAGAGCTCGAGGGCAAGGGCAAGAAGGACTGAGGCACGCTTGAGCCGCCCTGTTCGAGACAAAACCGTGACCGCCGGGGCCAGCGCCCCGGCCGGGCGGCAACGCCTCGATAAATGGCTCTGGTTTGCCCGTGTGATGAAAACCCGCACGCTCGCGGCCAAGCTCGTGAGCGAGGGCCATGTCCGCGTCAATGCCGCGCGGGTCAATGCGCCCGCCAAGGCTGTCGCGCCGGGCGATGTCCTGACCATTGCGCTTGAGCGCCAGGTTCTGGTGCTCAAAGTGCTCGATGCGGGTGAGCGGCGCGGGCCCTATGCGGAAGCCCGCCTGCTTTATGAGGATCTGTCACCCCCGCCGCCCCCGCGCGACCGGAGCCTTGCCGGGCTGTCGCCCTTGCGTGAGCGCGGGGCGGGTCGCCCCACCAAAAGGGATCGCCGCAGTCTTGCGGCCTGGCTTGGGCGGGCTTGATCTTGTTTCGCGCGCGTCTTGCGCTGCAGCGCCGAAGGCGTTAGCACCTTTGCATGTCTAGACTGGCGCGCCGCGTCCCGCCGGTGCGCCCCGGGAGATGGGTATGACCTACGTCGTCGGCGAAAACTGCATCAAGTGCAAGTATATGGATTGCGTGGAAGTTTGCCCCGTGGATTGCTTCTACGAGGGCGACAACATGCTCGTCATTCATCCTGACGAATGCATCGATTGCGGCGTCTGCGAGCCCGAGTGCCCCGCCGAGGCGATCAAGCCCGATACGGAATCGGGTCTCGACAAATGGCTGACGCTCAACGCCGACATGGCGAAGGTCTGGCCCAATATTACAATCAAGCGCGACGCTCCGGCTGACGCCAAGGAATTCGATGGCAAGCCCGGCAAGTTCGAGGCTTACTTTTCAGATAAGCCCGGCGAGGGCGACTAAACTCTCTTAAAGCCTGTGCCGGATTTGGCCGGGTCGAGAGATCAACAAGTTAACCGGCCTCCGGCGGCGCAAGTCCTGCCGGAGTCGAATCCTTTGATTTCGATCGATTTTCGTGATATGTGACTTATTAACAGTCGAGTATTCCCTAAACATATCTGATCCGGCCAAGGTTTTGTTGGTCTCACGTCACACAGGGGCTTCGCACTGGCCGCTTTATGGGCCTTCCGCAGAAGTTTGACATCAGGACAGTTTGTGAAGGCGGCTGAGGAGTCGCGCAATTTGCCGTTTGGCCTTCGCCCGATGGGGTGAGGGGTTGAGTGGCAGGGCTGCGTTTTCCCTCCGAACGGGAGCTGCGTATCCGCTCCCGCCCCCGTTCCGGCTCCAACCCGGGACATGACAGGAGTGCCGAAGTCATGGCGTCGTCGAAGAAGCCCGTCACAGCATCCAAGTCCAAGAGCTCCGTGGCCAGCAGCTCCAAGTCTGGTATCGCCAAGTCTGGTATCGCCAAGTCTGGAAGCTCGAAAGCAGCGACGTCGAAACCCGCGAGTTCCAAGGTCGTGGGTTCCAAGACCGTGAGTTCCAAGACCGTGAGTTCCAAGACTGCCAGTTCGAAGACTTCCGCAACGGCAAAGGCCAAGACTGAAGTAAAGAGCAAGCTCGAAACAAACACCCCGGCCAAGGTTGCTCCGGCTGTGAAAGCCAAGGCGGCTGCGCTGTCCAAGCCTGCGACCGCTGCAAAGGCTGTTGCGAAGGCCAGGTCGCCGGCCCCTGTGCTGGTGAAGACGCCGGCGAAATCTGCGGTTGCTGCGCCTGCCAAGGCTGTCACAACTGCTGCCAAGGCCCCGGCAAAGCCTGTTGCGCAAAGCCCGATCAAGGCGGCCGCCAAGGCCGCGACCAAGGATGCTTCGAAGTCCAAGGCGATTGCTCCCGAAGCGGCGGCCTCGGCAAAGGCTGAGGCCCCGACGGTGGTCAGCAAGCCTGTAGCCAAGATAATTGCGGCATCGACGGAGCGCTCGGCCGCTCCGGGTGTTAGCCAAAAAACAGAGACCTCAGAGGTCCAGAAAGACGGGGGGAAGGTTCTTCCCAAGCCGGCGGCTCAGGCCGCTGCGCCCATTCAGCCCACACGTTCGCAAGCTTCGGCTGGCAGCGTGCCGGGACCTGCGGCCGCTCCGGCGGCCCCTCAAAATGTTGCAATGAAGGACGATGCGGTGAAGTCTTCTCAGGCTAAAGATGTTCAAAGTGCAATTGCCGCTCCGGCCATTGGCGTGCCTGCCAAGCCGGTTGAAAAGCCTGCAGTCAAGTCCGGGGCGCATCGCACCGGCTTCAAGACGCATGAATTCATTGTCTATCCGGCCCATGGCGTTGGCCAGATCGTGGCCATCGAAGAACAGGAAGTTGCGGGCTTCAAGCTCGAGCTTTTCGTCATCAGCTTCGCCAAGGACAAGATGACGCTGAAAGTGCCGATGCCCAAGGTGATCGCCGGCGCGATCCGCAAGCTTGCGGATGCCGATACGGTTCAGCGCGCGCTCGACACGCTCACCGGCCGCGCTCGTATCAAGCGCACCATGTGGTCGCGTCGCGCGCAGGAATATGAAGCCAAGATCAATTCCGGCGATCTGCATTGCATAGCGGAAGTTGTTCGCGATCTTTACCGTTCGGACGCACAGCCCGAGCAATCCTATTCCGAACGTCAATTGTATGAAGCCGCGCTCGACCGCATGGCGCGCGAAATCGCCGCCGTGCAGAAACTGACCGATTCTGAATCGCTGAAGCTGATCGATGCGCAGCTGCAGAAAGGCCCGCGCCGTGGCGCCAAGGTCGAAGTCGAACCCGATGCGGATGCCGACGGGGAGCCCGATGGCGACGTGGAAGAGGCCGCCTGAGCCTCGCATCCTTGAATGACGAAAATGCCCGGCAATGCCGGGCTTTTTTTATGTCCTCATTTGCGGGCGCTTGTTCAGATCATCACACCCGCGACATCTTCGGGATGGCGCTCTGTCAGGGCACGGCGCAGCTTTTCGATGGCGCGATTTTCGATCTGCCGCACGCGCTCCTTTGAAATGCCGAGCCGGTCGCCGAGCGCTTCGAGTGTTGCGCCTTCTTCGGCAAGGCGGCGCTCGCGCACGATCTTCAATTCACGGTCCGAAAGGACGGTGAGGGCTTCACGCAGCCAGTTCACGCGCCGTCCCGTGTCGATGGTCTCGCCCACGGCCTCATCGGGCAGCGGCTTGTCGTCGACCAGAAACTCGACCTGCTCGGTCATGGAGGAATTTTCGTTCTGCGCGACAGGCGCATTGAGCGAAATATCGGGGCCAGAGAGGCGCGCGTCCATGGTTTCGACATCGGCTTGCGATACGCCGATGGCCTGCGCGATGGTTGCAAACATGCGCGCGGAATCGCCCTGCCTCTGGTCGCGCGAGAGCTTGGCGCGCAGGCGGCGCAGATTGAAAAACAGGGCCTTTTGCGCCGAGCTGGTGCCGCCGCGCACGATCGACCAGTTGCGCAGCACATAATCTTGCATCGAGGCGCGGATCCACCACGTGGCATAGGTCGAGAAGCGCACTTCGCGCTCGGGGTCAAACCGCGCAGCTGCTTCGAGCAGGCCGACATGGCCTTCCTGGATAAGGTCTGCGGCCGGCAGGCCGTAATGGCGGAAGCGGCTTGCGAGCGCGATCACGAGGCGCATATGCGCATGCGCGAGATGGTGGAGCGCCTGCTCGTCGCGCTGTTCTTTCCAGCGGACCGCGAGCGTGTGCTCTTCCTCGCGCTCAAGATAGGGCGCTTTCATAGCGGTTCTGACGAACTGTCGGTCGACACCTGCCAATTGCGCCATTTCCGCCTCCTGCTAACCTCTGGGGACTTACGTGAGGCGCCTGCATCCGGATCAAAGAGGTGTCCGGTCGCAGCATCTGCCTGAAAGAACCATTCGCTTGCCGAGAGGATCCGCCATGGAACAGAGACTTGTCGAACTTTACGACGAATACACGCACCGCCCCCTCGACCGTCGCGTGTTTGTTGAACGGCTGATTGCAATGGCGGGTTCCGCCGGCGCGGCGCAGGCCTTTCTGGCCACGATCGAGCCCAATTACGCGCAGGCGGCCATCGTCGAGCCGGGCGATCCGCGCATCGGCGCGCAGATGATCGATGTGCCGGGGGCGGAGCTGAAGGGCTATCTGGCCTTTCCCAAAGCCAAGGGACCGGAGGTGAGCGATAATCTCGTGATCGTGATCCACGAGAATCGTGGCCTCAATCCCCATATTCAGGATGTCGCGCGCCGCCTGGCGCTGGAGGGATTCCACGCCTTCGCGCCTGATTTCCTGACGCCCCAGGGCGGCACGCCGGCAGACGAGGACAAGGCGCGCGATCTGATTGCAAAGGCTGACATGCCAAAGGTGATCGCCTCGGCTGCAGCCCTTGTTGCGGCATTCAAGGAGAAGAATGCCCGCGTGAAGGTGGGCGCCATCGGTTTTTGCTGGGGTGGCAGCGTGGTCAATTCATTGGCCACGGCATCGCTGGGTCTTGATGCCGGCATTGTCTTCTACGGTGTTGCGCCAAAAACCGAGGATGTGCCCCAGATCAAGGCCGCGATGATGCTGCACCATGCCGGGCTGGATACGCGCGTCAACGCAACGCTGCCAGCCTATGAGGCCGCGATGAAGGCTGCCAATGTGTCCTATCAGCTGTTCATGTATGAGGGCGTCAACCATGCCTTCCACAATGACACCAGCGGCGAGCGCTATAACGAGCCTGCCGCCAGACTCGCCTGGTCGCGCTCGGTCGCGTTTCTGAAGGCCAGGCTTGCCTGATTATTCGACCACGAGCTTGTAACGCTCTTCGGGCTTGATCGCAGGCGTTGCATCAAGCCCGTTGAGCAACAGAAATTGCTCGAGCGGCTGTTCGGCAACCGCCATCCGCCGGGCCAGCGCCGTTGCGCTGTCGCCGCGTTCCGCTGTGACGATTCTAAGGCGCAGGGGCCGTGTGCGTTGCGCGTCCTCGCCTGCCAGCGGACGGAAACTCTCGATGGACTCAAGGAAGCGGGCGTCCGTTGCTGCCGAGAGCGTGCGGGTTGCAAAGATCAGCCGATAGACCTCATTGCCAAAGCGCAGAACGGCGACCCGGAATTGCCAGTCCCCGCCCTTTGCCGTGCCATGGGCTGCGGGGATGCCGTTCAGGCTCGTGCTGCGGATGGAATTGGCGTCGAGCCCCTCCATCCAGCCCGAGGCGAGATAGGATTCAAGGCTGGTCGAGCTTGAGACATTGACGCTGTCCAGACGCAGGGCCTGCGAGCCGCCAAAGGCGATGCCGAGCAAGGCCTGCGCCGAATTCTCCAGCACGAAACCATCCGGCGCAGTGAAGGTGAAGCCGAGTTTGGGATGGATGAAACGGCGCGCGCGCACGAAGCCCTCGCTCGGATCATCGCCAAAATCTATGCCGTCGATGGCGTTGAAATATTCCTCGCGCCCGCTGGCGCCCGTGCCCGGCGGCCCGCTCAGGCGAGCGGCGGCGGTCGCCTGGCGCACGCGGTCGGGTGTGGCAGGATGAGTGGCCAGAATATCGGGCTGCTCGTCGCCGCCCTTCTGGCCAAACAGCGAGGCGCGCAGGTTCGAGGCGCGACCGAGCGAGGCCAGGAAGCGGGCCGCGCCATAGGCGTCATAGCCCGCCCGCTGGATCGTGCGCACGCCGATCTGGTCGGCCTCCAGCTCCTGCTGGCGGGAGAAGCTGGCGAGCGAGAGGCGGCCCGAGGCCTGCACTTCCTCGCCCTTCTGGCGGCTCTGGATCAAAGCCGCCGCCTTGGAAATGACGGCTGCATTGCGCTCCAGCTCGGCGCGCTGGTTGGCGTGCCTTGCGCTCACATGGGCGATCTCGTGCGCCATGACGGCTGCGATCTCGGCGGAATCGTTGGCGAGCGCGAGCAGGCCGCGCGTCACATAGAGATTGCCCGATGGCAGGGCGAAAGCATTGACCACGGGCGTGTTGAGAATGGTGACGCGATAGGCCTGGCTCGGCTCCTCCCCCGTCTGGGCGAGGCGGGCCAGAATGCCGTTGAGATAGAGCTCGGCCGCGGCGAAGTGATATTCGCCGCCAAACAGGGCCACGAGGCGCTTGTGCTCTGAGCCTGCCGGCGTATCGATACCGGTGGTGCGGGGGGCAGCTGTGGGCACGGCGGGCAGATCGGCCTTGCGTCCGCCGGGGTCGAGCCCGGCGCAACCGGCAAGGGCGAGCGCAAGCGCCAGCATGGCGGCCGCGCGCGCGCTTCGTTCCACTTTATGCCACGCGAAAAACATCATCTCAGCCAGGATCCTGCCGCCCAATCACGTCCAAAGCCTCGGGTCCGCCGATCTCGATCTGCGGGCCGGGACGGCTGTCGACAAAACCGCGCAGGCGCACGCGCTGTCCAGGCAGGGTTTCTACCGGCAGTCCTGCCTGCTGAAAGGCTTTTGCAGTCTGTTTCGACACTGTAACGCTCAAGTCAACGCCTCTGGTGGGCCCAAAGTCGAGATAGAATCGGGCGGAGGTTTGGCCGAGCCGCATGATACGCCCTTCGACGATCACGAATTCGCCGGAGCGTGCCAGAACTGCCGCAGGATTGGCCGCCGCCAGCACGGAATAATATGGATCGGCCCAGAGACCAAGCTTGGCCTGCCGTGCTCTGGCTTCTGCCGCCAGAAGGGCGCGCCCACAGGGATCGCGCGCCAGAGGCGCCACGCGCATCAATCCCGCCCCCACCAGGGCCTCTGCGAGGCTTTTGGGGCCGGTCTGGCCGCCAAGGTGAAGTGGTGCGGTGATGCGCCCCCAGCGATCCTCTGGCGGGGCGGGGGCTGGCAGGAAAAGGGTCTGGCCCTCAAGCCAGCTCGATGCAGCATCCCGCGCGGCCTGCGCGCGCGCCCGGCCTGCCGCATTGGCCCCAAAAGGCGCAAGGGCCTGCGGGCGCACGCGCCGGCCATCGTCGAGTTCGATTTCCAGCCCCTCGCCCACGCGCAGGACGAGACCGGCAGGGGTGAGTTGCGCCGGGCAGGTCTGAGCGCGCAGCGGCGAGGAGGCGAGGACAAGCAGCATCAGTGCTGCATTCCCGATCCGGGCTCTCCAGATCACACTTGAACGCGCGCTGGCTTTGCGCGAATAGTGCGGCGCGCGCAGGCGTCCGCGTCCCGGTAGCTCAGCAGGATAGAGCAACGGTTTCCTAAACCGTAGGTCAGGGGTTCGAATCCCTTCCGGGACGCCATTTTCGCCAAGCATCAGCCCATGTCCGGCACGCCTCAGCAAGCTTAGGCAGGGCATTTTTCTCGCGCAATGGGGCTTGCGGCTAAACCCGTCCGCGCAGCGGCGCGGCGCCCAGCGCGCTTAAGTTGCCGACATTGGCGAGCTCGTCCTCATCCTCGCGCGGTCGACCATGGGCGATGTAGGAGGTGGGAATTTCAAGCCGCCAGATCAGCCCGTCAGGCGCAAAATCGAGCGTCACCTTGCCTTCCAGCGCATTGGCTGCGATGCGATTGAGGACTTTATGGCCAAAGCCCTCGCGCTCGGGGGGCGAGACCGGGGGCCCGTCCGTCTCGCGCCAGGTCATGCGCAGCAGCGGTGGCTCGGCGTCGCGCTGTACCTCCCAGGAGAGATGCACCTTGCCGATATCATTGGAGAGCGCGCCATATTTCGCGGCATTGGTGGAAAGCTCATGCAGTGCCAGGCCAATGTTCTGGGCGGCTTCTGGCTTGAGCATGACATAGGGCCCCTCGACCTTGATGCGCGCGCCGATGAGATCGGCGAAATGCACCAGCTGCGAGCGCGCGAGATCTTTCAGCGAGGCGCCGTGCCAATCCTGCATGACAAGCAGATCCTGCGAGCCTGCCAATGCCTCGAGGCGCGCGGTGAAGCGCATTTCAAAATCCTTGGCGGTGCCACCTGCCATGGCCGTTTGACGCGCCATGGCCTGAATGACGGCAAGCAGGTTTTTCGAGCGATGCGCAATCTCGCGCATCAACATATGCACATGGCCCTCGCGCTGCTTGCGCTCGGTGACATCGCGCGCAATGCCGATGAGCCGCAGCGGGTGGCTGTTTTCAAAAATGCAGCGGCCGCGCGCCGAGACCCAGCGTTCGTGCGCGGCATGCTCGCCGCTCGCGACCAGCCGGAATTCGGTATCATATTCGCCATCGCCGGTGGGATCTGTCGCTACCGCCGCCGCCTCGCGCATGCGCAGGAAATCGGACGGATGGATCAGCGCATCGACAATATCCTGCGTCACGGGAATATTTGCAGGAATGCCAAACATCGCGCGCATCCGCGTGTCCCAGATGATTTCGCCGGTGATGAGATCGGCTTCCCAGACACCGGTCTGGCCTGCTTCGAGTGCAAGCTCGGTGCGCACCAGAGCGGTTTGCAGATCGCGCTCCGCATTCTTGCGCCAGGTAACATCGGCGCCATTGACGAGGATGCGTACAACGTGACCCTCCTCGTCGCGCAGGGGCGCGATCTGAAAGTCGAGCATGACCCTGCCGCCATTCTGCAAGCCGATGGCGGCATCGTAGCGCAGCGTCTCGCCCTCAACGGCGCGCGCCACGCTCTGCTGCAGTCTTTGCTGAATATCGGGTGAGGAGCTCCACCAGGGGCAGTCCCAGAACAGCTTGCCGATGACATCCGCACGACCGATCCCGGCGGCCTCCAGCGGGGCGCGATTGGCCTCGATCATGCGGCCCTCAAGGTCGAGCACGCCGACGAAGGCGAAAAGATTGTCGAGCACGTCGCGCAACATGCGCTCACCGGCCGACTGCGCCAGAAACCCGGCCTTGTTTTCCGCGTCCATGCGGATGGCTGCTCCCTCGACACGAGGGCGACACCTGTCGCGCGCCCTAAAACTCTCGCAGGGGCTCAACGCACCAAAGGCTGCGCAGTTCCGCGTCTGGCTCAGTCGGTCCATGGAACGAAACGCGCGGATGAGGCGTTCCACCTCCAATCACAGGAGGCGCGCTCATGCGAGCAGCCCCCGTGTACGGGTTGCGCGTGCCCCGCCGGTTGCGATTTGCGTGGCGAAAGGACGCATGTGTTTGACTGCAGTCCGGAGACGCGCCAGATGAGTTATAGCCGCATGGAAGCAAAAACCCCGGTGAGAGAGCCCGTGTTCCCCATTCATCAAAGCCAGCCGCAGGAGCCCGCGCTCAACGCGGCCATCAGAGCGCAGATTGGACGCCGTATGCGCGTGGTCTTTGAGGGGGCCGTGGAGCCTGTGCCGGATCGCTTCCAGGATTTGCTCGCGCAGATCGAAACCCGGCTCGGCGCGTTCGATCGCAGCTGATCATTCCCCATCTGACTGACGGACAGCTTCGTTTCAGGACTCGCCGCGCAGGCGTTTCAGGATTTTCTGCGCCAACGGATAGCGCCGTTCCTCCGCATGGGCGTGTACTTCGCCCGGTGTGCGCACCAGCCGAATTTCGCGCGTGTGCCAGGCCTCGAGCCCCGGGCGGTGGCCGACAGTGATGACGGTGGCTGCGGCGAGTTCGTCCTTCAGAAAATCCATCACCCGCGCCTGACTCAATTCATCGAGCGCCGAAGTTGCCTCGTCCATGATGATGATGTCGGGCGGGTTGATGAGCAGGCGCGCAAAGGCGATGCGCTGTTGCTCGCCCCCTGACAGAATGCGGCTCCAGGGCGCATCTTCATCGAGCTTGTCGGCGAGATGGATGAGGCCTGTCTTGCGCAACGCCATGCGGATGGTGTCATCGTCGCGTGTCTGCGCAGTGGCGGGATAGAGCAAGGCGTGCCGCAAGGTGCCAAGCGGAATGTAGGGCCGCTGCGGCATGAAGGCGATCTCCGCGCCAACCGGGCGCAGGATCTTGCCCGAGCCCCACGGCCAGAGCCCCGCCATGGCGCGGATGAGCGTGCTCTTGCCCGAGCCTGACTCGCCTTTCACCAAAACTTTCTCGCCGGGCTCGACCACCACTTCGGTATCGGCAATGAGCAATTTCCCGTTGTGCTGCGCGATCGAAAGATTTTCGATGCGCAGCTTTTCGTCCGGGCTCGCGCCCAGCACGATCGTGTCGCCCGCACCCTTGCCGATCTGCGTATCAAGATCGGTGAGCGCATTTTGCAGCACGCCGACACGTTGCGAAGAGGCGTTCCATTCGGCCAGCCGGATGGCATTGTCGACGAGCCAGTTGAAGGCGGTCTGTACTTGCAGGAAAGCAGCAGCCACCTGCATGAGTTCGCCAAGCGACATGTCGCCGGACAGATATTTGGGCGCACCCATCAGCAGTGGCGCAACGGGCGCAAGCACTGTGTTGGCGTTGAGCACCCAGGTCATGTTTGCCTGCTGGCGGATGACATCGATCCAGCGCGCCACGAGATCGGTGAATGTGTCGTCGAGCCGGGCTTTCTCGTCTTCGTCGCCGCCGATAAGTGCGATGTTTTCAGCACTTTCTCGCACACGCGTCAGCTCATAGCGAAATTGTGCCTCGCCCGCATTCTTGGAATCGACGCAGGCAATCAGCGGGCGTCCGATGCGCACCATCAGGGCCGAGGCGATGAAGGAATACAGGATCGCCACCCAGACCATATAGCCCGGCACATCGAATTCATGGCCGCTCAGCGACAGGTGAATGCCCCCGCCAACCGACCAGAGAATGCCAAGAAAGGCGATGGCCGAAAGAAGGGCAGTGAGCAGGCCCATGGCGAAATCAACGACAGGCTCTGTTGCCAGACGCGTGTCTTCGCCGATGCGATATTCGGGATTGATGTCATCGCCGATGACGGTGAGCTGATAGAAGCGCCGCTCCGCAAACCAGTCGCCCACCAGTCGCCGCGTCAGCCATTGCCGCCAGCGCACTTGCAGGCGCATGCGCACATGTACTGTGAGAACCGAAATCAGGGCTGTGGCGAAGGCGAGCGCGCCGATGAGGCCGACGCCCAGCAGGATGCGATGGCCATCGCGCACATCGAGCGCATCGAAGAAATAGCGGTTCCAGCTGTTGATGCCGAGCTGTGTCGCCAGCATCAGCAGGACGAGGGCAAGAATGCTGCCCGTCAGCAGCCAGGCCTGCTTTGCATGATCCTCGCGCCAATAGCGCAGCGCGGTGTCGAGAAAGCTGTTCATGGCGCGGCGCCGAAGCTTGTCTTCGCTTTCGCGCGTGTCGTTCTTGTCGAGCGGCATGGCAACTCCGGCAGCTCAGGCGCTGTGCCCGGCTGCCGGTCAATGCCAAGATGGCGCTCGAAGTTCCCGCAGATGCGAGATCAGTCTTTGGCGCGCTCGACGTAGCTGCCGTCTTCGGTCTGGATGACGACGCGGGTGCCGGGCTGGATGTGGGGCGGCACGAGAGCGCGCGCACCATTGGACAGCTTGGCCGGCTTGTAGGAGGAGGACGCCGTCTGGTTCTTCACCACCGGCTCGGTCTCGACGACTTCGAGCACGACGCGGGCGGGAAGCTGGATCGCCACCGGCACGCCGTTGAACATCGAGAGGATGACCTTCATGCCTTCCTGGAGGTAGACGCCCTGCGAGCCGATGACGTCTTCCGACACCATCACCTGCTCGTAATTCTCGCTGCTCATGAAGTGATGGCCTTCGCCATCCTGATACAGGAAGCTGAAATCATGATCTTCGACGAAGGCGCGCTCGACCTGTTCGGTCGTCTTGTAGCGGTCGGTCGTCTTCACGCCGTCCGAAATGCGGCGCATGTCGATCTGCGTCGTCGGCGTGCCCTTGCCGGGATGGAAGCTTTCGGCGGAGAGGACGACATAGAGCTGCCCGTCCTCGCGCTCGAGGATATTGCCCTTGCGGATCGAACTGGCGATGACTTTCACGGTTCAAGCTTCCTCGAGTTGATGAGCGACGCCGGGCAGAATATGCATCTGCCGGATGGATTGGGCCGCATTAATAGCGATCTTGCCGACAAGCGCTAGCCCCCTCCACCTACCGAAGCCCCGAGCCAAGCGAGCCCGACCCGCCCATGACAAACAAAGGCCAACCCGCCGCCTCCCCCTGGTGGGACGCGGGCGTCTATGGGGACCGCAGGCCGAGGCTGCAGGCGCGCGGCCGGATTCGCGCAGGCGTGCGGGCGTTTTTCGACGCGCAGGGCTTTGAGGAAGTCGAGACGGCGGCGCTTCAGGCGAGCCCCGGCAACGAGGCTCACATCGGGGGCTTTTCCACGGCTCTGGTGACGCCCGAGGGCGGACGGCAGACGCTTTATCTGCATTCCTCGCCGGAATTTGCCTGCAAGAAGCTGCTGGCGGCGGGCGAAACCCGCATCTGGACCATGGGCCATGTGTTTCGCAACGGCGAGCGCGGGCCGCTCCACCATCCCGAATTCACCATGCTCGAATGGTATCGGGCGGGCGAAACCTACGATGTGCTGATTGCCGATTGCGCCGCCCTGCTGGCGTTGGCTGCCCGCGCGGCAGGCGTGAGCGAGCTTGTCTGGCGGGACGTCGTCTGCGACCCCTTCGCCCCATTCGAGCGGCTTTCGGTCAGCGAGGCCTTTACGCGCCACGCTGGCATTTCGCTTGAGGCGACGCTGGGCGACCGCGCGGCTCTGGCCTTTGAGGCCTCGCGCATCGGCCTGCGGGTCAGCGAGGATGACAGCTGGTCCGATCTCTTCAGCAAGATCCTGTCGGACCGGATCGAGCCCCGGCTCGGCCTTGGACGGCCTTGTGTGCTCGATCTCTATCCCGTCAGCGAAGCGGCGCTGGCGCGGCCCGCGCGCGATCCCCGTTTTGCCGAGCGCTTTGAGCTTTATGCCTGCGGCGTCGAGCTTGCCAATGCCTTCGGGGAACTCACCGATGCTGCCGAACAGCGCCGCCGTTTCGAAATGGAAATGGCCGAGCGCCTCCGCATTTATGGCGAGGATTTCCCCATCGACGAGGATTTTCTGGCGGCACTTTCCCATATGCCCGAAGCCAGCGGCATTGCGCTGGGCTTTGACCGTCTCGTAATGCTGGCGACGGGCGCGCGGCGCATCGAGGATGTGCTCTGGACCCCGGTGCCGGGGGTGAGCGCATGAGCGAGGCCATTCATTCCATTGCCGGACTCACCGCCCGTGGTCTTGTCGCAGCAGAGGATGGTCCCGCGCTCGAAGCCCTCACCCGCCGCTATGCTGTGGCCATCACCCCGGCCATGGCGGCGCTGATCGACCCCTCCGATCCAAATGACCCCATTGCCCTGCAATTCGTGCCCGATCTGCGCGAGGCGCATGCCCTGCCGGAGGAATTGGCCGACCCCATCGGGGATGGTGCGCACAGCCCGCTGGAGGGCATCGTGCATCGCTATCCCGACCGGGTGCTGCTCAAGATCCTGCATGTCTGCCCGGTCTATTGCCGCTTCTGCTTTCGCCGCGAAATGGTGGGGCCCGGCGCCGAACAGGTTCTGGGTAAGGCGGCGCTCGAGGCCGCGCTTGCCTATATTGCGGGCCATCCCGAGATCTGGGAGGTCATCCTGACTGGCGGCGACCCGCTGGCGCTTTCGTCGCGCCGTCTGGAGCAGGTGATGCGCGCGCTGGGCGCCATTCCACATGTGGCAATCGTGCGCATCCATACCCGCGTGCCGGCGGTCGATCCCGGGCGTGTTGACGATGCCATGGTTGCAGCGCTGCTGGCGTCGGGCAAGACGACCTATGTCGCGCTCCATGCCAATCATGCGAGCGAATTGGGCACGGCTGCGGGCCATGCCATCGCGCGGCTCGTCGATGCCGGCATTCCGATGGTCAGCCAGAGCGTGTTGCTGCGCGGTGTGAATGATAGTTTTGCCGCACTTTCCGCGCTCATGCGCCGCTTCGTCGAGCTGCGTGTGAAGCCCTATTACCTGCATCACGGCGATCTCGCGCCGGGCACCTCGCATCTGCGGGTCGATCTCTCGACGGGGCGCGCGCTGGTGCATGAATTGCGCGCGCGGGTCTCGGGGCTCTGCCAGCCCGCTTATGTGCTCGATATTCCCGGCGGCCATGGCAAGGTGCCGGTGGGGCCAGATCACCTCGTCGAGGGCGGCGTCACCGATCATCAGGGCCGCCTTCATGCCTATCCGGTTCCGCCTCGTTAATGCCCCAACCATCCGGCATGGCCTAGACTGGCTTCTTCCACGCGAATCAAAATCGAGCCCATGCTGAAACGTCTCCTGTCCCCCGCTGTTGTCTTCGCGCTGCTTGGCCTTGTGCTGATGAGCGCCGCCGCGCCCGTGCAGGCGCAAAATGCGCAAGCCCGGCTCGATGGCGCACGCGCAGAGCTCGACCAGCTCGAACAGAGCCTGCGGCGCGAAGATCTGAGCGACAGTGCGCTTGTGGCCAAGCGCGCCGATCTTGAGCCGCTGGCGACCGCCCTCCAGCAGATTATCGAAGATCTCACGCCCACCCATGAGGGCAGCAAGGCACGGCTCGAGCAGCTGGGACCCAAGCCGGAGAAAGAAGCCGATGCTGGCGTTGATAACGAGCGCGCCGAGCAGCAGAAGGCCTTCAACGAGATCGATGGTTTGCTCAAGCGTGCCAGGTTGATGGCGCTTGAAATCGATCAGGTGAAATCGACCATCGTGTCGCGCCGCCGCGCCTTGTTTTCGCGCGCCTTGTTCCAGCGCTCGTCGAGCCTGCTGAACCCCGATTTGTGGATTGCGGTGGCCAGTGAAATTCCCCGCGATGTGAAAGCCGCAGGCGTGATTGCGGGCGATTGGGCCTCGGGCGCTGCCGCGCGGCTCGCGCAATGGCGCGGCCTGTTCTTTGCCGGCCTGCTTGCCGCCATTGCTCTTGTCTATTTTGCCGTATCGCGCCTCGCGCGGCGCGTGTTGCGGCGCGCACCCCATATCGAGGAGCCGACCCGCCTGCACAAAGTGCTTGGCGCCTTGTGGGTGAGCCTTGTCACCTCGCTGGTGCCGATTATCGCCGTGTGGGCGCTGGCGCAGACCTTGCGCTCGTTCGATCTCGTCAGCCCGCGACTTGAGCCTCTGCTGCAGGCTCTTGTCGATTCCGTCTGGCGTATCGCGCTGACGGCGGGCATTGCGCGCGGCCTGCTTGCGCCCCTGCGCCCGACCTGGCGCATTGTCGATCTCTCCGATGGTGTGGCGGCCCGGCTCGCGGGTCTTGCCATGGGTGTGGTCGCCATCGAATCGCTGATGAAGGTCATCGAGGCGATGAACGAACTCATCGCCGTCTCGCTGCCTGTGGCGGTTGCCGTGCGCGGCATTTGTGCGCTCGCCGTTGCCCTGCTCATCGGCTTTTCCCTGAAGGGCATTGTGGCGCCGGGCGCCGGCGAGGATGAGTGCCTCGGCCCGCGCATCGAGCCCGCGCGCGACTGGCACGGCCCGCTGCGCTTCCTCACCTGGATCGCTGTCGTCACCATTGCCGGATCTGTGCTCGTGGGCTTTGTGGCCTTTGGCGCATTCCTGACCGAACAGATCGTCTGGATCGCCTTTGTCGGGTGCATCGCCTATCTGCTGATCCTGCTTGCCAACGAGGGCCTGGGCGTGGCGCTGCGTCCGCCGGCCCCCGTTGCGCGCGCCTTGACGATGAGCCTTGGCGTGCGGCGTGAATCGCTGGAGCAATTGGCGGTTCTGCTGGCGGGTCTTGCGACCGTCTGCACCTTGATGGCCGCCCTGTTGCTGGTGCTCGCGCCCTGGGGCATCGAATCCGATGACATGCTGGCCAATCTCCGCTCGGCCTTCTTCGGCTTCAAGATCGGCGATGTCACCATTTCGCTCTCCAGCATCGTGCTGGCCTTTGTGTTCTTTGCGGCGGCCTTGTTTGCGACGCGCACCTTGCAGCGCTGGCTCGAACGCAAATTCCTGCCCCATACGCAGCTCGATACCGGGCTGCGCAATTCCATCCGCACCAGCGTCGGTTATGTCGGTTTTGTTCTCGCCGCATCGCTCGCGCTGGGAACGCTCGGCCTGTCCTTCGAGAAGCTTGCCATTGTCGCGGGCGCCTTGTCGGTGGGTATCGGTTTTGGCCTGCAATCCATCGTCAATAATTTCGTCTCGGGATTGATCCTGCTCTGGGAGCGCGCGATCCGCGTCGGTGACTGGGTCGTGCTGGGCGAGGAGCAGGGCTATGTCCGGCGCATCAATGTGCGTTCCACCGAAATCGAGACCTTCGATCGCGCGACCATGATCGTGCCCAATTCCAATCTCGTTACCGGCGTCGTGAAAAACTGGGTGCGCGGCGACAAGGTCGGGCGCATCCGCGTGCCTGTCAGCGTCAATCTGCTGGCCGAGCCCGAGCGCGTGCGCGAAGTCCTGATCGAGATTGCCAAAGCGCAGGATCTGGTCGAGAAAATTCCCGCGCCCTCGGTCATGTTCATCTCCATGTCCGACAATATGCTGAAATTCGAACTCGTCTGCTTTGTCGGCGATGTCGAGAAAGCCGCGCGTGTGAAGAGCGATCTGCATTTTGCCATTCATGCGCGTTTCAAAGAAGTGCAGATCGGCATTTCGCCGCCCGCACCTGCTCCCGCACCGCCCGCCGTCGTCACGATCGGCGGTCTTGAAAAGCTCGGCGACCTTTTTCAGGCCGCGCAGAAATAGGATGTTCCCGCAGATGCATTGCCTGACTCGCCTGTCCCTTCTCGCCGCGCTTGGCCTTGCGCTGGCGGGCTGTTCGTCCGCGCCCGTCGGCTTCACCCTGTCGGGGGAGCCGGGCTTCTACAAGAAGCTGACCGCGACATCGGCCAAGGTCGATTCGGTTGCTGCGCGCGACATGATTTCGATCTACCGCACCAATCATGGCCTCTCGGCCCTCAGCGTCGATTCCGCCTTGCAGAAGGCTGCCGAAGAGCAGGTGCTCGCCATGGCGCGCGCCGACAATATGAGCCACGAGATCGCCGGCACATTGCGTGTGCGTCTCGATGGGCGGCTCGATCATTCAACGGCGGTGGAGAATATTTCAGCCGGTTATCACACGCTGGCCGAGGCTTTTTCGGGCTGGCGCGATTCGCCTGGCCACAACAAGAACATGCTCAACCCCGCCATGCGCCGCATGGGCATTGCAACGGCCTATGTGCCGGAGTCGAAATACAAGGTCTATTGGGCGCTGATCCTGACCGATTGAGCAGAGGGCAGGCAGGCGGGCTTGCCCTGTCCTGTCAGCCAACGCGCGAGGAATGCCTTGAGCCAACGCGCCACGCTCGCATCGTGCAGATACCAGCCTTCGAGATGGGCGTGGCGGGGATGGGCGCCGGGCTCGTGCCCGCGGTCCATGGCGCGCGTCGTCCAGCGGCACATCATGGCGTAGGTGACTTCGGGGTGGAATTGCAGGCCGAAGGCATTTGTGCCTGCGCGGCAGGCCTGAACTTCAAAATGTTCGCCGCGCGCCAGCAGGTCTGCGCCGCAGGGCAGATCGAAGCCCTCCCGATGCCAGTGATAGACATGTTCGGGGAAGGGCGCGGGGCAGACATCCTGCGCGGCATCGGTCGGGCTGATCGGGTGATAGCCGATTTCGACGCGGCCTTCGGGATGTCTGTAGACGCGCTGGCCAAGATGGCGCGCGAGCATTTGCGCCCCCAGACATATGCCCAGAAAGGGCTTTTGTTCGGCCAGCGGAACGCCGATCCAGTCGATCTCGCGCCGGACATAATCATCGGGATCGTTGGCGCTCATCGGCCCGCCAAACACAATCGCGCCGGCATGGTCGGCAAGGGTTGCGGGCAGGGGATCGCCAAAGCGCGGGCGGCGGATGTCGAGTTCATAGCCGGCGTTGCCCAGCAGGTAGCCGATCCGACCGGGCGTCGATTGTTCCTGATGAAGGATCATCAGGATGCGTCTGGGTGAATCGTGCAAAGCAACGCGGTCAAGCATGGCGCAAGCATGCTGTCTGGCTTGCGCCCTTGCAAGACAAAGCGTTGCAGGAATTGCGGGCAGCCTGCGCAATCCTTAAGCCTTGCGGCCTTCCTGCAGCCGCCCGACGGCAGCCAGCAGCAGCGCGCGGGGTGCAAGGCGGGCGAAAATCATCGTGAGCTTGTTCATTGCGCCGGGCACGATCACACGTTTGCCGGCCATCATTCCGGCATAGCCTGCCAGCGCCACCGCGCGCGCCTCCATCGGGCGCGGGCCTTTGAACAGAGTGGCGTCAAAGCCGGCCCGGGCCTGAAAACCGGTCAGCGTCGGGCCGGGGCACAGCGTTGTCACGCTGGCGCCCGTGTCGCGCAATTCATGGGCCAGCGCCTCACCCAGCGAGAGGACATAGGCCTTGCTGGCGTAATAGACCGCCATGCCTGGCCCCGGCAGGAAGCTTGCTGTCGAGGCCACATGCAGGATGCGGCCCCGCGCCGCAATGATCTCCGGCAGGAAGCGCAGCGTCAGGTCGGTGAGCGCGCGGATGTTGAGATCGATCATGCCGAGCTGGTCTTCGCGCGCGAGGCTCGCCGCTGCGCCCAGCATCCCGTAGCCCGCGTTGTTGACGAGTATTTCCACCTGCGCGCCAGCCGCGGCCAATCCTTGTGCGAGAGGCTCGATGGCGTCGGGCTGGGCAAGATCGCAGGCAAAAGTGAGCGGGCGGGCAAAGCCCTCGGCGGCCAGGTCTTGGGCCAGCGCCTCGAGCCTGTCGCCCCGACGCGCGACCAGAGCCAGATCATGCCCGGCCGCAGCCATGATGCGCGCGAGTTCCGCGCCGATACCCTCCGAGGCTCCGGTGATCAGCGTGACGGGGCGGGCATTGGCAGCAGGCATCGGTCGGTTTCCTGATTGTCAGGGCGCGACCTTAGGGCAGGGCAGGTCCGCGCACTAGCGCAGCGGCATGCAGGTACGGTCGCCCTCGACATTGCCATAAACGGCATTCATATCCCGCTGCCAGGCCTTGCAGCTCTTCATGGCGGTGAAGCAGGTGTAATCGTCGCGCCAGACGATCAGGGGCGTGCCGCCATCCCACACAATCCGCCCGCCCCGGAAATGGCCGAGCACGAGATCGGAGACCGGCAGCGCCGCCCCGGTCGTTGCGCAGGCGCGCGCGGGCTCCGATCCCGCTTGTGCAAGGGTGGGCAAGACCAGAAGACAGGCGGCGATCAGGCCGGCACGGACACGCGGCATGGTTCAACTCCCTGAAGGCGCAAGCAAAGCCTGCAGTGCTGCAAAGCTTGAAAGGCAACGCTGGGCGCCCATGCTGGTTCCGCTATCCACTGCCCCTTCTGCGGGCAAACCTGTTGCGGACATGCAGTTTCGGCTATGATGCGTTCGAAATGCTGCAATGCAGCAACCAAAGCCTGGCGCAAATGTTGGGACAACCAAGCAGCACAGGATAAATTATGGGCTCTATCGGGAAGACGATCGAAGACCTGAACCGCTATCGCCAGCAGTGGCTGCATGCCCTGCCGGGTGGCGGTGAAGGTGCACCGGTCAGCCTCGCACCCATCGACGCCCTGCGTCCGGAAGCGCATCTGGATGAAGTGGCGGATTTTGGCGAAAATCCGGGCAATCTACGGCTCTTGGCCTATGTGCCCGAGCGCCTTCCGGCAAAGCCCCCGCTCGTCGTGGTGCTGCATGGCTGCGGCCAGACGGCTGCGGGATATGATATTGGCACGGGCTGGTCGCAGCTTGCCGCCGCGCGCGGCTTCATCCTCTGCCTGCCCGAGCAAAGATCGGGCAATAATCCCAACACCTGCTTCAACTGGTTTCAGGAGCGTGACACCAGCCGGGATCTCGGCGAGGCGGGGTCGATCCGCGCCATGGTGGAATATCTGGCGGTCACGCATGGCGTCGATCGCGCCCGCATTTTCGTCACCGGCCTGTCGGCGGGCGGCGCCATGGCGGCGACCTTGCTGGCGACCTATCCGGATGTCTTCAATGCCGGCGCGGTGATTGCGGGCCTGCCCTTCCGGGTGGCGACCAGCATGGGCGAGGCTTTCGACGCCATGACGCGGGGCGATCGCCGCTCGGGCGCGCAGGCCGCCGCAGCCGTGCGCGCCGCCTCGCCGCACGAGGGGCCCTGGCCGCGGCTCTCGGTCTGGCACGGAACAGCCGATTCCACCGTCACCCATGACAATGCCCGCGCTCTGGTGCGCCAATGGCGTCACCTGAACAATGTGCGCGCCGCGCCCAGCCGCGAGGAAATGGTCAGTGGCCAGCGCCGTCGCATCTGGGTCGATGCCACGGGGCGCGAGGTGATCGAGGAATATGTCATCGACGGGCTTGGCCATGGCGCGCCGCTGATGGCCAGCGCGCTCGGCCAGACGGGGCCCTATCTGCTCGAAGCCGGCATTTCCTCGACGCGGCATATTGCCGAATTCTGGGGCCTGCTGCCGGTGCGCGGCGTGCCTGCCTGAGAGCAGGGACTGGAAAAAGCAGCTGTCCTTGCCAACATCAGGGACAGTTCACGCAGGAAATTGAAATCATGACCAACCGGGAATTCCCTTTCGCGCTGTCGGATGCCGAATGGCGGCAGCGGCTGACGCCCGAGCAATATCAGGTGATGCGTGCGCACGGCACGGAGCGTCCGGGTACCTGCGCGCTGCTGCATGAAAAGCGCGCGGGCGTCTTCTCCTGCGCGGGATGCGGACAGGGGCTCTTTGCCGCAGGGCGCAAATTCGAGAGCGGCACGGGCTGGCCGAGTTTCAACGACCCCATCGAGGGTTCAGTCGAGACCGACACCGACCGGGCCTACGGGATGGTGCGTACGGAGGTCCATTGCAGCCAATGCGGCAGCCATCTCGGCCATGTCTTCGAGGATGGCCCGCCGCCCACCGGCCTGCGCTATTGCATCAACGGCGTGGCGCTGAATTTCGAGGCCGACTGAACGAAAGACGCCGTCAGCGCGGGACGCTGACGGCGTTTGTTGTCAGGCGCGCAGCGGCTGAATGACTTCAGCGCCGATGCGGCGAATATTTTCGACATTGGGCAGGAGCTTGAGCAATAAAAGCTCGAAGCCCATATCCTCGAAACGCTGGCACTGCTTGCGCACATCTTCCGGCCGGCCGATGCAGCCAGCCCGCGTGGCCGGGATCATGCGACGCTCGATCTTGCGCGTGTCGGGATCGGGATCATAGGCGAAGATTTCCTTGATCGTCGCATCGAAGGCAGCTTCCGCACTCTCTCCCAAAGCAAGGAAAGGGTTGAGCGCGTAGCGGATCTTGCGACCTGCAGCGCTCGCGCGCGCAGTCATGTCGGCAATCGATGTTTCGAGCGAGTGCAGGACTTCCTCGGTAGAGGCGGCTTCCTTGGGGAATTCGACAAACCACCAATCGCAATGATTGGCGATGAAATCGCGTCCGCGGTCGCTCGTGCTGACGGAGAAGATTTCCGGCCCCTGCGGCGAGCGCGGCTTCAATAGCAATTGGGCCTTGTCGACATTGTAATGCTGGCCGTGCAGCGTGAATGTCTCGTTGCGCCAAAGGCCCTGCATGATGTCGATGAATTCGATGGTGCGCTGATAGCGCTCCTCGCCCTGCAGCACCTTGCCGCCGAACATTTCAAATTCCTGATCGAACCAGCCGTTGACGACATTGATCGCCATATGGCCCTTGCAGATGCGGTCGAGCGAGGCCGCCATCTTGGCGATCATGACCGGATCCCACAGGCCCGGATGAACCGCGACCAGCGCTCGCATATGTTCAAAGCGCGAGGCAATGGCGGCTGCATTCACCCAGCCCGAAATGTCGTGGCCCAGATGACGTTCAGCAAAGAGGGTGAGGTCGAAGCCGACCTGATCGGCGGCGAGCAACAGCTCGATGCCGAGATCGAATTGCGCATCGCGCGCCCCTTCGGGCAGGGGATGGAGCGATTCGCTGACAGCCCGCGCAATCTCCGGCGAGCCGACGGCTGCCATGGGAATGGGCGCATAGAGGCCGAATTGAAGTGACATGTTTTCTTTTCCCTTGTGGCCGGTCTTTGCCGACCTTGTTGCCCGCGAAACGAATCCTGCGGAAGTCTCATGACCAGCTTTAACGCCCGAGCAGCGATTTGACACGCTCGATCACCTCGGGCGGGGCGCTCGATGCCGTTTTGATCACAGTCTCGGCCTCTTCGCCTGTAACCAGATCAATTTCAAGCGCTGTGCGTTCCGCATCTTTCAGGAACTCGGGATCTTTCAATGTGGCGGCAAAAGCATCGCGCAAAGCCTGCGCGCGCGCCGGCGGCAGGTCGGGCGGGGCGAGGAAGGGCCGCCCCAAAATCTCGCGCGAGAGCAGGAACTCGAGCGCCGTGCCATCGAGATCGTTTTTCGCCGATTGCCGGATCGAGGGCAGGCCCGGCAATTGCGGCAGCGGCTTGGGGCCGGTGTGGAAGAGGAAGTTGATCTTCTTGTCGCGGATCCAGTCGGGATGGGACGAGAGGATCGAGCCCCAGGACCAATAGCCGACGCCGTCGAGCTCGCCGCGCTCCATGGCGAGCGCCGCCTGGATCGTGTTGGGATAGCCATTGATGATCTTGAATTTGGTGCCCGCCAGCGAATTGAAGGCCAGCGGCATGATCTCGGAATCCGCGCCCGCCCCCGTGCCCGGGCTCAACAGCTCGTAGGTTTGCAGGTCGGTGAGCGTCTTCACCTTCGAGGTGTGCCATGAAATAGCGAGACTGACGTCGCGGTTCATGCTGCCAATCCAGGTGAATTTCAGCGGATTGAACTTGAATTCGGTGCGACCCAGAATTGGCTCGAACGCCAGGCCGCGCCCGACGGTGCCAATCACCGAGCCGTCCTTGGGCGCAATATTGTAGAGATAGTCCATGGCCTTCAGGCCACCTGCGCCGGGCATGTTCTGAACGATGAAATTCGGCTCGCCGGGAATATGGCGGCCCATGTGTCGCACCAGCGCGCGGGCATAAATATCGTAGGTCGAGCCGCCCGGCGAATAGACGATCATGGTCATCTGGCGGCCCTTGTAGAAAGCCTCCAGCGCTTGATTGGGTGTTTGTGCCTGGGCGGCGCCGCAGCTTGCCAAAAGGGCTGTGCCGATGGCGCCAGCCAACGCGGTGCGACGCGTCAATCCTGCCTTCATGCTGTCCTCCCAAGCCGCTGCGCGGCGTCGACTTTTTGCCCACCGCTCTGTGGCGTCACCTTTTTGTTAGCCGAATGCTCGCACGGATGGCGCGCGCGGCGCAAGCGCGCCGCCTGTGGCAGGCCCGGTAGCTTTTCGTCTTCTAAGGGAACAGCCAGGGGCGTATCCTGCGCGCACATGAAGGACGATTCGCATCTGTCCGGCGCCGGTGAGGCGGTCGACCCCAAGCTTGTGGTTTCGCCACGGCGTGTGGTGACGCGCGCCCTGAATCAGGTCGATTTCTGGCGTGGCTATGCCCTGATCGCGATTTTCATCAATCACATTCCAGGCATCGTCTACGAGCAATTCACCCATCGCGCCTTTGGCCTGTCGGATTCAGCCGAGCTGTTTGTTTTCCTTGCCGGCTTTTCCCTGCGCTATCTGTCCGAGAGCCGGAGCGAGAATCTCGCCACCTGGCGGCTCTTCATGCGGCTCGAGGCGCGCGCCTTCACCCTTTATGCGGCGCAGATCCTGATTGTCGCGCTGGCATTGGCCATGATGGCGGCGGCGGCGCTGCTTCTCGACACGCCGCTCATCCTGCAATGGAACAATGCTGCGGCCTTTTTCGAGAGCCCCGTGCCGACGCAGATCGGCATTGTCATGCTGACTCATCAGATGGGCTATTTTGACGTCCTGCCGCTCTACATCTTGCTGATGGCCGTTGCGCCGCTCATCGTCTGCATCGGTCGCATTTCATCTGGCCTGCTGCTGGCATTGTCGGGTGCGGTGTGGGCGGCCACGCTTTATTCCGAACTCAATATTCCGACCTGGCCTGTCGAGGGTGTGTGGTTCTTCAATCCGTTCGCCTGGCAGTTTCAATTCGTGCTGGGCTTCGTCATGGCGCGGCCCAAGTCGATCGGGGCCGTGATCGAGCGTCACAGCGGCAAGCTGCGTCTGCTCGGCGCGGTCATTGTTGCCGTCGGCCTCTGGCTCGCGCTGATTTCCTGGAGCCCGAACCCGTTCGAACTGCCTGAGCCGCGGCTGTTCTTCATGAACGACAAGACCTCGCTGTCACCCGTGCGGGTCATCCACATGCTAGGCCTTGTCGCCTTGCTCGTCGGCCTGTTCGATCTTGCGGGCCGCTGGCGGGGCTTTCGCTACCTCGCCGTCCCGCTCTGTTTGCTCGGGCGGAACTCGCTCCATGCTTTCTGCGCGGGCTCGCTTCTGAGTCTGGCTGGTCAACTGACTCGCTTTGCTGCACCCACCGGTCTTGTCACAGACACCATCGTGCTGTTGATTGGCGTGGCTGCAATGCTGGCAGTCGCCTGGGGAAACGAATGGCGCATCAACCTGTCGCGCTGATGATTGGGCTTTGCGTGTCGCTGTTGGCGGGCTGGTCAGTCGCGGCACAGGATGCTGCATTGCAAACGGCCGACCCCGCGGATGCGAAGGGTCTGGGCCAGATTGAGCGTGTCTATCCCTCGCTCCCGCCCCAGGCTGCGGCCCTCACGCTTCAGTGCAAGGTGCCGCAATCGGAAGTCGCCAAGCCCGCGCCGCTGCCCAACACCGCCGCGCGCATTGAAGCTGGCAAGAAAGTGCGCGTGCTGGCCATGGGTTCGTCTGCGACCTGGACCAGCGGGCGCGCGGGCAGCCATAATTATCCCTCGCGGCTTGAGAAGCTTCTCGAGGGTGTGTGGAAGGGCATTGATGTCGAGATCATCAATCGCGGCGTGTCGGGCGAGACAGCCTCGGCCAGCGCGCGCCGGCTGATCAACGAAGCGGCGATCCTGCGGCCTTCACTCGTTTTGTGGCAATTGGGCACGAATGACGCCGTTGCGCGCGTGCCGCTTGTCGATTTCGAGACGCATGTGCGCGCGACCGTGCGCATGTTGCAGAAGAACCATATCGATGTGGTGCTGGTCGGCCTGCAATACACGCCGAAATTCGCGCGCGACGAACATTGGTTTGCCGTGCGCGCGGCGCTCGACCGCATCGCGCTTGAAGAAAACCTGCTGTATGTGCGGCGCGACCAGGCGATGGAATTTCTCTCGCAGACGCGCGCCAGCGCCGATATTTCACCCGACGATGAGTTCAGCCTGACCGACCTCGGTTTCCCCTGCATGGCCGAACATATTGCGCAGGCGATGGTTGCCAATATTTTCCTGCGCCGCAATGGCGACCGCCGCGGCGCGGAGCCTGCACCGTCTCGCTGATGAGGCGCAATTTGCGAAGAGCCTGCCGTTCAGCTTAATCTGTCGCCATGCCGGATACGCATCAACGATGTCCGGATTGGGGAGGGTCGATTGGGCGGTTTTCTGGCACTTTGCGCCGCGATGACATTTGCGTTCAACAATACGCTGGCGCGGCGCGGTGTGCTCACCGGCAGTGTGATGCAGGCCATGGCGATTTCGGTGCCGCTGGGCGTGCCACTTTTTCTGATCGCTGCTTTTGTCACCGACGCTCTCCCGATGCTGGCTGACGCCTCCGTGACCTCGCTTTTCTTCATGGCGGCCGCCGGCGTCGTGCATTTCGTCTGCGGGCGCTATTGCAACTACCGCGCGGTGAAAGCCATCGGGGCCAATCTTGCCGGGCCCTTGACCGAAGCGAGCGTGCTGGTGGCGCTGGGGCTCGCCGTCGCATTGCTGGGCGAAAAGCTGACGCCGATGAAACTGCTCGGCATCTTTCTCATTCTGTCGGGACCGGCGCTGACTGTGGGGGCCCGCAGGAAGCCACCGGTTCTCGCACCCCTCGATGGTGAGGATGGAGCGGGCGTCGAGATTGTCTTCACGCCCCATTATGTCGAGGGTTATTTCTTTTCCATTCTGGCCGCCATCGCCTATGGCATCAGCCCGATCCTCGTGCGCTTCGCGCTGGAGCGCACGGGCTGGCAGGCGAGCATTGCAGCTGGTCTTGTTTCTTATATCGCGGCCACGCTCGTTACCTTCATCGTGATCGTGGCAAGCGGACAGCTGCGGCACACCTGCTCCATATCGCGCACCACGCTGAAATGGTTCTGCGGCGCGGGTTTCTTCGTCGGCCTGTCACAAATGCTGCGCTATATGGCGCTCTCTCTTGCGCCCGTGTCCGTCGTATCGCCTATCCAGCGTCTCTCGCTCATCTTCCGGCTTGTCTTCAGCCTGCTGATGAACCGGAAATACGAAATCTTCAACTCGCGCATGGTGCTCGGCACCATCGTGTCCCTGCTCGGCGCAATTTTGCTGTCGATTTCCATCGAAGCCGTGCATGAAGTCTTGCCCATTCCGGCAGCTCTCGTGCCGGCCTTCACGTGGCAGTGGCCCTGAGCCCATCAGTCCTCGCGGAATGAGCGCGACATGGAATCGGTGAGTGGCTGGACGAGATAGGCCAGCAAGGTGCGTTGGCCCGTGATGATGGCAATTTCAACCGGCATGCCGGGATAGAGCTTCACATGTGGCGCGCGCGCGAGCTGATCGGCGCTGACCTCGACAGTCGCTGTATAGAAAGATGCGCCCGAGCGCTCGTCATTCGAGGCGTCTGCAGAAATGCGCACGACCTTGCCGCTCATCATCGGCGTCGTGCGCTGCTTGTAGGCCACGAAGCGCACGGAGGCTTCGAGATCTGGCCGCACCACGTCAATGTCGGTAGGCTGGAGCCGCGCCTCGACAATCATTTTCTCGCCCATCGGCACAATGTCGACGAGCGGACCACCTGGCGCGACAATGCCGCCGGTTGTGAATGAGCGCACATTCATGACGATGCCATCGACGGGCGCCGTGACATCGCGCCGGCTTTGGCGCGCGACACTCTTCTTCAAACCGTCCTGCGTCTCGGCGCGCTTTGATTCAACATCCTGCATTTCTTCAGCCACCTGTCTGGCTTGCGCTGATGTGACCGTGAGGATTTGCGCGTCGGCTTCCGAGGCTTGTTCGATGAGCGATGCGATCTTCCCCTTGTCGGTTGCTATATCGCCGCGCATTGCTTCCACCTGGCGTTCAAGCGCCAGCACGCGGGGCTTCAGGCCATAACCTTTTGCGAGCAAGGTGCGCGCATCCCGCATTTCTTCTTCAAGCAACGGGCGCTGGGCTTCGAGCGAGGACATATGCGTCTGCGTGGCGCTGATCTGCGCGAAATATTGGTCCTTGCGGCGATTCCAGACGTCGATCTGTTTGATCAGTGAATCGCGCTGTTCTTCGAAAATGCGCCTCTGCGCAGCAATGGCGGCGCGAAAGCGCGGCCGCGCTTCCATGGCGCTTGCATCGGGATCTTCGGGTGCATCGACAGTCTTGCGCTGGGCGGCCAGCCGCCATTCGCGCGCGCGCAAAACGTCATCTTGCCCCTGTAACGAATCGCGATCTGCATCGGCATCGACGCTGTCGAGACGGAAGAGCACATCGTCCTTGCGAACGCTTTGTCCCTCGCGCACAAGGATTTCCCGCAAGATGCCACCCTCGAGATGCTGCACGATCTTGCGGCTCGTCTCCACTTTCACAGTGCCATTGCCAAGCGCCGCGCTCGAAATTGGTGCGAAGGCGGCCCAGAGCATGAAGCCGCCAAACAGGCCCCCGAAGGTGAGCGCGCCGATGCGGATCCAGTTTTCGACTTCAGGTTCGGGCATGCCGCCGAGATTGGGACGCGGCTTTGGCAGCAGGCAATCGCGCAGGGTGTCCCCGAAGCGGCGCAAGCCGCGCGCATAATGGGCAAGCTCGCGCGCGGGGAGGTATTTTTGCAGCTGTTGCATGTGTCAGCTCGCCTTTGCGAGTGTGGAATCGGGGCGCTGCAATTTGGCGAGTATGGCCGCTTTGGGCCCATGCAGATGGAGGCGTCCTTCGTCAAGCACCGCGACCTTGTCGACATGGCGCATGAGCGAGGGGCGGTGAGCGACGAGAATGATCGTGCTGCCGCTTTCCTTCATTGTGCGGATCGCTTCATTGAGCGCGAGATCGCCTGGCGCATCGAGATTGGAATCGGGCTCGTCGAGCACGACAAGCGCCGGCTTGCCATAGACCGCGCGCGCAAGCCCGATGCGCTGGCGCTGGCCGCCAGACAGATTGGCTCCGCCCTGCACAAGCTGCGTGTCATAACCATCCGGCATGCGCAGGATGAGGTCGTGCACGCCGGCTATACGCGCGGCCTCCAGCACTTTCTCTGGGTCGGGATCTTCCTGCATCCGGGCAATATTGTCGCGGATCGTGCCGGGGAAGAGCTCGCTCTCCTGCGGCAGATAACCGATGTGGGGGCCAAGTTCGGCACGATCCCAATTGAACAGATCCGCGCCATCGAGGCGCACGCAACCCCGGCTCGGTTTTGCGAGGCCCACGGCGAGTTTCGCCAGTGTCGATTTGCCTGCGCCCGAAGGGCCGATCAGCGCCAGCACTTCGCCGGGCTGCGCCTCAAGTTCGATATTGAGCAGGAGCGGCCGACTCGCGCCCGGCATCGCATGGGACAGATTGTCGATATGCACATGCCCGGAGGGGCGCGGCAGGCTCATGATTCCGCTGTGCAGCTTGCCCCGCGCGAGCAGATCGCCAAGCCGCGCCCAGGCATTGGCCGCGCCCAGTATCTGCTTCCAGGATGCAACCGCCGCCTCTACAGGCGCGAGCGCGCGCGCCATGATGATGGAGGCGGCCGTCATGCTGCCGGCCGACATCTGATGTTCGAGCACCAGCCACGCGCCCGTGCCCAGAATGATGATCTGCAACGCGCTGCGGAAGAATTTCGTGCCAGCTGTAATAAGGCCCATGCGGTCATTGGCTTGTTGCTGCGCGCCCAAAACCTCGCGATTGCCCGCATACCAGCGCCGCACGATGGCGCCGAGCATCCCCAGGCCGTCGGCAAGGGCTGCATTGCGAAAGGCCGTGCGTAGCAAAAGATTGTTGGTGGCAGCCTGATCTGTCGTGCGCGCGAGTTCCCGCGAATTGACGATATTTGAGACAATCGCAGTGCCAAACAAAAGCAGCGCGGCAATTGTCGTGATGATCCCGATGATGGGATGCAGCATGTAGCTGATGATCAGATAGATCGGCACCCAGGGCGCATCGAGAATGGCGAGCAGGCCCGAGCCCGAAATGAACTGACGCAGGCTCCCCAGATCGCGCAGGCCCTCGTCGGAGGTCTTGTCGCCCGAGACGCAGGATTCCAGTCCGCGCGAGAGCACGACAGGCGAGAGAAAATGATCGAGCCATGTGCCAAGCCGCACGAGAATGCGCGAGCGCACCAGCTCCAGCACGCCATAAATCGAGAGAAGGAAAAGCGCGAGCAGGGTGAGGTAGAACAGCGTCGATCCGCTCTGCCCGGTGAGCACGCGATCAAACACCTGCATCATATAGATCGTGCCGGTGAGCACGAGAATGTTGATCCCGGCGCTGAAAATCGCCACCGCGATGATCGCGCGGCGGGAGCGGCCCAGAACATGGGTGAGCGGATGGCTTTTCATGGGTGCGTCAGACGGATCGAGAAAAGGGCGCAGGTCTCCGGCGCGCTGTTGCCAGCGCGCCGGATTGCAAGGTCAGAATGACCAGGAATGGTGATGCGACGTGTGGAGATGATCGGCCTGGACCGGGGTGAAATCATTCGAACCCATGAAATCGTGCAATCCCTGCTGATCGAATTGCCCATGGCTGTCGTGAGACCCGCGCCCGCCATGGTCGTGGGATCCACCCGACCCGTTTTGCAGATCGTGCACATCATGGAACCCATTGGCGTGATGGGTGCTTGTCGTCGGTGTCTGGCTGGCTGTCCCCGTCACTGCGCCGAAATCGAACGCATCGCCTGGCACTGTCGTATCGACAGTTTGAGTGACGGTGTGCGCAACGGCAGGCGTGGTCACCGCAGGCGCTGTCACGTCAGGCACTGTGGGAGTGGCGGTTATGACAGGTGCATCGACGTGGGCTTCGATGGTCTGCGGGGGTGCGGTATCGGCGACGGGCGTTGCAGGAGTGGCGATCTCCGCAGGCGTGGCTGCGACGGGCGTCGTCGCGACAACGTCTGTCGGGGTGTGGGGCGTATCCACTGCCGGGGTTGTCGCGTGGACGTTGGTATCGACCACGGCGGCCACAGGCGTCTCGACAGCAGGGGGTGTCGTCGTGGCCACGATGGGGTCTGGAGGCGGCGTCGTGGGCACGGCATCGGGCACAACTGGCGTTGCCGCAGTGACATCGCCTGCAGCCTTGGCGGCATAGGCATGCACGTAATCGACATGCAGCGTTTCCGAATAGTTCGGGTCTGCAACAGGATCGCCCGGCCAGCCGCCGCCGACAGCAAGATTGACGAGCATATACATGGGGTCATGCATGTCGGCCGGGGTATCGGTCTGCCAGGCCTGCTTTCCGTCGAAATAATAGGTCAGCTTGTCGGCTTCCCAATCGACGCCATAGGTGTGGTAGCCGGCCGTGAGATCGGGCGTATCGACAACGCCGCCGGTCGATGTGCCGGTGCCGGTGGCTTGTGAATGGGACGCCGTATAATATTTGTTCGGGTCCTGGCCCAATTGTTCCATGACGTCGATTTCAGGCGGCCAGCCACCGCTGGCGGGCAGCAGCCAGAACGCCGGCCACAGGCCAGCGCCGCTTGGCAGCTCTGCCTTCATTTCAAAATAGCCATAGGTCTGGGCGAAGGAATCATGCGTCGTCAGCATGCCCGACGTATATTTATAGCCGTTGATCTGTGACTGAATGTCGGGCGCGGCATTTTGCGCCGTGATGTCGAGAACACCGTTGGACACCGTCCATGGCTTCACCGCTTGCGTCCCGGCAAAGTTGGAATCGACATACCATTGCTGTTCGCCATTATTGGTGAGCGTCGTGCCGTTGGGCGCGCCCCACCAATAATTGGTGCTCCAGGTTCCGGTATTTCCAGCGCGCAGGTTGAGCGCGTTGAAGTCATCGGAGAACGTCTGCGTGGCGGTTCCTGCGAGATTTAGCGGATCAATAGCCAAGTCTGGTTCCTCTCTGAAAAAATAACCTTGTCCATACTTCCGTCGACGATTTGCGCTGTGTGTTGTGTTTGAAACACGGCATCAATGAATCGCAATCGGGATGCTTTTGGATTTCGGAAATCTTTTTTCAAACGGGAGCGTCGCCACACGATGGGCGCATTTTTCAAAAAATGGCTTATTGCCAAGCTTATATCGAACGCGCAGCCTTGTAAGAAGGCCATGCGGCGCAAGCGCGCGCATGACCTCGTGAGCCTCAAGCGGTGAAAATGAGACAGCTTAGCCGCGCTTGCATGAGCTCATGAATTTGCGGCGCTCCTTGCCATGCATCTTCTTGGCGTCGGCATCTTTGGAGCATTCAAGCGATTTTGCCGTGCGCTGGGCCTTCATGGATTTTTTGGTCGTCGCCGGCGCTGCCGATGTCGCTGCGGATGTCGTGGCCTTGGCGCCAGCGGGCGCGGACGTTTGCGCGGCAAGGGAGCCCGCAAATCCAAGAGTCATGGCAAGGATGATGGCAGTGGTTGTAATGGGTTTCATGGAAGCGCTCCTTCAAGCTGCGCGGGCACAACGCAGCCTGGAGCGCTTCGTTTCACAGCCGCGCGGCGGTCGCGATCAACGCGAGTGCGGTCAGCGCCGCTGCAAAAAGCAGCTGATGCAGATTTTTCTTCGTCAGGGTCTGGCTCAAGGCACGCTCCTGTCACATGACAAGCGCAAGTCTAGCCCTTTGCGATGCTCTCCGGATGGTCTCCCCGGAGAGCGTTTTTTCTTTTCTGCCCGTTCAGGCAGGAGATTCTTTCTTGAAACGGCTCAGCCGCCCGAAGCCATGGCCTTGGCGGCCTTCTCCACCGCGCCCTTGGGCGTCGCGTAGAGATCAGAAAGCATGGCGTTGACGTCTCGTCCCGTCATCGGCGAAATTTCGACTTTCATCTTGTCGGCCTCGGCGAGAAATTCTTCATCGACCATCGTGGCGTCGAATGCCTTGCGCAAAGCTGCCGCGCGATCAGCCGGCGTGCCGGGTGGCGCGAAGAAGGGGCGCGCCATGCTCTGGGTGGCGACAATCAGGCGCAAAATCTGCAATTGCTCGGGGCTCGTCGCCATGTCGGTGATAAGCGGCACATTGGGAAGGTCGGGATGTTTCTCGATCGCATTCTGCACGATGATATTGATCGAGCCTTCTTCGAGCCATTTCGTATAGCGCGTTTTCAGCGTTGAATAAGAAACCCCGCAATAGCCCTCGGTCTCGCCGCGCTCCATCGAGAGCGCCTGTTCGTTTGTGCCCGGATAACCGGTGACGAGCCGGATGGGCGCGCCGAAGAGGTGGCGGATCGTATTGGCGAAAGCATCGGGGTCTGCGCCCGTGCCCTGGCCCGAGGCGATGAATTCCTTGGTCATCATGTCCGACCAGTTCTTCACCTTCGCGTTCTTCCACGAGATGCACGTGCTGATGTCTTTTGAGACGCTGCCGATGGCGACAAATTTTGTGCTGTCGAATTTTTGCGGGGTGAACAGCGGCTCGATCAAGGCGATGCGCGCAAGCGTGCCGATGACAGAACCATCCTTGGGCGCGATGGAATAGAGATAGCCAGCCGCAACCACGCTGCCCGAGCCCGGCATGTTTTGCACCACAGGTGTGGGATTGCCCGGGATATGTTTCGTGATGTGG
The DNA here is from genome assembly GCA_947370975.1 of Beijerinckiaceae bacterium. Taxonomy (GTDB): domain Bacteria; phylum Pseudomonadota; class Alphaproteobacteria; order Rhizobiales; family Beijerinckiaceae; genus Terripilifer. Next base: position 66,310 of record CANBNG010000007.1, read on the forward strand.
CGAGATAGCAGCCGCGCGATGAGATCATAGCCTCCTCCTGCCGACACGCCGACGACGGTCGTGAGCTTGTTGGCCTTGTAGAAATCCTCGACCGTCTGCGCCTCTGCGCTCAGGGGCTGGAGCAGCGCGCCACCAAGCCCGGCAAGGGCTGCAAGTGCGGTCATCGGGCGCTTGGCGCAGGTCATCATGTTGTCGTCCTCCCATATGCGATCTGGCGTCGCTTCGGGCGTGATCTGACCAGTCAACGGGCACGCGCGCAAGGGCGGTCAGGTCTCGGTTAGTATGTTTCTGCGGGTGGGACGCGGCACGGCCATGTGCAAAAAACGCCACTGGCATAAAGGCTGCGGCTCAGTCCAAGGTCGAAGATAAATTCTGTGCCGCGCGACAAATTTAGGTTTCGCGCGGCACAGCCGAAGGCTAAGGTGAATGTGGATCGGGTGCCCCGGATGAAGCCGGGGTTAAACGGGAAGTTGGTTAAAGCCACACTGCCCCCGCAACTGTAAAACGGTCGATTCTGGTCACTGGCGCAAGCTGGGAAGGCCAGAACGTCATGCCGTCAAAGTCAGGATACCGGCCAGATCCTCCGATCAATTCTTGAGACCGACGGTGGGTCGGTTGGAGGATGTATGGCTGAACGTGCTTTCCGCGCGGCCTTGTTGGCCAGCGCGTTTCTGATTGTCGTGCCTGCTCTTGCGCAGGACGCCCCTCCCGATATTGTCGTCACACCCAATCGCCTGCCGCAATCGATCCAGCAGATCGGATCGGCCCTGACCGTCATTTCACATGATGAGATCGAGCGCGAAGGCGCAAAATCCGTCCGCGATATTCTCGACGGGCAGCCGGGGATCACCATCATCGAAAATGGCGGACCGGGCACGCCAACCTCGCTTTTCATGCGCGGGTCGAATTCAAATCATGTGCTCGTGCTGATCGACGGCATGCGCGTCAACGATCCGACCACGGTGAGCGGCGATCTGGATCTGTCGATCGTGCCGCCGCAGGCGATCGAGCGCATCGAAATCGTGCGCGGGCCCCAATCGGCGCTCTATGGATCGGATGCGATTGGCGGTGTCGTCAACATCATCACGAAAAAGGGCCAGAAAGGCCCGCCGCTGTGGCAGTTGCGCACGGAAGGTGGCAGCTATGGGACCTATTCCTCAAAGCTCGCGGTGTCCGGCGCGACCGAGGATACGACTTATAGTTTGGGCCTCAACCAATATCATACGGACGGTTTTCAGCGCTATGGCTACCGCGTCGCGCGGCTTGCCGCTTTAGCCCCAAATGGCGTCGATCCATTTTCGCGACTGGGTGGTTTTGGCAAGGTCTCCAAGCGCATCAACGACTGGCTGACGCTCGAGGTTGGTTTCAATGTCGCGCGCGAACGCCTGCAATTTGATTCCGGGTCGGGCCTGGACCCCTGGATCCCCAATACTCAAACCGGTTCGCTGGCCACGGCCTATCAAAAAGCCATTGCAGAGAACGGTCCTTTTCGCACCACGCTAACCACTTTCGAGACGCGCATTTACCGCGAATTGGGCCAATATCTGAAATCGGTCGATGGCGATTATGATGGGCATTACAAATATAAGGGAACGCGCTGGGGCGCGGAGTTGCAGGAAGACATAAAGCTCAATCAATACGGCACATTGACCTTTGGCACGCGCTACGAAAATGAGCGGGCGAAGGGCAATGAGGACGGCGCGGCTTACGATTATCGCCAGACGACGCGCTCGGCCTATACTTTGTATCAGGTCAGCCTGTTCCAGAAGCTGCATCTATCGGCGGGCGCGCGTTATGACGATGTGTCCAATATCGGGGGCTTTGCCACCTATCGCCTCACTGCAGCCTATGACCTGACGCAGACCACGCGACTGCGCTCCTCCTATGGCACCGGCGCGAAGGCACCCTCGCTTTATCAGCTCTATGTGCCCATTTATAACAACCCGAATCTGAAGCCCGAAAAGTCGGCAGGATTCGATGTGGGCGTGGAACAGACATTTCTCGATGGCGATGCGCGCGTCAGCCTGACCTATTTCAACAGCAAAATCGAAAACCTGATTGTCGCCGATCCACCGGCCTACATCCCGAACAATGTCGCGCACGCCAGCATTTCGGGCGTCGAGCTTGCGGGCGACTATAATCTTGTCCCGACCTTCGCGAAGTTGAAACTTGCCTATACCTGGCTCGACACGCGGGATGAGACCACCGGGCTCGCGTTGCTGCGTCGGCCCCGTCAAGCGGGGCGCGCGTCGCTTGTCTTCACGCCGACACCCGAGCTGACCATCGAGCCGATCCTGCGGCTGGTGAGCACGCGTGCCGACAAGTTCACCATCAATGACGTTACGTCCCGCGTCATCCTTGCATCCTATGCGCGCATCGATCTGGCGGTCGATTACAAGCTCAACAAGACGGTCTCGCTTTTCGCGCGTGGCGAGAACCTGACCAATGCCCGCTATGAAGACATCTATAATTACGGAACCCCCGGCCGGTCGGCATATGCCGGCGTGCAGCTGACCTGGTGAGCAAATCTGACCGGGGCGCGGTTTGCGCACACCCCGGTCTTCCACTTTCGTCTGCGATGGACCGGGCTTCGCCGCTCCTGTAGACTTTGTGCAACGCGAGGTCGGCCCGCTCGAGCGCGCTGGCTTCATCGATGTGAGAAGGAATAAAACGGTGGAACTCAGGATCACGACCATTGTCGGCATGATCGTCTTTGCGGCCCTGACCCGTCTGCTGCCGCACCCCCCGAATTTTACGGCCGTGTCCGCGCTCGCCCTGTTTGCCGGGGCTCAGCTCGCCGATCGCCGGCTGGCGTTGCTCGCCCCGCTGGCTGCTCTTTTCCTGACCGATCTCGTCCTCGGGCTCCATCAGGGCATGTTGCTGGTCTATGGCTGCGTTGCCATCATGGTTCTGGTTGGTGGGCTGCTTGGTCCGCAGGGCTCGGTCTTGCGCACGGCAGGCGCTGCGCTTGCCGGTTCGGTGCTGTTCTTCGGCGTGACGAATTTCGGCGTCTGGGCGTTCGACGGTCTTTATGCGCCGACCCTTGCAGGCCTTGCGGCCTGCTATGTCGCCGCCGTTCCCTTCTTCCAGAATGCGGTTGCAGGTGACCTGTTCTTTACCGCGGCGTTGTTTGGCGGCCTCGCGCTGCTGCGCCGCAGCGTCCCGGCGCTGTCGCCCGCGCGGTGAGCCCACAAACAGACGCGCGGAGAATCGTTTCGCTGCTGCCATCGGCAACGGAAATGGTCTTCGCGCTCGGCCTCGGCGGGCAGCTCGTCGGCGTGACCCATGAATGCGATTATCCGGCCGGGGCGCGTGGCCTGCCGGTGCTCGTCAAACCCGCGCTCCCGCTTGAGCAGATGAGCCAGGCCGAGATCGATGTCGCGGTCGCCGCGCGGCTGCGCGAGGGCAGGAGCCTTTATGAGATCGATGAGGATCTGCTGCGCGCGCTCGCGCCCGATCTCATCCTCGCGCAGGATCTCTGTCAGGTCTGCGCGCCGTCTGGCAACGAGCTCTCGCGCGCGCTGACTCATCTGCCCCACCAACCCGAGGTCCTCTGGATGACGCCACGCACGCTCTCTGGCGTGCGTGAAAACATCCGTGCCCTTGGGCAGGCGACCGCGCGCGAGGCGGCTGCCGCTTGTCTGCTGGCCGATTGGGATCGCCGTCTGGCGGCGGTCGCCGCGCGCGGGGCTGGCCTTGCCCGCCGCCCCCGCGTCTTCTGCATGGAATGGCTCGACCCGATTTATTGCGCAGGCCATTGGGCGCCCGAAATGGTCCGCCTTGCGGGTGGCCATGACGGGCTTGGCCGCGAGGGCGGGGATTCTGTGCGCGTCGCCTTCCAGGAGGTCATCGATTTCGCGCCGGAGGTCTTGATCCTCATGCCCTGCGGCTTTGCTCTGCCGCAGGCGCTCGAACAGGCGCGGCTGGTAACCCAATATCCGGGCTGGCGCGACCTGCCGGCCGTTGTTGCCGGCGAGGTCTATGTCGTGGACGCCAACGCCTATTTCGCCCGCCCGGGTCCGCGCCTTGTCGAGGGCGCGGAACTTCTGGGGCATATTCTGGCCGGTGGCAGCTGGTCAGGCCCGGCGGACGCGCTGGCGCGGGTCGATCTCAGCGCCGGCTGATCGTGTCGAGCTTGGCGGCTGCGCCACGGATCAGCACTTCCCAATCCTTGCCGAAGCGCCCGGCCAACCGGTCGGTGGCGGCATCGACAATCTGGTCGCCATTGCGCGGCGGGATCGCCTTTTCGCTGACCGCCATACGCGCGGCATAGATCAGCGCCGCATCATTCATCGCATTGGTGAGGTTTTCGCTGTTGGTCAGCAGGTTCTCGACCTGGCGGATCTGCAGGCTGCTGAGCCGCACCTGCTCATTGGCGACATGCGCGAAACTTGGAATGTTGACGCCCACCTGCACGAAGGCAAAGGCAATGGCGAGGAAGGCCAGCGCCTTGGAGATCTGCTGGATCATGGCAACAATGGCGTTATCGCCGGTCGTCTCGGTTTTCGTATCGCTCATATCGTTCTGGCTCCTTGGTCTTCAGTTCTTCAGAAAGTCGCGGCACAGGCCGGTGATTTTTTCGCTCGCCGTTGCCAGATCCCCCGGCGCGGCGCTGCCATAGGCCTTGATCTGGTCAAAGCAGGCCTCATAGGCATCGCCGAAAGCGCGGCGCTCGGCGGATGAGACGGAGACCGCCTTGGCGAGCCGCTGCTCTTCAAAGGTCTCGCCCGTTTCCTTGGTCAATCGTGCGGCCAGCCGCGCCCGGAAATCGGCGTGGGCGGCGGGCACAATCCAGCATGTCTTGCTGCTTTGTTCGGCGAGCGCGTCGAGCGGCCCGGCGGGGGCGGGCAGCGCGCAGAGTTTCGTCTGCTGGCCAAGCAGGGTGACGGGCGGGGTATCGGCGTCGCAGCCAAGCGAGAGCATGAAGGCCATTGGCACGCCCGCAATGACGATCGTCTTGCCATCGCGCAGGCGGGAGGGCGCGCCGAGATAGGCGTCCTGTTTGGCCGCAATCGCCGCGCAGGATTTGGCCCGCGTCGTCTCTCCGTCCTTGGTGGCTTCCTTGACGAGGTTGGTCCAGCCCAGGAACAGGCGGCCGGTGGCGTTCTGCGCCCGCGCGAGACCGAGACCAAGCAACGCAATCCCCTGTTCGCGGCGGCCTTCCGTCAATTCGGCAAGGCCGAGTTCGACCCGGCACGAGCGCTGCACAAGGTCGCTGTTGACCGAGCGCAACAGGCGGTAGGCGGCAATCCGGACATCCTGTCCGCGAATGGCCCCGCCGCAGGGGCCCTCTGCGAGCTTGGCTTCTTCCGCGCTCAATTCGACCTTGTGGGGCGGGAGGAAGGGAAAGTCGCCGGTTTTGGCGGCGCGCCATGCGGCGACTTCCTCACGCAGGAAGGCGTTGAATTCGGCAGTGTCGGCCTCGCGTGTGCGGGCTTCTTCCTGCCGGCGCAGCGCAGCCTCGCGCGCGGCTTCCGCCTCGGCCTTGGCTTGCTCGGCGCGCAGGCGTGCGGCTTCGCGGGCGGCCTCGGCGTCGAGGCGCGCCTGTTCGGCACGCTGGCGTGCAGCCTCCTCGCGGCGAGCCTGTTCGTCCACCTCGCGCTGGCGTCGCGCAGCGGCCTCATCGGCAAAAGTGACGACGGTCACGCCCTTCGTGCGCAGGAATGTTCCGACAATGGCGATGCCTTGTTCGGTCGCATCGCGAATGCAGGGCACTGATGCATTGCAGGCCTCGCGCGCCTTGTTGCGGGCGGCAAGCTGCTTGGCGATCTCGCCTTTGGGGTCGAGCGGCTTCGCGCGCGCCCAGAGATCGGCATATTGATTGTCATAGAGCGTCAGCTCGTAGGAATTGCAGATTGCAGTCTCGACGCCGGCGCGGGCTTTCTCGCAGGAAAAAGTCGGCGAAACGACGCGGGTCTGGGGCCCTCCGGCAGCCAGCTGCTCGCGCCATCTGTTGGCGGCGTCCATGCGTTCGGCATTGCCGACCTCGACGCGACGTCCCGCGAAGGTCTCTGTGATCGCCTCCGGAAGTTCGATGGACGACAGGCTGCCGCGTCCATCGTTGCGCGCATAGGTCTCGCGGCAGCGCGTTGAATAGGTGCGACCATTCGTGGTGGCCTTGGTGCACTCAATGTCGGGACGCAGCTCTCGGGCTATGAGCCCACGGCATGTGGCAAGCAGATTTTCCAGCCGCTGGTCGGAGGGGCGCACGCCCTGCTGGGCGAGGCGGTTGGAATCCGTCCCGTTGGGGCGCAAGCCGCTGTTGAGGCAAAAGCGATAGATGTCGGGCAATTCCGCCCATTCCTTACGGGCATTTTCTGCCGCCGCCGCCTGAAGCACGCCGCCGATAATATTGCCTAGCGGCAGGTTCTGGGCGCGAGCGCCGCCGACCATGTGCAGGCCTGCCAGAAGCGCAAGAAGGAAGGTTTTCTGAAAACGGGTCATCATCACGCCCAAGCTGGAGCTGTATCGGATGAATCGCGTTTTTACTTTTTCGTCCAGTTATTTAGACGCCCATTACGGGCGATCTGCCCCTGATCGTGGCGGGTGTCCAAATGTCTCGAGAAAGGCAGTGTCTTGCCCCTGTCATATATTTCAGTAATTCTGGATATATGGACTCCAAACAAACGATAGCGGCGCTGGCCGCACTGGCGCAGGGTACGAGGCTTGAGGCGTTCCGCCTCCTCGTGCGCCACGAGCCTACCGGACTGCCGGCGGGCGACATCGCCCGGCTGCTTGATGTGCCGCAAAACACAATGTCGGCGCATCTTGCGGTGTTGGCCCGCGCGGGGCTTGTGCATGGCGCCCGTGCCAGCCGCTCCATCATTTACCGCGCTAACCTCGGGCGCGTGCGCGGGCTCGTGTCGTTTCTGCTGGAGGATTGCTGCGGCCAACCGGATGTCTGTGCGCCCGCTGTTGCAACCCTGTGTGGGCCCGAGGTGAAGCGATGAAACAAAATCTTTCCCGCCGTCTGGTCGCCGAGGCGCTGGGTAGCGCCATGCTTGTCGCCACTGTGGTGGGCTCGGGCATCATGGCGGAGAGTTTGACGAAGGATGTCGGGCTCGCGCTTCTCGCAAATACGCTGGCGACAGGCAGCATGCTTGTCGTTCTCATCACTTGCCTTGGTCCCTTGTCGGGCGCGCATTTCAATCCGGTGGTTTCGCTCGTCTTTCGGCTGCGCGGTGACTTGAACCTTAGCCATTGCGCGCTTTATGTGCTGGCGCAGATCGCGGGCGGTCTGGCCGGCGCCTTGGTGGCCCATGCCATGTTTGGCCTGCCACTTGTCGATTTCTCGTTGAAAGTGCGCGCCGGGCCGGCGCAGCTGTTTTCGGAATGGGTCGCGACCTTCGGCCTTGTGACGACCATTCTCGCCGGGCTCTCAGCCGATCGTCGTGCTCTGCCATGGCTCGTCGGGCTTTATATTACGGCGGCCTATTGGTTCACGGCCTCGACGTCTTTTGCAAATCCAGCCGTCACCCTGGCGCGCGCGCTCAGCAATACGTTTTCCGGCATTCGCCCCGCCGATGCGCCTCTCTTCATTCTCGCCCAGATCGCCGGTGGCCTGTGCGCCTTCATCCTGATGAATTGGCTGCTGTCGCGCGACGTCATATCCTCCGCACGTTCCCAAGAGGCATCTTCATGAGCATTGCAATTTATCACAATCCCGCCTGCGAAACCTCGCGCAACACGCTGGCAATGCTGCGTCAAAGCGGCGAGCAGGTGCATGTCATCGACTATCTGACAGCCGGCTGGACAAGGCCGCAATTGCTGGGCCTTTTTGCAGCTGCAGGCCTGACGCCGCGCGAGGCCCTGCGCGTAAAAAATGCGCCGGCGCAGGAACTGGGTCTGCTCGATGACACTGTGTCCGATGACGCGCTCATCTATGCGATGGTGGCCCATCCCATCCTGGTCAATCGCCCCATCGTCTGCACGCCCAAAGGCGTGCGGCTCTGCCGGCCATCCGAGCTTTTGCTCGATCTTCTGCCCAATCCCGATATCGGTCCCTTTACCAAAGAGGATGGCGGCGTGGTAATCGATGCCGCTGGCGGGCGCGTCGGATAAAAGGGTGAAGGCAAATTGCGGCGGGCCTGAAAGTGACAATCCGCGGCAATGGCGTTCAATGATGCGGATGGCCGCCGCGCGCGATCATCAGATGATGGGCCTGATGATGCATGCCACGTGTCAGAACGCCGATGAAGCCAAGCGCTTTCAGCTTGTCGATATCGGCTTTTGGCACGCGCACATTCAGACTGGCGCCCCCGTCGATTTCTTCGCTCGCAAAGCGCCAGCCGCTGACATTGTTCATCGTTGCAACATGTCCTGCCACCATCCTGCGGATGGAGGCTTGAATTGGCGCGGCTCCGGTCACCGCAAAGCGCATGCCGTCTTCAAGGGGCGTGCGCGTCACCTGCGCTGCCAGCGTCACATTGTTCATGTCGATCAGGTGCTGGCGAAGCGCCTCGATATCGACCCGCGACCAATCCGTATGCGGATCGGCTTCGAGCAGGGCGACGATTTCCTGAATGGCCGCAAAAGCCGCCTGGCCCGGCTGGACGGGCAAGGCCGCCGAGGGATTATGCGGCAGGCGTGACGGGTCGGGCATGATCGAGCCGTGGCCGGCGTGCTGGTGATCCTGCGTTTGCGCGCAGACAGCGGCGGGCAGCAGAATGGCGAGCAGGGCGATTGTGCGCAGCATGATGTGTCTCCCATCCGTCCATGAAACCGCGTCTCCCGGCGCTCCCCATACGCGCATCTTCAGAAATGCATGTCCAGCGATCGCAGGGTCGGCGCAGGATCGCTCTGGATCGCGCAGCAGAAGCTTGTATAGCTTGAGCAAGGGTTGCCATGGGCAGGGGCGATGTGCGCCGCTGTCGCCTTTTTAAAACGAGCAACCGTCGGAGGAGTCTATCGTGCTGCGATCCAGGATTCTAGTTTTCTGCGCCGTGCTCTTTTGCGCCTTCGGGGCGAATGCCTTTGCGCAGGAGGCCGCCCAACGCGAGTTGAAGGTCGCCACGCGGGTTCTCTCGCCCATGGTGATCGAGCGCGGGGGCGAGCTCACCGGTTTCAGCATCGACATCTGGAACGAGGTTGCGGCCCGCCTCAAGGTGAAAACGATTTTCTCGATTGCGCCCGATGTGCGTGCCCAGCTCGAAGCGGTGCGCGCAGGCGAGGCCGATCTCGCCGTGGCGGCGATTTCCATCACCTCGGCGCGCGAGGCGGAATTTGATTTCTCGCAACCGATGATGAATGCCGGCCTGCAGATCATGGTGCGCGGCGAGGGCAAGGACGGGGATTCCAGCCCGCTGAAAGATATGCTCGGCCTGCTGTTCTCCTCGACCTCGCTGGTCTGGGTCGAGATTGCGCTGCTGCTCATTCTCGTGCCGGCTCATATCATCTGGTTTCTCGAGCGCGGTCATCCGCATGGCATCATTCCGACGCGCAATTATATTCCGGGGATTTTCTTTGCGCTCTACTGGGCTGCGGGCACTTTGGCGACACAGGCCGAGGCTGCGCCACGGCAATGGCTCGCGCGCGTCATGGCGCTGATCTGGATGTTTGCCAGTCTCGTTTTCGTCGCCCTCTATACCGCCCAGCTCACAGCAACCCTGACGGTCCAGCAGATTACCGGTGGCATCAATGGTCCCGATGACCTCGCCGGCAGGCGGATCGCTGCCACGCGCGGCAGCACGGCTGCGACGATTGCCGAGCGCTACCGCGCCGATGTGCACGAGGTTGGCCAGATCGACGAGGCCTTTGCCGCGCTCCACGCCAGAAAGGTCGATGCCATCGTCTTCGACAGCCCGGTGCTGCTCTATTACGCGATGAACGAGGGCAAGGGCCGCGTCACAACCATCGGCGCGCCCTTCCGCAAGGAAGATTACGGCATCGCCTTCCGCCGCAGCAATCCGCTCGTCCCCCAGGTCAACGTCGCCCTGCTGCAAATGCGCGAAGACGGCACGTATCAGAAGATCTACGAAAAATGGTTCGGGACGAAATGAGGGCGGCGGCAACGCAAAACAGGGCTCGGTTGAAAAACCGGGCTCTTTTTTGCAGTTATGGCCGACAACAGGTTTGAAGGTTGGTGGGGTTTTGAATGGTGCCGCTTGAGAGATTCGAACTCCCGACCCCCTCATTACGAATGAGGTGCTCTACCAGCTGAGCTAAAGCGGCATTCCGTTCAGGCGTGTCGCTTGCGGCGACTGGCTTGAAACCGTCCTTGGCGAAGCAGCACAAGGCCACGACCTCATAGCGAGTGGTTTGGCGCTTGGCAAGACGGTTTGGCAAGATCCTGCGGCCTTCACGCAAAAGGCCTTGGTTCTCCTGCGGCCTCTTCGGCTCCCTCGGGGCCCGGATCGTCGGGCAGGATCGGCATTGGATAGAGCGCCGAGCCCTTCAGCGCCGTGCGCGCGGGCGTGGGGCCTGGCGCCGGTGCAGGCTCTGCCGGCGGGCTTGGGGCTGCGATTGCCGGGGCTGGTTCTGCGGGTGCGGCGGGTTCTGCGGGCGCGGGTTTTGCCGGCGTCAGAACCAGGGTCTCGGCGGGGGCGCTGAGGCGTTCTTGCGGGATCGCCCAGCGGAAGCTGTCGAGCTTGCCGGTCACGGGGGAGGCGGGCTCCCAGCGGTCGGACAGGACGCCATCGGCGATCCAGGCCGCACCTTGGGGTGCGCGGGCGGCGCGCGCCAGCCATTCGCGCACGGGGCCGCTCTGCGCGCCATGTTCGGTTTCTTCCAGATCGGCCATCAGCAGGCAGAGGCGGCGCGTCGGGCGCGTCTCTCCCTCGGCCAGCAGGGGGGCAAGAGCTGCCCGCGCCTCATCGAATGCGCGCGCTTCCAGCGCCGCTCTGGCCACAGCCAGCGCGCTTTCAACATCGCGCGGGGCAAGCGCCGCCAGATGCCGGGCGCGCTCCAGACGGTCGTGAGCGGCATCGCCCGCGCGCAGATGCACATAGGCCGCGGCAAGGTCTGGATGGGTCGCCTGCCGCCAGGCCGCCTCGAGCAGGCGCGCGGCCTTGCGCAGGTCGTCCTGCCGCGCGAGCAGGGTGCCGGCCAGCACGGCGGCGGGCACAAGCGTCGGGGCGAGTTTCACCGCTTCGCGCGCCTGGCGGAGCGCCGTTTCGGGATCGCGGTCGGCGCTCTCGCGCGCGAGCGCGGTGAGGAGCACGGCGCGCTGGCGGTCGGCCTCCGCCCGGGTGATGCCCTTGTGGGTTCTGTTGGTTTCCACGACATCGAGCGCGCTTTGCCATTCGCCGCGCCGCACATGCCAGTCGAGCAAGGCTGCGCCTGCCCAGCCGAGCGGGGCGATGCGATGGGCCTGGGTCGCATAAAGATGGGCGGCGGTATCGTCATTCCGGCGGCTGGCTTCCCCATACATGCCGCGCAGGCCAAGCAGCCGCGTGTCGGGGCGTTCCACCATGCGCGCGAAGGTCTTTTCGGCAAGCCGCCGGTCGCCGTCGAGCTGGGCGGTCTGGGCGCGCAGGAGCAGGGTGAGCGCATCCTCGCCAATCAGTTTTTCGGCCTCGCGGGTGGCGCGCGCCGCATAGCGCGTGTCGCCGGCCGCAGCCGCGATCATGCCGCGCGAGAGCGCGCCATAGCCCTTGCTGCGACGGCGCGCGCGGGTTGTCACCGCAACAAGCGAGGGCAGCCGGAAGATGAAGCGCAAGAGGCTCCAGAGAACCAGAAAGACCAGCGTCACAGCAGCCACGCCGGCAAAGGCGACGAGCAAGGATGTCTCGATGCGCGTGTCCTGCCAGGTGAGCACGAGCTCGCCCGGCCTGTCGGCAAGCCAGGAGAGACCAAGGGCGAGGCCCGCGAGTGCGGCCAGAAAGAGGATGATGCGGATCATGGGAGCCTATTTTCTGGCGAGCCGGTCGACCAATTCATCTTGCAGGGCGCGAGCTGCAGCGTCTGCGCTGGCGCGTTTTTGCGCCTGCGCTGCCCAGCCGCGTGCGGGCTCGCTCACGGGCGGGGGCAGCCGCTCGAAGAGAGCCAATGCGCCCTCCACATCCCCGCGTCCGAGCGCCGCCTCGATGCGGCTGAGGAGCGCGGGCGGGCTGTCGTCGCTTGTGTCGCCCACGGGGCGCACCCGGACCAGGCTGGCTGCGCTGCGGCTGAGGCGGGCGAGAAAATCGCCGTCTTCCGTCGCCGGTCGCGCGGCGCGCAGCATGGCCGAGCTGTGGGTGGAGAAATCCAGCGCCAATTGGGCGGCGGTCGGCGCGCCCGTGCTGGCGAAGGGCTTCAGGCTCGCGAGTTTGGCGGGCGCGACGCCGAGCGTTTCAAGCGCTGTGAGTTCGCGCCCGAGCGCCGCGCCACGATCGAGCTTCTGGCGCAGGCTTTCGGCAACCAGCGCGACAGCTGCCGCCTCGGGGGCGGATGCCAGCGCAATATCGGGAGCTTGGGTGGCGCGGATATCGGTCTTGGGCGCGCTGAGGTCGGCCTCGAGCCTGGCGATGCGGCGCTCTAGGGGAACCGGGTCGAAGACCGGCACGGGGCGGGTCTCGAGCGCCTGCAAACGCTTTTCGAGCGGCGCGAGATCGATCTTGGGGGGCGCAAGCGGGGTCGCGGTCTTGCTTTCGACTGCGGCAATGCGGGCGGCCAGAGGCGCGAGTTGAGGCGCGAGATCGGGCGCTGACGGGGCAGGCTTCGACTCAAGGGCGGCAAGGCGGGTTTCGAGCGTGTTGAGGCGCTGGCCGAGCCCGGCCAATGTCTCCGCAACGGGGCTTTGGTTGACGCCCGTCAGGGCAAGATAGAGTGCAACGCCCGCCAAAAGCAGCGCGGCGAGGCCCGGCAGCGCCACGAGCCCCGGCTGAATGGCGCGAGCGGGCTGGGGCGGGGGAGCAGGCGGCTCTGCCGGTGCAGGCTTGTGCTCTGGCGCGCCTTGTTCGGGGGCGAGCGCCTCGGCCTCGATCGTGGCAGGTTGGCGGCGGTTTCCCCGGTTGGGCGTGGCCGCTGCCTTGTCCGCCCGGTCATTGTCGTCTGTCATGCCGCCTGCGCTCCGCTGTGTCGTTCGCCAACCTTAAGCGATCATGCTTGCGGGGGGAATCTCTCAAGCGGGCGTCGGTTCCGTTCAGCTGCGCGCCGCGACAGCCTCGGCAATGGCCAGCGTGCGCCGCGCCATGTCGGCATGCAGGCGTTCGACCATTTTGCCATCGAGCGAAATCGCGCCCCGCGCGGCATTTTCGGGCAGGTCGAAGGCGGCGATGATGCGGCGCGCCCACTCGATTTCAGCCTCGGGAGGCGCAAAAATCTCGTTGGCGACGGGAATCTGGTTGGGATGGATCAAGGTCTTGCCGTCCATGCCGATATCGCGGCCCTGTTCGCATTCGGCGCGCAGGCCATCCGCATCGGCAAGCTGATTGTAGACACCATCCAATATGTCGAGCCCATAGGCGCGGGCAGCCAGCACGCAGGTGGTGAGCCAGCCCAGCATGGGGGCGCGGCCGGGCAGGATCCGGGCGCGGGTCTCCTTGGCGATATCATTCGTGCCCATGATGAACACGGCGAGCCGGGCTGCCGGATCAGCGGCGGTGCGGGCGATGGCATCGACATTCAAAATGCCGAGCGGGGTCTCGATCATCGCCCAGATCCGCGTATGGGCAGGCGCGCCGGCATCATTGAGCTCGCGCGCGGCCATGGTGATGTCGCCGGGCGTCGATACTTTGGGCAGCAGAATGGCATCGGGGCCAGCCGCGCCCGCGGCAGCGAGATCGGCCTTGCCCCATTCGGACTCGAGCCCGTTGATGCGGATGATGGTTTCACGCTGTCCAAAGCCTCCGGCGCGCATGGCGGCGCAAACCTGGTCGCGGGCATTGGCCTTCTGGTCGGGGGCCACCGAATCCTCAAGATCGAGGATGATGGCGTCTGCCGGAAGGCTGCGCGCCTTTTCGATGGCCCGGGCATTGGAGCCTGGCATATAGAGGGCGCTGCGGCGGGGACGGATCATGGAAGCTCTCTCCGGGGTCGGTTGCAGCGCAGCATAAAGCGGCGCGCGCGCCCTTTCCACCCCCCAATGGTGTGATGGCCTGCCCCTCGACGTAGCAGCCGCAGCGGTTTAGGACTGCGACCGGACGCGATTTGACCTCTGGAGCATCATGATGAGCACTTCCCAGAAGGGCGCCGGCCTGTTTCCCAGCCGGCTCGTCGAGGGCTATGAGGCCTTCGTCAGCGGTCGTTTTGGCAGCGAACAGCAACGCTACCGTCAATTGGCGACAGACGGCCAGAAGCCCCGCGTGATGATGATCGGCTGCTGCGATTCCCGCGTCGCGCCCGAGGTCATCTTCGATGCCGGGCCGGGCGAAATGTTTGTTGTGCGCAATGTCGCCAATCTCGTGCCGCCCTATGCGCCGGATGACGATTATCACGGCACCTCGGCGGCGCTCGAATTTGGCGTGATGGCGCTGCGCGTCGAGCACATTGTCGTCATGGGTCATGCGCAATGCGGCGGCGTGCGCGCCTTTGCCGAATTTCAATCCGACCCGTTCCATGCACCGCTCTCGCCCGGCGATTTCATCGGCAGCTGGATTCGGCTGATCGCGCCTGCGGCCGGGCGGCTTGCGCCGGCGCCCAAGATTGCCGGGCCTGAATATATCGAACAGCTCGCGCTCGAATCCATCAAGCAGAGCCTTGCCAACCTGCGCTCGTTTCCGTGCGTGAAAACACTCGAAGAGCGCGGCAAGCTGAAATTGCACGGGGCCTATTTCGGCGTGATGGATGGCCGCCTGCTCATCTATCAGGCGGAGACGGACTCCTTCGAGCCGGTGGCAGCCGAGCTTCATGCTGCAGCGCTCAGCACGCCGCGCTTTTAAAAAAGCTCAGGCGGCAGCGGGGGATTTTTCATCCCGCTGTTTTTCGCGCTCGGCTTTCGATATTTTCTCGGGCACGCAAAAAGCGCGGATGATGCCGGCAAGCTCGGGCTCGCGCACGGCCTCTGCCGCCTGTTCAAGCGTGAACCAGCGCGTGACGCGCTGCTCGCGTTCGGGCCAGGATTTGCGCTGCTTTGTCACTTGCAAGGGAAACACATCGACACGGCACAGGATGGCTGCGCCGTTGCGCAAATTCTTGATGTAATGATACGAGCCCAGCGATTGCTTTTCGATCTTGCCGACGAGGCCGGCTTCCTCAAGCGCCTCCTGCGCCGCCGCCGCATGGGGCTTGCGCCCCTTCATCGGCCAGCCCTTGGGAATGACCCAACGCTTGGTTTCGCGCGATGAGACAAGCATGACCTCGGGCTGCGTCCCCTTGCGAAAGGGGAGAGCCGCATATTGGACACGCGGTTCGGCAGCGCGTGTCTGGGGCCTGTCCTGGCTTGATTTCATCTCGACCTTGAGGTTCCGCGTAGGCGCTATTTCAGGAACACGAAAATATCGACTTGCAGCGCCGTGTCGTCCGCTGTCTTGGGCTCGGTTGCATATTCCTCGACGAACAAAGGCTTCGCCTCGATGCCCTTTTCGTCGAGATAGGCGGTGATCGCCTCATAGGTGGAATCGATATCGTCGTAAGCGCTGCGATGTTCGAATTTCATCGTCTTGCCGGCAGGCGTCTTGCCCAGACTGACCGGGGCCGCCAGCGATTGGCCGGCAACGGGCGCGGCATCGAGCGGGATCATGGCCTGATATTTGAAGCCCTGATCATCGGTGTCGATAAAGACGGCAATCGGCTTGCCGCCTGCCTTGAGCCCGGCCTTGTCCATCGCGCCGCGCAGCGCGTCGAAGGATTTCATCAGCGTCGCGAAACCCTCTTCCCAATCTGCGCTGCCGCTGATCATCGCCGCAGGGCGCGCCACAAGCTCGACAGCCTGCGCGCTGGACGCATCGCCCGTCGAACGCCCGTCCGGCATGGCGATTTCAGGCGCGGGCGAAACGGGGGCTTGCGCCAGTGCAGGCGCTGCAAGGGCCAGCGCTGCTGCTGCAGCCACAGTGCGGGCAAAGCGAAAGTGAGAAAAAATACGCATTCTGTGCGGCTCCGATGGGGCCCCCCGCAGCGCGGGCGACCCAAGCAAATCAATCCTGTTGCATATGAGGTGACTCGCGGGCCTGTGCCAAGACGATAAACCAAAACCGGCGATGGTTCGTTCGCGACTGCATCAGAAATGCCGCTCGGCGCGTCAGGTTGCTGCCGGGCTTGCGCCATCTCTGGCCCTGTGTCGGGTTTGCGACTATAAAACCGGCTATGTTTTTCCAGATCGGTGCATCATGAGCGCGCTTGCAGGCCGACCCTTTTTCAAGATGAACGGGCTCGGCAATGAAATCATTGTGCTGGATCTGCGCGGAAGCGGACTTTCCGTGCGCCCGCAGGAGGCGCGTGCGATTCATCGCGGCCCCGGCCTCGCCTATGATCAGCTCATGGTGCTGCACGATCCCGTGACGCCGGGCACCGAAAGCTTCGTGCGCATTCTCAACAATGACGGCAGCGAGAGCGGTGCTTGTGGAAACGGCACGCGCTGCGTCGCTTTCGTGCTGATGCGCGCGGATCCGCGCGAGGTGATTTTCGTCGAGACCGTGCGCGGCCTGCTTGAATGCCGCCGCGACGGCCCGCTCGCCTTCACGGTCGATATGGGCGCGCCGCTGCTTGAGGCGCAGCAGATTCCGTTGCGCGAGGCTGTTGCCGATACGCGCGCCATTGCGCTGGATTTTGACGCGCCCGCGCTGACGCGCCCCGCCGTCGTCAATATGGGCAATCCGCATGCGATCTTTTTCGTGGGCGATGTCGAGGCGCATGATCTGGCGCAGAACGGCCCGCGTCTCGAACATCATCCGATGTTTCCCGAGCGCGCCAATATCTCGCTCGCCCGCGTCGTGACGCGCGATCATATCGAGCTCAAGGTCTGGGAGCGTGGCGTTGGCCTGACCCGGGCCTGCGGTTCTGCGGCCTGCGCGTCCGTCGTGGCGGCTGCGCGGCTTGGCCTCACGGGCCGGAAGGCGCGCGTCACTCTGCCCGGCGGCGATCTTTTCATCGATTGGCGCGAAGCCGACGACCATGTGCTCATGAGCGGTCCGGTCGAGCTTGAATTCGAGCAGAGCTTCGCGCCCGAACTCTTCAAGGATATGGTGTGAGCCTGCGCGCGCCAGCACCCGGTGTCGAAGTCGTCACCTTCGGCTGCCGTCTCAACGCGGTGGAATCGGAGGCTGTGCGCCGCGCGGCAGAGGCGGCCGGGCATGTGGACACCATCGTGTTCAACACATGTGCGGTGACGCAAGAGGCCGTGCGCCAGGCGCGTCAGGCCATTCGCCGCGCCCATCGCGAACGCCCTGATGCCCGCATTGTCGTGACGGGTTGCGCCGCGCAGATCGATCCGCAAGCCTTTGCGAATATGGAACAGGTGAGCGCCGTCATCGGCAATGGCGACAAGGCGCGTCCTGAAATCTGGCAGGGCCTCGCGCTTGATGGCGGCGCGAAGGTGAATGATATTTTTGCGCTGCCCGAGACCGCGCATCATTTCGTCGCTGGTGCGGTCGATGCGATCGAGGGGCATACGCGGGCTTTTGTCGAAGTGCAGAATGGCTGCGATCATCGCTGCACCTTCTGCATCATCCCCTACGGCCGTGGTCCCTCGCGCTCCGCGCCTGCCGGAGATGTCGTGGCCCAGATCCGCAAGCTCTGCGCCAATGGCTATCGCGAAGCGGTGCTGACGGGCGTCGATATCACGTCCTGGGGCCATGACCTGCCGGGCGCGCCGTCCTTCGGCCTGCTGGTCAAGCAGATCCTCAAACATGTGCCGGAGCTCGAACGCCTGCGCGTCTCCTCCATCGATTGCATCGAGGCTGATGCGGATCTGTTCGATGCGATTGCGCGCGAGCCGCGCTTCATGCCCCATCTGCATCTCTCGCTGCAGGCGGGCGACGATCTCGTGCTCAAGCGCATGAAGCGCCGGCACAGCCGCGATGAAGCCATCGCCTTTTGCGCGCAGGTGCGGGCGCTGCGTCCAGACATGGTGTTCGGTGCTGATTTCATCGCGGGCTTTCCGACGGAAACGCAGGACATGTTCGCCCGCACGCTCGATCTGGTGGATGCGTGCGGCTTGACGCATCTCCATGTGTTTCCCTTTTCGCCGCGTCCCGGCACCCCAGCCGCGCGCATGCCGCCAGTGGCGCGCGAAGACGTGAAGGACCGCGCCCGGCGTCTGCGCGACAAGGGCGCAGCTGTCTTTGCCGCCCATCTCGACAGGCAGACGGGCCGCGACATCCGCATATTGACCGAGCGTGGCGGCACGGGCCGCGCCGAGGATTTCACGCCTGTCGTCACCCACGGCCTGCCCGCCGGTGAGATGATCGCGGCGCGCGTAGCTGGCCATGACGGTGCGCGGCTGGTGCTCGCGCGCTCGTGACCTCTCAGCCAGAGGTCGTTCTTCCCGGGCGCTGCGCGCCGCGCTAGCCTCTTGCGATCGCCCCGGCATCGACTGGCGCGGCCAAAAAGAGATCGGGGAGACAATCATGAAGTTTCGCAGCCACTTGGCGCTTGCGGTCGGGACATTGCTGGCGATTGCGCCTGCTGCCGCGCAGGATTATCCGAGCAAGCCCGTCACCATTATCGTTCCCTTTGCCGCCGGCGGGCCGACCGATGTGGCCGCGCGCATCTATGGCGAATTCTTTTCGCGCACACTCGGCCAGCAATTCGTGATCGAAAATGTCGCCGGGGCGGGGGGCACGACAGGCAGCGTGCGGGCCGCCCGGGCAGCGCCCGACGGCTATACGATCTTCGTTCACAATGTCGCGCCCCATGTGGCCGGGCCCGCGCTCTATCCGTCGGCGCAATATGATCCTGTGAAGAATTTCGATCCCATCGGCACGCTGGCTTTCGCGGCGCATTACATTGTCGTGAAAAAGGATCTGCCGCCCAAGGATCTCAAGGAATTCATCGCTTACGCCAAGGCCAATCCGGGCAAGCTGAATTACGGCTCGGCGGGCGCGGGCTCCGCGACCCATCTCGCCTGCGTGCTGTTTGGCCAGCAGGCCGGCATCGATATCGTCCATGTGCCCTATCGCGGCACTGGCCCGGCGCTGAACGATCTCGTCGCGGGCACGCTCGATTTCATGTGCGATCAGGGCCTCAACATGATGGGCCAATACAAGGGCGGAGGCGTGCGCGCGCTCGCGGTGGCCCAGTCAACGCGCTTCCCGGGTCTGCCCGAGGTGCCAACCACTGCCGAGGCGGGACTGCCGGGCTATGAGGTGTCGGCGGCGACCGCCATGTATGCGCCCGCCGGCACGCCGCCCGCCGTGCGCGCAAAACTCGTGCAGACGATGGCGGCCGCTTACAAGGATCCTGCCCTGCGCCAGCGGGTCGAGGCTCTGGCCTCGGAACTGCCGGGGCCGGGCCAGGATACGCCCGAGGCGCTGGGCGCCTTCACCGCGAAGGAAGCCGCGCGCTGGAACGAGGCGATCAAGAAGGGAAATATCAAGGCGCAGTGACGGGCTCAGCCTCCTCTCCCGCCTCGGCGGGGGAGGGGATGGCATGTGTTACCGGGGGATTGCCTGCAAAACCGCAGAGGCCCAGCAACTGCACCATATGGTCAGGCACGGGCGCGCTGACATCGATGGGCGGCTTGTTGTTCGAGAGCGGGATGCTCACCGCTCTGGCGTGGAGATGGAGGGGGAGCGCGCCCTCCCTCTGGCCGCCGGTGCCATAGATCGGATCGCCAAGGATCGGCCAGTTCAGCGCTGCGGAATGGACGCGCAATTGATGGGTGCGCCCGGTGAGCGGCTTGAATTCCATCCAGGCGATGGGCTTGCCCGCAAACAGGCTGCGCCCGAGCACGCGCCAGAGGGTTCTGGAGGGCAGGCCGGCCTCAGAATCGACCTTCATCCACCAGCCGCGCCCGGCATCGAGGCGGCCGAGCGGCAGGTCGATCAAGCCCTCCTCGCCCTCGGGCTCGCCCTCGACAATGGCCCAATAGGTCTTGGAGATCTTGCCCTGCTTGAACATCAGCCCGAGCTTTTCGAGCGCCTTGCGGTGGCGGCCGAGCACAAGGCAGCCGGAGGTGTCGCGGTCAAGGCGGTGGGCGAGGGACGGCGCACGCGGCAGGCCAAAGCGCAGGGCGTCGAAGGAATCCTCCAGACACGCTCCGCCCTTGGGCCCCTTGTGCACGGCAATGCCCGCAGGCTTGTCGATCACGAGGATCAGGCCGTCGCGATAGAGAAGGCGGGCGTTGATCTCGTCTGGCGTCATGCCGCTTCTTCTCTTCCGGTCCGGGCGTGAAAAGGCTATGCGAGGGCAGAAAACTTCTGGACGGGGCTCCGCGGCCGCTGCTTGCCGCGCTTCACTGACATAATCGGGACCCAATGGCGAGCGACGACAGCGACGGGCAGAAAAAGGGGTTCCTCGGACGCTTGTTTGGCAGGAGCCAGACGCCTGCGCCCCAAACCGTGCCCCAAAACGTGCCTGCAGACAGCGCGCCTGTCGAAACTGTCGCGCCGGTCGTGCCCGCACCTGAGCCTGCGCCCAAGGCCTCCTGGTGGGAGCGGCTGCGCGGGGGGCTTGCGCGGTCTTCGTCTGCGCTGGGGCAGGGCATTGCGGATGTCTTCACCAAGCGCAAGCTCGATGCCGCCATGCTCGACGAGCTGGAGGATATTCTCATCCAGGCCGATCTTGGCGTTGCCATGGCAACCCGCATTCGCGAGGCGGTCGGCAAGGGCCGCTTCGACAAGGATATCGATCCTGCCGAGGTGAAAGAGGTTCTGGCCCGCGAGGTCGAGGCCGTGCTGACTCCCGTCGCCAAGCCGATCACCATCACGGCGGGCCAGAAGCCCTTTGTCATTCTCGTGGTCGGCGTCAACGGCGCGGGCAAGACGACGACCATCGGCAAGCTCGCGACCAATCTTGTGCGCGATGGCCAAAAGGTTTTGCTGGCTGCCGGCGATACATTTCGCGCAGCCGCCATCGAACAATTGCAGATCTGGGGCGCGCGCGTCGGCGCGGAGGTTATCGCCCGGCCCCAGGGCGCCGATGCCGCAAGTCTTGCCTTCGATGCGATCCGCGCGGCGCAGGCCAGCGGCGCGGATGTGCTGCTGATGGACACGGCAGGCCGCCTCCAGAATCGCACCGAGCTCATGGCCGAGCTCGAGAAGATCGTGCGCGTGATGAGAAAGGTCGATGCGGATGCCCCGCACGCCGTGCTGCTCGTGCTCGATGCGACGGTCGGGCAAAATGCGCTGAGCCAGGTCGAGATATTCGGGCGCGTTGCGGGCGTCACCGGTCTCGTCATGACCAAGCTCGACGGGACGGCGCGCGGCGGCATTCTTGTCGCCATTGCTGAAAAGTTCAAAATGCCCGTGCATTACATTGGCGTTGGCGAGGGGGCTGACGATCTCGAACCCTTCACCGCGCGTGAATTTGCCCGCGCCATCGCCGGGCTCGATGCATGACATCCAAGGATCAGGACATGAGCAACGTAGAGCCGGACTCGAAACCGATCCCGACACGGGTGCGGCGGCGCGCACAAAATCCGGGGCTGAAGCTCCTTCTCGAAATGGGGCCGCTCGCGCTGTTCCTGCTCGTCAATTTCAAATTCGGCATTTTCCCCGCGACCGCTGTCCTGATGACTGCCGTGGTTGCGGCGCTCATCGCCTCCTGGGTGCTGACGCGTCATCTACCGATCATGCCGGTCGTAACAGCAATCGCCGTGCTGTTCTTTGGCGCGCTGACGCTGATCTTTCAGGATTCGATCTTCATCAAGATCAAGCCAACCATCGTCAATGCCATGTTCGGCACTGTGCTGCTCGGCGGGCTGCTGGCGGGCAAACTCTTCCTGCCGGTCGTGCTCGACATGGCGCTGCAATTGACAGAAGAGGGCTGGCGCAAGCTGACCTTGCGCTGGGGCCTGTTCTTCTATGCGCTCGCCGTGCTCAATGAATGCGTCTGGCGCACGCAGAGCGAGGATTTCTGGGCCTCCTTCCGGCTGCTTGGCACCATGCCGATCACCATCGTCTTCGCGCTGGCGCAAGTGCCGCTCATCATGAAGCACGAGATCAAGGATGGCGCCGACGCCGACCGCGAGCATTGGTGAGGCATGACGAGCCTTGTCGTTTCGCCCGCTCTCGCCTGGACGTTTCTTGTCATCGCCGGATTGCTTGAAATCGGCTGGGCGACGGGCATGCGCTTGTCGGAAGGCTTCACGCGGATCGGGCCAAGCGTCTTCACCATCGTCTGCATGGTGATGAGCGTCGTCCTGCTCGGTCTGTCGGTAAAGACCTTGCCGCTCGGCACCGCCTATGCGGTGTGGGGCGGCATCGGCACTCTTGGCACTGCGGCGCTTGGCATCTACCTGTTCAGCGAACCGGCAACCGCGCTGCGCCTTGCCAGCATGGTGCTGATCGTGGTCGGCATTGTCGGGCTGAAGCTCTTCGACTAACCGCCGCTGCCTCGTGAGGCTTTGACGGCTGCCGCGATGGCCGGCATCAGCTTGTTGCGCAGATCCTCAGGCGTGAGCGGGCCGATCTGCTTGTAGGCGATGGCCCCATCGCCGCGCACGACAAAGGTCTCGGGCACGCCGTAGACGCCCCATTCAATCCCCGCACGGCCCGGGCGGTCCGCGCCGCTGCGGTCATAGGGATTGCCATACTGGGCCAGGAATTCGCGCGCATTCTGCGGCTCGTCCTTGTAGTTGAGCCCGAAAATCTGCACGCCCATGGCCTTCAGCGCGGGGTCTTTGCTCATTTGCATCAGCAAGGGATGCTCGTCGCGGCACGGCACGCACCAAGATGCGAAAATATTCACGAGGCTCACCGAGCCCCTGGTGAGATCGGCATCCGAAAAACCAACGCCCGGCGTTCCCTCAATGGCCGGCAGCGCAAAGCGCGGGGCCTGCTTGCCGATCAGCGCCGAGGGCAGGCGCGCGGGATCGCCCCGATAGAGCTGCACGAAGAACAGTCCGGCCAGCGCGACGAAAAAAGCCAGCGGCAGGATTGCGAGCCAGGGAATATGGCGCGGCTCTTTTGCGGGCGCGTCGGTCATGGATCGGAATCCGTTGCGCGGGTGAGGCCGCCGAGCTTTGCCAGATCGCGCTTGAGGCGGCGATGGTCGAGCCAGATGGCGCCGATCATGCCCAGAATCACGCCGAGGCAGAGCAGATAGGAGGCGAGGATGAAGCCGGCATGGGCGACGTTCATGGCGCGCTTCCCCCCGCGTCCTGCATGGTCAGGCGATGTGCCGGCCGCGCCTGCGTGGTTCCGCTCGCAGCCTGGATGGCGAGCCGGCGCAGGCGGCGGCGCAGGATTTCATTGCGGGTCGCCAGCAGATGCAGCGTCGTGAAAAGAAGCGTGAAGGCGAGGCCCATCACGAGCAGCGGCCAGAGCATGGAGGGCGCAATGGTTGGCCCGCCGAGGCGGAAGACCGAGGCCGGCTGGTGCAATGTGTTCCACCAATCGACCGAGAATTTGATGATCGGCAGATTGACGACGCCGACAATCGTCAGAATGGCGGCAGCGCGTGCCGCCCGTGAGGATTCTTCGATCGTCTGCCAGAGCGCGATCAGGCCGAGATAGATCACAAACAGCACGAGCACCGAGGTCAGGCGCGCGTCCCACACCCACCACGTTCCCCACATTGGCTTGCCCCAGAGCGAGCCGGTGACGAGGCAGATGAAGGTGAAACCTGCGCCCAGGGGCGCTGCGGCCTTTTGGGCCGCGTCAGCCAGTGGATGACGCCAGACCAATGTGCCCAAGGCCGAAGCGGTCATGGTGGCGTAGCAGAACATCGAGAGCCAGGCGGCCGGGACATGGATGTACATGATCCGCACCGTGTCGCCCTGCTGATAATCGGCAGGCGCGCTCACAAAAGCGCCCCAGAGGCCCAGCGCAAAGGCAATGGCCGTCGCGCCCATGAGCCAGGGCAGGAGCCGGGCCACGAGCCCGAGGAACAGGGTCGGATTGGCATATTTCAGCATTGTGTCAGGTCTATTGCGCGGGCGGCAGGATTGCAATTGGACAGCGTGTCCTCACTCGCTCATGTGCCGAAGCGCCGCGGCCACGGCAAAGGGAGCTGCCGCCAGCGTCGCCAGCGTCAGGGCGCAGAGGATCAGAAAGGGCGTCATGAAGGGCACGGTGCCCGCGCTTGCCGCAGCGGCGGCCGAGACGCCGAAGATGAGCACGGGAATGGCGAGCGGCAGCACGAGGATCGCCATCAGCAGCCCGCCCCGGCGCAGTGTCACGGTGAGCGCCGCGCCAATCGCGCCCAGCATGGCGAGCGCGGGCGTGCCGGCGAGCAGCGAGGCCGTGACGCCGACAAGCGCGTCAGGTTCGAGCGCCAGCATCAGGCCAAAAAGCGGCGCGGCCACGACGAGCGGCAAGCCTGTCACGGCCCAATGAGCGAGGCATTTCACCAGCACGATCACTTCGAGCGGCGTGTCGCTGGAGAGAAGCAGATCGAGTGAGCCGTCTTCATGGTCGGCCTGGAACAGCCGGTCGAGGCCAAGCAGCGTGGCCAGCAGCGCCGCGATCCAGAGGATTGCCGGGCCAATGCGCGCGAGCAGGTTCAGGTCGGGCCCGATGGCGAAGGGTACGATGGTCACGAGGATCAGGAAGAAGACGACCCCCATGGCGCCCCCGCCTCCGATCCGGCGCGCCACGCGGATTTCGCGCAGGAAGAGCGCGGCCAACGGGCTTGGGCTGTGCGACCTCGGAGTCTGTGTCACGGCATCGCCTCGCCCTCGGATGCGCCAAGCGCAAGATGCAGGGACGGAATGCCAAGCGGGGCATGGGTGGCGGCAACAATCAGCCCGCCGGCGGCAAGATGATCTGCCATGAGGCCCGCGAGCAGGCTTTGGCCGGCGGCGTCGAGCGCGGTGAGCGGCTCGTCGAGAAGCCAGAGCGGGCGCGGGGCAAGCAGCAGGCGGGCAAGGCCGACGCGCCGCTTCTGTCCTGCCGAGAGATAGGCCACCGGCAGGTCCGCGACCTGGGGCACGCCAAGGCGCGCGAGCGCGGCATCTGGCGAGAGGGCCGCCGGAAAGCCCGGCAAGGCGAGCATGGATTGCCAGAAGGCGAGATTTTCACGCGCGGTCAGCGCGGGCTTCGAACCTTCGAGATGGCCGACATAATGTGCCAGCAGCGCGACATCGCTCGCCGCGCCATCGGCGCAGATGAGCCGGGCGCGACCTTGAGATGGGGGAAGAAAACCCGCTAGTCCACGCAAAAGCGTCGATTTCCCAGCGCCATTTGCACCCGTGATGACAAGTGCGGCGCCGCTTTCAAGCGTCAGATCCAGTTTCTCGACCAGCACACGTCCGCCACGCTGGAGGGCAAGATCCTCCACGACAAGCCTGACGAGCAAAAAAGGGGGGATCTGCGTTGCGGGCTGCACGTGTGCGCGAGTTCCTTGAGCAGGTTCTGTCGAATGTTTCTTCGATTACCCCCGTCGCAATGTTTGCTTTTGCGCGAGGGCGAGCTAATTTCAACCCGATGTACTTTTGTCCGTGTAGCGCGTGGACGATAAATTATCTATAAGCCTCGCGCACACCCATTTCACTACTTTCTCCGGGACGGAATCTGATGGCCTCTCTCGACAGTTTCAAATGCCGCAAGAAGCTCACGGTCGGCGCAAAGACCTATCATTATTTTTCGCTGAAGACGGCCGAAAAGAACGGCCTCAAGGGCATTTCGGCACTCCCGGCGTCGATGAAGGTCTTGCTTGAGAACCTCCTGCGCTTCGAAGACGGTCGCACCGTCACCCATGAAGACATTCAGAACTGCGCCGCCTGGCTGGTCAACAAGGGCAAGAAAGAGCGCGAAATCGCGTTCCGCCCCTCGCGCGTCCTGATGCAGGATTTCACGGGCATTCCGGCGGTGGTCGACCTTGCCGCCATGCGCGACGCCATGACGAAGCTCGGCGGCGACGCCCAGAAGATCAACCCGCTCGTGCCGGTTGATCTCGTCATCGACCATTCGGTCATCGTTGACGAGTTTGGCACCGCCAAGGCGTTCAAGAAGAACGTCGATCTCGAATATTCCCGCAATGGCGAGCGTTATCGCTTCCTGAAGTGGGGCCAGCAGGCCTTCTCCAACTTCTCCGTTGTGCCGCCCGGCACCGGCATCTGCCATCAGGTGAACCTCGAATTCTTGGCCCAGACCGTCTGGACCAAGAAAGAGAAGTACAAGCCCGCGCGCGGCCCGGCCTCGACCGTTGAAGTCGCCTATCCCGACTCGCTGGTTGGCACCGATTCGCACACGACCATGGTCAATGGCATGTCGGTTCTGGGCTGGGGCGTGGGCGGCATCGAGGCCGAAGCCTGCATGCTCGGCCAGCCGCTCTCCATGCTGCTGCCTGAAGTCGTCGGCTTCGAGCTGACCGGCAAGCTGAAGGAAGGCGTCACCGCGACCGACCTCGCGCTCACCGTCACGCAGATGCTGCGCAAGAAGGGCGTCGTCGGCAAGTTCGTCGAGTTCTACGGCCCTGGCATCGACTTCCTGTCGCTCGCCGACCGCGCGACGATCGGCAATATGGCGCCCGAATATGGCGCGACCTGCGGCTTCTTCCCGGTCGACAGCGAAACCATCGAGTTCCTGAAGACCACCAACCGCTCGCCCTCGCGCGTCGCGCTGGTGGAGAAATATGCCAAGGCGCAGGGCCTGTTCCGCACGAGCAAGTCGCCGGATCCGGTTTTCACCGAATCCATGCACCTCGATCTTGCCGACGTCGTTCCCTCGATGGCCGGCCCCAAGCGTCCCGAAGGTCGCGTTGCGCTGGAAGGCGTTGGCGCCGGTTTCGACACTGCGCTTGAGACCGAGTACAAGAAGCCCGGCGAAGCCACCAAGCGCTTCAGCGTCGATGGCGCCAAGTTCGATCTCGGCCATGGCGATGTGGTGATCGCGGCGATCACCTCCTGCACCAACACCTCGAACCCCTCCGTGCTGATCGGCGCGGGCCTGCTCGCCCGCAATGCGGTCGCGCTCGGCCTGACCGCCAAGCCGTGGGTCAAGACCTCGCTGGCTCCCGGCTCCCAGGTGGTGGCGGAATATCTGGCCAGCGCCGGCCTGCAGAAAGATCTCGACAAGCTCGGCTTCAACCTTGTCGGCTTTGGCTGCACGACCTGCATCGGCAATTCCGGCCCGCTGCCGGAGGCGATCTCCAAGTCGATCAATGAGAATGGCATCGTTGCCTCTGCGGTGCTCTCGGGCAACCGCAACTTCGAGGGCCGCGTGAGCCCCGACGTGCAGGCCAATTATCTGGCCTCGCCTCCGCTCGTCGTCGCCTATGCGCTCGCCGGTTCGGTCACGATGGACCTGACGGTCGAGCCGCTCGGCCACGACAAGAAGGGCAATCCCGTCTTCCTGCGCGACATCTGGCCGTCCTCGAAGGAGATCGACCTCTTCATCCGTCGCAACGTGACGAAGAAGGCCTTCAAGAAGCGCTATGCCGACGTGTTCAAGGGCGATGCAAACTGGCGCAAGGTCAAGGCGCCGGCCGGTGAGACCTACAAGTGGGAAATGGGTTCGACCTACGTCCAGAACCCGCCCTATTTCGAAGGCATGACGATGACGCCGGACCCGATCAAGGAGATCGAGAACGCGCGCGTGCTGGCGCTCTTTGGCGACAAGATCACGACCGACCACATCTCCCCGGCCGGTTCGATCAAGTTTGCTTCGCCCGCCGGCAAGTGGCTTTCGGAGCGTCAGGTGCGCGCCGAAGACTTCAACCAGTACGGCACGCGTCGCGGCAATCATGAAGTCATGATGCGTGGCACCTTCGCCAACATCCGCATCAAGAATTTCATCCTGCGCGATGACAAGAACAACGTGCCGGAAGGTGGAAACACGATCCACTATCCGTCGGGCGACAAGATGTCGATTTACGACGCGGCGATGAAGTATCAGGCGGAGCAGGTGCCGCTGGTGATCTTCGCGGGTGAAGAATATGGCAATGGTTCGTCGCGTGACTGGGCGGCCAAGGGCACGCGCCTTCTGGGTGCGCGCGCGGTCATCGCCCAGAGCTTCGAGCGTATCCATCGTTCCAATCTCGTCGGCATGGGCGTTCTGCCCCTGACCTTCGAGGCCGGCACGTCATGGGCCACGCTCAACATGAAGGGCGACGAGACCGTCACCATTCTGGGCCTCGGCGCCAAGCTGAAGCCGCGCCAGAAGATGGAAATGGCGATCACCTATGCCGATGGCACGGTGAAGAAAGTGCCGCTGCTTTGCCGCATCGCGACGCTCGACGAGCTCGAATATTTCCGCCACGGCGGCATTCTCCAGTACGTCATTCGCCAGCTCGTCGCGGCGTAATCACGTCTCTGCAGACTGAAGCTTTGCAAGCCGCCGGGGAGCGATCCCCGGCGGTTTTGCGTTTTGGGCCTATTCTTTCGTATAAATAGGCAGCGACCCAAATTGACGCGAACGTGAAAGGGGCAATTAATTCTCACCAGCCCGGTGGAATCACCTCAACAAGATCTGCGGGCAGGGGGAGAGTCCCATGTGGTCACAGGTCTATAATCCACTCGGCAGCGCTGTATTTTCGACGATTGCAGCAGCTGTCCCGGTTCTCACGCTGCTGGTCCTCATCGCCACCGGCAAGGTGAAGGCCCACATTGCCGCGCTGATCGCGCTTGCTGTCAGTCTCGCAATTGCGATTTTCGTTTTCACCATGCCGGCAGGGCTGGCTTTTCGCGCCGCCATTCTGGGTGCGGTCACGGGCTTCTTTCCGATTGGCTGGATCATCGTCAACGTCATCTTTCTGTATCGGCTGACGCTGGAGAAGGGCTGGTTTGGCCTCGTGCAGCAATCGATCGGCGGCATTACCGCTGACCGCCGCCTGCAATTGCTGCTGATCGCCTTTTCCTTCGGCGCGTTCTTTGAGGGCGCGTCGGGCTTTGGCACGCCGGTCGCGGTGACAGGCGCGATCCTGATGGGGCTTGGCTTTTCGCCGCTGGCCGCCGCAGGTCTCTCGCTCATCGCCAATACCGCGCCGGTCGCCTATGGCGCGCTCGGTACGCCGATCCAGGGGCTGGCTTCTGTTACCGGGCTCGACCCCTATGTGCTTGGCGCGATGGTTGGACGGCAATTGCCGATCTTCTCCCTGATCGTGCCGTTCTGGCTCATCTGGGCGTTTGCCGGCTTCCGAGGCATGATCGCGATCTGGCCTGCCATTCTGGTGTGCGGCGTATCCTTCGCGGTGCCGCAATTCCTGATTTCGAATTTCATCAATCCATGGATCGTCGATATCGGCGCCGCGCTGACGTCCATGGCCTGCCTCACGCTGTTCCTGCGCTTCTGGCAGCCCGCCACCATCTGGGAATCGCCGGCCCTGCGTTCCAAGGACGATTCACGCGCCAGCGCGCCCCCGGCGCTTGAAGTGATGAAGGGCACAAAGTCGGAAATCATCTGGTCGTGGACGCCCTGGATCATCCTCTCGGTCATCGTCGCGATCTGGGGCACGGAT
Source organism: Beijerinckiaceae bacterium (assembly GCA_947370975.1). Lineage (GTDB taxonomy): Bacteria > Pseudomonadota > Alphaproteobacteria > Rhizobiales > Beijerinckiaceae > Terripilifer. The sequence goes on from CANBNG010000007.1 coordinate 95,665, forward strand.
GCGTTCAAGAAAATCGCCAATGCGTTCTACGCGCCGTCCTTCCCGGTCGAGGGTCTGCATAATCTCATCCAGAAAGTGCCGCCCGTCGTCGCCAAGCCGCTCAGCGAGGGCGCGGTCTTTGTCTTCAGCTTCCTGTCCTATACGGGCACGGGCATTCTGCTGGCGGCGATCATTTCGGCCGTCGTGATGAAATTCTCGCCGGCACGGATCGTGAAGGCCTATGGCGAGACGCTGTGGGTGACGCGCTATTCTCTCATCACCATTTCGGCGATGCTGGCGATTGGCACATTGACCCGCTATTCGGGCATCGACGCCACGCTGGGTCTGGCATTCGCCGGCACGGGCTTCTTCTATCCCTTCTTTGGCACCTTGCTCGGCTGGCTCGGCGTCGCGCTGACGGGATCCGACACCGCCTCCAACGTGCTCTTTGGCGGCTTGCAGAAGATCACCGCCGAGCAATTGGGCCTCTCGCCCGTGCTTATGTCGGCGGCCAATTCCTCGGGCGGCGTCATGGGCAAGATGATCGATGCGCAATCGATTGTCGTGGCCTCCACCGCAACCAACTGGTTTGGCCACGAGGGCACGATCCTGCGCTTTGTCTTCTGGCATTCCATCGCGCTGGCCTGCCTCGTCGGGCTTTATGTGATGCTGCAGGCCTATGTCTGGCCGTTCACGGAAATGGTCTTGCACTGAGACGTGCTTCATGACGGGTCGCCTTCAACGAAGGCGCAATCTTATCTCCTCCCCCTTGCGCAATAGGGGGAGGAGGTCACAGCTTGCCAACACGTCAGGCAGAGGCTAGCAATCCCGCCACTCATTTCTCTTGAAAAACGCGACGGGATCTCTCCATGGCGACGCACAAACTCTTCCTTCTGCCGGGCGATGGCATTGGCCCCGAGGTCATGGCCGAAGTGGTCAAGGTTGCCGACTGGCTCGGCAAGGAAGGCATCGCCTCCTTTGAAACGGAAACCGGTCTTGTCGGCGGGGCGGCCTATGACGCCCATGGCGTGGCGATCAGCGAGAGCGACATGGCGCTGGCCATGGCTTGCGATGCGGTGATCTTTGGCGCGGTGGGCGGTCCCAAATGGGATAGCGTCCCCTATGACGCGCGCCCGGAAGCAGGCCTCCTGCGCCTGCGCAAGGATCTCAAGCTGTTTGCCAATCTGCGTCCGGCAATCTGCTATCCGGCGCTGGCCGATGCCTCTTCGCTCAAGCGCGAAATTGTCGAGGGTCTCGACATCATGATCGTGCGCGAATTGACCGGCGGCGTTTACTTCGGCGAGCCCAAGGAGATCATCGATCTTGGCAACGGCCAGAAGCGCGGCATCGATACGCAGGTCTATGACACTTACGAAATCGAGCGCATCGGCCGCGTCGCCTTCGAGCTGGCGCGCAAGCGCGGCAACAAGGTGACCTCGTCCGAGAAGCGCAATGTCATGAAGTCCGGCGTGCTCTGGCACGAGGTCATCAGCGCGCTGCACAAGCGCGAATATGCCGATGTGCAGCTCGATCACATGCTGGCCGATGCGCTTGGCATGCAGCTGGTGCGCTGGCCCAAGCAGTTCGACGTCATCGTCACCGACAATCTGTTCGGCGACATGCTCTCTGACGTTGCTTCCATGCTGACGGGATCGCTTGGCATGTTGCCCTCGGCCTCGCTTGGCGAAGCCGACCCCCTGACCGGCAAGCGCAAGGCCATGTATGAGCCCGTCCACGGTTCGGCGCCCGACATTGCCGGCAAGGGCCTTGCCAACCCGATCGCCATGATCGGTTCGCTCGGCATGGCGCTGCGCTATTCCTTCGGCCTCGGAGAGGCCGCCGACATGGTGGACGCGGCCATCGCCCATGTGCTCGAGTCAGGCATGCGCACCGCCGACATCAAGGGCGACGCCACCAGCACGGTGTCGACGGTCGAGATGGGCGATGCGATTGTCGCGGCTCTGGGCAAGACCAAGGTCTGAGCTGACACCTTCTTATGGAAAGCCCCGGCCCGTATGGACCGGGGCTTTTTTCATGATTGCGGCTTCATCGGATGGGCATTTGCATCCTTCACGGGCATGAGCCCGCGCACTGGTTTGGCGGCCTCTCGCGGCAGGCACACCATGTTGAGGCAGATGACTTCGCCAAACACATTGTCGGTGCGGCCCCGGAAATTGGTGGGCATGAACAGGGGCGAGAAATGCCACCACGCATCGTAATTCATGTCCCATATGGCCTGAATGAGGCCTGGTGATCGCGCGCAGACATCGTTCTCGACATAGAGCGCCGGGCGGAACCGCGCGATGATCCCGGATGCGCCCGCAAGCACGTCTCGCTCCATGCCCTCGACGTCAATCTTGATGAGGGCGAGGCTTTCCCGATCATAGGTCTCGTCGAGTGGACGGACCTGCACCTTGCGACGACGGCTGGCGGCTTGTTGATTGGCGAGCATGCCGAGAGAGAGGCCGCCGAAATTCTGCGTTCCCGCATAATCGGGCTCGCCGATCTCGATTTCGCCCCGCTGCGATCCGCAACCCTCATTGAACAGGCGGACGTTGTGCACATCGTTCAGGACGCAATTGGTCGCAAGCAGCTGGAAGATTTGCGGCTGCGGTTCATAGGCAAAGACCTCTCCAGCGCGCGATGAATCGCGCGCTGCCACACGCGCGGCAAAGGCCAGCGTATGCGCGCCGATATTCGCGCCGGCATCGATCACATTGTCGCCCGGCTTGATCAGTTGCGAGAGAAGCTGAATTTCACTTTCGGTCCATTCGCCATATTCGATCAATGAGCGGCCGATGTAGATATCCTTGGCGAGAACGACCATCTGCCCGTGACGGGTTTGCGTGGTCAGGAAACGACTGGTCATCAAAAAAGAACCTTGAAACGGCAAGCCGACCGATAAAGGCTGAACTGTTCGGTCAATCACGGCCTACCGTCAAGTCCTCCGCCCGAGCTTGCTCGCGAACCGGGCGAAGGACGTGCGCCCGACCTAGCGTCCGCCGCGGCCTGTCGAAAAGACAAACAGCGGCTCGGGGCGGCCGGGCGGATCGAAGCGGCGGGGCAGGGTGTAATAGCCAAAGCCGCCGCCAACGCCCATTTCGGCATAAACCGGCACGGCGAGCTGCGTGATTGCCGCAACATAGAGGCTGCGGCTCCCCACCGGCACGACCACGCCGGGATCGAGGAAGGAGCGCCGCTGGATCGTGAGCGGCGGGGCCAGCGGCTGGCGCACCCGGCTCTGGGCGAGCGCCATCTCGCTGCAAAGCACGGCTGCGGCCATTGCGAGCGTCGCCATCGCGAGCGGCTTTGTAAATTGCGTCATGTCAGCTCCCCTTTTCTGCCTTCCCTTGGCTCTAAACGCCCGAGGTGGCGAAGGGTTGTGGGGCGGGTCATTGACATTGCCGCCGCCCCCGTGCTTTTGAGCGCGCAACGGTCCTCCCCGGACCGCCTGCGCCTGGTTGTTCCCCATGCTTTGGACCACGATCACGACGATGTCGAAACGGCTCGCCACAGTCGCCGGCTCCAACGCTCGGCAGACCGGCAAAGCCTGACCTCGCGTCCGTGTCCCGCTCCTCCTCCGCGGGTTGCGGAGCGCATCAAGCAGCGGGCCAGCGGGGAGGCCAATGGCCGTTTCGGCCTTCAAAAACGGGGTTTGCAACATGGGTTACAAGGTCGCCGTTGTGGGCGCCACGGGTAACGTGGGCCGCGAAATGCTGGACATCCTCGCCGAACGCAAGTTCCCGGCAGATGAAGTCGTGGCGCTGGCTTCAAGCCGCTCCATCGGCACGGAAGTCTCCTATGGCGACAAGGTGCTCACCTGCAAGGTGCTCGATAATTACGATTTCTCGGGCACCGATATCTGCCTGATGTCGGCGGGCGGCGATGTGTCGAAGGTCTGGTCGCCCAAGATCGGCGCGCAGGGCTGTGTCGTTATCGACAATTCCTCCGTCTGGCGCATGGACCCCGATGTGCCCCTGATCGTGCCGGAGGTGAATGCCGACGCCATCGCGGGCTTCAAGAAGAAGAATATCATCGCCAACCCGAATTGCTCGACCGCGCAGCTCGTTGTCGCGCTCAAGCCCCTGCATGATGCCTTCGGCGTCAAGCGCGTCGTCGTCTCGACCTATCAATCGGTGTCGGGCGCGGGCAAGGAAGGCATGGACGAGCTGTTCGCGCAGACGCGCGCGGTCTTCGTGTCCGACAGCGTCGAGGGCAAGAAATTCCCCAAGCGCATCGCTTTCAACCTCATTCCGCAGATCGACGTCTTCATGGAAGACGGCTTTACCAAGGAAGAGTGGAAGATGATGGCCGAGACGAAGAAGATTCTCGACCCCAAGATCAAGCTGACCGCGACCTGCGTGCGCGTGCCGGTGTTCATCTCGCATTCGGAATCGGTCAACGTGGAATTTGAACGTCCCGTCACGGCTGACGAGGCGCGCGAAATCCTGCGCGCGGCGCCGGGCATTCTCGTCATCGACAAGCATGAGCCGGGTGGCTACATCACCCCGCATGAAGCGGCGGGCGAAGATGCGACCTATATTTCGCGCATTCGCGAAGATGCGACGGTCGAAAACGGCCTCGCCTTCTGGTGCGTGTCCGACAATCTGCGCAAGGGCGCGGCGCTGAACGCGGTGCAGATCGCGGAATCGCTCATCAACCGCAAGCTGATCTCGCCCAAGAAGGGCGCATAAGCACACCGTCAATACAATGGATCTCCCTCCCCTCGTGGGGAGGGAGACTCACACGTCGAACACCTCGCCCGGCCTGAGCACGCGAAATCTTTCCGCCTCATGTCCACCCTGCTCCAGCGCCGCCGAAAGTGCGCGCGGTGGCGCGTGGATGTCTTCGTCCGTGAGCTGGAACGTGCCCCAATGATGGGCCATGGCGCGGGCCGCGCCGCTGATCTCCATGATCTGGACCGCCTCTGCCGGGTTGATGTGCTGGTCCTTCATGAACCAGCGCGGCTCATAGGCCCCGATGGGCAGGATCGCGAGGCGGAAGCCGCCGTGCTTTTCGCGCATGGCGTGAAACAGGCCGCCATCGCCAAAGCCCGTATCGGCAATGTGGTAGATCTTGCCTGCGGGCGTCTCGATGACAAAGGCGCACCAGAGCGCCATGCGCCGGTCAAACAGGCCGCGCGCCGACCAATGCAGCGCGGGCTCGAAATGCACTGCGACGCCCGGCCCCACCTCAACGCGCGCACCCCAATCATGGGCCTGCGCGAGAATCGCGGGATCGGCCGCGCGCATGATCGTGTCATTGCCGAGCGGGGTGAGCACGCGGGCGGGGCGCTCGCGCGCCAGCCAGCCGAGCATGGCCGTATCGAGATGGTCGTAATGATTATGCGACACCAGCACCCCATCGAGCGGGGGCAGATCCTCGCGCAAGATGCCGGGATCGTTCACGCGCCTCGGGCCGGCAAAGGAGAGCGGGCTCGCGCGCTGCGACCAGACCGGGTCGACGAGCAGGTTTACGCCATGGGTCTGGATCAGCACGCTGGCATGGCCGACATAGGAGACGCGCAAGGCCGCCCCCTCGACGCGCGCGGGCGGGCGGTCCTGCGCGGGGGCAGGCGCACGGTCCGGCCATTTGGCCGGGGCTGCGCCAAAGCGCCATTTCAGCAGATCGAGCGCGCCCTTGTCGGCGGCATGGCCGGCCATGAAAAAGCGCGTACCATCGAAATGGTCGGAGACGTGGCCGGTGTAATAGGGATTGCGGAAGATGCTCATGGCCAGAAGCTAGGTGTCATGCGCGCCAGCGCAAGGCGCAAAGGTTGACTCTTCCACCCGATGGGGCCTAAAAACTCCCCATCTTCGTCACATTCCGACGATCCAATCCGCCGACCGGCCCCAGAGGCCGGAGGCCCACGCCCGGCAGCGCGATGCGCCCCCGGGCGCGTTCCGCTTTGGAGATTGGCTTGTCGCCTGTGGCGAGCAATGAGGATGGACCCGCATGTTCGAAGGCCTGAGCGAAAAGCTCTCCGGCATATTCGACGCGCTCACCAGGCGCGGCGTGCTGAGTGACGAGGATGTCAACGTCGCGTTGCGCGAAGTGCGCCGCGCGTTGCTTGAGGCCGACGTCGCACTCGATGTGGTCCGCTCCTTCGTCGACAAGGTCCGCGCCAAGGCGGTCGGCGCCAATGTCGTGAAGTCAGTCACGCCCGGTCAGATGGTCATCAAGATCGTCAATGACGTGCTGATCGAGACGCTCGGCGCAGATGCCGATCCGATCAATCTGGAAGCTGCGCCCCCGGTCGCCATCATGATGGTGGGCTTGCAGGGCGCGGGCAAGACGACGACTGCCGCCAAGCTTGCCAAGCGCCTGCGCGACCGCGAAAAGCGCCGCGTGCTGATGGCCTCGCTCGACGTCAAGCGCCCGGCCGCGCAAGAACAGCTCGCCGTGCTTGGCCGCCAGATCGGCATCGATACTTTGCCCATCGTTGCGGGCCAGAGCCCGGTGCAGATTGCACGGCGCGCCGAAGAAGTCGCGCGCCTGCAGGGTTTTGATGTCGTCATTCTCGACACCGCCGGCCGCACGCATATTGACGAGCCGCTGATGGCGGAAATGGCGGAGATCAAGGCCGCCACCAACCCGCATGAAATCCTGCTTGTCGCCGATGCGCTGACGGGTCAGGACGCGGTCAATCTGGCCAAGAATTTCAATGAGCGCGTCGGCATCACCGGCATCGTGCTCACCCGCGTCGATGGCGACGGGCGCGGCGGCGCGGCCCTGTCGATGCGCGCTGTCACCGGCAAGCCGATCAAGCTCATCGGTACGGGTGAAAAGGTCGACGATCTCGACGAATTTCATCCCCAGCGCATCGCCAACCGCATTCTGGGCATGGGCGATATCGTCTCGCTCGTGGAGAAAGCGGCGCAGTCGATCGATGCCGAGAAAGCCCAGCGCATCGCCGAGAAGATGCGCAAGGGCAAGTTCGATCTCGACGATCTATCCGAGCAATTGGCGCAGGTCGAAAAGATCGGCGGCCTTGGCGGCATCATGGGCATGCTGCCCGGCATGGCCAAGATGAAAGACCAGATCGCCGCCGCCAATCTCGATGACAAGGTCATCAAGCGCCAGCGTGCGATCATTTCCTCCATGACCGCGCAGGAGCGGCGCAATCCCGATGTGCTGAAAGCCTCGCGCAAGAAGCGCGTCGCGGCGGGCTCGGGTACGCGCGTCGAAGACGTCAATCGCCTGCTCAAGCAACATCGTCAGATGGCTGACATGATGAAGGCCATGGGCGGCGCCAACAAGCGCGGCCCGATGGGCAAGATGGCGCAGATGTTTGGCCTTGGCGGCGGCATGCCCTCGCCCGAACAGGTCGCGGAAATGCAGAAGCAGGTGGGCGGCAACATGCCCGCCATGCCCAAGCTGCCCGATGCGCCCCCGCCCGGCGCCTTCGCACCCAAGCCCGGCATTGCGCCGGGCCTGCCCGGCCTGCCCGGCCTTGGCGCCAAGCTGCCCGGTCTTCCGGGCCTTGGAGGTTTCAATCCCTTCGGCAAGAAGAAGTGATGCCGATGGAGATGAAAGTGAACATGTTCGAGGTTTTCAAAAGCATCAAGATGCAGCTGGATTCCGCGAACATTTACTACGACACGAAATCGTATCGGGACGATGCGTTTTCGTTCCTCGTGCATGTGCCCGGTGAATATTGGGAGATCGACGTGCGCGAGGACGGTTCGGTGGATGTCGAAGTCTTCAAGTCAGAAGGCGTACGCGACGAGCCCTGGGCCGCGATCGAACAATTGGTCGAAGACCATAGAGACTGAACTGAAATTGAACTGAAACCATCGAAAGGAAAGAGCATGTCCCTCAAGATTCGCCTGTCGCGCGGCGGCGCCAAGAAGCGTCCCTTCTATCGTATCGTTGTTGCCGACTCGCGCATGCCGCGTGACGGCCGTTTCGTCGAGCGTATCGGCACGTTCGATCCGCTGAAGGCCAAGGATGACGCCGCCCGCCTCGTGCTGGACGTCGAAAAGGCCAAGACCTGGATCGAAAAGGGCGCGCAGCCGACCGATCGCGTCGCCCGTCTTCTCGACAGCTTGGGCGCGCTCAAGCGCGAAGCCCACTCGAACCCCGAGAAGGCCTTGCCCAAGAAGAAGGCCCAGGAACGCGCTGCCACTGCTGCCAAGGCTGCTGAAGCCGCTGCCGCAGCAGCTGCTGCTGCTGAAGCTCCGGCCGCCGAGTAAACCGAGCTCGACATTCGAGCTTTGCGTGCACCCCCTCCCCCTTGTGGGGAGGGGTCAGGGGTGCGGGGCGCGCGATCTTGATCGTCGCGCACCTGCGGCTCGCAACTTTTGCGAGGCCTCACACCCCCCACCCCGCTCGCCTGGGGCGAGTCGCCCTCCCCACAAGGGGGAGGGTGTTCGCGGAGGTGATGACAAGAGCGAGAATCCCATGCCCGCTTCCCGCATTCTCGTTGGCATATTCGGCGCGCCCCATGGCGTGCGCGGAGAGGTGCGGCTGAAATCCTATACGGCCGACCCCATGGCCATTGCCACCTATCCGGGCCTCACGGATGAAGCGGGCACACGGGCGTTCAAGCTTGTGACCGCGCGGCCCGTGAAAGACGACATGCTGATCGTGCGTGTCGAGGGTGTAGCCGACCGCAGCGCGGCGGAAAAACTCACCAATCTGTCACTTGCCATCGGGCGCGAACATCTGCCGCCTGCCGATGAAGAAGAATTTTATCACGCCGATCTCATCGGCCTGCGGGCTGAAACGCGCGAGGGCGTTCTGCTTGGCGTCATCGCCGCTGTGCTGAATTTCGGCGCGGGCGATATTCTCGATGTGCGCTCCGCGCTGGGCGAGAGCCAGCTCCTGCCCTTCACGCGCGCTGTCGTGCCGAGCGTCGAAATCGCGCAGGGCCGCGTCATCGTCGAGCTGCCCGAAGAGGTCATTGCGCGCGAGGACGACGAGTCCGACGTGCCTGAAGATGGCAAGCCGTGAGCTGGTCGGCGACCGTTTTCACGCTCTATCCCGACATGTTTCCCGGGCCACTCGGCACGTCGCTTTCGGGCGATGCGCTGGCGCGCAACATCTGGTCGCTCGAGGCCCGCAACATCCGCGAACATGGCCTGGGGCGTCATCGCACGGTCGATGATTCGCCAGCGGGCGGTGGCCCCGGCATGGTGATCCGCGCCGATGTGCTGGCAGCCGCGCTTGATGCCGGACTTGGCGCAGACGATCTGCGCCCGCGTTTGCTGATGAGCCCGCGCGGCAAGCCGCTGACGCAGGCCCGCGTGCGCGAACTGGCCGCGGGGCCGGGCGTGGCGATTGTCTGCGGTCGTTTCGAGGGCGTGGATGAGCGCGTCATCGAAGGGCGCGCGCTCGAGGAAGTCTCGATCGGCGATTACATTCTCTCAGGCGGCGAAATGGCCGCGCTTGTCGTGCTCGATGCCTGCGTGCGGCTGTTGCCGGGCGTGATGGGCAAGGAGGCGTCGGGCACTGATGAGAGTTTCGAGAACAACCTTCTCGAATATCCCCATTATACGCGCCCGCGTGAGTGGGAAGGCCGCGCCATTCCCGACATTCTGCTCTCGGGCGATCACGCCAAGATTGCCCGCTGGCGGCACGAGGAATCGCTGCGCATCACGCGCGCACGCCGTCCCGATCTTTTGCCCTGAACGCCGCGACCAGAATCTGGAGCGTGCCGAGCATCAAGGCATAGGGCGCAAGCGGCAGGCTCAGATTGCCCGCCAGCGGCGCGACGGCAGGCGCGAGCCAGAGCAGGACCGGCAGCATTTTGCCGTCGCGGTCTTGATCAAAAATGTAGAGCGTGAGTGCGGGCGCTGCGAGCGCGAGATCGTAATGGTTCGCATAGGGCAGGATCGCCAGCGCGCCGAGGCTGAAGACGAGATCGCGCAAGGTTGAATCCCTCATCCGCCGCAGCAGGACGGGCACAGAGATCAGCAGCGCGAGGCTCACGATCATTTGCAGGATCTGGGCAGGCTCATGGGTCAGCCCCGCCATGCGCGCACCGGCATAGGCCGAGATGGTCGTGCGCAATGCGCCGATCTGGAAAGTCTCGATCATGGCGACATGGAGCGGCGCGGTGCGCTCGACATAGGTCAGCCACGGCTCGATCCCGAAGAGCGCCAGGCTGGCAAGGGCTGGCAGCAGCGCGAGCAGGGCCGCGCGCCAGGCAACCGGAAACCATCCCCCCAGCGCAGAAAGCGCGCAGACCACGACAAAGATCTGCGGCTTGATCGCCAGCAGCGCGACGAGCGCGCCCGCGCGCCAGGGCTGCGCTCTTCCCCGCTTGAGCAGATAGACGATGGCGAGCCCTGCCACGCCGCCAAAATGGCCATAGATGATCGTCATCAGCATGGCCGGAGACAGGAGGACGAGCCAGGGCAGTCGCCGATCCTCAGAGGTCAGCGTGCAGGCGCTCACCATGCAGGCGAGGTTGAGGCCGCTCCAGAGCGCGAGCGCGACCCCATAGGGCAGCAGGCCGAAGGGCAGCAGGAAGGGCAGGATGTTGGGCGGATAGGAAAAGATGAAGGAATCGGGGCGATGGGCGAAAAGCGTCGCGATCAATTCATTGTAGCGTGGTCCGTCCGCCAGCAGATCGAGCCGGCTCTCCAGCGCGAGGCGCCCGCCCAGCCAGAAATTGATGAAGTCGCGACCAACAGGCGCTCCGGGCATGTAGCCGGCAACTGAATCAAAGGGATTGAAGAGGGCATAGACGCCAAGGCAGAGCAGGAGGCCGAGCGCGAGGATCAGCGCGCCCCGCCTGCCGATCGTCATCTGCGCCATGATCTGCCCCTGACTTTTGTCCCGCCGCTTCCTTCAATCATGAGCCATGGCGTGAAGCCAGCCCCGAGGCTGGATGTGGGAATCGACAAGGGCGCGGAGAGCGTGTATACGCGCGCTTCTAATTAAAACAGCGTTCCGAAACGCTCGCCCATGAGGCGAAACGGAGTATCAGACTATGAACATCATTCAGACGCTTGAGGCCGAACAGGCCGCCAAGCTCGCCGCCATCCGCCCGATCCCGCCTTTCCAGCCGGGCGACACTGTCATCGTCAACGTGAAGGTCAAGGAAGGCGAGCGTACGCGCGTCCAGGCCTATGAAGGCGTTTGCATCGCCCGCAACGGCGGCGGCCTCAACGAGAGCTTCACGGTTCGCAAGATTTCCTATGGTGAGGGCGTAGAGCGCGTCTTCCCGGTTTTCTCGCCCAACATCGAATCCATCAAGGTGATCCGTCGCGGCAAGGTGCGTCGCGCCAAGCTCTATTATCTGCGCGATCGTCGTGGCAAGTCGGCCCGTATCGCCGAGAAGATGGAAACCGCTGCCGAAAAGGCAACGCGCATCGAGGCCAAGGCTGCTGCCAAGGCTGCGAAGGCCTGAGGCTTTCAACTATTCCAGACTTAAAAAAGCGCGGCGAGAGCCGCGCTTTTCTTTTGGCGTGATGGCCGCCCTAGAGCACCGGGTTCCAGGCCACCGGCACGAGCCGGAAATTGTTCGCCCCATCCTTCTCGACATGGCCGAGCGCGGGGAAGGGGAAGTGGAAGCCGGCGACGAGCACCTTGTCGGCCGAGGCGCGGTCATAGAAGCGACGGCGCGTCTCCTCGGCCTTTTGCGCGTCCATATCGAACATCACATGCCAGCCCGGATTGCGCAGGAACAAGGCCGGGATATTGGTGACATCGGCCTGAAGCAGCAGGCGTTCGTTGCCCGACTGGATCGCCAGCGACGTGTGGCCAGGCGTATGGCCGACCGTGGCGAAGGGCGTGACGCCCGGCAGCAAGTCCTTGTCCATCTCATAGGGTGTCAGCCGGTCGCCCAGATCCTTGAAGATGCGGCGCACGAGCGCGAAGGCGCCCTTCATGGCGTCCGGGGCCTTGGCCATGTTCTCGTCATTCATCCAGAAGGCCCATTCGGCCGCAGGCACTTTGACTTCCGCATTGGGGAAGGTGAGCGAACCGTCGGCCATGCGAAGACCGAGAATATGGTCGCCGTGGAAATGGGTGATGATGACCATGTCGAGCTGCTTGGGATCGATCCCGGCAGCCGCAAGATTGGGCAGCAGATGGCCGACTTCACCCTTCGCGTCACCCTGGCCATTGCCGGTGTCGACAAGGGCGAGCTTGCCGCCGCTGTTCAGCAGGATGGGGTTATAGGGCACCGTCAGCTTGCCGGTGGGCACATAGGCTGCGCCGAGCGCGCTTTCGACTTCGGCCTTGGTGACGTTGCGCACGAATGTGTCGGGCAGCGGCATGGTGCGCGCGCCGTCATTGACGATGGTCAGCTGGATGTCGCCGACCTTGTTGCGGTAGAAGGCCGGGGCCTGTTTGGTCGCCGGCGGGACAGCAGCCAGCGCGGGGGTGAGGGCGAGCGAGGGGCCGGCGGCGGCAAGGGCCACGCCTGCGCCAAAGGTTGCGAGTGCGCCGCGGCGCGTGGGCTGGGCCTGATCGATGGTCATTCCGGCAGTCTCCTTGAGTGTTTCCTTTGCCGCCTGCATACGAGCGGCTTTCCTGACCGGCTCACCCGCGCAGGACCATTATCAGGCCGCAGCCCGCCGCTGTGTGCAAGCTCTGCTTTAGATCACGAAAACGTGGCTCAGCTACCGGCTGGCGCGTTCAGCATCCAGCGATGGCCGAACGGGTCGCGGATGACGGCAAAGCGCGTGCCCCAGAAGGAATTGGTGGGCTGGGTGTCGCCCTTGGCCCCAAGGCTCGTCGCCTTGGCGAAAACATCGTCAACCTGCTGTTTATTATCGTATTCGAGGCTGACAGACATTGTGACCGGCTCGCCGGGAATGGGCGGCCGGGTCTGGCCGAATTCCGGAAAGGCATCGGCCAGCATGACCGAGCCACCATTGATGATCAGCTCGCAATGCATGATGCGCACGCCATCGAGCGCGGGCATGAGCGCGCGCTGCTGGGCCCCGAACACATTCGTGTAGAAGGCGATGGCGGCAAGGGCCGGGGAGACGGTGAGATAGGGGGCGACGCGGGGGCGTTCCAGCACGATTTGCTCCATTGCGGGGGCGCTGTGCCGAGCCTAGCAGACTGGTCGCAGCCCGCCAGCGGCAATGCGTGTTCTTCTTCACCCAAAAACCTTCCCAAGGGCCTGCATTTTCGAGTAAGAAAGCGCACCATCCAAGATAGGCCCGCGTGAACCGGGCGGCACGGGACGAAAAGAATGGCCAAGCTGCGCACTCTCTATGACAAGATCTGGGACGACCATGTCGTCGACGTCCAGCCGGACGGAGCCTGTCTGATCTATATCGACCGCCACCTCGTGCATGAAGTCACGAGCCCGCAGGCCTTCGAAGGCCTGCGCCTGACAGGCCGCAAGGTCCGCGCGCCCGAGAAGACGCTGCTCGTCGTCGACCACAACGTGCCGACCACGACCAAGGAACGTGCCGAGGTCGACGATCCCGAGAGCAAGGCGCAGATCGAACAGCTCGCGCAGAATGCCGCCGATTTCGGCCTCGAATATTACGATGCCTTCGATACACGCCAGGGCATTGTCCACATCATCGGGCCCGAGCAGGGCTTCACGCTGCCTGGCACGACCATCGTGTGCGGCGACAGCCACACCTCGACCCATGGCGCGTTCGGCGCGCTGGCCAATGGCATCGGCACGTCCGAGGTCGAGCATGTGCTCGCGACCCAGACGCTGTTGCAGTCCAAGGCCAAGAACATGCGCATCACCGTCGACGGCAAGCTGCCGGACGGCGTGACCGCCAAGGACATCATCCTCTCGATCATCGGCCATATCGGCACGGCGGGCGGCACCGGCCATGTCATCGAATTCGCAGGCGAGGCCATCCGCGACCTGTCGATGGAAGGCCGCATGACGGTCTGCAACATGACGATCGAAGGCGGCGCGCGCGCCGGCCTCATCGCGCCTGACGAGAAGACCTTCGCCTACCTCAAGGGCCGCCCCAAGGCTCCCAAGGGCGCAGCCTGGGACGCGGCGGTGGCCTATTGGCAGACGCTGCATTCGGATGAAGGCGCGCATTTCGACACCGAGATCCATCTCGATGCTGCCAATCTGCCCCCCATCGTCTCCTGGGGCACGAGCCCCGAGGACGTGGTCTCGATCGAAGGCGCCGTGCCCAGCGCCGATACGGCCAAGACCGAGCAGCAGCGCGCCAAGATCCAGCGCTCGCTCGATTACATGGGCCTGAAGGGCGGCGAGAAGATCACCGATCTCAAGCTCGACCGCGTCTTCATCGGGTCTTGCACCAATGGCCGCATCGAAGATCTGCGCGCAGCCGCCAAGATCGTCGAAGGCAAAACGGTCGCCGCCCATGTGAACGCGATGGTCGTGCCGGGTTCAGGCCTCGTGAAGATCCAGGCGGAGGCCGAAGGCCTCGACAAGATCTTCACCGCCGCCGGTTTTGAATGGCGCGAGCCGGGCTGTTCCATGTGTCTGGCGATGAACCCCGACAAGCTGGCGCCGGGCGAGCGTTGCGCTTCGACCTCGAACCGCAATTTCGAAGGCCGCCAGGGCTTCAAGGGTCGCACGCATCTCGTCTCGCCGATCATGGCGGCCTCTGCCGCGATTGCCGGACATTTTGTCGACATCCGCAGCTGGAAATAAGCGCGACTGTTCGTGCGCGAGATCTTTAAAAGGGCCGGCTGCAAAGCCGGCCCTTTTTGCATGTTCGAGCCGATGCTAGACTGTTGCCATGAGTGAGCCTGATCGCGAGCAGGAGGCAAAGGAGGCGCGCCGGACCCTGGCGGCCTTGTCGCGCGATCGCAGCGGTGTTTTCGATTCCGCCCTGCAGGCCGGCGCGGATCATCTCACCGCGCGCGATGCGCAGGGCGAGGATGCCATCGAGATCTGGGGACGGCGCATCGGGCGCGCGCTCGGGCTTTTGTGTCTCATCCTGCTTGCGGTCAATCTGGTGACAGGCTGGTTTTTCTGAGACGGCGTTTTCCAAAAGGGATGTGCATGCCCCAAGAGCTCGACTGGACGCAGCGCCAGGCGCCCACACTGGCGGATTTCCAGACATTGGCGGATGCAGCCTATACCGCCCTGCCGGAGGAATTCCGCGCATTGTGCGAGGGCCTCATCATCCATATCGAGGATTTTCCCGATGCGGAAACGCTGGATGACATGGAGTGCGAAACCGAGTTCGACCTGCTCGGCCTCTTCCGAGGGCGCGGCCTGGCGCAGCGCGAGGCAACCGCGCAGACGGGCGAATTCCCCAACATGGTCTGGCTCTACCGTCGCCCTATTCTGGACTATTGGGCCGAGCACGAGGAGGCGCTCGGCGACATTGTCACCCATGTGCTGGTGCACGAGATCGGCCACCATTTCGGCTTCTCGGATGAAGATATGGAGGCGATCGAGGCGGCGGCGGGGTGATGTGAGGCGCTAGAACGTCACGATCTTGTGCTCGCCGAGGTCGGGCGCTTCGCCTGCGATGCGCGCCTTTGCATAGGCAAAGGCGACGACCATGGCAGATGTCGGCGCGTCCCAATATTCGGCCTGTTCGACATCGACCGCCAGCAGGGCGATGGCGGGATCATCCGGGCCTTGCGGAAACCAGACGCGGTCAGCCTCGCTCCACAATTCGTGGATTTTCGCGCGCTCGCGCACCACCCGCGCCGTGCCGTTGATGGTGACATAATGCTGCGCCGGCGCATGGGCATAGACGAGCAGCACCTTCGGGTCTTTTTCGATCTCGTCGATCTTGAGCGAATCCGCGCGCGACATGAACCAGAGCGGACCGTCAAAATCCTTCTGGACCGAGGCCATGGGGCGCGCGTGCATTCGCCCGTTGGACAGGGTCGTGAGCATGGCGATTTTCATGTCTTTCACGAGATCCCAGACCTTGGCCTTGTCCTCTTTGCTGCTTGTCATTGATGCGGCCATGCTTTGGGCTCCCTGCAGCACGTGCTGTCACACCCCTGAACGGGGCAGGTTGCGTCTGGTTCCCCTTGACCCAAAGCCCCAAAGCCGCAATGAAAGGCGCGATCCCCGCCGGGCCCCGGCGGCCCCTGACAAGACGGACTGAACCGCGATGGACAAATTCACCACCCTCACCGGTGTTGCCGCGCCGCTGCCGATCACAAACATCGACACGGACATGATCATCCCGAAGCAATATCTGAAGACCATCGCCCGCACGGGCCTTGGCGCAGGCCTGTTTTCGGAATTGCGCTTCAATGAGGATGGCTCGGAAAATCCCGATTTCGTGCTCAACCAGCCAGCCTATCGCAAAGCGCAAATCATCGTCGCGGAAGATAATTTCGGCTGCGGCTCGTCGCGCGAACACGCGCCCTGGGCGCTGCTCGATTATGGCATCCGCTGCGTGATCTCCACGAGCTTCGCCGATATTTTCTACAACAACTGCTTCCAGAACGGCATTCTGCCGGCCAAGGTCTCGCCTGAAGACCTGCAGAAGCTGATGGACGACGCTTCGCGCGGCGCAAACGCGACGCTCTCCATCGATCTCGAAGCGCAGGAAATTCGCGGCCCCGACGGCGGCGTGGTGAAATTCCAGATCGACGAGTTCCACAAGCATTGCCTGCTCAACGGTCTCGACTCCATTGGCCTGACGATGGTCAAGGAGCCCAAGATCAAGTCCTTCGAGGACAAGCTGGCGCAGCGCGCCTGGTCCTGATCTTTTTAAAAAACGTCATTGCGATGCCAGTGCGTCGCAATGACGGATAGCTCCTGCTCGGCTAGGCTCTTTCCATGAGCCGAATCAACAGCCTTACGCGCGCCTGCCTGCTGCTGGCCGCCCTCGCCGCGCAGCCCGCGAGCGCGGATTTTGACGAGTGCCTCGCCGATCTGCGCGAAGGCGCGCAAGCGCAGGGCATTCCCGGAGCGGTGTTTGACCGCACCATGGCCGGCGTGACGCCCGACCCCAAAATCATCGAACTCTCCGAAAGCCAGCCCGAATTCACGACCCCGATCTGGGATTATCTGGCCTCGCTTGTCGATGCCGAGAAAGTCGCGGAAGGGCGCAAGCTGCTGGCGCGCTATGATCGTGTCTTGCGCGCGGCGGAGAAAAAATCGGGCGTCGATCGCCACACGATCCTGGCGGTGTGGGGCGTTGAATCCGATTACGGCAAACTGTCTGGCCGCTGGTCGCTGCCTCAATCGCTCTCGACGCTCGCGTGTACCGCGCCACGTCGGCGCGATTATTTCCGCAGCGAATTGATGGCGGCCTTGAAAATCGTCGCGCGCGGCGATCTGGCGCCAGAGAAATTGCGCGGCTCCTGGGCGGGGGCTTTTGGCCACACGCAATTCATGCCCTCGACCTATCTGCGCCTCGCGGTGGATGGCGATGGTGACGGGCGGCGCGATCTTGTCGATTCCATTCCCGACGCGCTCTTCTCGACCGCCAATTTCCTCAACAATGCCGGCTGGCAGACGGGCGCGCCCTGGGGCTATGAAGTGCAGCTGCCGCCAGCCTATGCCGGTCCCTCGGGCCGCTCCAACAGAGCCCCGCTCGCGCGCTGGATCAAACTCAAGATCAAGCGGCACGATGGCAAGCCTTTGCGCGGGCCAGGCGTTGCGGGCCTCGTGCTGCCGGCGGGCGCGGAAGGCCCGGCTTTTCTTGTCTTCAAGAATTACGACGCCGCTTTTTCCTATAATGGCGCGACCTCCTATGCGCTGGCGATCTCGCTGCTCTCGGATCGGCTGAAGGGCCATGGCGCGATCAAGACGCCCTGGCCGACCGATGACGGGGGCCTGTCACGCGCTGAAAAGCGCGAGTTGCAGGTCTTGTTGCGCAAGCGGGGTTACGATGTCGGCGAGCCCGATGGGGCGATTGGCGCCAAGACACGCGAGGCCATTGGCGATGTCCAGAAACGCAGCGGCCTGCCGCTCGACGGGCGACCGGGCCAGCGCGTGCTCAAACTCCTGCGCGGAGGCTAGCGCGCGCTTTCACCCCGATGTGACTCGCGCGCCGCGCTTCATGCTTCTAATCTTCATCCACGGCTGAACGACCAATGTTTGGGACAGACATGCAGGGTGTGCGGGCAAAATGGCGATGGGCTGGGGCACTTGCTGGCGTTCTCGCCCTTGGTGCGCCCTCCGCGTCTGCTGCTGAACGCCCCGCTGTCATCGAGCTTTTTACCAGTCAGGGCTGTTCGTCCTGCCCGCCTGCGGACGCGCTGATGGGCCAGCTCGCGCGCGAGCGCCGCGATATCATCATCCTCTCCTTTCCCGTCGATATCTGGGATTACATCGGCTGGAAGGACACGCTGGCCAAGCCCGAATTCACCGCCCGTCAGCGTCATTATTCGCAGACGCGCGGCGATCATCAGGTCTATACGCCCCAGGCCGTTGTCGATGGTGCGGCCCATGCGGTTGGCAGCGACAAGCAGCATCTGCTGGCGCTGGTCGATGAACTCGAGCCTGCGCGCAAGGCGCTGGGCGCGTCGCTCAGGATCACCGAGCGCGACGGGATGCTCATTGCCGATCTCGACGCGGGCGATCCCGGTGCCGGGTCGGGCGATGTGGCGCGCGGGGCCGGCGTCTGGTTGCTGCGCGTCGTGCGCGCCCGCACCATCGCCATCGGCCGGGGCGAGAATGACGGGCGGCGTGTCACCTACACCAATGTCGTGCGCTCCATGGTGCGCATGGGCCATTGGATGGGCGCGGCGGCGCGCTTCGAAATGCCGCTGGCCGAAGCGCGCGGCGACGACGGCGAGGGCTATGTCGTCATCGTCCAGAAGAACATGGGCGAAGTGCTTGGCCCCGTGCTTGCTGCCGCGCGCAGCGGCAATCTCTGATCAGACGAGATAGATGCGGTCGGGCAGGGCGTTTGCGCCGGGTGTCGGCGGATAATGGCGCGCCAGCACATCTGCGCATAAGTCGATGGCGGCGATGAAGCCGTCGGCGACACGATTCTGCGCTATATGCGCGACAAGCGCATCGACCGCGTTCTGCCATTCGTGCTGGCCGGCGTGCCCGGCAATGCCGTCATCGGCCAGAATGCGCACATAATGTTCGGCAAGCGACACGTAAATCAAAATGCCGTTGCGCGCTGGTGTGCGGGTCAGGCCGCGCGTGACGAATTGCTCCAGCGCCGCGCGGTGCGCGCGGGCGCGCTTCACGGCGCGCGGCACGAGGCGCATGCGCAGCCGGGTGAGCGTCAGCACGAGGCCGAGTACGACGAAGACCGCGATCTGCACGAGAAAGATGCGTTGGGCTGACAGCGCGGTCAGCGCCAGCAGCGGCCAGGGCGTGGCGAGCGCGAAAAGCGCACTCCAGAGCGCCGGCACATGGCCATAGTCGGAGGATTGTTGCGCCAGCACGCAGACGATCTCGCCGCTCGTGCGCTTTTCGGCAGCGTGAATGGCAGCGGCGATGCGGGCGTGATCGGCGGTTGTAAATTCCATCACCATCCCCCCGATGCGCCGCCGCCGCCCGACGATCCGCCCCCGCCGGAAAAGCCGCCGCCACCGCTCCAGCCCGAACCGCCCATGCCCGACCCGCCCCATCCGCCGCCGGAGGGGGGTATGAAAATTCCGCCGCTGCGGCCGCCCTGCCGCCAGCCGCTGCCTTGTCCCCGCGCATTGGCAATCATCGTCCAGATCACGAAGATGAACAGGCCGAGCACGATGAAGGGCATGATCTGGTCGAGCAGGCCCGGCTCCTCGGTCCGCAGGTCAGGACGCTTCTGCCATTCGGCGGCGTCTGTCGTGAGGACCGTGATGATGTCCTCGACACCCCGCGCAATGCCGCCGCTGAAATCGCCCGTCTTGAAACGCGGCGCCATGGCATTGCTGATGATGATCTTCGACAGGGCATCGGTCAGCGTGCCCTCGAGCCCGTAGCCGACTTCGATGCGCACGCGCTTTTCGCGCGGCGCGACCAGCAGCAGGACGCCATTGTTCTTTTTTGCCTCGCCGAGCTTCCAGGCGCGAAAAAGCCCGTTGGCAAAGGGCTCTATTTCATAGCCCTGCAATGAGGGCAGGGTGGCGATGACAAGCTGGATGCCGGATTTGTCCTCAAGCTCCTTCAGCTTGGTCTCAAGGCTCGCGCGTGTATCTGGCGCAAGCACCGATGCGCCATCGACAATGCGCCCGCTCAGCGCCGGATAATCGGGCGCGGCACACGCCACACCCAGCGTGCAGAGCAGGGCGAAGAGCCCTGCCAGCACGGTATGGCGGAAGTCGCGGGCTGCGCGGAGCATGGCGCGCGTCAGAATTTCACCGCAGGGGGTGTCTGTGCACCCTCGTTGGCGGCAAAGGTCGCCATGGGCTGGTTGCCGCGGAAGAAGGTCATGGCCCAGAGCATGGTCGGGAAGGTGCGCAGCGCGGTGTTATATTCGCGCACGGCCTCGATATAATCGCGGCGGGCGACGCTGATGCGGTTTTCCGTGCCCTCGAGCTGCGATTGCAGGGCGAGGAAATTCTGGTTCGATTTCAGGTCCGGATAGTTTTCACTCACCGCCAGCAGCCGGCCGAGCGCGCCCGAAAGCGCATTTTGCGCATCCTGAAATTGCTTGAGCTTTTCTGGGTCGGTGAGTTGCGAGACGTCAATCTTGACCTGTGTCGCCTTGGCGCGCGCTTCCACCACGGCAATCAGCACGTCCTTTTCCTGCTTGGCATAGCCCTGCACTGTGGCGACGAGATTGGGGATGAGGTCGGTGCGGCGCTGATATTGGTTCTGCACCTCGGACCATTGCGCCTTGGCGCGCTCTTCCAGTGTCGGAATGTTGTTGTAGCCGCAGCCCGCGACCAGAAGGCCGACGCCGATGACGAGCGCAAGAGCGCGCAAGCGCGAGACGACAGGCTTTGCCAGGGCAATGGATGAGCACGACATGAAGGATACTCCTCGCCTTGTCAGGCTCCTTCCGGAGCCGGTCTATTCTGCCTCGACCACGCCATTGGCCTCAAGGGCCCGGCGCAGGCGCGTGAATGCCAATCGGATACGAGACTTAACTGTTCCAAGCGGCAGGCTCGTCTTTTCGGCAATTTCCGAATGCGACAGGTTTTCGAAGAAGGCCATGCGCACCAGCTTGAGCTGCTCGGCCGGCAGGCCCGTCATCGCCGTGCGCAACACGTCGTCGCGCGATTGGGCATCGAGCGAACGATCGGCATCGACGGTGCTTTCGTCGGCAATATCCAGAGCGAAATTATCCGGATCGACGAAATCGACGCGGTCGCGGCGCAGTACGTCGATGCGGCGGTTGCGGGCGATGCGATAGAGCCATGTCGCAAGCGAGGACTTGGAAGGCTCGAACAGATGGCCCTTGCGCCAGAGCGTCACCATCACATCCTGCGTGATTTCCTCGGCGGCGGCGCGGTCGCAGCCAAGGCGCAGGAGATAGGCGTTGAGGCGCGGGCCGTAATAATCGAACAGGCGTGTGAAGGCCTCGCGATCGCGCGTCTGGGCAATGGCTGCGACCAGCGCGGCATGCTCGGCGGCGAGAGGCGTCATTCCGTTCGTTTTCTCTTGCAGGATAGAGGGGCTTGATCCGGCCGCCGACCGGACTGATCTGAGAGCTGCAGCTTATCAAGCCAGCGGAGCCCGCGTCAGACGAACACAGTGTCGCACGTCCCGGCGCTTTTGCGAACCCGCGCTTGCATATTTCTGTTGCGCGATCCCCCTCGCATGATGGGCTGCACGGAGTATGATTGTCTCATGATTCGCGCAGCTCACACATCCCTCCTGCGGACCTCCGTCCGCCTGCTTCTCTCGACGGCCCTCGTGGTCGGCGTGTGCTCACCTGGTCTTGCCCAGCAGGGCAAGGCTTCGGCAAAGGCCGACCCGAAGGCCGCGCAAAAGGCGCCCGAAGCTGCGCCCGCCGCGCCCGGCAAGCCGGTGCTGGTCGCAAAGGTCGGCGAATGGGGGGTCTATGTGACCTCGGGCGGCAAGGATCGTCAGTGCTACGCGCTTTCCCAGCCAAGCGAGCGTGCGCCCGCCGCTCTCAAGCGCGATCCCGCTTTTCTCTTCATCTCCAGCCGCCCGACCGAGAAGGTCCGCAACGAAGTCTCGATCATCATGGGCTTTGATGTGAAGGCGGCGGACAAGACGCCGCCTGAGGCTGTCATCGGAACAGACAAATTCGCGCTGGCCGTGCAGGGCCCCCATCTCTGGGTTCGCGATGCCGCCAAGGCCTTGCCGATGGTCGATGCCATGCGCAAGGGCGCAAAGCTCACGGTGAAAGCTGCTTCCCTGCGCGGCAATGTGACGACGGATTCCTATCCGCTCACCGGGCTCGCCGGCGCGCTCGATCGGGTGCAGAAGGAATGTCCCTGACCTGAAGCCCTTGGCGTCGTGCAAGCAGGCTTCGTCTAACGTCTCCCGACCAAAGTGTGAGCATGCCGCCGCTTGTTCGCGGGCTACGCATCGTCATAATGCCGCGCACCATTTGTGAACACAGTTCCGCAGACGAAAAGAGCTGTGGCGCGCGCCCCCGGGGAGAGAGACATGTCCGACAAGATTTACGGCGTTACTGATGAATGGGCCCGGCGCGCTTTCGTGGACGATGCGAAATACAAGAGCATGTATGCGCAGTCGCTCGATAATCCCGAGGCCTTCTGGGGCGAGCAGGGCAAGCGCATCGACTGGTTCACGCCCTATACCAAGGTGAAGAACACCAGCTTCGATCCCCATAATGTCTCGATCAAATGGTTCGAGGATGGCGTCACCAATGTCGCCTATAATTGCGTCGACCGTCATCTGGCGACCCGCGCCGATCAGACCGCAATCATCTGGGAAGGCGACGACCCGAATGAATCCAGGCACATCACCTATCGCCAGCTGCACGAAGAGGTCAGCCGCTTCGCCAATGTGCTGAAGGCCCATGGCGTCGCCAAGGGCGATACGGTCACGATCTATCTGCCGATGATCCCCGAAGCCGCCTATGCGATGCTTGCCTGCGCGCGTCTGGGCGCTGTCCATTCCATCGTCTTTGGCGGGTTCTCGCCCGATTCGCTGGCCGGCCGTATCGAGGGCTGCAAGTCGAAGGTCGTCATCACCGCCGACGAGGGTCTGCGCGGTGGCCGCAAGGTGGCGCTGAAAACCAATGCCGATGAAGCCTGCGACAAGGCCGGCGACGTCGTGACATCGATGATTGTCGTCAAGCGTACCGGCGGCAATGTGACGATGAAGCCCGGCCGCGATTATTGGTATGAGGAGGAGGCGCAGAAAGTCTCCGCCGATTGCCCGCCCGCGCAGGTGAACGCAGAAGATCCGCTGTTCATTCTCTACACGTCAGGCTCGACGGGTGCGCCCAAGGGCGTCGTGCATTCGACCGGCGGCTATCTCGTCTACGCGGCCATGACGCATCAATATGTCTTCGATTATCACGAGGGCGACGTCTATTGGTGCACGGCCGATGTGGGCTGGGTCACGGGTCACAGCTACATAATCTATGGTCCGCTCGCCAATGGCGCGACGACGCTGATGTTCGAGGGCATCCCGAACTATCCGTCCATGTCGCGTTTCTGGGATGTGATCGACAAGCACAAGGTCAATATTTTCTACACCGCGCCCACCGCCATCCGCTCGCTGATGGGCGCTGGCGAAGACCCGGTGAAGAAGACCTCGCGCGCCTCGCTGCGCCTGCTCGGATCGGTCGGCGAGCCGATCAATCCTGAAGCCTGGGAATGGTATTATCGCGTGGTCGGCGACAGCCGCTGCCCGATTGTCGACACCTGGTGGCAGACGGAAACCGGCGGCGTTCTCATCACACCGCTGCCCGGCGCGACCGCGCTCAAGCCCGGCTCCGCAACGCGTCCCTTCTTTGGCGTGAAGCCCGAAGTTGTCGATGCCAATGGCGTCATCCTCGAGGGCGCCTGCGAGGGCAATCTCGTTCTGGGCGATTCCTGGCCCGGCCAGATGCGCACGGTCTATGGCGATCACGAGCGCTTCGTGCAGACCTATTTCTCGACCTATCCGGGGAAATATTTCACCGGCGACGGCTGCCGCCGCGACGAGGATGGCTATTACTGGATCACGGGTCGCGTCGATGACGTGATCAATGTCTCGGGCCATCGCATGGGCACGGCAGAGGTCGAGAGCGCGCTGGTTTCCCATCCCAAGGTTTCGGAAGCTGCGGTCGTCGGCTATCCGCACGACATCAAGGGGCAGGGCATCTACGCCTATGTCACGCTGATGACGGGCGAGGCGCCCTCCGACGAGCTGCGCAAGGAACTGATCAATTGGGTGCGCAAGGAGATCGGCCCGATTGCCTCTCCCGACGTCATCCAGTTCGCGCCGGGCCTGCCCAAGACGCGCTCGGGCAAGATCATGCGCCGCATCCTGCGCAAGATCGCCGAAAACGAATTCGGCGCGCTGGGCGATACCTCGACCCTGTCTGATCCGAGCGTGGTCGACGATCTGATCGCCAATCGCGGCAAGTGATGGCGCTTTAGCGTCGTCATTTGCGCAAGCGCCTGCCGCCCGCTTCTCCCTGAGGGAGAAGCTGTCAGCGAAGCTGACTGATGAGGGTTAGGGCCACGAGCCACCCTCTCCCTCTGGGAGAGGGTTTTCTCAACACCACGCGCCGCGTTTGCCGCCCGCATAGGGGCGGCCGTGGCCGGCGGCGAGCATCATCTGTGCGACGTCGGTCTCGCCCCCGTCGCTAAGGCGCACATGGACGGTGGCGACCACCCGTCCGAAATATTTGTCAGGAGCGATGTCGTGCAGGGTCACGGGGCCGCTGGCGAGAATGTCGCGCAACATGTCGGTGGCCGCGAGCGCCATTTTCTTTTCGTCCGCGCAGCCGGCGTGGAGTTCGGGCGCGTCAAAGCCGCGAATGCGGATCGCGCTGCGGACCTCCTGCCCGAACCAGACCTGAACCTGCGCCTGAAACGTATCGCCATCAATGATGCGCAAGACGTCCGCCGGCATGGGGCCGGTGAAACCGCCCGCCAGAGGCGTGGGCGCAGAGCCGTGCGCAACCGCGCGGTCGGGAGACCCACCTCGGCCAGCCACCAAAGCCCCGCAGGCGGCCGTCAGCGACGCGAGCAGGAGCGCAGCCAGAATGGAAATGCGCGGTGACAGGATCATAATCCCAACTTCACCATAGCGGGTGGGATTATGTCAATATGATCCTACAATCTGAATGATAGGTAGAACGTCGAATGCACGTCATGCGTGACGTTAGCTCTAGAAGTCGCTGGTCAAACCCTTGATTTCCCAGTCGCCATAACGGACCGGATCAAGCCCGCCGCGGCCATTTATTTCGTGCGCTGCGGCTTGCCGGTCTGCTTCGGCCTTGGCGCGGCGCTCGGCAGCCTCGGCCAGCGCGCGCTGCGCTTGCGGCGTCAGCACCTTGCGGGGGGCCTCGTCCGGGACCTCCTGGAGGACTTGCTGAGGGACGGGCGGGATGTTGGATTCGTCTGTCATTTTGCGTCTCTTTCGCGGCCGAGCTTGAAGCCCGGCCTCTTGCCTCCCCACATATAGGGCACAGGGTCGGATTTCGACCAGACGCGGAGCTTGAGACCGATGAATTTCATGCGCACTGCGGTTCTGCTGGCGGCCATGACCGCATTGTTTGTTCTGGTCGGCGCGGCACTGGGCGGCCGTGCGGGCATGATGCTCGCCTTTCTCTTTGCACTGGGGACCAATCTGTTTGCCTGGTGGAACTCCGATCGCATGGCGCTCGCCGCCAATGATGCGCAGGAGATTGACGAGCCACAGGCCCCCGACCTGTTCAACCTCGTGCGCGGGCTGGCCGCGCGCGCCGGCATTCCGATGCCGCGCATCTATCTGATCGAAAGTGACCAGCCCAATGCCTTCGCCACCGGGCGCAACCCCGAGAACGGGGCGATTGCCGTTCATACGGGCCTGATCTCGATCGTGACGCGCGAGGAATTGTCGGGCGTCCTTGCCCATGAAATCGCCCATATCAAAAATCGCGACACGCTGACCATGACGGTGACGGCGACGCTTGCGGGCGCGATTTCCTCCATTGCCCATTGGGGCATGTTCATGGGCGGGCGTCGCGACAATGGGCTCGGCGTCATCGGCACTTTGGCGCTGGCCATTCTCGCGCCGATTGCCGCCATGATCGTGCAGATGGCGGTGAGCCGCTCGCGCGAATATGTGGCTGATCGCGCCGGTGCGGAGATCTGCGGCAATCCCTATTGGCTGGCGAGTGCACTGGCAAAAATCGCGCAGGGCGCGCAGGCCATCGACAATCCGCGTGCCGAGGCCAACCCGGCGCTTGCCCATCTCTTCATCGTCAATCCGCTGCATGGGTCTGGCGTCGACAATCTGTTTTCGACCCATCCCAATGTCGAAAACCGCATCGCCGCCCTGGAGGAAATGGGACGCGAGATGAATCTTGCGCCTTTCGATCCTGCAGGTGCGGGCTGGTCGCCGTTTCGCGATGATTTTTCAGGGCCATCCTATCCGGCGGGCTCGGCCTGGGGCCGCGCGCGCCGGCATGGCGGGGGCAGCTTCCTGTCGGGTGCGGGCATCTCGCCATGGCGCCGGAGCGGGGATCGTGGTACCGGCGGTGAACGGCGCGGCCCGTGGGGCGATCCCCGGGGCTGAGCGCCGGCGTTTTTTCTGGAGACTGTTCATGACCTGCGGCACGCAGCGGCCCCGCGCCGGCTTTCCGGCCTCGCGCTCATGGTGAAGAAGGACGCGCCGCCCCGCTCGGGCACAGGCTTTGGCCGCCGTCCCGCCCCCGCACCAGACATGGTGCCGGGCCTTGCGGTTCGCCTCGCCGCAGCCGCCATTCTGGCCGAGGTCGCCGGCAATGGTCAGCCGCTTGACGATCGTTTTGCGCCGGGCGCTGGCCCCGAGGCTCTGAGCGGGCTTGATGCGCGTGACCGTGCGCTGGTGCGCTCCATCGCGCTTGTGGCCCTGCGTCGTCTGGGTTCCTTGCGCGCTGCGCTGGCTGCGACGCTTGAAAAAGGCCTGCCGCGCAAGGCGCAGGGCATCGAGTGGACGCTCGTCACCGGCGCGGCGCAAATCCTGTTCATGGATGTGCCCGACCATGCCGCTGTCGATCTCGCCGTGCGTGCGGTCCGCCATCAAGCCCATACCGCGCCCTTCGCCGGCCTCGTCAATGCCGTGCTGCGCAATATCGCGCGCCGCCGCGCGGAATGGGAATCGCCCGCCGATCCGTTCATCGACACGCCGCAATGGCTCGCCGCGCGCTGGCGCCGCGCCTATGGCGAGGAGACCGCCGCCCGCATTGCGCTGGCCCATCGCGAC
Source organism: Beijerinckiaceae bacterium (assembly GCA_947370975.1). Classification (GTDB taxonomy): domain Bacteria; phylum Pseudomonadota; class Alphaproteobacteria; order Rhizobiales; family Beijerinckiaceae; genus Terripilifer. Next base: position 122,759 of record CANBNG010000007.1, read on the forward strand.
GAGCCGACGCTCGATCTCTCCTTCAAGCCCGGGCTCGACATTGCCCGCCTGCCCGAAGGCCTGCTGCTGCCTACCGGCTCGCTGCGCATCGACACGCATACGCCCGTGGAAGAGCTCGAGGGCTATGCGCGCGGCCAATGGTGGGTGCAGGACGCGGCGGCTGCGCTGCCGGCCCGCCTGCTGGCGGTCAAGCCCGGCGAACGTGTCGCCGATCTCTGCGCTGCGCCCGGCGGCAAGACTGCGCAACTGGCCGCCGCAGGCGCCGATGTGGTGGCGCTCGATCGTTCTGCCGAGCGGCTGAAGCGCCTCACCCTCAATCTCGAACGTCTCGGCCTGACCGCTGAAATCCGCGTCGGCGATGCGCTGACCTTCGAGGCCGCGCCCTTTGACGCCATCCTGCTCGATGCGCCCTGTTCGGCGACGGGCACGATCCGTCGTCATCCCGATGTTGCCTGGACCAAGAAGCCGGGCGATGTCGGCGCGCTGGCGGCCGTGCAGAAGAAGATGCTCGATCGCGCCGCCGAACTGCTGGCGCCTGGCGGACGTCTTGTCTATTGCACCTGCTCGCTCGAGCCCGACGAGGGCGAACTCCAGATCGCCGCGCTCCTGCGGCGCAACCCGGACCTCAAGCGCGTGCCCGTCACGCCCGAGGAAATCGGCGGCCTGCCGGAATGCATCAATGCGGAGGGGGAATTGCGCACGCTGCCCTTCCATCTCAAGGGCGAGACCTCGCGCCTGTCGGGACTCGATGGCTTTTTTGCCGCGCGTCTGATCAAACGCAACGATGCTGTGTGAAAAGTTAGAATTCTAAATGAGTGATTAAGCAAATGATCGCTTAATACAGGGCTGGGTGCGTGCGTCGCGTCGCCCTGCTGTTTGGACTGTTCATGACCTTCGGGGGACTAAGCGCTTTGGGATCGTCGAACGCCGCCGATCGCATGCGGTTCGCGCGCCTTGTGGCGAGTCGCGGACTGATGCTGCTATGGCGTGCGGCACGCTCCCCCTTGCGCGTCTTTTCAGCCATGAATGTGGCCGCGCCTGACCGGTTGCTGATTGCCCCGCAGGATATTCGCACCACCGATCCGACCATCGCGGCCGATATTTATTCGGGCTATTTCGTCTTCGCCGGCAAGGCCGTGAACACGCATGGCGCCTCGCCCTTCGAGATCGAATCGCCCTCGCAGGGCTGGGATGTGGCGCTGGCCGGCTTCACCTGGTTGCGCCATTTGCGCGCCGCCGATACGGCGCTGGCGCGTGCCAATGCGCGCGTGCTCGTCAGCGACTGGATGAACCAGCGCGGCAAGGCCTATGAGCGCGCCGACTGGCAGGCTGGCGTCACCGCGCGGCGGCTGTTGTCCTGGCTGTCGCAATCCCCGCTCATCCTTGAGGGCGCGGACCGCCTGTTCTATCGCCGCTTCATGCGCTCCCTTGGCCAGCATGCCAAACATCTGCAGCGCTGCATGGCCGATGGGCTGGAAGGCGAATCGCGCCTGCTGGCGGCCATCGCCATTGCCGAGCTTGGCCTGTGCGCGCAGGGCATGCCCAAGCTCGCCAAGCGCGGCACCAAATTGCTGGTGGACGAGCTCAAGCTCCAGATCCTCCCCGACGGCGGCCATATCGGCCGCAATCCGCAGATGCTCGTCGACCTGCTGCTCGACCTGCTGCCGCTGCGCCAGGCCTATGCCGCGCGCGGCGCGAGCGCCCCGCAGATGCTGCTCAATGTCATCGACCGGATGATGCCGATGCTGCGGCTGTTTCGCCACGGCGATGGCTCCATGGCCCTGTTCAACGGCATGGGGCCCACCGCCGCCCATGCGCTGGCCACCGTGCTCGCCTACGACGATGCCCGCGCCATGCCGCTCAACCATGCGCCCTCCTCGGGCTATGAGCGGCTGGAAGCCGGCGATACGATCCTTGTTGTCGATTGCGGCACGCCGCCGCCGCCGCGCTTTTCCTGTGAGGCCCATGCGGGCGCGCTGTCGTTTGAAATGTCGTGCGGTGCGCAACGCCTCATCGTCAATTGCGGCGTGCCTTATAATCCCCGCGCGACTTTGCGCGAGGTGACGCGCAGCACGGCGGCCCATTCGGCGCTGGTGATCGGGGACGTGTCGTCCTGCCGCTTTGCGACGGGCGCGGGGCTCGACCGCTGGGTTGCCGGGCAGATTCTCGCCGGGCCGACCCATGTGCCGGTGCGCCGTGCGGAAGATGCCCATGCGCTCGAAATCGAGGCCGCCCATAATGGCTATGACCAGCGTTTCGGCCTGATCCACGAACGCCGCCTGACCTTGTCTGCCGATGGTCTGCGGCTCGAGGGCGAGGATCGGCTCCTGCCGACGGGCCGCCGCGCGCCAGGCGCCGGCCAGGCCGATTATGCGCTGCGCTTCCATCTCCACCCCTCCGTCCGCGCCGAGCTGGCGCAGCAGGGCTATGCCGTGCGCCTTGCTCTGCCCGACGGGCAGGACTGGCTGTTTCGCGCGAGCGGTCTGCCCATCACCATGGAAGAAAGCATTTTCCTCGGCGGACGCGAGGGCCCGCGCAACACCGACCAGATCGTCGTCACCGCCCGCGTACGCGACGTGCCGGCCATCGTCTGGACGCTGGAGCAGCTTGTCCATGGCCTGTGACGGGGTTGCGGCCAGGCTCATGGGATGCCGGGTGACAAATCCCGTTTGAATGGCATCAAAATGTCCCGATCTCGGCTTACCTGAGGCGAGGTTTGCCAGTCCCGCCTTTGCCCGCTTGGGCGTGGCATGCTAAGCGCCCAAGCGAAAACCTCACTCTGGCTTGCGGATCGATTCCATGCCCACTCATCTGCGTCGCGTCTCCCGCGCTCTTCTGTCCGTCTCCGACAAGGCGGGTCTCATCGACTTCGCCCGTGCGCTCGACGGGCTGGGCATCGAGCTCATCTCGACCGGGGGCACGCGCAAGGCTTTGGCCGATGCCGGCCTGCCGGTGAAGGATGTCGCCGATCTGACCGGCTTCCCGGAAATGATGGATGGCCGGGTGAAGACGCTGCATCCGCGCGTGCATGGCGGCCTGCTGGCGATCCGCGAAAATCCCGAACATGAGGCGGCCATGCTCGCCCATGGCATTCCGGCCATCGATCTGCTGGTCGTCAATCTCTATCCGTTCGAGGCGACCGTCGCCAAAGGCGCTGATGAAGAGGAATGCATCGAGAATATCGACATTGGCGGCCCGGCAATGATCCGCGCGGCCGCCAAGAACCATGGCGATGTCGCGGTGGTGGTCGATGTCGAGGATTACGAGCGCGTGCTTTCGACGCTCGCTTCCAATAATGGCGCGACAACGCTGAGCCTGCGCCGCGCGCTCGCGCAAAAGGCCTATGCGCGCACGGCTGCTTACGATGCCGCCATTTCAAACTGGTTTGCCGCGGCCATCGGCGAGGATGCGCCCGATTATCGCGCCATCGGCGGACGTCTGGCGGAAAAGATGCGCTATGGCGAAAACCCGCATCAGGCAGCGGGCTTTTACCTCACCCCGGAAAAGCGCATGGGTGTTGCAACCGCCCGCCAGGTGCAGGGCAAGCAGCTCTCCTACAACAATGTGAATGACACCGACGCCGCCTTTGAATGCGTGAGCGAATTCGATCCCGCGCGCACGGCGGCGGTCGCCATCATCAAGCACGCCAATCCTTGCGGCGTGGCTGAAGGCACGTCCCTGCTCGAGGCTTACGAGCGCGCCTTTGCCTGCGATCCGGTGTCGGCGTTTGGCGGCATTGTTGCGCTGAACCGGAAGCTCGATGCGCAGGCCGCTGCTGAAATCGTGAAGATCTTCACCGAAGTCATCATTGCGCCTGATGCCGATGAGGAGGCCATCGCGCTCATCGCCGGCAAGAAGAACCTGCGCCTGCTGCTGACCGGCGGCCTGCCCGATCCGCGCGCCAAGGGCCTCACCTTCAAGACAGTGTCGGGCGGCCTGCTGGTGCAGGGCCGCGACAATGCGGTGGTCGATGATATGGACCTGCGGGTCGTAACCAAGCGCGCGCCCACCGCGCAGGAACTGGCGGATCTGAAATTCGCCTTCCGCGTCGCCAAACACGTCAAATCCAATGCCATCGTCTATGCCAGGAATGGCGCGACGGTTGGCGTTGGCGCGGGCCAGATGAGCCGCGTCGATTCCTCGCGCATCGCCGCCTGGAAGGCCGCCGAGGCCGCCAAGGCCGCAGGCCTGCCCGAGACGCTGGCCAAGGGCTCGGTCGTGGCGTCTGACGCCTTCTTCCCCTTCGCCGACGGCCTGCTGGCAGCAGCCGAAGCCGGCGCCACAGCCGTGATCCAGCCCGGCGGCTCGATGCGCGATGATGAAGTCATCAAGGCCGCAGACGACGCCGGCCTCGCCATGGTGCTCACCGGCCACCGCCACTTCCGCCATTAAGCGCGCACTCTTGGCACCCTCCCGATGCGGGGAGGGTGCCTAGGCTGGCGTATGCAATCGATCAGGCGAAGGCAGCGTATAGATCGCGCCAGTGCGGATTTGTCCCTTCAATCAACCGCAACTTCGCTTTCCGCGGCCCGGCCTTGATCGGCTTTTCGCGCGCAATGGCCTCGTCCATGCGCTCGTAAGTTTCATACCAGACGAGAAGCGTGCAGCCATATGCCTTCGTGAAGCCCGGAGCCTTCGCCAGCTTGTGCTCGTGAACGCGGCGCGACAAATTCGAGGTGACGCCCGTATAAAGCGTCCCGTTGCGCTTGCTGGCCATAATATAGACGCAGGGCTCTTTCATGCGCCAAGCCAAAACCGCAGCGCGCGACACAGCTACAAACCAACAGTTGCAAAATAGCCTTCATTGCGAGCGCAGCCCTCTGAAATCGTGCTCGAGCCCAACGAAGCAATCCAGAAAGCCGCAGGTACACAGTCATAAAATTAAAATACGCTCTGACACTCAACTCGTGCAGTGGCGTTACGCTTTGCGTCCCACACACATATAATTAACATCCAAATCCTGGCTCCTCCCCCACGCATCGCGCAGCGGATTATACGTCACGCCTGCAACATCGAATACATCCACTCCGCCGGCGTACATTGCGTCTTCCAGCTCTTTCGGCGTGACGAATTTTTCCCATTGATGTGTGCCCTTGGGCACCCAGCGCAGCACATATTCTGCGCCCACGATTGCCAGCGCGAAGGATTTCAGGGTGCGGTTGAGGGTGGCGGCAAACATCAACCCGCCGGGTTTGACCAGTGTGGCGCAGGTTTTCACGAAGGCCCGCATGTCGGTGACATGTTCCACCACTTCCATCGCGGTCACGATGTCGAAACGCGCGCCGGTTTCCACAAGCTCTTCGGCGGTCACGGCGCGATAATCGAGGGTGACGCCGCTGTCCTGTGCATGGGCCTGCGCGATGCGCACATTGCCCGGCGCTGGGTCGATGCCGGTGACGCTGGCGCCGAGGCGCGCGAGGGGCTCGGCGAGGATGCCGCCGCCGCAGCCGATGTCGAGCAGGGTGAGGCCGGCAAGCGGCAGGGGCGCGTGGGGATCGCGCGGCAGGCCGTTGGCCCCGGCAAAATGCTGGCAGATGTGATCGCGGATATAGGCGATGCGCACGGGGTTGAGTTTGTGCAGCGGACGCATGGAGCCATGGGGCGCCCACCAGTCCGCGCCGAGCCTCTCGAAACGGGCAACATCGGCCTCATCCACCGTTGCGCGTGATCCCTTGCCTGCCTCGACCATCAGTTACCCCTGAAAGCTGCGTCTTGTCCGGATTGACACCGGGGATGACCGCCGTCATCTATACGCGCCCTGCGGCCCGGGGGCGAGCGGCAAGCCTGCACGCCCTTTGCGGACGCGCCCACAAACCGAACCGGCTCCATGACCCGTCTCGTGATGAAATTCGGCGGCACCTCTGTCGCCAATATCGAGCGCATCAAAAATGTCGCGCGCCACGTCCAGCGTGAGGTCGCGGCAGGCTTTGATGTCGCCGTCGTCGTCTCCGCCATGTCGGGCAAGACCAATGAGCTGGTCGCCTGGTGCAAGGAGGGCTCGGCCCTCTATGACAATCGCGAATATGACGCCGTGGTCGCCTCGGGCGAACAGGTGACGTCCGGCCTGCTGGCCATCGTGCTGCAGGGCATGGGCATCCCGGCCCGCTCCTGGCAGGGCTGGCAGATCCCGATTCGCACGTCTGACGCCCATGGCTCGGCCCGCATCGAGGATATCGACCCCAAGGGGCTCGAAGAGGGCTTCCGCAAGGGCGAGGTCGCGGTGATTGCCGGCTTCCAGGGCATTCACGCGCAGAGCGGCCGCCTGACGACGCTCGGCCGTGGCGGCTCCGACACGAGCGCTGTGGCCATTGCGGCTGCGATCAAGGCCGACCGCTGCGATATTTATACCGATGTGGACGGCGTCTATACGACAGACCCGCGCATCGTCACCAAGGCGAAGCGGCTCGACAGGGTCGCCTTCGAGGAAATGCTGGAAATGGCCTCGCTCGGCGCGAAAGTGCTGCAGGTGCGCTCCGTCGAAGTCGCCATGGTCCATAAAGTCAAAACCTTCGTGCGCTCGTCCTTCGACGATCCGGCTGATCCCAAGCCTGGCACGCTCATCTGCGACGAGGAGGATATCGTGGAACAGCAGGTCGTCACCGGCATCGCCTATTCCAAGGACGAAGCCCAGATCACACTGCGCGACGTGGCCGACAAGCCCGGCGTCGCCGCGGCCATTTTCGTGCCGCTCGCCGACGCCAACATCAATGTCGACATGATCATTCAGGTCGTCTCGGATAATGCCAAGACCACCGATATGACCTTCACCGTGCCCACCGCCGATTACGAGCGGGCGCGCAAGATCCTCGAAGAGGGCAAGACGCAGATTGGCTATGCCGGCATTGCCGGAGCGACCGATGTGGTCAAGGTCTCGGCGATCGGCATCGGCATGCGCTCGCATGCGGGCGTCGCGGCGCGCGCCTTCAAGGCCTTGTCGGAGAAGGGCATCAATATCCGGGCCATCACCACCTCCGAGATCAAGTTCTCGGTGCTGATCGATGCCGAATATACCGAGCTGGCGGTGCGCACGCTCCACACGCTCTACGGCCTCGACAAGGCCTGACGCTGCGGTAAAAAATCGTGGAGAAAGCCCCGCCCGCCACCCTGCGGCGGGGCTTTCGTCATTTAATTTGGAAAAATTGATTTTTAGGCAGGTGTTTGTGCCTGTTCGGGGTGCCGTGGGCCTCCGGTGACGCTTGCGGTCTGTGTCTTGCATTCGTATACGAAACATTGATTGCACCAAACGGCGGCGCCGCCACCGCGAGGACAGGGGCCAGACAGGGCCCGGAGGCCGCAAGGCCGGACAGGACAGATTGATGCGAGGCGCGCTCGGGGGACCCCGTCTGCTGCTGCGCCGGCTCCGCGAGGTCATGGCGGAACCGGTCAATGCACAGGCGCGCCTCGACAAGATCGTCGTCAACATCGCCTCCAACATGGTGGCCGAGGTCTGCTCGGTCTATGTGCTGCGCGATGACGGCCGCCTCGAGCTGTTTGCAACCGAAGGCCTGAACCACGAGGCCGTCCATCTCACCACCATGCGCTCGGGCGAGGGCTTGGTCGGGCGCATTGCCGAGTCGGCGGAATCGCTCGCGCTCTCAGATGCGCAATCCCACCCCGCCTTCTCCTACAAGCCGGAGACGGGCGAAGAGATCTACCATTCCTTCCTCGGCGTGCCGATCCTGCGCGGCGGCAATACGCTTGGCGTGCTGGTGGTGCAGAACAAGGCGCGCCGCACCTATTCGGAAGAAGAGGTCGAGGTTCTCCAGACCACGGCCATGTTGCTCGCCGAAATGATCGCGTCGGGCGAATTGCAGTCGATTGTGCGCCCCGGCAACAATATTGCGCTGCGCCGTCCCCTCGCGCTGCATGGCTCGGCGGTTGCCGAGGGCGTTGGCCTTGGCCATGTCGTGCTGCACGAGCCGCGCGTCTCCATCAAGCAATTGATCTCGGATGATCCGGCGCGCGAGGAATCCCGCCTCGATGCCGCGCTTGAAAGCGTGCGCCACACGATCGACACGCTGATCGACCGTGGCGATCAGGCGGGCCCGGGCGAGCATGTCGAAGTGCTCGAAACCTTCCGCATGTTCGCCCATGACCGGGGCTGGCTGCGCCGCCTGCGCGAGGCCATCGCCTCCGGACTGACGGCGGAAGCCGCCGTCGAGCGCGTGCAAAACGACGCGCGCGCGAAATTGCAGCGCCGCACGGACCCCTATCTGCGCGAGCGGCTGCATGATCTCGATGATCTCGCCAACCGCCTGCTGCATGAGCTGACGGGCGAGAGCTTCGTCGTCGCGCACGACCAGATGCCCGACAATGCGATCATTGTCGCCCGCACCATGGGCCCCGCAGCCCTCCTCGATTACGATCGCGGCAAGCTGCGCGGCCTCGTGCTGGAGGATGGCGGCCCCTCGAGCCATGTCGCGATTATCGCGCGCGCGCTTGGCATTCCGATGGTCGGGGACGTCAAGAATATCGTCGATCTGGTCGAGCCAAACGATGCGATCATCGTCGACGGGTCGGCGGGCGATGTGCAATTGCGCCCGCAGCCGGATGTCGAGGCGTCCTATGGCGAAAAGGCGCGCCTGCGCGCCAAGCGGCAGGAGCAATATCACAAGCTGCGCGATGTGCCCGCGCTGACGAAGGATGGCGTGGCCATCGGCCTGCACATGAATGCGGGTCTGGCCATTGACCTGCCGCATGTGGCCGAAACCGGCGCGGCCTCGATCGGGCTGTTTCGCACCGAATTGCAATTCATGGTCGCGGCGCAATTCCCGCGCGTGAAAGAGCAATATGCGCTTTACAAAAACGTGATGGATGCCGTGCCCGATGTGCCGGTGACCTTCCGCACGCTCGATATCGGCGGCGACAAGATCCTGCCTTATATGTCGCATTTCGAGGAAGACAATCCGGCGCTGGGTTGGCGCGCGATCCGCATCGGCCTCGACCGGCCGGCGCTTTTGCGCCTGCAATTGCGCGCGATGTTGCGCGCAGGCGCGGGGCGCGAAATGCGCATCATGTTCCCGATGGTTGCCACCTGCGCGGAATTTGATGCGGCCAAACATCTCCTCGAACGCGAGATTGCCCATCTGACGCTGCACAAATACGAACTGCCCCGCGATCTGAAACTCGGCATCATGATCGAGGTGCCCTCCGTGCTCTGGCAGCTCGATGAAATGCTCGCGCGCGTCGATTTCGTGTCTGTGGGCTCGAACGATCTGATGCAATATGTCTTTGCGGCAGACCGCGATAATCGCCGTGTTGCGGATCGTTTCGATCCGCTTTCGCCCCCTGCATTGCGCCTGCTGAAATCCATCACCGACAGGGCAGCCCTCACCGGCACGCCGGTGACATTATGCGGCGAGATTGGCGGGCGGCCGCTTGAGGCCATGGCGCTGATCGGCATTGGCTATCGCGGGCTGTCGATGTCGCCGGCCTCCATCGGTCCGGTGAAGGCCATGCTGCTCGCGCTCAATGCGTCGGAAGTCGCAGGCCTTATCGAAGATCTGCTCGCCCAGAAGAGCGGTGCGCAATCGATCCGGCAGGAATTGCGCGCTTATGCGGAGGCCAAGGGCGTGCCGCTTTAGGCAGGGCAATTGCGTTTCTCCGCCTAGCCCAGCCGCACGCCCACGCCGGATTCATCATGCTGCCTCAAGACAAGCTCGACCTTATCCTGCGCCGCCACGACGAACTCTCCGCGCGCCTCGCCGCTGGCGTGAGCGGGAGCGATTTCGCGACCTGTTCGCGCGAATTGTCCGAGCTCGATCCGGTGGTGGAGGCAATCCGCGCCTGGCGCGATGCGCTTGATGAATGTCGTGGCATCGAGGCCATGCTGGAAGATGCCGGCACCGATGCCGAGATGCGCGAACTGGCCGAAGAAGAGCGCCATGAAGCCGAGGCGCGGCTGGCCGAGCTCGAACAGAAAATCAAGATCGCGCTTCTGCCGCGCGATGTCGCTGACGAGCGCGGCGCGATTCTCGAATTGCGCGCGGGCACGGGCGGTGACGAGGCGGCGCTTTTTGTTGGCGACCTCTATCGCATGTATGCGCGCTACGCCGATCTGCATGGCTGGAAGCTGGAGCTTCTCTCAGCCAGCGAAGGCACGGCTGGCGGCTACAAGGAACTCATCGCTTCGGTGATCGGGCGCGGCGTCTTTGCAAAACTCAAATTCGAATCCGGCGTGCACCGCGTCCAGCGCGTGCCTGCAACCGAAACGCAGGGACGTATTCACACGTCAGCTGCCACCGTCGCCGTTCTGCCCGAGGCTGAAGATGTCGATATCGATATCAACGAGGCTGATCTGAAGATCGACACGATGCGCGCCCAGGGCGCGGGCGGCCAGCACGTCAACAAGACGGAATCGGCCATCCGCATCACCCATGTGCCCACCGGCACGATTGTCTTCGTGCAGGAAGAGCGCTCGCAGCACAAGAATCGCGCGCGCGCCATGTCGCTGCTGCGCGCACGCCTTTACGATTCACAGCGCACGAAGCTCGATTCCGAGCGCGCCGCCGACCGCAAATCGCAGGTCGGCTCGGGCGACCGCTCGGAGCGCATCCGCACCTATAATTTTCCGCAAGGGCGCGTCACCGATCACCGCATCAACCTGACGCTCTACAAGCTCGACAAGGTGATCGCGGGCGATGCACTCGACGAGATCATCGATCCGCTGATCACCGAGAATCAGGCTGCCCAGCTCGCTGCGCAGGATTGAGATTTCAGACGCGGCCGATTTTCACGGCCATGCCGGTGATGGAGATCCGCTGAAGTGCGAGCCCCGTCGCCTCGGCATCGGGTGCGCCATCGACTTCGTAATTGACGCCTATGACGGCATCGGCATCCACGCTTTCGGCATTGGCGATCAATTGCAGGAGGGCGGCTTCTTTCCAGTCGCCATCACGCGCACGGTTCCGGCCCGCCACATGCCAGCCGGTTGCCGCGCGAATGCGCCCGATCACAGTCAGGCTGCGCGCTCCCTCGATGCGGTCGGAAGACGAAATGATCATGTCGGTCAGCCTCGCGCGCCAGCCAGTCTGGCAGGTGCAACTTTCGACAAGCTTGATGGCTGAATATCGGCGCGAGCGCGGCACAATGTGTCACTCAACACCTATTTCAGCCTGACTGTGCGTCAGGCGACCACAGCCGCGCGCTCTTCTGCGCTCAGCAATCGGTATGCGCCCGGCGCCAGATCATCTGGCAGAACCAGCCCGCCGATGCTCATGCGGTGCAGGCCAAGCACGTGGTTGCCGACCGCGGCAAACATGCGGCGGACCTGGTGGTAGCGGCCTTCTGTGATCGTCAGCACAGCTTCGCGTTCCGACAGAACCTCCAGAGAGGCCGGTAAACAGGGCGTCTTTTCGTTTTCGAGTTGCAGCGTGCCGGACGCAAAGATTGCGGCCTCGTCGCCGCGCAGCGGGCGGTCGAGGGTGGCGCGATAGCGCTTGGCGATTTGCGCGCGCGGCGAGATGACCTGATGCAGGAAGTCGCCATCATCGGTGAGCAGCAGCAGGCCCGATGTGTCCTTGTCGAGGCGTCCGACGCTGGAGATTTTCGGCTCGCGCTTCTGCCAGCGTTCGGGCAGCAGGCCATAGACGAGTGCGCCCGCCTCATTATGCGAGCAGGTCGCCCCAAGCGGCTTGTTCATCATCAGCACGAGGCCGGGCAAGGGATCGAGCGGCTCGCGGAAATATTGCAGGCGTTCTGTCAGGTCGGGCGTCAGCGCGATGTGCTGGTCGACCTTGCGTAAAATCTCGCCGTCGAGCCGAAAACAGCTGCGGTTCAACAACATGTGGATTTCGCGGCGCGAGCCGTAACCGAGATTGGCGAGCAGCCGGTCGAGACGCAGGGTCTGCACCTTGCTCATTTCTGCGCCTGATAGATCTTGTAACCATTGGCCTCGGCCACGAGGTTCACGCGGCGAAACAGCGGCTTTAGGATGGCCTCATAGGGCAGGTGGCGATTGGCGGTGAGCCAGAGCGTCCCGCCCGTGCGCAGCAAGGCCGCAGCGCGCTGGATGAAGGCCTGGCCGAGCCCGTGGTTTTCATGGCCCGCCTCATGGAAGGGCGGGTTCATCACGATGAAATCGAGACCCGCAAGGCCGGTCAGCTTGCGCGCATCGGCCCAGAGGAAGGTCGCGCGTGCATCTTCGATATTGCGCCTGGCCATGTCGATGGCGCGTGCGTCGAGATCGATGAGGGTGAGTGCGGCAACCTTGGGGGAGGCGAGCACGGTCGACGCCAGCACGCCAAGCCCGCAGCCCAGATCCGCGCCCTTGCCCGAGAGCGGCGGGAGATGGCCAAGCAGCAGCGCGCTGCCGGGATCGATCCGGTTCCAGCTGAAAATGCCAGGCTGCGACCACAGGCCGATATCATCGAGATAGCGGGGCGCCCCGGCGGCAATCGCGTCTTCGATGGCAAGAGCATCGCCCGGGCCTGCGGTGACGCAGATGCGGTGATGGCGGCGCGCGGATTCAGTGATCGCGCAGCCAAGGCCGGTCAGATCCTGCGCGAGGCGCGAGCCGCCCTTGTCCTTGGGCGCAAGTACGGTGAGATGGGAACCGGGCGCGAGCGCGCGCAAGGCCAGCGCTATGGCGTAATGGCGCTCGACGGTGCCGGGTGGGGCGAGCATGGCCAAGCCATTGAGCGAGCCGGGCAGGGCGTCCTCGAGACGGGCGGCATTGGGGACGAGCGGCGAATATTGCCGGGCGGCATCGGTCGGCCCGACAAGGTCTTCGGAGGGCGCGCCATAGACATTTTCAAACTCGGTCATCAATTGCGCTCTTCCGGTAGATCGGGGATCGGCAGGACGGGAATGCCATCCTCCAGCAAGGCGCGGGCATCCTCGAAACTGGCGGTGCCGCGGATCGAGCGGGCGGGTGTGTCGCCCTCATGCATCTTGCGCGCTTCCTCGGGGAAGGACGCGCCGACGTCCTCGGAACTGGCGACGATCTTTTCGTGCAGCTCGCGGATCATGCTGCGCAGCTGCTGCTGGCTTTCATTGAGCAGAGCCATGCCCTGGGGCGGGGCGGCGGGCGCGGGCAGATTGGCCGGCTGCTGGTCGTTGGCGGGCACGGGCGTTGCGCCCTCACGATCCTTGCGGGCGACATTTGGGGCCATGATCGCCTTGGTGACTTTGGGCGATTGGCAATAGGGGCAGGTGACAAAGCCGCGCTTGACCTGCACATCGAAGGAATCGCTGCTCGCAAACCAGCTTTCAAACTCATGGCCAATGTCGCAATGAAGCGAATATTTGATCATGGAGCGCTCAGCCTTCCAGCAAGGCGTCGAGCTTGCCGGCCCGTTCGAGCGCATGCAGATCATCGCAGCCCCCGACATGCGTCGCGCCGATGAAGATCTGCGGCACGGTCCAGCCGCCGTTGGCGCGGCGTGCCATGTCCTGCTGCTTGTCGGCATCTCCATCGACCGAAATTTCCTCATAGGCGACGTTTTTCGCGCCGAGCAGGGACTTGGCGCGGGCGCAATAGCCGCAGGTGCTCTTGGTGTAGATGGTGACGGGCTGCATATTGGTCCTTCCTCGCAAGCGCGTTCCTTATATGGCCTGTCAGGCCCCCGCCACAACCCGCGCGAAGGTGAGCACGTCCACCTGCGCCGCGCCCGCGCGCAGCAACACCCGCGCCGCCGCATTCAGCGTTGCCCCCGAGGTCAGCACATCGTCGACGAGCAGGATGCGTGCGCCCGCGATGGCGCCGGCTGCCTCCGGGCGCACCTGAAACGCGCCCTGCACATTGGCCGCGCGGGCCTCCCGGGTAAGCCCGACCTGCGGCCGCGTCGCTTTGACCCGCGTCAGCGCCAGCGGCTCATAGGGCAGGGCGGCATGGGCTGCCAGCGCCTGCGCCAGCACGCCAGCCTGGTTGTAGCGCCGGCTCCAGAGCCTGAAACGATGGAGCGGCACGGGAATGACCATATCGGCCTGCGCCGTCAGCTCCGTACCCGCCCGCGCCATCCAGCGCGCCATCGCGGGGGCGAGGTCGAGCCGGTCGCCATATTTGAGCCGCTGCACCAGCCGCCGGGCCGGCCCCTCCTCATACAACGCCACGGCCCGCGCCCGCTGGAACACCGGCGGGTCGGCCTGGGCTGCCGGGGAGATGAGGCCCGGCCCCAGATCCTGGGGAAAGGGCGTGCCGAGCCGCTCGCAAAAGGGCCTCTCGATGAAGGGCATTTTGACCCAGCAGGCCGGGCAGAGCGTGGCGGGCGCATCCACCGCCGTCTTGCAGGCGAGGCACGTGGGTGGATAAATCCAGTCGGTCACTTGGCTCAGGCGCGAGGCAAGCCTGCGCGTGGCGAGAGCAATCGCCCGTGGCTTTGTATCTGGCTCGCCCTGCGTGCTCTCGTGCGTGCTCTCGTCCATGGGCATGAGCTTGGCATTTTGGGCGGGTGCTTGGAAGGGCGCTGGATAATCGACGCGCCGCGCGCCATAAAGCTGTCATGTCCGCTCCCGCCCATATCGTCTTTGACCGCCCCCTTGCCCGCGCCAGGCTCGCACGGGCCTATCGGCAGGGGGCTGCCGGTTTTCTGCTCGATCATGTCGCGGATGAATTCCCCGAGCGGCTCGGTGCCGTGCTGCGGCCCTTCCCCCGCGTGCTCGATCTCGGCACGCCGGGCCCGGCTCTTGCCGAGGCTCTGGCGGCGCGCCATCCCGCGCTGCTGCTGCGCGCAGCCCCCATTGCGGCTGCCCTTGCGGCCAACGGGCCTGCGGGACTTGTCTGCGACGAAGAGGCGCTGCCCTTTGCGCCGGGCTCCTTCGATCTCGTGGTCTCGGCGCTGGCGCTCCAGGGCGTCAACGATCTGCCCGGCGCGTTGGTGCAGATCCGCCGCGTGCTGGCTCCCGATGGTCTGTTCATGGGCTGCCTGCTGGGCGGCCAGACATTGCAGGAATTGCGGCTTGCTTTGGCGCAGGCCGAAGAGGAGGTGTTGGGCGGCGTCAGCCCGCGCGTCGCGCCCTTCGCCGATCTGCGCGACATGGGCGGACTGTTGCAGCGCGCAGGCTTTGCCCTGCCGGTGACGGATGCCGACCAGATCACGGTACGCTACGGCTCGATCTTCGGCCTGTTCCGCGATTTGCGGGCCATGGGGGCGACCAATGTGCTGGTGGCGCGTGACCGGCGTCCGCTGCGCCGCGCCGTGCTGATGCGCGCAGCCGAGATCTATCAGAGCCGATTTGCCGATCCCGACGGGCGTCTGCGCGCGACCTTCGAGATCGTCTGGCTGTCGGGCTGGGCTCCGCATGAGAGCCAGCAGAAGCCGCTGCAACCAGGCTCCGCCAAGGCACGGCTTGCCGATGCGCTGGGCGCGGTCGAGCGCAAGCTTTGAGGGCGCAGCATTTTTGTCGCGCTCGCCCGCCTGCGCAAAACCTGCTATGAGCCGCGCCCATGACCGACATTGCTCTCGCCACCCCCATCGATGCGCCCCTTCATGCCAAACCCTCGCTCGTCGGGCTGACGCGCGCCGGGCTGGCGCAGGCGCTGGCTGCCATTGGCGTGCCCGAGCGCGAGCAGCGCATGCGTGTTGGCCAGTTGTGGCATTGGATCTATTTCCAGGGCGCGACATCGTTTGACGCCATGCTCAATATTTCGAAAGTTCTGCGCGCCACGCTGGCCGAGCATTACGGGCTGAGCCGGCCTGAGGTCGTTGCCCAGCAGGTCTCGGTCGATGGCACGCGCAAATGGCTCATCCGCATGCCGCCCGTCGATGCGCGCGACAAGGGCGCGGAGATTGAATGCGTCTATATTCCTGAAAGCGACCGCGGCACGCTCTGCGTTTCGAGCCAGGTCGGCTGCACGCTGACCTGCACCTTCTGCCACACGGGCACGCAGAAACTCGTGCGCAATCTCTCGGCGCAGGAAATCGTGCAGCAGCTTGTTGTTGCGCGCGACATGCTGGGCGATTTTCCGGGCCAGACACCGCCCGACGATGGCGGGCTCATTCCCGCAGGCGAGGGCGTGCGCGCCGTGTCCAACATTGTGTTCATGGGCATGGGCGAGCCGCTGTATAATTTCGATGAAGTGACGGATGCGATTTCCGTGCTCACCGATGGCGAAGGCCTGTCGCTGTCCAAGCGCCGCATCACGGTTTCGACGTCTGGCGTCGTGCCCCAGATCGGCGCTTTGGGTGAAGAAGCCGGCACCATGCTTGCCATTTCGCTGCACGCGACCAATGACGAGCTGCGCAACACGCTTGTTCCGCTGAACAAGAAATATCCGATCCGCGATCTTCTCGATGCCTGCCGCAATTATCCCGGCGCCTCCAACTCGCGCCGCATCACATTTGAATATGTGATGCTCAAGGGCGTGAACGATTCACCCGCCGAGGCGCGCGAACTTGTGCGCTTGCTTAAGGGCGTTCCGGCCAAGATCAATCTGATCCCGTTCAATCCCTGGCCCGGCACGCAATATGAGTGCTCGGACTGGGAGACGATCGAGAAATTTTCCGACATCGTTTTCAACGCGGGCTATGCGAGCCCCGTGCGCACGCCGCGCGGTCGCGACATTCTGGCTGCGTGCGGCCAGTTGAAGAGCGAAACAGAAAAGCTGCGGGCGCGGGCGCGTCTGGCGCTCGATGACGAAGACGAGATCGCCGCAGACTAGGCTTTTGCGCGCGCGCCAATGAGTGCGAGCGCGCTCAGAGCTGCGGATATCACCGCGTTCCAGCCCGCCAGCGACAGGCCGATAATGCGGATCGCGACCTTGTCGCATTGCACGACTTGCGTGGTCTGCAATTGGCTCAGGAAATCGTCGACGCTTTTCGCGCTGCTCATCGCGCCCGTGCAGCCTGTGGGGCCAGGCCAGAATCCCCATTCGACGCCGGCGTGATAGACGCCAAACATAGCGCTGCCCAAAAACAGCAACGACAAGAGCCGGAGGCCAGGCCGCGCGAGATTGCAATCGCGCGCGCCAACCAGTGTGACAAGGGCCGCCAGAGGCACGCCCGCATAATAGGCCCAGCGCTGTTTCAGGCAGAGTTCGCAGGGCAGATAACCAAAGGCCTCGAAAATCCACGCGCCCGTGATCGTCGCAAAAGCGATGATGAGAATGGCAAGCGCCGCGCGCAGGGGCGTGATCTCGCGCAGCATCAGAACATTTTTCCTGCGAGCCAGAAGCCGCCCACGATGGTCACGACGACAAGGATCATGAAGGTTGCGAAATGGCGTTCGAGAAGCGCCTTGATCGGCTCGCCGAATTTGTGAAGCAGCCCGGCAAGAATGAAGAAACGCGCGCCACGTGTAAGCAGCGACAGGCCAACGAAAAGCGCGAAATTATATTCGAGCACGCCGCTGACAATGGTGACGAGCTTGAAGGGAATAGGCGTCAGTCCCTTTACGAGAATGAACAGCCAGCCCCATTTGTCGTAGCCCGCTTTCACAGTGTCCATGCGCGAAGCGTAGCCATAAAGGTCGATCAGCCAATGTCCGAGCGTGTCCCACAGCAGCAAGCCGATGCCATAGCCGAGAATGCCGCCAAGCACGGAGGCAATGGTGCAGATGCCTGCATAAAACCATGCGCGCTTGGGGCGCGCGAGCGACATCGGCACGAGAATGACGTCGGGTGGAACCGGAAAGAAGGAGCTTTCAGCGAAAGCTATGGCGCCAAGCGCCCAGGTTGCGCGGGGGCTCTCGGCGAGCAGGAGCGTCCAGTGATAAAGGCGCTTGAACATGTAAAAGGCCACTCGCTGTGCGTCGATGCAGGTGCACAGCGTTAGCATTGCGAACGCGGCATGAGCAAGGCGCGCGTGCTAGCGCCCCGCTCAAGCCGCGCGCCGCCGAGACTTAATTCCTGATGTCTTGCAGGAACCATTCGGTTGGGATTTCATGCCCCAGGCCGGCAGCTTTTGCGAGTTCATAAACCCGCCCGGCGACCGCGTAGAATTGCGCGCCTTGAAGATTGCCGCGTTCCGAATAGGTGATCTGGTTATCCGACGTGCGGCCCTTGGCCTTGCCTGAGACGAGATCTGCCAGCGTGATGCGCTTTTCTGGAATCGTCACGCCATGTGCGCGCTTGCCCTTGCGGCCATCGCCAAATTTATCGGCATTGGGGCGGGCTTCCCAGGCGATATATTCATCGTCAAGCGCAAGCTCGGGCCGCCCGCGCGGGGCAGGCGCATCGCCAAAGCGCAGATAGACATCGACGCGCTCGAGCGAGCGCTGGTCGGGAATGCCGCTGCCCCCGATGTTGACGATATGCGTGCCGGGCTCGAGCAAATCGCCATTGAGCACAGGCACGGCGGAATCGGTGAGGCCTGCCACAATATGCGCGCCGCGATAGACCTGTTCGGGCGCATCGCAGACCTGCACTTCAATGCCGTATTGCGCGCGAATCTCGGCCGCGAAGGCTTCGCGATTGGCTTTCGTCGGGCTGAAGACCTGCACCTTGCGGATGTTGCGCACGGCGGTGAAGCTCTGCATATGCGTCCGCGCCATGCCGCCCGAGCCGATGATCCCGACAACCTCGGCGTCCGCGCGCGCCATATATTTCACGCCGATGCCGCCATCGCCGCCAACGCGCATGTGCTGGAGATGGCCGTCATTGATGAGTGCGAGCGGTTCGGCGTTTTCAATCGAGGTCAGCAGAATGAGGCCGCAGAACAGGCCGGGCTTCATGCAGTATTTTTCCTGCGTCACGACGCCGTTATATTGCGCCTCATAGATGATGTCGGACTTCATGCGGATGGCGAAATAGCCGCCCGTCGAGCCGCCCTCCATCGTGCCCCATTGGTAATTCTTGGCCGGATCGCTTGTCGGGATGCGGATGTCGATCCGCGGCCGGCAGACGGCCTCCCCCGAGGCCAGATTGAGATAGGAGGTCTCCAGCGCCGCGATCGTGTCGGGCATTGTGAGAACCTGGGCGACGTCTTTGTTGTTGATGATGAGTGTCATGGGGCCTGAGTTTAGCCAAGCTTCACGCTTGGGCAATAGGGCACACCTGGATGCTTCCCGTTGACTCTTGCCCCCTCCTCCCCCTATAGAACGCCCTCGCTTCGGCGCGCGGCTTTCTTGGCCGCGTTTTTCGTATGGGCCTTTGGCTCCCGGTTTGGGGGCAGGATCACGCGGAGCCGGGGCTTCATCGCTGGTTTGCACCTGCAAAGAAGCCGGCCGCCCATAAGGGCAGAGCCGGATTGAACACGAGGAAAAACGATGTTCGCAGTCATCAAAACCGGCGGCAAGCAGTATAAAGTTGCCGCCGAAGACAAGATTACCGTCATGACGCTCGCTGGTGAAGCGGGCGACAAGGTGACGTTCAACGAAGTCCTGATGCTCGTCGACGGCGAGTCCATGCAGGTTGGTGTGCCGTTCCTGGCTGGCGTCACCGTCTCGGGCGAAATCGTCGCGCAGGACCGCGGTCCGAAGGTCATCGCCTTCAAGAAGCGTCGCCGCAAGAACTCGAAGCGCAAGCGTGGCCATCGTCAGGATCTGACGATCGTGCGCATCACCGGCATCGCCGCGCACTAAGCGCGCGACACCGGCAAGCAGTTTCGTAACGGACCTTTTTTCGCTATAAGGGTCCAGACAGATTTCATTCACCCCCGGTTTCACCCGGCGGGCGCAAGGTTCGGAGCAGATCAATGGCTCACAAAAAGGCAGGCGGCTCATCCCGCAACGGCCGCGACTCCAAGGGTCGTCGTCTCGGCGTCAAGAAGTTTGGCGGCGAATCCGTCATTTCCGGCAACATCATCGTCCGCCAGCGCGGCACGGTGTGGCATCCGGGTGCAAACGTCGGCATCGGCGTTGATCACACGCTGTTCGCCATGGCCGACGGCAAGGTGCACTTCCTCACCAAGGGCAATGGCCGCGCTTATGTAGCGGTCGTGCCGTTGGCAGCAGCCGCAGAATAAGGGTGGTGGTTTGACGAAGAACCTCCACCGTCTCTCACGAGACCCGGTGGACAGGTTCTTGTCAGAACCAAAGGATCGCGAAGGGCAATAGCCCCGAAAGATCCGGACCAGTCCGAGAGTTCCCGCAAGGGGGCAAGGGGAGGTGGGAGACCACCTCCCCTTCGTCGTCTCAAGCGCCGGAATGGCGCTCATCGGACTGGAGCCTGCGATGTTTCCCGATCTCACCCGTGACGATGTGTTCCGGATCGAGACCGCCCGCCTGTGGCTGCGCTGGCCGCGCGCCGCTGATGTGGCTGCCTTCGCCCGTCTCGCCTCGGATGTGGATGTGGCAGGTCTTGCGACCTGCCTGCCCCAGCCCTTCGGGGCGCCGGAGGCGGACGATTTCGTGATTGGCGCGCGCCGCACCAATACGCAGGGGCGTGGACTCGTGCTGGGCCTTGCGCCCCGCAACGATCCGGCTGCTCTTGTGGGCCTGGTCGGCGTTCAGACACGCGGCGAGAGCGCGGATCTTGTGCTCGGCTATTGGCTCGGACGTCCCTATTGGGGCGCGGGGCTGATGCAGGAGGCGATCGAGGCCGTGCTCGACATGGCTTTCGTCCTCACCGACGCCGGCCAGATCGAGACGCCGGTGCGGGCTGGCAATGTCGCCGCGCGCAAAGTGCTGTTGCGGTGCGGTTTTCCCGTGCCCGAGCCGACGCAGGCCGACGCGCTGGCCTTGATCGATCGCGCGGCCTGGCTGGGTGCGCGGGCGGGAGCTGCGGGGCGCATTGCTCTGCCTCTGGCGGCGGCTCAGCTTTAACCACGCGCCCGGACGGGATCGGCCTGTCCGGACGCCTCCATTGCTCCGCGGCCTCGCCTCGGATAGGGATGCACTATGAAATTCCTGGATCAGGCTCGTATCTACATCCGCTCTGGCGATGGCGGCGCAGGTTGCGTCTCCTTCCGGCGTGAAAAATTCATCGAATTCGGTGGCCCCGACGGCGGCGACGGCGGGCGCGGCGGCGATGTTGTCGCGACCTGTGTCGATGGCTTGAACACGCTCATCGACTATCGCTTCCAGCAGCATTTCAAGGCCAAGACCGGCATGCATGGCATGGGCCGCAACCGCGCGGGCGGACGTGGCAACGATGTCGAGCTGAAAGTGCCGGTTGGCACGCAGATCTATGAAGAGGATGGCGAGACCCTCATCGCCGATCTTACCGAAGTCGGCCAGCGCGTCGTCATCGCGCGCGGCGGCAATGGTGGCTTCGGCAATGCCTATTTCGCAACCTCGACCAACCGCTCGCCGCGTCGGGCCAATCCCGGCCAGACCGGCATTGAATTGACGATCTGGCTGCGGCTCAAGCTCATTGCAGACGCCGGCCTCGTTGGTCTGCCCAATGCCGGCAAGTCGACCTTCCTGGCTTCTGTCACGGCGGCAAAGCCCAAGATCGCGGATTATCCCTTCACCACCCTGCATCCCGGCCTTGGCGTCGTGCATGTGGACGATCGCGAATTCGTGCTGGCCGATATTCCGGGCCTGATCGAAGGCGCGCATGAAGGCCACGGCCTTGGCGACCGGTTTCTTGGCCATATCGAGCGCTGCCGCGTGCTGCTGCATCTGATCGACGCGGGCTGTGAACATGCGGGCGAAGCCTACAAGACGGTCCGCCAGGAGCTTGAGGCGTACGGCAACGGGCTTGAGGATAAGCCCGAAATCGTCGCGCTCTCGAAGACCGACACGATCGACCCCGAGATGCTGAAGAAGCAGACCGAGCGTCTCAAGCGCGCGATCAAATCGGCTGGCCCGCCGCTGGCAGACGATGAAAAGCCGCGCCCCATGCTCAAGATTTCAGCCGCAACCCGCGTCGGCATCACCGATGCGCTGCGCAATCTCGCGCGCACCATCGATCAGGCGCGCGCCGAAGACGGTTCCCAAAACGCCGAAGCCTGGCAGCCTCTGAAAGCCTGACCGACCGTGACCGCGACACCCTCCCTCGACACTTTTCGCCGCATCGTCGTCAAGGTCGGCTCGTCGCTGCTCGTCGATCACGGGCAGGGCGCGCTCAAGCGCGCCTGGCTCGAAGCCCTTGCCGATGATCTTGCCGATCTGCACCGGGCTGGCTGCGACGTGCTTGTGGTCTCCTCGGGCTCGATTGCGCTGGGCCGCACGGTTCTCAAATTGCCCAAGGGCCCCTTGCGGCTCGAAGACAGCCAGGCGGCTGCCGCGGTCGGCCAGATCGCACTGGCACGCACCTGGTCGGAGGTGCTTGGCGCGCGCGGCATGACGGCCGGGCAGATTCTCGTCACACTGAACGATACCGAAGAACGCCGCCGCTATCTCAATGCGCGCGAGACCATCGGCAAGCTGCTCGAATTCCGCGCCGTGCCGGTCATCAACGAAAACGACACTGTGGCGACGAGTGAAATTCGCTACGGCGACAATGATCGCCTTGCGGCGCGTGTCGCGACCATGGCGAGCGCAGATCTGCTGATCCTGCTGTCTGACATCGACGGGCTCTATACCGCGCCCCCGCATCTCGACCCGTCTGCGACGCTCATTCCCGTCGTGCCCCGCATCAGCGCGGAAATCGAGGCCATGGCCGGCGGGGCGGCGAGCGAATTGTCGCGCGGCGGCATGACGACCAAGATCGAGGCCGGCAAGATCGCCACGACCGGCGGTACGCATATGGTCATTGCCGACGGCCGGGTGGATCATCCCGTCAAGCGCATTGCGTCCGGCGGGCGCTGCACCTGGTTCCTGACACCGTCCAATCCCATGACGGCCCGCAAGAAATGGATCGCCGGTTCGCTCGAGCCGCGCGGCACGCTCCATATCGATGCCGGCGCTGCGCGTGCCCTGTCGTCTGGCGCGAGCCTGCTGCCGGCTGGCGTCGTGCGCGTCGAGGGCACGTTCGCGCGCGGCGATTGCATCCTCATCCGCGACCAGAGGGGCGCGGAAATCGGCCGTGGCCTTGTTGCCTATGACGCGCTTGAGGCAGTCCAGCTCGCGGGGCGCAATTCCCGCGAGATCGAGGCGGTTCTGGGGGTTCCGGGCCGCGCCGAGATGATTCATCGTGACGACATGGCGCTTGGCGCTGAATAATGACCCGCGCATGACACTGCCCGTACTCTTCTGCTAGAGCAAAAGACCATGACCACGCCCGTTGCTCTCCACGATGTGCAGGATGTCCCGACCCTGATGCTGGCTCTGGGCCGCGCGGCGCGTCGGGCGGCGCGCGCTGTCGCGCTGGCCTCCTCGGATGTGAAGAACGAGGCGCTTCGTCAGGCGGCCTGCGCAATTCGCGCGCGCGCTGACGAGATTCTCGCGGCCAATGCCAAGGATATGGCGAGCGCGCAAGCTGCGGGTGCAACGCGCGCCTTGCTCGACCGTCTGATGCTCGACCGTCCCCGCATCGAAGCCATGGCGCGCGGGGTTGAGGATATTGCAGCCTTGCCCGATCCTGTCGGCAAGGTGCTCGAAATTTTCGAACGCCCCAATGGCCTCAAGATCGAGCGGATTTCAACGCCGCTCGGCGTCATCGGCGTGATTTACGAAAGCCGGCCCAATGTGACGGCAGATGCCGGCGCGCTCTGCCTGAAGGCGGGCAATGCCTGCATTCTGCGCGGGGGTTCGGATTCAACCTATTCGTCGGGCCTTATTCACGCCTGCCTCGTCGAGGGCCTGCGCGCGGCCGGTCTCCCCGATGCCGCGATTTCGCGCGTGCCTGTGCGTGACCGCGCGGCGGTGGGTGAAATGCTCAAAGGCCTCGGCGGTACGCTAGATGTCATTGTGCCGCGTGGGGGCAAGAGCCTTGTCGCGCGCGTGCAGGACGAGGCGCGCGTGCCCGTCTTCGCCCATCTCGAAGGCATTGTGCATGTCTATATTCATGCCGGCGCCGATCTTGAGAAAGCCAAGACCATCCTGCGCAATGCGAAGCTGCGGCGCACGGGTATTTGCGGCGCGGCGGAAACCTTGCTCGTCGATCGCGCTGTCGCAAAGACGCATCTCGCGCCGCTTGTGAAAATGCTGCTCGATGCCGATTGCGAAGTGCGCGGTGACGCACAAACGATCGACGTCGATCCCCGCGTCGTGCCGGCGAACGAGGAAGACTGGAAGCTCGAATATCTCGATTCCATCATCGCCTGCCGCGTTGTCGACGGGCTCGACGATGCCATCGATCATATCGAGACGCATGGCTCCCATCACACCGATTGCATCGTGACGCAGGATCAGGCGGCCGCCGAGCGCTTCCTCTCGGAAGTGGATTCGGCCATCGTCATCCACAATGCCTCGACGCAATTTGCCGATGGCGGCGAATTTGGCTTTGGCGCGGAGATCGGCATTGCTACGGGGCGGATGCATGCGCGCGGGCCGGTGGGCCTGGCGCAATTATGCTCGTTCAAATATCGCGTGCGCGGCGATGGACAGACACGTCCGTGAGTTTCGGCAGGCCTGATCGGGCGCTCCGCTTTGCCGATCCCCCGCGCATCGTGCTGGCGGATGGCGATGGTCGCGTGCCTGCACACCTGCCTCCTCATGCACCGGGCATGCGCATCGGCCTGTTTGGCGGCACGTTCAATCCGCCTCATGACGGCCATCTGCTGGTCAGCCGCATTGCTTTCGCGCGGCTGCGGCTCGACCGGATCTGGTGGATCGTCACGCCCGGCAATCCGCTGAAGGAAAACTCCGGCCTGCCGCCGCTGGACAACCGGATGGCCGCCGCACGCCGCCTCGCCGACCATCCGCGCATCGACATTACGGGCTTTGAGGCCGAGATCGGCACGCGCTATACGTTCGACACCGTTTCCTATCTGACGCGGCGCTGCCCCGGCATCCATTTCGTCTGGCTGATGGGCGCAGACAATCTGCGACAATTCCACCGCTGGCAACGATGGCAGGAAATAGCGCATATGGTGCCGATCGCGGTCATCGACAGGCCGGGATCGACGCTGAGCGCGGCCAACAGCCGGGCAGGGCAATTCCTGTCCCGCTCCCGGTTCAGCGAAAATGAGGGAAGACTCCTCGCGACAGCGCAGGCGCCTGCCTTTATGTTCCTGCACGGGCAACGCTCGGAAACCTCGTCCACAGACCTTCGTCGCAGCGGAGCAGGGCTGGAACAGATCGTTCCGCCTGCGGTCGTTTGCGAGAACAATTGAAATCCGGGCATTTTGTGCCCATATTGATGTGGCGCTGTGCGTCGCACGGCTCATAGGAGAACCAGGCTCTGATACCCACGGTCCAAGCAGAAGCAGACAAGACGCTGCTTCACCCGGTTCGTGTTCAGGCTGAACCCGATATCGGACAGCTCGTACGCAACATCCTCAACAGCCTCGACGATGCGAAGGCGGAGGACGTACTTTCCATCGACCTGCACGGGAAAACGTCAATGGCCGACGCGATGATCATCGCGACCGGGCGTTCGACCACCCACGTGTCCGCGATCGCCGATCGCGTCATGAAGGGGTGCAAGGAGGCCGGCTATCCCTCGCCCCGTGTCGAAGGCCTGCCGCATTGCGACTGGGTCCTCGTCGACGCAGGCGACGTGATTGTGCATGTGTTCCGCCCTGAAGTTCGCCAGTTCTACAATCTTGAAAAGATGTGGAGCGGTGATCGTCCGGTCGAGCAGAAGGCCGAACGGCGCGCCTGATCGCGCGCTGTTCATCTGATGCGGATCATCCTGTCAGCCATCGGGCGGCTCAAGGCCGGTCCCGAACGCGAGATCTGCGCGCGTTATATCGAGCGCGCGCAGCTGGCTGCGAGATCGGTCGGCCTTGTCGCCGTCGACATGCGCGAATGCGATGAATCGCGTGCGCGCCGTCCCGAAGACCGCAAGGCCGAGGAAGCCCGCGCGCTCAGTGCAAGCATTTCTGCGGGCGCGCGCCTGATTGTGCTCGACGAGCGCGGCAAGACCATGGGCAGCGAGGCTTTCGCGGCCGATCTGGGCGGCGCGCGCGATTCTGGCACATCGGCCTATGTCCTCGTCATCGGCGGGCCTGACGGCATTGATCCCGAGCTTCGCGCCAGGGCCTCTCTGGTGCTGGCCTTTGGAGCAATGACCTGGCCCCACCAGCTTGTGCGCATCATGGCAGCCGAGCAGATCTACCGGGCGATCACGATTTTGTCCGGCCATCCCTATCATCGTGTTTGAAATGGCAACGCCTGCCGCGTTGCGGCCCTGTTTTGCGCGCCTATGCTGTGCCGTGATTCGAAAAGCGGCGGAAAGATCTTGATGCGCGGCAAGGCGGGACGTTGGGGCAAGGTCAGCGGAGGCAATCTCCTCCGCATGGCCCTTTGCGCCTGCGCTTTTGCCTCCCCCCTCCATGCCCAGACCGCCGCCCCACCGCCCCGCCAAAACGAATTGCGCAGTGTCGAGAGCGATCTGCGCGCGACCGAGGAGCGTCGCCGGACGCTTGAAGTGGAGGCCGAGGCCATCCGCACCGACCGGGCACGGCTTAATGGGGCCTTGATCGAGACCAGCGCTAAAATGCGCCAGGCCGAAGCGCGCATGGCCGAAATCGAGAAGCGGCTCGATGTCGCAGGCGCCAGCGAGGAGGCGATCCGTCGGTCGCTGGCCAGCCGCCGCGAATTGCTGGCTGAAATCCTTGCGACATTGCAGCGCATGGGGCGTCGCGCCCCGCCTGCCGTGCTGGCCTCGCCCGAAGATGTGCTGCGCGCGGTGCGCGCCTCCATGCTGCTCGGCGCAGTCCTGCCTGAAATGCGCGGCGAGGCGCAGGCGCTGGCGGCCGATCTCAACGATCTTGTGACCCTGCGCCGTGGCATTGCGCAGGAAAAGGAACAGCTGGCGCGCGAAGCGCAGACTTTTGGCCGCGAGGGCGAGCGGCTTGCAGCCCTCGTCGATGCGCGCCAGGGCGCGCTCAAGGAAGCCGAGCAGAAGCTTGGCGAGCAGCGCCAGCGTTCGCTTGATCTCGCCCGTCAGGCAAGCGATCTCAAGGATTTGATCGCCCGTTCGGAAGTCGAGATTTCGGCTGCCGGTCGGGCTGCCGAGGAGGCCCGCACGGCCGAAGACGCCACCCGCAAGGCGGGCGAGGCGGCGCAGGCAAAAGGCCAGCCGCGCGTCGCTGTGCTGCCCTTCAGCGATCCCTCGCGTCTGGCGCCCAAAATTGCCTTTGCCGATACGAAGGGCCTTCTGCCGCTGCCCGTTTCAGGAAAAATCCTGAAAACCTTCGGCTCGGCCGATGGGCTTGGCAGTGCCGAGAAGGGCTTGTCGCTGGCAACCCGGCCTGCCGCGCCGGTGGCTGCGCCCTCCGACGGCTGGGTGGCCTTCTCGGGCCCCTACCGCACCTACGGACAACTCTTGATCATCAATGCCGGCGGCGGGTATTATGTGGTTCTTGCCGGCATGGAGCGCATCAGCGTGGAAGTCGGACAATTTGTATTGGCTGGAGAGCCGGTTGCCACGATGGGGGACGGTTCAGCCAGAACTGCCTCCGCACTTGCACTTGGCGCTGCCCAGCCCATTCTCTATGTTGAATTCAGAAAAGACGGAGCGGCCATCGATCCGGGCCCATGGTGGGCAAAGGCTGAGCTGGAAAAGGTTCGCGGATAATGCGCAAGGTCTCACTTGTAATGCTCGGCGCCATGCTTGGCGCGTCGACCGTGATGATCGGTACCCAGACGCGAATTTTCGCGGCGGGTTCGGCCAATGCCGCGGGCTCGGACACCTATAAGAGCCTCAATCTCTTCGGTGACGTGTTCGAGAAGATTCGCTCCGATTATGTCGAGAAGCCCAACGAGCAAAAGCTGATCGAAGCGGCTGTGAGCGGCATGCTCACCTCGCTCGATCCCCATTCGAGCTACATGGACGCCAAGAGCTTCCGCGACATGCAGGTGCAGACGCGCGGCGAATTCGGCGGACTGGGCATCGAGGTCACGCAGGAAGACGGCCTCGTGAAGGTCGTGACCCCCATCGACGACACGCCGGCGGCGCGCGCCGGCATCATGTCGGGTGACATCATCTCCGCCATCGATGGCGAAAGCGTGCAGGGCATGTCCCTCAACCAGGCCGTCGACAAGATGCGCGGCCAGGTGAACACGGCCGTCAAATTGACGATCCTGCGCGGCGCCTCGCGCGATTCGCAGGAGATTGCGATCACCCGCGCCGTCATCCAGATAAAGTCCGTGCGCTTCCGTCAGGAAGGCGAGGATGTCGGCTATATCCGCATCACGCAGTTCAACGAACAGACCTATGACGGCGTGAAGACGGCCATTGGCAAATTCACCGCCGACATGCCGGGCGACAAGTTCAAGGGTTACATCCTCGACCTGCGCAACAATCCGGGCGGGCTGCTCGACCAGTCGATTGCCGTGTCGAACGCCTTCCTCAGCCATGGCGAGATCGTGTCGACGCGCGGCCGCAATGCCGATGAGACGCAGCGCTACAATGCGCGGCCCGGCGACCTGTCCAAGGGCAAGCCGGTCATCGTGCTGGTTAATGGCGGTTCGGCCTCGGCCTCGGAAATCGTGGCCGGCGCGTTGCAGGATCACAAGCGCGCGACGATTGTGGGCACGCGGTCCTTCGGCAAGGGCTCGGTGCAGACCATCATCCCGCTGGGCCAGAGCAATGGCGCGCTGCGCCTGACGACGGCGCGTTATTACACGCCCTCGGGCCGCTCGATCCAGGCCAAGGGCATCGATCCCGACATCCAGATCCTGCAGGACGTGCCCGACGAGCTGAAGGGCAAGGACGACACCAAGGGCGAGGCATCACTCAAGGGCCATTTGAAGAATGGCGACGAAGAGAAGACCGGCTCGCAGGCCTATGTGCCGCCCGATGCCAAGAACGACAAGCAGTTAAAGGCGGCGCTTGAAATGCTGCGTGGCACCTACACCAAGGCGGAAGTTGAGCCCGCCAAGGAGCCGAGCAAGCAGGCCGAAAAGGCGCCGAACTGAATCTTTTCTGAGAACAAGTTATTTTATCTATTGGTTGGAATGACATAGCCGCTCGACGGGCCCGGTAACACAGATCAGGATGTGTTGTCGGGCCCTTTGATTCGTTTGTATCAAGGCGTCCGGCGCTGCCGGTTTATTTTGAACGCCAAGCAGGATTTCGATGTCCGGGGATGATCTCGACGCGCCGCTCGGATTCCCGCCAGATGGCCAGGCGTCGTCACTTGCGTTGCCGCGCGACATTCCGTGGGCCGGCCTGGCATTGGGCGGCATGGGCCTGATCGCTGTCAGCCTTGTGGCCTTTGTCGTCGTCACCGAGGACAGGACAGGCGGCCTGCCGCAGGCCCTGACCATTGCTCCTATCGACCACCAGATGACGGCACGGCGCATTTCCGCGCCCGCGCTTGCCGCTGCCCCGACCTCAGCGCGCGATGATGAAACGACCTCCTCCATCGGGCGCACCGTGCGTGCGGGCGCGCCGCAGGTCGAAATCGAGAGCGGCGTCAAAGTAGTGCGGCGCGGCGGCGGCGACATGCCCGATGCGCTCATCATTCGCGTGCCCGATGAATTGCGCACGAGCCTCGCGCCCGCGCCCGATCCACGCCTGATTGCGCCGGGCCCTTATGGTGTCTTGCCGCGCATCGGGCGGGATGGATCGCGTCCCGCCGATATTTACGCGCGCCCGGTGGTTCTTCCCGCCACGATCCGGGCGAACGCGCCGCGCATCGCCCTTGTCGTGACCGGGATGGGATTGAACGAGGCCATGACCGAAGGCGCGGTTGAAAAGCTGCCGCCCGCCGTCACATTGGCCTTTGCGCCCTATGGCGAGCGGCTTGAGCAGCAGGCCGAACAGGCGCGTGCAGCCGGTCACGAACTGCTTTTGCAGACGCCGATGGAGGGCTTTGCGAGCAATGAGGGGGCAGGCGCGCGCATGCTGCCCGCCAATGCCCCGCGCGACAAGCTGGTCGACATGCTGCATTGGCACATGGGCCGCTTCCCCGGTTATATCGGCCTGACCAATTTTCTGGGCGGGCGCTTCATGTCCTCGCAGGCGGCGCTGGCGACGCTCATGCAGGACGTTGCCGACCGCGGGCTCGTGTTTCTCGATGACGGGTCGTCACCCCAATCGCTGGCGCTCCCCATTGCGGCCTCCCTCGGCGCGGGGGCGGCGCGGGCTGACGTCATGATCGAGGCCTCGCAAAGGCCCGAAGCCGTGGAGGCCTTGCTGCGTCGGCTCGAGGCTTTGGCGCGTGAACGCGGACATGCGGTGGGAATTGCCAGCGGCGCGCCCCAAAGCGTTGACCGCGTGGCGCGTTTTGCGCAGGGTCTGGACGCGCGCGGCATTGCCCTCGTGCCGTTGTCGGCGCTGATCGCTGCGCCCGCGCGCACATCGGCGCGCTAGACGCGCCAGCCTTCTGGAGTTTTTTTATGAGCGAGAAGAAATACCGCCCCTGCGTCGGCATCATGCTGGTCAATGCGCAGGGCCTCGTCTTTGTCGGGCGGCGCGCCAACAAGGCTTTGCGCGAGCATGTCGCGCCCGGCCACGAGTGGCAGATGCCCCAGGGCGGCGTCGATGCCGGTGAAGATCCTTACGCCGCCGCGCTGCGCGAACTCGCCGAAGAAACAAATGTCACAAGCACGCAGCTGCTCGCAGAGGCCTCGGACTGGTTCGCCTATGATCTGCCCGACGATATTGCGAAAGAGGCCTGGAAGGGCCGCTATGTCGGGCAGACGCAGAAATGGTTCGCGCTGCGCTTCACCGGCGCAGACAGCGAAATCGACATCGAACATCCAGCCGGCGGTCACAAGGCGGAGTTCGATGCATGGCGCTGGGTGAAAGTCGCGGACCTGCCGGGCCTCATCATCCCCTTCAAACGCCCGGTCTATGAGCGCGTGGTCGCCGAATTCGCGCCATTCGCAACGCCGCTCTAGGGGTTCATGGCGTCAAGCGACAGATCCTCGCGCGAGGTTCTCCCCTCTGGCCTGTTCTCCCAATCCCGACGGCTGGACCGTGGCGGACGGATATCCTCGCGGTCGGCGACGTAACCGCCGGCACGGTGCTGGTGGCGACGCCAGCGTCCGCGCACTGGCCGCGGGCTGGCGTTCAGCCCCGAAGCGACCCAGGCTGCGAACAGACCGACAGCTCCGGCAATCAGCAGAGGCCGCAGCATGCTGGATGGCGAGGGGGCCTGCATGGTCGCGGCCATGGCCTGCCTGCGGCTTTCGCGCATGGGTCGGCGATTCGCAGCGATCTCGTCTTCCATCGGGTCGTGGCTGATCGAGGCAAGATGCGATGAAGAAAGATTGAGGTTGCTCATCCGGACGCCCTTTCTGTTGGCATGCGGAGAACTCAGCTTTCGGCTGCCCGTTCCCGGGCGCGCGCGCACCTCTTGCACCGCGTGAATTTTTTCCTTACACAAACCGGCGTTGCCCCTATGGCGGAATTGGTAGACGCGTCCGACTCAAAATCGGATTCCGCAAGGAGTGCTGGTTCGATTCCGGCTAGGGGCACCATTTCAAACGCATTTTGTCCTGTTCCCGTGCATTTTGTGCGGGGCAGCGCAGGCTGCGCTTGTGGCGACCGGCGCACCATGTTATCTGCGCCGCACTAGACGGGGCCCGATTGACCATCGGGAGACGACGTCCCGGAGAGGTGGCAGAGTGGTCGAATGCACCGCACTCGAAATGCGGCATGGGTGCAAGCCCATCGGGGGTTCGAATCCCTCCCTCTCCGCCATTACTTCCCAAACCCAGTAATGATCCCCGCCGAGTCCCGCGATGAATTGTATTAAGTGTTTTTTAAGTGGTAATTTTGCAACGCAGCAAAGCAGAGTCGCCTTTTGAGGCCTGTTTGCCTAGTCGTTAGGCATTCTGCCAAGCTTTAGGCCTTGAGTTACTGCTCCGTTTCTTTCAATTTCGCATCATCATTTTGTAAGCAAGGGTTATCCACAAATGCGCGCTCAGTTGCTCCTCTCCGCGGTCGCCGCTCTGGCCATCACCTCCGCCAACGCTGCTGATCTTGCCAAGGGCAAGAAGGCTCCCCCGGCTCCCGTCGTTGTTTCTCCTTGGGATTACACGGTCGGCGCTGGCCTGACGAGCAACTACATCTTCCGCGGCATCAGCCAGTCGGACAACGGCGCTGGCGTCAATGCGAACGCCGAACTGCGCTACACCTTCTCCGACACGTTCGCGGGATATATTGGCGCCGCCGGTTCCAGCATCAAGCTGACCAACCAGCAGTCCAGCCCCACGATGGAGCTCGACGCCATCGGCGGCGTCCGCGCCACGCTCGGCGCATTCACGGTTGATGTCGGCGCGATTGGCTACATCTACCCGAACACCACCAAGGGCGTGATCTTCGTCACGAACCCGACCTGGTACGAAGGCTATGTCAAGACCAGCTATGCCGTGAATGAAAACATCACGCTCGGCGTGAACGGCTTCTTCACGCCCAGCTATCTCGATACCTCGGCCAACGGTCAGTACGTGTCCGGCACTTTCGCCTGGAAGCTCCCGATGGATTTCGCGATCTCCGGCGAGCTCGGACGTCAGTTCCTGGGCAAGACGGATGCTGTCCATGCTCCCTACTCCGGCCGTACCAGCTTGCCTGACTACACCTATTGGAACGTCGGCGCTTCCTACTCCTACAAGATCGCCACGCTCGACCTGCGTTATCACGACACCACTCTGAACAAGAACAAGTGCTCGGATATCACTGGCCCGACCAATGGCGTGTTCTCGGGCTCGAGCATCCAGTCCAAGTATTGCGGCGCTGCCTTCGTCGGCACGCTGTCCTTCGCGCTCACCGCCAAGGACATCAAGTAAGACGGCGGGCCTTATCGGCCCCTCTTCTGAAAGCTGAAATCAAGCGCCGGACGGCTCACGCCTCCGGCGCTTTTTCTTTGTCGATTTTTCCGCCAGATGTCTGAGGACGCAGGGTTTTTCGACGGCATGAGACTTGCTGCAAACTGAGCCTGAAGGGTGTCTTGCCCGTCTCGTTTTGCACATTGGTTGCGTGATGATCGATAATGCGCAGAGGCTTCTCGGCCTGCTGGCCGGTTCCGCGACGAACCGTGCGAGTCTGGCAACGCAGCTTCGCGGCGAATATGACGCCAACAAGGACGGTTCGGTTGATGCCGGCGAGTTCCAGCGGATTTTCGCGGAAATGCTGGTCGATCCCGCAGCCGCGCCCGCCGTCGCAGGCAGATCAAGCTATCCCGTCCACAAGACGCTGTTTGCCTCCACGCTCTATCCCTCCTTCTCGCGCAATTTTGCCATCAGCGCCTATCAGGCGAGCGAGGCTGTGAGCGGGCTTGATCTCAACAAGGATGGCAAGGTTTCAAGCGCCGAACTTGACGGCACTTCCACCGATCACGGCGTGGTGCTCACCTCGGCCCAGCGTGCTGATGACCTGCTGGCCCTCTACGATACGGCGGGCAAGGGCACGATCGAGCTTGCCGACATCACCGCAGCCTGGACCAAGGATCCCACACTTGGCGATCCGGCCCATGCGCAGGCGGCCGTGACCGCCTGGGACCAGAACGGCAATGGCCAGATCACGCGCAACGAACTTATAGCCACCTATGATGCGATGGATGGCGCTGACGCCTTGCTCGCCGTGTTTGATCCCGGCAAGACCGGTGTCATCAATATTGCCGCCGCCGCACATATCGCCTCGACCGATTTCCCCGATGCCGCAGCGAAATTCGCGAGCTGGGACGCCGATGGCAATGGCAGCCTGACGCGGAAGGAATTGGTGTCGGGCCTCCTGACGACAAGCACGCCGACTCCGACGCCCGCGCCGACCGACCCCGCACTGCTGGCGGCGACCTTGCTCGCGCAATATGACTCGGATGGCGATGGTGGGATCTCGGTCGATGAATTCACCGCCCATGCGCAAGATCCCGATGCTGAGGTGTCTTTTGCCGCCTGGGACACAAATCAGGACAGCGTTTTGACGCTCGATGAATTGCAGACCGGCATTGCGCAGGTGCAGCAGGCGCAGGCCATCGTCAGCCAATATGACACGGCGGGGAAAGGCTATTTCGATCTCGCCGATCTGAGGGCCGCGATCGACCCCGCTACAGTTGCCGATGTTGCCGCCAGTGCCGCTGAAATCATGTCCTTCTGGGATGCCGATGGCGATGGCCAGGTGACAACATCTGAAGTCATCAGCGGTATTCAGGTCGGCGGCTATGTCGGCGGAGAGCAGATGAATACCGGCGCCGACGCCACCACTCCGGCCACGCCAGCCTGATCTCAATCAAGGCCGGCCGGCTTTTTCCGTCCTACGTCTGAGCTTCATGTTGCAGCTGGGGACTGACGGAATGGCCTATGAAACCTCGATTGAACGCGAGCGCGCGATCACCAGCGCCGTGCTCGAACAGGGCCCCGCCGCCTATGGCTTGTGGGCGCAGAGTTTCATGTCCTTCCGCAACCGGATGATCGGCGAGCTTGAAAAGCTGCGCGTGCCTGACGATTGGCTCGTGAAAGCCTCCCTTGCCGCCAGCCGGGCGTGGGAGGCGGAAAATCCCTGTCCGCTGTCCAATGACGAGATCGAGCTGTTACGTGCGGAGGCCGCGCGCAGTCTCCCTTAAGTGCCGCAGAACGTGCGGGTGACGCGCTCCTGCGGCTGAGCTGGTTGCTGATAGGCGATATGGGCCGGTTGCTCGTCATAGGGATGGGCCAGCACGGCCACCAGATCCTCGAAGACGGACAGATCATTGCGCACGACAGCGGCCTCGATGGCTGCCTCTACGCGGTGATTGCGGGGAATATAGGCCGGATTGACCCGCCGCATCGCCGCCGCCCGTTCTGCCGGCGCGCCGCCTTCCAGCGCCAGCCGCGCGCGCCAGGTTTCGGCAAAACCATCGAAGGCGGTTGGGTCTTCAAACAGGCTGCGTATCTGCGCGTCTGCGGCTGGCGTTTCCGCGCAATCGCTGAGCCGGCGGAACACAAGCGTGAAATCGGCCTTGTTGGCTGCCATCCGTTCAAACAGGTCGAGCGCAAGCGCGCCATCGCCGGGCTCGGCGCTCAAAAGCCCGAGTTTGGCGCGCAGCCCACCGAGATAGGCGGTTTGAAACACGCTCTTGAAGGTCGCCAGCGCCTCATTGGCGCGCGTCACGGCCTCGTCCTGCGCGGTGAAAAGCGGCATCAGGCATTCGGCCAGGCGCGCCAGATTCCATTGCGCGATCGAGGGCTGGCTGGAATAGGCGTAGCGCCCCTGCCGGTCGATGGCGCTGAAGACGGCGCCCGGATCATAGGCTTCCATGAAGGCGCAGGGGCCGTAATCGATGGTCTCGCCCGAGATCGACATATTGTCGGTGTTCATCACGCCATGGATGAAGCCCACCAGCAGCCATTGCGCGACCAGCAAGGCTTGTCGTGTCACCACAGCCTCAAGAAGGCCTGCATAGGGCTCTGCGGCATCCCCAAGATGGGGATAATGGCGGGCGATGACATGGTCTGCGAGCTCGCGGACATTATCCATCTCGCCGCGCGCCGCAAAATACTGGAACGTGCCGATGCGCACATGGCTGGAGGCAATCCGCGTCAGCACGCCGCCTGGTTGCGCCGTCTCGCGTGCGACTGTTTCGCCGGTGGCCACCGCCGCCAGCGCGCGCGTGGTCGGAATGCCCAGCGCGAACATGGCTTCGCTGAGAATATATTCGCGCAGCACCGGCCCCAGCGCCGCGCGCCCGTCGCCGCGTCGCGAGAAGGGCGTCGGGCCCGAGCCCTTCAATTGAAGGTCGCGCCGCTTCCCGTCGATCACGATCTCGCCTAGCAGGATCGCACGGCCATCGCCGAGCTCGGGCGAGAAGTGCCCGAATTGATGGCCGGCATAGACGGCTGCAATCGGCTCGGCCTGTGCGGGCATGCGGTTGCCCGCCAGCATCTCGACGCCCTCGGGCGAGGCCAGCCATTCTGGATCGAGCCCAAGCTCAAGCGCCAGCGCGCGGTTCAGCTTGAGAAGGCGCGGCGCAGCCACCGGCGTTGGCAGCACATGCGCATGAAAGGCCTGCGAGAGACGGGCATAGGAATTGTCGAAGGGCAAATGCATGGCGCGCCTCATTGGAAACGTGAAGCACGTTTACCATGCCAGATCGCGCGCGCAGAACCGTATTTTGGCAGAACCTCCGGCCGTTTTTGCATTCTGCAAAAGAACGGCGCGCGCGCCGTTCTTTCAATGCTGCACTGCGGGCGACCGAAAGTTGAGCCCAAGACTTCGCCGTTTCGGCATGTGTCTCTAACAAAAACGGATATTTGTCGCGATGGCTCGTTTTGGGTAATGCGCAAAGATTGGGCGTGCGCAATCTTCAGCTTCACTGACTTTGAAGGCGTTTTACGATTTCACGCAGGGCTTATACTCGCTTTGTTGATTACGCCGCGGGCATAGAGCCGCTTCTTGCACGAAGCTGCTGAGTTCCGAGCACTTGTGCGCATCTATGATTTCTGAAACGCTACCTTTCAGAAGAGCGTTTCGTGTTGGGTTCTGTGCTGAATATGCGGGATGGGAGAGCCTGAATGATACATGGCGCATTGCATTGTCTTTTGGCTCTTGGCGTCGCTGCGACGATTACCACTGCGCCCGCCCACGCCCAGACACCGGACGAGTTTTACAAAGGTCGCACTGTCACGGTGGTTGTCGGTTATTCGGCAGGCGGGGGGTTTGATCTTTATGCGCGCGGATTTTCCAAATTCTTTCGCAATCACCTGCCGGGCAATCCCAATGTCATCGTGCAGAACATGCCAGGCGCGGGCAGCCTGACAGCCACTAATTATATCAGCAATGTTGCAACCAAGGACGGCTCAATCATCGCGCTTGCGCGCGCGCCTGTCATGGAGCTTCTGGCGGGAACGAACAGTTCTGCTTTCGATCCGCTCAAGCTGAACTGGATCGGCAATGGCGCGACCGAACTCACGGTGTGCGGCGTCATGAACAATCCTCAGGTTCGCAATATGGCGGATGCGCAGAAGCATGCTTTCACGCTTGCGGGGCTTGGGCCAGGTTCCGATGAAGACATGTTCACCAAGGTTCTGAACAATCTCTTTCACATGAAGGCCAAGCTGGTGAACGGCTACCCCGCAGGCGCGGAGGCCATGCTTGCGGTCGAGCGCGGCGAAGTGGATGGCCGGTGCGGCTGGTCCTATTCGAGTCTGATGATGGCCAAGCCCGAATGGGTTGCGAGCAAGAAGGTCACGTTTCTCGCATCGCTGGCGATTGAGCGGTCTGCAAAACTGCCAGATACCCCTGCAATCATGGAGTTTGTGACTAATGAGCGCGAGCGGCAGATCCTTGGGCTCGTCATCGGTTCGCAGATTATGGGGCGTCCTTTCTTTGCCCCGCCCGGCATTCCGCCTGACAGAACCAAGGCGCTGCGCGCGGCTTTCGATGCGACCATGGCTGATCCCGCATTCATCGCGGACAGAAAGGCGGTGAATGAAGACGTCAATCCGACGCGCGCTGAGGATGTCGAAGCCCTGCTCAGAAAGCTTTTTGCGACACCCAAGGAGTTGGTCGAGGAGACACGAACCATCATTGCGGCGAAATGATCTAGCCTTTGAAAACCATTCGCTTGGGCGCCATGTGGGACGCGTCCGGCGCATCGCTAACACCCACACGGGAGTTGTTGCATGAAGAAGCTAGTGCTGGAATCCACGTCTCCATTTCAGGGACTTCCTGAACTTGTAGCTTATAATGAGGGTCTTTTTGAAAAAGAAGGCATTCAGGTTGAATGGGCCGACCGTGATGAAACCGCCGTCCAGAGTGTCGCAAAGGACGAGAACAATCCGCTCGGCGTCAATCCTTTCGGCAGTCATGGCAAATTGCTCGAACAGGGCAAGGCGGATATGTACAACGCCTGCGAATGGGGCAATTATTGCCGCGTGGAGGATACGAGTGTGGGGTCGCGCCAGCTTGGGCGCCGTGGCATAGTAACTTATGCGGCCATTGTCGTGCGTCCCGATTCCGATGTCTACACGGCCCAGCAGCTCGCCAATAAAAGCGTGGGTGTGCCCTTTTATGCCGGCACTCATTATCTCGCGCTGCATTTGCTGAGCGGGTTCTTGCCGCGCGATCTCATCAAGGTCGTGCCCGCGCCGAGTGGTTCGCGCAATCGCTACAATTCAATGATGAAAGGCGAGATTGAAGCTGCGACCCTGACGGAGCCTTATATTTCTCTCGCCGAGAAAAACGGTTGCCGCGTCATCTGCTCGGCCTTCTATCACGGCACTGAGGTCGCCTCCGACAAGGTCGATGCGGATACATATGCGCGCTTCAATCGCGCGGTGCGTGCTGCGGTGAAGCTCATCAATGCCGACAAGAAAAAGTACCTTCACTATTTCATCGATTACCACAAGAAAAAGGATCCCGAGATCGGCCAGCTGACGACAGATGATTTGCGTACAGGCCGCATTGTCGTTTGCGATCCCGCGCCTATTCCTGAGGCCGAGCTCGAGCGCACGGCTGAATGGGTCAAGAGCTGGGGCATGTTGGGGGAGACCGACTCCCCGCTGAATCTCGTCAACGTGCTGGTGCAGGAACAGGCGCACGCCCCCGAGTGAAAAAGCGTGCCGATTAAATGGCGCGGACCCGGAACTGCGGGTCCGCGCTTTTTGTTTCGTCCGTGGCGGAGTCCGCCTTCGGAGGACAATGAGCATGACCAAAGTCACCTATGAGATCGCCGAACATGACGGCGGCTGGGCCTATCGGGTCGAGGGCGCTTGGTCTGAGACATTCCCCACCCATGACGCGGCCCGCAAGGCGGCCGAGCGCGCCGCGCGCGAGCAAACAATTCCCGGCGAAGACACCGGCATTTCCTATCCCGACCGTGAAGGCCGTTGGCACGAGGAAATTGCGCCGGGCCATGATCGCCCTGACCCCCAGGTCAAGGGCTAAAGCGCAAGATCTGATCCCTGTCGTTTTGTCCGGAGGGCGCAAGCCCGGCTTTGCACGCCGCCGCCACATTTGGCACAATGGCGACAGAGCCGAAGAGGCCGCTTTATCGGGAGGACGTCATGGGTCGGTATTTGCGCGTTATTGTCGCCAGTCTTGGGGCGCTTGCGGCCACCGCCTTGCAGCCCGCCGCCGCGCAAGACCCTGTCGCTTTCTACAAGGGCAAGACGGTGACGATCATCGCCGGCTCGGCTTCGGGCGGCGGTGTTGATATTTACGCTCGCCTGCTGGCGCGTCACTTTCCCAAATATCTCCCGGGCAATGCCGGCGTGATCGTGCAGAACATGCCGGGCGCGGGCAGTCTTGCGGCGGCGCGTCACCTGTATGCGCTCGCCCCCAAGGACGGGACGGCGATGGCGGTGGTGCTCTCGACCGCGCTCTTCGATCCGCTGATGTCGGGTCAGGATCTGGCGAGCTATGATCCGCGCAAATTCAACTTTCTCGGCAATGCCAATGCCGACACATCCGTGTGCATCGTGCGCAAGGATGCGCCCGTGCAGACCTACGCGGACCTGTTCGAGAAAGAACTGGTTGTAGGGGGCACGGGGCCAGGCAGTGCGCTGGTCGATTACCCGGTCATGGAGCGTCATATTCTGGGCGTGAAACTGAAGCTGATTTCTGGCTACAAGGGCTCGAACGAGGTCAGCCTCGCCATTCAGCGCAATGAGGTGCAGGGCATTTGTGGCCTGCTCTGGGCCAGCGCCAAGCAGCAATATCCCGATGCGATGAAGCCCGAGAGCCTCGTCAAGGTTCTGGTGCAGCAGGACACCAGAAGTCTGTCCGTGCTCAAGCAGGCCGGCGTCCCGCTGGTGATGGATTACGCCAAGACCGATCAGCAGCG
Organism: Beijerinckiaceae bacterium; assembly: GCA_947370975.1. Classification (GTDB taxonomy): domain Bacteria; phylum Pseudomonadota; class Alphaproteobacteria; order Rhizobiales; family Beijerinckiaceae; genus Terripilifer. The sequence continues at coordinate 162,286 of CANBNG010000007.1, forward strand.
CCAGGCGATGGAAATATTCCTGCAGCAGGGGTCGATCAGCCGGCCCTTCTTCCTGCCGCCCGGCGTGCCCGCCGATCGTGTGGCGGCCCTGCGCAAGGCCTTCCTCGAGGTCGTGCAGGATCCCGAACTGCAGGCTGAAGCCGCCAAGTCCAGCCTCGACGTGATCGCCCAGAAGGGCGAGGACGTGCAGGCCCTGCTTGAAAAGCTCTATGCCGCTCCGCCCGAACTCATCGCCTTCCTGCGCAAGGGCGTGAGCGCGCCGCAATAATCTTGCCGCGCTGAGAGAACGATGGCCTCCGGCGCGCGCCGGAGGCTTTTTTTTGGGATTGTCCCCAAGCGCACGCCGCGGGCGGGGGCTCGGAACACATTTCGTCACGGTCCGTTCCCCGTCATGCACCGGCTGCTGCCCGGGCGCGAGCTGTGGAGGGCGCTATGACTTGGACAAGTGGAAATGCCGGCGCACCGGATGCGCCGCTGGGGCGTGCACCGCGGGTTGGCGCTTTGGCTGCTGCCATGGCCACGCATTGGTGGACGCTCGTGCTGCGTGGCGTGATCGCCATCATCTTTGCCATCATGGCTTTCGTCTCGCCTGTCGCTGTCATGTTCTCGCTGGCCCTGCTCTTTGGCGCCTATCTGCTGGTCGATGGCGTGCTCGGGCTTTTTGCCGCCTTGAGCATGTCGCATGAGGATCGGCATTGGTGGTGGTTGCTGGCCGAGGCCCTGTTCACTCTGGTGATGGGCGGCTTGGCGCTGGCCTTTCCGGGCGGCGCGGTTCTCGCCTTTGCCGTGGCGGTCGCGATCTGGGCCTTGCTCAGCGGCTTTTCGCTGCTGGCGGCCTCCTTCCGCTTCGATCTTGCCGAAGGCCGTCTCTGGCTCGCCATTGGCGGCCTGGTCTCGATCCTCTGGGGCGTGTTGCTTCTCGCGGCTCCATTGACCGGAGCCGTGGTGCTGACCTGGTGGCTTGGCGCTTACACGGTGCTGTTTGGCGTCATGCTGATCGCGGCCGGCTTCAAGCTCCGCTCCCTGAGGGGGCGCGTGCAACAAGCGACGCGCAGCTCTCAGCTGCGGTGAGGGGCGGCTGATCCTTGGCAAGCTGCAAGCGGTCGGGCTAGAAAGGCTCTTCGCTGCAGCGTGAAGGAATGCGCCTTGTTTGGACGAAAGAGCGGCCACGACATCGACATTGCTCTGCTCGTGCCGCTTTTTCTGTGTTCGCTGCTGGTGCAGACGCTCGTTCCGCTCGTGCGCATAGGCACCTCCTATCGCGCCATCGAGCTCGACCTGCCTGTCGTCTGGATCGGGGCGATTGCTGGCAGTTTTTCACTTTTGCCGGTGCTCTTCGCCATTCCCTTCGGCAAGCTGATGGACCGCGGGCATGACAGCCGCGCCGCTTTCGTCGGGGCTGTTTTGCTTCTCGCCGGCAGCTTGAGCCTCTGGCTCTGGCCCGACAGCCGCTGGCATTTGCTTGGCGCCAATGTTGTGCTTGGCATCGGCCATCTGCTCTGCATGGCGTCCCATCAGGTCATCACGGTGCGCTGCGCCGGGCCGCGCAGTCGCGAGAGCGTCTTTGGCCTCTACATGATGGCGCTGGCGGTGGGGCAGGGGCTTGGCCCCTTCATGATGGGCCTTGCTGCGGGCAATGCGCGCGTCGCGCCCACAGACACCTTGTTCTATCTGGGCGTGCTCGTCGCGCTCGCCGGTATTGCCGCGAGCCTGGCGCTGCGCCGCGCACCCCCCAAGCCCCCGCGCGACGAGAGCGTGCCGCGCCTCGGCGTGCTCGAGATTTTCCGCCTGCCGGGTCTTGCGGCCATCGTCTTTGCCAGCGTCATGACGGTGACAACCTTCGATCTGCTCATCGTCTATATGCCGTTGCTTGGCGCCGAGCGGCACATTGACGCCAGCGACATCGGCTGGCTTCTGATGACGCGCGCCGTCGCCTCCATGGCCTCGCGGCTGGCCTATGTCAGCCTGTTCCGCCTGGTGGGGCGCGTGCCTCTGACGATCATGACCATGCTGCTTGCGAGCTTCGGGCTGGTGCTGCTCGCCTTGCCGGTCTCGATGCCGGTGCTCTATTTTGCCTCTGTTGCCATTGGCTACGGGCTTGGCATTTCCTCGACGCTGGCCTTCTCCGGCATTGTCGAGATCGCGCCCGCCAATGTGCGCGCGACCGCTTTGTCGCTGCGGCTCACCGGCAATCGCATCGGGCAGGTGGCGCTGCCGTTTTCGGCAAGCCTGCTGGCGGCTTTTACGGGCGTCGGCGGCGTGTTCTTCGTCATCGCGGCGGCGCTGGTCGCGGCCTGTATCGGGGTTCAGAAAACCTGGCCGAAAAACGCCGCTTAGGCTTAAGCTGGCGCGAGGGCTCGCCGGAAAGACACGCGCACCATGGCTTCGCAGGACGATGTTTCAGGTTTGGGACCCAACCGCCGGGCGGCTGAGCGGCTGCGCACGACACTGATTGCCGGCCGCATCTATTTTGACGCCAGCCAGCCCTCACTCGATTGCCAGATTCGCAATATTTCCGAGGAGGGCGCGTGCCTGAAGGGGCTAGGCGTGGCCGATGTGCCCGATCGTTTCTCGCTTGAAATTCCCGCGCGCAACCGGATTTTCCGCGCCTATGTCCGCTGGCGAAAGGTGGATCTGATCGGCGTCTATTTCGAGATGCCGCAAGCCCCGGCGTCTCCGCGCCGCGATCCGCTTGAATCGGAAAACCAGGCGCTGCAGCAGCGCATTGCGGAGTTGAGTGCGCAAGTGGCCGCGCTGGAGGCTTTGCTGAAGGGATCGTGAGGAGATATTTTGCCGCGATGGCCTCTGCGGGTTAGACTTGCTGCCATGGATCGTCATCTGCGTTTTTGCGCCAATATCTCAATGCTCTTTTGCGAAGCGCCTTTCATCGAGCGCATCGATGCGGCGGCGCGGGCGGGCTTTGCGGCCGTCGAATGCCAGTTCCCTTATGAGGCTCCGGCCCGCGAACTGCGCGCGCGTCTTGATGATGCCGGCATTCCCATGGCGGGCATCAACGCGCCCCCGGGCGTGGCTTCAAAGGGCGAGTTTGGCTTTGCGGCCTTGCCCGGCCGCGAAAAGGAATTTCAGGAGAGCCTCGCCCGTGGGCTCGATTATGCCCATGTGCTTGGCGCGCGCACGCTGCATTGCCTGTCGGGCGTGCTGGACGGGGTGGCCCCTGACGCCGCGCGGGCAACCTTCCTCGCCAATATGAGCCAGGCCTGCGAGAAGGCCGAGCGCGCGGGCGTCACGCTTTTGATCGAGCCGCTCAACCCCTATGACCGCCCCGATTATTTTCTCACCGGCTCCGATCAGGCCGCCGAGCTGATTAATGCGCTGGGCCGCCCGGAGCTGAAAATTCTCTTCGATGTCTATCATGTGCAAATTCTGGAGGGCGATCTCCTGCGCCGCATCGGCCGCCATTGGCCCCTTATCGGCCATTTCCAGATTGCCTCCGCGCCGCGCCGCCGCGAGCCGGACGAGGGCGAAATCTGCTATCGCACCGTGCTGGCGGAAATCGCCGCGCGCGGCTGGGAGGGCTGGGTGGGGTGTGAATATCGGCCGCGCGGCTCGACGCTTGAGGGTCTGGGCTGGCTCAAGGCCTTGAGCCCGTGACCATCGAGGATCCACGCGCTTTCATTCGCACCAACACACGCTTTCTCGCCGTGCCACATGCGCCCGAAATCTCGCTGCATCTGGCCGATGAAGCCACCGTGCTCTGGCAGCGCACCGAGGACGAGCTGGGCGAGATCGGCCTGCCGCCGCCCTTCTGGGCTTTCGCCTGGGCAGGCGGGCAGGCGCTGGCGCGCTATATTCTCGATCATCGCGAGCTGGTCGCGGGCAAGAGGGTGCTCGATTTCGCCTCGGGCTCGGGGCTTGTCGCGATTGCCGCCGCGCTGGCCGGCGCGGCCCATGTCGAGGCCTGCGATATCGATGCCTTCGCGGGCGAGGCCATCAAGCTGAATGGGCAGGAAAATGGCGTGGAAATTCACCTGCGCCTTGGTGATCTTGTGGGACGCGACGATGGCTGGGATGTCGTGCTCGCGGGCGATGTGTCCTACGAGCGCGACATGGCCGCGCGCGTGACCGATTGGCTCGACGCCCTGCGCCAGCGCGGCGCGAACGTGCTGATCGGCGATCCGGGCCGGTCCTATCTTGCCAAAGACCGGCTCGAATCGCTGGCGACCTACCGCGTTCCCGTCACGCGTACGCTGGAGGATTCCGACATCAAGGTCACCAGCGTCTGGCGTTTTCGTTAGGCTGCCGTCCAGCCACCATCCATCGACAGATTGGCGCCGGTCATTTGCGAGGCCGCGTCCGAACACAGGAAGACGGCGAGCGCTGCGACCTGTTCCACGGTGACAAATTGCTTGGTCGGCTGGGCGGTCAGCAGAACGTCATTGATGACCTGTTCCTTGGTCAGGTTGCGCGCTTTCATCGTGTCGGGAATCTGCTTCTCGACGAGCGGCGTCCAGACATAGCCCGGCGAAATGCAATTGACCGTGATGCCGCTTGTGGCGACCTCGAGCGCCACTGTTTTCGTCAGGCCGGCAATGCCGTGCTTGGCTGCGACATAGGCGGATTTGAACGGCGAGGCGACGAGCGAATGTGCGGAGGCGGTGTTGATGATGCGCCCCCATTTGCGCGCCTTCATGCCGGGCACGGCGGCCCGAATGGCATGGAAGGCGGAGGACAGGTTGATCGCAATGATCTGGTCCCATTTCTCGAGCGGGAAATCTTCCACCGGCGAGACAAACTGGACGCCGGCATTGTTGACGACGATATCGACCGAACCGAAGGCCGCTTCGGCCTCGCTCACCATGCCGGCGATTTCTGCGGGCTTGCTCATGTCGGCCGGGCTATAGCGGCAGGCGACGCCGAAATCGGCTTCGATGCCAGCGCGCTCCGCCTCGATGGCGGCAGCCTCGCCAAACCCGTTGATCGTGATATTGGCGCCTTCGGCTGCAAAGGCGCGGGCGATGGCCAGCCCGATGCCGCTGGTCGATCCGGTGATGATGGCGTTGCGTGTTTTCAGGCTCATGATGGTCTCCGCATCTCGTCAGCCTCAAGGTTAGTGCGGCGCAACATGATTGGCGAGCCTCACATTGCCGATAGGTCTTCGTCAGTTGGTCGCACGAGGGCAGAAGGCCTGTCGCCTCTTGTGGCGGAAGCTCCTATATTGCGCGAATGCACGATCACCACGACCATTCTGATTGCGCTCATGCGCACGGCCATATCCGGTTGACCCCGTCCCGCCAGCTCGTCCTCGACAAGCTCTGTGCGGCGGGGCGTCCGGTCGGGGCTTATGAAATGATCGATCTGGTGGCGCAGGCGACGGGCAAGCGGCCCGCGCCGGTCTCGATCTATCGTTCGCTCGACTTCCTGCTGGAAAACGGCCTCGTGCATCGCCTGGCCTCGCGCAATGCCTATATGGCCTGCGCGCATCATCATGCCCGGCGGGCTCCCGTCGCCTTTCTCATCTGCGAGGCTTGTGGCCGCGTGACCGAGGCAAGCTCACCCGAGGTCGAGGCCGGGCTCGGGCGGCTGGCGGCGTCGAGCGGCTTTGTCGCGCAGGGGCAGGTCATCGAGCTGACGGGCCGCTGCCGCGATTGCGCGCTTTGAGCTTGCCCACGCATCCAACATAACATGCATCCAACACGAAAAAGCCCGGTCGCATAAGCGCCGGGCCTTGTCTCGTCCAGAAGGCAGAGGCGGGTTGCCTCAGTCCTTCGGCTTGATGTTCAGGATCTGGCGGCCACGATACATGCCGGTCTTCAGATCGACGTGGTGGGGACGGCGCAGTTCGCCCGAGTCCTTGTCTTCGACATAGGTCGGCTGGGCGAGGGCATCCGCCGAGCGGCGGAAGCCGCGCTTCATCGGCGAGGTCTTTCGTTTCGGAACAGCCATGACGTTCTCCATCGGGGCCTCAGCGCCGGACGATCTCGTCGAGCTGCGTGGCCTTTGAATTCAAGGCGCGTTCCATACACCCTCCAAACGGCTCTGGCTAGGGTCCACGCGCATTTGTTGTGGCCGGAGGGCATTTATCGCATGCAATCTGTCCATATTGCGCCCGCAGCTGCCCGGTTTCCCACAATCTGCGCCAGTGTGGCGTGACGGCGGCCGGGCTTATCGGGATGGCGCAGGCGCGGATTTGGCAGGGCTGTGGCCAGCAAGGCGGCCTCGCGCGGCGTGAGCGCTGCGGCGCTCTTGCCAAAGGCATGCCGGGCTGCGGCCTCGGCCCCGAAAATCCCCTCGCCCCATTCGGCGACGTTCAGATAGGCCTCCATGATCTGCTTCTTGCTCCAGACAAGATCGAGCGCCAAGGCGAGCGGAATTTCGATGGCCTTGCGGATGAAGGAGCGCCCCGGCCAGAGATAGAGGTTCTTGACGAGCTGCATGGTGAGGGTGGAGGCTCCGCGCTGGGGCCCATCCTCGTCGGCCTCCGAAAGAACGCTGCCGAGCGCGTCCCAATCGACCCCGTGGTGGCGGCAGAAGCGGGCATCCTCGGCCATGATGACGGCGGCAGGCAGGTAGGGGGATATTGTCGCCAATGGCGTCCACTGCCGCTCTACGGGCTTCAGCGTGGCCCAGCGCCCGAGCATGAGCGTCGAGACCGGTCGCCCGAGCGTGTAGAGCACGCTCACCAGCGCCAGCAGCACGACACCGCCGGCAACGAGGGCAAGAAGCCAGCGCAAGCCTGTGCGCGTTGCGCGGCCCAAACCTCCCGATGTCATGCTGCCCCTCCTGACCCGCCGGGAAGTCTAGGCCCTGCATGCCAAATGGGGAACGCTCTCCCTTGACCGGTCGCGGCCCTTGGGGCAATCGGGGAGGGTTCCAGTGCGGGAGAAGACCTTGGGCGCGAATTTCGAGCAGAGGCTGTCGGCAACCGCGATCCAGGTGGAAGCGGCGCTTGAATCCTTGCTGTCGCCACAGACGCGCAAGGGTGAGACACGCCGGCCCGCACGGCTTCTGGCCGCCATGCGCCATGCTGCGCTGGGTGGCGGCAAGCGTCTGCGCCCGTTCCTCACCATCGAGACGGCGGCGCTGTTTGGTCTTGCGCCAGAAGTCGCCATGCGGGCGGCCTGCGCGGTTGAGCTCGTCCATTGCTATTCACTGGTGCATGACGACTTGCCCGCCATGGATGACGATGACTTGCGGCGCGGACGCCCGACCGTGCACAAGGCCTATGACGAAGCGACCGCCATTCTCGCGGGCGATTGCCTTCTCACTTATGCGTTCGAAGTGGCGGCCGATCCGGCAACCCATGACGATCCGGCCCTGCGCGTCGAACTCGTGCGTCTGCTTGCTCTGGCGTCGGGACTTGGCGGCATGGCGGGCGGACAGGCGCTCGATCTCGAGGCCGAGCGGCGGCAGCACAAGCTGTCTTTCGAGGAGACGCTTGAAATGCAGGCCATGAAAACCGGAGCCTTGCTCGCCCATGCCGTTGAGGCGGGGGCATTGCTCGGGCGCGCCGATGCACGCCAAATGGCGGCATTGCTGCGCTTTGGCCGGCTCATCGGCCAGGCGTTCCAGATTGCCGATGATCTTCTGGATGCGTGCAGCGACGCGGCGACGCTGGGCAAGCGCGCCGGCAAGGATGCGGAGCGCAACAAGGCGACAGTGATCGCCATGCTGGGTCTCGATGGCGCCGAGCAGCGTCGCGACGCCCTTATCGAGGATGCAGTGGCGGAATTGCAATCGCTGGATTTCGGCACGCGGGCAGATGCGCTGATCGAGGCCGCGCGTTTTGTTGCGGGACGCAGATCATGAGCACGTCGCACGGTCGTGAACGGGGCACCTATCTGCGGCGCCTGCACGCGCGCATCTTGCGCAACCGCGTTCTGCGTGCCTTCGCGATGCGCCCGCGCCTCGTGATGTCAGGCTTGGGCGGCCTGCTTATCGGCCTTTGCCTTCCAACCGACTGGCGGCTTATCACGCGCGAGCTGATGGCATGGAACGGCGGCGTGATTTTCTATATCGCATTGACGGCATCGATGATCATCCGCGACGATCACGCCAAGCTGCGCCAGCGCGCCCAGACGCAGGACGAAGGCCGCTTCGTCATTCTCACCTTCGCCATTTTCGCAGCGATTGCATCTGTTGGTGCGATCGTCGCCCAGCTTGCCGCGACCAAGGACATGGCCGGTATGTTCAAGGCGCTCCATATCGCCCTTGCCGCCTCGACCATCGTCACCGGATGGACGTTCATCCACCTCACCTTCGCGCTCCATTATGCGCATGAATATGCGGGCGAGCGGCGCCGGCGCGAAAGTTTGCCGGAGAAGCTGCGCGGCGGGCTCGATTTTCCAGATACGACCACGCCCTCCTATGCGGACTTTGTGTATTTCTCCTTCATCATTGGGGTTGCGACCCAGACGGCTGAAGTTGCCGTCTGCTCACCCCTGATGCGTCGCATCGCCCTGTTGCACGGCGTCGTGTCGTTCTTTTTCAACACGATCATCGTCGCGCTGACGATCAATATTGCGGCGGGGTTGATTTAATCGGCATAGCCAAGCCTGCGTCGAAGTTCGGTTCTTGCTGCGGCAAGGTCTTTTCTGAACGTCGGGTCGGCGAGAAGAAAAGCCGCTGTTGCAGTTGCAACTTGTTGGCCGGCTTCCACATCGGAAGGATAATGCACGCCGGCTACGATGCGGTTGTTGCCATATTCACGACCACGCGCGCCAATGTCAGCCGCCTTTTCAGGCACCATTTGTGAAAGAACGATGGCTGCCAGAAAACCGAAATGTGCATGTCCGCTCGGATAGGATCTGCTTGTCGGCACTTCGCCGATCGGTTTCAGATCGGCATTGGTCTCGAAGGGGCGCGGACGGTTCCAGTCCTTTTTTGCATGACGAAGAATCGCACTTTGCAGCTTCGTGATCTTAGAGAAGAATTTCGTCGTCAATGGAAGCGCTCGAGCTTCGAAGCGAGGTCCGAGCACATCATCGAATCTGAAGAACGACAGCTCATTGTCGGCAATCGCCTTGGCTGATTGCTCGGCGCTTCGCGTCCTTTGCGCTGCGACGACAATTTGCATCTCGCGCTGTTGTTGGGCCGAATCCAAATGGGGCGGCGGCGTGAGCAGCCTGCTGGCATTGACCTGCCGGTGCGTCACGATGTCGAGCTCGAAAGCGGTCGCCGGCTGGCCCGCGAGCAAGCATATGGCAAGGCCGATCCTTAGAATGCTTTTCATTTTATTCCGCAGCCTTTGCGCCGTAACGCTTCTCGATATAGTCGATCACCAGCTCCTTGAAGTCCGAGGCAATCGTCGGCCCCCGCAATGTCAGCGCCTTTTCGCCGTCGATGAAGACGGGCGCTGCCGGCGTCTCGCCGGTGCCTGGCAGCGAGATGCCGATGTCGGCATGTTTGCTTTCGCCGGGTCCATTCACGATGCAGCCCATCACCGCGACATTGAGCGCTTCGACGCCGGGATAGCGCGCACGCCAGCCCGGCATTTCATCGCGAATGAAGGCCTGAATATCGCGCGCGAGTTCCTGGAACACGGTCGATGTCGTGCGCCCGCAGCCGGGGCAGGCGGCAACGAGCGGCACGAAGGTGCGAAAGCCCATGGTTTGCAGAAGCTCCTGCGCAACAGTGACTTCCAGCGTGCGGTCACCGCCGGGCTCGGGTGTGAGCGAGACGCGGATCGTGTCGCCGATCCCTTCCTGCAACAAGATGCCCATGGCGGCCGACGATGCGACGATACCTTTCGAGCCCATGCCGGCTTCCGTCAGGCCGAGGTGAATTGCATAGTCCGAGCGCGCTGCGACCATGCGATAGACGGCGATGAGATCCTGCACGGCAGAGACTTTGGCAGACAGCACGATGCGATTGCGCGGCAGCCCGATTTCCTCGGCGCGTTCGGCTGAATAGAGCGCCGAGCGCACCATTGCTTCGCGCGTGACGGCGCGCGCATCGAGCGGGCGCGCGCTGAGCGCATTGGCGTCCATCAGGGTTGTAAGCAATTCCTGATCGAGCGAACCCCAGTTCGCGCCGATGCGCACGGCCTTGTCGTGCTTGATCGCCTGCTCGACGATGGCTGAAAATTGCCGGTCCTTCTTGTCCTTGAAGCCCACATTGCCGGGGTTGATGCGATATTTGTCGAGCGCCTCGGCGCAGGCCGGATGGGCTGCCAGCAGCTTGTGGCCGATGTAATGGAAATCGCCGACGAGGGGCACATGCACGCCCTGGCGCGCGAGCGCGTCGCGGATGTGGGGCACGGCGGCAGCCGCCTCGTCGCGATCAACCGTGATGCGCACGATTTCAGAGCCCGCACGCGCAAGGGCTGCCACCTGGGCTGTGGTCGCGGCAATATCGGCCGTGTCCGTATTGGTCATGGATTGCACGACGACCGGCGCGTGCCCGCCCATCGTCACCGCGCCTTTGCCCGCGCCTATCCGCACACCGACTGTGGTGTGGCGGGGCGCTGGTGTCGCGCACACCAGAGTGGCGGGATCTATGTCGGCATTGTGCATGGCGCTTGGCTCGGGGTCGGGCGATCTGGAGACTGTGTTCACCTGTGCGCAAAGGCGCTGGCAGGTCAAGAGTGGGGCGGGCCGCTCAATCCTCCACCACCGAGAGATCGGGCACCAGCACCCGGCGCAGGGGGATCTGCTGGCGGTATTTCAGATCGAGCCGGTCATAATGGCGCTGGATGAGATCGATGAAGGCGACGCCATCGACGAGCTTCAGGTTGCCCTTGGTGCGGGCGAATTCTGTTGCCGCCTGCGTATAGCCACCCGTCGTGATGAAGATCCCGACATCGCGATCATGCACCATGGCGTAGAAGGCCTTGACCACGTCGGCGGCAATATTGCCCTCCTGCGCCTTGACCTGGATCTTCAGGATTGGCGGCTCAATGCCGAGCTCGTCGCGATGGGCGATGACATCAATGCCATCGTCCCGCACGCCACGCGTGGCATGGGAGCGATAGCCCATGGCGCAGAAGAGATCGGCCACGAAAGGCTCCATCGGATAGCCCTTCAGGTCGGTGCGTAATTTGCGCGCGATGAAATCCCGCGTCGTCTCGGCAATGTCGCGGGCGACCGACTCCTCGATGTCGTCGTCATCGCCGATCAATTGTCCCCCGCCGCAGGCGGCGGCAAATTTGCGCAGGAATTCATCGGCGAAGCTTTTGACTTCGAACAAGGTCAGGATCGAGCCGATCTCATAGAGCGCGCCCTGCGAGAAGACATCCCGGCTGAGCTTGCCGAGCCAGGCGACCGAGCGCCGATGCGCAAATTCGGCGGAGCGGTCGCGGTCAAACAGATAAGGGCCGGTGACTTCACCCCAGCGCAGGGTCCTGTCGCTTTTGCGCGGATAGATGACGTAATCGCCGATGCGCATTTCATGCACGAAGCGATAGAGCTGGCCAGCCTGAGTTGGCACCGCGCCCTGACGCAAGGGCACGAGGGTTTGCCCCACGGCCTGTTTGAACGCGCCGCGGGATGCAGGCAGGGCGCTGACATCGCCGCCTCCCTCCGCAAAGCTGATCGCAATCTGGTTGAGATCGAGAAAAATATGATCGGCCTGGCCAAAAGAGCCAGCCCTGACGGTCCAAATCCGTCCGGCGCCCATGAAAAACTCCGCATCAAAAAAGCCGCGCATCTTGCGATGCGCGGCCCATTATGAGCGCAATTCAGAGTGCAGGTCAGGCCATATATTGGCCGCCGTTGGCCGAAAGCGTCGAGCCGGTGATAAAGCCTGCCTCATCGGCGGCCAGAAACAGCACCGCGCGCGCGATTTCTTCCGGCTCGCCCAGACGCCCGACGGGGATCTGGGGAATGATGCGCTTGGCGAGCACGTCGGGGTCGATGGCGCGGACCATTTCCGTGCCGATATAGCCCGGGCAGATCGCGTTGACCGTAATGCCCTTGTTGGCGTTTTCCTGCGCGACCGCTTTCACAAAGCCGATCTCGCCAGCCTTGGCGGCCGAATAATTCGACTGTCCGGCCTGACCCTTCTGACCGTTGATCGAAGAGATGCAGACGATGCGGCCAAAGCCACGGTTGCGCATGCCCTCAATGACCGGGCGGCACATGTTGAACAGCGAGTTGAGATTGGTGTTGATGACGGCGGCCCACTGCTCGGGCGCCATCTTGTGGAAGAAGCCGTCGCGGGTAATGCCCGCATTATTGACCAGAATTTCGACCGGGCCGAGCTCGGCTTCGACCTTGGCAAGACCCGCCGCGCAGGCCTCATAGCTCGACACATCCCATTTGTAGACGGCAATGCCCGTCTCCGACTTGAACTGCGCCGCAGCCTCATCGTTGCCGGCGTAATTGGCGGCGACCTTATAGCCTGCCGCTGTCAGCGCCTTTGAAATTGCGGCGCCGATGCCCCGCGTCCCACCCGTGACGACCGCAACCCGTGACATGCTCCGCTCCTGTTTCCTGCGGTCCGCATGGGCGGCCGCCGTTTCCCCGACTGCGATGGGCATTGTTGCCCGTCGCCTGGCAATAAATTTCGTAAAAATTAGCGCGCGCACCACGTCCGTCGCGATGCGCGCGTGATTGTGTGTTTAGCGTTCGACGCAGAGAGCGATGCCCATGCCGCCGCCGATGCACAGCGTGGCGAGGCCCTTCTTGGCGTCGCGGCGCTGCATTTCATAGAGCAGCGTCGTGAACACGCGCGCGCCCGAAGCCCCGATCGGATGACCGATGGCAATCGCGCCGCCGTTGACATTCACGATGGAGGGATCCCAGCCCATGTCCTTGTTGACGGCAAGCGCCTGCGCCGCGAAGGCCTCATTGGCTTCCACGAGGTCGAGATCCTGCACCTTCCAGCCGGCCTTTTCGAGCGCCTTGCGCGAGGCCGGGATGGGGCCAGAGCCCATGACGGAGGGATCGACGCCCGCCGTCGCCCAGGAGGCGATGCGCGCCAGCGGCGTGAGGCCGCGCTTTGCGGCTTCGGCCGCGCTCATCAGCACGATGGCGGCAGCGCCGTCATTGATGCCCGACGCATTGCCGGCCGTGACTGTGCCTTCCTTGGAGAAGGCGGGCTTGAGCTTGGCGAGCGCCTCGAGTGTCGTGCCGTGACGAGGATATTCATCGTCGGAGACGATGATGTCGCCCTTGCGGGTCGAGACGGTGAAGGGGACGATCTCGTCCTTGAACTTGCCCGCTTTCATCGCGGCTTCGGCCTTGTTCTGCGAACCGAGCGCAAAGCGATCCTGCTCGTCGCGGCTGATCTGCCATTTGGCGGCAACGTTCTCGGCCGTCGTGCCCATGTGATAGCCATGGAAGGCGTCGAAGAGGCCGTCCTTGAGCATGGTGTCGACGAATTTCACGTCACCCATCTTGGTGCCGGCGCGCATATGCGACGTATGCTGCGACATGGACATGGATTCCTGTCCGCCCGCAACGATCACCGATGCATCGCCATTGACGATCTGCTGCATGCCGAGCGCGACTGCGCGCAGGCCCGAGCCGCAGAGCTGGTTGAGCTGCCAGGCCGTGGCTTCCTGGGGGATGCCGGCCTTCATGGCCGCCTGCCGGGCCGGATTCTGGCCCTGACCGGCGGTTAGGATCTGGCCCATGATGACTTCGTCAACGTCGCTCGCCGGGACGCCTGCGCGCTCCAGCGCGGCCTTGATCGCTGCTGCGCCCAAATCATGGGCGAGCGTATTGGCGAATGCGCCGTTGAACGCACCCACAGCCGTCCTTGCGGCGCTTACAATTACAATATCCGACGCCATGCGCTTGCTCCCTTGATTTCGATTGCCTTGCCGCCATAACAGCCGGTCTTCAGGCGCCTCATATATTCTTGCTCATGAAGAGCACTTTGCCCAAGTCCGGGTCAAGCGCCGCCGATGCTCCTTTGATGAGCAATTGGTCTGCCGACCAAATGTGTAGATTCAAGCCAAGCCTGTTCATCTTCTAGGCAGAAAAGACTTTCAACTGACACGGCATTGTGAAATCGTAACGGTGTCCTGACGGGTACTGCCCCGTTTCCGGGGCGCAGGGAGGTCAGGCTACCGCCGGCGACACATGCACATGGCAACTGAAAAAGCCCCGATAACGATCAAGAAATATGCCAACCGGCGTTTATACAATACCGGAACCAGCACCTACGTAACCCTCGAAGATCTGGCCCTGATGGTCAAGAAAGGCGAGGATTTCGTGGTCTTTGACGCAAAGTCAGGCGAGGATATTACTCGCCCTGTGCTTGCGCAGATCATTTTCGATCAGGAAGGCAAGGACGGGCAGAGCCTCTTGCCCATCACCTTCCTGCGCCAGCTGATCCGCTTCTACGGCGACAGCATGCAGATGCTCGTGCCGAGCTATCTCGAATATTCGATCGGCAATCTGACCAGTCATCAGCAGAAGTTTCGCGACCAGATACAGTCGGCGATGGGCGGCAAGGAATTGCCGGGCACGCAGATTTTCGGCGCGCTGGAAGAACAGGCCCGCAACAATATGGCTATGTTCAGCCAGGCGCTTGGGCTGTTCAACCCTTTCGTGGCCGCCACCGGCAAGACCGCCCCGGCCGCAGAGACTGCCGAGAACAAGCCCGAGAGCAAACCGATGCCCGACATCGACGCCCTCAAGAAGCAGCTCTCGGACATGCAGGCCCAGATCGAAGGCCTGGCCAAGAAGGCCTGATACGCACGTGCTCAAGGCCGCTGCCGCACGTGGCAGCGGCGTGACCTTGCGCCTGCAGGCTTGGTCAGTTGCGCGGCGTCGGCCGCCAGCCAGGGGCTGCCAGTTCAAACCCGGCAAAATCGAAGGCGGGCGCAACGGTGCAGCCCACCAGCGTCCATGCCCCAAGGCTTGTTGCCGTCTGCCAATGATTGGCGGGCACGACGATCTGCGGGCGTTGGCCGGCCAGCACATCGGGGCCCAGATGCGCCGCGCTTGCATCGTGCCCATTGGTCGATTGCGTGATCACCAGCGGCGCGCCGGCATAGAAATGCCAGACCTCGGTCGCATCCACGCGATGCCATTCTGAAACATCTCCCGCGCCGAGCAGGAAATAGATCAGCGATGAGGCCGCGCGGCCCTGCGCATCGGTTTGCGTGTCGCGAAAGGTCTCGCGGTAATAACCGCCTTCGGGATGGGGCTGCAGATCGAGGCGGCGGATGATGTCGGGCGCCGTCATGCCGTCATGCTGATAGAGAGATGTCACTGTCTCAAGCCTTGTTCTTGCGTTCGCGCAATTGTGCGAAAACATCTGCGGGATCAGCGCCCGTCATGCCAAGCGCCTGCTGTACGCCTGCATCCTTGGCGCGCAGGAAGGGATTTGTCGCACATTCACGGGCCATGGTCGTGGGCAGGGTAAAGGCATTCTGCGCGCGCAGCTCCGCGACCTCGCGCAGGCGGTCCTGCAGGGCGGCGTTCTGGGGATCGACCGTCGCGGCAAAGTGCCCATTGGCCTGCGTATATTCATGCCCGCAATAGACCTGCGTCGTACCGGGCAAAGCCGCCAGGCGCTGGAGCGAGTCATGCATCACCTGCATCGAGGTTTCAAACACCCGCCCGCAACCCAGCGAGAACAAGGTGTCGCCGGCAAAAAGCAGGGCCTCGTCGGCAAAATGATAGACGATGTGGCCAAGCGTGTGGCCCGGCGTTTCGATGACCACGGCCTTGAGCGCGCCGACCGTCACGACATCGCCCTCGTGCACGAAGCGGTCGGGCGCGCCCGTCACCGGCACGATCGCGGCGGCTTCCTTTTCCGGAATGACGACCCTGGCCTTTGGAAAATGCTGACGCAGTTCGGGTATGCCGTCGATATGGTCGCCATGCCGATGGGTCACGAGAATATCGGTGAGCGTCCAGCCCTTGTGCGCAAGCGCAGCCAGAACGGGGGCGGCGTCGGGCGCATCGATGGTCGCGGTCGCGCCTGAGGCGGGATCGTGGACGAGAACCCCGAAATTGTCGGTCCGGCACAGGAATTGATGAATTTCGGCGGGCATGTTCGTCATCTCCCAGGAAGCGCGCGACGCTAGCCAAGCGACGGGGGCCGGTCAATCGAGCCGGGGCTTTCCGTCGATGGCCCGATCATGGCACATAGGGCGCATGGCGCTCGATGTCGTGGATCTCCGCTCTTTCTATGCAACCCCGCTCGGCAATGTCGCCCGGCGGCTGGTGTGGCAGATCATGCGCGAGCGCTGGTCGAATTGCGTCGGCCTGTCGGTTATGGGGGTCGGCTATGCCACGCCCTATCTCGGCCCCCTGCGGGACGAGGCCGTCCGGGTGCTGGCCTTCATGCCGGCAGAGCAGGGCGTGGTGAATTGGCCAGGGCACGGCCGCTCGGCCTCTGCATTGGTGGAATCGACCATGATGCCGCTGCCCGATTCCTGCATGGACCGCGTGCTCGTCGTCCATGCTCTGGAGACGCTGGAGCATCCCCGCGATGTGCTCGCCGAAATCTGGCGCATCCTCACGCCGGGCGGGCGGATGATCGTTGTCGCGCCAAACAGGCGTGGCCTCTGGGCGCGCGTCGACACGACGCCCTTCGGGCAGGGGCAGCCCTTTTCCAAAAGCCAATTGCGCGAATTGCTGCGCGATACGCTGTTTTCGCCCGTCCATTGGGCCGAAGCGCTCTATGTGCCGCCTTTCGAACGGCCCTATCTGCTGAGCGCCGCGCCGGCCTTCGAGGCCATTGGCTCGCGGCTCGGCCTGCCGGGGGCTGGCCTGCATGTGGTCGAGGCGACCAAACAGCTCTACCGCCCCATTGCCGCGCGGCGCGCCCGTGCGCGCCTGCCCCAGTTTGAAGGCGCACTCGCGCCAGGCCCCATCCCGCCCATGTCTCCGGTCTGAACATGTCGCGGGAGGGGTGAGGTCGCCTCAGCGCGGCGGGATTTTCAGCCCGAAGGCATGGGCCAGAAACAGGCCGCCGTGCATCAGGCCCCCTCCATCGATGCCGTGGCCAATGCCAGCCGACACATGCCATTGGCAGGGAATGTCCGCCGCCCCGAAAGCCTCCGCCGACATGAAAAGAGCATCGGGCGGGATCACCTCGTCCCGGTCGCCATGAACCAGCAGGATCGGTGGCGGCGCGCCCTTGGGCGAGCGGGCCGTGGCTTGGGCTGCCAGATGTTCGGGGCCAACCAGAATGCCCGAATAGCCCAGAATGGCGGCCGGCGCGCCCTTGCGGCGCAAGCCGGTGTGGAGCGCCATCATCGTGCCCTGGCTGAAGCCCACCAGCGCGAGACGGCTGTCATCAAGCCCGTGGCGCGCAAGCTCGGCATCGAGAAAGGCATCGAGTGCGGGCTGCGCGCCCGTCACGCCGCGCCAGCGCTCGTCGGGGTCGCGCATGGTGAGGGGAAACCATTGCCGCCCATGCGCAGACATGGCGCAACGGTCGGGCGCATGGGGCGAGACGAAGGCCGTCTGCGGCAGCAGGGGTTCCCATTGCTGTGCAATGTCGATCAGATCTTGCCCGTCCGCGCCATATCCATGAAGAAAAACAACGAGTTGCTTTGCGGGGCCGCCGCGCGGGGGCAGGCGCGGTCCGTCGATCGTGGTGGCCATGAGGTCTCCTTGGCGCAGAGCCGGAAATGTCGTGCAGGGTTTGCGCTTTTGCGCCAGTCCGTCAAGCCTGCGCCGCGGCCCGCTTTTTTTCCATGGCCACGCTACGAAAGGTGCAGCGGGGTGATTAGATATAATCAATATGTTGGCATGCCATCGCGCCGCTCAAGGAATTCCAGAAGCCTCCATGATGACGTCCGCTTCCTCCACGCCCGCGTCGGCGACAGGGCAGAGTATGAGCCGGGATCTGCGCCCGGTCTTTCGCTTCGCGCCTTCGCCCAATGGCTATCTGCACATTGGCCACGCCTATTCGGCGCTGCGCAATTTCGAAATGGCGCGTCGGCACGACGGCCATTTCCTGTTGCGGCTGGAAGACATTGATGTCGATCGCTGCCGTCCCGAATATGAGGCCGCTATTTTTGAGGATCTTGCTTGGCTCGGCATCAGCTGGGAGGAACCGGTGCTGCGCCAGTCGGAGCATTTTTCCGCCTATGCCTCGGCGGTGGAAGATCTGCGCGACCGCAGCCTCCTTTATCCCTGCTTCTGCTCGCGGCTGGAGATTTCACGCGTCGTGAGCGGCATGCCCGAATGGCCACGCGATCCCGATGGCGGGCCGATCTATCCGGGCACCTGCCGTCATCTGTCCCAAAGCGAGCGCGAGCGACGGCTGGCGGCGGGTCAGCACGCGGCCTTGCGCCTCGACATGACGCAGGCCGTGGCGGAAGCCGGCATGTTGCTGGGCTGGCATGAATTCGGTGAGGGCGAGGAAGGGCGTGACGTGCGCGCCGAACCCATGCTCTGGGGCGACGCCGTGCTGGCGCGCAAGGACATTCCGACGAGCTATCATATCAGTGTCGTCATTGACGATGCGCGCCAAGGCGTGACCGATGTGGTGCGCGGCAAGGATCTGTTTGACGCCACCAGCCTGCACCGTCTGTTGCAGGCGCTGCTCGATCTGCCGGCTCCGCGCTATCACCACCACGATCTGCTGCGCGACGCGGCGGGGCAGAAATTGTCGAAAAGCACGCACGCCAAATCGCTCCGCGCCTTGCGCGCCGAAGGCGTCACGCCACAGGATGTGCGCCGTCGCCTTGGATTTCCCGCCGGGTAATCCTGTTCAGCTGCAGGGCGGCTGCCAGTGCGAGGACGAGCATCAGCAGGGTAAATCCCGCCACAGCGCTCCAGCCCTGCCAGGCCCAGAACCAGCCCCCCATCCAGCCCGCCAGGCTCGAGCCGCCATAATAGGCCAGATGATAGAGCGAGGACGCATGTCCCCGGGCATGTTTGGCCAGCAGGCCGACGCCCGCGCTCGCCACCGAATGCGTAAAGAAAAACCCCATTACGATAATGACAATGCCCAGGATGATCAGTGGCAAGGAGCTCGCCATGGTCAGGCCGATGCCGCAAGCCATCACGATCAGCCCCCCGGGCAGAACAAGGCGGCGGCCGAATTTTTCGCTCAGGCTGCCGGCAAAGCCCGACGAGGCAATGCCAAACAGATAGGCGAGAAAGATGAGGCCGATCTCGGTCTGGTCGAGCCCATAAGGGGCGGCCCGCAGCCGGAACCCGGCATAATTGAACAGGGTGATGAACGCGCCCATCGTCAGGAAGGCGATGGCGAAAATCAGTGGCAAGCCGCCGCCCGAAAGATGATCGCGCCAGGCGCGCAGGTGATAGATGGGATCGAACTGCCGTCGGCGTGTGAAATGGCGCGAGGCCGGCAGGAGTGCGATGAAGCCGACGGCGGCGACAAGGCCAATGCATCCTGTCACGCCCATGGACCAGCGCCAGCCCAGATATTGCGCCATGATGCCGGCGCCCACCCGCCCGGCCATGCCGCCAAAGGCGGTGCCCCCGACATAGAGCCCCATGGTGAAAGCAGCACTCCGGGAATCGAGCTCTTCCGCAAGCCAGGTCATGGCGACTGCGGGCACACCACCCAGCACAAAGCCTGTGGCCGCGCGAAGCCAGAGCAGCATGGCCCAGTCGGGCGCGGCAGCGGCGGCGACGGTCATCGTGGCGGCAAGCGTTATCGATACAAACATCAGGCCGCGTCGCCCGAGCCCTTCCGAAACCACGGCGGCGCAGAGAATGGCGAAAGCGAGCAGGGCGGTTGCCAGCGACAGGGGCAATGCGCTTTGGGCCGGTGTTACAAGGAATTCTTCGACAAAGAGGGGCAGTAGCGGCTGCACGCAATAAAGCAGCGAGAAGGTCGAAAAGCCCGCCAGAAACAGCGCGAGGCTCGCCCGCCGAAAGGCTGGCGTGCCACGGACAATGCCGCTCGGAACAGCCTCGGCCCCATTCATGCGCCGATGCCCAGCATCCAGAGCCAGAACAAGGTGCTGAAGAGGGCAAGCGCTGTGGAGACAGCAATGGCGCTCGAGGCAATGGCCTCGCCCGTCTGGTAGCGCGCGGCAAACAGAAAGGCGTTGATGCCACTCGGCATGGCGGCAAACAAAGTGGCAACGCCGGCCCAGACCTTGGGCATGTCGAAGACATGGAAGGCAAGCACATAGACGATGGCTGGATGCGCAATGAGTTTCAACGCCACAACGCCCCCCGTCTGGCTCCATCCGGCCTTGATGCCATGATGCTGGAGCGCCAGGCCCATGGCGACAAGCGCGCAGGGCACGGCCGCGCCCGACAAGCCATCGAGCACGAGCTTGATGGGGCCTGCCGGCGTCAGGCCGAGCGCACGGGCCGAAATGCCGGCAAAGAGCGCAAGCAGAATCGGGTGGAGCGCAAGGCGGCGCGCCATCTGCGCCCAATGCACGCCCTTGGCGCCTTCAAACAGCAAGGTGGCCGATGTCATGGTGACAGGCAGATGCACGGCAATCAGCAGGAAGAGCGGCACGGCGCCCGCCTCGCCGAAGGATTTCAGGATCACCGGAATGCCGACCAGCACCGTGTTGGCCTGGCCCGCAGCAAAGCCCGCGACAACGCTCTCGTGATAGCCCTTGCCATGGATAAAGCGCGCCAGACCCATGGCAATGGCCCAGACGACAGCCACACCCAGGAAATAAGCCGCCCAATAGCCCCAGGGCTGGGTTTCGGGCAGGGCCGCGCCCATCATCGTGCGCAGCACGAGGGCGGGCGTGGCGAGGATGAAGACGAATTCGGACAGGCCATCGCCCGCACGCTTGTCGAGCAGACCGAAATGCGCACAGGCAAAGCCCAGTGCGATGAGGGCAAAGACCGGAATGTTGATCGCCAGAAGGTCGTTCAACGCGGCACGCCGGTCCTCGTGTCCTGACGCGCGGCGACGCGGGTCGCATTGGGCGCTTTGGCGATCAGCTGTTCGATGCGATCGCGCTCGCGCTTGAAAATCGCCAGCATGCGCGTGTCGAGCTCACGCGTGCGGGCGAGCTTCACCCGCAGCGGATCGACGAAATGGCCGTTGACGATCACTTCGTAATGGAGATGAGGGCCTGTCGCCAGGCCCGTCATGCCGAGGAAGCCGACCACCTGACCCTGACGTACGCGCACGCCTTCGCTCATCCCGCGCGCAAAGCCCGAGAGATGGTTGTAGGTCGTCACATAGCCATTGGGATGCTGAACCTCGACGCGATTGCCATAGCCAGATTCGCGCGCGGCCTTGATGACAGTGCCATTGCCGGCGGCAAAGATTGGCGTCCCCATGGGCGCGGCCCAGTCGACGCCCGTGTGCATGCGCGTATAGCGCAGGATCGGGTGGCGGCGCATGCCGAAGGCTGAGCGTTGTTCGCCAGAGGCAATCGGCTTGCGGATCAGGAATTTCCGGGTGGAGCGACCGTTCTCGTCATAATAATCGAGCGAGCCGTCATCGGGGGCCTGGAAGCGGTAATAGCGAAAAGTCTCGTTGCGCGTCGTGATCGTGGCATAGAGCAATTCGTTGCGCGCGTCGGCCTCGTCATTGTCCTCGTAGAAGGCCTCGAAGGAATCGCCCGCGCTCACCGGCCGCTGGAAATCGACATCATTGGCGAAAACACGCACGAGGTCGCCTATCACGGGCTTGGGCATGTCCTGTTTCAGGGCCGTCTCGTAGAGAGAATCATAGAGACGCATGCCACCGGCGTTGTCGTCCTCCTCCTCGTCATCGTCTTCCGTGGCGGTCTTTTGCTTTGCGGGCTTGCCGGCCTCATCGAGCCGCGCGACCGTCACATAAGCATTGGCATCATTGGCCGCGATGGTCGTGTCCGGCGTCTCATCTATATAGACAGAAAGGCGGGCGACCTGGCCCATGCGGCCTGTGCCGTCGAGATCGTCAAACAGGATCTTGATCTTCTGGCCTTCGGTCAGGCCCCGACCGCTCGAGCCAAGGGCTGCGGCAATGCGCGGGATCTGGTCGCGCAGGACGCCGGCCGTGCGCAGGGTCTCCTCAAGCGCCTCGCCTTTGCGCACGAGAACCAGCCGCTCGTCATTCTGGCCCTGTGTCGAGGGGGGCGAGCGGGGAATGTCGGTGACATTCTCGGGCACCATGCGCACTTCAATCGAGGAGAAGGGCGCAAGCATGGGACTGTTGGCGCTGGCATAGCCAAGGCCGCCGGCCGGATCGAGGCTGGCGCGGCTCGTGCGCATGAGAAGGAGCTGCGGGGGCAAGGCAAGCGGGCGTTGTCCGGCCGCAGCGGCCGCATTGCGCACATGCTCGGCAATCTGCGCCTGAATTTCTTCGAGGTTGAGGCCAGGGCCTGCGTCTGGCATGGCCAGCCCTGAAATGTCGCGCGTCGTGAAGCCGATTTCGGCGTCGTCGCGCAGGGCGCCGGGTTCGGGCGCTGCCGTCGCATCGACGGCATTGCGGGCATCCGAGAGCAACCGCAGCGGATTGAAGGTCGGCACTTCATCGCCATAACCAGCACTGGTCACGAGCAGGTTGGTGGCGACCCGCGTGAAGCCGCGCAGGCGCACGACCTCGCGATCGCCGATGCTGATCGTTGTTGGTGTCTTGAAGGTCTGCTTGCCGGCGGCAATGTCGACCGGCTTGACCAGCCTGTCGCCCTTGCCGGGGTTCACGAAGTCGCCTGTAGGCGTATCGCGGCGCGAACTGGCTGCAACGGGAGCCTCGGCGAAATTGGATTCACGGTCGAAGGCGGCGTAAATGGCCGCGCCAATCAGGCTCGTTCCGGCGAGACCGGTCAGGACGGTGCCAAGCAGCCAGCGCAGAGACACGCGACGGCGCTCAAGCGCACTATGCTCTTCGCCATCGGCTTCGATAGGCGCCGCCATACCGAGGTCGGGAACCTCGGTGCGCCTTTCGCGGCTGCGATCGAATTGATACCGGCGAACCGCCATAAGTTATCCGTGAACCCGTTCTGCGAGGCGGTGGGCGCGTGGGCCCTCCGGGGGAAGTTGATGATCTCTGGCAACCTCGACACACGTGCGAAGCAAGTTCGACCATGCCGATGCAGGTCAGTCGCGTCAATCGCGCGCAGGACGATGCCAACAGGGGCGAGGGGTGCAAAGAGCCGGGTGAAGGTGGCTCAATTACGGCATCTCTTATAACGAGGCTGCGGATGCCCACGATTGCGCAGGGGAAGCACGAAGTCTTTTCCACATGTCAGCAGGGGAAGAATGACGCGCTGCAAAATTCATATGAACTTTTTACGAAACCCGTGTTGACAGGATGAGCTCTGGCCACCTATATAGCGACACCGGCGGCGAGGTTGCCCCACGGACTTCGGTCCGGGGCAATCATTCAGCGACTTCGGTCTTCTCGATTTTATCGGGTCCTTGGCCACCTGGCCACAAGCCAGGCAGAAGATGTTGTTGCGAACTTGCTTGCCTAAGTACTGCGCTGTTTGACAATTAAATCGGAAGAAAGAGAAACGTGGACGGCGGTTTGTCCTTGCG
>CANBNG010000008.1 GCA_947370975.1 Beijerinckiaceae bacterium
GCCTCCAAGGCGCTGACACAGAACCTGGCTGCTGTTGCCTTCACGCCCGTGACGGGTGGGGGCGGGGCAAGCCCCTATGCTTACAGCGTGTCGCCGAGCCTGCCCGCCGGTCTGAGCCTGTCGTCGTCAACCGGCGCGATCACCGGCACGCCGACGGTGGTGAGTTCGGCTGCGACCTATAGTGTCACGGTCACCGACGCCAATAATGCCACAGCGAGTTCGACCTTCAGCCTGAGCGTCGAAGCGCCGCTCCTTCCGCCCGTGGTCAGCGCCGTTACGCCCTCGATCGGGTCGGTGACGGGTGGAACATCCGTCACGATCACCGGCGGCAATTTCACCGGCGTCACCGGTCTGACGATTGGCGGGGTCGCCGCGACCAATGTCACACGTGTCAGCGATACCGTTCTGAGCGCCACGACGCCCGCCGGCAGCGCTGGCGCGGCAAGCGTAGTCGTCACGACGGCCGCAGGCCAGAACAGCGCCAACACGCTGTTTGCCTATGCTGCGTCCTTGACCGCAACAATCGCGCTGCCCTTCAACTATCTCGAGCAAAATCAGCCCGTCACGCCGTTTACGCCCGTCCTTGGCGTCGATGGCGTTGCGCCGCTGACCTATGGCGCAACAGCCTTGCCCAGTGGCCTGTCGATCGATCCGCAAACAGGCGTGATCAGCGGCACGCCTCTGGTCTCGGTTTTCAGCACCTACACAATCCTCGTGCGTGACGCGGGCAATGCCGCAGTGTCACAGAAGACGGCGATCTCGATCTGGTCGCCGGTCGCCGCAGCCACCCAGATCTCGTCGGTGTCGCTGACGCAGGGCCTGAATGTGGCGCCCTTTGTTCCCGTGACGGGTTCGGGCGGGCGCGCGCCCTACACTTATTCGGCCGCCGGCCTGCCGGCCGGGCTCTCGCTTGCGCCGAGCACGGGCGAGGTGTCTGGAACCCCGACCTCGCCGGCCGCCAGCACGACCTACACCATCCTCGTCACGGACGCGCTCGGCTATGCCGCATCCTCGGGCTTTACCGCCTTGGTCAATCCGCCGGTCGCCCTGACGCCTGGCGCAGGCGCGCTTGCAGGGGGCACAATCGGCGCCCCCTATGCGCAGACCCTGACCCCGAGCGGCGGCGTCGGCCCCTATACTCTGAGCCTCACCTCGGGCGCGTTGCCGGCGGGCCTCTCGCTTGTCGGAAACACGCTGAGCGGAACCCCGACCACGGCGGGCTCCGCGGCCTTCAGCATCACCGCCACCGACACGACGCCTGGCGGACCTGTCTCGGTGACAAGAGCCTATACGCTGGCCATTGCGGGCGCCCCGAGCGTCACCGCCGTGTCCCCGGCCTCCGACTTCACCTATGGCGGCGCAACGATCACCATCTCCGGCGCGCACTTCCTCGGCGCGACAAGCGTCACCATCGGGGGCACTGCGGCGACCAATGTGGTGGTCAATACGGCCGGTTCGATCACCGCGACCGTGCCCACCGGCGTCGCAGGCTCTGCCAGCGTTGTTGTCACCACGGGCGGGGGCGCGAGCTCTGCCAACGCGCTCTTCACCTTCATTGTCCCGACGCCGACGCCCAACCCGCCTGCCGGCCCGCTGACGGCGGGCGCGATCGGCGTGTCTTACCTCCAGACTCTTGTGGCGACGGGCGGCACGGCCCCCTATCGCACAAGCCTGACAGCGGGCGTCCTGCCGCCCGGCATGACTTTGGCCAATAATGTCCTCAGCGGCACGCCGACGACCGCGGGGCTCTATACGTTCACGATTGCAACGCTCGACAGCACGACGCCGCCGATCAGCATTCCCAGTCCCTATACGCTCACCATCGCAGGCGCGCCGACGCTGGCCGCCGTGACGCCCTCGGTCGGTCCGGCAACGGGCGGAACGCAGGTCACGATCACGGGCACAAATCTGCTTGGCGTTACCGGCCTCACCATAGGTGGCGTGCCTGCCACCGGCGTGAGCGTGCTCAGCGCGACGTCCCTCTCCGCCATTGTTCCGGCGGGCGCGGTGGGTTCTGCCAGGATCGTGGTGCAAACCGGGGGCGGGGCCAGCGCCGAGGCCGTGGCCTTCACCTATACGCAGCCTGTTCTGGTGGCCAACCCGTCGGCCGGAGCCTTGATGGCGGGCGCTGTGGGAACGCCCTATTCCCAGCCGCTGAGCGCCGCGGGCGGGGCTGCGCCTTATGCAAGCGCTCTGGCGGCGGGCTCGTCCCTGCCGCCCGGTCTGACGCTGGCCGCCAACAGCCTCAGCGGGGTTGCGACGCGCGCGGGCCAATATGCCTTCACCATCACGACGACCGACAGCTCGTCCCCGACGCGCTCGACCCTCGATACGTCCTACACGCTTGCGATCAGCGGAGCGCCCAGCCTGATCACCATCAGCCCGGCAACGGGCACCGCCGCGGGCGGGACGCCTGTCACGCTCACCGGAACCCATTTTCTGGGGGCCACCGGCGTCACCATCGGGGGCGTGGCGGCCTCCAATGTCACCGTCATCGATGCCAATACGATCACCGCGACAACGCCGGCGCGCCCAGCTGGCGCGGCCAGCGTGGTGGTGACGACGGTGGGCGGCGCAAATGCGCCCAACGCGGCCTTTGCCTATACGGCGGTCCTGACGGCAGCGCAGGCGATCCCCGCCCGCACGCTCACCCAGAATCTGGCCGCGACCGCCTTCATTCCCGTGACCGGCGCAGGCGGGGTGGGGGCGCTCGCCTATAGCGTCCTGCCGGCCTTGCCCGCGGGGCTCACCCTGTCGACGACAACAGGGGCGATCACCGGCACACCGACGCTGGCAAGCCAGGCCGCCGCCTATACCGTGATGATCACGGATGCCGACGGCGCGGCGGCCACGGCCTCGTTCAGCCTGGGCGTGACCAGCGCGCTCACCGCCACCCAGGCCGTTGCATCCCGCACGCTCACCGCCAACAGCCCCGCAGCCGCCTTTACCCCCGTGACAGGGGCGGGGGGCAACGGCGCCCTGACCTACAGCGTGTCGCCGGCCTTGCCCGCCGGGCTCACCTTGTCGGCGGCCACAGGCATGCTGACCGGCACGCCCACCCGCATCAGCGCGGCGACGACCTATACGGTCACCATCGTGGATTCGGGCAGCGCCACGGCGCGTGCGACCTTCAGTCTCGCCGTCTCGGCGGCCTCGAGCAGTCTCGTGCTGAGCGCCACGCCGAGCGGCCCGGCAGCGAGCCGCAGCTACCTCCTGACCGCCAATGTCACCCCCGCCAATGCGACGGGCGTCGTGACCTTCAAGGATGGCGCGAGCATTCTGGGAACGAGCACGCTGAGCAATGGCACGGCGACCTTCACCACCGGATCCTTGTCCGTGAGCGCGCATAGTCTGAGCGCGCTTTATGCCGGCGATACGGTTTTTGGTGCGAGCACGAGCGCCCCGGTCGTCGTGACGCCTGCCCGCCCCAATCCGGCGGATGATGCCAATGTGCGCGGCATTGTCGTGTCACAGGTCGCCGCTGTCCTCTCGAGCGCCCAGCAGGCGACCACCTCGGTCCAGCAGCGCCTCGAAACGCTCCATGGCGAGGATGTGCCCGCCTTCACCAATGGCCTGAGCGTGAGCGTGCGCGAGCGCCAGGCCAGCGCGCTCGAAGAGCGGGTCGCGATGGAACGAAACCTTCTCGCCTATGGCTCCTTGCGCAATCCCGCGACGCCCGATCCCTTCCAGCGCATGTTGAACGGCAAGGAACTGGCGCCCGCACCCTTTGGTGCGCCGGCCAGTGGCAAGGCCAATTGGCAAGATTACAGCGCCTGGACGGCCGGCTCGATCATCATCGGCGGCCAGTCCTATACCGGCCAGATCAGCCAGAACCGCTTCACCATTGCCGGTGTGACGGCGGGTCTCGACACCCGCCTGCGCGACAACCTCAAGGCGGGGTTTGCCGTCAGCCTGTCGTCGGACCGCACCAAGATCAACAATGACAGCGCCAGCAACAACGGACATTCGGTCACCGGCACGGCTTATGCCTCCTTCCAGGCCACGCAGAACATCTTCATCGACGGGCTGATCGGCTATGGCCGCCTGAGCTTCTCCAGCAGTCGTCTGGACGCCAATGCGGGATCTACGATCACGGGCGCGCGGTCGGGCTCGGTCCTGTTTGGCTCGCTGCTGGCCAGCTACGAGCAGCGCAACGGCGCCTTCAAATATGCGCCCTATGGCGGGCTCGATATGATCGCCGGCACATTGGACGCCTATACGGAATCAGGCGCTGCTGACTGGATCTTGAGCTATGCCGCGACCTCGATCACGGGGCAGGGGCTGATCCTGGGCTTGCGCGCGCAATATGACATCGCAACACCCTGGGGCACGCTCTCGCCCACCGCTCGCGTGCAGTTCCGCCACGGATTGTCAGGCCCTGTCACGCAAACCCTGTCCTATGCCGCAGACCCGAGTGCAAGCTACGCCCTGTCCGTCACCGGGTCTGGCCAGAACACGCTCGCAACAGCGCTCGGCCTGCGCCTGGCAACCCCCGCAGGGCCAACCGGACAAGTCGAATATACCAACAACGCCTCCTTCAGTGGACACCAGTCCAACGGCCTGCGCGGGACGATGATGGCGCCGTTCTAGATCCTCGCGGGCATACTTTGCGCGCCGCTATCCCATTGGCTGCCTTGCGGTTGTTGCCAAGGCCCGGGCCCGCCCTGAGGCCATGCGGGTTTACATCCTGTGCAGCTTTGCTGGATATGGGGGCATGTGCGCATTCATGACGGCCCCGGTGCGGTCTTGCATGAAGCCGCCGGGAGCGCCAGACTCAGCCGCGGAGTCATTCGCACCTGGTGCGCCGCCTCGACAATGAAGAAAGAAAATAAATGAGATTCAATCGGTTATGCGCTCGCCTCGCCGTCCTCCTGATGCCGCTTCTGCTGGTTGGGCAAGGCGCATTTGCTCAGTCCGAGGCTGACTTCTTCAAGAACAAGCAGGTTCGGTTGATCGTCGGCTTTTCCGCAGGCAATGAATATGACGTTGGCGCGCGGCTTCTTGCCCGTCATCTGGTGCGCCATATCCCCGGCGCGCCGGCGGTGATCGTTCAGAATATGCCGCAGGCGGCCAGCATCGTGGCGGCGAATTATATTTATACGCAAGCGCCCCGCGATGGCACGGTGATCGGCGCGATCACGCGCAACCTCGTCAATCAAGCCCTGCTTGGTCATCCCAATCTCGTGGCCGATCCGCGTCGCCTGATCTGGCTCGGCGGCACGTCCTTCCCGGGCCGTGTCTGCGTGGTGGGTGAAAAGGCCCCGACCAGGACGGCAGCCGATATTTTCACCAAGGAGCTCATCGTTGGCAGCAACGGGGCGGGAAACTCGACCAACATTCTGCCCACGATCTTCAACCACGTGCTGGGTGCGAAATTCAAACTGATCGAAGGCTACAAGGGGACGGCTGACATTGTGCTCGCGATCGAGCGCAACGAGGTTGAGGGCGTCTGCGCATCCTATGGTCAATTCAGGGGCAGCGCACAGGCCTTCCAGGATGGCAAGCTGCGCATCCTGTTCCGCGCCGAAGAAGCCAAAATGTCCGAAATTCCAGACGCGCCCTCGATCTATGATTTTGCGACGACCGAAGAGCAGCGCCAGTTCATGCGCTTTGTCTTTTCGAGCACGGAATTCGGCCGCCCCTATGTGCTGCCCCCCGAGGTTGCACCCACGCGTGTCGAAACCATGCGCAAGGCCGTTGCCGATGCCGTGGCTGACCCCGAGCTGATTGCCGAGGCTGAAAAGTCGCAGGTCGACATGTCCTGGCGGCCACCGGCCGATCTCGAACGCATCACCGCGCAGCTCTATCGCACGTCGCCCGAGCTGATCGAGGCGGTAAAGAAGCTGGTGCCAAACCTCAATTGAGGATCGACGACGCCCCGCAGCTGACAAGCGCGGGGCGTTTTTGATGGCGGCGCGGCCGTGACTTCTTGGCCCTCGTCGTTTGGCCGAAGACTTGCGCCAGCGCCCAAGGGGCGCAATCATTAGACCGAGCCTTGATGTTGATTTGACCGGACTTGGCGCAGTCCAGCCCGGGTGTGACGAAAAAGAGGACCAGCCATGACAGCCAGCCGCACGCGCATGATTTCTACATTGGCCGCTGTTTCTGCCATGGCTCTCGCCACTTTTCCGGCTTGGGCGCAAACCAAGGTCACAGGCGGCGTTGCTGCTTTCAACGAGGCTCTGCTGCCGGTCTACACAGCACGCGATCTCGGATATTTCGAGAAGGAAGGCATCAGCCTCGAACTCGTGGATTTCAAGGGTGGCGGTCCGGCCGTGCAGGCGCTGGCGGCCAAGAGCATCGACATCTGCTTCTGCGCGGCCGATCACATCATCCGCCTGCGTGCGCGCAACATGCCTGCCGTCATTCTCGTCGGGCTCGACACGTTTCATTCCTATGCGCTCGTTGCAAAGGCGGGTTCGCCCTACACCGATTTGGCGAGCCTGAAGGGCAAGCGTGTGGCCATTACCTCGCCGGGCAGCCTCACTGACAATACGATCCGTTTTTCGATGAAGGAGATCGGCCTCAATCCCGATCGTGATTTTGAAATCACCGGTGCGGGCGGCGGCGCGACCATGCAGGCGGCGATCGACAGCGACCGCGTTGCGGCTGGCCTCGTCATCCTCACCGACATGGCGAACATGTTCCAGAAGCAGGGCGCATATAAGATCATCACCGATTATCGCGAGCTTCCCTATCCTTCCTTTGCCGCGCTCTCGCTCGAGAGTTTCGTTAAGGACGATCCCAAAGCCGCCAAGGGCTTTGCCCGCGCGGTTGCCAAAGCCATCGATGCGCTGGCCAAAGACCCGGAATTGGCCAAGCAGCAATTGGCGAAAATGTTTCCGAGCTTCACGCCCGAGCTGGTGGCGCAGGTCGCAAAAAGTGCGGTCGAGCGCACGCCCAGGGGCGGCATTGTCAGCGCCGCCTCGATCGACAATCTGAACAAGATTGTCCTTTCGACCGACGATACGTTGAAGCCCGTTACTCTGACGCAAGCTTTCGACGCTTCGCTTCTCAAGTAACACGCGATGCGACCGCTTGTGTCGAATGAAGAACGGTCAGCATTGATGACAGAGTCGCAGTTTGGCGTGGGCGTAATCGGCACGGGCTGGATCGGGAAAAGTGCGGCGCGCGTCGAAGATGACGTGCTTTTGCGCGGCCGCGCGCGCTTCCTTGATGACATCAGCATGCCCGAGCTCGCGGAGGCGGCCTTTGTGCGCAGCCCTCGGGCGCATGGGTTGATCCGTAGCATCGACTGCACGGCCGCGCGCGCGGTGGCAGGCGTTCATGCGGTCTATGTCTTTGCCGATCTGCGGGCCATCCTGACACAGGATTGCATTCCGCTTGCCCTGCCTGCCGGCGGCTTGCGGTTTGATGTCGATCCGCCCTGCCTTGCTATCGATGAAGTTTGCTATGTCGGCGAGCCAGTTGCTTTGGTCATCGCCACCTCTCGCCGGATCGCCGAGGATGCGGCGGCCCTGGTGGAGCTCGATATCGAGCCGCTGCCGGTGGTTGTGGACCCGGTCGAGGGATTGGCTGCGGGTTCGCCCAAGGCCCGGCTCAGCTGTCCCGATAATCTCGTGGCCAGCACCAAGGTCGATTATGGCGATGTCGAGGGGGCCTTTGCAGGCGCGACCCATGTCGTTGCCGAGCAGTTTCGCCTGAACAAGGGCGGCGGACATCCGATGGAGCCGCGCGGTGTCGTTGCCCGCTATGATGAGCTCAACGATCAGCTGACGGTTTGGGATTCCACCCAGATGCCGCATCGCGCCAAGGCGATGCTGGTCGAAGCGCTGGGGCTCACCGAGCGTCAGGTGCGGGTGGTGACGCCCGATGTCGGCGGGGGCTTTGGCACCAAGGCGGTGTTCCACCCCGAAGAACTCGCCGTGCCCGCCGCAGCCCTGCTGCTCAAGCGGCCGATCAAATGGGTCGAGGACCGGTTCGAGAGCTTTACCGCGAGCATCGGCGAGCGCGAACAGGTCTGGAGCGTGGAGGCGGCTTTTGAAGCTGACGGTCGCCTGCGCGGGATCCGGGGGACCTTGCGCTACGACCATGGCGCGGCCACGCCCTATGGCATCGCCTTGCCCTTCAATGCCGCAACCAATCTCATCGGCCCCTATGTGTTGCCGGCCTATCGCATTGCAATCGATCTGTGTCTCACCAACAAGACGCCTGCCGCGCCCACGCGCGGGGCTGGCCGCCCGCAGGGCACCTTCGTCATGGAGCGCCTGCTCGACAGGATGGCGGCGCAGATGGGCCTTGCGCGCGATGAGATCCGTCGCCGCAACATGATCGGCCCGGAGCAGATGCCCTATACGATTCCGGTCAAGCAGCGCGACGGCAGCATGATGACCTATGACAGCGGGGATTATCCCGAATGTCAGCGCCGCGCCCTTGCCGCCGCCGGCTGGAGCGATTTCCCGGCGCGCCAGGCGCAAGCGCGTGCGCAGGGGCGGTTCATTGGCCTCGGCCTGACCAATTATGTCGAGGCCACGGGCCGCGGCCCGTTCGAGAGCGTGGGCATCAGCATCGGTCCGTCGGGCCAGGTGATTGTCTCGAGCGGCGCGACCGCGCAGGGGCAGGGCGTCAAGACCATGCTGGCGCAGATTGTCGCCGATGTGCTGGGGCTCGCGCCCGAGGCCATCCATGTTGTTGTCGGCGACACGTCGGCCACACCCGCCGGGCTTGGCGCTTATGCCAGCCGCCAGGCGGTGACGGCCGGCAATGCGGCCTATGCGGCAGCGACCCTGCTGGCGGAAAAAGCCAAGGCGGCGGCCGCAGCCCTGCTCGAAGCCGCCCCCGAAGATCTCGTCATCCGCGAGGGCGTGGTCGAGCTCAAGGGCGTACCCGGGCACGGCCGCAGTCTGACGCAGCTTGCCCGCGCGCTTGCGGGCACGCCGGGCTTCGCGCTGCCCGGCAATCTGCCGCCGGGTCTCTCGGCAGCCTCCGATTTCATGACTTCGGGGCTGAGCTACACCAACGGGTGCCACCTTGCCGAAGTCGAGGTCGATCCCGACACCGGCGGTGTGACGATCCTGCGCTATGTGGTCGTTCACGATTGCGGCCGGATGATCAATCCGATGATGGTCGAAGGGCAGATCATGGGCGGCGTGGCCCATGGCATCGGCATGACCCTGTTCGAATGGATGCGCTATGACCGCGAGGGCCAGCCGCTAAGCGTCACGCTTGCCGATTACCTGCTGCCAACGGCAGATGTCGTCCCGCATATCGAAATCCATCACCTCGAATCGCCGACGCCGCTCAATCCCCTCGGCGTCAAAGGTGCGGCCGAAAGCGGCACGATTGGCGCGCCCGCGACATTGGTCTCGGCCATCGAGGATGCGCTGCGCCCGCTCGATATCCACATTACCCATCTGCCGGTGACGCCGTCCGTGTTGCATGGGCTGATCGAGGATGCGCGGGAGGGTCTGCCGCTGAGCTGAGCCGCCTTGACACTTCTCCTCCACGAGAGCCTAATCTTAAAAAAACAAAGGGGAGGATCAGACTTATGGACGATGCCAAGAACATCGAACGCCAATTGAATGTCGCGACAGATGCGGCTGCTGTCTTTTCAATGCGGAATTTGCCGCTGCTTGAGCAGGGCACAACCTACGATCCGCTGGCGACGGCTGAAAACCTCTGGGTGAACATCAAGGTCTATGCGAGCGGCGGCGAGAACGCGCTGCACGCCCATGGTGGCGAAGATCACGCCTTCATTGTCCTGCAGGGCAAGGCGACCTTCACCTTCGGCGACGGGCGCGTCTCGGTCGTTGGCCAGCATGAAGGCGTGATGATCCCCAAGAATGTTCTCTATAAATTCGAAGCCGATGAAGCCGAGAATCTCGTGCTGCTGCGCGTTGGCGGCGGTCAGCGCGCTGTGACAGGCCTTGACGACCTCACGCGCTTTGGCACGCCCAAGGATATTATCGCGCAGACGTCTTTTGCAGGCGGTGCGGTGAAGGTCGGTGACGACCCGAAGAACGGCGAAACGGCCAAGACCCGCATTTATGCGAAGGGCAAGTTTTTCGCTCCCGACTAAAGATGCCGACCGGGCGCTGATCGAGCTCGTCGAATATCCGTTTCAGGTCACCTAATCCCCATGTCGCGCCGCTCGGCGTGACAGTCGAGCGCGCAGAGAGTCTCGCTGCGGATTTGCGTTGACGCGGAATAAAAAACGGGAGGAGAGATGAATACTGCAAAGATCATGGGCGCGCTTGTGTTGAGCGCCGGCCTTCTGGCTGCCGGCCTTGCCTCGGCTGAGGATTTCTATCGCGGCAAGAAAATATCCATTGTCAGCTCGTCAGCGCCCGGCGGCGGTTACGATCAATATGCGCGCTTGCTCTCCCGTCATATCGGCAAGCATATTCCCGGTGAGCCGACGATTATCGTCCAGAACATGCCGGGTGCAGAAGGCATCAAGGCTGCAAATTTCATTTACAATCTTGCTGCGCAGGACGGGACATTCATCGGCGCCCTGCCGCGCACGCTGAGCCTCTCGAAGCTCTACGCCCATCACGAACATATGCTGCAGTTCGATCCCTTCGGCTTTCAATGGCTGGGGTCACTCAAGCGCGATACGGGCGTGCTCATTGTCAATACAAAGTCCGGCATGGCGCGGCCCGAGGATCTGAAGACGCGCGACGTTACCTTGAGTTCGCAGGCGTTGAATTCTCCCAATTCCATGTATGCGCGCATGCTCAATGCGCTCTATGGCGCCCAGCTCAAGCCTGTCGAGGGTTATGAAGGTTCGACTGCCGGCATGCTGGCTGTCGAGCGTTTTGAAGTCGATGGTCATGTGACGGGTGGCACCACGGCGCCAATCAAGAACAAGATACAAAGCTGGATGAAGGCTGGGCAGGGCAGGGTTGTGCTGCAATTTGGCATGCATCAGGACATGGATTATCCCGATGCGCCGCTTGTGATGGATCTCGTCACAGACCCGCAGGCGCGCGAGATTTTCGAGCTGGCCTTCACCGAGCAGGAAATTGGCGCACCCTATGTCATGGGGCCGAAAGTGCCGACCGAGCGCGTGCAGGTTCTCGAAAAGGCGTTCATCGAGACCGCCAGGGATCCTGATTTTCTTGCCGATGCAGCGCATGAAAATGCACCCATCTATTTGCTCGATGCGCCTGCCATTCAGGCCCTTTTGAAAAGAGCTTATGCGACCCCGCCTGAAAGCATTCAAAAGTTGCGCGACCTCGCCGGTGTCAAGAAGGACTGATCCGCCGCTCTTAATCCTGACTGATAAAGCCCGCCCTTGCCGGCGGGCTTTTTGTATCCGGGCTTGTGCCGAGCCTTGGAGCTTGTGCGAAAATTTTTTGAATCCATGGATCGAGTGGCCGGGCTTGGCATTATATGAGGTTGGATATGAACCAGCGGGCGTGCAGCAGGAGCGCAGACGATGGTCGACTTCAGAAGTCTCCTGTTTGAACTGAGCCAGAGCGTTGACGATGAAACCGAGCTGCTGGAGCAGATGCGCAGCCGGATCGATCCCTATCTGCTTGATCGTGTGAGCGCCTTTGCCGCCTCTCGCGGCGCGTCCTTTCCACAAGCCTTGCTGTGGGCTTTCGAGCTTTTCATGCTGGGCGCGGCCGAGGAGGCATGGCGCAAGATCTCCTCTGAAGCGCCCGCCGATGAAGAGGTGGATGCAACAGCCTTGAATATTCTGCTTGAGCAATTTCTGGTGGAGCGGCTCGACCCTTCTCGCCAGGGACAGATCGAGGGGCCGGAATCGCCGCCCGTGCTCACCCAGTTCCGCAGGATGTCTTGAGCGTGTCCATGAATCTATTCAAGTAAGTGCAACCAAAATGTAACAGGATTTGGCTTTATGCACTTGCGCGCAGCATCGTGGTATTTTTCAAAAGAGTACTCTGCTCAAGTGTTATTTGAACACGAAGCGCGAGTCTTCTTATGCAATTGTCAAGATCAAGTTTCGTCCGGCCTGTTTCTGTAATTCTCGTCATGCTGAATATATTCGTCGCGCCGCGCGCCGTGCACGCCGCCGATCTTGGAGTGCGCACGCAGGCTCCGCCCGCGCCCATCGCGGATTGGACGTGGCGCTTTGTTCCCTATGCCTGGCTTCCGGCGATGAAGGGCACGCAGACCGTGCGTGGGCGCAGCGTCGATGTCGATGCAAGTTTCATCGATATTTTTCAAAAGAGCGACACGCTGGTTGGCCTGATGGGCGATCTTGAAATGCGCAACGGGCGCTGGTCGCTGTTTGCCGATGTTGTCTGGAACAAGGTCGGCTTTAATGCGAGCACGACGCGCACACCCGCGCCCGCGCCCGGTGTTCCGGCAACGGTCGGGGCCTCGCTTGGGCTCAAGCTCACGACGGCTATCGTGGAAGCGGGTGTCGCCTATGAGGTGGGACACATCGGCGGGCTGGCTTTCGATGTGACGGCGGGCGGGCGCTTCTGGTATCAGAAGGCCGATCTCTCGCTCGATCTCGCAGGTACTGCCGATGTCGAGGGTCTGGAGATTATCGGGACGCGCGCGCTGGCCCGTTCGGGGTCGATTTCCTGGCTCGATCCCATGGTCGGCGGGCGGCTGCGTTATGTGGTCGTGCCGGGCCACGATCTCTTCCTGCGCGGCGATATTGGCGGCTTTGGCGCAGCCAGCAAATTCTCTTGGCAGGCCATTGGCGGCTATAATTTCGACTTCGCGACGCATAATGGCGTCACCTATTCCGGGATTCTTGGCTATCGCGCGCTTTATGCCGATTACACGCGGGGGTCGGGCTCGACGCGCTATGCCTTCGACATGCTTCAGCATGGGCCAATTCTCGGCCTCAGCGCCCGCTTCTGAACGCTTGGCCCCCTTGGCCTGGCGGTGCTTGCCCGTGCAGCTAATGTCTGCGACCATAAGCCTGTGAGGCGACCAAGATCGCCACCAAAAAATCGTCGCAGACATGCGCAGGGAGAATCGAATGGATACCAATGTCGCGTCCGAGGCCGGCGCCAAGCCCGCCTACCAGACCTTCAGCTATGCCAAGCCGGAATTGCGCCGTGGCAAGGGCATCGTGCAGTTGGCCACAAGCGATATCATTCGCGGGCGCGTCCAGATCGTGCGCGAGGGTGGCGAGAACAATTTGCATTCCCACAAGGGCATGGATGGATTCTGGTTCGTGCTCAGCGGCAAGGTCAAATTCTATGGCCCCGGCGACGTGCTGATCGGGGAATTCGGCAAGCATGAAGGCATTCTCATTCCGCGCGGCGCCGAATATTGGTTCGAAAGCTCTAGCACGGATGAAGATCTCGAAATCCTGCAAATGGCAGGCTTCGAAAAGGGCGTGAAGGTCGAGCGCGTCGATGCCGCGCCGCAGAAATTCGAAGTAGGCTCGATCGGCGTCGATGTCATCACGACCACGCGCTGAAGCCGCATTTATTTCGGGGCGGACTTTTCAAGTGACGTCCCGATTTCTGCTGCCAGTCGCGCGATCGAGGGATCATCGGGCAAAAGAATGCGCAGGCGCTCCGCAATCGTGAGCGCCTGCCTTGTCTCTTTTGCGCGCAAGGCGTTCTGCAGCAGCGCTGACAAGAGCTCGATATTCGAGGGCTGCGCGGCAAGCGCATTTTCCAGAACAGAGCGCGCGTCCGCGCTGCGCCCTGCCCCCTCAAGCGCTACAGCATAGACATAGGCGTAGCGCGCCTGTGCGGGCTCGAGCTCGACCGCGCGCGCGAGTTGCGCGAGGGCAGGTTCGAGGCGCTTCGTCCGGATCAGCGCCAGGCCCAAAGCGTGATGGGCAACGGCGGCTTGCGGCGCAATCGAGATCGTCTGGCGCAACAGCAATTCGCAATCCGCCTCGCGCCCCAAGGCGCGATAGAGGTCGGCCAGCTCGATGCGCGGCGTGATGGAAAATCCGAGTTTGAGCGCCGCCAGATATTCCTGCTCGGCCTCTCCCGTCTTGCCTTGCCGCCAATAGAAGCGGCCCAGATTGGCGCGGCCTTCCGGCCGGTCGGCATTTTGCTTTTGCGCGGCGACGTAGGATTGGGCCGCGCTTGTAAAGGCTGCTCGCTCCGCCGGGCTCGCATTTTGCGGCGGCCCTTCGGCCAGCAGGGCGACCGCTTGCAGGCGCACCGCGCGGATCGGATCGGACAACAGGCTTGCGGCGGCTTGCCAGCGCTGGGTCAGTGGCTGGCTTGCCAGGCCCTCGAGCGCGGCGAGCCTGACCATGGCATCCTCATCACGCAAGCCTGCCGCCATGGTCTCCATGGTTTTGAGCGAGGGTCGGCTCTGGAGAAAGGACAGAGCCGTTGCACGCGCAAGCGCAGGCGTCTGCGCATCGCGCGCAACCTGCAACAACAATTCGCGTGCATCCAGGGCGTCAGTCGCGGCTGCGTGGAAGGCGGGCGCGTAGGTTTGAAAGCCCTTGCGCAGGGGGCCGTGCCATTGCGTGACAGCTTGTGCCGCCCAGGCCGCGCTTTTGTCCTTGTGGCAATCCGTGCAGGCGTTGGGCGTTCCAAGCGTGACCGAGAGATCGGGGCGGGGAATGCGGAAACTATGATCGTGTCGTTGATCGACAACCATATAGGTGCGGGTCGGCATGTGGCAGGCGATGCAATCAGGGCCCTTGGCAGAGGCGTGGCCTGTATGGCTTGGCGCCTTGAATTTTTCCGGCAGGTGGCATTGGGCGCAAACCTCGCTGCCTTCGGCTTT
Organism: Beijerinckiaceae bacterium; assembly: GCA_947370975.1. GTDB lineage: Bacteria > Pseudomonadota > Alphaproteobacteria > Rhizobiales > Beijerinckiaceae > Terripilifer. Next base: position 14,659 of record CANBNG010000008.1, read on the forward strand.
CAGCTTGCCGCTGTGGGGCTCATGACAATCGCTGCAGACAAGGCCCTTCGCGTGCATCTTGCTTTGCTGGAAGGACGCGTAATTGAAAACCTCGTCGCGCATCTGGCCATCGGCTTCAAACAGGTCTGGCGTGAGCAATGTCGGACGATAGAAATCCATCAAGGACTTTCCCGGCTGCCAGCCTTCGCCAAATTGCGCCCGCCGCGCATGGCAGGTTCCGCAGGTCTCGACTTCGTCGCCTTGCGGGCGCGTAACGCCATGGGCGGGGCTGCCTGTTGCGGGGTCTGGCGTCCAGTCGGGCGTCGGACGCTTGGCGGGCATGCTGGCAAATCCCTTCAAGCCGCCATCCGATGGCGCGCCGCCGCGCGCCCAGGAAACATGGCCCGATGCTGCACCGTGGCAGCTTTCACAGCCCGCGCTGATCTCGGAATAGATCGTCGCATAAGTGTTGGTCGCGCTGTCATAGGTCTTGCGCACGCCTGTCGAGTGGCAGTCCGCGCACATGAAATTCCAGTTCTGCTGCGCGCCCGTCCAATGCAGCCCATCGCCTGGCGGAACAGGGTCGTCGGGATAAAGATGAATCCATCTTTGTCCGCCGCTTTCCGTGTCGCGTGTATCCCAGGCATAGGGAAGCGCCTGCAGGCGGCCCTCACCGATGCTGGTGAGATATTGCTGCAGGGGCGCAAGGCCGAAGGTGTAATCGATCACAAACTCCGCCGTCTTGCCGTCCTTGCCCTCGGTCTCGACGATATATTTGGCGCCCTTTTGAAAGAAGCGCGCGCGCGAGCCAAAATGGCGCGCGGTGCTGTCGTTGAAATCGCCCAGAATGTTTTGCGGCGTTGCCGCCTGCATCGCGCGCGCATGTTGCGAAGAGAGCCATGCCTTGGTCTGGGGCGCATGGCATTGCGCGCAGGCGCTTGAGCCAACAAAACCAGCCGGCGCAAAAGGGGTGAGCACGCCTGTCTCGACAGGGGTGCGCGGTGTCTGGCCGCGCACGAGTCCGGTCACAAGAACTGCGCTTGCGCAGATCATCGCCAGAGCGAGAGCCTTCAGGCCACGCGCAACACATAGGGGTGCCTGCACACTTTTCTCGCTCTGCCGCAACGCCAAACTCACGCTTCAGGCGTGCTTGACGCCAAGCAAATCATCGTCTCGTTATTTGAAATAACCAAATAAAAATCTGCTGCGTCCAAAACCGAACCAACAAACCTAAAGCTGCGCCAGCGCCTGCGCCTTTCGCAAGATATCGGGTGGCGTCGCCATCAGATCCTCAACGAGGCTTTTCAACTCTTCGCCTTTCACCAGCGACAAATCGATTTTCATTTTGTCGGCTTCATGGCGCAGGTCTGGATCGGCCATCACCTGCTCAAAGCTCTGGCGGAGCACCGCGACGCGAGCGGCGGGCGTTTCGGGCGGCGCGACGATGGGGCGTCCGAGCTCCACGCTGGAGGAAAACAGCATCAGCAACTGCTTTTGTTCCGGTGTCGGCGCAAAATCCATGATCGAGGGCGCCTTGAATTCGGCGATGGGAGTGCGTTCCATATTGAACAGCACGCGCATCTTGCCGCTTTCCAGCCAGCCCGGACGCCAGGAGCGCAGTGCTCCGACCGTCTGGCAGACGCCATCGACTTCCCCGCGCTCCATTGCGAGTTGTACGGCACTCGCGCTGCCGTAGCCCTCCACAAGTTTCAGCTTCATGCCGGTGAGGGCTGAGACAAGGCGCGGCGTGGTGGATACGGCTGTGCCTGCGCCCGCGCCGCCCATCAAAAGCTCGGTCTCGAAAAGATCTGCGGCCTTTTTTACTCGCGCGCTCTCCATTGCGACGCAAATGCGATTGGAGACTTCCGGGCTGCCAATCCAGTTGAACTTCAGCGGATCGAAGCGGATGCCGTCTTCCTTCATCAGCGCCTGATAGGCAAGATTGCGGCCGATCATGGCGATGCTGGAGCCGTCGCGCGGGGCTGTGTGATAGAAGGCATTGGCCGCCACAATGCCGCCTGCGCCCGGCATGTTCTGCACGAGAATGCTGGGATGCCCTGGAATATATTTGCTCCAATGGCGGGTGATGAGCCGCATCCACGTGTCGTAATCGCCCCCGACAACAGTGCTGACAATGGCGCGCATCTGCTTGCCGCGATAGAAATCAGCCGCCTCCTGCGCCTTGGCGGGCGCAAGAAGGAGTGGCAACAAGGTAGCTGCAATGCAGAGATGGCGCGGCTTCATCCCGTCTCTCCCTATTGGCGACAAGTTTTTTTGCGTATGGCGGATCAGCCGCCATAACCCTTGACTGCGAGATCGAAATTATTGCCGTCGGGATCGGTCGCGCGCGTTTCGGCATAGGGGCGGTCAGCCGGGCGCTTGGTCGATTCAAGGCCGAATGCGGCGAGCTTTTCGCTGATCTCGTCCTGACTGTCGATCTGAAAGCCGAAATGATTGAGCCCGGGGGCTTTGCCTTCGGCCTTGTTGTGCAGCAGGGCCAGCGTGAGATAGCCGTCTGTCATGAAAACGGCCTTGCTTGTCTTCGGCCTGTCGGCCGGGCGCTCAAGACGGGTCATGCCGAACACGTCTTCATAGAATTTGGCGAGCTTCTCGGGGTCCAGCGTGATGATCGCGAGATGTTTGATCTTCGGCTTGCTGCCCATTCTATTCCTCCCCGAATATTTCTTTTTTGAAAGTCTATGTGGACATTGGGGTTCACGCAATCCCATCCGGCCCAAATTGAGCGGGTAGGCTTGTTATTTAGGCGTATAATAACTCATTCACAGCATTCTCATGTTGTTGAGATTTTCCAACGCGGTTAAGTCATGAATTGGCTCGCGCGTGTGACCGACTTTGTCGCCGAACGCTGTCGTTGGCCTCTGTTGGTTGGTAGTCTGTGGGGCTTCCAAGAAAATGACTCTTCTTCAAAATAGAAACATGTCGCCTCCCGGGTAAATATTCTTGAGGCCCCTTGAGTTTCTCTTAGCTGCGCGGCGCAGAACGGTTCGAACGAAAAGCAAAAAAACGGAAGAAGACGTTGATGAATGTCTTGGGCCAAAAGATTTTGCCCTGCCTTGCAGCTCTCCTTTTTTGCTTCTGGTCCGCAACGCTTGCTCGGGCGGATGCCATCTCGGACTTTTATGCCGGCAGGACGATCAACATCATCGTCAGCACGCAACCCGGAACCATTTTCGATTCGACGGCGCGCGCGGTCGCCCGTTTCTTGCCCAAATTCGTACCGGGCTCTCCCGCGATCATGGTGCGCAATATGCCGGACGCGAGCCAAACGCGCGTACCCCAATATATGTATGCCCAGGCAGCCAAGGACGGCACCTATATCGGGGTGATCAACAATGACGTTCCATTTGAGCAGTTGATGCGGGGCCGCGCGATTGTCCGCTTTGACGTGCGCAAATTCAACTGGATCGGCTCGGCGGGGCTGAGCAATCTCCTGACGCTGTCCTGGCATACATCGGGCGCGACGCAGGTGGATGATCTCTTGACTCGGGAGCTTGTCGCGGGCGCAACGGGCGTCAGTTCGAACGGCTATCTCCATGCCCAGGTTCTGAATGCCTTGCTCGGCACTAAAATCAGGATTGAAACTAACTATGGCTCAGGCATGGATGTGGCCCGGAGTATGGAGCGCGGGGACATCAACCTGCGCGCGGGTTTCAGTCTGTCGGCGCTCAGGTTGATGCATCCTGATTGGTTGCGCGACAAGAAGGTGAATGTGCTGATACAGACGGGCATCGTCCGCGAGCCTTCGCTGCCCGATGTGCCGTTGCTTCAGGACTTTGCAAAAACGCCAGAGCAGCGCGCGATTCTCATGCTGCTGTCTTCATCGGCGGGTGTGGGGCGACCCTTTTTCATGCCCCCCGACGTTCCGCTTGATCGCGTCGAGGCAATGCGCATTGCCTTTGCCAGAACGCTTGCCGATCCCGACTTTCTGAAGCATGCCGAGCGTGCCAATCTCGATATTCGCTATATGGATGGGCCAGACCTCGGCGCGCTCGTGAATGCGATTGTCGATGCGCCTGAACCAGTCGTCGAAATACTGCGCTCGGCCCTCTCGAGTGCATCACAAGAGTGAAAGGCTGCGCACCAGCGTGTAGGTCGCCACCGCAAAGATCAGGATGGCGAATATGTTTGTCAGCCTGTCTTTCTGCGCCGCCAGACGAGTAGTCATCTGTGCGCCAGCCAGCGTGCCAATGAGCCCGCCGGCAACAAAGACGCCGGCCAGCATCCAGTCGACATAACCGGCTATCGCGTAATTCAGGGATGTCGTCAGGCCGAAGGCGGTAACGGCCACGAGCGAGGAGCCGATGGCGTTGCGGATCGGCATGCCGGTAGCAAACATAAGGGCCGGCACGATCAGAAAACCGCCGCCAATGCCGAAGAATCCGGATAAGGCGCCAGTCGTCAGGCCAGAGAAGATCAGGCTCCAGACGTTTTCGCGCGAGAGCTGCACATCCGCAAAGCCAGCCTTGCCACGCCCGCGCAGCATGACAACGCCGACCGCCAGCATGAGCAGCGCGAAAAGCGCGAGCAGGCTGTTGCCATCGACGATCTTGCCCAGCGATGAACCTGCGAAAGCGCCGCCAATTCCTGCCAGCGCGAAAACGCTGGCGCAGCGCCATTTTACGCCGCCCAGACGCGCATGATTGGCAAGGCTTGCCGCTGCATTCACGGCAACCGCGACGGCGCTCGTTCCGATTGCAATATGCGGGCTCGGCACGCCCACAAGATAGACGAGCAACGGAACGGCGAGAATTGAGCCGCCGCCCCCGACCAGTCCGAGCGAAAAGCCGACAAGCGAGCCCGAGCCGAGCCCGAGCAGCAAGTGCAGATAGGTGCTCAGCATCGCTTGCCTGTCCTGTTCATGTTCGGCGCTTATGCGCGCGGCTTGTTCCAGGGGGCGAGCAGAAGAATCCGCGCCATTCCGCAAAAGCCACTGACGCCCGCGAAGGTGAGGCCTGCACCGATGAAGCCCGGCACGATCAGGAACCAGGGTGAGACCAGCACGCCGAGCACTGTGCCTGCAAGGCCGAGGCTGCCGGCAACAATCTGAACCTGACGTTGCAGCTCGATAGGCTGGCTGCGATCGGCGGTAACCGGGAGGCCTGCTTTCTTCCAGGCATCGAGCCCGCCCTCGACCACATAGGCTTGCCATTGGCTGCCAAGCTTGGCGGCAAGCCGGGGCGTATTGGCGAGCGTGCGCGCGCCACTCTTGCAATGGAAGATCACAGGGCGACCCTGATGGAGCGCCATATCGGCCTCGTCGAGCTTGGACAGCGGCAGATGGAAGGCGCCGGGGATATTCTCGCGAGCATGTTCGTCAGCCTCGCGGATATCGACGAGGATCGCGCCGTCTTCGAGCAGACGCTTGGCGTCGTTCGGGGAAATTGTGGGAAGGGACATTTTCATCTCCGTCGCGTTGTCAGGGCTTGCAGTAGAGCCGGTAAAGGTTGGCGAGCAGGTCTTCGATGCGCGGATCGGCAATACGATACCAAAGCGTCTGGCTGTCGCGGCGGAAGGTCAAAAGTCCCTCCGCGCGCATCTTGGCCAGATGCTGCGAGAGCGCCGATTGGGAGAGGCCAACCGCGTCGGCCAGTTGGCTCACATTGGCTTCTCCAAGCTCGACCAGCTTGCAAAGCACCATCAGGCGACGACCATTGGCGATGGCCCTGAGCAGGCCCGCCACCTCGGATGCCTTGGCTTCAAAACTCGCGAGATCTTGCATGTCCACGTTCGCGCACCCTTAATTTTAGCTGTTGCTTAATTAGCAATCGCTAATGTACATGTCAAGCGAGGGGTTTCGCTGCCCCGCAGTTCAAGGAGCTCATCATCATGTCCGGATCGCCCATCATTCGCGGCTTCTTCGACGAGCCAACCAACACGATCAGCTATCTGGTCGCCGACCCGGCCACCGGGGCGGCTGCGATCATCGATCCGGTCCTCGACTATGATCAGGCTTCCGGAGCGGTGGACACACGCTCGGTCGATGCGATGTTGCTGGCGGCTGAAACGGCGGGCTATCGCATCGAATGGGCGCTCGAAACCCATGCCCATGCGGACCATCTCTCGGGTGCGCCCTATATCAAGGCCAAGACGGGCGCGCGGATTGGCATTGGCGAGCACATCACGTCCGTGCAGCGCATTTTCCGTCCGATTTTTAACGCGACGGATCTTGAGACCGACGGGCGTGACTTCGATCACCTCTTTGCAGAGGGCGAGCATTTCCAGCTTGGCGCGCTCGACTTTGAAATTCTCCATACGCCGGGCCATACGCCTGCAGACATATCCTACAAGGTCGCCAATGCGGTGTTTGTTGGCGACACCTTGTTCATGCCCGATTACGGCACCGCGCGTGCCGACTTTCCCGGCGGAGACGCCCATCAGCTCTACCGCTCGATCCGCCGCCTGATAGAGCTGCCGCCCCAGACCCGCCTCTTCATGTGCCACGATTACAAGGCGCCGGGACGCGACACTTATGCCTGGGAGACAAGCGTTGCCGAGCAGCGCGCCAAAAATGTCCATGCGCATGAGGGTGTGAGCGAGGAGGATTTCGTCGCCATGCGCCATGCGCGCGATGCAACGCTGGCTGCGCCGCGACTTTTGCTGCCCTCGATCCAGGTCAATATACGCGCCGGAAAATTTCCGCCTGCTCATGCCAACGGCGTGCGCTATCTGATGATCCCTGTCAAAGTGAAGGGTGAGGCCAATATCGGGATCTGACGCGCTTGCGCTGATTCCAATTCATCTGTTGACAGCATCCCGCGGCAGGACGAGTTTCACGTGCAGGGCAGGGGGTACTTGTTCAGGCTAAAGCGTGTGCGGGGTGCCTTGCCTCGCTCACGCAGTCTGGACCTGGTGTTGAGGGAGTGTCTCATGACGCTGCAGATCGGTTCACCTGCACCTGACTTTGAAGCCGAAACAACCATCGGAAAAATCCGTTTTCACGACTGGATCAGCACATCCTGGTGCGTGCTGTTTTCGCACCCGAAAGATTTCACGCCCGTGTGCACGACCGAGCTTGGCTATATGGCCAGGATGAAGCCGGAATTTGACCGGCGCGATGTCAAGATCATCGGGCTGAGCGTCGATCCCGTCACTCATCACGCGCGCTGGGCGCAAGATATCGCTGAAACGCAGGGAACAGCGCCAAATTATCCGATGATTGGCGACACCGACCTGCATATTTCAAAGCTCTACGGCATGTTGCCCGCCGTCGCAGGGGGAGACGCCGCCCAACGCACCGCCGCTGACAATCAGACCGTGCGCAATGTCTTCGTGATCGGGCCTGACAAGAGGATCAAACTGATTCTTGTCTATCCGATGACGACGGGGCGCAATTTCGATGAAGTGCTGCGCGTTATCGACTCGCTTCAGCTCACCGCCAAACATCGCGTGGCGACTCCCGCCAATTGGAAACCGGGCGAGGACGTCATCATCGCAGGCTCGGTGACGGATGAGGAAGCCAAGACGCTTTATCCGCAGGGCTGGAAAGCGCCCAAACCCTATTTGCGTATTGTGCCTGCGCCACGGGGATAAAATCATCTGACACGGCGGAGGACGTCCCATGCCTGTCGTTCGCTTGATCCATGTGAAAGTGCCGGCCGACCAGATGGCGGCGGCAGAGAAAATCTGGCGCGCGGATTGTGCGCCGCTGATGGAGACAGCGCCGGGCTGCCTCTCGGAACGTCTGCTGCAATGCAATGAAGAGCCCGGAGATTACATTTCCTATTCCGAATGGGCCGATGAGGCTGCCATCGATGCCTATCGCAAGAGCCGGGCGCATGCCGAAATCCAGCGACATTCGCGCCTGCTGCAGGGCGCGCGCGCTGTCGTGAAAACCTATTCGATCATTCCATAAGGCTTGGAAACATGCATGTCGTGATCCGCAAATTCGGACATTTGCGCTCTGTGCCGCTCGCCGCTCAGCGCGCCGAGACGGGGCTCGTGGCCTTGTTGAAGCGCATGCCCGGTTTTCTTGGCTATTACATTTTCGATGCAGGGGGTGGCGTCGGCGGTTCGGTGACTTTCTTCAAGGATCTCGAAACGGCCATCGAGGCGAATGAGAAAGCCCTCCTCTGGATGCGCGCGAGCATTGCCGATCTCACTGATGGTGAGCCGGAGATCGTCTCCGGGGCCGTGCTTTTTTCAAGCCACGGCTTGCCGCTCGAGGCGGGTGACATGATCGCGGATCTGGACAGCGACACAGGTTGAGACCGATCAGGCGCGTGCACCCAAACCTTGGGCGGCGGCGCGCAGATGCGCAAGAAAGTCCGCCTGAAACGGCGTCGGCAGCCAGTTCTTGCGGATGGTTATCCCGACATGGCGCGGGGCATCGGGGGCTACTGGCGTTTGGATGCGCGCGAGTTGCGAGCGGCCATCGAGTTCGATGTGCCAGCGCGAGAGAATGGAAATGCAGTCGCTGGTCGAGAGCATGGCCGTGATCGTGGTCAGGCAACTCGTTTCAAATTGTACGTTCTGGGGCAGCGCCCAGGCTAGCATCAACGCGTCCAGGGCCTGGCGGCGCGGCAGATCCCGGGTCGGGAAAATCCATTCGTAGCGCGCCAGATCCGCAGGTGTGGCCAGTGCGAGGCGTGTCAGGGGATGATCGTGGCGGCACACGATCGCATAGGGATCTTCAAAGAATTTCTCCTCGAGGAGGTCGGCGTAGGGCGGGGGATCGCGCAGCGCGCCAAGCACGAGATCGAGCGCGCCATCGTTGAGATCGCGCGCGAGGCGCAGATAGGGCGCTTCGATCACCTCGATCTTGTGTTGCCGGTGGTGTGCGAGCAGCGGGCCGGTGGCGCGCGCCAGCAGGATGCGGGGCGCCAGCGCCAGCACGCCGATGCGCAGGCTCGCACGGCTTTGCGCCGCCGCGCCGATTTCCTCCGCGCCTGAGCGGATTTCACCCAGCGCCAGCGCCAGCCGGCGCGCGAGTTCGCCCCCGGCCTCATTCACCCCTAGCCCTGCGGCTGACCGGCGGTAGAGGCTTGCGCCCAAAACCCGTTCAAGCTCGCGCGCGGGCCTTTGCAGGCTGGGCTCGGCAAGGCCCAGAGAGGCGGCGGCGGCGCGGAAACTGCCCGCGCGCCAGATCGCCAGAAGGCTGCGCACCTGCGCGCTGCCAATGCGCGCGCTAAGCGCCTCAAGGGCGGGATCGTCTGCCGGCCGGCCCGCGGCATGGGCCACAGCATCCACAATCTGGGCAAAGAAGCGCTGCACGCGCCGCTGCAGGATCTGCCCCGCCCCATTGAGGAAGGTGCCCTCGGGCCCGCGTTCGAAGAGCCGCGTGCCGAGCTGGCTTTCGAGCTGGCCGATGGAATGGGTCAGGGCGGGTTGGGAGAGCCGCAGGGCTTGGGCTGCGGCAGAGAGCGAGCCCGTGCGGGCAACGCCGTCAAAGGCTTGCAGGCGTCTGAAGCTCGGGATGATCTCGGAATCGCGCATGGCTGCCTTTTTGACTTAAGGAAAAATTTATACCCCCGGCTGCCGATTGAATAGGGGCTTGAGGCCCGGCACTGGTTAGATTTGAGCCTCACGAGGCGCATTGGCGCCCGCACAGCCATCGCAGGGAGAAGCGCCATGACGAACGGGACGGGTCCTATGATTATTGACGTGCATTGCCACGTCGTCTCTCCGGACCGGGTGACTTATCCCCTCGCGCCCATTGGCGGCACGCAATCCGATTGGTCCTCCGAGCGCCCGACAACGCCGCAGCAGCTGATCGCGGCCATGGACAGCGCTGGCGTCGCCAAGGCCGCCGTCGTGCAGGCCTCGACGGCTTACGGCCATAATTCCTCCTATCTGGCCGATTCCATCAAGCTCTTCCCGGAGCGCTTCACCGGCGTCTTCTCCATCGATCCGCTCGATGCTGCAGCACTCGACCACATCGACCATTGGGTCGGCCTTGGCATGACGGGCATGCGCGTGTTCACCACGGGCAGCACAATGCCGGGTCAGCAGACCTGGCTCGATGACGAGCGCGCCTTTCCGGCTTGGGAAAAGGCCGGCAAGCTGAAGCTTCCCGTCGCCATGCAGATGACGGCCCAGGGCATCCCGCAGCTGTTGAAAATCGTGCAGCGCTTTCCGCAGACGAATTTCCTGCTCGACCATCTCGCGCGTCCGGTCATCAACGATGGCCCTCCCTATGCTGCTGCCGAGAGCCTGTGGAGCCTTGCCGCCTACAAGAACATCTATCTGAAGCTGACGAGCCGCACGGTGGAGCATTGCCAGGCGGGTCTGGCGACGCCTGAAACCTTCATGCCCAAACTCGTCTCGACCTTCGGCTCGGATCACATTCTCTGGGGTTCGAATTATCCGGCGCACAACGATACGCTGCCCAATATCGTTCACGAGACGCTGCACGTGCTCAAGTCGCTCGATGCCGCCGATCAGGCCAATATCCTGAGCGGCACAGCGCTCGCTCTTTATCCGACCCTGAAATAAGCGAGGCTGCCGCCGTGACCATTCCGACACTTTCGACCGCGCTCAAGCGCTATCCGACGACCGAAGCCCTGCTTTCGGGGAAGCTGGTTTCGCCGCAGTTCAATTTCGAATTCCACGAGATCGAACCCATTCACGATGCCTTCAAGCCGATGGCGCGTGAGCAGCGTTTCGATGTCAGTGAAATGGCGATTTTCACCTTCCTGCAGGCCTATGCCTACAAGAAGCCGATTGCCCTTCTGCCGGTTGTGCTCGCCTCGCGCTTCCAGCACGGCTGCATTGTTTACAACACGGACTTCCACAATGAACTCACGCCCGCCATGCTGCCGGGCAAGAAGATCGGCGTGCGCGCCTATACCCAGACGACGGGTGCATGGGTCCGCAACATTCTGGCCCAGGAACACGGGCTCGATCTTGAATCCGTGCAATGGGTGATTTTCGAAGACGCCCATCTGGCAGAATATAAGGAGCCGTCCTTCGTGACGCGCGCGCCCGCGGGCACGAAGCTTCTGCCGATGCTGATGTCGGGCGAAATCGACGCCGCGATTCTGGGCAACGATCTGCCCGACGATCCCAAGATCAAGGCTGTCATTCCCGATGCGCCCAATGCCGGTCGCGCCTGGCATGAGCGGACTGGCCTGCTGCCGATCAACCACATGCTCGTCGTGAAGAACGATCTCATGCGCTTCCGGCCCGATCTCGTGCGCGAGGTCTACAAGATGTTCAAGCAGTCCAAGGAAAGCGCTGCGCTCGCGCCTGGCGCAATCGACATGCGCCCGGTTGGTTATGACGCGATCACGCCTTCGCTCGAACTCGTCATTCAGCTGGCCTATGAGCAGAAGATCATTCCGACGCGCTTCTCGATTGACGAATTGTTTGCGCAGACGCGGGCCGCTGTCGAAGGCCTCTGAAGCACCACGTACCAAGCATGAAGCGGGCCGACATCGATCGGCTCGCCCTCTGGAGGAAAAGCCATGTTCAACTTGCGCTCTGCCACGCCGCGGGCCCTGTGCCTTGCCGCGCTTGCCTGTGCGGCCCCCGTTCTCACCTCTGCGAGCGCGCAGGCGCAAAATGCGCAGGCCGATTTCTACAAGGGCAAGACGGTGAGGGTGATGGTCGGTCATCCGCCCGGAGGGTCGTATGATTTCTACGCGCGCCTTGCCGCCGACATGCTGAAAGTTCACCTGCCGCAGGCGGGCTCGGTTATCGTCGAAAACAAGCCGGGCGGCGGCGGTGTCGTTGCCACCAATTACCTGTACCAGCAGGCGCCGCGCGACGGCACTGTGCTTGCCGTCTTCCCGGAAACCATCGCCAATACGCAGGTGATGGAGCCCGAGGTCGGCAAGTGGAAAGTGCAGGACATGCGCTACATCGGCTCCTTCTCGCCGGTGAATACCGCCTTCGTGCGCCGCAAGGATTCGCCTTCCAAGACGACCGACGACATGAAGCGGCAGGAGACGATTGTCGGCTGCACGGGCACGACCGCGCAGTCCTATCAATATCCCGCGCTGCTCAAAGTGCTCGGCGGCTACAAGTTCAAGATGATCTGCGGCTATCCCGGCGCGAACGAATATTCCATCGCGCTCGAGCGCGGCGAGATCGACCTTGTGTCGTCGGCCTGGAACTCCTGGCGCGTGACGCATTCGCGCCAGCTCGGCAATGGCGAACTCGTCGCCGTCATCCAGACGGGGCTCAAGCGCAATCGCGAACTCGCCGATGTGCCGCTGATGCAGGAGCTCGTCGATGATCCTTTCGCCAAGAAGGTGATCGAATTTGCATCCGCCGGCGCCATGATCGGCCGCGCGCTGCTGGCTGGTCCCGGCGTGCCGGAAGAGCGCATCGCCTATTTGCGTGAGGTGTTCGACAAGATGGTCGCCGATCCGGCGATGATCGAGATGGCGGCCAAGCGCAATCTCGAACTCGATCCCGCATCCGGCGTCGTCGTGCAAGGCTATTCGGACGCGATTGTCCGCACGCCTCCCGACGTGGTCGAGAAAGCAACCCAGGCTTTCAAGGGCTGAGCCCTTAAGTGACAGCCATGGCCGCGACGGTAATCGCCATCAGCAAGGTGGCGATCCAGCCCAGCACAGTCAGGCTTTTGCCGATGCTGAATTGTCCCATGATGTCGTCGCGACGTGCGATGAGCATCATGGTGACGAGGATCGGCACAGATGCCACACCATTGATCACGGCGCTCCAATAGAGCGCCTTGATCGGATCGATGGAGGTGAAATTCATCACCATGCCGACCAATGTCGCCAGAGCCACCGTTGCATAGAAAGCCTTGGCTTCCTGCCACCTTTGCGAAAAGCCGACCGGCCATTTCCGTGCTTCGCCCAGCGCATAGGCGGCAGAGCCTGCAAGCACCGGCACCGCGAGAAATCCCGTGCCGATAATGCCGAGCGCAAAGATCAGAAAAGCAAACTCTCCCGCAATCGGTCGCAAGGCTTCCGCCGCCTGCGCCGATGTTGCAATGTCGGTGATGCCGCTCTTGTGCAATGTCGCTGCGGTGGTCACCACGATAGCAAGCGCGACGAGATTTGAAAAACCCATGCCGACAAGCGTATCGACCTCGATGCGGTGCAGCGCCGCCTCGCCCTGCCTTGGCGCGCGCGTCAGCCGGTGGCGATGTGGGTAGGTGTGAATATCCTCCACCTCCTGGGAGGCCTGCCAGAAGAAGAGATAGGGGCTGATGGTTGTGCCAAACACCGCGACGACAGTCGTCAGATAATCCTTGTTCCATTGCAGCACGGGAAAGAAGAGCCCCGTCCCAAGCGCTTTCCAGTCGACCTGCGTGGTCAGCACCGCTGCAAAATAGGCAAAGAGTGCGAGCGTCAGCCATTTCAGCACGGAGACATAGCGCGTGTATTGCAGGAACACCTGCGTATAGACGCAGATGCCGGCAAAGAGCCCGATCAGCAGCCATTTCGGCGGACCCGGCAGGACGAGCGTGAAAGCATCCGCCATGGCGCCGAGATCCGCGCCGAGATTGATCGTGTTGGCTGCCACCAGCAGGAACACCAGAGCTTGCAGCAGCCAGTTGGGATAATGGCGGCGCAATATGCCTGCTATGCCGTGGCCCGTGGTGCGCCCGACACGCGCGGAGATGATCTGCACGGCGCTCATCAGCGGATAGGTGAGCAGCAATGTCCAGGACAGGCCATAGCCAAATTGCGCACCCGCCTGTGAATAGGTGGCGATGCCGCTGGGGTCATCGTCAGATGCGCCGGTGATGAGCCCCGGCCCCAATATGCCAAACAGCGGTGGACGCGTCGTGCCGACAACGGGGCTGTTGGCTTCGGGGTCGTGATCTTTGTCGCGTTCGCGTTCGTGATCTCGCATCCGGGGTCTGTCGGTCACGTGCGTCGGACTCCTGTCGAGCAAGGCTTTGAGCGCCTGAGCTTGCCGTTCGTGAGTTGAACCTACGCCCATTTGCATTCTCTGGCTGGAACGATTTGTCCTCCCGATGGGTTCGGCTGCCGCGCGGGAAATATAGGCCGCGCGGTCCACCAACAGGCTGGACAGTTTCAAAAGGAGTGGGTCATGCGCAAAGCATTATTCGCATCCACCTTGCTGTTGCTCGCGCCGCTCGCAGCCTCGGCTGACGAGGCGAAGGGGCATGTCATGCGCGGGAGCGATCTCGCATGGGGACCGACGCCCGCAGTCATGCCCAAGGGCGGGCAAATGGCCGTCCTTGCGGGTGATCCTGCCAAGGAGGGGCCATTCATCGTGCGGCTGAAAGCGCCTGCCGGTTACAAGGTGCCGGCGCATAATCATCCGACCGGCGAATTCATCACCGTCGTTTCAGGCACTTTTGCCGTCGGCATGGGCGACAAGCTCGATGAGACCAAAACCGACAAGTTGAAAGCTGGCGATTCCGTGAATCTGCCTGCGGGAATGAACCATTTCGCGATTATTTCAGAGGAGAGCGTGGTGCAGATCTCCTCCATCGGGCCCTTCAAGATCACTTACGTCAATCCGGCAGACGATCCTTCGCTGACGCAATGAGGCGAGACAAAAAAGCCCCGGTCTCGCGACCGGGGCTTTCCTTCATGCCTTGGCGATGAGCTCAGCGCCCAGTGGCTTTGAGCGTGTCGTTGAGTTCGCCGTAATTGCGCGGCGCGCCGGCCATCAGGTAGCGATAGCCTTCCGAGATGACGCGTTCGGCATTGGCCTTCGACACATGCGGATGGCCGACGATGACATTGTGCTTCTTGCAGGTGTCGACGACCTTCGCCATCGCGTCGAGCACGATCTTGTGCTCGGTCTGGCGCGGCACGCCGAGTTCTTGGCTCAGATCGCCTTCGCCGATCAGCACGACGCCGATGCCGGGCACGTTCTTCAGCATGTCATCGAGGTTCTCGATGCCGACCGTATCCTCGATCTGTATGACCACGAGGATTTCGCCCTGCGGCGCGAGCGGCCAGACATCGGCGACCTGATAATATTCCTGCTGGCTGATGCCCCAGTAACGGCAGGCCTGCATCGGCCCGTCACCACGGATGCCGGCGGGCTCGTAAAGGGGCTTGTCCTTCAGGCGCGCATAGCGGCAGGCGGAGACCGCATTATAGGCTTCCTGCACGGTCGAGACATGCGGGAAGACGATTCCGTAGCAGCCGATGTCGAGCGCCTGCTTGGCCATGAACTGGTTCATCTCGCAGCCATTGGCCGGGATGCGCGCGGTTGGCGTGACGGCGGGTGCAATGCCGCCCTTGGCGATATGGGCGCGGTTGAGCATGTACTGCAGCGAGTGGCGCAGGTTGGTGATGTCCCAGCCCTGATGCTCGCCTTCGAACACGACGCCATCATATTTCGACTGGGTGATTTCCACCGCCGTCGTGATGTCGATGGGCTGGAAGGTCGTCACCGAATGCTTGCCGGCTTCGAGCTGACGGATGATGCCGTTGAGGCGGGGCTGGGCCATGAGTGTCTCCGGATGAGTTTCAAAGAAAAGGCGGCGGTTTCCCGCCGCCCGTGTTGGGATCAGAGCCCGCGGCTCTTGAGGATCTTGTCGAGGCGCGGATAGACCGTGCGCGCGTTGCCCTCGAAAACCTTGTGCTTGTCGGCGTCCGACAGGCCAGCCGCCGCATCCACGTAGCGGCGCGTGTCATCGAAATAATTGCCGGTCTCGGGATCGATGCCTTGCACGGCGCCGATCATTTCCGAGGCGAACAGGATGTTCTCGATCGGCACGACCTTGGCGAGCAGGTCGATGCCCGGCTGATGATAGACGCAGGTGTCGAAATAGACGTTCTTCATCAGATATTCGACGAGCGGTGGCTTCTTCATCATCATCGAGAGGCCACGATAACGACCCCAATGATAGGGCACCGCGCCGCCGCCATGCGGAATGACGAATTTCAGCGTCGGGAAATCCTTGAAGAGATTGCCCTGGATGAGCTGCATGAACACGGTCGTGTCGGCATTGATATAATGCGCGCCGGTCGCGTGGAAGTTCGGGTTGCACGAGCCCGTGACGTGGATCATCGCCGGGATTTCGAGTTCAACGAGCTTCTCGTAGATCGGATACCAGTAGCGATCGGTCATCGGCGGATCGGTCCAGTAGCCGCCTGACGGATCGGGGTTCAGGTTCACGCCTACAAAGCCGAGCTCATTGACCATGCGCTCGAGTTCGGGAAGGCAATTGCGCGGATCAACGCCGGGTGACTGCGGCAATTGTCCGACGCCGATGAAGTTTTCCGGCAGCAGCGAGCAGATGCGGTGGATGAGGTTGTTGTTGAGTCGCGTCCATTCCTGGCTGACCCATTCAGGGCCGACATGGTGACCCATGCCCGAAGCGCGCGGCGAGAAGATCGTCAGGTCGCTGCCACGGTCCTTCTGGAAGGTGAGCTGGCGCTGCACGGAGGCGATGAGCTGTTCATCGGTGATGCCGAGATCGTTGGTCGTCGGCTTGCGGGTCGCGTCAACCAGGCCCGCGAGCTGCTTGTCGCGGAAGGCGAAGAGGGACGGCGGCTCGGTCGTGTAATGGCCGTGAATGTCGATGATCATAATATGACAGCCCTCTCCTGAAGCTCGAGCCTTGTGGGCCCCTGTCCTGCGGGGCGCGCCCCGGTCCGCTTTCTTGCAGACTTTGTTTCTGTCTAGTCAGGCCCGGCATTGATGGCAAGCGCATGTTCCTGCGTGGTTTGCCCGGCATTGACAAAAGCCGGCGGGCGCATGAATTCTCCCCCACCATCGAGCCCTTTTCTTGCAGGTTTTCCCATGCCCACAGCAATCATAGACGGCATTTCCACACGGTACGAATTGCGCGGATCGGGGCCGCCGCTCTTGATGTTCTCGCCGGGCGGGTTCGATGCCACGATCGAGAAATGGTCGTCGCTGGGGATTTACGCCAAGACAAAGCCGCTCGATCATCTGACGCAGCATTATACCTGCATCCTTTTCGACCGGCGCGAATGCGGCCAGTCGGGCGGGCGCGTGGAGCGCGTCACCTGGGATGATTTCGTCCGCCAGGGTCGCTTGCTGCTCGATCATCTGGGCATCGACAAGGCCCATATCATGGGCGGTTGCATGGGTTGTTGCCCGGTCATGGCCTTTGGCATGGCCCATCCCGAGCGCGTGCTCTCCATGGTGCTCTACTGGCCGGTGGGCGGTGCGAAATATCGCATCTCCGGCCATCAGCGCTTTGCCGAACATCTGGCCTTCGTGAACCAGAACGGCATGCAGGCGGTGGTCGATCTGGTGCAGCGCGATGGCAAGGCCTTCGGCGCGGATCCGCGCGGCGGGCCCTGGGCGTCGGTCATCAAGGCGGATGCAGCTTTCGCGCAGACCTATGCGCAGCTCGATGTGGAGAAATACAAGCTGACCGCCGTTGGCATGGTGCGCGGCCTGATGGATCGCGACACGGCGCCGGGTGCTGAGCCCGAAGACCTGTTGCGTTGCGATCTGCCGGCCATCATCGTGCCAGGCGCAGACGCCTCGCACGCAACCTCGGCCGCGCGCTATCTGCAGGAATGCCTGCCGAAGTCACGCTATTGGGACATGCCGGTGGCAGGCCAGAGCGAAGAGGCCACGGCCAAGGAACTGCTGGAGTTCCTGGCCAGCGTGTGAATTTCCCCTTCTCCCAGAGGGAGAAGGTGTCGCGCGAAGCGTGACGGATGAGGGGCTGCGCACAAACTCGCAAGATGGCATCCCCTCACCCGGCTCGGGGCGCTTGCGCCCCGAGTCCGCCCTCTCCCCTTGGGAGAGGGAGATTACCCCACCAGATCCCACGTGCCCTTGGCGAAGATATCTTCCATCTTGAAGGGCGCCGGGATGATCTTCTGTTCGGTTGCATATTGCATGACCGCTTCGATCATCGCGCGGTTGGGCTCGATGCCATAGGGCATCGGATCCTTGCCGGTGATCTCCATGATCTTCAGGGCCGTCTGGTCCATCTTGGTCGGTTCGGTGATCGCGCCGGCGCGGAGCTTGTCGACATAGAGGTTTTTCGCCTTGGCGAAAGTGTCGAAAATATCCTGCGCCAGACCGGGATGGGCCTCGAGCAGCTCATCGCGCACGACCAATGTGTGGTTGATCGGATAATGGCCGCGCGTGCGCAAAGCCTCGAACCCGACCTGCGCGGGATTGGGGATGAGCGGCTTGATGTCGGGATGATCCATGACAATGCCCGAGGCGGCTGCAAGCTCGCCAGACAGCAGCATGTCCTCGATCTTCTTGCCCGCTTCGATCGGCACGACATTTCCGGGCGCCTTGTATTCGGCGACATGTTCATCGCCCGAGAGCACCCAGGTGATCTTCGACAGGTCGACCCCATGTTCATGCTGCAGGATCGAGCGCGCCCAGACACCGGCCGTGACCGTATAGCCGCGGTTGACGCCGACTTTCTTGCCTTCGAGCTGCTTGGGATCGGTGATGCCGAGCCTGGTGTTGGTGACGATTGCCCCATGATGGAAGGCACGCATCAGAAACACCGGAATGGCGGTGATCTTCTTCCCATGGGCCTTGGCGCAGAGATAGGTTGTGATCGCCATTTCCGAAATGTCGAACTCGCTGCCGCGCACCATCCGGCGGAATGCCTGAATGATGGCAGGCACCTCTTCGAATTCGAAATCGAAGCTTTGGGGATGCACGGTGCCGTCCTTGAGCGCTTGGGTGTGGCCCAGCGTCTGGATGGCGGTCTTGAGTTTCATGTTGGCCATGAAGCGTTTCTCCGTTTTGCTTTTCTTGACGATGAATGATCAAATCTTCAGCGGATCGACCCACGCGTTCTCAAGCGGCACGCGCTGCGGGATGAGGCCCTGCTTCCACGCCGTGTCCTCGAGTTTCAGGATCGTCGGCATGTTGAATTCCATGCCATGGGGAAGCGGATCGGGGCCGACGATCTGCGAGATCTTCTTGTACTTTTTCTCGTTCGGCCCATCGAGTTCGCCGCTGTTCATGCGCACAAGCCAATCCTGCTTGGCAGCCTCGAACGCATCATAGAGCGAGCGCGCGACCCAGGGGTTTTCGGCCAGCACGCTGTCCTTGACGACGATGGTCGCATGCATCGGATAGATGCCGGTGCGCTTGTACCATTCGGCTTCCAGCTCATGAGCGTTGGGGAAGAGGTCGGGCCACATGCTTGTGTCCTCGGTCTTCCAGCCACCGGCGGGATCGCCCGAGCGGCCGATGCCGGCATTGGCGGCAAAGCCTGCGGCCAGTTCGCCGTTCTTCATCATCGCAAACAGCGAGCTGCCGGCGGGGGCATATTCAACATTCGAGGGCAGCTTGAGCTGCTGCACATGTTCCTCGTCATCAACGACCCAAGTCACCTTGGAGGTGTCCATGCCGAATTCATCGATGAAAATGCCGCGCGTCCACACGCCCGTGGTCACGGAATAGGCGCGCACGCCGACCTTTTTGCCCTCGAGATCCTTGGGGTGCTTGATGCCAAGCTCCGGGCGCACCAGCAGGCCGCCATGGTGGAAATGGCGGGTGACGAAAATCGGCAGGGCGACAAAGGGCGCGCCATAGGCGCGGGCGATCATGTAGGTGGTGGGCGCGATCTCGCAGACATCGAACTCGACCTGCCGCACCATGCGCCGATAGGCGGCGATCTGGGGGACAACGGTGACGAATTCGGGATCCACGCCCTCGATCGGAATCGAGCCGTCGCGAATCTTCGCGGTGTGGGGATAATCGGCGATGGCAATTTTGAGCGGAATTTTCTTGGCCAAGGGTCTCACCGTTTCGTTCGTGTCAGCAACAGTCGCAGCCCGTCCCCTCCGGGACGATCAATGCGTTTTTCATCCATGACGGCGGCAGGTCGTCCTCCACGACCTGTTCGACCGGCTTGAAGATCTTGTAATGCCGCCGCTGGGTGTCTTCTGTCCAGAAGGCGATCACGGTCTCGAGCGGCGGGCAGCCCGGCACAACGCATTCCAGCTCCGCGACGAGGATCGTATCGTCATCGCTGAGCTTGAACCGGGCGCGCACCCAGGCTTTCACGCGGGCGAGCGCCGCGCGATGGGCGGGGCTCTTCCTCTGCGTGCCGAGGCGAAAATTGGGGCCCGCAGGGCTTTTTTCCTCTGCGGGCGCTGGCGCGGTGGTCATGTCGGGCTCCCTGGAGCGCTGCTGCTGGCCTGCCCTCCGGCAAAACCCGCTTGACCGCTCCGCAGCGCGCAAGATACGAAGTCCCCCTCTACAACGAAAGGGGAATATCATGGTGGAAAAAGTCCTTGCCTCGGTAAAAACAGGCGCGAGCAAGCTCGAGATCCGTGAGTTCCCCATGCCGGAGATCCCGATCGACGGCGCGCTCATGAAGATGGAAGTGGCCGGCATTTGCGGCACGGACGTCAAGATGTTCAAGGATCCGCTCAAGGGCGGCCCCGTCATCATGGGCCACGAGAACATCGGCTATATCGCCAAGGCGGGCCGCGAATTCACCAACCGCAAGGGCTTCAAGGAAGGCGATCTCGTCTTCGTCGAGCACTATGTCTCCTGCGGCAAGTGCGAATGGTGCCACCTTGGCCAGTATCGCCATTGCGAGGCCACTGACTGGCGCTACAACCCGAACGGCATCCGCTACGGCTACACCACCTGCGATAACCCCCCGCACCTCTGGGGCGGCTTTGCGCAATATGTCTATCTGCCGTGGAACTCGGTCGTGCACAAAGTCCCCACCGGTGTCTCGCCGGAACTCGCGGGCCTCGTGACCCCGATGGCCAATGGCATCGAATGGGCGCTGATGGATTGCGGCGTCGGCTATAATTCGACCGTGCTCATCCAGGGCCCCGGCCAGCAGGGCCTGTCGCAGACCATCGCCTGCAAGCAGGCGGGCGCCTCGCTCATCATCGTCACCGGCACCAACAAGGACAAGGCGCGTCTCGACTGTGCCAAGATCATGGGCGCCGATTACGTCATCAACGTGCAGGAAGAAGATCCGGTCGAACGGATCAAGGAAATCACCGGCGGCAAGGGCGTGGACGTCGTGCTCGACTGCACGGCGGGTGCTGGCACAGCCCCGATCCTGCTCGGCATCGAAGCCCTGAAGCGCAAGGGTGGCACGATGATCATCCAGGGCGAAATGGCTGATTTCCCGAACTTCCCCGTCGGCAAGATGACGGTGAAATACATCACGCTGAAGTCGGCGCGCGGCCACAGCTACAAGGCTTGCGAACTGGCTCTCGAGCAGTTGGCCTCGCAGCGCTTCCCGATCGACATGATGACCACGCACCGCTACGGCCTGAAGGATGCGGAATATGCCATCAAGTCAGTCGGCGGCATGGGCGCACCGGACGTGATCCACGTTTCGCTGATGCCCTGGATGGACCTGTAATCCATCCCACTTCATCTAATCAGAGCGGGCGTCCTTCGGGGCGCCCGTTTTGTTTTGGGGCGCTAGTGCATCACGCGCTCCGTCTCGATCAGCAGGTCGAGCGGATGCCAGGGATGGCGCAGGCGCGACGCGCCCGCCGGCAATTCGCTGGTCTGGGTGGACGGCCGGAAGGATACGAGCACGCGAATCCATGGCCAGTTCCTGGCGATGAGAATGGCGAGCGCGCGGGCCTGCCTTGCGTCCTCGGTTTCTGCAAAGACGAAGTGCAGCCTGCCGCCATGACGGGCGAGAAGGCTCGCCGCCTCCTCGAAGCTTTCGGCTTCGAGGACATGAAATCCGCTTTCTTCGATCAAGGTGCACGCCATCTGGCGCGTCTCCTCATGCGTGCCGATTACCATGGCCTGCGAGCGTTTGCGTGCATATCCCATCGGCGTGCTCCCTGGCGCTGCCGCGCGTCATCGCGCGCTGCGGGCTGGTCTCATTCGGGGATTTTGTCGTCCGGTTTTTCCGCCGTGTCGGGGTGCGGCAGCAGGGCTTCGAATTCTTCAGGAATCGGCATGTCGAGCGGTTCGCTGTAGAGCGCACGCAGGGTCTGGCCGACATATTGCGAGCTTGAAGTTGCGGCCATGCGCTGCTGTATCGCTTCCCATCGGCTTTCGGGCGCTGAGACCGGCGGCAGTTCCTGTCCGCCCGCAATGGCCAGGATGGCGCGCAAGATCACGTCCATCCGGCCTTTGGGAATGACGGGAAAGGCGCAGCTGCGCCCCGTCACGTCGTCCAGCAGGTCGCCATAGCCGGTGAGTATGGCGATGGGCAGCAGGGGATTTGCGGCGCGCGCAAGTCTTGCGGCCTCGGTCCCCATCATGCCGGGCATGGCATAATCAAGAAGCAGAATATCGAAATGCTCGTCGCTGAGTGCCGCCAACGCATCCGCGCCGCTGCGCACCGGCCGGACGCGGTGGCCGGCCTCTTCAATTTCTTCGGCCATCACGCCACGGATAAGTGAATCGTCATCCGCTAGAAGAATGTTGAGCGACGTCATGGAACGCCTTTTCGCAATGGCTTCCGGGCGCAGAAGTGCGTCGAACAACCACGCGCTTGCAGATGCGTTCCTCAGCTTGGCGGCAGGCGGCGATCAAATGTTTTAGCGCAGCGGCGCGCGATAGCTGCGCGTGCGCACGCCTCTGTGGGTCGAGACGCGGCGCTGGTGGCGATAGACGCCCTGCGCTCGCGGATTGCCGAGCGCATAGGGGCCAAGATTGTTGGGGTAGGGTGTCGGCACGAGATATTGGTGATGGCGCGCCTGTGGCGCAACCAGCATATGAGTGTCTGCGCCCGAACTATAGGGCGCAGGGATCATATGCTGATGCTGGGCCTGTGCCGCCGGGGCGGCCAGCAAAGCTGCAACAAGAGCGGCGGCGCGAAAGATTCTCATGGGCTTTGCATTCCAGCATCGGCTGCGGACATGCAAGCAACAAAGCTGAGATCTTGCGGTTCCGTTTGCCCTAGTCGCGCGGTGGCAATGCGTCGAGCGCGGCCTTGGCTTCGCCGATGCCGTTTTGCAGCGCCTGTTCATAGAGGCTGCGCGCGAGCACGGAATCTGGACGCAAGCCCACGACCTTGCCCTGCTGGAGCACTTGCGGATCGTAGCTTTGCGCCAGCACGAAAGCGGCCTTGCCATTATGCTCGCGAACGAGGCGGTTCAGGATGGCGCGCGCGGCCCCGATATCGCCCTGCTTGAGCAATCCTTCGACGCGATTCATCAAGGCGTCCTGCTCGGGCAAGGACATGCCCGCGGGCGTCGGGAGAGATTGGGCCTGTAAAGGTGGCACGGGCGCAGGCGGCGTTTCGGTACGCGCGAGCACTGTTGCGGGCGTGGGCTTTTCAGCGATGGCCTTGACGGGAAGTTGCGGCGCTGTCGCACTTGGCAGGTTCGTCACCTGGATCGCCATGGCCTCGGCAAGGCGCTTCTCTGCGGTGGCGCGCGCTGCCTCGTTTTGCGCAAGATTGCGCGGCGGCGCAGGGTTTTCTTGCTGGATAGCCAAGTTGCTCTGGCTTTCATCGCCATGTTTGAATTGCACATAGGCAACCCCACCAACGAGCGCGAATGCCGCCAGACCAATCACCGATGCTGACAACATGCGCGCGCCATCGCGGCGTCCGCGTCTTTCCTGCCCCAACCTGACCATGCCCCGTGTTCCCCTTCAGCGTGTCGTTTGCCGTGCGCGCCATGACATAAAATCGCGGAACAGTTTCTCGCGATCTTCAGGGCTCAGCGCCTTGCTGCCTTGCGATTGCGCAACGAAGGCATCGAAATTTTTCTGGTCCGCGCCGGCCGGCGTTGCAGGCGTCATATTGTGCAAGGCCGCCACCGCCAAAGGCGAGCGTGTCCAGCCCGGCACTTCAGCCGCAAGATTGACCTCGCGCCATTTGGGATGGAAAGGCGATTGCTGGAACTGGTCGAATTTACCAAATAGCGCATTGGTGAATTTTTGCAGGCGCTGGTAGCGGTCGCTGTTCCTCGGCCAGTTGAAGACGGCGAGCACGGTTGGCACGGCGACCGTATCGACAGATTCACCCTTGGCCACAAGGGTGGGATAATCCTCGCCCGTCAATTCGCCATAGCCGTAGATGTCATCAAAGATATTCGTTCCGCGTATCGGAATGAAATGAAGTCCCGAATTTGCAGGGATCTTCGAGAAATAATCGACCGGCTTGCCGACCACGCGCACGACGGCGCTGAGCTCGCCCTTGCGCAATTGCTCAAGGCCAGCCGTATGGTCGATCAGCTTCTGCTCGATCGGAATATTGAGGCGCTGAAAAATGATCGGTCCGGTCAGCGCCGCGGAATTTCCCGGCGGGCCAAAGCTCACCTTCTTGCCGCGCAGATCCTCCATGGTCTTGATGTCGGGCCCGGCCAGAATATGCACTTCCGTGGTGTAGAGACGCAGCAGATAGGAAATGCGGTCCTGCAGATTATTGACCTTCAATTGCGTGCGGAAATATTCAAGCACGTCCGATTGCGTGAAGGCCACATCGACGCCGCGCAGATAGAGCAGATCTTCCACATTGGAGGCCGCGCCATAGGCGAGGAAGGGCAGGACGCGCAGATTGTCGCCATCGTCGAGCACGCGCGCGATATCGGCAGCAAAGCGCGGATACAGGCCCTCGAGCTGACCTGACGCCAGACCCACCGTCCAGGCATTCTTGCGGTTGCGGATGGCATTCTCGCCGTTGCTCACCGCCGGCGGCTTGGCAAGCTGGGCGAGCGCGGGCGCAAGCCCGGTGAACATCGTCAGTGCCAGACAGGCAAGAAGCGAAAAGACACGCAGCATGAGAAAGCTCCAGCTCTCGAGGCCGGAAGCGCCTCACGGCGTAAAGCTCCTTGCCTCCCCGAGGGGCTAAAGGCACCTCCAATCTGGCGGAATCACGGCCAGAACGCGGCGGAAGCTTAGTCTAAGTAATTGCAAAGACGACACAATTTAATGCCACTGCTCCGCGATCCACCTGCGGAGAAGCTCCCATGACCTATCGCCCGACGCGCCGTTCCTTGCTTGCCACAGCTGGGGTCTCTTCTGTTTTCATCCTCACGCGGGCCCAGGCGCAGCCGGTCTGGAAGGCACGCCAATATGTCAATCAGCCCGCCGGCTCGCCGCTCTTCAAGGCGGTGACCGAGATCTGGGCCGCGGTGCTCAATGAGACCGGGGGGCGTCTCGATGTCACGGCTTACCCCAACAATAATGGACTGCCCGGGTCCGATCCTGCCGCACTGAAGCTGGTGCAGAGCGGCGAGCTTGAATTTTTCGCGCTCATGGGCGGGCTGCTGTCGGCAGCTGTGCCGGTGATGGATATTCAGGGCCTGCCCTTTGTGTTCAAGACGCCGCGTCAGGTCTATCGCCTGGATGATGGTCCGCTTGGCCGCTACCTCGACAAGGAATGCGAGGCCAAGGGCATTCATCGTCTCAAACATGGGCTTTTTGAAAACGGCATGCGCCAGATGAACATGCGCGACAAGGCGATCCGCACTGTGGATGATCTGGCAGGCCTGAAGATCCGCGTGCCCGATGGCGAGATGTTCCGCGATTTCTTCCGCACGCTTGGCGCGCAACCTGTCTCGCTCAACATCAACCAGCTTTACGATGCGCTGAAGGAAGGCCGCGTCGACGGGCAGGAAAATCCGCTCGTGATCGCCGAAACCAACAAGCTCTATGAAGTGACGAAAAATATTTCGATGACCGATCACATGTGGTCAGGCTTCAACTTCATCGCCAATGGCAAATTCTGGTCGCAGCTTCCCCCCGATGTGCGCCGTGTTGTCGAGCGGCATACGGCGCGCCATGTCGATCTCCAGCGCAAGGCGACAGACGATCTGAATGTGCGGCTGGCCACCACGCTGGTCGAGCGCGGCATGACCATCGACAAAGCCGACCGGGCCAGCTTCCGGTCCAAGCTGAAAGGGGATTTCTATCCACGCTGGAAGAAACAGATCGGCAGCAAGGCGTGGTCCCTTCTGGAGGAGGGCGCGGGCAAGCTCGGCTGATCCGGCGCTGCCTGGCTCACACGCATCTGTGAGCGTGGGCGGCATTGACCCGCCAGCGCTGCAGATCCATAAATGAACGGTCATTCGTTTTTTATGGATCAGCCGTGCCCAAGCTCTCGGACGAAAAGCAGGCCCAGCGGCGTGCGCGCATCCTTGATGGGGCGGAGCGCTGCTTTGCCCGCGATGGCTTCCACCGCACCACCATGCAGGCGATCTGCAAGGAGGCGGGGATCAGCGCGGGCGCGCTCTACCTCTATTTTCCCTCCAAGGAGGCCTTGATCGAGGGCCTGACGGAGCGCGACCGCGAGCAGATCCAGGCGCAATTTGCAGCCGCAACCGGCGGGCGCGATTTCGTCGCGACGGTCGGTGCGCTCGTCACCCAGTGCATTCTGGGCCAGCCGCCGCACAAGGCGATTTTGTGCATCGAGATCGGCGCGGAGGCCACGCGCAATCCGGCCATTGCCCAGGCGATGAGCCGTTTCGATCATTCGATCCGCGCGTCTCTCCGCGCCCTGCTCGAGCAGGCGGTGCGCGATGGCGTGATTGCCCCGCTTGTACCCCTCGATGATGTCGTCGTCGCGCTGGCGCTGATGGGCGATGGCCTGTTCTGGCGGCGTGCTGTCGATCCCCAATTCGATGCGCCCCGCGCCATGCCGCATATTCTCACCATGGTGGCTGCCCTCGTGCGCCCTGTCGTTTCTCCTGACACCGAGTCTGCCCGATGAAATTGGCTCACCTTCTCTGCGCGTTTGCGCTCACGCTCGCGCCTGCCCTTGCAGCTGACCCGACAGTGAGCGTGACGCGCGCGCAAAAGCGCCTGCTGATCGAAACTGTTTCTGTCAGCGGCACTCTGGTGGCGCGCGAGGAAGTTCTCGTTGGCCCCGAGATCGAGGGGCTGCGCATTGTGGAAATTCTTGCCGACGAGGGCGACCGCGTTGAAGCGGGCCAGGTGCTGGCGCGGCTCTCGCGCGAGGCGCTCGATGCCCAGCTGGCCCAAAGCGACGCCGCGCTCGCGCGTGCCGATGCGCAGATCGCGCAGACCGCAAGCCAGATCCTGCAGGCAGAAGCCAGCCTTGGCCAGACGGGGCCTGATCTGCGCCGCGCGCAATCGCTCATCGTGACAGGCTCGGCAACGCAGGCGCAGATAGACCAGAAGACGGCGGCGGATCGGGTTGCGCAGGCGCAACTTGAATCCGCGCGCCAGAATCTCAATGTGGCCGAAGCCGACAAGGCCAACCTGCGCGCCCAGCGCCGCGAATTGCAGGTGCGCATGGCGCGCGCCGAGGTGCGTGCGCCGGTGGCAGGCATTGTCTCGCGCAAGACCGCGCGGCTTGGCTCCATTGCGTCAGGCGCTGCCGAGCCGCTGTTCAGGCTTGTGGCGCAAGGGGCTTTTGAACTCGAAGGCGAGGCTTTCGAGACCCGCCTCGTGCGGCTTGCGCCCGGCCAGAGCGTCGAAGTGCTTGTGGGAGAGGTCAAGATCCCCGGCAAGGTGCGCCTTGTCTCGGCCGAAATTGATCGCGCCACCCGGCTCGGCTATGTGCGTATTCTGCTTGAACCTTCGACAGCCGCGCGCATCGGCGGCTATGCGCGCGGACTTGTCGAGACGCGTCGGATTGAAGCCGTATCGGTCCCCTCCGGCGCGCTGCTGTTTGATGGCGTGCAACCGTTGGTGCAGGTTGTGAAAGACGGGCGCATTGAAACCCGCAAGGTCGAGACGGGCATTGCCGCCCAAGGCTTCACGCAGATCGCGCGCGGCATTGTCGAGGGCGAGGATATCGTCGCGCGTGCGGGGCCTTTCCTGCGCGACGGCGATGGTGTGCGCAAACTCGATCTGGCGGAGACGCGCTGATGTCGCTCAATATCTCGGCCTGGTCGATCCGCAATCCAATCCCGCCGCTCGTGCTCTTCACCGTGCTTGTGCTGCTCGGCCTCTTCTCGTTCGGAAAGCTGCCGATCACGCGCTTTCCCAATATTGACGTGCCGATTGTCTCAATCACCGTCAATCAATCGGGCGCTGCCCCGACGGAACTTGAAACGCAGGTCACAAAGAAGATCGAGGATGGCGTTGCTGGGGTGGCAGGCGTCAAGCATATCAGCTCCGCCATTTCCGATGGCGCGTCGGTCACGACCATTGAATTCCGGCTGGAGACGAATTCCGACCGCGCCTTGAACAATGTGAAGGATGCCATCGCCAAGATCCGCGCAGATCTGCCGCGCACGATCGATGAGCCCATGGTGCAGCGTGTCGATATTGCGGGCCTGCCCATCGTGACTTATGCGGTGGCGGCGCCGGCCATGACCATCGAGGATCTGTCGTGGTTCGTCGATGATGTGATCGCGCGCTCCTTGCAGAATGTGAAGGGCGTGGGCGGCGTCACCCGCATCGGCGGTGTCGATCGCGAGATCCGCGTCGCGCTCGATCCCGATCGTCTCGCAGCGCTTGGTGTGAGTGCGGGTGACGTCAATCGCCAATTGCGTGCGATGAATGTCGATCTTGCGGGCGGGCGCGGCACTGTTGCAGGGCGCGAACAATCGATCCGCACCTTGGCGGGCGCGCGTCAGGTGGAGGATCTCGCGGCTACGGCTATTGCGCTGCCGGGCGGACGTAAAGTGCGGCTTGCGGATCTTGGCACAGTGAGCGATGGCGCTGCAGAACAGCGCCGTTTTGCAAGGCTCGATGGCAAGCCGGTGGTGGCCTTTGGCGTCACCCGCGCAACGGGTGCAAGCGATGCGACCGTTGCCGCCGATCTCGATCGCCGCATCGCCGACATTCGCGCGGCCCACCCCGATGTCGCGATTGACCTGATCGACAGCTATGTCGCCTACACGATCGGCAATTTCGAATCCGCCATGCATACGCTGATCGAAGGCGCTCTGCTTTCGGTGCTTGTCGTGTTGCTGTTTCTGCGTGACTGGCGCGCAACGCTCATCACTGCGCTTGCGCTGCCGCTCTCGGTTCTGCCGACGTTCTGGGCAATGGATGCGATGGGCTTTTCGCTCAATCTCGTCAGTCTGCTCGCGCTGACTCTGGCTACCGGCATTCTGGTCGATGACGCCATCGTCGAGATCGAAAATATCGTGCGCCATATGCATATGGGCAAATCGGCCTGGCGTGCGGCTCTGGAGGCGGCTGATGAAATTGGGCTGGCCGTTATCGCCATCACCTTGACGATCATGGCCGTCTTCGCGCCCGTGTCGTTCATGGGCGGCATTGCGGGGCAATATTTCAAGCAATTCGGTTTGACGGTGGCCGTCGCGGTTTTCTTTTCGCTGCTCGTCGCGCGTCTCATCACGCCTTTGGTCGCGGCTTATTTTCTCAAACCCAAGCCTGAAGTGCATGTGACCGAAGGGCCGGTCATGCGCTTTTACACGCAGCTCGTGCGAGCCTCCGTGCGCCATCGCTTTGTGACGCTCGTGCTCGGTCTTGCGATCTTCATCGGCTCGCTAATGTCGACCAGTCTTCTGCCGTCGGGCTTCCTGCCGGCCGAAGATGTCGCGCGTCTTCTGCTCGCAGTTGAACTGCCCCCGGGTTCCACACTGGCTGACACCGAGCGCGTGACGAATGAGATCGCGGCGCGCCTCAAACAGCATTCCTATGTGCGAAGCCTTTTCACCGATGGTGGCAAGATCGGCCTTGGTTCGACCGAGGTGCGCAAGGCGCAGATCGTCGTCAACCTCACGCATAAATCCAGACGTGCGCTGGCGCAGAAGGATATCGAACAGGAGATCGGCCTTGAGGTTGCTCAATGGCCCGATATCCGCAGCTGGTTCATCAAGGATAATGGCCAGCGCGCAGTCTCGCTGATGGTCTCGGGCAATGATGCGCGCGCGGTCGACAAGGTGGCCGCCGATCTCGCCAGCCAGATGAAACGCCTGCCCCTCATCGCCAATGTGGGTTCGACAGCGGCGCTCGACAGGCCTGAAATCCGCATCGCGCCAAAGCCCGGTCGCGCGGCCGATCTCGGCGTCTCCACGGAAGCGCTTGCCGAGGCGATCCGCGTTGCCACCATCGGGGATCTCGACGCCAATCTTGCCAAGTTCAATGCTGGCGACCGCCTGCTGCCGATCCGCGTGCAGCTTGTCCATGAGGCGCGCGCCGATATCGACATGCTCGGCAATCTGCGTGTGGCGACCGCAGCTGGCGGGGCTGTGCCGCTGGCGTCCGTCGCCGATATCAGCTTTGGGCAGGGGCCAACGAGCATCGAGCGCTATGACCGGGTGCGCAAGATTGCGGTCGAGGCCGATCTTGCCGGCACGGATGCACTTGGCGAGGCCTTGGCGGCGATCTATGCGCTGCCCGCGGCCAAAGGCCTGCCAATGGGCGTCACCTTGCGCGAGGCGGGCGATGCCGAAGTCATGATTGAAGTGTTTCAGGGCTTCGCGCAGGCCATGGGCGCGGGGCTGATGATGGTGCTGGCGGTTCTGGTGCTGCTCTTTGCAAGCGTCACGCAGCCGATCACGATCCTGCTGTCGCTGCCGCTCTCCATCGGCGGGGTGATCTTCGCCTTGTTCCTCACCCATAAGCCGATTTCGATGCCGGTGGTGATCGGCATCTTGATGCTGATGGGCATTGTGACGAAAAACGCCATCATGCTGGTTGATTTCGCGGTCGAGCAGATGGCCAAGGGCATGGATCGCACGCAAGCCATTGTCGATGCCGGTCGCAAGCGCGCCCGCCCGATTGTCATGACGACCATAGCCATGGCGGCGGGCATGGTGCCCTCGGCAATGGCGCTGGGGGATGGCGGCGAGTTTCGCTCGCCCATGGCGATTGGCGTGATCGGGGGCTTGCTCGTGTCCACGGTGCTCTCGCTGGTCTTCGTGCCGGCGGTCTTCACCTTCATGGACGATGCAGGGCGTTTTTCCGCGCGCCTCTTCGGGCGTTTCATTGGCAAGCCCGATGAAGAAGAGCCTGTGGCGGTGGAGGCAGAGCCCCTCAAGCCGCATCTGCCTGCGGCAGCCGAATAAAAAGAGAATCGCAACAAACAATCATCAAGGAATGACGCGGCCGTCCTCAGTGTGAGTCCAGGCGCGCGTCATTCCATTTGAGTGGCGTTCGATCGGGACGTGTCAGCGCTCGGCGCTGTCCACCACGTCCAGCGAGGCGACATGCTCGATTCGCACCTGGGCAACGCCCGAGTTGCGCATGCCGATTACATTGGCGGCGCCCGACGAAAGGTCGAGGATGCGTCCGCCGATGAAGGGCCCGCGATCATTCACGGTCACAGTCACGCTGCGCTGATTGGCGAGGTTGGTGACGCGCAGGCGGGTGCCGAAAGGCAGGCTCCTGTGCGCGGCCGTCATGGCTCCAGGTTGGAAACGTGCGCCGCTCGCCGTGCGGACGCCGTGAGAGTAGAAAGATGCCTTGCCGGTCCAGCTCGACGCATGGGCGGCGCCGCCAAATGTGGCGGTTGCGATGGTGGCGGCCGTAACCAGGGCCGCGATCAGGTTTGGTTTCAATGGAACTCCTTGTTACCCGCAGGCTTGTGCTGCGGGGGAGTTCTTGATGCTGCAGTGCGGCGAGAACGTGGCAGGAGGCTGCCCTGAACGTGACCATTTAGCTTTGCAAATGGCCACTATTCGTGATTCTGCGCGCTCAAAGCCCAGCTGAAACCACTCAGGCTTTCAAGATATGCCTGATTTAATTGATTAAATCGGTCGCAAGGAGAGTGGTTTACCCTCTTTTGGATCTCTCAGCCAAATACCGTCCGGCTGGCGGTCGAAAAGCACCCTGTGGCCCTTGCGGGCCGTCAAGGCGAGCCGACCGCGGTCCATTTGCCAGCCCACGGGGTCAAAAATGACGAGCCCCTGGTCCCGACAGGCGGGTGCGAGCTGGGCCTTGCTGGCGCCGCCCGGGCCCCGCGCATTGGCATCGAGTGTGATCATGCAGCCGGTGTCCTTGCCCTCGCGCAGGGGGGCGTAGCGGCCCGCTGCGTTGACATTGGCACGCGGGACAGCTGCAGCAGCGGGGGCTGCCGTGCGCTGGGTCAGGCGGCTCTCCGCGCCCCCGCCGAGCGGCGCGGGGTCGAACAAATTGGTCTGGGCCATGACTGGAAGCGCCGCACCGATGAGAAGTGCGGCTGCGAGGCTCACGGCTGCGAGAGTCTCGCAATTGAGGCTTGCGCGCGTGACGAGGGTCCTCATGGCGACTTCTCCGGGCGTGCGGACGGGTGATCCCATTCGGCTATCATTGCTCCGGCAGGGGAGCAAGCACGCACTCGCTGACGCGCGTCAGAGGTTCGCCACCTGTGGCCCAAGCGTCAACATTTTCAATCAGAAGCTCTGCCATGGCGAGCCTGGTTGCATGGGTCGCCGAGCCCAGATGGGGCAGCAGTACGGCATTGTCGCAGGCAAGCAGGTCGGCAGGAACCTCGGGCTCCCTGGCAAAGACATCGAGCCCCGCACCCGCAATGGCTTGGCTGCGCAAGGCCGCGATCAAGGCTGCCTCATCGATGAGCGAGCCGCGCGCAATATTGATGAGGAAGCCATCTGGCCCCAGCGCCTCCAGCACGTCAGCATCGACGAGATGGCGCGTTTGGTCCCCGCCGGGCGCTGCGACCAGCAGAATGTCGCAGGCCTTTGCCAGCGCGCGCGGGGTCGCGAAATAGGCATAGGCGACGCCCGCCTGCGGGCTGCGGCCGCAATAGGCGATTGTCAGACCGAAGGCCTCGGCGCGCCGCGCTATCGCCTTGCCGATGCGCCCGAGGCCCAGAATGCCTAGCCTGCGGCCCCGCAGCGTCGCGGTGAGCGGAAAGGGCGCCTGCAGCCATTGGCCCGCGCGCAGATAGCGCTCGGCCGCCGGGAACTGCCGCACAGTGTTAAGCAGCAGGCCGAAAGCCGTGTCGGCTGTCTCCTCCGTCAGCACGTCAGGCGTGTTGGTGACGATGATGCCATGGGCGGCGGCCCATGCGGCGTCCACCGTGTCGTAGCCCACCCCGAGATTGGCCACGAGTTCGAGCTTTGGAAAGCGCGCCATGAACGGGCCATCGATGCGCAGCACCGCGCCATTGGCAAGAATGCCAGCCGAGGTGACGATGGCGCGCACGCGCGGCGCAATCTCCTCAAGCAGGGCCTCCGCGTCGGGCGCTTCCCAGAGGCGGTGCAGACGATAGCGCGATGAGAGGCCATCGATCACGGCGTCCGACAGGCGCACGGGCATCAGAAGTTCGATCATGCGTGCGGCGTCCTCAGTTTTTTGCAATGCCCGCCTTGGCGATCACATCGCCCCATTTTGCAATATCGGCTTCGAGCCGCGCCTTCAATTCGCCAGGCGTCGTTGCTTTGGCTTCAATGCCGAGTTCGAGCAGTTTGCGCTTGATCTCGTCTTCGCCAAGCACGGCCACAAGGCCATTCTGCAATGTGTCGATTGCTTCGGGCGGCGTGCCCGCAGGCGCAAAGAGCGCGTTCCAGGAGGTTACGTCAAAGCCTGCAACGCCGGCCTGCTGCGCGGTCGGCAGATCGGGCGTGACAGGCGAGCGCACGGGGCCTGACGCGGCAAGCGCGCGCACCTGCTTGTCGTCCATCATGCTTTTGAGCGAGGCATAGGAATCGATCATCAGATCGACATCGCCACGCGTGAGCGACAGCAAGAGGTCAGGCGTGTTGCGGAAGGGCACGATGCGGAAATCGAGCCCGGTCGCGGATTTGAACAATTCCGCCGAGAGATTTTGCGTGCTGCCCGCAATCACAGTGCCGACATTGAGCTTGCCGGGATTG
Source organism: Beijerinckiaceae bacterium (assembly GCA_947370975.1). Taxonomy (GTDB): domain Bacteria; phylum Pseudomonadota; class Alphaproteobacteria; order Rhizobiales; family Beijerinckiaceae; genus Terripilifer. The sequence goes on from CANBNG010000008.1 coordinate 48,123, forward strand.
GCCTTTCCGTAATCGACGAAATCCTTCAGCGTCTGGTAGCGCGCGGTCGCCGGGGTCGCGAGAATGAAATCGAAGAAGCCGAGCGTCGAGATCGGCGCGAAATCCTTGAGCGGATCGAAGCGCAGATCCTTGAACATGTTCACGCTCACAGCCGTGCCGTTGGAAAACAGTGCGAGCGTATAACCATCAGCTCCGCCCGCCAGCACGGCGCGCGCCGCATTGATGCCGCCGGGGCCGGGCTGGTTCTCGATGATGAAGCGCTGGCCGAGCTTGTCGCCGAGCCGCTCGGTGACAATGCGCACTGTAATGTCGGCTACCCCGCCCGCGCCAAAGGGCACGATCACGCGAATGGGCTTGGTCGGATAGGTCGCCTGCGCCAGAGCCGGCGCTGCGCTGAGCCACAGCGCAAGCGGAGCTGCTGCAAGCATCGCGCCCAAAATTCGCCGCGAGGGCGCCGTGCCAGAATATTGCTTCGCCATGCCGGTCTCCTGCCGTTTTGCGCGCTTCCTCGACGCGCAGGGCACCACATCGAGCGGCTGGCATCAATCGCGACGTTTGGCGATCAGGCTTTCTGGCTGCTGTTATGCCAGCGCCGCAGGGCAAGCCGCGAGAGGATATCGAGCAGGAGATAGATCGCAATTCCGGCAACAGAGATCAGCGCCAGAGCGGCAAACATGCGCGGAATGTTGAGCCGATACCCCGCTTCCACGATGCGATAGGCAAGGCCCGCCCCCCGTCCCGCCGCACCCGCCGCAATTTCTGCGGCAATGGCGCCAATCAGCGCGAGGCCACCTGCGATGCGCAGGCCACCCAGAAAATAGGGCAGGGCCGAGGGCGCGCGCAGCAACAGCATTTCCTGCCAGCGTGTCGCACCATAGAGCGCGAAAAGATCGCGCAGATGCGTGTCGGCGGAGGCAAGCCCCAGCGCCGTATTGGCGAGCACAGGAAAGAAGGCGACGAGAAAGGCGCAGACGAGCACTGCGGTGCTTGAGTCGAGATAGACCAGCAGCAAAGGCGCAATGGCGATGATCGGCGTCACCTGCAGGATGATGGCGATGGGAAAGAACGAGCGCTCCAGCCAGCGCCATTGCGCAAACATCATGGCGAGCGCCACGCCAATGCCGGTTGCCAGCGCCAAAGCCAGCGCCGTGATGCGCAGCGTCACCCAGAGCGAGAGCGAGAGTGTTTCCCAATCCTCGATCAAGGTCAGGCCGATGAGGCTTGGCGCGGGCAGCACATAGGGCGGGATGGCGTTGATGCGCACGATGATTTCCCACGCGGCAAACAGCGCGAGAAAGACAAGAGCCGGAACAGCGCGCTGCGCGATGAAGGTCTTCATAGGCCCATCACTTCCTCAAGCGCGCGCGAAGCGTTGCGGCAGGTCTCCAGATAAATCGGGCTCATGCGAAAGGCCTCGTCGCGCGGGCCGGGCGGGGCGACATCCAGATGCACCCCGATTTTTCCCGGGCGCTGCGTGAAGACGCCGATGCGGCTTGAAAGATAGACGCTCTCATAGACCGAATGGGTGACAAACAGCACCGTCATGCCAAGCTCGGCCTGCACATGCAGAAGATCGCGATTGAGCTTCAGTCGCGTGATTTCGTCGAGCGCAGCAAAGGGCTCGTCCATCAGCAGAAGGGCCGGGCGCAGCACCAGCGCACGCGCGATGGAGACGCGCATTTTCATGCCGCCCGACAATTCGCGCGGAAAGGCCTTGGTGAAATCGCCAAGGCCGACACGCTCGAGTGTTTCCAGGATTGCCGGCGTGGCATCGGCCCGGCTCACACCGCGCAGGCGCAGCGGCAGCCAGACATTTTCAAAAATCGTCGCCCAGGGCATGAGGGTTGGATCTTGAAAGACAAAGCCGATTTCAGGCCGCTTTCCCTCACGCCAGACAATCTCGCCGCGATCTTGCGTGGCAAGCCCGGCAATGAGCCGCAGTGCGGTCGACTTGCCGCAACCCGATGGGCCAAGCAGCGAGAGAAACTCGCCCTCGCGCACATCGAGGTTGAGGTCGCGCAATGCAATGGCGCCATTGTCGAAAGTCTTGCCGACGGCGCGCAGGCTGAGAAGAGGCAAAGTCGTCACCGCGCGCCCTGTCCCTCGATGCCAACGCCCTTGTTCACAAATTGCAGCGTATAGGCCTTGCGATAATCGATGCTCGCTTTCACGACGCCCGATTTCACCATCTTGTCGAAGAAGCTCTTCTGGCGCTCATGTGTCATCGCGCCAATGCCCAGCGTGCGGCTGTCGCCGGAATCGACGATGCCATATTCCTTCATGCGCGCGATCGAGAAGGCGATCTGCTCGTTTGTCATGTCGGGGTTGTCGCGCTTGATGAGCGCATTGGCCTTGGCATTGTCGCCGTTCATATAGGTGTACCAGCCGATGATCGAGGCATCGACGAAACGCTGCACGAGATCGGACTTTTTCTCCACGAGGTCGCGGCGCGTTTCGATCGTGGTTGAATAGGTATTGAAGCCATTGTCAGCCAGCAGGAAGACATTGGGCTTGAAGCGCGCCTGTTTCTCGACAGCGAAGGGCTCGGATGTCGCATAGCCCTGCTGCACGGAAGCCTTGTTGGCGATGAAGGGGCCGGGATTGAAATTATAGGGCTTCACGTCTTCCTCGCGAAATCCATATTCCATCTTCAGCCACGGGAAGGCCGTCGCCATCAGATCCTTGCCGATGAAGATCTGCGCGCCGACGAGCGATTTGAACGTGTCGTGGCCCTGTCCCGGATGGGCCATGAAAATCTGCGGGTCTTTCTGGAAGGCGGCAGCGACCACGAGGGTCGGGATATTCTGCTCCACGGCCGAGAAGGCCTGGATCATGTTGCCGCCCATGTAGAAGTCGATGCGGCCGGTTGGCAGCAGCAGGCGGTTGTTGGCCTGCGGGCCACCTTGCACGATTTCAACATCGAGCCCGTAACGCGCATAGGTGCCATCGGCGACGGCTTGATAAAAGCCGCCATGTTCGGCCTGCGCCAGCCAATTGGTGCCGAAGCGAACCTTGTCGGCAGCTTGCGCCGCGAAGGCCAGCCCAAAGGAAAGGGCCGTCAGGGCCGCGCGCATCACGTGCTTCATCCAATCCTCCATGCGCCGACGCTCCGGGCGCGCTCAAGCTCCAATGTGGAGCCTTGCGCAGCAAAGTCCATGCCTTTGTGGCCGATGCGCGTTTCCATTTTCACGCCGCCCATGTAGCTTTGGCGCAGGCGCAGGGGACTTTTCATGTTGCAGACCCATTATTGGACCGAACTGGCCTGGCCGGATTTCGAAACCCTCGACATGGACAAGATCATCGCTGTCCTACCGGTGGCGGCCATCGAGCAGCATGGCCCGCATCTGCCGCTCGGCGTCGATACATTCATCATGGAGGGCTATCTCGCCCGCGTCATCGAGCGTCTGCCCGAAGCAGCCCCGGTTCTGTTCCTGCCCGTGCAAACCATCGGCAAGTCGGACGAACATATCAGCTTCCCCGGCACGCTGACGCTCTCGGCCGAGACGGTGACGCGCGCCTGGATCGAGATTGGCGAAAGCGTGCACAGGGCGGGTGTGCGCAAGCTGGTGCTGCTCAATTCCCATGGCGGCAATGTCGCGGTGATGGATCATGTTGCGCACGAGCTGCGCCGGCGTTTCGGCATGCTGGTCGTGATCTGTTCCTGGACGCGCTTTGGCTATCCCGACGGGCTGTTTGCCGAAGAGGAGCGCGTCCATGGCATTCATGGCGGGGATATCGAAACCTCGCTGATGCTGGCCTTCCGTCCCGAGACAGTCCGCATGGACGAGCTGCGCGATTTTCCGAGCGCCAATGCGGAAATGGTGCGCAATTTCACCTGGCTGCGCGCCCATCACGGTGTCGGCTTTGGCTGGATGTCGCAGGATCTCTCGCCTGCAGGCGCGATGGGCAACGGGCAGGCGGCGAGTCTTGAGAAGGGCGAGGCCTGCGCCGATTATGGCGCGACGGCCTTTCTCGAATTGCTGCAGGATATCGAGGCCTTCGATCTTGCGCGCCTCGCATCGGGCCCGCTCGATTAGGCCTTGCTTGCGGATGCTTTGGGCTTGGCGGAGAAGGACTTTTCGAAACGCAGCGCCGTGCCGCCGTCCTCGTACCAGTCGGGCTCCTCGCCCGTCTGCACATAGCCGTTCTTCTCATAGAGCGCGATGGCGCGAGGATTGTCGGCGCGCACTTCCAGCGCCAGCAGATCGCATTCCCGCTTGCGCACCTGATCCTCGCAGGCGCTCAGCAAGGCGCGCCCGATGCCGTGACCTGCGCGCGCCGTATCGACCGCGATCGAATAGAGCCGGCCAATGCGCGAGCCCTTGCGAAAGCCAAGCAGCGCATAGCCGGTGATGTCCTTGTTTTCGTCGGCCACAATCATCGCGGCCGAGGGCACGCTCATATAGCGGCGCAGGCTTGCACGCGAGAGCTGGTCGGAATCGAACACGCTTGTTTCGATTCTCTCGACCGCATCGAGATCTGTCAGGCGCGCCTTGCGGATGAGGGCCTGCGTCATTGTCATTCCGCGCGCCACGGGCTCGTCCATGTTTCGGTCAGGGCGCGATTATGCGCGCGCAGGAAGCCGCGCAATTCCGCCGTCTCGCCGGGCGCGAGCGTGAGATCGAAGGCCGCGCGAAAGCCCCCGGTCTGCGGATTGGGCACGATGAAGGCGCGCGTGATCGATCCCGAGCTGGTCGAGGGCACGAATTCGACGAGGTCGGGCTGGGTCTGGAAATAGCGCAATTCGCCGCCCGCGAAATCCACGATAAAACGGCGCGAGCCCGGCACGATGGGCTCATGCGAACCTTGGGCGCGCGCCTGGGTCTGATAGGTGCTGATTGCACGTGCATTGGGCGAGAGGCGACGCATGTCGAGGCTCGCGGTGATGCGATAGGCAAGCGCAATGGGCTTGCCCGCCTCGACCGGCGCATTGGGCACCCAGGTCGCGGTGATATTGTCGCTCGTGTCATCGGTGGCTGGCGTCTCGATCAGCTCGATGCGGCCCTCGCCCCAGCCCTCGCGCGGCTCCACCCAATAGCTCGGGCGCAGTTCATAGCCGAGGTCGAGATCCTGATAATGCTCGAAGGTGCGGTCGCGCTGGATGAGGCCAAAGCCGCGCGGATCGCGATCGAGAAAGGCCGAGACCTCCTGCCGCGCGGGATTGCGCAATGGCCGCCAGATCCATTCGCCATTGCCCGCATTCATCAGCAGGCCATCGGAATCATGGAGTTCGGGCCGGTAGTCGCCGGTGAAGCGACGGTCGTTCTCGCCATAGAGGAAGACCGAGGACAGCGGCGCGATGCCGAGTTTGTGCACGGCGCGGCGCGGATAGATGACGAGGCTGACGTCCAGCGTCGAATCGACACCCGGCGTCAGGTCGAAGCGATAGGCGGCGGTCAGTGATTCGCCATCGAGCAGGGCGTAGAAAGTGGCCTTCTCGGCGCCGGCCTCGGGGGTCTCCACCCAGAATTCATGGAAATAGGGGAATTCCTCCCCCTCTGCGCCGGGGTTGACCGCGAGGCCATGCGCCGAGAGCCCGTAGCGCTGGCCGCGGCCGAGCAGCCGGAAGGCGCTCGATCCCAGAAAGGCGATGATCTCGTCGAAAACCTTCGGATCGTTCAGCGGATAATGCAGGCGGAAACCGGCAAAGCCGAGATTGACCGGCAGCGGCTTCTCGAATTTCGTGCGGCCATAATCGAACAGGCCACCGGCATAGGGGATTGGTGTCGCAATGCCTTCGCGGATCGTGTTGACCGTCACGGCGCGGCGGTAGAGATGGCCCAGATGAAAGGTCTGGAGCCGGAAGGGGCTGTTATTATTGGTAAACAGAGCCTTGTCGGCGCGGAAGCGGATGTCGCGCCAGGCGTCGAAATCGAGCTTTTGCAACGCGTCCGGCAGGGCGGGGCTTGGCGCGAAGGGGGCTGCGGCAAGCTCGCGGGCGCGCCGCTGCACGTCTTCAAAGCCAAAGCGCGCGGCCTTTTGCGGGGCGGGCTGGGTCTTCTGGGGCGCAGGCTGGCTCTGGGCGAAGCTGGCGCTCGCGAGGCCGGCTGTGGAGGCGGCGAGCAAAGTCGTGAGGGCGCGGCGGGTCAAATCCGGCATGTGTCGGCCTGGCGAGAGCGCGCCCCAACTGGCGCGGCCATCGAGGTAATCCGCTTTGAGCGGGGCTGCAAGCGGCCATTCTGTGGCGCGCGGTCTCGTGATTTTTGCAACAGGCCCGGTGGTTTTGAAAAAGAATGTGCCTGGACCTTAAAAAAGGCTTGCGCCCGGGGCGGGAATCCATATTTTCCGCCTTGCCCAATTTCGCACGTGCCTGTGGTCGTGTGTCGGTTGGCGGGGATCCGGACAAGAGGCCGGTCACTCGTCAGTAAAAAACCGGCAGCCGGAGCGAACCGGCGAACCCCGCCAAACGGGGGACGCGACTTAAAGCAACGACGGACCGGGCTTTTTCGTCTCTGTCGGCCCTCCAAAGGCTGACGTACCGAAGAGGCTTGTCTTTCTTGCCGGGCGTGCGGAGCGGGAGCTCATCCCTTTCCAAACGATGGCCACCAGACTTTTAGACGGCGGTTTCCGCTCGTCTGCAGTCGACGTGTCCACGGCGCAGCACCCGATCGGGGTTCGCTGACTGGTTTATCCAGTTTGCGCGCCATCGATCACGGTTGGCGTGTCACGTGATTTCGCGTCTCCAAAGCGCGAAGTTGTCATGCATCGCCTTCCACGAAGCCACATCGTTCTGGCGCGGAAGACCCGCGCCCTTCGAAGGGATGCCGCGATGACCAACCGTATCATCGATTTTCTGCGTGACCGACGTCAAAACGGCCTCGACGATGGACCTTGCATGGTCCTGGATCTCGATGTCGTGCGCGACAATTACACCTCTTTCGCCCAGGCTCTGCCCGACACGCGCGTGTTCTACGCCGTGAAGGCCAATCCTGCGCCCGAAGTGCTCTCGCTGCTTGCCCAGCTCGGCTCCTGCTTCGACACGGCCTCCGTTGTCGAAATCCAGCAGGCTCTGGCTGCAGGCGCGTCGCCCGATCGGCTGAGCTTTGGCAATACGATCAAGAAAGAGCGCGATATCGCCCGGGCTTATGAGCTCGGCGTGCGTCTATATGCGGTCGATTGCGAAGCAGAGGTGGAGAAGATCGCCCGCGCCGCGCCCGGCTCGCGCGTATTCTGCCGCATTCTCTGCAATGGCGAGGGCGCCGAATGGCCGCTGTCGCGCAAGTTCGGCTGCGTGCCTGAAATGGCCGCGCAGGTGCTTGAACATGCCCATCGCCTTGGCCTCGTGGCCTATGGCCTGTCCTTCCATGTGGGTTCGCAGCAGCGCAACCCGCGCATGTGGGATGCGGCTTTGAAGTCGTCGGCCGCACTTTTCCGCGATCTCGCGGAGCGCGGCATCCACCTCCAGATGGTCAATCTCGGCGGCGGGTTCCCGACGAAATATCTGAAGGACGTTCCGGCGGTGAAGGCTTACGGCCAGGCGATCTTCAAGTCGCTCCGCAAGCATTTCGGCAACCGTATTCCCGAGACCATCATCGAGCCCGGCCGCGGCATGGTCGGCAATGCCGGCATGATCGAGGCCGAGGTCGTGCTGATCTCGAAGAAGGCGGAAGATGATGCGGTGAAATGGGTCTATCTCGACATCGGCAAGTTCAACGGACTGGCCGAGACGATGGACGAGATGATCCGTTATCCGATCCGCACGGAATTTGACGGCGACGAGCTTGCACCCTGCGTGCTGGCTGGCCCTACCTGCGATTCCGTCGATGTGCTCTACGAGAAGGATCCCTATTTCCTTCCCGTCAGCCTCGAAATCGGATCGAAAGTGCTGATCGAGGGAACCGGGGCTTACACGACGACCTATTCGGCTGTCGGCTTCAATGGTTTCCCGCCGCTCAAATCCTACGTGATCTGAGCCGGCCCGGTTGATGGTCTCTCCCCACGGGGAGAGACGCCTGTCTCCGCCCTTGTTCTGTCCCGGACGGCCGGCGCGCCTTGCGCGTTCGGTGCGAGGGTCGCCGCCTGCCTCGAGAGGGCCCGCGATGACCTATGTCTGCCATTCTGACTTCCATGATCACGCCGCGCTCCCCTTTGTCCTTCGCGACGAGACGCGTGCGGATGTGTCTGCGCGCGAGCGGCTTCTGGATGCCGCCTTCGGCCCTGAGCGCTTTGCCAAGACGTGCGAGCGCCTGCGTGAAGGCCGGGCGCCCGCTTCCGGCCTCGCGCTGGTGGCCTGCGTCGGGGATGAATGCGTGGGCACGATCCGATTCTGGCATGTGCAGGCGGGCGAGCGTGCGGCCTTGCTGCTCGGGCCGCTCGCGGTCGATGCGCGCCATCGCGCGCTTGGTCTTGGTCGCAAGCTGATCGTGGAGGGTCTGTTTCGCGCCATGCAGCGTGGCCACAAGGCCGTTCTGCTGGTGGGCGATGCGCCTTATTACAATCGCTTCGGTTTCGAGCGGGCGCTGACACGCGGGCTTGTCCTGCCCGGTCCGGTGGATGATGAACGTTTTCTTGGCCTTGAACTTGACCCCGGCGCGCTTGTGGGCGCGCGGGGCCTTGTGCGGCCAAGCGGGGCGCGCGCGGCATCGCGCCGTCCGTCTTGCATGGCCGACGCGGCGCTCAGTCGCGCGGCTTGATCTTTTCGCTCGGTTTGCTTCACAGCAGCCGACTTATGCAGAGCGCCGCGCCCCCATGGAGCGCGGCGCATCGTTTGAACGGCATCTGCCGAATGGAGACACCTATGTCGCAATGGCCCGTGCATGGCACGATTTCTGGTCCCATCGTCATGATCGGCTTCGGCTCGATCGGACGCGGCACACTGCCGCTCATCGAGCGCCATTTCAATTTCGACAAGAAGCGCTTCACGGTCATCGACCCGGTCGATACGGACCGCCATCTGCTCGACGAGCGCGGCATCGCCTTCGTCAAGGAATCGGTGCGCCGCGATAATTACATCGACCTGCTGAAGCCACTTCTGACGGAAGGCCATGGTCAGGCCTTTCTCGTCAATCTCTCGGTCGATGTCTCGTCCAACGACATGATGCGCCTGTGCCGCGAAGTTGGCGCGCTGTATGTCGATACTGTCGCCGAGCCGTGGAAGGGTTTTTACACGGACACGAGCCTCAGCGTGTCGCAGCGTTCCAATTATGCGCTGCGCCAGAGCGTGCTCGATCTGCGTACGGAGCTTGGCGCTGGCGTCACCGCCGTGTCGTGCTGTGGTGCAAACCCCGGCATGGTGTCGTGGTTCGTCAAACAGGCGCTGCTCAATGTCGCCGCCGATTGCGGCATCGATCTGCCCGAGCCCAAGACCCGCGAAGAATGGGCGCAGCTTGCCCACAAGACCGGCGTGAAAGGCATCCACATTGCCGAGCGCGACACGCAGCGTGCGCGCGATCCCAAGCCGATGGGCGTTTTCGTCAACACCTGGTCGGTCGAGGGCTTCGTGTCGGAGGGCTTGCAACCGGCCGAACTTGGCTGGGGCACGCATGAAAAGGCGCTGCCCCCGGAAGGTCGCGAACATGAGTTTGGCGCAGGCGCTGCCATCTATCTGATGCGCCCGGGCGCCGGCACGAAAGTGCGCTCCTGGACGCCGACCGCGCAGGCCCAGCACGGCTTTCTCGTGACGCATAATGAATCGATCTCGATTGCCGATTTCCTGACCGTTCGCGAGGGCACGAAGGTCGTTTATCGTCCGACCTGCCATTACGCCTATCACCCGGCCAATGACGCGGTTCTCTCGCTCCATGAAATGGCGGGCAGCGGCTGGCATCAGCAGGCAGAGTCGAAAATTCTCGACGAGAATGAAATCGTCGATGGCATCGATGAGCTCGGCGTCCTGCTCTACGGCCACAAGAAAAATGCTTATTGGTATGGCTCGCAGCTCTCGATCGAAGAGACGCGGCGCATTGCCCCCTATCAGAATGCGACCGGCCTTCAGGTCACGAGCGCGGTTCTGGCGGGCATGGTCTGGGCGCTTGAAAATCCGCAAGCCGGCATTGTCGAGGCCGATGAAGTCGACTTCCATCGCTGCCTTGAAGTGCAGCGCCCCTATCTCGGCCCGGTGATCGGCGAATATACAAGCTGGACGCCGCTGGACGATCGCGAAGTGCTGTTCCCGGAGGATATCGATCGCGATGATGCCTGGCAGTTCAAGAATGTGATCGTGCGCTGAGAAATCAAAAAGCCCTCCGTTCTGGAGGGCTTTTTTTATATGTAGATGTGTGGCCCTCTGGATTGCTTCGTCGCTTCGCTTCCCGCAATGACGGCTCGGCTCGTCATTGCGAGCGGAGCGAAGCAATCCAGATGCACCATGTATGGCCTCTGGATGCTTCTGTCCTAAAGCCAGCCCCGCCGCTTGAAGTAGAGATAGGGCACTATCGCCGCGATGATCATCAGGCAGATCGAGACCGGATATCCGTAGTCCCAGTCGAGCTCGGGCATATGTTTGAAGTTCATGCCATAGACCGAGGCCACCAGCGTCGGGGGCATCAGGCAGACTGCGGCGATGGAGAAGATCTTGATGATCTGGTTCTGCTCCAGATTGATCAGGCCGAGCGTCGCGTCGAGCATGAATTGAATCTTGTTCGACAGATAGCTTGCATGGTCGCTGAGCGAGCCGACATCGCGCTGCATGATGCGCAGGCGCACGCGCGCTTCCTTGTCACCCTTGCGCTCGTTTTCGAAAGCAGCTGTGTGATAGGTCGTGAGCCGGTTGATGCTCACAAGGCTCTCGCGAACCAGCCCCAGCAAATCGCCCTCGCGGCCAATACTCTCGATGACATTTTGCAGATCGCGTGTCTTCGAGCGCTTGCGGCGCGGTTCTGGCCGGAAGACTTCATGCGAAATGCCATCGATCTTCATGCCCACGCGCTCAAGCGCATCGGCGATGCGGTCGATGAGGGCTTCCAGCAGGCCAAACATGACCTGTTCGCCCGCAGCGCAGCTCACGACGCCGGGGCGCAGGGCGCGTTGAATGAAGGTTGTAAACGGGCGCGGCTCGTCATAGCGCACGGTGAGCAGCGTTTCGCCTTTCAGGATGAAGGTGATCGGTGTCGTGGCCGGGTCGTCGGTGTCGAGCTGCACCAGCGCGATCATGGTCATGAATTCCGCGCCGCCCTCACTGTAGAGGCGGGCGGATACTTCGATCTCCTGCATTTCCTCGCGCGTGGGAATGGCAAGGCCAAGCCGTTCCTCGACGAAGCGATCCTCGGCAGGCGTCGGGTTGAGCAGGTCGATCCAGGGCACGCCCTCGCGCGGAATGGAGCCTCCGCGCACCACATCCACATCCTGCGGGCTGAGGTGGCCGTTTTCCCTCACGTAGATGCGCAGCATGGGATGCCTCGACGTGTCCTGTTGTTATGCTCAGCCTTGTCAGCTGCCTGCGGATGCGTCAACTGCGCCCGCTTCGTCCCTTCTGCCCCTGTGCCCTTGCCCTTCGCCACGCTTGCGCCAGAGTTGGGGTTCAAAAGGTGATTCTGCTCTGTGCCGTTGAGAGATCGAGCCCGAATGATGCTTGCCCGCGCCTTTGCCTGTCTGCTCGCGCTTGGAGCCATTGGCCTTGCCGCCGAGGCCCGCGCCCATCCGCATGTCTTTGTTGTCGTGCGGAGTGAAATTGTCTTCGACAGTCAGGGCAGGGTGAGCGGCGTGCGCCACGCCTGGACATTCGATGAAATGTATTCGGCCTTTGTGACAACCGGCGTGAATGCCGATGGCAAGCCTGCGAGCGCGGCGCAATTGCAGCCGCTGGCGCAAACCAATGTCGGCGATCTGGCGGAATTTGGTTATTTCACGTCCGTGAAGGCGCCGGGTCAGAAAATCGAATTCGGCACGCCCGAGGCGATTTCCATGAGCGAGACGGACAACAAGCTCGTGACGCTGCGCTTCACCTTGCCGCTCAAGCAGCCGGCCAATGCCGGGCGGGTGCTGACACTGCAGGTCTATGATCCCAGCTATTTCGTCTCCTTCGATTATGACAAGAGCGAGGGCGTGAGATTGGCCGACGCGCCCTCCGGATGTTCGCTTTCGCTCACACAGCCAAAGCCGCTCGGCGAGAGTGAAAGCCAGCGCCTGAGCGAAGCCTTTTTCAGCGGTCTGTCACCGGGCGCGGATTTCGGCATCAAGCTCGCCTCGCGCGCGATTGTGGCCTGCCCGTGAGACGTGGCCCCTTAGTTCTTGTTCTGTGTCTTGGCTTGCTCGCGCTGGCGCATTTGGGGCTCATGCAGGAGGCTGTGGCGCAGGCGCGCAATCCCTTCAGTGTCGGTATTTCCGAGGGCGCGGGCCAGGCCTCCGGCCTCACCGGCTATATTCTGGCGCAGCAACACAGGTTTGACCTGCTCATGCGCGAGGCGGTGCGCGCCATCCGCAGCGATGGGGCTGCAATCTGGAGCCTGCTTGCACTGGCTTTTGCCTATGGGATCTTTCACGCGGCGGGGCCGGGGCACGGCAAGGCCGTGCTTGCGGCCTATTTGGTTGCCAATGAGCGGGCGCTGAAACGCGGGCTCGTCATGGCGGGGCTGGCGGCTCTGCTGCAGGCCTGCGTCGCCATCGCCATCGTCGGCGGTTTTTCGCTCCTGATGGGCGCGACCGGGCAGGTCATGCGCACTGGCGCGCAATTTATCGAGATCGGCTCTTATGGCGCCATTGCACTGGTTGGCGTCGCACTGGTCTGGGGCAAGGGCCTTGCCTGTCGGGATTGGCTGCGCGCCTTTGCGCCCCAAACCGCCAGCCGCTTTCAATGCACGGGGGTGGATGATCCAGCCCATGTCCATGGCCCGACCTGTGGGCATGTGCATATGCCAGATCCCGCCACGCTCGGCGGGCTTTTTTCCTGGCAGGCTGCGGCGGGCACGATTGTCGCGGCGGGCCTGCGGCCCTGTTCGGGCGCAATCCTTGTGCTCGTCTTTTCCGCCGCGCAGGGCATTTTTTTGGCCGGTGTCGGCGCGACGCTGGCCATGGCGGCGGGCACTGCGATCACCACGGGCGCTCTTGCGGCCGCGGCCGTCTATGCCAAGGATCTGGCGCGGCGTCTGAGCGCAAGGCAGGGCCGGCGCGGGGCCTTGGTTCTGCGGGGTCTCGAATTCTGCGCGGCGCTGGCTGTTCTGCTGCTGGGCCTTGCCCTGCTCACCGGCGCCCTGACAGGCGCTGCCGGCTAGAGGCCATCCGCGCCGCCATCTGCGCGCGGATCATGGGCTGCCCCCACACTGCCATCGCGGTGGCGTGCGATCGCGCCGCCATGCGCGAAGGCTTCCGCATAGGGGGCCCCATCAAGCACAATGCGATGGCCTGCGCGTTCAAGAGCGCGGATGAGGCTCGGATCGAAACGATCCTCCATGCAGAGCCCTATTTCGCGCGCATCGGGAGTGGCCGCCAGCCGGAAGCGCGGCGCTTCAAGCGCCTCGGCCAGGCCCATATCGGCCGCGATCTTCAGGAATATCTGCGCATCGATCTGCACATCGCCGCTGCCAAAAGCGATGATGCGCCCCTCGTCCTGCACGGCGAGTCCCGGTGCGAGGCCTGCGGGTGGATAGCGGCCAGGCTCCAGCGCATGGGGTTGGCGCGCATCAAGCGAGAACGACGCCCCGCGATTATGCATCAGCACGCCGGTGCGTGGCAGAACGACGCCCGAGCCATAGGCCCCATGCAGCGACTGGCAGCAGGAGACCGCCAGCCCGGTGCTGTCGATGGCGCCCATCCAGACGTTCTGGTTGCCCAAGGCCTGCCGCAACATGGGGGCGGCGCGATCCCTGGCAATTTCCATGGCCTCGCGCTCGAAGATCATGGGCGCGAGCAGGAGGGCGGGGGCTTCATCGAGCACGGCGGGGTCGATGCAGAGGGGCGTGGCCAGGCTCAGGGCGCGCTTGGTTGCCTCCACAAGGGCGTGGACGGAGGCAAATTCATCGCGCGGTTTCACGCCAAGGCGGGCATGAATGCCCAGCGCCAGCAGCAGGCCTAGGCCGGAGGCGGGCGGCGGCGGCTGGAAAAGCGTGACATGCCCAAAGCGCAGCGACACAGGCTTGCGCAGGCGGGCGGTATATTTTTCAAGGTCGCGGCGCTGCAAGATCACGCCGGCGCGCGCCATGTCGGCGGCGATTTCGCGGCCGGCATCGCCGCGATAGAAATCGCGCAGGCCCGCATGGGCAATTTGCTCCAGCGTGCCGGCCAGCGTCTCCGCGCGCCGCAGGCTGCCGGGCGCGGCAGGCTTGCCCTCGACGAGAAAGGCCTCGGCAAAGCCCGGCTGCGCAGACAGGTCGGCAAAATCGGACGGCAGACAGGCTGCGCTCGAGCGCGATTGCGCCGTGCCATCGCGGGCGTGGCGGATGGCGGGGGCCAGCAGATCGGTAAGCGGCAGGCGGCCGCCAAAGGCCCGCGCCATCTCGAGCGCGAGATCCCAGCCTGCCACCGCGCCGGGCACGCTCAAGACGGCCTTGGGTCCGCGCAGGGGAATGTCATCATAGCCCGCCTTGCGGTAGGGCGCGCTGGTCGCGCCGCTGCCCGCCATTCCGCTGGCGTCGATCACATGGACCTTGCCGCGCGGCTCGCGCACCAGCCAGGCCCCGTCGCCGCCGATGCCGTTGCGGTGCGGATAGACCACCGCCATCACGCCCGCCATGGCGATCATGGCCTCCAGCGCCGACCCACCTTGCGCCAGAATATCCCGACCGGCCGTTGTGGCGAGGCTATGGGGGGCGGTGACGGCGGCCGCTATGAATCGCTGTGTGGATGTCATGTGGTTTCCAGCACGGGTTACTTTCTCGTGTTTGCGCCACGGCTGGTGATGGTATAGTGGGCTGCAACCACGCACGGCAATCGCCCTGCGCAAATCAGGCCCGGGGCACTCATGAGCAACAAGCCAATCCATTGGGACAATACGATCACGGTCGTGAGCGTGGCGATCCTGGTCGGCACCGAGCTTGTGGGCATTTCCTGGGCTGCGGGTTGGGCGATGGGCGGCATTCTCGGCCTGCCGCCGCTGGTCAGCCGTGGCGTCGAAATCGTCGGCGCGCTGTTTGGCCTGCTGCTTGTTTATTACTTCGTGCGCGCCGCGCTCAAGGTCGAGCCCATTCGGGGCTAACGCCAAGCTGCCACATTTGCTCCACGAGGATGCGCGAAAAAGGCGGATTGTCCCGCTTCTTTCCGCCCCGGAGCGTCCATGTCGTCACATCCCGATCGTCGTCGTGTGCTCTGCGCTGCAGCGCTTGTGGCGCTGGGCGGATGGCCTGCGAGCGCGACGGCCGAGACCCCGGGCCTGACGCTTGGCGCGCCGTTTCCCTTCTCCTTCGATCGCCTGAAAGCCCTGGCGCGCGAGCGTGCCGCACGGCCATACGAGCCCCCGCGGCGGCCCTCTCCCGATATTGTCTCGCGCCTTGATTACGAGGCCTGGGGCGATATTCGTTTCGATGCGGAGACTGCGCTTTTTGCAAAGGGGCCGGGCCGTTTCCCGGTGACCTTTTTCCATCTCGGCAAATTCTTTCCCAAATCCGTCGAGATGAATGTGGTCGCAGGCGATATCGCGCACACCATCATCTACGATCACGACAATTTCCGCATGCCACCCGAGTCTCTGGCGCGCCACTTGCCCGATGGAGCAGGTTTTGCAGGCTTTCGTCTTCAGGAGCCGCGCGATGGCGCGCTCGATTGGCGGCGCAACGATTGGGTCGCTTTTCTCGGCGCGTCCTATTTCCGCGCCATTGGCGATCTTTTTCAATATGGCCTGTCGGCGCGCGGCATTGCACTCGATACGGCCATGGCCGACAGGCCTGAAGAATTTCCGGATTTCACGCGCATCTACATCGGCCCGGAGAGCGGCGATCAGGTCACCGTCCATGCCTTGCTCGAAGGCCCCTCGATTACGGGGGCTTATCGATTTGTGATGACGCGCGATGCCGGCGTCACCATGGAGATCGAGACCTCGCTTTACCTCCGCCGCGATATTGCGCGCTTTGGCATTGCGCCCTTGACGTCGATGTATTGGTTTTCAGAAACGCGCAAGCCAACGGCCATCGACTGGCGGCCGGAGGTGCATGATTCCGATGGGCTGGCCATGTGGTCTGGCACCGGCGAGCGCCTGTGGCGGCCGCTCAACAATCCGCCGCGCACGATGGCCTCGGCCTTCATCGATGACAATCCGCGCGGTTTCGGCTTGATGCAGCGCGACCGCATCTTCGATCATTATGGCGATGGCGTTTTTTACGATCGTCGTCCGAGTCTCTGGGTCGAGCCTTTGGGCGATTGGGGCAAGGGGGCGGTGCAGCTGATCGAAATTCCGACCGACGACGAGATTCACGACAATATTGTCGCCTTCTGGGTGCCGGCGGGCGCGGCCAAGGCGGGCGATGAACACCACCTGCGCTATCGTCTTTACTGGCAGAAAGATGAGCCCAATTCCGTCCCGCTCGGGCGCTGCATTGCAACGCGCATGGGCAATGGTGGCCAGCCGGGGCAGGCGCGTCCCAAAGGCGTGCGCAAATTCATGCTCGAATTTGCAGGAGAGCCTCTGGCGCAGATACCTTTTGGCGTGCGGCCCGAGCCCGTACTTACAGCCTCGCGCGGCAGGTTCTCCTATATTTTTTCAGAGCCCGTGCCAGATGGTGTGCCCGGCCATTGGCGCGCGCAATTCGACTTCAGCGTCGAGGGCGATGGCCCTGTCGATCTGCGCTGCTATCTGCGCGCGGGCGGCGCAGTGCTGACAGAAACCTGGCTCTATCAATATCACCCGTTCTGAAGCGCGTGGCGAAACGCGCTGCGGCGCGCCGCGCGATACATGTCCTTGTAGGAGCGCGGTGACAATTCACCCTGTTCGATCATCAGCTCGACAAAGATCGGCCCATCCTCATGCAGCAGGGCGGGGATCATCGCCGTGAAGTCTTCAAGCGTGCGGATGGTGTGGGATCTGGCAATGCCGGAGGTGCGCGCAATGCCGGCGAGATCGACATTCCTGTCTGGCAGAGGATGCCCGCCATTGGCTTCATAGCTGCCGTTATGCGCCACGATATGTACGAAATTCTTGGGCGCCACCGCGCCAATGGTGACGAGCGTGCCAAGGTTCATGAGCAGGCTGCCATCGCCATCGAGCACGATCACGCGCCGCTCGGGTCGCGCCAGGGCGAGGCCAAGTCCGTGCGAGGAGGCAAGCCCCATGGCTCCGAAGGAAAAATAATTCAGCGTGCGCTCGCCGGTCGCGAGCCAGTCGGTCGCCGAGGAATAGGTTGCCACGACGATCTCGTCGGTGAGGTGGCGCGAGAGCTGCGCCCAGGCTTGCTTGCGGTCGATCATGGATGCACCGGGCGGCGTTCGATGAGAAAGGCGACGGGTTTGGAACCCGCATAAGCGGCGGCAATGGCGGGCGCGATGAGCGCCGTGTCGGCATCGCTTGCGATCCGGTGATAGGCGATGCCCAGCACATCGAGCATGGGCTCGATGATGCGCACGCCAAAACGCGCGGACTCGCGCGAGGGCGTGTCCGGCTCCTTGCCGAGCAGGCCGATCATCATGCAGATCGGCATGGAATGTTCGCAGGCAATCGCGCGGATGGCGTTCATCGCATAGAGGAAGCCGGTATATTGCACGAGCACCAGCGCGCGCTTGTCGCCATAGGAGAGGCCCGCGGCAATGCCCAGCGTCTCGTCTTCCTTGCAGACGCGGATCAGCTTCAGGTCCGGGTCGGTTGAAATGGGCTTGAGCAGGCCGCTGCTTGTGTGCAGGTCGGGGACCGAGAGCACATATTCGACGCCACCCTTCTTGAGCGCGTCGATGATAAGCGCTCCCTGGAGCGGGGGCGGAGCCTCGAGAGGCGTTTGGGCAGCCGGCATTGTCATCCTCCCCTGTCCGGACTTTGCGCCGGTTTGGCTCATGCTAGCGCGCTCTGCGCCGTGCGCGCAATCTCAGGCCCGCTGGACGCTTGCGCTGGCGCGGCCTATGTCGATTGTATGAGTGATTTCGATTGCATCATTGTGGGCGCGGGCGCTGCCGGCATTGCCGCAGGCCGGGCGCTTGCGCGTGCGGGCAAGAGCTTCGTGCTGCTGGAGGCCCGCCAACGCAGCGGCGGGCGGGCCCACACAACTCTCGCCGCCGGCATGGCGCTCGACATGGGCTGCGGCTGGCTGCATTCGGCTGATCGCAATCTGCTTGTCGGGCTCGCGCAGGAGAGCGGCTTTGCCATCGACCGGCAAACCCCGCCCTGGCAAAAGACCGCCGATGCGCGCGGCTTTGACGCCGATGCCCAACGCGCCTATCGCGCAGAACAGGGCCGCTTCTTTGCCCGTGTGGAGACAGAGGCCAAAAAAGGCGTGGACCGTCCGGTCTCCGAGCTTCTCGATCCAGACGCGCGCTGGACCCCGCTGGTCGAGGCCATGTCCACTTATGTGAACGGCACGGAAACCGACCGTCTCTCGTTGCTCGATTTTGCAGCCTATGAAGACACGGAAATCAATTACCGCCTGCCCGAGGGCTATGGCGCGCTGGTAAGCCGCCTTGGTGCAGATCTGCCTGTGCGCCATGGCTGTCTTGTGCGTCTCATCGATCACGGCGCGCGGCCGATGCGTGTGGAGACCAACCTTGGCGTTCTTCGGGCGCGCGCGGTTATCGTCACGGTGCCAACATCCGCCTTGGCCAATGGCAGTTTGCGTTTTCGCCCCGCGCTTCCCGCGCGCGTCGAGGCGGCGGCCATGCTGCCGCTCGGCATTGCCGACAAGCTCTTCCTTGCGCTCGACGATGCGGAAGAATTTGCAATCGACTCGCGTCTCTATGGCGCAATCGATACGTCGGCCACCGCCAATTATCATGTGCGGCCCTTCGGGCGTCCGGTGATCGAGGCTTATTTCGGCGGCCAGTTTGCGCGCGAGCTGGAGAGCGGCGGCATGGCTGCCTTTGCCGATTTTGCCATTGGGCAGCTTGTCGGCGTGCTCGGCGCAGATTTCGCCAGGCGTGTGCGCCCCATTGCCTGTTCGGCCTGGGCCAGCGATCCGCTGGCTCTGGGATCTTATTCGCATGCCTTGCCCGGCCATGCGGGTGCGCGCGCCATTCTTGGCGCACCCCAAGGCGAGGGGCTTTTCTTTGCCGGGGAGGCCGTCTCGCCCCATGTCTTTTCGACAGCCCATGGCGCGTGGGAAACCGGCGAGGAAGCAGCCAGCGCCGCGCTGGCCGTGCTTAAATGAGTGTCCAGTCGGGCGGATAATAATCGGGGCTGCCACCGCCCCAGCTCGGCTTGTCCTGGATTGAAATAGCCGGCGCGATCACCTGACGGCCCGCGCGCACATTGAGCCAGGCGGCCCACCAGGAGAAGGTGCTCTTGGCCAGAATATTATGGTCGCAGAGCGACATTGCGATGAAATCCTCGATCACGCGCGTGAAAGGCGAGATCGTCACATCGCTGCGCCCGGCAAAGCGCGCGCGGCACCAGTCCGCATCGTCCGAAAACACCAGAAAATCCGCTCCGGCAAAACGCGCCATGGCGGCCTCGAGGAAATCGTCGCCCGTCAGGCAATCGCGGTTTTCAACGGTCAGGAAATCGCCACGCCGAATATGCAGCGCCACCTGCGCGCGCCCCGGGCGGCGCAAGGCGTTGAGTTGAGCCTCTATGCGCGCGGCAAGTTGAGGGTCAGCTGGCGCGAAGGCCTGCCGCACGAGGTCCGCGCAGGGCGCAAAATAGAGTTCGGACTGAAAATAGCCGCGCAGGCATGTGCCATCGGGCAGGTCGTGGAAACGTGGCTGGAAGCGCAGCGTGCGGTCATCGTGGATGTTGAACCAGCGCGGGGGCAGATGCAGGTTCTTGGCGAGGTTCCAGCGGTTGCGCCAGCCGTCCTCCTGCGCGCGTGTGCAGCTTTCGCGCTGGGGTAGCGCAAAATCCATGATGCGCACGGGGCGGGCGGCAGGATCCTCGGTGGTGGCGTCGGATTTGCGGAACTTGCGCAGATCGAGGCGCAGATCCGTCGCGCGCCGGGTGGCCAGCGCGAGGCCTGCGGCATATTGGAAGAGCTGGTTGCCAAGGCCCCCGGAGAGTTGAACGGTAATCAGGGTCTTGTCTCCACGCCAATCCCCGCGCATTGCCATGCCGGGTGGGAATATCCTAGATATCTGCAAACATCGGCTTTGCAAGCCTTGAGCGCGCACCCGCCTCGTCACTTCAGTCTGGATTTTCGATGGGACGCCACCGGAGCGGCTTCAAGCAGGCCCTCGACATCAAATCCAAATTATTCCTCGCCTCGCGCCTTGTGACGCTGGGGCAACCGCTGCTGCGCCGTGCCGCGAGCTTTTTTCCCGAGCTTGGCTGGCCTGAGGCCGAGCGCGTGCAGCTTATTCATCGCAGCCGCTATACCTATCCCTGGACAGCGCCTGCCTATGCGGCCGAGCGCGCGCGCGTCTTTGCGCAAAATGTCGACACCGCGGTCGCCTCCAGCTGGTCGGACACGCAGAGCGCCGAGCGGATCGTTGCTATCTTGAGCGACATGATCGTGCCCGGTCATCGCGTGACGCCGGTCGATCCGCGCACGGGTCGGCAGATTTCCTCCGATCGCACGGGCCTTGCAAGCTGGAGCACCGCGCGCCCCTCGGTCAGCGCCTTGACGACGCGCGTGCTCAGCAAGGATCTCACGCTCGTCATTCCGCGCATGGATCATTTCGGCCATCTGCTGACCGACGTGTTGATGCCCCTGTTTTTTGCCGTGCAGATGATCGGTTTTGCGGAAGGTGACAGGCTCAATGTTGTCACCAGCCAGAGGCCGGTTGCGCTCATTCTTGCTTTCATCGATGCGCTGCGCGATGCCGGCTACAGCGTCGAGCATATCGAGACGTCCACCACGCAGACGCTTGCCGTTCCGCGCCTGCTCTATGCCAACAGCCATACGCGCAATCTCGAATTGAAATTCTCCTGCCCCGAGGCGCTCGATTTTGCGCGCCGGCATCTGCTCGCAGCCTTGCCGCCTTTCGCGGGCGCGTTGCCCAAACGCATATATCTGCAACGCGGCCGCACGCGCACGCGCCGTGTGGCGGGCGAGGCGGAGCTGATCGTGAAATTGCAGGCTCTGGGCTTTGTCGCGCTGGAGGGCCGCTGGAGCAATCTGGCCCAGCAGATCGGCGCTTTTCATGGCGCGGAGGCGGTGGTTGCCGTGCATGGCGCGGGCATGGCCAACATGCTCTGGTCCCGCCCCGGCGCGCTGCTGATCGAGATTTGCGCGCATAATGCGCGCAAATCCACCGGCCTGCATTGGGCCGCCTGCGCGGGGGCCGATTATCATGCGGTCTTTGGCTCGGACGAAGCCGGGCTGCAGGATTTCTCCATCGATCCCGACGCCGTCTTTGCTGAAATCGCCGCCGCGCTGGCGGCGCGCTGACGGGTTTTAAAATTCCACGACGGTGCGGATCGACTTGCCTTCGTGCATCAGGTCGAAGCCTTCGTTGATGCGCTCCAGCGGCAATTTATGCGTGATGAGATCATCGATATTGATCTTGCCGCTCATGTACCAATCGACAATGCGGGGCACATCGGTGCGCCCGCGCGCGCCCCCGAAGGCCGAACCTTTCCAGACGCGCCCAGTGACGAGCTGGAAGGGCCGCGTCGCGATTTCAGCACCCGAGGGCGCGACCCCGATGATGATCGATTGGCCCCAGCCCTTGTGGCAGCATTCGAGCGCCTGACGCATGACGGTGACATTGCCGGTGCAATCGAAGGAATAATCTGCGCCGCCTTTGGTGAGATCGACGAGATAGGGCACGAGATCGCTCCCGACCTCGCTAGGATTGACGAAATCGGTCATGCCGAATTTTTCCGCCAGCGCCTTCTTGCCGTTGTTGAGATCGACGCCCACGATCTGCTCCGCGCCGATCATGCGCAGGCCCTGAATGACATTGAGCCCGATGCCACCTAGTCCGAAGACCACGGCGCGGCAGCCGGCTTCGGCCTTTGCCGTCCAGATCACGGCGCCGATGCCCGTCGTCACGCCGCAGCCGATGTAGCAGACCTTGTCGAAAGGCGCGTCCTCGCGGATCTTGGCCACCGCGATTTCGGGCACGACGATGTAATTTGAGAAGGTGGAGGTGCCCATGTAGTGGAGCACCGGCTCGCCCTCGCATGTGAAGCGGCTGGTGCCGTCGGGCATCAGGCCACGGCCCTGGGTGACGCGGATTTTCTGGCAGAGGTTGGTCTTGCGCGACAGGCAATAATCGCATTCGCGGCATTCGGGCGTGTAGAGCGGAATGACGTGGTCGCCCTTGCGCAGGCTGGTCACGCCCGCGCCCACATCCACCACCACGCCCGCCCCCTCATGGCCGAGTACGGCGGGAAACAGCCCCTCCGGATCAAGGCCCGAGAGGGTGTAGGCGTCGGTATGGCAGATGCCGGTGGCCTTGATTTCAATCAGCACCTCGCCCGCGCGCGGGCCCTCGAGGTCGAGCGTGACGATTTCTAGCGGCTTGTTGGCTGCAAAGGCGACGGCGGCGCGGGTTTTCATGGGCTGTTCCTTGAGGACTTTGGCGCAGACCATCCCAAATGGGAGGCGGGGGACGCAAGGCCCGATAGAGGCGCAGAGCCAGAAAACATACCATGGCCAAGGTCTGGCTGGTGTGGGCAGAATGGGCCTTGCCCCTTGACCCGGGAGCCTGCCGCCTTCACATGGGGCCCGACAGGAGGGCCCGGTCGCGGCCCCGCACCCGCCGTTTCGGAGAGATCCCACATGTCGCAGAAGACGCCCGTCACCGTGCTCACCGGCTATCTGGGCGCCGGCAAGACCACTCTGCTCAACCGCATCCTGAGCGAAAATCACGGTCATAAATATGCGGTCATCGTCAATGAATTTGGCGAGATCGGCATCGACAACGATCTCGTCGTTGGCGCCGACGAGGAAGTTTTCGAGATGAACAACGGCTGCATCTGCTGCACCGTGCGCGGCGATCTCATCCGCATTATCGAAGGCTTGATGAAGCGCAAGGGCAAGTTCGACGCGATTATCGTCGAGACGACGGGCCTTGCCGATCCGGCTCCTGTCGCCCAGACCTTCTTCGTCGATCAGGAAATTCAGGACGAGGCACGGCTCGACGCGGTCGTCACCGTGGCGGATGCGAAATTCCTCGCCGCCCGTCTCAAGGATGCGCCGGAAGCCAAGAACCAGATCGCCTTTGCCGATGTGATCGTCATCAACAAGGCCGATCTCGTCACCGAGGCGGAATTGCAGGAAGTCGAAGCCCGTATCCGTGGCATCAACCCCTATGCCACCATGCATCGCGCCGTGAAGTGCAATGTGCCGCTCGAGGCGGTGCTGGGCCGCAATGCCTTCGATCTCGACCGCATTCTCGAAATCGAGCCGTCCTTCCTCAAGGTCGAGGCGCATGATCATCACGACCACCACGGGCATGACCATCACGATCATCATGGTCACGATCATGCTGGCCACGATCACGCTGGACATGAGCACACAGCTGCCTGCGCGCCCGATTGCGGCCACGACCACCATGACCATGGCGATCATCTGAAGGCCATTCACGACGAGGAAATCCAGTCGCTGTCGATGCGGATCGAGGGCGATGTGAACCCCGAACTGTTCATGCCCTGGATCAACAAGATCGTGCAGGACATGGGCCCGGAAATTCTGCGCTCCAAGGGCATTCTGTCCTTCCCCGACGAGCCCAAGCGCTTCGTCTTCCAGGGCGTGCACATGATCCTCGACGGCGATTTGCAGCGTGAATGGAAGCCGGACGAGAAGCGCGAGTCGAAACTCGTCTTCATCGGCCGCCATCTCAAGCAGGACGAGTTGCGCCGCGGCTTCATGGCCTGCGCGGCGGCCTGAGCCTTGAGCCATCTCACCATCGTCGGGGCCGTGTTGCGCATCGACCTGCGCGGCTTCTCCGGCGATTTGCCTTTGGCCCTGGGCACGCCGATGCGCGACGAGCCGACGGGCGAGGGAACGCGCAGCCTGTTCTACGATCTCTGCGCGCAAGCGGGCGAGGGGCTGGCGTCCGAGGCCTGCCTCACGCTTGCCCGCTTCATCGACCGCGTGTTCGTCCTGCCCGAGACGCCGCCGTTTGCGCAGGCTTTTGCCTGCAAGATGAAGCTTGAACTTGGTCTTGGCGTCGATGCGTCAGCGCAAGGCTTTGCGCATGATGTGCCCCATGCGCTGCTCGATTGTCTCGGCGCGGCCGGGGCGGACCTCGGCCTTTCATATTATCCCCTGCAGGATGATCCCGACGCCATCGTCGAAGAGATCTGACACAAGAGCGCGATCCATGTCCCAGACCTCCATGAGCCAATTCGTGACCGCGTGTGACGCCGGCGGAACCGTTGTCGCAGGCGGCTTTCTGGGCGATGTCGCGGCCTTTGCGCTTGCCGATGGCGATGTCACGCTCCTCAAGGGCAGCGAGCGGAAAACCATTGCGGCCCATCCTGACGCCGCCGTGCTGATCGGGCAGAGCGACACGTTGCGCCTTGTCACCGGGGGCGATGACGGACGTCTTGTGGCTACCTATGCCGATGGCAGCAGCGATGTGATCGCGCATGAAAAGGGCCGCTGGATCGACGCTTTGGCGGTGCGGGGCGATGGCGCGCTCGCCTGGGCTGCCGGCAAGCAGGTGCGCGCGCGCGATGCCAAGGGCGAGGTCAAATCCTGGACCGCGCCCTCCAGCGTGCGTGGCCTCAGCTTCACGCCCAAGGGCTATCGCCTTGCGCTGTCCCATTACAACGGCGTGTCGCTGTGGTTTCCCAACATGGCAGCCGAGCCTGAATTCTTCAAATGGGCAGGCTCGCATCTGGATGTGACGGTCTCGCCCGATGGTCGCTTCATCGTCAGCGCGATGCAGGAAAATGCCCTGCATGGCTGGCGGACAGCCGACCACAAGGACATGCGCATGACGGGTTATCCGTCAAAGACGCGCTCCTTCTCCTGGTCCTCGGATGGCAATTGGCTGGCGACGTCTGGCGCGGAGGCCTGCATCATCTGGCCTTTCCAGTCCAAGGACGGGCCGATGGGCAAGGGGCCGCGCGAATGCGGCGTGCGCCCCTCGCGCGTCACGCGCGTTGCCTTTCACCCGCGCTCGCTCGTCGTCGCCATTGGTTACGACGATGGCTGGGTGATGATCTGCCGCATCACCGATGCCGCCGAGATTCTGGTCCGCGCTACCGAGGCCAGCGAGGACGGGAAGGATCGCGCCATTTCCTGTCTGAGCTGGAGCGCCAATGGCGGGCAATTGCTCTTTGGCGCGGAAGATGGCGCGGCAGGCATTCTCGATCTGCCGGCGGCGTGACACTCTGGGCGCGTGGCTTGGCTACTTGGCCCTGAGGGTGGAGGTGCGTGCATGATCCCGAATGTTCTTTCGATTGCGGGTTCGGACCCGTCCGGCGGCGCGGGCATTCAGGCCGATCTGAAAACCTTCTCGGCGCTGGGCTGCTATGGCATGGCCGCGATTACTGCGCTGACGGCGCAGAACACCCAAGGGGTGAGCGGCGTGCATGTGCCGCCGGCCTCTTTTGTTGCTGACCAGATCGACGCCATTTTTGCCGATATCAATGTGGCCGCGGTCAAGATCGGCATGCTGGCCAATGCCGAGATCGTGGCATGTGTCGGGGCCGCGCTGGCGCGCCATAATCCGCCGGTGATCGTGCTCGATCCGGTGCTGGTGGCCACCAGCGGCCATGCGCTGGGCAGCGTCGGCGTCGCGGAGGCGATACGCCAACATCTGTTTCCGCTGGCCACCCTCATCACGCCCAACCTGCCCGAGGCTGCCGTGCTGGCTGGCATGGAGGAAGCTGTGGATGTGGCAGGTCTCGAGGGGCTGGCCTCGCGCCTGCATGAGCAGGGCGCGCGCGCCGTGCTCGTCAAGGGCGGCCATCTCACGGGCGACAGCGCCGATGACGTGCTTTTCGATGGCGCGCGGCTGACCCGTTTCTCCGCCCCGCGCGTAGATACGCCAAACACCCATGGCACGGGCTGCACGCTCTCCTCGGCCATTGCCGCGCATCTGGCGCGCGGCATGGAGCTGGAAGAGGCGATCCGCGCGGCCAAGGCCTATCTTACGGCGGCGCTGGAAGCCTCAGGCGAGCTCGATGTGGGACATGGCCATGGGCCGGTCCATCATTTCCGCTGGCTCTGGTCCTGAGAGGCAGCCTCGACAGGCAGCAAGCCGCGGCCTAGATCAATGCGATGACGAACGGAACAGATATGACCATGAAGTCCGCCCCTGATTTTGCCGCGCCCGGCGCGCCAGCTCCCGCCGCCTTTCCGGCCGATCATCCGCCGGTTGCTTTCGGGCGGATCGGCGTTCTGCTGGTCAATCTCGGCACGCCGGATGCGACCGATTATTGGTCGATGCGCCGCTATCTCAAGGAATTCCTGTCCGACCGTCGCGTCATCGAGACCTCGCGCCTGATCTGGTGGCCGGTGCTCAACCTCATCATTCTGTCCCTGCGCCCTGGCCGCAAGGGCAAGGATTACGACACGATCTGGAACAAGGAGCGTGACGAGGGCCCGCTGAAAACCATCACCCGCTCGCAGGCCGAGAAGCTTGCCGCCACGATCGGCGAGGGCGCCCTGGGCGGCGATCCGTCCCGCATCGTTGTCGACTGGGCCATGCGCTACGGCAATCCTTCCATCGCCTCGCGTGTCGAGATGCTGCAAAAGCAGGGCTGCGAGCGCATTCTTCTGGTGCCGCTCTATCCCCATTATGCGGCGGCGACGACGGCGACCGTTTGCGACAAGATGTTCGACGTGCTCAAGACCATGCGCTGGCAGCCGATCCTGCGCGTCGCGCCGCCCTGGCACGACGATCCGGTCTATATCGAAGCGGTGGCGGATTCGATTGTGGAGGGCCTCTCGAAACTCGATTTCGAGCCCGACATGGTGCTGGCGTCCTACCACGGCGTGCCGCGCGAATATCTCGACAAGGGCGACCCCTATCATTGCCATTGCATGAAGACGACGCGGCTCGTGCGCGAGCGTCTGGGCTGGGGCCCTGAAAAACTGATGACGACATTCCAGTCGCGTTTCGGGCCCGCCGAATGGCTGCGTCCTTATACGGATGAAACGATCAAGGCGCTGCCCGCAAAGGGTGTGAAGAAGCTCGCTGTCATCACGCCGGGCTTTGTTGCCGATTGTCTCGAGACGATCGAGGAAATCGGCATCGAGAACCA
The DNA here is from genome assembly GCA_947370975.1 of Beijerinckiaceae bacterium. GTDB lineage: Bacteria > Pseudomonadota > Alphaproteobacteria > Rhizobiales > Beijerinckiaceae > Terripilifer. The sequence goes on from CANBNG010000008.1 coordinate 75,226, forward strand.
CGAATATTTCATGGAAGCGGGCGGCGAGAAATTTGCCCGCATCGCCTGTCTGAATGATTCCGCGGGCGGCATGAAGGTGATCGAAGCAGTGGTGAAACGCGAATTGTCGGGCTGGGTTTAACGCTCTCCCCGAGGGGGCGTAACCCCTCATCAGTCGGCTCCGCCGACAGCTTCTCCCAAAGGGAGAAGCGGGACGGCGTTTCTTTCTTGTGTGATGGAGGTCGCAATGTCCCTGTCTCCCAATGGCTTTTGCATGGTTCTCACCACGGCGCAGGGCGATGAAACCCAGAAGATCATCGCGGCCGTGCTCTCGCGCGAACTGGCTGCCTGCGTGCAGGTGATGCCGATCCGCAGCCATTATGTCTGGCAGGGCGTGCTGCGCGAGGAGGTCGAAGACCTGCTGCTCATCAAGGCCAAGGTCGGCGACTGGGACGGGCTCGAAACAACGATCCGCGAGGCGCACGCCTATGACACGCCCGAGATCCTGAGGTTTGATATTGACGCTGGCGCGCAGTCCTATCTTGACTGGATCGCGAGCGTGACCCGCAAGGGGTAAGCGGGCAAAACCCTCCCCCTTGTGGGCCCACAGGGGGGAGGGGAATCCAACGGCGCGCTTGCGCCCTCTTGAAACCCCAAAAAGCCGTCACTACCTCCTTGTTGAGCGCGGGCCACACTGGACGCGCTCACGTCGGCGCCCCGCCCCAAAGGGGGCCGGGGGCCACATGTCGCTTCTCAAGGAGGATATGTCATGCGTCACTTCGATCTTTCGCCGCTCTATCGTTCGACGGTTGGTTTCGACCGTTTGTTCTCATTGCTCGATCAGGTTTCGGGCGTGGAAGCGGCCAACGCCTATCCGCCCTATAATATCGAGCGGACGGGTGAAAATGCCTATCGCATCTCAGTGGCGGTCGCAGGCTTTGCCGAGGCGGACCTGACCATCGAGACGCGTGAAAACACGCTCATCATCAAGGGTGGACGCGAGCGCAGCGAGGCGGGCGACAAGACCGAGGTCTTGTATCAGGGCATTGCCGCGCGTGCTTTCGAGCGGCGCTTCCAATTGGCCGATCATGTCTCGGTCACAGGCGCATCGCTTGCCAACGGCTTGCTGCATGTCGATCTCGTGCGCGAAATTCCCGAAGCTGCAAAGCCGCGCCGCATTGCCATTGGCGGCGCAACCCCGCTCGTGGAAGCCAAGCACGCAGCCTGACGCCATCTGCTATCAACGACACGAAGAAGGGCGCCTTGCAGCGCCCTTTTTCAATGCGGGGCCTCCATTGCGTCCGCAGGCTTGGCGTAGAGCGGAATGACGCGCGGGGCGCTTGCTGCCTCGGCCGGAGCCACAGGCGCAGCAGGAGCAGCAGCAGGAGCAGCAGCCGGAGCGGGCGCAGGCGCTGCCTGCTGCACCGGGGGCGTCGGTGGTGCGGGCTGTGGCGCGGCGCGAACAGTTGCGGGCCTTGGACGCGGCTCGGCCTTTTGGCGCGGCGCGGGGCTAATCCCGGGAATGACGCGGGGCGGCAGGGCCAGATCTTCGCCGTCGAGAAAGCGATCCTGATCTTCACGCCGGCTGCGCGCGCCGGGGAGGCCTGCCTCGAAACGTTGTAGGATCGTTGCGTCATAGGCATCCACGATAAGGCGCAGGTGACGCCGGGCGGGGTCGATGGCCTGCACCACATAAATATCCCGGTTGCGCGCCATCGACGGGTCGATGCGATACCCCCGCCGGCTCAGGATGGCGCGAATTTCGGCGCGCTCCAGAGGCGGGGCGTCGCGATAGGCTGGCGCACGCGCGGGCCCGCTGTCCCAGCGCTCGCTGAAGCCATGTCCCCAACCGTCGAAAAAGACCTGAGCCTGCGCCCCTTGGGGCGGCGCAAGCCCGGCCAGCAGGGCCGCAAGCCCAAGCGCCGATCCGCGCCAGTCGCGACGCCCGCGCCGCGCGTCCAATGTCTGTGTCATGGCAGCCTCATGTTTGAAGAACACGGGGGAGATGTGTCCAGCGATTGGGGCGGCTATGAGGCTTTTGATAAATTTACCTGAGTTACGACACAGCTTTAGGCCGATGCGCGGGCGATTTTCAGGAAGGCGTCGACGTCCTCTTGCGTGGTCGCGAAAGAGGTGACGAGCCGCACGAAAACTTCGTCTGCGCCGGGAGCCTGCATGGGGGTGAGGCCGCGCGCGCCCCAATCGTAATAGCGCGCGCCGCTGGCCCGCAGCGCGCGGTCCATCGCGCCCGGCAGGACCACAAAGACCTCATTGACCTGTCGTGGCCAGGGTGCGCGCAGGCCCGGAATTTCAGCCAGTCCCTGCGCCAGCCGCGCCGCCATGGCATTGGCGTGGCGGGCGAGCCCGCGCCAATAATCATCTGCCAGCCAGGCCTCTATTTGCAGGCCGAGGAACCGACCCTTGGAGAGCGTGTGCCCGCCGCGCTTGCGGCGAAAGGGCAGGTCGGCGGCCTTGGCCGTATCGAAGACGATCACGGCCTCGCAGGCCAGCGCCCCGTTCTTGGTTGCGCCAAGGCAAAGCACATCGACGCCCGCCTTCCAGCTCGCCTGAGCAGGCGAGCAGCCCAGCGTCTCGATGGCATTGGCGAAACGGGCCCCGTCCATATGGACGCCAAGTCCCGCGCCATGGGCAAGCGCTGCGAGCTGCGCAATGTCCTCTGGAGAATAGAGCGTGCCGCATTCGGTCGCCTGCGAGAGCGAAAGCGCGGCCGGCTGAACCTGTTTCACCAATCCGCGCGGATAGAGATCGAGCGCCTCCGAGAGGGCGCCCGGCGCGATCTTGCCCTGCGCGCCGCGCAGGCCGACGAGTTTGGCGCCAGCGGTGAAGAATTCCGGCGCGCCGCATTCGTCATCGGCAATATGGGCATCCTCGTGACAGAAGATGGCTCCCCAGGGGGGCGCGAGGGCGGCCAGCGCCAGGGCATTGGCTGCCGTGCCAGTGGCGACCAGAAAAACAGCACATTCATGCTCGAAGACCTCAGCCAGCCGTTGCGCGGCCGCGAGGCTGTGCACGTCGGCTCCATAGGCTGGCGTCGAGCCGCCATTCCCGGCCACGATGGCGTCAAGAATTCTGGGGGCTGCCCCACCGGCATTGTCGCTTGCAAAATCCATCTGAACGGCCTGTCGGGCTGACGTGAGAGGTTGTGGAACCGGCCTGCGCTGCCTGCGCTAAGCTGCCGCTTCCCCAAGGTCTTTTCATCGCTTGTGCGCATGCCATAATTCTGGCATGTTCGCGCGCCGTCAATAGGACAGCTTTACTGACCATTTAGACGCGTATAGGCTGCAGCTATGGCGGTCTGTTCAGCGTCGCATCCGCCTTCGCGAGGGGCGGCTGTCCGACCGACGAAAAAGAACGACACTGGCTGCTCCAGCAGCCGTCCTGTTTCGTACTAAAGCGATCGTGCCAACGATCTGGAGCGAGCGATGAGCGGTTTTTCGAGCGACGACATGCCTGCCGGAGTGCCCACCGGGACTGCCGGCGCGTCGAAACGCACGGGCCTGACCGCCGCCGCCCATCCTGCGTTTTCCGGAGTTCGACCCATGTCCGAGACGTCCTTTCCCGTAATGCCTTTCGATCCCTCCTTCCCGGAGGCGAGCGGCCTTTATTCTCCGTCCAACGAGAAGGACGCCTGCGGCGTTGGTTTCGTCGCCGACATGAAGAACCGCAAGTCGCATGACATTGTGGCCAAGGGTCTCGAGATCCTGCTCAACCTCGATCATCGCGGCGCTGTCGGCGCAGACCCCAAGGCTGGCGATGGCTGCGGCATGCTCGTGCAGATCCCCGATCTGTTCCTGCGCGAAGAGGCCGGTCGCATCGGCTTCAAGCTGCCCGCCATAGGCGATTACGCGGTCGGCGCGCTGTTTCTGCCGCGCGATGCCGAGGGTCGCAAAATCGTCGAGGCGATCGTCGAGAAGGTCGTTGCCGACGAAGGCCAGATCTTCCTTGGCTGGCGCGATGTGCCCGTCGATCCCTCGGGCCTTGGCGAGAGCGTCAAGCCGACCGAGCCCGTGCACAAGCAGATCTTTATCCAGCGCGGCGCCAATGCGCCCGATCAGGAGACCTTCGAGCGCAAATTGTTCCTGCTGCGCAAGGTCATTTCGAACAATGTCTATAATCTGAGCGATGTGCGCACACGCGGCTTCTATCCCGTGTCGCTGTCCTCGCGCACGCTCGTTTACAAGGGCATGCTGCTGGCCACCCAGCTCGGCGATTACTTCCTCGACCTGCGCGACCCGCGTGTTGAATCAGCCCTTGCGCTCGTTCATCAGCGCTTCTCGACCAACACCTTCCCGACATGGTCGCTCGCCCATCCCTATCGCATGGTCGCCCATAACGGCGAGATCAACACGCTGCGCGGCAACGTGAACTGGATGGCGGCACGCCAGGCCTCTGTCGCCTCCGAGCTGTTTGGCGACGACATCTCGAAGCTGTGGCCGATTTCCTACGAAGGCCAGTCCGACACGGCCTGCTTCGACAATGCGCTCGAATTCCTCGTGCAGGGCGGCTATTCGCTCGCCCATGCCATGATGATGCTGATCCCGGAAGCCTGGGCCGGCAATCCGCTGATGGATGAAGAGCGCCGCTCCTTCTACGAATATCATGCTGCGCTGATGGAGCCGTGGGACGGCCCGGCGGCGGTCGCCTTTACCGACGGTCGCCAGATCGGCGCGACGCTCGACCGCAACGGCCTGCGCCCAGCGCGCTATATCGTGACGGACGATGGCCTTGTCGTCATGGCCTCGGAAATGGGCGTGCTGCCGATTCCCGAAGAGAAGATCGTCACCAAGTGGCGTCTCCAGCCCGGCAAGATGCTGCTGATCGATCTGGAAGAGGGTCGCATCATTTCCGACGAGGAAATGAAGCACCAGCTGTCCAATCTCCATCCCTATCGTGCCTGGCTCGACCGCACGCAGATCGTGCTGGAAGATCTCAAGAGCGTCGAGCCGCGCGCCTCGCGCACCGATGTGTCGCTGCTCGATCGTCAGCAGGCCTTCGGTTATACGCAGGAAGATCTCGCGATCCTGCTCGCGCCCATGGGCATGACCGGCCAGGAAGCCATCGGCTCGATGGGCACCGACACGCCGATCTCGGCCATGTCGAACAAGTCGAAGCTGCTCTACACCTATTTCAAGCAGAACTTCGCGCAGGTAACGAACCCGCCGATCGATCCGATCCGCGAAGAGCTTGTGATGAGCCTCGTGTCCTTCATCGGTCCGCGTCCCAATATTTTCGATCTCGAAGGCAATTCGCACAAGAAGCGCCTCGAGGTTCGCCAGCCGATCCTGACCAACGGCGATCTCGAAAAGATCCGCTGCATTGGCCATTTTGAAGATTCCTTCGACACCAAGACGCTCGATATCACCTATCCGTCCGAAAAGGGCGTTGAGGGTCTCGAGGCTGCGGTCGAGCGGCTGTGCGATCGTGCGGAAGCAGCCGTCAAGGGCGGCTATAATATCATCGTCCTGTCGGACCGCATGGCCGGGCCCGATCGCATTCCGATCCCCGCGCTGCTGGCAACCGCCGCCGTGCATCATCACCTGATCCGCAAGGGTCTGCGCACCTCCGTCGGTCTCGTCATCGAGACGGGCGAAGCGCGCGAGATTCATCATTTCGCGTGTCTTGCCGGTTATGGCGCAGAAGCGATCAACCCCTATCTCGCCTTCGAGACCCTCGCCGCCATGGCGAAGGAATTCCCGGAGGAGGTCGATGCCTATGAAGTGGTGAAGCGCTTCATCAAGTCGATCGACAAGGGCCTGCTCAAGGTCATGTCGAAGATGGGCATCTCGACCTATCAATCCTATTGCGGCGCGCAGATCTTTGACGCCATCGGCCTGTCGAAGGCTTTCGTCGATCGATTCTTTGCGGGCACGGCGACGACCATCGAAGGCGTCGGCCTTCTCGAAGTCGCGGAAGAAACCGTCTCGCGCCATCGCGATGCATTTGGCGATTCGCCCGTCTATCGCACCTCGCTCGAGGTCGGCGGCGAATATGCCTATCGCACGCGCGGCGAAGCTCATTCCTGGTCGCCCGCGTCGGTGTCGCTGCTGCAACATGCGGTGCGTGGCAACAGCCAGGAAAAATATCGCGCCTTTGCGAAACTGCTCAACGAGCAGAATGAAAACCTGCTGACGATCCGCGGCCTGTTCCGCATCAAGAGCGCGCAGGAAGACGGCCGCATGCCGGTGCCGCTCGAGGAAGTGGAATCGGCCGCCGATATCGTGAAGCGGTTTGCGACCGGCGCCATGTCCTTTGGCTCGATCTCGCGCGAAGCCCACACTACGCTCGCCATTGCGATGAATCGCATCGGCGGCCGTTCCAACACGGGTGAGGGCGGCGAAGAGGCCGATCGCTTCAAGACGATGGCGAATGGCGATTCCATGCGCTCGTCGATCAAGCAGGTGGCCTCCGGCCGCTTCGGCGTCACGACGGAATATCTCGTCAATTCCGACATGATGCAGATCAAGATGGCGCAGGGCGCAAAGCCCGGCGAAGGCGGCCAGCTGCCCGGCCACAAGGTCGATGCGGTGATCGCGAAAGTGCGTCACTCGACTCAAGGTGTGGGCCTCATCTCGCCCCCGCCCCATCACGATATTTACTCGATCGAAGATCTCGCCCAGCTCATCTACGACCTCAAGAACGTCAACCCTGACGCGCTTGTGTCGGTGAAGCTCGTGTCCGAAGTCGGCGTCGGCACGGTGGCGGCGGGTGTGGCCAAGGGCCGCTCCGATCATGTGACGATCTCGGGTTACGAGGGCGGCACGGGCGCGTCTCCGCTTTCCTCCATCAAGCATGCAGGTTCGCCCTGGGAAATCGGCCTTGCCGAAACCCACCAGACGCTCGTGCTCAACCGCCTGCGCTCGCGCATCACCGTGCAGGTCGACGGCGGCCTGCGCACGGGCCGCGATGTCATCATCGGCGCGCTGCTGGGCGCCGATGAATTCGGCTTTGCCACAGCGCCGCTGATTGCGGCGGGTTGCATCATGATGCGCAAGTGTCACCTCAACACCTGCCCCGTCGGCGTTGCGACGCAGGATCCGGTGCTGCGCAAGCGCTTCGTCGGACAGCCCGAGCATGTCATCAACTTCTTCTTCTTCGTTGCCGAAGAAGTGCGCGAGCTGATGGCCGAACTTGGCTATCGCACCTTCAATGAAATGGTCGGCCAGATGCAGATGCTCGATCGCGACCGCGCGATTGGACATTGGAAGGCCAAGGGTCTCGACTTTACTCGCCTCTTCCACAAGCCTTTGGCGGCTGCGGGCGATGCGATCTTCCACACGCAGTCGCAGGATCACAATCTCGGCGCAGTGCTCGACCGCACGCTGATCGCGCAGGCGAAATCAGCCATCGAGACGCGCGAGCGCGTGCAAATCGAGAGCTCGATCAAGAGCCTCAACCGCACGACGGGTGCGATGCTGTCTGGCGTCATCGCCAAGAAATATGGCTATTCGGGTCTGCCTGACGACACGATCCATGTGAAGCTCAACGGCACGGCCGGGCAGAGCTTCGGCGCCTGGCTTGCCCGTGGCGTCACGCTCGAACTCGAAGGCGAGGCCAACGATTACGTCGGCAAGGGCCTCTCGGGTGGCCGCATCATGGTCTATCCGCCCAAGACGGCGAGCAAGATCGTGCCCCATGAATCGATCATCGTGGGCAATACCGTGCTCTACGGTGCGATTTCCGGTGAATGCTATTTCCGCGGCGTCGCGGGCGAGCGGTTCGCGGTGCGCAATTCGGGCGCGATTGCGGTTGTCGAAGGCACCGGCGATCACGGCTGCGAATATATGACGGGCGGCGTCGTCGTCGTCATCGGCAATACGGGGCGCAATTTCGCGGCGGGCATGTCGGGCGGTATCGCCTATGTGCTCGACGAGGACGGCACGTTCGAGAGCCGCTGCAATATGGCGATGGTCGATCTCGAACCGGTGGCCGAGGAAGAGGAGCTCAACCAGCGCCTCAACCATCAGGGCGGTGATCTCGCCGGCCATGGCCGCGTCGATGTGATGAGCGACATGACGCGCTTCGATGCCGAACGCCTGCACCAGTTGATCGCAAATCATGCGCATTACACGGGCTCGACCCGCGCGCAGGATATTCTGGACAATTGGGACAGCTACAAGAGCAAGTTCCGCAAGGTGATGCCGGTTGAATATCGCCGTGCGCTCGCCGAACTGATGACACAAAGCGAGCAGCCTGTGGCTGTGGCGGGGGAGTGATCCGATGGGCAAGGTAACCGGATTTCTCGAGATCGATCGTCGTGACCGTCGCTATGCGCCGGCCTCCGATCGTATTCGGAATTACAAGGAATTCGTGCTTCCGCTTTCGGAAGAGACCACGAAGGACCAGGCTGCGCGCTGCATGAATTGCGGCATTCCGTACTGCCACAATGGCTGTCCGGTGAATAACCAGATCCCCGATTGGAACGACCTCGTCTACCACGGCAATTGGGAAGAGGCGTCGCGCAACCTGCATTCGACGAACAATTTCCCGGAGTTCACAGGCCGCGTTTGCCCGGCTCCGTGCGAGGCGTCCTGCACGCTCAACCTCGCCGATGCCCCGGTCACGATCAAGACGATCGAATGCGCCATCGTCGACCGCGCCTGGTCGGAGGGCTGGCTCAGGCCAGAAGCGCCTTCCAACAAGACCGGCAAGAAAATTGCCGTAGTCGGTTCTGGCCCTGCTGGCCTTGCTGCTGCCCAGCAGCTCGGGCGCGCTGGCCATGACGTGCATGTGTTTGAGAAAAACGGACGTCCGGGCGGCCTGCTGCGCTACGGCATTCCGGACTTCAAGATGGAGAAGCACCTCATCGACCGTCGCGTGAAGCAGATGGAAGGCGAGGGCGTGACCTTCCATTGCAACGTCAATGTCGGCGTCGATCTCACGCATGATCAGCTGGTTGCTGATTATGATGCGGTGGTGCTGGCAGGTGGGGCTGAAAAGCCGCGCGACTTGCCCATTCCCGGCCGTGAACTTTCCGGCGTGCATTTCGCGATGGAATTCCTGCCGCAGCAGAACCGTCGCGTCGGCAAGGAAGCGGTGCAGACCAATGCGCCGATCCTGGCGTCGGGCAAGCATGTCGTCGTCATCGGCGGCGGCGATACGGGTTCGGATTGTATCGGCACCTCGGTGCGCCAGGGCGCGCTGTCGGTGACGCAGATCGAAATCATGCCGCAGCCTCCGGAGAAGGAAAACAAGCTTCTCACCTGGCCCGATTGGCCGCTGAAAATGCGCACCTCGTCGAGCCATGAAGAAGGCGCGGAGCGCGATTTCGCCGTGAACACGGTCGAATTCACGGGCGAAGCCGGTGTGGTGAAGGCGCTTCATTGCGTGCGCGTCGATGGCAAGTTCCAGCCCATTCCCGGCTCGGAATTTGAAATCAAGGCGGACCTCGTCCTGCTCGCCATGGGCTTTGTCGCACCGCTGTCTGAAGGTCTTCTCGAGGGTCTTGCGGTCAATCTCGACAATCGCGGGAATGTTGCGGCTGACACGCTCAGCTACAAGTCCTCGCGCGAGAAAGTCTTTGCCTGCGGTGACATGCGTCGTGGCCAGTCGCTCGTCGTCTGGGCGATCCGCGAGGGGCGCCAGACCGCACATTCGGTCGATCATTATCTGATGGGCGCAACTGTCCTGCCGCGCTGAGCGCAGCAAAGAAAATGCAGAAAAGCCCCGGTTTTCCGGGGCTTTTTTATCGGTGTCAGATCACCACAACACGCGATCCCACGGGCACGCGGTTGAAGAGATCGACGACATCATTGTTGAGCATGCGGATGCAGCCCGAGGACACTGCCTGGCCGATGGTCCAGGGCTCGTTGGTGCCGTGGATGCGAAACAGCGTGTCCTTCTTGCCGCGATAGAGATAGAGCGCGCGCGCGCCGAGCGGGTTTTCTATGCCCCCTTCCATATGGCGGGGCAGGTCGGGGCGGCGCTTGAGCATTTCGCGCGGCGGCGTCCAGCCGGGCCATTGCGCCTTGCGGCCCACCTGTGCGTTGCCTTTCCAGAGAAAGCCCTGCCGTCCGACCCCAATGCCATAGGCAATGGCGCGGCCATCTCCGAGGATCAGGTAGAGGTAGCGCCTGCTTGTATCGACCACCAATGTGCCGCGCGGCTGGCGCATGGGCGCTTCCACCAGGGTGCGCGTCGCGGTGGGATAGGCGCGCTGGGGCGCGTAATAATCCTGCGCGGGCGCCCCCTGGCCATAACCGTAATCGTTGCTCGAATAGGGCATCCGCTCGCCAAGCGGGCGGTCGAGATATTGCCCGCGCGGATCGGCATAAGCGCCATAGGGGCCGGAATATTGCGCATAGGCGGGGGCAGTGGCGCAGAGGCCGAGCAAGCCAACCGCGAGGAGATGCGGCAAGGTGCATTTCATGTCTCGTGTCCTCCTGGAGCAAGGGGCGAGAACAGGCGCGTGAAGCCTGGTTCTTTCGAACCGTTGCGCTTGCATCTCGTTCCATGGAGAGCTCGGGGAGAGCGTAAAAATCAGGGGCGCGGCCAGGCGAAATCATCAGCCCGCCCGGGCTGGGCAGTCTGCGGGCGACCCTGCACCAGCGAGCGCTCGATTAGCGCCGCCGCATCCTTGTCACCGGCCGGTCGCGCCTGCGTGACAAGCTTGCCGCCGGGCGAGACGGGCGGCGCAGTGAGGGGCAGGATCGGGCCCGCCGCCGGCCGCACCACGGGAGCTGGCACCGGCGGCTCGATGATGAGGGGGCCAAGAGCCGGGAGATCGAGTGCAGGCGCAGGCTCGCGCGTGCCGCTTGCAAAGGCTGCGGGGTCGAGCGAGGGCGTTGTCTTCTCCAGGATGCGGCGGATGTCGCCCTCGACGAAATGGGCAAGCTTGCGCGATCCAGCCTTGGTGAAATGCACGCCGTCGCCCGCGCGCAGGCGCACCATCTGTCCGCTGACATCGGGCCCATAGGCGGAGAAATGCCCGCGATCGTCGGCAAAGGCTTCCCAGGTGTCGACATAGGCAGCGCCGGTCTCGGCTGCTGCGGTTTTGTAGATTTCGTTGAAATCAAGCATGTCGGCAGCCAGCCGCTCGTTATTCATGATCGGCAGGCCGACCCAGATCAGCGGCACATTGCGCTCGCGGAAGATCGCGCCCAGCGCCTTGGCGCGCGCGCTGTAAAGGTCTTTCCACTTCGGGCTGCGCGCCTCAAGGCTGGTTGTGCCCTCGCGCAGGGACTGGCGGTCGTTCGAGCCCACCATGATGATGGCGAGATCGATTTTCTCGCCGCTGCTCAGCAGGTCGCGCGCGGCTTTGGCCCAATCGTAATAATCCTCGCGCACAAGGCCGCTGTTTTCCTTCGTGCGGCGCAGGATCGCGATTTCGGGCCGTTCGGCAAAGGCTTCGCTCAGACCATTGCTCAGCAATTGGCCCAATGTGTCGCCCAGAACCGCGATGACGGCCTTTGCGTCTGGCTTGTTCTGCGCGGGCGCGGCATTCGCGTCCGCCGCAGCAGGCGCGGCATTGGGATCTTCAATCGGCTGGCCTGGCTCGACGGGCCGGGCAAAGCCACGCACGGGGGCGGCGCGGCTGATGAAATGGGTGGGTTTCTGGCGGATGGGCGGGGCGCGCATCGCGCGCTGGCGATCCATGCGCTGCTTTTCGAGCGTCCAATAGGTTGAGGGGTTGCTGTCGTCGAGAAATTGGGCGAAGGCCGGCAGGCGCAAGACAGGCACTGCCGCAAGGCAGGCCACCGCGAGCGTGGCTACGCGGGAGAAGCGGGCGAGACGGTGAGGCATCGGTCGCATGGCCCACTATAACCCGTTACAGACGTTTGCGCATCCGTTCCAGTAACGGCACCGAGGCAAAGCCGTCGGGCTCAATCCCGCTCTGGCGCTGGTAATGGCGAATGGCCACCTGCGCCTTCTCGCCGATCTTCCCGTCGAGATCGCCGATCTGGTAGCCCATGCGCACGAGATGCTTTTGCATTTCGAGCGATTCATCGGCATCGAGCACGCGCGCATTGACCGGCCATTTCGCGTGCAGCCCCGCGCCGCCCGCAAGACGATCCGAGAGCAGGGCGACACCCAGCGCATAGGCGCTCGATGTATTATAGGATTTGATCGCCTGGAAATTGCGCGTGACAAGGAAAGCCGGGCCGTTCTTGCCGGCGGGCAGCATCAAGGCGGCTTCGCCCGTGCGCGGCATGCTCTGGCCATCGGTGCGCTTGATGCCGGCTTTTGCCCATTGCTCAAACGGGCGATATTCGTTCAGCTCGTGCTTGTGGAGCGAAAAGCCCTGCGGCAGAGCGATTTCATAGCCCCAGGTCCAGCCTTTGATCCAGCCGTGCTCGGCCAGATAATTGGCGGTCGAGGCAAGCGCGTCAGGCGCGCTGGTCCAGATGTTCTTGTGGCCGTCGCCATCCCAATCGACCGCATAGCTCATGAAGCTTGAGGGCATGAACTGCGTCTGCCCCATTGCGCCAGCCCAGGAGCCGAGCATGTTTTCAGGCTCGACATGGCCTTGCTCGAGAATTTGCAAGGCAACGATCAATTGCTCGCGAAAGAATGTGCCGCGATAGCCGGCCGCTGCCAATGTGGCTAGCGAGCGCAAGGTGCTCATCTTGCCGCTGAAGCCGCCGTAATTTGTTTCCATGCCCCAGACGGCCAGCACCACGAATCGGTCAACGCCATAGCGCGCCTCGACCTTGGCGAGCGTCGTCTGGAATTCGGCCGCCCGCGCGCTGCCACGCTCAAGGCGAGAGGCTGACACGGCGCTGTTGATATAGTGCCAGATCGGCTTGACGAATTCCGCCTGTTTGCCGGCCGTGCGCAAGACGAGCGGGTCCGCGCTCATGCCATTGAAGGCAGCGTTGAATGTTGTGCGCGAAATGCCGGCCTTTTTGGCATCGGGCCAAAGCTCGCCGATGAAGGCGCGGAATTGCGTATCCAGGTCTTGGGTTTGGGCGCGTGCGCTCGCGCTGGCGGCCAGCATGACGCCGGCGCAAAACAGGGCAAAGAGCATCAGCGTGCGGATAACCTGTCCGAACGAGAAGAAAATATCCCGCCGACCGAGCGGGCGCAGCGGCGTCGCTTGAATGCGAGCCTTTCCAAAACGCTTCATCACCAAACTCCGAACGCGGCACACCGGCCACGGACAAGCCAACATAAGGCCCAGTTATTTCAGAAATCTTTACCACGATGCACGAAAGCGTCGAGCTTGGCCGGGGGTTTACGAATTGCCCCGCAGGCTTGATGATTGCGCCATCAGAACGGGCCACAAGGCCCACGTCACACCACAGGGAGGTTGATATGCCCCGTCCCCGCACATTCCACATTGGCCGGATCGACATCACGCCCTTGCTTGACGGCGATCTTGACGCCTCGCTCGACAAAGTGCCCGATCCTGTCGATCGCGCCGCTGCCACAGAACTCATTGCGCAGGCAGGCGGCGAGAAGGCATTGACGATGGATTGTCACGCCTTCCTTTTGCATCTGCCGGAGGGCCCCGTGCTGATCGATGCCGGCACCGGCACGATGATGCATGCGCGCCTTGGCCATTTGCATGCGCGCCTCGCCGAGACGGGCGTCAAGCACGAAGACATTCGCACCATCTTGCTCACCCATGCGCACAAGGATCATTTCGGCGGCCTCGTGGATGAGGCGGGCCGCGCGATGTTTCCCAATGCTGAACTCCTGCTGCACGAGGTCGAGGCGGCATTCTGGTTCGATACGCCGCCCGAGCAGATGCCCGAGCGTGCGCGCGGTTCGCTCCATCTCAATGCAAAAGCATTTGGGCCATATGAGGGCCGCATCCGCCGCGTGGCGGAAGGTGAAGGCCTGCCCGGCATTGCCGCGCGTCTGGCGCCCGGTCATACGCCGGGACATACGGCCTGGGTGATCGAGACAGGCGCTGCGCCACTCATCGCCTGGGGCGATGTCGTGCATGTGGCTGCACTGCATCTGGTGCGGCCCGAAACGGCGATGATCTACGATCTCGATCCCGCGACCGCTTTTGCGACGCGGCGCGACATGCTGCAATGGGTTGTCGATAACAACGCCGTGGTTGCTGCTGCACATCTGGATGCGCCGGGCATTGGCCATCTGCGCCGCGATCCCGACCGCTATAGTTTCGTGCCGCTCGACTAGTTTGTACGCTCGTGCAGGCGGCGCTCCCACGCGAGCGCTTGCCGCACGATTTCTGTCAGATCGTCAAATTGTGGCTGCCAGCCAAGCTGCGATGTGATGCGCGCATTGCTCGCGACAATGGCCGCGGGATCTCCCGCGCGCCGTTCCGCGAGGGTTACCGGGAAATCGACGCCCGATACTTTCTTCATGATGTCGATCACCTCGATCACCGACGCACCATGCGCATAGCCGCAATTGCAGGCGATGCTTTGTCCCCCTGCACGCAAATGGCGCAAGGCATCCAGATGCGCGCGTGCAAGATCCGATACCTGAATATAATCGCGCAGGCAGGAGCCATCTGGCGTTGCATAATCGGTTCCAAAAATTTTCATGCCCGGGCGAAGGCCGAGCGCCGCCTGCGCCGCGATCTTGATGAGATGGGTCGCGTGTGCGGTCGATTCACCCGAGCGTCCCTGCGGGTCTGCGCCAGCGACATTGAAATAGCGCAGCGCCACATAACGCAGATCATGCGCAACGCCGGCATCTTCCAGCATCCATTCCACCATCAGCTTCGAGCGGCCATAGGGCGACATGGGCGCAAGGCGCGCATCTTCGCTTACCGGCTCATCGCCGGGCTCGCCATAGACAGCGGCGGTGGAAGAGAAGATGAAATGTTTCACGCCCCCTGCAACGGCGGCCTCGATCAGATTGCGCGATTTCGATGTGTTGTTGTCGTAATAGGCGAGCGGTTCTGAAACGGAATCCTCGACCACGATTTTCGCGGCGAAATGGACGATCGCATCGATGGAATAGTGCGCGATGATTTGCGCCACGCGCGCGCCATCGCCGTAATCATGCACGATGAGGGGTACGCCTTCTGGCACGGCCCAGACAAAACCGGTGGAGAGATCGTCGAGCACAACCGGCGTCTCGCCTGCATCGAGAAGAGCGAGCACCATATGGCTGCCGATATAGCCAGCGCCACCCGTCACCAGAACCGCCATCAGACCTCTCCGTCCATTCCCCTGCCCGGGTTTTCCGATGCCCCCGGATGTGCCACAGGAAAGCCCCAGTGTCAGTGAGAATGGTAAAGCCCGTGCTTGCGTTCTTGAACAGCCTTGTGCAGCCTGCGCGCGGTTTTTACTCCTATCTGGAATTGGTCCATGTCCAAGCGCGTTCGTAAAGCGGTCTTTCCCGTGGCGGGTCTCGGCACCCGTGTGCTGCCGGCGACCAAGGTCATTCCAAAAGAAATGCTCACCGTCGTCGATCGCCCGGTGCTCCAACATGCGGTCGATGAGGCGCGCGAGGCAGGCATTGAGCATTTCATCTTCGTCACCGGTCGCAACAAGGCGACCATCGAAGATCATTTCGATATGTCCTACGAGCTTGAGGACACACTACAAAAGCGTGGCAAGCTCAAGGAATATGCCGAGCTGATGGCAGATCTCCCGGCTGCGGGCGCAACCAGCTTTACCCGGCAGCAGGCCCCGCTGGGGCTCGGCCATGCGGTCTGGTGCGCGCGCGACATTGTGGGCGACGAGCCCTTTGCCGTGATCCTGCCCGACATGATTACCCTGCCTGGCGTTCGCAAGACGCGCTGCATTGCGCAATGTCTGGAAGCCTATGAGCAGCATGGGGGCAATATTATCGCTGTGGAGGAAGTCTCGCCCGACGACACCCATCTCTATGGCGTGGTCTCGATTGCGCAGGATTTTGGCCAGACCTTCCAGATTGGCGGCATGGTCGAGAAGCCGGCCAAGGGCACGTCGCCCTCCAATCTCATCATTTCGGGCCGCTATATTCTGGAGCCCGAAATCTTCGACGTGCTGGCCACGGTCGAAAAGGGCGCAGGCGGCGAAATCCAGCTGACGGATGGCATGAAGAAGCTCTCCGAACTGCAGAAATTCTTCGGCGTGCGTTTCGATGGCCGCACCTGCGACACAGGCTCTAAGCTCGGTTTCCTCATGGCCAATGTGGCTTTTGCTCTGGAACGGCCCGATATTGCGCCGGCCTTCAAGGCCGAGCTCAAGAAAATGCTGGGCGCCCTCTGAGGCTCTGGCGCGGCTGACAAAATCCGGGGGCGCTGCTAAGAGGGGGCATGACAAGCTCACGCGCCCTCGATTCAGCCGCCTCCCCCGAGGCCGCGCTGGCCACCGCCTCCGCGCTCCGCACCCTCGGTCTGGAGCGCGCCGGCATTGCCGCCATTGAATCCGCCATTCGTGACACGGGGCTCGGCGCGCGCTTTGCGCAGGCCATTGCTCTCATCACTGCGGCCAAGGGCCGGGTGATTGTGACCGGCATGGGCAAGTCGGGCCATATCGGCCGCAAGATCACCGCCACACTGGCATCCACCGGTCAGCCAGCCTCTTTCGTCCATCCGGGCGAGGCGAGCCATGGCGATCTTGGCATGGTGCAGGCGGGCGATGTGATTCTCGCGCTGTCCTGGTCGGGCGAGACGGCGGAACTCGCCGATATCATCACCTTTTCGCGTCGCTTCCGGATCGGGCTGATCGCCATTACCTCGAATGCCGACAGCGCGCTCGGCAGCGAGGCGGATGTGTGTCTCGCGCTCCCCAAGAGCGAGGAGGCGTGCCCCAACGGGCTTGCGCCGACCACCTCGACGACGATGCAGCTGGCGCTGGGCGATGCACTTGCCATTGCATTGCTGGAGGCCAAGGGGTTCACGGCGCAGGATTTTCGCGTCTTCCATCCGGGCGGCAAGCTTGGTGCAAAGCTCACTTTCGTGCGCGACATCATGCATCGCGACGAGCGTATCCCGCGCGTCAATCTCGGCGCGGCCATGGGTGAAGCGGTCGTCGAGATTTCGGCCAAGGGCTTTGGCTGCGTCAGCGTGCTCGATCATGACGGGACATTGGCCGGCATTGTGACCGATGGCGATCTGCGCCGTCACATGCGGCCCGATCTCATGGTGGCCAGGGTCGAGGATGTGATGACGCGCGCGCCCCGCACCGTGACGCCGGAAACGCTCGGCGTCGAGGCGCTCGAGATGCTCAACAGCCGGAAGATTTCAGCCATGCTGGTGGTCGATGCCGCAAACCGCCCTTGCGGCATCGTGCATCTGCACGATCTGCTGCGGCTTGGCGTGGCGTAACGGCAAAGCTTCAGCTTTCCTTAGATCAAACAAGGCTTTAGTCTCCGCGCCAGCGGAGCCTCCATGCGCCTTGTCGATAGTCCGGAGAATCCCGCGCCCCCTGGCGCGATTGTGAGCTCCATCAGCACGGCTGATGGGCTGGCGCTGCGTGTCGCCCGTTTCATGCCGACGGGGCCCTGCCGGGGCACGGTGCTGATTGCCGCGGGCCGCTCCGAGTTCATCGAGAAATATTTCGAGACCATCGGCGAGCTCTTGCAGCGTCATCTCGCGGTGGTTGCCTTCGACTGGCGCGGGCAGGGCCTGTCGGAACGCGAATTGCCCGATCGCACCAAGGGTCATATCGATGATTTCGCGCTCTATCTGCGCGATCTCGATGCGGTGGTGGGGCAGGTGCTCCATCCCCATTGTCCGGCGCCGTGGTTTGGGCTCGGCCATTCCATGGGTGGCGCCATCCTGCTCGAGGCAGCCCATCAGGGTCGCTCCCCCTTTGCCCGTCTCGTGCTGTGCGCACCGATGATCGAGCTTGCCATGCTGGGCTTCCCCAAACTTGCGCGCGGGCTGGCTTTTCTGTGCGACGCAATTGGCCTTGGCGGGGCCTTTGTGCCCGGCGGCGGGCGGCGCTCGATTATCGAAAAGGGCTTTGCAGGCAATCCGCTGACGAGCGATGCGCAGCGCTTTGCCCGGCTCGCGGCGGTGATCGCCACAGAGCCGCAGCTCTCTCTCGGCGATCCGACGATTGCCTGGGCCCATGCCGCCTTTCGGCAGATGAAAAAATACGCCGATCCCGACTATCCGCGCAGCATACGCGTGCCGACGCTGATATTTGCCGCGCAGGGGGATGCCATTGTCGATACGCGGGCGATCGAGCGTTTCGCGGCCCGTCTCAAGATCGGGCGGATGATCCTGCTCGGCCGCGCGCAGCATGAAATCCTGCTGGAGCACGATGCTGTGCGGGCGCGCTTCTGGGCGGGCTTCGACGCCTTTGTGCCGGGCACGGCGGGCGAGGGGCAGGCCCTTCTCGCGCGCCATGGGGTGGTGCTCTGATCAGCCGTTCAGGATCTTGAGCGCCTGTTCATGGGTGCGCTTGTCGCCGGCTGCGATGATGGCGCCACCCTTGGCGGGGCTGCCGCCGGTCCAGTCCGTGACGATTCCGCCCGCGCCCTCGACAATGGGCACCAGGGCGACAATGTCATAGGGCTTCAACCCGCTCTCGATGACGAGATCGACATGGCCGGCTGCGACCATGCAATAGCCATAGCAATCCCCGCCATAGCGGGAGAGGCGCACCTGCTCTTCGACGCGTGTATAGGCGGCGCGCGTTCCAGGCGTCAGCAAGGCGGGATGGGTCGTCATCAGGGTGGCCTGGGCGAGATCCTCGCAGGCGCGCGTGCGTAATTGCCGCTCGCAGGGCCTGCCGAGTCGATCAAGCCCGCGCCAGACCGCCGACTGGCCATCGCCTGAGAAACGCTCGCGGGTGAAAGGCTGGTGCATCATGCCGTAGCAGGGCTTGCCGCCATGCTGCAGGCCGATCAGCGTGCCCCAGACGGGCATGCCGGAGATGAAGCTTTTCGTGCCATCGATAGGATCGAGCACCCAGACATAATCGGTGTCGGCGTTTTTGTTGCCGAATTCCTCGCCGATGATGCCATGTTCGGGGAAGGTCTCCTCGATCATGCGGCGCATGATGTTTTCTGCCGCCCGGTCAGCCTCGGTGACGGGATCGAAAACGCCGCCGAAATTCTTGTCCTCTGCGCCAAGCTGGGTCCGGAAGAACGGCAGGATGGCCTCGCCCGAAGCGGTTGCCAGATCCTCGACGAAACGCGCGAAATCGACAGCGCTCATGATGCTCCCCCAAATCCCTCTTTTGCGAGACATACAGGAGGCGAGCGGGGCAGGCGAGAGAACTTTGCAGAGCGGGCATCGAGGAAAACGCCATCGATTCAGAAGTCTGTAACGCGAAATGCGACAGCCTGCCGCAGGGTGCGAAAAGTTGGCAGGATCTCTTGTTTTTTGTGCAGTGCACTGACATATTATTGCAGTGCGGCAACGATGTTGCTGCTGATGCCCTCCTTGGGCGTTTCCTCCCTAGACTTGGGCCGCTGACGAATAGTCAGCGGCCGTCTTTCTTTCTGGGGTTGGTCTGGATTATTCGGCTGCCAGAGGCAGGCCCGTGTGCCCGCTCATCTGGGTAACCAGATCCATCACGGCATCGGTGACCTGCCGCAGGTCGCTGGCAAGCTGCGCGAAGGCGGGCTTCTTCTCCAATGTCTGCTCATCCATGTAGAGCGCGCGGTTGATTTCGATTTGCAGCGCATGAAAGCCCGCGCCCGGGCTGCCGTAATGTTCGGTGATGAAGCCGCCAGCATAGGGCTTGTTGCGCAGGACATGGTAGCCGAGCCGCCGCAATTCGCTTTCGACGAGATCGACAATCCGCCCGTTGCAGCTCGAGCCATAGCGGTCGCCCAGGATCATGTCCGCTTCGACCCGCTGTGCGCTTGTCCCGCCCGTCCAGGAGGGCATGGAATGGCAATCGAGCAGCAGCGCCATGCCGAAGGTCCGCGCCGCGCGGCGCATCAGGCCGCGCAATGCGTGATGATAAGGCTTGTAGAGCCCCTCGATGCGGCGCAACGCCTCTTCGACGGGCAGGCGCGAGGCATAGATATCCTGCGATTCCCCGACAACGCGCGCAATGGTGCCGAGCCCGCCTGCGACGCGCAGGGAGCGCGTATTGGCAAATGAGGGCAGCTTGCCATCGAACATGCGCGGATCGAGCTCGTAGGGCTCGCGATTGGCGTCAAGAAAGGCCCGCGGGAAATGGGCGCGCAGCAAGGGTGCGCCGAGCGCCGCAGCAGGGGCGAAGAGCTCATCGACATAAGCATCCTCCGAGCGCCGCAGCGCCTGCGGATTTAGCCTCGAAAGCGCCAGAAAATCCGCCGGATAAACGCAGCCAGAATGGGGAGAGGACAAAACCAGCGGGGTGGAGAGCGAGGGCGGCTCGAGGATCTCGAAGGGCACGGCCAATTCTGGCGCGACCGGCGGGGTGGCCAGCGCATCCTCGTCCTGACCCGTCCCTGAGCGACCCATCCCGATCTCCGCCTATGAACCCGCAAGCTGCGACCCGTTGGAACGCGGGTTCCAGATCTTTGGCCCCAAGCATTCACTGTGCCAAGGGCGAGGGAGGCTGTCCATCTGTCATATGCGGGCCAAGTCGGCGTCTGCCTGTGTCAAATCCGTACCTTGCCCTGCAAAGCTCGCGGATTTCGTGGCCGCTTTCATCGGTTCTTTACCCTCCGCGCTGTTTATGGTGGCAATGTTCTGCGTGAGGCCAAAATGAACACAACCGCACTTTCCACGAAAATCCTCCTAGCTGAGGATGATAATGACATGCGCCGCTTTCTCGTGAAGGCGCTGCAAAATGCCGGTTATGACGTGGCCTCCTTCGACAATGGCCTCTCAGCCTATAATCGTCTGCGCGAGGAGCCTTTCGAGCTCCTGCTCACCGATATTGTCATGCCGGAGATGGATGGCATCGAACTCGCCCGCCGCGCGACCGAGCTCGATCCTGACATCAAGGTGATGTTCATCACCGGTTTTGCGGCAGTTGCCCTCAACCCCGACAATAATGCGCCCCGTGAAGCCAAGATTCTGTCGAAGCCCTTCCACCTCAAGGATCTGGTCAACGAAGTGCAGCGTTTGCTGGCGGCCTGAAAAAAGGCGGCAAGGCGCTTGCGCAGCTGCCCGTGACGCTTTATACCCCGCTCATTCCGTTTGCACCGGCCACCGTTTGGCCGCATGCCTCGGGCTCGTAGCTCAGCGGGAGAGCACTACGTTGACATCGTAGGGGTCACAGGTTCGATCCCTGTCGGGCCCACCATTTAGAAAGCCTCGGTTGTCGCAAGACAACCGGGGCTTTTTTCTGTTCGCGCGGATTTGCCAGCCGCCAGATAACGATCCCACATCGCTTCAAGCAGTTTCGGTTCGCCAGTCGCGCGGATTGACGAAAGGATTGACCGGCTTCCTCAAGGCGGATTATCAGTCTAGCTGCAATAAAATGATAAGGGACATGCAATATGCTGGAAATGCAGAAGGATAAAATTCGTTTTGGCGCGTCTTTCATTTGCGGGCTGGTAATCTCTGTTCTCTCGATCGCTCATGTCGCAGCAGCGTCTCTGGACCTTGATGGACGCTATATCCTGGACGCAGAGGCGACCGAAAATTCTGTCCCTTACCTGAAGTTGATGGACAAGAATCCTGCTGAAAAAATGGGATTTCAAATATTTTCCCAACTCATGGATTCACTTTCCATTTCAGGAGAAACTCTCAAAAGCGCTATTCTTGAATGCAAGCTCAGCAAGGCTGCTGTCGGCTTTGACGCCGCCTGCGTAAATGCGCTCAGCAAGGAAAATATCTCTTACGAGATTGTCGTCGACGGGCCTTATCTTATCCTTTTGGAAAAGCAGTATCCCATTTTCTTCAAGGCGCCCGACGGGAAAACATTTCCAAAACTCGATTGACGCTGGGGCACGGGCAGCTTGAACAGCTACGTGGTTTCTGGCGAACTGGGCTGGGGCCCACCAATTGGAAAGCCCCGGTTGCCATCACGACAACCGCGGCTTTTTCGTTTTGAGGCGATGGTGGACTTTGGCTCAATCCTTGGTCGCCAGCGTCACCTTGTAGCGTGCAATGTCGCTTTCGACGATTCTGCGCACATGCTCGCCGTTCATTTCCGCCTCGTCGGCAGGTGTCGAGCCAAGCTCGTTCAACCGTTTGCGAATGGCGGGATCTGCAATTGAGCTGCGCAGCGCCCCATTCAACCTTGCGATCACGGCCTCGGGCGCCTTGGCGGGCGTGAAAATAGCATTCCATCCTTCCGCGAGGAATTCCGGCAGGCCGCCTTCCGCCGATGTCGGAAGATCGGGCAGAATTTCCAGACGCTTCGCCGAGGCCAAGGCGAGACCCTTGACCTTTTCTGTCTGGATCGAGGGTGCAATGGAGGCGGCATTGTCACACACGCCATCGACATGCCCGCCGAGGAGGTCGTTGAGCGCGGGGCCAGCGCCGCGATAGCTCACCAGCGTGACTTCGACCTTCGCAGCCGCGATGAAATTCTTGCAGATCAGGTAATTCGACGAGCCGAGGCCTGCGTGGGCCAGATTGACCTTGCCCGGATTGGCCTTCAGGTAACTGACGAACTCGGCCAATGTCTTTGCCGGAAAGTCATTTTTCACGGCCAGCACGGGCGCGGTCTTGGCAATCAATCCCACGGGCGAGAATGAGGCCGGCGTGAATTTGACGTCCGGGGTCAGCACGTAGGATGCGGCATTGGTGCCGGTATTGCCGATCAGGATTGTGTAGCCGTCCGGCTTGGCGGCGGCGACGCGGTTCAGTGCAATGACGCCACCCGCCCCTGCGACATTCTCATTGATGATCGTCGTGCCAAGCGCCTGGCCCATCCGCTCTCCGATAATCCTCGCGATGACGTCCGAGGCGCCGCCCGCAGCGAAAGGGACGATCATCGTGATTGCACGGTCGGGATAGGTCTGCGCTGTGGCTGATGTAACGAGGCCAACAAGCGCCAGACTGGCGAGAGCGAGGCGGGGCATGCATGTTCCTCCCATTGAGCTTTGTGAAATTCGTACAAGCCCGCCGCGCGCGAGCCAATGGGCAATAGGTCTCTGTGGCGTTGGCCACATCATAAAAAAAGGCCCGGCGTTTCCGCCGGGCCTTTCAGGTCTCGATAAGGTCGTCAGGTGGATATCAGAAGCGGTAGTTCACACCCGCGCGCGCAATGTCGCCGGAGATCTTTGCGCGAACGACGGCAGAAGCCGGCAGGAGCGCGACGGCGCCAGCGTCGGGCGACAGCGCGTAGGACACCTTGCCCAGATCATAGTGCAGATATTCAGCCTTCAGCGAGACGTTGTTCGTCAGCGCATATTCCACGCCACCACCGAGCGCCCAGCCGACCTTGACCCCGGACTTGGAGCCCGACCACACGCCGTTTGCATCCACATTTGGCGAAGAGCAGTCGACGGATGCGCAATGCGCCTTGAGCGCAACGCTGGTTGCCGACTTCACATTGCCGAAAGCCAGGCCGCCGGTGCCGTAGATGAAGGCGCGATCGAGCGCGAAACCGGCGCGGCCGCGTGCCGTGCCAAGCCAGTTGGCCGAGCCGCGCGTGGCCGAATTGGAGGTCAGCGTATCGTCGGAATAGCTGGGGCCGACGCCATTCTGGGGACGGATCTGGACGATGCCCGGCGCAACTGCCGAGACCGACGCGGACTTGGTGCTGAGATGGGTGACGTCGGCTTCAAGGCCATAAACGAGATTGCCCGACTGCAGATTATAGCCAAGCGTCAGGCCGCCCGTGAAGCCGCCATTTGCCTTGGAGCCAAGCTGGCTCGGCAGGAAGCCGGTCTGGGTCGCGCCGGTCAGGAAGGCGGTCACCGGCAAGGAGGAGCTGGAATAGGCCGGGTTCACGCGGTCGTTCGACCAGGCGTAGCCAGCCGTCGCGCCGGCATAAAACCCTGTCCAGCTGAAGATCGGAGCCGGAGCAACAAACACTGCCGGGGCCGTGCGCGCGGGCAGGTCCGCGGCAAAGGCCGACAAGGAGAGGGCGGTGAGCGCGGTGGCTGAAAGAAGCAGAAATTTCATGTTCATGTCCATTCTGGCGATGATTGTATCGACCGTTGGGCGCAGCAAATCGCCGATGCCTTTGGTTCTAGAAATGCTGAGTCGTGACATGTACTTAGCATCTTGCTTAACCGTTGGCTAGCAATGGTCTAGCTACTTCTTGGTGTTGTGGCCCACCGCGCCGCACATAAAAAAAGCCCCGGATGCGTTAAAACGCAGCCGAGGCTTTCCGTGGGGCAGTAGGGCTGAAGGTCAGAGACCCTTGAGCAGGAACCGGCGGTTGAGCGCCTGAAGCGGGCGCGCATTCATCGGGAAGAGCGCCTTGAAGGCGTCGATATCGGCGGTGCCCACGTCAATGGTTGTGCCAAAGACGTTCCAGTCGACGACCTCCGAGCAGGGCGGCGTCGTCAGCGAGCCTTCGTAGCGATAGAAGTCGCGGCCCTTGGGCAGGAAGCTGCGCGGATCGAGCGTGGCCTTCAGCTTGGCTTCGCCTTCTTTCTTGGGGGCTGCCTGCATGATGCTGGCAAAGCCCTTGTGCGTCTTGCCGGCAGCCATCAGCACGCCCACAACCGCCAGGCGGCCATCGGCGGCAGCATGGACAAAGTGAACCTCCATGGCCGTGCGCTTGCCACCGAAGGCATGCTCGCTCGGGGTATGGAAATGGAACTGCTTGAGTTCGTAGGCGGTTTTTCCGATCGTCAGCGAGCCGCCGTCTTTCACATTGGCCTGGATCGTGTGGCCATTGTTGACAATGTCATAGGCCTGCGGCTTCCAGTTGATCGCGAGGCGATCGACATTGGCGCGGATGGCGGCGGTCAGGTCGATCGGCGACTGCTCGGCGCCGACTGCGCAAGCCTTGAACTTGCTGTCCATATCGCCCCATTTTGTGGCGCCATGCTCACCCTCATATTCCCAATGCGGGGCTGCGCCTTCAGCGCGCGCGGTCGAGGCGCAGACGGGGCAGGCGATCAGGGAGGCGATAAACTTTCTGCGGTCCATGGGTATTTCCTTAAATCCTCCCGCGCGCCTGCTGTGCAGCGGCCGGGATTTTTGTCAGATCTGGGACATTCGTCAGCTAGACGTACCGTAGGTCAAGCTTAAGATTAAAACATAAATTATTTTTTTATAAATATACAAATTTATGTCGTCCCAGGTCTGTTCGGCCTATCCCGCCCGCTCTGAGCAATGGTGGCGTGCAAATCGACGGCTCTCGGCAAGCTTGCGGGGCGAGGCGGGCACTCGCGACGCAGCCATATCGGCCCATGCTTGACGCCGATCAATGCAGAGCTTGTCTGCGCGGCTTAGAAAAACGCAGGAGACAAGCCATGAATACCAAGAGCACTTTTCTGTCTGGCATTGGCAGCGCCGTGAAAGCCCTGTTGGCGCGGCGCGCAAGCCGCGACTTTGTCTGTGGCGATTGCACCCGCAATGCGCAATGCGGGGCAGAACCCAGCGACCAATGTGTCGTGCGCGCTGCGCAGATCACGTCCGAGCGCGGCCGCCCGGCCAAGCGCGAGATCTCCAGCGGCAAGATCTCCGGCGGCTGGTGAGAAGCGTGGTATCGTCTCCCCAAACGGAGAGGAATGCCACCCATGCACATCTGTCGCATTGCCTATGACGCGCCCGGCAAGGATGCCGAGCGCAAGGCGCTGTTCGAGGACCATCGCGCCCATCTGCGCTCCGGACTTGCGCGCATCGTGCAATCAGGTCCGCTGTTTGCAACCGATGGCTCGGGCGCCAAGACAGGCGCACTCGTCGTGTTCGAGGTCGACGATCTGGCCGAGGTCGAGCGCTTTACAGCTCGCGATCCCTATATCGTCCATGGAGTCTATGGCCGCGTCGAGCTGCTGCGCTGGGACAAGACCATCGGCTGAGCCTGTCCCCCAATCGGTGAGCCGGCCCCTTTAACAAGCGTCGCAATAGGCGTATTTTCCGCTCCACAAAAAAGGGGAGGAAAAAATGCGGCTTTTCACGCGTGCGGCTGCGGCTGCTCTGGCGCTGTTCTTGAGCGCGGCTGCTTACGCGCAGACGCCGGAGGCGTTCTATCGCGGCAAGACGGTGTCCATCGTCATGGGAACGGGGCCGGGCGGCAGCTACGATCTCTATGGGAGGCTCGTCGCCCAGCATATCGCCCGCCATATTCCGGGTCAGCCGACCATCATTGTCGAACATATGCCGGGCGCTGGCGGCGCGATTGCCGGCAATTACATTTTCAACACTGCGCCGCAGGATGGCTCCAAGCTTCTGCTGGCCCATGCTCTGCCGCTGATTGAAAAGCTGCAGAATGACGGCGTGCGCTTCCAGTCGAAGAAATTCCAATGGCTCGGTGCTTACGATCAGATCAGCCAGATGCTGGCCGTCTGGCATACCTCGCCCGGCAAATCGATTGCGGAACTGAAAAGCCAGCCGGTCGTGCTGGGCTCGATGGGCCGGTCGCATCTGTCCTATCAATGGGCCTCGCTTCTCAAGGGCGCGGTCGATGGCCAGTTCCGGGTCATCTCCGGCTTTCCGACGGGTGGCGAGCTGAACATGGCGATGGAGCGCGGCGAGATCGCGGGTTGGGTTGTCGCCTGGGAGAATATCAGCGGCGGCAATGCCGATTGGCTGCGCGACAAGAAGGTCATCATTCCGGTTCAGTTCACGCTGACCCGTATGGCGGAATTGTCGGACGTGCCGACCCTGATCGAATTGTCGCAGGGCGAGAACCGCGAGATTGCGGAATTCCTCGCCGCCGGCACGCCCCATGCCCGCGCAATGGCCTATGGCCCCAATGTGCCGGCCGACCGCACCGCTGCGTTGCGCGTGGCGTTCGAGGCCATGATCAAGGATCCCGCATTCCTTGAAGACGCCAGGAAGCGCAATCTTTCGATCACGCCCCGCAGCGCTGCAGAAGTGCAGCGCTTGGCTGAACTGATTGTCGATGCCTCGCCCGAATTCATTACGCGCGTCAAGAAAGCGGTGGGCGCGGATTAAGTCGCAAAAGTATATTTTTTCCGACGCGGAACGCAGGCGCCCTTTCCTCGTTTGATCGTATCCAGCCACAGCTGTCCACAGGCCCAGTCGCAATATTTGCGACTGGGAAAACCATTCGCCTGACGTTGCAGAAATCATTGCAGTGCAGCGTTCCGTGCGTTTGTAGACTCTCGCAACGCGGCATATTTTTTCGCTGGACGCTGTGGATTTCGTGGCGCAAGTTTCGCTGGCAAAAATCAAGTGGCCAGTGGGGAAGCGTAATGACAGCTTATCTGTCCAGTTCAGCGCAGCATGTTTTCGATCAATCCGATATTTGCGCGATGCAATCGGCGCTGGAAAATGCGCTTGGCGCTTTGGCCTTTGCTTATCGCGCGAGCGATGAGCCAGATCGTATTACGCGCGAAGCCTTGGCGCGCGCCATTCTCAAACATGCAAGCCATGGCGAGCGCAATCCCGATCGCCTGAGTGCGCGTGCACTGCATGAGCTGCCCCCGCGTCCCGCCTATTGGGTCGCCTGAGTTTTGATCCCGAACAATGCGGTGCAGGTTGGCGCGCTCCATTCTAAAGATCGTTCCTTTGCAGGAAAGATTGGCCGATGAAGTGCGCAAGCCTGAGCACTGCCTTGTTCCTTTTCGCCTCCGCCGCTTTGGCGCAGGAAACACCTTTCGCGCAGCAGCCCTATCGCCCTGGCGCCAGCAATGAGACCATGGTGCTGAGCCTCGGCGATCTGATGGGCATTGCGCAATGGCGCCACCTCAAGCTCTGGCAGGCGGGCAAAGCTGAAAACTGGAAACTCGTCGCCTTCGAGGCCGACAAGTTGAAAGAAAGCCTTTACCGCGCGGCACTTCTTTACGTGAACATTCCAACGGGCCTGATCAAGGCAGCCGATGCGCCGCTCACGACGATTGGCGAGGCTGCGGCAGCCGGAAATGCCAAGGCTTTTGCAACAGGCTTTGCGAAATTGACCGAGGCCTGCAACACTTGCCACGTTGCAGGCGGCATCGGCTTCGTGCGCATGCGCACGCCCACAGCCTCGCCTTTCAGCAATCAGGACTTCACGCCCGTGGATCGCTAGCGCTTTCTCATGACGCAAGGCTTTCGCCTTGCTGATCGGTCAACATGTCCCTGCAATTGTCCTTTCATGGCGCAGCCCGCTCAGTCACGGGCTCCTGTTTTCTGCTTGAGACAGGCGCTGCGCGCATTCTTGTCGATTGCGGCATGTTTCAGGGTTCGAAATCAGAAAAAGAGCTGAATTACAGGGACTTTCCTTTCGCACCGGGCGAGATTGACGCGCTCGTTCTCACCCATGCCCATATCGATCACAGCGGGCTTGTGCCCAAGCTTGTGAAGGCTGGCTTTGTCGGGCCGATCTTCGCCACGCGCGCCACCGTCGATCTGTGTGCTGTCATGTTGCCAGACTCGGGCTTCATTCAGGAAACCGAAGTCGTACAGCTCAACCGCCGCAATGCGCAGCGCGGACGCGATCCTGTCGAGCCAATCTATACGGCCGAAGATGCCTTGGCCTGTCTCCCGCAATTTCGTTCGGTCGATTATTGCACGCTGGTGACGATTGCCCCTGGCATCAGCGCGCGCTTCTGGAATGCCGGACATTTGCTGGGCTCGGCCTCCGTTGAAATCGATATTGGCGCGCAAAATGGTGGCGCGCCCAAAAGGCTTCTGTTTTCGGGCGATATCGGGCCCGACCAGAAATTGCTCGAGCCTGATCCGCAGGCGCCCAAAAATCTCGATTACGTCATTTGCGAAGCCACCTATGGCGGCACGCAGCGCGAAGAGGTGGATGGCGACCATCGCCGTCAGCTTCTGCGCATGGAAGTCGAGGGCGCGATGGCGCGCCACGGCGCTTTGATAATTCCCTCCTTCGCGGTTGAGCGCACGCAGGAAGTCCTCGCCGATCTGGCGCGGCTGATGGAAAGCGGAGAGGCGCCGCCAGCGCCGATCTTCATCGATTCACCGCTGGCGACAAAGGCCAGCGCGGTATTTGCGGCTCATGCGGGCGCGCTGGAGGGCGGTGCTGAACTCGTGCGCGCCTTCAATGCGCGCAATGTGCGCTTCACCGAGAGTGTCGAACAGAGCAAGGCGATTGCGCGCTTTCGCGGCTTTCACATCATCATCGCGGCCAGCGGCATGTGCGAGGCCGGTCGCATCCGCCATCATCTCAAGAACTGGCTGTGGCGCGTTGAAGGCACGGTTCTGCTGGTGGGCTTTCAGGCGCAAGGCACGCTAGGCCGCATCTTGCAGGATGGCGCGACGCGCGTGCGCATTCAGGGCGAGGACGTGCAGGTGCGCGCGCATATCAGGTCGCTTGATGTCTATTCCGGCCATGCCGATGCGGGGCAGCTTACCCGCTGGGTAGTGGGGCGCGGGCCGATCAGCGGCAATCTCTTTCTCGTGCATGGCGAGGAGGACAAGATGATGGCGCTGGAGGGTCGCCTTGGCGGCCTGCCCAACATCATCCTGCCGCGGCTCGATGATGCCTATGATCTGTCTGGGCCAAGCGCGCATCTGCTCGATGGCGGAAGGCCGCGCCGCATCGATCCCGCCCAGGCCGGGCGGCTCGACTGGCACAATGACGTCTCGAAACTGCTGCTCGATATTTCCGAGAAACTGGGCAAGGCGGTCGATGAAAAATCACGCGGAGTGATCCTCCGCCGCCTGCGGCGCGCGCTGGAGGGCGAGCGCTAGTCTTTACCAGCGCGCCTTCAGGCCACGCTTGCGCCATTCCTCGCCCGGACGCAGCATATCGTGGCGCGCGTAGCGGGAATAAATGAGCCCGCGCATATAGCCTTTGATGCGGGTGGGCGGCGCAGGCTGGACAGCTGGCGTCGGCTCGGTCAGCGGAGGGGTCGGCGCAATATCTTCGTCCACCAGCAGAGCCTTGGGGCGCGGACGGCGTCCGAGCTGGGGCGCGCCGGGTTCGCGCGGCTTGCGTCCACGCTTTACGGGAACCTGCTCTTCCTCTTGCGCGAGCAGGCGGACGATCGGGTCTTCCTCGTCGAGCGTCTGGAGGATGCGGCGCTGGCTGTCGCTGGCGGCGGCCTCTGCGCTCGGGGTGAGAATGGCGGGTCGGCCGAACACGGCGTCGGCGGCGCGCAGGGCGGCGTGATAGCTGTCCTCGGCATCCTCGCGCGGTCGGCGCGGAGGGGCCGGCGGCTCGAAAGGCGCGGGTGCGCTCGATTCCTGGAGGGGCTGGACAGGCGGCTTGCGCCCGGTGCGGCGCAATTCAACGGAAAAGGTCTTGATGGGACGGCGCATGAAACGCTCTTACGGCAAAAACACGGGAAGCTGACCGAGCCGTTCGGCCTCTCTCGTCCCGCCTGAAATCGATTGATAAGTTTGCGGCCTGCTTCTTTGCGGCCAAAACACAACGTTCAAGGCTTGCCAGTGTTGCAAGCAAGTCCAGACGTTCCGCTTCAAAATGAAGATAGGCAGTTTTCGCACAAAAGCCCAAGCAGCTTTTGCTGCCGCCAGCATAAAGCTGTGGGGGGCAAAATGTCGCTGCCGCAAAAACGGTAAGCGGGCGGCCGGATTGGGCCGCCCGGAGCTGTGTCAGGAGGCGAGGCTGGTTTCCGGCGCTTCCACTGCGTCAAGGTCGTCGCTGAGCGGCTCGCCGATGGTGATCTGGTCGGATGAGAAGAGATAGCCCGAGCCGCGCACGCTGCGCAGATTCACTTCATAGCCGGAATCGCGCAGCTTCTTGCGCAGGCGGCTGACAGAAATGTCGAGAGCGCGGCTGACTTCCACCGAGCGCACGCCAATTACCTTGGCAAGCTCGGCGCGATCGACAACGCGACCCGCGCGCGAGATGAAGATGCGCAGGAGTTTGAATTCCGTCGCCGTGATCGGCACATTCTTGCTGCCGTTGGCGGTGATGATGGCGCGCAGCGCCTGATCCACGCGGATGTCGCCGAACGCCCAGATCGTGTCATTGGGCGAGGTCGGCGTCGCCTGCGATGCAATCATGCGGCGCATGCGCAGCAGCAATTCGCGCAATTCGATGGGCTTGGTCATGTAGTCATGCGCGCCCTTTTCGAGCGAGATGACGCGATCAAGCGCCTGGCTGCGTGCGGAAATCACCATGCAGGGGATTTTCTGTGTCACGATCTCGGGCAGGAGATCGATGCCGTCGCCATCTTCCAGCCCAAGGTCGAGCAGAACGATCTGCGGCTTCAACAGGTTCACGGCGCGGCGGCCAGCGCCAACCGTGTCGGCCTCGAACACTTTCATGCCGTTATTCGTCAGATAGACGCTGATCATCTGGCGGATCGGCTCGGAATCTTCAATCAGGACCACCCGGGCCGGGGCTGCGCCCGCGTTTGGCATGCTCATGGCACTCTTCCATTGCTACGGAGCGCGTTAACGCTGGTTAGGCCTTGTGAGGCTCAGTTACATTTCTGTTTTTAAAACGAAAAGGGAAACAAAGTTTGATACATTTCTCAGGCGTGCCAATTATCTGACTGCGGAGCCTTGGTTTTCCACGAATTTTGGCGTCTTGCTTAACCGATCTGTTTGGAAAAGAGTGTTTCGAGCGCCGCGCAGGTCGGTTCGGCAAGCGCCATGGCTTTGGCGAGCAGGGCCGGCAGATCCTGCGGCGCGGCATGAGAGGCGGCGCGGAACGCATTTCCCGCCTCCGGACACCCAAATTGCACGAGCATGCCGGCGAGCCTGTGGGCCTCTTTCGCGCGCACCGCCGCGGGCTGGTCTGGGCTGTTGGCAAGGCGGGCTTGCCCCTCCCGGCAATCGCGCAAAAAGGCGGCGACGAGGGTCTGCATGGCGGATGCGCCAACAGCCTCCTGCACGTCGCGGATATAGGAGAGGTCGAGCAGCGCTGACGGATCGGGTTGGTTTGCGTGTGACCTGTCCATGCGGCTACCCTCTGTTTCGGGGTTTGCCCCGGCAGCGCCAGTGATTGCGCGCGGTCCCTGAGATAATGCGCAAAACGTCGATTGTATTGATACAATCATTTCAATCTTTGAAACATAATCAGATATAAGCTGACGCGTATAGAGCAGAACACCTGTCCCAATGTAGGAGCCCATGAACGGAATCCGTCGATTCGTGCCCGTGCGTGGGCCGGCCTGGATTTTGATCGGGGGCTTCATCCTCGCCTTTTTCGGCGCGGCTGGTACCGTGCTTGCCACGTGGTCGAGCCGTGAAGTTGCCCTGCGCGAATGGCAGGACCGGTTGACCTCGGTCTCGCGCATGCTTTCGGCCCATGCCGACCAGAGCATTGGCGCAGCCGATCTCGTCTTGCGCGGTCTGGCCGAGAATGTGAACGATTACCGCGTCCATGATGATGATGAAATGCGCTGGGTCTTCGGCTCGCGCCACACATTTGAAATGTTGCGCGACGTCGCCAAGGGCCTGCCGCAGATCGAAGTCGTCACGGTCGCGGCCCGCGATGGCACTGTGCTCAATTACACGCGCGAATATCCGCCGGCGCCGATTAATCTGCTCGACCGCGATTATTTCCAGGCCCATCTCGCTGACCCGTCGCTGGAGGTCTATCTGAGCAAGCCGGTGCAAAACCGCGGCAATGGCAAATGGACCTTCTATCTCGCCCGCAAGATCCGCTCGCCCGGCGGCGAAATGCTTGGCCTCGTCCTCACGGGCGTGAGTGCGAATTTCTTTTCCGACTTTTATGAATCTGTGGGCCTGGGCGTCAGCCGGGTCACCTTGCTGCGCGAGGATGGGGCTATCTTGTCGCGCCATTCGCTGTTTGAATCCTCGCCCGACGATCAGCCCGAACCGCCGGTCTTGCTCGACCGGATCAAGAAGCAGCGCTATGGCGCGATGTTGCTGTCGCAGGATGCCGAGCAACCGCGCGCCTTTACCGAAATGGTGGCCTTCGGGACGAGTGCGGGCTTGCCGCTGGCGATCAGCGTTGCGGCCTCGCGCGAGCAGCTTTTGCGTGAGTGGGAATCGGAGGCCGTGAAATTCGTCATCGAGGGCGGCGCGATGACGGGCATATTGATCGCCGCGACAATGCTTCTCTCGCGCCTCATCAGCCAGCTGGAGACGGCGCGCAACGATGCCCTTGGCGCGGTCGAAGCCAAGACGCGTTTTGCCTCCAATGTCAGCCATGAATTGCGCACGCCGATGAATGTCATCATCGGCGGATCGCACCAATTATTGCAGACGGACATGACCCCCGACGGGCAGAAATACGCGTCGCTCGTCTCCTCCGCCGCCCAGCAATTGATGGTGCTGATCAACGATATTCTCGATTTTTCTTATTACGAAGCCCGCAACTTCCGCATTGAACCGGCGCCCTTCGATGTGCGTGTCATGGCGGAAGCAGCAATTGCGATGGCGCGTTCGCTGGTGTCGGATAACCCGGTTGCGATGAGCTGCACAATTGCCGATCGCGTGCCGCACATGCTGCTCGGCGATGCGGGGCGGATCAAGCAGGTTTTGCTCAATCTGCTGGGCAATGCCGTTAAATATACCGAGCGTGGTTCGGTGCGCCTTGGCGTCGATTATCTTCTGCTCGAAGGTGCGCCGGGCCAGCTCGTCATCACTGTCTCCGATACGGGCCGCGGGATAGCCGACGATGACCAGCTGCGCATTTTTCAACCCTTTGAGCGCGGCCGCGCCTCGGCCTCACGGCCGGGAACCGGGCTTGGCCTGACCATCAGCAGCAAGTTGGTCGAGGCCATGTCGGGCTCGATTTCAGTCGAGAGCCGCCTTGGCCAAGGGTCTGTTTTTCATATCCAATTGCCCGCACCTGAGATCGCGCTCGCTGCCAAGGCGATTGAACGCCAGAGCGGCGAGGAGACCAGGGCCAAGGCCCATGCGCGCAGGTTAAATGTTCTCATTGCCGAAGATGTCGCGCCAAGCCGCGTGCTGCTCACCATCATGCTTGAAAAAATGGGCCATCATGTCGTTGCGGTCGAAAATGGGCGCGAGGCAGTGGAGAAGGCGCGGGAGATCGATTTCGACCTCGTGCTGATGGATCTGCAAATGCCCGAGCTCGATGGCCTGACTGCGACGCGGATGATCCGGGCGATGGGTGGCCCCAAGGGCCATACCCATATTATCGCGGTCTCTGCCAATGCCGATCTTGAAGGCCCCAAGGGCCTTGGCGCGAGCGGCTTCGACGATACGCTCCTCAAGCCGGTGTCGCCCGCCAGGCTCGAATTTGTCGTCGCCGAGGTCGCTGCGGCGGTTTGAGGCGCGCGCGTATCCGCGCCTGCCTGATTTGTTTCGGAAACGGCCGCTTACCCCCCGTCAATCGCACATCACGGCGTCTATCCTGTTGGCGCATATGCGAATCCGGGAGTATGAAGATTGGGTGCGGCGGATCGGTCGAGACCAAAGACTGGCGAGGCAAGCCGGCGCGGCTTGCAGGCCATCCAACGCCTGCTCACGCAGCATGGCGCGATCATCGCTGCCTTTCCGGCACGCGAAAAAGACTTTCTTCTCAATGCCGAGGTTGGTGTGCGCTGGACGCGCTATCGCAAGACCTTGCTGGTGAAGGCGCTGGCGGCCGATGAGATCGGGCTCGAGGAAGCGCTCGCGCGCTTTACCTTGTCAGCCGATGAATTGACCGGCTGGATCGAAAAACTGGTGGGCGGGGGCGTCGATGGCCTGCGCGCCTTGCATCTGCGGGTCGAGACGGGGGCCTGAGTGCGCTCAGTCGCGTGTCGCGGCCATGGCGTGTTGGTCCATTTCGCTGGCCGTATCTAGAAAATAGACCATCGCCAGATAGGCGCAGGTCGCAGCCACATGCGAGAGCAGGAACAGGGCAGCTGCCGTCAGCAGATCGCTCGGCGTCATGACTGCATAGATGAAGCGGCCCCAGATGACGGCATTGACCGCCATGAAAGAGGCGAGGCCAAGATACATGCGCTTCTGCAGATCCCCGATCAGGGCGCAAAGACCGCCCGCACAGGCAAAAGCCAGACCCGTGAACAGAAAGGGATACATTTGAAGACACCTTGCATCGTTAATGAAGCAGTAGGGTCTTTATGCATCCGCGTTTTGCGCAACTGCTGTTACGATTCGCAGCTTTAGCCTAACAATAAGATTTTTATGGGGTTTTCCCACAGAATTTAGAAACAATCCGGTTTCATGGTGAATTTATTGTGGCGCCCGCGGCGGCCGCTCGAGGGATTTCAGATAGGCAATCAGATTGCGTATCTGGTCGGCCTCGAGCCGGAACTGCGGCATGGTCGGATGGCCGGTAACAATGCCCTCCGCCAGCGCCTCGTCGAGATCCTCGACGGCATAGCGCTCATGCAGGATCCGAAAAGGGGGCGCAATGGGCAGGGGGCTCTCGCCATAGCGGCCAATGGCGTGGCAGGGCGCGCAATTGGCTTCCGCAAACCGCCGGCCCTGCGCAATGTCGAGATCCTGGGCATGGACAGCCGAAAGTCCTGCCAGAACCAGCGCCGCCCCAGCGCCAAAAGTCTGTCTCATGCCAACACCCCTTGCGGGCCTGTGTGCCCGTAAGGGAAAGCGCGAGACGCCGTCTAGAGTTCCCGGCCAATGCGCCTGTCGAGCGACCAGGGACCGCCGCCGCGAAGCGCGATGGCGAACAGGACAAGTCCCCAAAGCAGCGTGAATTCATAGCCCCGCGACAGCCAGCCAAATCCGTTGCCGCCATAGATGTAGAATGTCAGCACCGCCATTTCGATGGCGGCAGCAGCGGCAAAGAAGCGCGTGAACAGGCCAAGCGAAATGCAGATCCCGCCGATAAACTCGATCACCATCAGCGCAAGGGTCAGCTGCGCGCCGATGACGGCGGCTTCAGGCAGTTTTTCAAGCAGTTGAGCCGGCCCGGCGGTGCGGCCGATCTTGCCCCAACCGTGGATGGCGAGCAGGACGCCCGCTGCAAGGCGCACGATCACCCAGGACAAGGGAATGGCGCGCGCATAAAAGCCCGCAAGGCCCGCGAACAGCAGGCGCGGCTCTTGTCCGCTCGGCGTGGTGCGATTCATCATATGCAACATACTCCCTCGTCCCCGCTCTGCGGCAAGGCGCTTGGCCTGCAAGCCTAGCGGGCGCGGCGGGGTCGGGAAAGCCCTCGCCTTCAGTCTGTCTTGAGATGGTCGGGGGCTTGATCGGCCTCGTTGAGGAGCAAGGCCAGAAGCGCGACGAAGCGATCCGTCTCTTGCGCACGCACGGCATTTTCCAGTTTGGCGGCTGCCTCCGCGAGGCGGAGAAAGCCGAAACTGGCCGCGCTGCCCCTCAGGGCATGCGCCTCGCGGCGCAGGGTGGCGACATCCACGCCCACTTTACGCAGCACATCGGCGCGCTTGACGACATCGCGCAGGAACAGGTCGGTGGCGGTCTCAAGATGCTCTGCGCCAAGATCTTCGCGCAATTGATCGAGGGTCGACCGGTCGAGCGCCGAAATGGCGGCAAGCCCGGCTTGCGTCGGGGTGCTCGCAACAGGGCGCCCGGGCATGGCCTGACAGGCCTCGATCGCATCCAGCAGGCGTTGACCGGTGATCGGCTTGGTCGCAAAGCCGTTCATGCCAGAGGCAAGGGCCGCGTCGCGATCCTCCAGAAATGCATTGGCGGTCAGCGCGACGATGGGAACCGAGTCGAAGGGCTCCGGCAGCGCGCGGATGGCGCGGGTGGCGGTGAGCCCGTCGAGTTCGGGCATCATCACATCCATCAACACGATGTCGAAGCGATGGTGGGTCGCCCGATCGAGCGCCTCGCGCCCGTTAGATACAGCAGTGACGCGCGCGCCCATGGTTTCAAGGATGCGCCGCAGCGCGAATTGATTGGTCGTATTGTCCTCGGCCAGAAGAACGTCGAGGCCGGGCAGTCTGTCCTTGAGCGGCGAGTGTTGGGTTGAGGCGACGAGGTCTTCCCCGCTCGCAGATTGCCCCGCAAGATTGGCCATGAATGTGTCAATGAAAACGGGCTTCCTGACGATCCCCGTATAGGCCATTTCACTTGCGCGGTCGCTGGCGAGCTGGGCCTGGCGCGTGCACAGCAGATAGGCCGCGATCGCCGGGCCGCCGTTGCGTGCCTGAATAAAGCGGGTCATGCCACGCTCCGGCGCAAGGCTGGTGTCGACAAGCAGGATGCGCCGCCCTTCGCCCTGTAATTCGCGCAGCCATGCGCAGGCATGTTCGAGCGAGCCAAAGGCCTCGACATTGTCAAAGCCCGGCGAGATCTGTCGGCACACAAGCTCGCGTTCAATCCTGTTGGTCGAAGCGATGGCGATGGCGCCGGGGTCGCGAACAAGCGGCTCGGGTTCGGAAACCGGATTGAGCGGGAGTTCGAAGAAGAACTGACTGCCGCCATCTGGGGCGCCGGCCACGCCAATCGTGCCGCCCATGCGGGTCAATAATTTGCGGCTGATGGCCAGCCCCAGCCCCGAGCCACCGAAGCGTCGCGAGATCGAAGTGTCGAGTTGCGAAAAATCCCGGAACAGATCCGCGACTTTTTCCGGTGCAATGCCAATGCCCGTATCCTCGACACGTACCACGAGCCTGTCGCCCGCAGCCACGTCGCGCCGCCGCGAGACAGCCAGCAGCACATGGCCGCGCGCGGTGAATTTGATCGCATTGCCAAGCAGATTGAGCAAAATCTGCCGCAGTCGGCCGGGGTCTCCCAAAATGTCGCGCGGCACATCGGGCG
This sequence comes from Beijerinckiaceae bacterium, assembly GCA_947370975.1. Taxonomy (GTDB): domain Bacteria; phylum Pseudomonadota; class Alphaproteobacteria; order Rhizobiales; family Beijerinckiaceae; genus Terripilifer. The sequence continues at coordinate 112,628 of CANBNG010000008.1, forward strand.
CCATCAGGCAGCCGATGAACAAGCCCTTTTCAAGCGCCTTGGCGGAGACGATATCGAGCGTGCTGCGGATCTGGCGGTGCAGGTCGAAGCGGATGTTTTCAACAGTCACCTGATCTGCGTCGAGCTTGGTGACATCGAGAATATCGTTGATGAGCTGGAGCAGATGCTCTGCAGAATCGCGCGTAATATTGAGATAGCGGCGCTGGGTCGCGTCCAGCGGCGTCGTGCCGATGAGGTCGACCATGCTGACGATTCCGCCGAGCGGCGTGCGGATTTCGTGGCTCATCGTCGCCAGAAAGGCTGTGCGCGCGCGGCTTGCCGCTTCCGCCTTGTCGCGCGCATCTTCCAGCGCATGCTGGTCGGCCTTGCGTTGCGTAATGTCGTTGAGGGTTTTCACGAACCCGCCGCCCGGCATTGTGGACGTGCGGATTTCGATGACCTGCCCCGTCTCGAGCACGCATTCCTGCGCTTGCGGGGCATCGAGAGCGTCCAGGCACTCGAGCGTGCTCGCGTGCCAGCGCGCGACCGGCAAGCGGGCAAAGGGAACCGGCAGATCGATGGCGTCTGTCAGGCCGAGCAGAGCCAGCGCGCGTTCGTTGATGGTCACGACGTCGCCGTTCGCATCCGCCATCAATATCCCTTCATGCGTATTGGCGAGGGTGGAGGATAAGGCCTGCGCCTTGGCGTCGAGCTCGTCACGCGTCCGGTTGAGGCGATATTTTTCGAGCACGCCGAGCGCCATGATCGCAAACAGCGCGAGATCGACCAAGATGATGATCTGCTGCAATGCTTTTTTGGCGGCTTCAAAATCCTGCAGCACCTCGTCGCGCCCGAAGGAAACGGCGAGCACGAGCGGATAGTCGGCTACTTTGCGAAGGCTGACGATCCGCGCAATGCCGTCGATGACGCTGGGGCCTTCATAGAGCCCCGCATCTTTTTGCAGCGTGGCTTTTACCATCCCGGGATCTGCGATCGAGCGCCCGACGACATCGGCGCTCATGCCGCCGCGCGCGCGGATGATTCCGTCCGGTCCCCAGAGGGTCACTGCGCCGAGCCTGCCGATATCGATCGAGTCATAGAGGCGCGCGAGATAATAGGGATTGAGTGAGGCGACGATGACGCCGGCAAATGTGCCGTCGGGATTGAGCATCTTGCGGGTGAACTGGACCGTCCAGAGCTTGCTCACGCGCCCGAGCACCGGCTTGCTGATGAAGAGCTCGTCGGCGGTATTGTCGATATGAACGCGAAAATGCTCACGGTCGCTCAGATCCACCGGATCGTTGTTGAGCAAATTCGAGCCGCGCACCATCCCGTCTGGGCCGATCATCGCAATTTGAAGCGCGAGATCGGAGGGGAAATAATCGCGCGATGCTATGGTTTCGAGGGAAAAGGCGGCGGGGTCGCGCGCAAATTCGGCCCGCGCAAACAGCAGCGCCTGGTCGATATTCTTGATCGCGCGCACGATATGCTGTTCGTAAGCCGTACTCAGATTGCGCGCATTGACACGCACCGCTTCAAGCGTGCGCGCTCTCTGCTGATCGAAATAGAGCGTCAGCGTGAGATTGCCGATCATCAGCGCGGCAAAACCAAGCAAGGTTGTCGTCTGCACGGCTGCGAACATGAGGCGGCGCAACGAGAAGGATTGCGGCATCGCAAGGTCGTGGCGAAGCTTGTCCGTCGAGGTATGGGCGAGCCGTTTGTTCACGCGTGCCAGCACGCAGGGGGGACAGGCTGCGCGGGGCGGTAAAAGGCATCCTTGACCATGCGCTGACCCCCTGACATGTGGCAAATCCGCGGTCGCCAGCGTGAGCATAGCCTTAGGTGTTACCATTCCCGCATGCGCAGTGACAAGGCAGGAAGCGCGTGTTTGTTTCGCTAACCATCTATTATCATTAACTAATCTTGATGCGTTCTGCCCCCGTCCGAGCGTCGGGAACACACGCTTGACGGCCCATTGCCCGGCGCGCGGCTTGAGATTATCCTCAAGCCCGACTCTGACTGCATAAAGACAGAAAAGAGCGGGAGGAATTGATGATGAGCCCCAAACATTCGGGCCTGGCTGCGGCCGTTCTTACACTTAATTTGCTCGCGACCTCGGCCCTGACTGCCCCCCCGGCGGTTGCACAGGCGCAGACGGCGCGTATCGAGATCGATGCCGATGATATTGGCGGCGTCGTAACGGGCCCGAACGGGCCGGAGGCCGGCGTCTGGGTGGTCGCCGAAACACGCGACCTGCCGGTGCGCTTCATCAAGATCGTCGTGACCGACGATCAGGGCCGCTTCGTCATCCCCGATCTGCCCAAGGCGAAATATAACGTCTGGGCGCGCGGCTATGGCCTCGTGGATTCCGACAAGCAGGTGTCCGAGCCCGGCAAGACCCTCTCCATCAGCGCGAAAGTCGCGCCCAACGAGACTGCGGCCGCGCATTATTATCCGGCGATCTACTGGTATTCGATGCTCCAGATCCCGGGCGCAGATCAGTTCGGCGGCAAGAGCGATATCCCCGAGAAGCTCAAGCAGACCGACTGGCTGAACCTCATGAAGAACAATGGCTGCGTCGGCTGCCATCAGCTCGGCCAGCTCTCCACGCGGACCATTCCGGAGGCGTTCGGAAAGTTTGACACCGGGGCCGATGCCTGGGCGCGGCGCACGCAGGCGGGCCAGGCCGGCGAGAGCATGACCAATCTGCTGGCCGGCGAAATGGGTGGTGTGGCCTATAAATATTTCGGCGACTGGACCGACCGGGTCGCCAAGGGCGAATTGCCCAAGACCAAGCCGCAGCGTCCGCAGGGCGAGGAGCGCAACATTGTCGTGACGCTTCGCGACTGGATGAACGAGAAGCAATATTTGCACGATCTGATTTCGAGCGACCGCCGCAATCCGACCGTCAATGCCTATGGCCCGCTTTACGGCTCGCCGGAATATTCATCCGACACGATCCCGATTCTCGATCCGATCAAGAATTCGACCACCAGCTTCCAGATGACCTATGCGCCCGGCACGCCCGAAGCGCTGGGCCCGGGCCATGCGGCGGCCAAGGAGGCCCTTCAGCCTTCCGCCTATTGGGGCAATGAAAAAATCTGGGATACGCACGGCAATAACCACAACAGCATGATCGACCAGGATGGTCGCGTCTGGCTTGCCGCTACCGGCTTCCCGGGGCCCAATCCCGATTTCTGCAAGAAGGGCTCGGATCATCCCTCCGCCAAGCTCTTCCCGCTGGATGCCTCGCTGCGCCGGATCGCCATGTATGATCCCAAGACGCAGAAATACACGCCCTATCAGACCTGCTTCCAGACCCACCATCTGATGTTTGGTTATGACAAGGATAATACCGTGTGGGGCAGCGGCGGCGGGCAGGTGCTCGGCTGGCTCAACACCAGAATCCTGCTGGAAACCGGTGACATCCAGAAAGCGCAGGGCTGGACCGCTCTCGTGCTCGACACAAATGGCAATGGCAAGCGCGACGATTATGTCGAGCCCAACCAGGCCGTCGATCCGACCAAGGACAAGCGCATCGTCGCCAATTTCTACGCTGTCATGCCCCATACCGACGGCTCCGTCTGGGGCTCCATCCGCACCAACCCCGGTGCTGTCGTGCGCGTCAATCCGGGGTCTAACCCGCCTGAAACCGCGCTTGCCGAAATCTACAATGTCCCGGCGCCGGGCTTTGGCCCGCGTGGTGGCGATATCGACAAGGATGGCGTCGTCTGGGTGTCGCTGGCCAGCGGCCATCTCGGCAGCTTCGATCGCCGCAAGTGCAAGGCCCCGCTCAATGGGCCCACTGCAACCGGCAATCATTGCCCCGAGGGCTGGGCCTTCCATAAATATCCGGGCCCGGGCTTTGACGGCATCGGCGATAACAGCGCCGAGTCGAGCTATTACACCTGGGTCGACCAGCACAACACGTTTGGTCTTGGCGAGAATGTTCCCGTTTCGACGGCCAATCTCGGCGATGGTCTTGTCGCGCTCAAGGGCGACAAGATGGTCTCGCTGCGCGTCCCCTATCCGCTGGGCTTCTATGCCAAGGGACTGGATGGCCGCATCGACGACGCCAAGGCTGGATGGAAAGGCCGTGGCATCTGGACGACCAATGGCGACCGCACGCCCTGGCTGATCGAAGGCGGCAAGGGCACCAAGCCCCTGTCCGCTCACTTCCAGCTCCGCCCCAATCCGCTGGCCCATTAAGGCCCGGCCGAGAGGCGTTCAAAAACAGAAGCCCCCGTCTGCGACGGGGGCTTTTTTTATGGGTCGGCTCCGTCTCAGCGTTTGTTTGCCAGCTTGAGGGTCTTCAAATGCGCCGTGCCCTGCGCCCGGAATGCTTTTGCAAGTTCGGGCACGGAATCGGTCATCTCTGCTGGGTAAGGATCGACGCCCACTGAGCTCAGCATGCTGGCATAGGCTGATTGTGCGTCAGCGGCGGCGACATCGAAGCGCGCACGCGCGAGAAGCGCCATCAGTTCCTCGCGCACCAGTTCGATCTCGCTTGTCTGCGCCGCGCTTTCGGAGGCTGTGAGCTGCCTGAGCAATTGCTGCTGCACGCCGGAATAATTGGCGAGCGTCCTGGCGCGCGCCAGACTGCGCTCATAGCGCGTGCGGCTGACATGGACTTGCAAGGCGATGGCTGCGGCGGTCGCCTTCACGCGCTCGCCGAGCAGGGCCTCATTCGCATCGATTTCGTTCTGGCGCACCGGATAGGCCGCGAGCCGGACGAGGTTCAAGCTCGCGCGCGCACCCCAGCTCCACCAGTCCCCGTTGAGGGTATAGGAATTGGATGTGAACGACGGCCCCGCATTGAGATTGAGGCCGGGCAGCAATTCCAGCAATGCCGCAGTTCCGTCCAGCCCACCAATCCTCTGATCGTAGAGAACTGAACGCATCTCTGGCCGGTTTTCAAGCGCCGTCTGCACGAGCGATGCGGGCCGCGCGAACCCGCCTTCCGGCGGCAGATTGTTTGTCTGGCGGACCAAGGTGAATTTCGTGTCCGGCGACAGGTTCATCAGCATGGCCAGCTGACTTCTGGAGGCGGCGACCTCGGCCTCGATCTGCTGGATGCGTTCGGTCACTTCATAAATGTCGCGTTGATAGGTCAGCGACACCAGCGGGCCCGTCTGGCCGCTTGCGCCCATCAGCTCGGCGCGCTTCAGCGCGCTCTGCACGCGACCCTGCAATGCCTTGAGGTCGCGGCTGAGATATTCGGCAGCCAGCGCGCGCCAATAAGCGCCGCGCACTTCCTCGACGATCCGCGCGAGCGCCTTGCGCCGCTGCTCCTGCGCAATCATCGTGCGGTCGGCCGCCTGTTTGGCGCGGATGTAGGACAGTCCGAAATCCAGCACGTTCCAGGACAGGGACAAGTCGCGCGTGTTCAGGTCGCGATCCTGCGACGTCGAATAGCTGAAGTTCTGCTGGCCCGAACCGACCTGCACACTCGAGCTCGCATCGGCCTTGTTGCGCGCGGCATAGCCGGCGTTTGCAACAAGGGAAGGCAGCATGGCGATGGTCGCCGTTTCGGCCTGCCGGTTTCGCAAGGCTATTTCCATCAGCTCGACGCGGCTGTCGAGATTGTAGAGCACAGCGCGCGCCATCGCCTCGCTGAGGTCGATGGGCCGTGTCACGGGCGCCTGCCCGAGGCTGGAAGCCTCCAGGCTCGCCCTGGCCGCGCCGCCGGCCTCCTCCGGCTCAAGGGCCTTGGTGTTGACGCTGCATCCCGCCAGCATGCCGATGAGCACTGTTGCGACGGAACATTTCAGAAGACTCGAAAAATCGGACAAACTGGACATCGCTGAAAAACCTCAAACAAAAATACAAAAATCAAACGCTTAGGAGCGGGGCGCAGGAGGCCGTGTCGGCCCTGCGCGCCGGGAAAAAAATCAGGCTGCCGATGTGTCCCCAAGTGAGACGCGCGCGGAGCTTTCCATGGCCACGAGCGAGGCGAGCAGTTCGGCAACCCGCATATCCGTTTCGCGCCGCAATAATTCGGCGAAAGAGGCTCCATAATCGCGGTCGCTGCGCGGCGCTGGCCCCAGCTCGATGTCGCCGGTCGCGGTATCGACCGTCAAAGGCACGATCACGCGGGCCCCCGTCGAATCGATGATTTCCGCGCTGAATGTCACCTTGCCCTGGCCGCGCGCCACGAAGATGGACGAGCCCAGTTTGTAGACGGCGTCGCCGCCGGACACGATCTGGATATCGGCGCCGGGCACGCGCGCGGCGGCGTCAGTCGATGACGGCGAAGGCGCGGAAATGCGCACCTCGAGCACCACGCCCCGGTCGATGGCCGAAAACTGCAGGCGACTGGCAAGGCTGGTACTGGCGAGCGGGGCAGATACACCGCCGGCCTCAGATCCGGAGGTTGACGAGCTTGTGGAGAGGCTGGACGGTGCATCGCTGGCGCTCGTGAAGGGCAGGGCGATCATGCTGGACATGCGCCCGCCTGCGACGACCGTGATCGGCTTGGCCACAATGGCTGTTGAGGCCTCCGCAACGGAAGCAATCACGGAAGTCTCTGCCTCCGAACTCTGTCCTGACACGGAGAGTTTGGGCGCTGGCGGCGCATCGTTCCTCACCGTTTCGGTTTTCGAGGGCTGCTCGCCGATGGGTGCAAAATTGCCTGGTGGCGTCACAACAATGGGGGCGGCAGGCGGAGGCACAAAACCGGAAGGCACGACGACCGGCGCGGAGACCACCTTTTCCCCATTTCCTTGCTGGTCGAGGTAGGAAGCCACAGCACGGATCGATGCGCCCGCCTCGGATTTCCCGATTGTGAATTCGTCGCCCGTTCCGACAGATCGGTTGCCGACAAACCATTCGATCGAAAGCACGCCCAATCCATCGGCGTCCTGCAACGTCGATATTGCCTTCAGGGTCTGGCCGACTTTTGCCTGCCCCGAGATGACGAGCGCTCCGGATGGGGCGTCGTTCACGGGCAGGACGATCACCTCGATATCCTGCAGCACAGTCGTCGTCCCATCTCCAACCGAGATGGTGAAATGGTCGTTGCCGTTGAAATTGGCGTCGGGCGTGAAGCTGAAGGAGCCGCCCTCGCCGAGCGTGACCTTGCCGTTGTCCGGACGGGATACAATCCGGTAGGTCAACGGACCCGCGCCACCTGTGGCCCCCACGGAGCCAGTCAGGCGATTGTCTTCGTGCCCTTCGAGCAACTGGCTTTCGGGCGCGGTCAAATCCGAGGGCTCAGGCTCGACAGGGCTGATGCGGAAGCTGACATCCGCTGTTGCTCCATCGAGGCGCGCGGCATTGCCATGCCTATCCTTGAAGCTCATGCCGGTTGCCGACAGCCGAACGGCGCCCGCATAGCCGCTTTCGGGCGTAAAGCGGAGGGTGGCGGACAATCCCTCGACGGCGACGACCGACAACGTGCCCTTGCCTTCGACAAGAGCCGTATCCGTCAGCCTGAACGTCGACACATCGATGGTTTCGCTGAACGAAACGTCGATAATATAATCGCCGTTTTCAGATTGTCCGGCTGAGAGGCTCGCCACGGAAGGCGACGTTGAATCCACATCGAGAACGGCGACTGCCGCAGTGGGATTTTCCTGCGCGTCGCGCGCCACCGCTTCGATCCTGTTGAGGCCATCAGCCAGATCGGATGTGGGCGTGATGCTCCAGGTCCACTCGCTTGCGTGAGAGGTCGGCATGTAAGAGCCAAGGCTCACGCGCGAGTTGTCGTCCTTCACCAGATAAAGCGACACGCTCGTTGCATCGGCGCTGGCTGTTCCGGTGATGACCGGGCGCTTGGCGCTGGTCGCGCCGGCATTGGCGATGGTTAGTGAGGGGCCGGTTGTATCGACAGTGAGATTTGTGGTTGCCGTGGTGGGATTGTCCTGCGCGTCGTGCGCGACGGCTTCGATCCTGTTGACACCATCTGGGAGATCGACTGCGGGGGTGATGCTCCAGGTCCAGTCGTTTGCATGAGACGCCGGTGTGTAAGAGCCAAGGCTCACGCGCGAGTTGTCGTCCTTCACCAGATAAAGGGACACGCTCGTTGCATCGGCGCTGGCTGTTCCGGTGATGACCGGGCGCTTGGCGCTGGACGCGCCGGCAGCAGCAATCGTCAAGGCTGGGCCGTCGCGATCGATAATATATCCGGCAGACTTTGTGCTCGACAGCACTCTATTGCCCGCCATATCGGTCGAGGCGGTGTTTGCCTTCAGCCTCAGCTGCACGGCGCTGCTGGAGCCAAAATCTTCGACAGTGACAACCCAGGCCCTGCTTCCGCTCCCCCCGGGAGCCGGCGCGGTGGAGATGCGCGCGCCCGTGACAAGCGCATCCGAGCCGTCGCGGACTTCGAAAGAGTCGGGTGTGACGTCTTTCACATCCTCGCTGAACGTCACCTGGAAAGCGACACTTGTCGCGTTGGTCTTCTCCTGCCCCACGCGGTCAATAGCCGTCACTGATGGCCGGGTGGTGTCGACAGTCACCTGGACACTTGTGGCATTGGACACGTTGCCATTGACATCAGTTGTTAGGAAAGAGACCGCATATGTCCGTTCGCCGTAGATCAACAAATTGAGTGTCGTGGACCATTTGCCTTCAAAATCCACGGCGATCGTCGAGACCTTCTCGCCATTGACATAGGCCGCCACAGTTCCGCTCCGGGCAGCCGTGCCAGAGAAGCTCGGTACCGTATTGGTGAATTGCGGGTACGACGACAGGACAGGCCCGTTGGGCGCTGCGGACTTAACCGAAAAGCTGAAATCGAAAGTCGTTACCGCGCCAAACAGATCTTTGGCCTTGGCCTGATAAGCGTACGAGCCGTCGGCAAGCGCGTCGGGCGTCCAGGTCCAGTGCAGCCGATCGCCGGGATCCAATGTGGCGACGCCGATCTTGGTCGCGCCATTGTAAATATCGACGCTCGCCAGAATGCCATTGGCCACGAGATCGAAAGCCGGCGTCGTATCGTTGATCGTACCCGTGCTCGACAGCGAAATGGTCTTTGCCGCGCCGCCCGTGTCCGACGTGACAGTCACCGCCTCGATCGTCTGTTTGGATTTGAGCCGAAGCCCGGTGTCGTCCCTGATGGATACGAATGGCGCAAAGGTCACAACCGCGCTGGCAGTGTCTGAAACATCGGCATAAGTCAGCGTCCAGACGGACCTGTTCGCCCCTTGCGTGATCGTCGGGCGGAGGTTGGATCCCGGCATAAGAAAATTGTCGGCGATCATCGAGCGCGCGTCGATGTCGCGGTCGAAGGTAAGCGTGAAGCTGCGATGGCCGGAGGATGACCCGGCGACCATGCCAAGGAGGGAGGGACCATCGTATGGCGCCGCGGCGTGAACCGTGACGTCATAGGTTGAACTGGTGACATTGCCAGCTCGGTCAGTCGCTAAAATATCAATCGTATGGTTGCCCTCTGCAAGAGCTGCAATGGTCCATTTGGTTCCCGATATGCTGGATGCTACATCGTTTTCATCGACAGAGATCACCAGCGTCGCATTCTGCTCTATTGTGCCCGACAGGGGCGAGTCTGCCGTCCAAACGAGCCGGTCAATCCGTGCTGCTGCGGGTGGGGTCGTGTCAGCCTCGACAATAAACAGACTCTCATGCGCGATTCCGTCGGTATCCGTCAGCATGACCTTGACGAAATATTTGCCCTCGCCCGGAGGAACGAAATTCACCTCCCATGCGCCGTTGATACCATCGACCAAGTTGCTGCCGTCATAGTCCGGTTCGCTGCTCCCGACAGCCCAATATTTATAGTCCATCGTGACCATAGCGTCCGTCGTCGAGCCGTCCAGAAGGACGCCGAACTCATCGATCTTATTGATGATGAAGGTGTTTGCCGCGGGTGTGACCGGCTCCCAATCGACCGTGTCGACCGCCACGCCGGCATCGTTGTTGAATACGTAAAACGTCAGTTCCGTGATGCCCGAAACATTCCCCAACGCGTCTTTGGCTGTGGCTTGCAGCTTGTATCTTCCGGCTGCCAGACCCGCAGGTACGGTCAAGGCCCAGGTGCCCAGCGCAGTGTTGGTGTTCGCGGTCAACACGGGGATTGTCGGGCTCGTGACCGTGACGGTCGAGCCTTTCTCCGTGGTTCCGTTCAAGACCCAGGACGTCGAGGGGACAATGTCATTCGCCAAGGCATTGAACCGCGGCGCGACGGGGGGCGTGCGGTCGACGGTAATGCGGATTGAGGCATAGCGTACGACAGGGTTTGTGCCGGCCGACGTTATTTTGAGGTAAAGCGCATTTGCGCCCTCAGGCAGATCCGTCGCGGGCGTCCAGATCCATTCCGTGCCAGTTTTCGTGAGGCTGGCGAGCCTTTCGGCTCCCGAATAAACCTCGACGGAAGCCGCTGTAGCGGCAGTAGTAAGTGTAAGTGTTGGCCTGGGGTTGCTCGTCAGGGGCGCGGCGACGTTTGTCATCAGGACGCCGTCCAACTTGCAGGTCATCAGATCCGTAGGCCCGGCATAGAAGAAGAAACTCGTTGATGCTGTCGTGTAATCGGGCGGATCGACAGCATCGTTTCCGGCCTTATCCTTGAAGGTCGGGAGCACATTGAGCCAGGCCACGCCGCTTGTCTGGGCCAGGGGTGTGAAAAAAACGTCCACGCTCGTCTGGTCTGCGCTGAAGACGAGATTTGTTATTGTTCCGATAGCCCTGCCACCCATTGTAGGCAGCACGATATCGCTGGCAGTGAATGTGGATGTATCGATCGCCTCCGAGAAACGGATTGTGACTTTATAGGTGTTATCCGTTTGCCTCCCGGCAGCCACAAGGCTCGCCACCTTGGGCGCAGTCGTGTCGATGAGGATCTGGAATGCGTCCGTATTCGTCGAGACTGCATCCCTACTGTCGGTGACCCGCGTCGCTACGCGATAGGTCATGTTATTTTTCAGGTCGGTTGTTTGTGCCACCTTCCATTTCACGTCGCCGCCCGACTCCGCGACGAATGTGGCATTGCGTGTGAAGGACACGTCTTTCCGGAGACCCGCGTCGTAATAGGTGAAGATCAGTTCGATTTTTTTCGTGCCCGCCGGCGTCGTTCCCTCGATCACGGGGCGCGTATTGGTGGGCCGCACGATTCTGTCGGCGGGAATGCCGCTCACTGCAAAATCAGCCAGATCATAGGCGTAATTTTCTGGCGCAATGATTTTGGTCTCGATGGCGCCAGTTGTCTTTTCCAGTGTCCAGTCCGCCTTTCCACCCTGGTTGCCCACGTCATCGGCGGAGGCCGCGACATCAGCGGCGGTTGCCTGCGCAATGGCGGCTATGAGTTTGGAGCCCTCCTCGCCCGCAGCCACCTTGCAGCCGTAGAACATGATGTCGGCTTCGGTGGTCAGATGTGACTGCCAGGCGTGCAAATCCTGGGAATGTTGTTCCACTGAGGCTGTGTCGATGACGCTTGCGCCAAGCGTCGCCTGCGCCTGCGTGCCGTGCCCGATGATATGCAGCGCGGAAATTTCGCGTCCCTGTTGTGCAAGGACTTTTCCGATCGCGTCGAAACCGTCCTGGTCGGCTTCGATCGTTACAACGAGAACATCCTTTCCGACCGCCTGTCGGAATGCGTCCGGGTTCAGAACGCGCGCGTCGATGAAGACGATTTCACGGATGGATGGCGCCGCTGCCGCGGCTGCCGGCAGGTTCTGCCGGACGTCGCTGTTATCCACCGGCTGCACGGCGGCTGCCAGTTTGGCCGCATCGGCCGCGAGATCGGATGCAGCTTCATGCGCGGCTGCGTGGTCGGCGGCCGCATCCGCGCCTGCAGCCTCTTTCACTGCAACGAGCGTCGCGCCCGCTGCGCCGTCAAAGACCATGCGCGGTTCAAGCGCGATCAGATCGGATGCCAGAGGGCGCGCTTTGAGCCCCAGCGCTATTTCGATGGCTGCGTCCAAACCTGTTGCGCCACGATGATCGAAATTAAGCATCTGGACGTTCCAACCCGTTTAAAAAAAAGGCCGCGCTCTGATGGGCGGTAAGAAAGCTTTAACTTCGCCTTGAACCAAATACATGTCTAGCAAGCCGGAACCGATTCTTTCAACACGGTTATCGTGGATTGCACCGGCATTATTCCAATTGACCATTCGTTCCCAGACGGGGATTTTCGGGAGGCTCCAATAATGGAGAATGATCAGATAAGATCATGAATTATTATTGATAATACGGATTTTTTAACTTTTTTTACGTTCTGAAAAACTCGGAATTTGGCTCACCTTCGATACTTTTTAAATTTTATATAGATTGGTAGCTAAGAACAGGCGCGCAACTTAAGCGAGTAATTTAGATTAAATTTTCGCGCATGCGCAGTGTGGTGCGGCAATTTCCCAAGCTGCATCAATGCTGCTTGCACCCATCAATTTATATCGGTGGAAACAACACCAGAGTTCACCAAACTTTGGTATGACTTGAAACTTCAGAACCGCTCTAGACAGTGCGCCTTTTAAAGAAAACATTTTTCAAAGGGATCGAGCGCCATGATTTTCGTTCAACGTGAGACCGTTTCCGATATTGACGGCGGGCGCTATGGTCTTCTCGACACGAAACGCATCGCGAACGAGACCGGCCTGAATTCCGGATGGGTCAAGGTCTTCGACCGGTATGGTGCGCTCGTCGCCAGTCACGCGCTCGACACAAGCGGCACAAGCAAGCTGACAATCCCGCAGGGCGACGGATTTGTTTACCGCGTCTATGACAGCGAAAATGCGACGACCGCAACCAAGGAAGGTTCTGTCGCAGTCGGAATTGCAATTCTGATCGCCGGTCAGTCCAATGCCGAATATTTTGGCCGGGCAAAAGAACCTATGGCCCAGTCAGGCCCGATGCCCGGCGTTTACGATCTCACAATGTATGAGAAGGATGGCGCAACAGTAAAAATCGACAATGATGTCGATGGCGGTGGCGCCGCCGTCTTGGGGGCCGGACTGCAGAAAATGTTGAGCGATGCCGGTCAACCCGGCGTGCCGATCGGCATCATCAATGCCGCGCAGGGCGGCACATCGGTGTTGGCGGGCGATGCCCGGTCGGCGAGCGGATATCAATTTACGTGGGATCAGGACGTAAGCAGCAATCTGATTGACCGGATGCAGGCCTATGTTCAGGCGGCGACCGGCGGCAAAACAGAGCTCGCCTTCTGGAATCAGGGCGAAAATGACGCCGGCAATTTGCCTGCGAAAATGGATGCGGTCGAACGCAATCTCACCCATGTGCTTGGTCTCATGCAGGAGATCTCGGCAAACGGGGTGACGATCCAGGGCCTTGGACGGCAAGACGATGCTGACGCCAGCCGTGCCATTATCGAAGCTTACCGCGCCTTCCAGGCCGGTGTGGCGGCCGATCTCGGAATTCCGGTGGTGCCGACGCCGCTTGATCTCGAATTCGGCGACTGGATCCATCTGTCCAACACGTCCTACGGCTGGGTTGGCCTCGGGCTTGCCAGTGAATTTTTCAAGCAACTGACGGGACAGGTCGCGGAGCTTCGCACGACCTTCCTGACCGCGCAGAATTACGTCGGAACATCGGGCAGTGACTATATTCGTGGCAGCGGGGAAAACGACACGCTCGACGGGGGCGGCGCGCGCGATGTGCTGATGGGCGCGCTGGGCGATGACAGCGTATCGGGCGCCGCCGGCGACGATCTCCTGTCCGGGGGCGCGGGCAACGATACGTTAAGCGGCGGGGATGGCCGCGACGATCTGTTTGGTGACGAAGGCGACGATTGCATCACGGCGGGCGCGGACGGCGATTATGCCTCTGGCCGCCGGGGAGATGACACGATCTATGGCGAAGGCGGCATGGATACGCTCAGCGGCGGGGAAGACAACGACCTGCTCGATGGCGGCGCGGACAACGATTCCCTGAATGGCGATATCGGCAACGACACCTTGATCGGCGGTGAGGGCGATGACGTTTTCTTCGATGGCCAAGGCGCGGATTCCATCGATGGTGGCATCGGAACAGATGTCATTTATTACAATAACAAACCCCATGTTGGCGTCACGGTGAATCTCGAACTGCACTTTGCAGATCAGGGCGATGGATACACCGATTACATCACCGGGATCGAGAATATCCGGGCGTCGCAAAATGCCGACGTCGTGACCGGGAATTCATCCGACAATAAATTCGATCTCTATGCTGGCGACGATTGGGTCAATGGCCTTGGCGGCAACGATACGATCGCCGGTGGGGCCGGCAACGACCGCCTTTTTGGCGGTATCGGTAACGACCTTATTGGCGGCGGCGCCGACAGGGATATTCTGGAAGGGCAGGATGGCGACGACATTCTGAATGGCGATGCGGGTGCGGACAGGCTCATCGGCGGTCAGGGGCGCGACCAGTTGAATGGCGGGTCGGGCGCAGATTCCATGTCTGGCGGCATCGATGGCGACAGCCTGTCCGGAGGGTCAGAAAACGATACTCTGTCAGGGGGCGCAGGCGCCGATACTCTCGATGGCGGCACTCAAACCGATACTCTTCTTTATGTCGATTCTTCGGCGGGCGTCACCGTTACGCTTGGCGTGGGCTTCACCTTCGGCCAGGGAGGCGACGCCCAGGGTGACCGAATTATCAACGTCGAAAATGTGACCGGCTCGTCCTTCAATGATGTTTTGACCGGTAGTGCTTTGAACAACATCCTGACCGGTAACGCAGGCGATGATTCCCTGAGCGGCGGTCTGGGTGCGGATTCTCTGGCGGGCGGCGCAGGCGCGGATACGCTCGACGGAGGTGCGGGCGCGGATCGGCTCTCGGGCGGTGCAGGCGCAGACGTTTTCGTTTTCCGGGCAAGCGAGGTGGCCTCCGGCCAGGATACGATCCTCGACTTCGACGTCGGCGACAAGATCCGCTTCGTTGGCGCGAGCGGCTGGAGTTTCGCCGGGACGACTGCGACGCCGGGCGCGATGAGTGTTGGCTATGCGAATGGCTGGCTCTACATAAATTCAAATGCGGATGCGACGATAGAAGCCAAGATCAAATTGAGCGGGGCCGGCGCAAACACGCTCACAGCCGGCAAATTTGAATTTTCCCCCTGACTTAACGTCAGGCCGGGAACCGAACTTTACAGACAGGCTCCCGTCGCTGACAGGAGCCTTTTTGTTGAAATTAATTACAATTTTAAGTTGAAGGCATTTTTTACTCTGTTTCAAAATTACGCTGTTGCCGAGCTCTTTTGTGCCGCTCTGGGACGCTGCCCATTCCCGGCGTCATGAGAATAGTAACGCTTAGGTTGTAGTCTACTCCTGTTTGAAAGATCGTATTTTAGCCTCGCGGCGACAGGAGTTTCCATGAATCTGACCATTGCGCGCGCGCTCAACACTTTCGGCATGGCCGTGGTGGTGGGCTGCCTCATCATCGCCGGCGCAGCGACTTATTCCCTCCAGCAATTGCGTGTGGGGGGCGCGGCCTACAGCAATATGATTGCCGGCAAGGATCTCGTGGCCGACGTGCTGCCGCCGCCGCTTTATGTGATCGAGGCCTACCTCAACGCCAATATGATTGTCGACGAGAAAGTGACGCTCGAAGAGGCACGCGCGCGATTTGCGCCGCTTCGCAAGGACTTTCAGGATCGCAGGGCAGTCTGGGCCGCCAGCGAGCTGCCGCCCCATCTGAAGTCCGAGGTCGCGAATTCTTCCGCTGCGGCTGAAAAATTCTGGATGGTCCTGGAGGATAAATATCTTCCTGCCATTGCCAAGGGAGATCGCGCGATTGTCACGACAGCAGGCCGCGATCTGACGATTCTTTATCTCGAGCACCGCAAGGCGGTCGATGCGCTCGTCATCGATGCCAATAAATTCCTCGCCAAAGCAGAGGCTGAGGCGCAGGACGCGAGCAATGTCTGGCAGACCGTGCTGCTTGCGACAGCGGGCCTCGTACTCGTTGGCGTGCTCGTTGGCGTGGTCGTCATTCGCAGCCGTGTCATCAAGCCGATTCTGGGCATGGCTGATTACATGTCGCGGCTGGCCACGGGCAAATATGACGAGGACGTGCCCTTTGCCGACCGCAGTGACGAGATTGGCGAAATGGCTCATGCGGTCGCTGTCTTCCGCTCGAGCGCAATCGAGCGCATGGAGGCGCGTCGTCGCGAGGATCAGACACGCGATGCGACCGAAGCCGAGCGTCAACGCCAGGAAGCGCTTGAGAGGGAAGCCGATCTGAAGCGCCAGCGCGTCGTCGAAGCGCTCGCCACCGGCCTCGACCACATTGCCCGCGGCGATCTCGCCTTCCGCCTCAACGATCCGCTCGCGCCCGAATATGAAAAGCTGCGCGGCGATTTCAACGCGGCCATCGGCGCGCTGTCGGGCACGTTGCAGGCGATTTCGACAGCCACCGAATCCGTTCACAGCGGCGCGCGTGACATTACCTCTGCGGCAGACGATCTGGCGCGGCGCACGGAACAGCAGGCGGCCGCGCTTGAACAGACATCGGCGGCGCTCAACGGCATTGTAGATGCCGTGCGCAAGACATCCGAAATGTCGGAAAAGGCGCGCGCCGCAGTGACTGCGGCCAAGCAGGAGGCGGATGGTTCGGGCACGATCGTGCGCGATGCCATCACGGCCATGGATACTATCGAGCAATCTTCGCGGCAGATCGGCGAGATCATCACCATGATCGACGAGATCGCGTTCCAGACCAATCTTCTGGCGCTCAACGCGGGCGTCGAGGCAGCGCGTGCGGGCGATGCGGGACGCGGCTTTGCCATTGTCGCGCAGGAAGTGCGCGCTTTGGCGCAGCGCTCAACCGAGGCCGCCAAGGCGATCAAGGGCTTGATCTCGACATCCAGCAGCCAGATCGATGCCGGCGTCGGCCTGGTGCGCCACACCGGCGAAGCCTTCCATTCGATTGGCGAGCAGGTGGCGCGCGTCACGGTGCTTGTCGAGGCGATTGCGACCTCTGCCCATGAGCAGTCGGTGAGCCTGCGCGAGGTCAATGCGGCTGTGGGACAGATGGATCAGAGCACGCAGCAGAATGCTGCCATGGTCGACGAGACCACCAGCGCCAGTCATTCGCTCACTGACAAGGCGCATGATCTGGGTCGGCTTGTCGGCAAGTTCACGCTTGATGGCATGCGCAGCGCCATTGGTCTGGCGCGCCCTGAGTCCATCGGCCATGAGCCGCCGGTGCTCTCATTTGGAAAAAGGATCGCGCAGGCGTTTTCGCGCTGAACGCCATTCGCACCTGACAAGACGAAGGGCGGCGCTGCCATGCGCCGCCTTTCTTGTCTCACGCCAAGGGCGGGCCGATGGCGCGGCGATAAAAATGCCAGGTCGCATGGGCGAGGACCGGCATGACGACGGCAAGGCCCATGAGGGCAGCCGCCATGCCCGCAAAGAGCAGCAGCCCGACCATGGCGCCCCACAGCGCGACCATGAACGGATTCTGCCGCACGACACGCAGCGAGGTGCGCAATGCGACATTGAGGCCGACCTCGCGGTCCAGCATTAGGGGAAATGAAAAAACGCTCAGCGCCAGAGCGACAATAGCAAACAGAAGGCCGACGAAATTGCCGGCAATGATCAGCTGCAGCCCTTCGGGCGACCCCAGAATCTGACCAAAGAACTGACTGTAGCTTTTTGCCGGAGCCTCGCCGAAAAACGCCATATACATCAGGTGGGCGGCTGTCAGCCAGGCGATGAACAGCACCGCCAGCAAGCCGCCAAGCGCCAGGATGGAGCCGATATTTGGCGCATGCACGACGCTGAAAGCCGCTTTCCATGTCGGCGTGTCGCCACGCTCGCGCTGCCGGCTGATTTCATAAAGTCCGATGGCAGCAAACGGCCCGATCAGCAAGAAGCCCGAGAGCAGTGGATAGAGCAGCCAGAAGGCATTTTGCCCCGCGCTCACCATGCCGATGATGAGGCCCGCAATCGGGTACAGCAGACCGAGGAACACAAGATGGGACGGCATGGCCCAGAAATCATCGACGCCGCGCCGGAGGGCATAGGAGATATCGGCAAAGCGCAGATGGCGCGTGACGAAGCGCGGGGCAGGGGCATGTCGCGCGGCAAGATCAAAGCTCGTCATCGGGATACTCCCTGACGTTGAGGCCGGGCCACGCGGGTAATGCGCGAGCCCCCGTCTGGGCTCCATCACAAGCGCGTTGACGTCCGTTTGAGTGCTTGTCTGTGCCGTGGATCGTCCATCAAATGAGTGCGTTAACCCCTGCCGGATAGGCTTTGCCGGCATAGAGCGAGGGCGAAGATGAAACATCTCAACATTGCCGCAGCCATGCTGCTGTGCACCACGCCCGCCTTGGCGCAGCCGGCGGATATCAGCGCGAAAGCCAATTTCATCGACCAGCAAGGTCAGTCGGTGGGAACGGCGCGCCTCACACAGACCGCGCATGGCGTCCTGATCGATCTCGATCTGAAGAATGTGCCTGCTGGCCCGCATGGCTTTCACATTCATCAGAGCGGCATATGCGACGGGGGAGTTAAATTTGCCTCGGCCGGGGGCCATTTCGGCATCAGCGGGCAGGAACACGGCTATCAGGCGGGCAAGGGGCCACATGCTGGCGATCTGCCCAATCTGATCGTGCCCGCAGGCGGCGCGCTAAAAATCGAGCTGTTTACGCCCGGCGTCACACTGGCTGGGGGTGAGACCTCGCTGTTTGACGCGGATGGTTCCGCACTCGTGATCCATGCCAAAGGCGATGATTACAAGACCCAGCCGGCGGGTGATTCGGGTGATCGCATCGCCTGCGCCATCATCCAAAAATAGCTCGAAATCGCCGGCTTGCTGGAATGTGGCGTAGACTTAACCGTACGTTAGCGAAATTCAGTCAATTTTCGGCAACGGGAAGATTGAGTCACGCGTATTCCCGTCAGTTCGAGAGCCTGTTTGGCTCTGCCGGTCTCGTGTCGCTTGAGTGCGGCGCGGGACCGTTGCTTTTCGGGCCCCTTGGTTGCGCATGAGCTTTAATTCCGGGATAAATCGGAATTGAAACTTGGGCAAAGAGCGCTTTCATGCGCCGCGCCGGACAAGAGGGAGCGTTCATCATGTCGTTTATCAGCCGAGGCCGTACGTTGCGTGGTCTTGTTCTCGCTGCGGGCACGGCTCTTGCGGGTCTCGCATCCACCGCCCTTGCCGCTGATTTCTATGCCGGCAAGCAGATCATTTTCCTGATCGGGGGCGATGCGGGCGGCGGCTATGATCTCTATGCCCGCGCGCTCTCGCGCCATATGGGCCGTTTTATCCCTGGTAATCCAACCTTCGTCCCGCGCAATCAGCCGGGTGCGGGGTCTGCCACAGCTGCCGCCTATCTCGCCTCCGTCGCGCCAAAGGACGGAACCATGATCGGCGCGGTGTTTCCGGGCGTGATCATCGGGCCGCTGCTTGAAGAGAAGCAGCAGGGCCTCTTCGACCCCACGAAATTCGTCTATCTCGGCAGCGCCGACAGCGGCACGCGCGTTTGTATCACCTTCCAGAACTCGAAGATCAAGACTTTCGCGGATGCCCAGAAGAACAAGGTCATCATCGGCGCAAGCGCGGCTGGTGGCTCGACGCGCGATTATGCCTATCTCCATGCCAATGCGGCCGGCGCGCAGTTCAGTGTAGTGAGCGGCTACAAGGGCACGGTCGATATTTTCCTCGCCATGGAGCGGGGCGAGGTCGATGGCATGTGCGGCCTCGACTGGTCGAGCCTGAAGTCGCAGCGCCCGACCTGGGTCGCGGAGAAGAAGATCAATATTCTCGTGCAGAACAGCCTCGATCTCGAGCCCGAGCTCGACAAGTTGGGCGTGCCGCCGATCTGGAATTTCATCAAGTCGGAGGAAGACAAGAAGGCCGTGGAGATGGTCTTCAGCCAGCAGATCTTCGGTCGCCCCTATCTGGCCCCTCCCGGCGCCAGTCCAGCGCAGGTGAAAATCCTCCGCGACGCCTTCATGGCAACCGCCAAGGATCCGGAATTTCTGGCTGACGCCGAAAAGAGCCGTCTCGATGTCACGGCCTCGTCAGGCGAGCGCGTGCAGGCGGTGGTCGAGAAGCTCTACGCCACCTCGAAGGAAACGATCCGCCGCGCCAAGGACATCATCTCGCCCCCGGCGTGAGCTTGACGACCCGCGTTACATCAAGCTGAGGCGCACGCGCCCCAGCCCTTCCAGCTCCGCCTCTATTCTTGCGGGGCCTGAGAGGGGTACTGGCTGGTTCAGCGAGCCGGTCGTGATGATCTGGCCGGCGCGCAAACCACCCAGCCTGTCGGCCTGCGCGCAGGCCCAGGCGGCGACAGGTGCAAGTGGGTCGCCATCGGGATGCACGCCCGGATGGTCGGCTACGAGCGTGCCGTCGATCCACAGGCGGCAGGGCAGGCCAACGCGGGCCAGCGCCGCAAAATCTGTTCGCCCCTCGCCCGTCACATAGAAAGCATTGTTGAAATTATCGGCGAGCCTTGCCGCAAAGGGCGCGGCGTCCGGCTCTGCATAGCGGGTGCCCACCAGCTCGATGCCGACCAGCATTTCAGCCGTGGCCGCCAGAATATCGGCAACGCTATAGGTCGGTCCAGGCGGCAGGTCGCGGCCAAGCCGGATCGCAAGCTCCACCTCGACCTTCACCTCCTCACCGGCGGCAAGCGCGTAGGAGCCGCCGTTCTTGACCATATCGCAGGCAAAAATCGGCCCCGCCATGGGCGTGCGCTCCGGTGTCGGGGCAAAGCCTGTCTTCCAGCCAGCGGCTCCCGTGCCCAGCACTTGCGCGACCTCGGCCTGGATCCTATAGGCGTCAGCCGTGTCGGCGGGGGCCTGTTTGGGTGAAAAAGCATGGGGCCGCCGCGAGAGGCGGGCGTCAGCAAGGGCGCGTGCGAGCGTATTGATGGTCATGGGAAACTCGAAAGGGGCCGAAGATTCGTCAGGAGAGGGGACAATAGCCACTTTCAGGTTGATCCGCCCCGTCAAATGGGGCATAGACCCGTCACATCTCTTTCGGCGGGCCTGTCCCTGCCTTACCAACATTCGGGGACGAGTCATGAAGGTCCGCAACTCTTTGAAGTCTCTGCGTGGTCGCCATCGCGACAACCAGCTCGTGCGCCGCAAGGGCCGCGTCTACATCATCAACAAGACCCAGAAGCGCTTCAAAGCCCGCCAGGGCTGAGGCTTTCGAGCGTCTGTCATCTTCAAAAAGCCCCGGCTCAGTCCGGGGCTTTTTTTGTTGCGCTCGCCGTCTTGTGAAGCAGCGGGGCCGCACGGGCCTTTGACGGGCCGCCGGGCGCGTCCTAGTCTTGGCGGATGCGCACACGTTCCCTTCTGCTGATTGCAACGCTCGTCTCCGGCATCTCCGGGATGGCGCAGGCTCAGTCGCCATCCTCAGCGCCCGTGCAGGCTCCTCAGCCTGCCGGTCGGCAAGATATTCTCGACGAGCTCTTCCAGCGGCTTGAGAAGACGCGGGATGCTGATGAGGCCAAGGGCATTTCCGGGGCCATCGAGCGCGTGTGGATGCGCTCTGGTTCCGATACGGCCGATCTGCTGATGGAGCGGGCGTCCACCATCATCCGCCAGAAAGACTGGAAACTGGCCGAGGATCTGCTCGACCGGCTGATCGAGATCGAGCCGCAATGGGCCGAGGTCTGGAACAAGCGCGCGACCGTGCGTTTCTTCGCCGACGATTCCTCGGGCGCGATGGAGGATCTCGCCCATGTGCTGCAACTTGAGCCGCGTCACTTCACGGCTCTCGTCGGCGTGGGCGTCATTCTCGAAAAGACAGAACGCAATGCCGAGGCTCTGCGAGTGTTCCGCCGCGCGCTAGAAATCAACCCGCAGCTCGACGAGGTGCGCGCCAAGGTCGAGAAGCTGACCATTACGGTCGAGGGCCGCGATATCTGAAAAAAGGCCCGTCCTTTCCGGCGGGCCCTTGGTGTTTCAGTGCGCCAGCGACTTGACGATGGAGTCGACGACTTTCTTGGCATCGCCAAAGAGCATCATCGTATTGTCCCTGAAGAACAGCTCGTTCTCGACACCCGCATAGCCCGAGCCCATGCCGCGCTTGATGAAGAGCACGGTCTTGGCCTTTTCGACATCGAGAATCGGCATGCCATAAATCGGCGAGGCGGTATCGGTCTTGGCGGCCGGGTTCGTCACATCATTGGCGCCGATGACAAAGGCGACATCCGCGCGGCCGAATTCCGAGTTGATGTCCTCAAGCTCGAAAACTTCGTCGTAAGGGACATTGGCCTCGGCCAGCAGCACATTCATATGGCCGGGCATGCGGCCTGCCACCGGATGGATGGCGTAGGACACTTCCACGCCTTCCTTCTTCAACAGGTCGGCCATTTCGCGCAGCGCATGCTGGGCTTGAGCCACCGCCATGCCATAGCCCGGCACGATAATGACCTTGCCGGCATTCTTCATGATGTAGGCCGCATCTTCCGCCGAGCCCTGTTTGACCGGGCGCGTTTCGACGACGCCGCCACCGGCAGCAGCGGATGTATCGCCGCCAAAGCCGCCGAGAATGACAGAGATGAACGAGCGATTCATCGCCTTGCACATGATGTAGGACAGAATCGCCCCCGACGAGCCGACCAGCGCGCCGGTGATGATGAGCGCGAGATTGCCAAGCGTGAAGCCGATGCCCGCGGCTGCCCAGCCCGAATAGGAATTGAGCATGGACACGACGACCGGCATGTCCGCGCCGCCAATCGGCACGATCAACAGGACGCCCAGCGCCAGCGACACGAGCGTGAGGATCCAGAAGACCGCATGGCTCTCGGTCTGAACGAAAATCGCGACCAGCGCGAGAAGGGCGACGCCAAGACCGATATTGATGGCATGGCGCTGGGGCAGCATGATCGGCTTGCCGGACATCCGCCCGTCGAGCTTCAGGAAGGCGATGATCGAGCCCGTGAATGTCAGCGCGCCAATGGCGGCGCCAATCGACATTTCGACAAGGCTCGCGCCATGGATCGAGCCCTTGATGCCAATGCCAAAGGCCTGGGGCGCATAAAGCGCGCCTGCCGCCACCAGCACGGCGGCGAGGCCAACCAGCGCATGGAAGAAAGCCACGAGCTGGGGCATGGCCGTCATCTTCACGGTGCGCGCACGCCATGCGCCAATGCCGCCGCCCAGCGCAATGCCGCCGATGACAAGCGCCCAGGACGAGAGCCCGGAGGGGAGCCGATAGAGCAGGGTCGTCGCAATGGCGATCCCCATGCCAATCATGCCGTAGAGATTGCCCTGCCGCGAGGTCGCGGGCGAGGACAGGCCACGCAGCGCGAGAATGAACAGGACGCCGGAGACAAGGTAGAGGAGAGCCGCGAAATTGGCGTTCATGTCGCTCAGCCCTTCTTCTTGTACATCGAGAGCATGCGCTCGGTGACGAGGAAGCCGCCGAAAATATTCACGGAAGCCAGCACCAAAGCGATGAAGCCGAAGAGCCGCGCCCAGAGCGGTCCATCATCGCCAAGGGAGGGCGCATCCACGCCCACCGATAAAAGCGCGCCAACCACGATCACCGAGGAGATTGCATTGGTGACCGACATCAGCGGCGTGTGCAGGGCGGGCGTCACCGACCAGACGACGTAATAGCCAACGAAAACCGCGAGCGCGAAAATCGCGAGGCGAAACACGAAAGGATCGATCGCGCCGCCCGAGGCCGCATGTGCGATGCCCGCGGCCGTGTCGCCGAGCTGGTCGGCAGTTGTCTGCAACATATCGGCCGCCTCGCGCGCCAATTTGGCGGCGGCGGTCGCCTTGTCGAGAATCTGGGAAGGCGTTTCGATGGCCATAATGTCACCCCTTCGGGTTCATGCACTGCGTGCGCGTGAGGTCACTTCGGCAGGAAATTTTGATGAACGATAGCGCCATCGCGCGTCAGCAGCGTGGCCTTCACGAGTTCATCGTCCCATTTCGGCGCGAGGCTCTTGGCCTCCTTGTCGATCAGGGTTTCGACGAAGGCCAGAAGGTTCTTCGCATACAGGCTTGAGGCGGTGGCCGCCAGCCTGCCGGGCACGTTCAGATGGCCGACAATATGCACGCCATTGTCGGTGATCACGGTCTCGCCGGGCTTGGACAATTCGCAATTGCCGCCGCGCTCGACCGCAAGATCGATGATGACAGAACCGGCGCGCATGGAATGCACCATGTCGGCGCTGATGAGCCTTGGGGCGGGACGCCCGGGGATCAGCGCGGTGGTGATGACAATGTCTTGCCTGGCGATATGGGAGGCCACGAGCGCCGCCTGTTTTGCCTTGTAGTCGGCCGACATTTCCTTCGCATAGCCGCCAGCGGTCTCGGCCTGTTTGAACTCATCGTCCTCGACGGCCACGAATTTCGCGCCGAGAGATTCAACCTGTTCCTTGGTGGCGGGGCGCACGTCGGTGGCGGTCACGATCGCGCCCAGCCGACGCGCGGTGGCGATGGCCTGCAGGCCGGCAACGCCGACACCCATGATGAAGATGCGTGCAGCCGGCACGGTGCCAGCCGCCGTCATCATCATCGGCAGGGCACGGCCATATTCGCCAGCGCCATCGATCACGGCGCGATAGCCCGCGAGATTGGCCTGCGAGGAGAGCACGTCCATCACCTGTGCGCGCGTGATGCGCGGCATGAATTCCATGGCGAAACCGGTGAGGCCGGCCCCTGCAATTGCCGCCAGATCGTCCTCATGCCCGTAAGGGTCCATGATGGCGATGACGGCGGCCCCGCGCTTGTAGGCAGCAAGTTCGGCTGGCGCCGGGCGGCGAACCTTGAGCACCAGATCGGCATCGGCCAGCGTTTCGGCCGCCGAGCCCGCGAGACTGGCTCCTGCCGCCGTATAATCGGAATCAGTCACGCCCGAGGCGCGGCCTGCGCCCGACTGGACGGTGACGCTCGCCCCGAGCCCGATCAGCTTCTTGATCGTTTCGGGCGTTGCGGCGACGCGTGTTTCAACGGCGTCGATTTCGGCAGGAACGGCGACACGCATGCGGGGCTCCGAAAAAACAGGGGCCTGAAATGCAAAGGCGAGCCAAGAGGCTCGCCCATGCCGTCAGAGAAGGGTCACTGCCATCAGTATCATGATGGCCACCGAAATGATCGTGCCCCATTTTGCCATGCCGATGAACAGCTCGTAGGTGCGGTCGTGTTCGGCGTAATCCATTGCGGGGTGGCCCGCCGCGCCGTGATCGTCAGCCATGGTCGTCCTCATAGAGTGAGATGCGCCCGGTTCGGGCCAGAAGGGTTCTCTCTTCGATTAGCTCAAAGCGCGGGCGCGGGCAATCGCGTCGCGCGACCTCGATCGCGTCAGGCAAGACCTGTGGCTTCCAGCGCACGCGCCTGCCGGTCGGCGATGGAATTGGCATTCAGCCCGCCCGCGCCAAAAGCCTCGCGGAAGAGCTGGTAGAAATTCAGCTTGGCGTCGAGATGCAGGAACACGCCACCGAGCCCAATGGCCGCCCGGTCCATGAACACAAATTCCTGCGGCACGCGCACAGGGCCCTTTTCTTTCAGCGCTTTATGAACCTGAAAGGCCTCGCGGCGGCCATATTCGCCCGGCGGAATTCCATCCGCGATGCTCCGCACCCTGTCGTCGAGCAACGGCCCATAGATGAAGCGGGCCCAGATGTTGAGAATGTCGATCACATCCTTGCTCAAGGCCCGGAAGCCCCAGGTTTCATAGGCATGCACGATGCGCGCGCCATCCTGCATCCGCAGGCCCTCGTAGAGATCGACCACGCCACTGACAAAGCGCGCCGGGAAAATCCGCACACAGCCATAATCGAGCAGGTTGATTCCCTGCGCCGCGCCGTCTTCTTCAAACACGGTGTAATTGCCAAGATGCGGGTCGCCGTGGATCACGCCGAACTGGCTGAACGGGTGCCACCAGGCCCGGAACATGGCGGTCGCGATGCGGTTGCGCGTGTCCTGATCGGCGCTCTTGTAGTCGAGCAGCTTGCGGCCCTCGAGCCATTGCAGGCTCAGGAGGCGGCCAGTGGAAAGTTCTGGCCGTGTCGTTGGCACGCGGACATTGCCGCTTGCGCCCAGCATCAGGCCATAGAGCGCGGCATGTTTGGCCTCGCGCTTGTAATCGAGTTCCTCGCGCACGCGTGCGCCGATCTCGCGTGCGATTTCCTGCGTGTCGATGGCCGGGTCGAGCCGCCGGTGCAGCGCAAACAGCATCTGCAATTGCGAAAGATCGGCCTCCACAGCCGACGCCATGTCGGGATATTGCAGCTTGCAGGCCAGCGCCTGCCCGTCATGCGCAGTCGCACGATGGACCTGGCCAAGCGAGGCGGCTGCGGCCGGGTGCAGATCGAACTGGGCAAATTTCGTCTGCCAGTCGGGGCCAAGTTCGGCCTGCATGCGCCGCTTCACGAAAGCTGCGCCCATGGGCGGTGCATCCGATTGGAGCTTCTGCAATTCGGTGGCAAATTCGGGCGGCAGGAGGTCTGGAATGGTCGCCATCAATTGCGCGACCTTCATCAGCGGGCCTTTCAACCCGCCAAGTGCCGCCCGCAGCGCTATGGCGCTTGCCGGATTGTCGCCCATGCCAAGCAGCTGCGCCGCGCCCATGCGGGTCGCGACAGCGCCCATCTGCGTGCCGACGCGCGCATAGCGCGCGGCGCGGGCCGAGAAACGGTTACGCTCGGAATCGATGGTCATGCGTGGTCCTGAAAGAGTGGGCGCCTTGCATGATACGCATGCGCCGCGCGGACGGATCGCGCCTCAGGCTGCTGGCCAATTGTCCCGCAGCCAGCGCGCAAGGCCCTCTTCGCTGACATTGCCGGCTGCGACTTCGATGATCATCGCGGTCGCGTGCGCGGGGTGGGGTGCGAAAGGCACGCCGTTGCGGCGCAGAAAAAGCATGATCGCCATGAAGGCAATGCGCTTGTTCACGAAAGCATGATTGCGCGCCAGCCCGTAGCAATAGGCGGCTGCAAGCGCCGCCAGATCTGTTTCACCATAGGCGAACTTGTTCTGGGGGCGCGCCAGCGCCGATTCCAGCATGCCGAGATCGCGCAGCCCCGGAGGCCCGCCAAAGCGCTTCAATTGCTTTTCGTGCGCTGCGCGAATGATGTCCTGTGTCAGCCAGACCGGCTCGTTCGTAGGCATTGGGGCTCACGTCCCTTACTTGGCGAGCGCCGCGAACGTGTCGCGGTACTCGTCCATGATGTCATCGGTGAGCTTTATCGCCTCGTCGAAGTCTGGATCGTAGGGCGAGATCTGCAGGCTCCCGTCGAGCTTTTCCGTCAGGTAAAAGACCTTGCCAGCCTCGATCCCAAGCCGGTTCGCCACCGAACTCGGGACAATGAACCCGGTCGAATTTCCAATCTTCTTGGCTTCGAGTTTCATGACAGCCTCCGTGTTATACAAAATGTATAACACGGCCTACGCGTGCCTGCCAGCCCGGTAACTAGCTCTCCATAGCCTCCAGCTCCGCGATCATGCCCTCGATCATGGTCAGGCCGATCTGCCAGAAGCCCGGGTCGCGGGCGTCCAGGCCGAAGGGGGCGAGGAGTTCAGAGTGATGTTTTGTGCCGCCGGCTGCCAGCATGGCGAAATATTTCTCGGCAAAGCCCTCGTTTGCATTCTGGTAGACGCCATAGAGCGAGTTCACCAGGCAATCGCCAAACGCATAGGCGTAGACGTAGAACGGCGAGTGGATGAAATGCGGGATATAGGCCCAGAAGGTCTCATAGCCTGCGCCGAGCCGGATCGCCGGTCCGAGGCTGTCGGCCTGCACGCTCATCCAGAGGTCGCAGATCTGGTCGGCGGTGAGTTCGCCATTGCGCCGTTCCGTGTGCAGCTTGCGCTCGAAGGCGTAGAAGGCGATCTGGCGCACGACCGTGTTGAGCATGTCCTCGACTTTCGAGGCCAGCATGGCGCGGCGGTCGGCCTTGTCGGTGGTGCGCGCCAGCAGCGCGCGGAAGGTCAGCATTTCCCCAAAGACCGAGGCGGTTTCGGCCAGTGTCAGCGGCGTCGGGGCCATCAGCGCGCCATTGGGGGCTGCCAGCACCTGATGCACGCCATGGCCAAGCTCATGGGCGAGCGTCATCACATCGCGCGGCTTGCCCTGATAATTCACCAGCACATAAGGATGCGCGGAAGGGACTGTCGGATGGGCGAAAGCGCCCGGCGCCTTGCCCGGGCGCACCGGCGCATCGATCCAGCGCTCGTCGAAGAAGCGGCGCGCAATCTGGGCCATCTGCGGCGAGAAGGCGCCATAGGCCTCAAGCACCGTGTCGCGCGCCTCGTCCCAGCCATAGGTCTTGGCCGGGACATTGGGCAGCGGCGCGTTCCGGTCCCAATGGTTGAGCTGCTCCACGCCAAACCACTTGGCTTTCAGCCTGTAATAGCGATGTGACAGGCGCGGATGGGCGGCCTCGACTGCTGCGACCAGCGCATCGACCACCTCGCGTTCGACGCGGTTTGAAAGATGGCGCGAATCGGCAATGTCATGGAAGCCGCGCCAGCGGTCTGAGATTTCCTTGTCCTTGCCCAGCGTGTTGGTGATCAGGGCGAAGGTGCGCAGATTGTCCTTCAACGTGGTGGCGAGGGCGTCGGCAGCGGCTTTGCGCGTCTCCGATTTCTTGTCCTGCATCATGTTGAGGGTGGGTTCGAGCGTCAGCTCCTGGCCCTCGACCTCAAACCGCAGGCTGGCGATGGTCTCGTCAAAAAGCCGGTTCCATGCGCCGCGTCCCGTGACGCTCTTTTCATGGAAGAGCTGCTCGATCTTGTCATCGAGCTGGTAGGGCTTCTCGCGGCGGATGTCCTCGATCCATGGGCGGTAATGGGCGAGCGGTCCCTCGTTCATCGCCTTTTCGAGCAGGCTATCCTCGATCCGGTTCAGTTCCAGCGTGAAAAACAGCAGGTCCGAGGAGGCGTTGGTGATTTTTTCCTGCGCGTCGCCATAAAATTTCGCCCGCGCGGGATCCGTCGTGTCGCCGGAATAGAGCAGGCCTGCATAGGAAATGATCCGGCCCAGAAGATCTTCGATCTCCTCGTAATGTTTCACCGCCTCGAACAGCTGCGCGCTGGCGTTGGCGCTGGCGGCGATTTCACCGAGCTTGCCACGCCAGTTTTGCGCAAATTGCGCGCAGGCCAAACTTGCTTTCGCCATGTCGCTTGCATAGGCGGGCGCGTCCATGCCGGCATAGAGATCGCCGAGGTTCCATTCGGGCAGCGCGCCATAGTCGCCATCGGCGGTCGAGTGCGCACTGGCGGATGCGGCAAGGCGGGCAAGAGAACGGGCAAGAGGAAATGTCATCATCTGGAAAAGCCAATCTTGCGGGGCAAAGGGGGTGTCAAAGGTCCATATTGGCCATGGCGGGGCCGTGATCAACCGGCCAGATGTCGATTGGGTCCACTTCAGGGGCGCTTTCAAGGCTTTAACGTGCCGTTCCGCTACAGCCGTTAAGCGTGCGTTTACCCTGTTGTTTCACCATGTGCGCTTGCGGGCGTCCTGACGCCTCGCCGCAGAGGGGCCCAATGCCGTCCATAATCCTGATTGCCGACCATGATCCGGTGCAGCGTCGCCTGCTCGAAGCCATGGCCCGGCGCTTTGGCTACCAGAGCGAGACGGTGGAAACCGGGCGCGCAGCCCTCGCGCGTCTGGCCAGCGCCGACGAGCCGGCCATCAGCCTTTTGATTCTCGATCTGTTTCTGGCTGACCTGGATGGTCTCTCTGTGCTGGGCCACATGCGGGAAAACCGAATCACCGTGCCCGTGATTGTCGAGACGCACAGTCAGGCGATCGACCTCGTCATTTCGGCCATGCGCGCGGGGGCGGGCGATTTTGTCGTCAAGCCGGTGGGAGCCGAGCGTCTTCAGGTCTCGATCAAGAATGTGCTGCGCTTCGAGGCCCTGCAGGATGAGGTGCGCCGCGCGACACGGCGGATCGCAGGTGGCGTCGGCTTCAGCCATATTTTCACCCGCAGCGCCGATATGGAACGCGCGATCCGGCTGGGCGAGCGCGCCGCGCGCTCCCATCTGCCCGTGCTGCTCGAAGGCGAAACGGGCGTCGGCAAGCAACTTTTCGCCCGCGCCATCCAGGGCGCATCGGACCGGCGCGGCAAACCCTTTGTCGCAGTCAATTGCGCCGTGCTGCCGGCCGATCAGGCCGAGATGCTGCTGTTTGGCCATGAGGCAGGGGCTGGCGAAAAGCGCGCCGGCAAGATCGCCGAGGCGCATGGGGGCACGCTTTTTCTCGATGAAGTGGGCCTGCTGCCGCTCGACCTTCAGGCGCGCCTGCTGCGCGCGGTGCAGGAGGGCGAAATCGATCCTGTGGGGTCCAAGCGCCCGGTCAAAATCGACATCCGGCTGATTTCGGCCACGAGCCAGAACCTGCTGGAGCGGGTCAAGGGCGGCTATTTCCGTGAAGATCTCTATTACCGGCTCAATGTCTTCCCGGTGACCATTCCAGCCCTGCGCCTGCGGCCCGACGATATTGGCGATCTGGCGCGGCGCTTTGCGGCGCGCTTTGCCGCCGAAGAGGGCAAGGCCGTGCGCGGCATTTCGGCTGAGGCGCTCCATCTGCTTGCCCGCTACGATTGGCCGGGCAATGTGCGCCAGCTGGAGAATGCGGTGTTCCGCGCTGTGGCGCTGAGCGAGGCCGATGAGCTTGGCATCGCCGAATTCCCGCAGATTGCGGCGCGCGTCTCGGGATATGATGTGCGCATTCCCCCCGTGCCCGCGATGGCGCCGCCGTTGCGCCTGACCCATGCCGAGCCCGCGCGCCTCGACCTGCGCGATCCCCATGTCGTGCGTCTGCTCGATGAAAACGGCCATGCGCGCCGCCTCGAGGACATGGAGGCGGAGATGATCCGCTTCGCGCTCGCCCATTATCGCGGGCAGATGTCGGAAATGGCGCGCCGCCTTGGAATTGGCCGATCCACCCTTTACCGCAAGCTCAAGGATTTGGGCCTGCATGAGGGCGAAGACGCACCCGAGACCAGCGCGGTCGTTGCCGCCTGACCGATAAGAATGAACCGGCCTTGGCGTTTCACCCGCGCCGGAGCCTGGCAATGGAACCAAACGCTGCTTTCGCGCCTGTCGTGAAGATGCGCCAGAAAAGATGTTCGAGGAAAAGATGAACGTGCGCGCGCCGATCAGGACAGCAATAGCGATCAGCCTGGCTCTGGCTCTGATCGGGCCCGCTTTCGGACAAGCGATAGCGCCTGAGACGCCGCGCGAAAGCGGGCCCGCGTTCAGCATTGTTGTTCCCAAAGAGGAAGCCGCGCCCAGAGAAGCCGCCAGTGTCGCGATCGAGGACGCGGCATCCGCGCCGGTGGTTGTTCCCATGCCGCCCGAGGTTGTTGTCGATCTCTCGACGAGCCCGCCCGTGGTCGTGATCCCCGTGCCTGTTCTGACGCCGCAGCAGGCGGCGCTCAAGATGGCGCTGGACCTTCATCTTGCCGCCGATCTGCCGCGCGGCGCACAGCAACAACGCCGGTTGCGCGAGGCGATTTCGGCTTTCTATGAGGCGCGCTCGTGGACGCCGGTCTGGATCGCCGATGCTGGCTGGAGCGCGCAGGCCAAATCCGCCATCGCGCGGCTGGAGCGGGCGGGCGATGATGCGCTTGATCTGCGTGGTGCGCCATTGCCGGGCCTTAGGGGGGCGGATGTCGAGGCGCTGGCCCTGGCCGATCTGGCCTTGTCCGAAGCCATCGCGACTTATGCGCGTCAGGCGAGCGGCGGGCGGATCGATCCGCGCGCCATTGCCAAGGATATTACTGCGCGGCCCGAGACGATCGAGCCCGGCCAGGCGCTGGCCGATGTCGCCGCCGCGCAGGATGCCGGCGCGGTGCTGGCCGGTTTCAATCCCCAACATCGCGGCTATATCGCGCTGCGCGAGAAACTCGCTGAACTCCGTCACGCCGCACCCGCCATGGCCAAGCGCGACATTCCGCTTGGCCCCGTACTCAAGCCCGGCATGAAGGATGACCGCGTGCCGCTGATCCGCGCGCGTTTCGGCCTCGATCGGGCGGCGGTGCTGGGTTCCTCGGACGAGCTTCTCTACGACACGCATGTGGCCGAGGCGGTGGCCGGCTTTCAGAAAGCCAATGGCATACCGGCGTCTGGCACTTTGACGGCGCGCACGGTGTCGGCCTTGTCGGGGGGCGAGCCTTCGCGTCTGGAAAACGAGATCATCTCCAACATGGAGCGCTGGCGCTGGATGCCGCGCAACATGGGCGAGGACCGCATCGAGGTGAATATTCCCGATTTTACCGTGCGCGTCTTTCAAGGCGACACGATCATCCACCAGGCGCGCGTGGTCGTGGGCAAGCCGCAGACGCCCACGCCCCTGTTTTCAAACGTGATGCAGTTCCTGATCGTCAACCCTTACTGGAATGTGCCGCCCTCCATCATCAAGAAGGAGATGCTGCCCAAATTGAAGGATGATCCGACCTATCTCCAACGGCTCGGCTATGAAGTGTTCCAGAGCCGGGGACAGACGGTGGTGCGCCAGCCGCCGGGCGAGCGCAATGCGCTGGGCTGGATCAAGTTCATGTTCCCCAATGAGCACTCCGTTTATTTGCACGATACGCCTTCGCGCCACCTTTTCGGCAATGCCCGCCGCGCGTTCAGTCATGGCTGCATCCGCGTCGATCAGCCTTTCGCGCTTGCGGAAATCGTGCTCGGCCAAGGCTGGACGGAGGAGCGCGTGAAGAAGCTGAAAGGCGGGGGCGAGCGCATGGTGAAAATGCCCAAGCCCTTGCCCATTCACATCGGCTATTTCTCGGCCTTTGTGGACGAGCACGGCAAGTTGCAACTGCGCGAGGACATTTACGGCTATTCGCAGAAGGTGAAAACCGCGCTCGGCCTGTCCGCCTGAGCTTCAGCTCTCGGGCGCAAACCTTCCGCTCGATCCGGTCCCGGGCCGAGCTGACACAATCGCGCCACGATTGGCTGTCTTTTAAAAGCGCCGGGGTTTTGTATTTTTCTGGCGCGCTGTTACGGGTGGTTAACCCTTTTCGGCAACAGTCTGCTCACCATGTTGGTTGCGCCCGGTGCGGTGCTGCGTTCGAAAGATGTTTCCTGGTGAAGTTTCAGCGCCTCCGCTCCTGCCTCGGCCTTTTCCGGCGTCCCGCCTCTCTGTGCGGCGCGCTCGGCCTCGTTTTTGCCGCGGCCTTGCCTGCGCCCACGCAGAACGCCATTGCCAATGGCGACACGCGCACCATCCATCTTCATCATGCGCATACAGGCGAGAGCATTGCAGCGACCTTCCGGGTTGATGGCCAATACGATCGCGCTACGCTCGACAAGCTGAACTGGTTCCTGCGCGACTGGCGCACCGACGAGCCGACCAAAATGAATCCGCGCCTGTTCGATGTGATCTGGGAAACCTATCGCGAGAGCGGCTCGCGCCAGCCTGTGCAGATTGTTTCCGCCTATCGGTCGCCCGCCACCAACGCCATGCTGCGCCGTCGTTCGCGCGCGGTTGCCGAGCATTCCCAGCACATGCTGGGCAAGGCCATGGACATGCATTATCTCGATGTGCCGATGAGCAAGGTGCGCGAAATCGCGATGCGTCTGCAACGCGGCGGCGTTGGTTATTATCCCACTGCCGGAACGCCTTTCGTGCATCTGGATGTCGGCAGCGTGCGCGCCTGGCCGCGCATGAATTACGATCAGCTCGCGCGTCTCTTCCCCGATGGCAAGACGGTGCATCTGCCCACCAACGGCCAGCCGCTGGCGCGCTATGATGAAGCGCGCGCCGAAATCGAGGCGCGAGGCGATGCTCCCGTCATGCTGGCGAGCGCGGCTGCTGCCGGCTCCTCGCGCGGCTTCTTCTCGCGCCTGTTTGGCATTGGCGAGGATGATGAGGATACCGGCGCCATCCAGCCGGTTCGCAGTGGCCGCACCCGCCTGGCGCGCGCCACCACTGTCGACAAGGATGATGCGGGTTCGATCGACACCCCGTCCCAGCGTCGCGGTGCGGAAACGCTGGCGCGTGCCGAGCGCAACCTGCCCAAGGGCGAGACGACGATGGGCGTGCCGACGCCGCCGGTCATCCCGGTGCAGGTCGCGTCCATCGCCGTGACACCGCCGACGTTCGCGCCCACCAATTTCCCGCTGCCGCCGCGCCG
This sequence comes from Beijerinckiaceae bacterium, assembly GCA_947370975.1. Lineage (GTDB taxonomy): Bacteria > Pseudomonadota > Alphaproteobacteria > Rhizobiales > Beijerinckiaceae > Terripilifer. Next base: position 146,574 of record CANBNG010000008.1, read on the forward strand.
CCCGGCTGAATTGGGCGCCGCGCCCGTCGTCGCGCCTGCCGCGGTCGTGGCTTATGCCGATGTGCCGCTGCCGCCCGTGCGCCCCGCCGCGCTGGTCACATTGGCGTCAGCCAATCTGCCTGATGTCATCCGTCAGGGCGCTGAGCCTGCTCTTGGCGTCATGGCCTATGCAGCGCCTGCTGTTGCCGCACTTGCCATCGAGGAGGCCAACAGGCCGGCCTTGCGCGGTGCGCTGCCTGTCCGCGCGGCTGCGCCGGCTCTCGCCCAGCCTGTGGGCCTGCGTGCCAATGCTGTCGTCCGCAAGCCCCAGCTCGTTGCAGCGCGCCTCGACCGGACCAATTTCGCGCTCATGACACAACCCACGGCTCTTGCCGCCACCATGTCGCAGAGCCAGCTTGGCGCGATGACGGGGCTACGCGCCGCCGCGCGCAACGACGCCCGCAGCTGGGCGATGTCGGGCCAGGTGCAGGGCGCGACCGAATTCGGCGCTGTGGTCTCGGAGCTGAGCAGCAAGGGCTTTTCGGGACCGGCCGTGCGCCCGGTGCAGGTCAGCAGCCTGACCGGAGGAATGGCGACGCTCGCGAGCCAGTGATCGGCTCTCGGTTGACGCGGCATGCGCCTTGCGGCTAGTTCGATGCAAGGGTTGCGCTGAGCCAACTCAAGGCGGGAAACGCGTTCCATGACGTCAGATTCTACGATTGCCCGCCCGACGGCAGAACCGGCCATGGTTATCGATGATGTCGTGAAGCGCTTTGGCCGCGGCGCCGAGATCGTGACCGCTGTCGATCATGTCTCCTTCAATGTCGCTCAGGGCGAGTTCGTCTCCGTCATCGGGCCCTCTGGCTGTGGCAAGTCCACGCTCTTCAACATCATCGGCGGCCTGCTGGGCGACTACGAAGGCAGCGTGATGATCGGTGACGAGCGCATTTCTGCGCCTCACCCCGAAGTCGGCATGGTGTTTCAGGAAGAATCGACCTTCCCCTGGCGTACCGTCATCGAGAATGTCGCTTTCCCGCTCGAATTGCAGGGTGTGGCGAAATCCGAGCGGATGGATCGCGCGCATCATTTCATCGACATGGTGGGGCTTGCCTCCTTCGAGAAGAATTATCCCTCGCAATTGTCGGGTGGCATGCGCCAGCGCGTGTCTATTGCTCGCACGCTCGTCTCGCAGCCCAAGATCCTGCTGATGGACGAGCCTTTCGCTGCGCTCGACGAGCAGACGCGCCTGCTGCTTGGCGACAAGATCACGCAGATTCAGCAGCAGTTGAACCAGACGACGCTGCTCATCACGCATAATCTCACCGAGGCCGTGCAGCTCTCCGACCGCATCGTCGTGATGACCTATCGGCCGGGCAAGGTGAAACGCATCGTCAATATCGATCTGCCGCGCCCGCGCACCTCCGATGTGGTTGGCAGCGATGCCTTCGGGCATTATGTGGCCGAGATCTGGAATGATCTGCGCGAGGAAGCTTCGCGCGGCATGGCCGATTCCGAGGCCGCAGCGTCCCGGCGCTCCGCGCATGGCTGACAAGGCCGCGCTTCCCTTTTACATGCGACGTGCGCCCGAGATCACCGGCATTGCCGCTTTGGTCGTGGGCGTCTTCGTGTTCGAATTGATGGTGCGCTTTGGCCTCGTCAACCGCTACATCATCCCGCCGCCAAGCGATGTTCTGCTCGCCTTCGAGCGCGTCATTGTGGAAGAGAATATTCTCGCGCGTTGCGGCGAGACGGCGTTTGAAATGCTGGTTGCAGGCGTTTCCTCGGTTGTCGTCGGTGTGCCGATCGGCGCATTTCTCTATCGCTCCGCGCTCTGGCGTCGTGCGCTGGAGGATTGGGTGGGCGCCTTGGCTGCAGCTCCCATCGTGCTGGCGTTTCCGCTCTTCCTCGTGCTGTTTGGCCGCTCGCCCAAGACCATCATCGTCATGGCCTTCTTCCATGGCCTTGCGCCGATCATCCTGAAGACCATCGAGGGGCTGGCGGGCACGCGCAAAGTGCTCGTCAATGTCGGGCGCAGCCTCAACATGACCTCGTCGCAGATGTTCTGGAAAATCCTGTTTCCCTCCGCGCTGCCGGTCATCTTCACCGGCATCCGGCTGAGCTGGACCTTCTGCCTCATCACGGTGGTGGGGGTGGAATTTCTGATCAATCTGGGCGGGCTTGGCCAGCTCATCAACGATCTTGCCGAACGCTACGATCTGCCGGGCACTTACGCCTCGATCTGTTTCGTGATTCTCGTCTCGGTCCTCTTCTTCATCGTTCTGGAGCGCATTGAATCATGGCTGCAACCGGCCAGATAACAGCGCGCCCGCGCCCCTCGGTCGCCCCCGCCACGGGTGGCGCTGCCTCCGCCCGCGCGGCGATGATGCTGCGCGTGGCCTGCGCGCTGGTGGTGTTTGGCGTGTGGGAGGCGGTCTCGCGCTCCGGCCTCTTCTATGGCGAGGTCGTGCCCTCCCTGCTCTCCATCGCCAAGGCATTTGGCCGGCTGCTGGTCGATCCGGTCTTCTGGAAAAACCTGCAGGTCACGGCGCTTGAAACCATTGCCTCGCTCGCCATCGGGGCGGCGGCGGGCGTTGTCACCGGCATTGTTCTGGGCGCGAACACTTTTCTGATGCGCGCATTCGAGCCCTATATTTATTATCTGAGCCCGACACCGCGCATCATTCTCTTCCCCGTGATGATCATGTGGTTTGGCGTCGGCCCGACATCGAAAGTCGCGCTCGGCGCGCTCTCGGCGTTTTTCGCAGTTGCACTGTCAACGGCTGCAGGGATGCGCCAGATCGACAAGATCCTGATCCGCGTCGGGCATTCCTTCCGGGCAACGACCTGGCAGATGGCGACGAAAATCTACCTGCCCGCCATGCGCATTCCCATCCTCAACGGCATTCGTCTGGGCATGGGCACAGCGATCATCACGGTGCTTCTGGCCGAGACGAAATTGTCCAACCAGGGCCTCGGCTATCTGATCATGCAGATCTACACGCGCTTCGACATGCCGGGGCTCTATGCGCTGCTGATCATCGTCTTCATCATCGCAGGCGCCTGCAATGCGCTGATCGGGCGATTGGCGAAGGAACAGGCGTAGGTTCCGCAGCGTCAATGCAAGCAGCGCCTGCATTGACTCCGCGCGTAATCCTTACGCCTCGCCGAGCGCGGCGAGATAGATTTCGAGGATCTCTTCCTCTTCGCGGCGCTTGTCGCGGTCCATACGGCGCAGCGAAATGATCTTGCGCATGATCTTCACGTCATAGCCGGTGCCCTTGGCTTCCGAATAGACTTCCTTGATGTCGTCGGCGATGGCGCGCTTTTCTTCTTCGAGCCTCTCGATACGTTCAAGAAATGCGCGCAAATGTCCCGCATCGACCGAATTCGTGCTCATGTCACGCCCTGTGCTCTGAAGTATGGAGGCTCCCTCGCCCCCTCAAAAATCGAGCGCGATGGATGCGACGCGCACGCGCCCGCGTCAAGCGCGGGGAGGTGGAAATCCCCGCTTTCCTTGAGACCCGCGTCCTTTAGCCGTGCTGGCCTTTGCCTGCCGGCGAATTGGCGAATGCGGCCTTCTGCTCGGGTGTCGCCTCGGTCTGGTATTGCGCGCGCCACTCCTCGAAAGGCATGCCATAGACGAGCTCGCGCGCGCCATCCTTGGTGAGCGCGAGGCCGCGTTCGTCGGCGGCGTCCTTCATCCAGTTCGAGAGGCAATTGCGGCAGAACCCGGCGAGGTTCATCATGTCGATGTTCTGTACATCGGTGCGCTTGCGCAGATGCGACACAAGCCGACGGAAAGCGGCGGCCTCGAGTTCGGTCTGGGTCTTCTCGTCGAAGGCGGTCATCTGGTCTGTTCCCTTAGTCTGGCAAGCTGCGCGGGGCTTGCCGCGCGGCTCGGATAATGGCGGATGGCGCGAAGATCGTCTGACCCGGGGCCAGCCGCAAGAACGTGGGCCAGCACCTGTGACAGCAGCGCTGCCCATTCTGCCGCACCCGCAGGCGTTGCAATCAGATCCTGTCGCACTTCGATCAGAATATGGGCGAGGCCCGGCACGGTGCCGTGGTCAAACATTGTATCGCCGCGCAAGGCCCCGTCATAGGGCTCGTTGTCGCCAACGATCAGGCCCGGCCGCGCACGCAGGGCCGCGATCACGGGGCGCGCGAGCCTGTCGTCGCAATCCCACAGCACACCCGCATGCCAGGGCCGTGGATGGCCACGCCAGACGGGCGTGAAGGAATGGAGCGAGACCAGCACGGGCGGGGGCCCGGCGGCGGTCATCTGCGCCACATGCGCGCCAATGGCGTCACGATAGGGCTGCCAATAGAGCTGGCGGCGGCGCTCGATCTCCTGCGCGCTCACCCGCGCATTGCCGGGGATCTGCGCGCGGTCGGAAATGCGCATGACAAGCGTCGGATCATCCGCGCCGCGATTGGGGTCGATGAGCAGACGCGAATATGTGGTCAGCAGGGCCGGCGCGCCCATGCGTCGGGCGAGCTGGCGGGTGAGTTCAGCCGCGCCGATGTCATAGGCGATATGGCGCGTGAAATGATCTGCGCTCAAGCCAAGATCGCCAAATTCGGCTGGCAGGGCTGCGCTGGCATGGTCGCAAAGCAGCAGGACACCGCCATCTGGCGGGCCCTCCAGTCTTTCCAGCGGTGAAAATATCCCTGTCTCTGACGTCTCATCGCGCATGGCGCCAGTGTAGGCGGGCAGGCGCGCTCTGGCCAGCGCGCGAGGGTATGTTTGACACCTGACAGGATGGGCCGATGATGGTTGCAGAAAAGGGTCGGCGCGTGCGATTCACGCGATTCGGCAGGCCATCAGATTCGGATCATATGTTTCTCTCGCGATTTCCTTCGAAAACATCTCTCGGCCTTGCCCTGCTGGGTCTCTTGCTCTGCGCCACGTCACCCGCGCACGCCGATTTCCGGCTTTGCAACAATGCCTCCAGCCGCGCCAGCGTGGCGCTGTCCTACACCGATGGTCAGGCCTGGGTGACGGAGGGATGGTGGAACCTGAAGCAGGGCGCGTGCGAAACCCTGCTGCGTGGGCCGCTGGCCGCCCAATATTACTATGTCTATGCCATGGACGAGCGTGGCGGCGAGTGGAAGGGCAAGGCCTATATGTGCACGCGCGACCGCGAATTCCGCATCGAGGGCCGCGAGAATTGCCTCGTGCGCGGCTTCGATCGCACCGGCTTTTTTGAAATTGATACAGGCAAGGACGCCAAGAACTGGACGGTTCAATTGACCGATTCCAACCAGCCGGCGCAGCGCTGATTTTTTGCAAAGGGATTTGGCATGAGAAGGCTTCGTCGCGTCAAGATTCTCGCAACCCTCGGCCCGGCCTCGCAGGAGCGCGCGGTGGTCAAGCGGCTGCTCGATGCCGGTGTCGATGTGTTTCGCATCAACATGAGCCATACGAGCCATGAAATGCTGCATGAACGCGTGCAGACCATTCGCGGTCTTGAGCGCGAATTTGGCCGCAGCATCGGCATTCTCGTCGATCTGCAGGGGCCGAAATTGCGGCTCGGACAATTTGCCGATGGCGGCGCGGAGCTGGCGGTCGGCGCGAAATTCGTGCTCGACGCCAGTCTCACGCCCGGCGACATGCATCGCGTGCATCTGCCCCATCCCGAAATTCTCGAGGCGCTGCGGCCCGGCCATACGATCCTGATCGATGACGGCAAATTGCGCCTGCATGTGGTCGAAGCCACACATGATCGCGCTGTTGCGGTGGTCGATGTCGGCGGGCGCGTGTCCAACCGCAAGGGCGTGAGCCTGCCCGATACGGAAATCCCCGTCTCCGCCATGACACCCAAGGACCGCTCGGATCTCGATGCCGCCTTGCATGAGGGCGTCGACTGGATCGCCGTGTCCTTCGTGCAGCGGGCGGACGATATTGCAGAAGTGAAGAAGATCGTGCGCGGGCGCGCAGGCGTGCTCGCCAAGATCGAAAAGCCGCAGGCCATCGCGCGCCTCGACGAGATCATGGAAATATCGGACGCTTTGATGGTGGCGCGCGGCGATCTCGGTGTGGAAATGCCGGTCGAGAAAGTGCCCGGCCTGCAAAAGCGCATCACGCGTTCGGCGCGCCGCCTGGGCAAGCCGGTGGTCGTTGCGACGCAAATGCTCGAATCGATGATTACCTCACCCGTGCCCACGCGCGCTGAAGTGTCCGATGTCGCAACCGCAGTTTTTGAAGGCGCGGATGCGGTGATGCTATCGGCAGAAAGCGCTGCCGGGCTCTATCCGGTGGAAGCGGTGATGACGATGAACCGCATCGCCGAAGAGGTGGAGACCGATCCGCTTTATCGCTCCGTCATCAATTCGCAGCGCGCAGCTCCCGAGCCGACCGGCGCGGATGCCATTGCGGTGGCCGCACGCGATGTTGCCGAGACGCTCGATCTCAAGGCGGTGATCGCCTGGACGTCATCTGGCTCGACAGCGCTGCGCCTTGCGCGCGAGCGGCCCCAACCGCCTGTGCTGGCGCTCACCCCCAACCGCGACACGGCGCGCAAGCTGACGCTGGTGTGGGGCGTGCATGCCGTGCTGACGAAGGATGCGAGTGATCTCGACGACATGGCGCGTCGCGCCTGCAAATTCTCCAACCGCGAGGGTTTCTCGCAGGAGGGCGATCGCGTCATCATCGTCGCGGGCGTGCCTTTTGGAACGCCGGGCGCGACCAATATGGTGCGGATCGCCTTTACGGGCGCGGAGAAATAAGGCTCAGCCGCGCCCGACGCGCGACTGGCCATCCTTGGCGAGGCGATTGTTGGGGTCTGCCACCAGCGCGCGCTGGTAGGATTCGGTCGCCTTGGCGCGGTTGCCCTGCCGCTCATAGGCAAGGCCGAGGCCCGCCCAGGCGTCGCCATTGCGGTTGTCGACATTGAGCGTCGCGTTGAAGTCCTCGATCGCGGCGTCATATTTGCCGACCACGATCAGGCTCTGCCCGCGGGCCTGATAGGGCGCGGAGGCAAACGGATCGCGATCGATCGCATTGTCGAAATCGGTGATGGCGCGCGCATGGTCGCCCTGGCGCTGCCAGATCAGGCCGCGCGCATGGAAGGCGGGCGCCCCTTCAGGGTTGAGGCGAATCGCCTGGTCGAGATCGGCCATGGCCTCGGTGAGATTGCCCTGAGCGCGCAGCAGATTGGCGCGGCCGAGATAGGCCGCCGCATGGCGCGGGTTGGCGGTGATCGCATTGGTGAAATCAACCAGCGCCGTGTCGTTGCGTCCCGTCTGGCGATAGGCGAGCGCGCGGTTCGTATAGGCCGCGACATTATTGGGATCGAGCTTGATGGCGGTCGAGAAATCCGCGATCGCTTCCTGGAAGCGGCCGATGCGGGCATAGGCGGCGCCGCGCGTATTATAGGGCTCGGGGCTGTTGGGGTTGCGCTCCACCACTTCGGTGAGCGACGCAATATTGACCTGCGAGGCCTCGCTGCGCTGCTCGACCTCGGCCACGCCCGCGGTGCGGAACGTGCCGCCGCTCATCGGGCTGCAGCCGGCGCAGACAAGTCCGAGCGCGCCGAGGGTCACAAGCGCGCGGATGCGCGCGGCGGAAACAGGAAGCGTGGTAAAAGTCATCATTATCAAGGCCCCGGCTGTTCAGCCCGTTTCTGTCCCGTTTCCGGGCGGTTGATCCATCCTGATTGGCTTGCGCAATAAGGCGCAATTGCGGGCAAATCGAGTCACGGGGTCAACGCGGCAGCAATAGAGCATTGCAGTTGTTAAAAAATCACGGCGCCCCCGGAAGGAATCCGGAGGCGCCGTTGATTTATGTCAGATATTTTGGCCCGCCTGCAGTGCAGGCGGGGTCAGCCGTGCCTTAGCGCGGAGCGCCCATGACAGGCTTCGGCTTCATCGGCAGCAGGCCTTCGCGCTGCATCTTCTTGCGAGCGAGCTTGCGGGCGCGGCGGACGGCCTCGGCCTTTTCGCGGGCGCGCTTCTCGGAGGGCTTCTCGTAATGACCGCGGAGCTTCATCTCGCGGAAGATACCCTCGCGCTGCATTTTCTTCTTGAGCGCCTTGAGGGCCTGATCGACGTTGTTGTCGCGAACGAGAACTTGCACCAGCAGATCCTGTCTAAAGGGCTTTGCCCTCAAAAAGAGCAAAGCGACCGAAAGGGAAGAGGGACGCGCGGCAGGATGCGGCACATCTCAACGTGGGGGCGGAAATAGCAGAAGGCCGGACCCCTGTCCAGCCATGGGGGCGCGAGCCCCACATGATTCACAGCTTAGGTTCGATTCAAAGGCCCGGCTTGGGCTTCGTGCTCCTCTTCGGGTAGCACGCGGGTGAAATGGCCCATCTTGCGGCCCTCGCGGGCCTCGTGCTTGCCATAGAGATGCAGGCAGAGACCGGGCTCGGCGAGCATCGCCTCCCAATCATTGGCCTGGGCTCCGATGAGGTTGCGCATGTCGATGGCTCCATGGCGGCGCGGCGAGCCCAGGGCCCAGCCGCAGATCGCGCGCATATGCTGCTCGAATTGGGACGTCACCGCGCCATCGATGGTCCAATGGCCCGAATTATGGACACGCGGCGCGATCTCGTTGACGACGATGGTCTCGGAGCCTGCCTCCTCAACGAGGAACATCTCCACCGTGATGACACCCACATAATCGAGCGCAGCGGCGATCTTGCCCGCCATGTCCATGGCGGCGCGGGCAGTCTGCGCGCCGAGGCGGGCGGGCACGATGGTGCGCGAGAGAATATGATTCTCGTGTTCGTTCTCGCAGACATCGAAAGCCGCAAAGTCGCCAGACAGGCTGCGCGCCCCCACCACCGACACTTCGCGAGCGAAGGTCACCAGCCCCTCCAGAATGCAGGCTTGGCCGCCCAGGGCGCTGAAAGCCTCGGCAATGTCCTGTCCGGGGCGGATCATCACCTGACCCTTTCCGTCATAGCCAAAACGACGGGTTTTCAGGATCGCGGGCCGCCCCAGCGTGTCGAGCGCGGCCGTGAGGCCCGCCACATCATCCACCTGCGCGAAGCGCGCGGTCGGAATGCCAAGCTGGTTGAGGAAAGTCTTTTCGCTCAGCCGGTCCTGCGTGATGGCGAGCGCGCCGGGGCCAGGCCGCACGTGGCGGCGGGCGGCCAGAAAGGCGGCGGTCGCAGCCGGCACGTTTTCAAACTCATAGCTCACCACCGCGACACTGTCGGCGAAGGCGGCGAGCGCGGCCTCGTCCTCATAGGGCGCGATTGTATGTTGCGCGCAGACATCGAGCGCGGGGCCGGGCTCGGGCGCATAAATATGCGTGCGCAGGCCAAGTCGGGCGCCAGCCATGGCGAGCATCCGGCCAAGCTGTCCTGAACCCAGAATGCCGATCATGTCGCCAGGCTTGAGGGTGGCGCTCATGGCGCGGGCTCATCCTTTGGATGGAGCGCGACCGAGGCCGATTGTTCGGCGCGGAAGGCGTCGAGCCTTTCGGCGAGCGCGGGATCGTGCAGCGCCAGCACGGCGGCGGCGAGCAAAGCGGCATTGGCTGCGCCGGCCTTGCCGATGGCCAGCGTGCCCACCGGAATGCCAGCCGGCATCTGCACGATGGAGAGGAGCGAATCCTGCCCCGACAGCGCCTTGGATTCGACCGGCACGCCAAAGACCGGCAGCGGCGTCATGGCGGCCGCCATGCCGGGCAGATGGGCTGCGCCGCCCGCGCCTGCTATCACGATCTGGAAGCCTTGCGCCTTCGCGCCCTTGGCGAAAGCGACCAGGCGGTCGGGCGTGCGGTGGGCGGAGACGATCTGCGCCTCATAGCCGATGCCGAGCTTGTCGAGCATGTCGGCGGCGTAGCGCATGGTTGCCCAGTCCGACTGGCTTCCCATGATGATGGCGACTTGTTTGCAGGTCATGGCCGTGGGGCCTCGCGCTAGCCTGAAAAGGAAGCTCGCGGACATAGACGAAGCCGAGCGTAAGGGCAAGCGGGCGGAGCTGTTGGTCTTCAGGCGATAATATCGGGCGTGAGCATATCGTCGAGAAAGGCGAGGCGATCACGCAGCACGAGTTTGCGCTTTTTCAGCCGCTGGATCTGCAATTGGTCGCTCTTGCCGACGAGTTCCAGCGCGTCGATTGCGGCATCGAGATCGCCATGCTCCTGGCGCAGGCGCACGGCCTCTATTTTCAGCGCCGCGCGCTCATCATCCGTCAACTTGTTGGCCATGCGCCTGAACTTCCAGAAGTGCCATTGCCGCCCGCCTCGTGCGCGCAGCGCAGCGGTATCTACCCACTATGCGCGCTCCATTGTGTCGCTGCAAGATGACGCCGGGCCTCCCATTTTGTCGGGCTGAAAAATCTCACGCGACGTCAGCGCGAAATGCTGCTCTGCCGCATAAAACAAGGACTTTTTACCAGCTCCGCTGATTTTTGCTCTTCGCCGGCGCGGGCTTTCGTGCCAGACTTTCGAGGTCGTCAGCAATCTTGAAGGATTTGCCTATGTCGATGCATGGCCATCTCTCCGAACTCGAACGCCGTCACAAGGCGCTCGAAAAAGAAATCGAGACGGAAAAACTTCACCTGTCTTCCGACGATCTCAGGATTGTCGAATTGAAGCGCAAGAAATTGTTGCTCAAAGATCAGATTGAAAAGCTTCGCGCGCACAGCGTGGAGCCGACCCTGCACTGATCCCTTTCGCGGATCGTCCCCTCGAGATTTTCTTGAAATCTCCTTGCACCACTCTTCACCCCGGGCTTTCAGGCTTGGGGTGCGGAAACTGCGTGCGGGGCGCTTTGGGCTGCTTCACCAGCCCGACCAGCCAACAACGAGGCTCGCGGCCCCATCATAGATCAGCTTCATCCCGAGCACGAAGGTTGCTGCCGTGATGATCGCGTAGAAATTGCGCGCCGAGACCCTGCGCACCAGCCAGACGCCCGTCAGCGTCGCCACCACAGCAAGCGGCAGCAGGACGGCCGAAGTCGACAGATTGTCGGCAGACACTTGGCCAAGCGCGATGAAGATGATGAACTTGATCCAGTTCAGCACGAAAAACAGCATGGTCGACGTGCCGGCATAGATGGACGGGGGCAGTCGCATGGGCACGGCATAGGCCTGAAACGGCACGCCGCCCGTATTGGCGATGAACGAGGTGAAGCCGCTGGTCGTGCCCCAGAAAATCGCCGACAGCATGTGGGGCTGGCGGGGTGGCGCATCGGCGGGCTTGCCGCGAATCCAGTGCAGGGTCACAAAACCCGCCGCGATAAAGCCGACGATGAGTTCAACCGCAGCATTGGAAACGCGGGCCGCCAGAAGCGCGCCGACGGCGAGCCCCGCGAGCGCGCCCGGCATGAAGAGCAGCAGGCAGCGCCTGTCCCATGTCTTGCGGAAAGCCCAGACCGAGATCACGTCCTGCACCATCAGGATCGGCAGGATGATCGCCGCGCCCTGAAGGGGCGGAACGACGAGGACCATCAGCGGCAACGCAACCATGCCGAGGCCCGCAAAGCCGCCCTTGGCCAGACCCAGCAGAAAAACAGCCGGCACAGCAGCCAGATAAAACGTCCAGTCCGTAATCATTCGTGCCTGTTCATCAGTCGTCTTGCCCCTTTTGGCTAGGCCTAAGAGCTAATCTGCGAGCCGTTGCCTTGTGGGGCAGGGGGTCGCAAGAAAGGGGCCAGCTGTCGGGGCGCTCTCGCCCCTTATCGACCGGCCCCGGGGAGGGATTCATGAGCTCTTATGCGGACGTATATGCCGCCTGGCAAAAAGATCCGGCCGTTTTCTGGGGCGAGGCCGCCAAGG
>CANBNG010000009.1 GCA_947370975.1 Beijerinckiaceae bacterium
CCCCCCCCCCCCCCCCCCCCGGCTGGGCAAGACTTGCAGAACTGATCCACCCAGCGGATGCTCGCGGCCCATTGAACAAGGCCTGCTTGCAAAAAATGCCGCCGCCAGAAAACGGATCACGCCCGATGTCCATCACGATTGCCGCCCGCCTCATTGCAGCGCTGGCGGGCCTACTCGGTGCGTCGGGCGTAGCCGCCGCAGCCATGGCAGCACATGGCGGCTATGGCGAAAATCTGCGCACGGCCTCGGAATTTGCGCTCGTCCATGCGGCGCTGGTGATGGCGCTGTGCCTGCGCGCTGCCCCGACCCGCACAACCACGCTCGCGGGCCTCGTGACACTGGCAGGCGCCCTGCTCTTTTGCGGCGATCTTGCCCTGCGCGCCATCGCCGGACACGGACTTTTTCCGTCCGCCGCCCCATCGGGGGGCATGCTGCTGATGGCGGGCTGGCTCCTTACTTCGCTCTCAGCCCTCCTTCATTTGCGCGTTAAGTAACAGCTCAGCTTGCAAACAAGCGCATTCGGCTGCATTTTTATCGGACAAGCTTACTGATTTATTTTTCCTGAAACAGGCGCATGCTTGCGCTCTGGTTTCTTGCCCGTTCCTGAACCTCGGAAGTGGCCCCGATGACCGAAACGGACCATCACGCCGTCCTGAAAGGACGAAGGGTTCTCATTGTCGAGGATGAGCCCTTCATTGCGATGACGCTTGAGGACATGCTGACAGATCTCGGCTGCGAGATAGCGGGCTCTGTCGGCCAGGTTCAGGACGCATTGAGCGCCATCGCACGCGGCAATATTGACGCTGCCGTACTCGACGTAAATCTCGGTGCGCAAAAGATCGATCCCGTTGCCGACGAGCTTGCGCGCCTGCGTCTGCCCTTCGTCTTTACCACCGGCTATGGCCGCGCAGGCATCCCCGCACCCCACAATGCCTGCGGCGTCGTCCAGAAGCCGTTTCGCGCCGATGAACTCGCTCTTGCGCTCAGCGCAGAATTGACCCGGCTGTCCGTCTGATCTCTCCGGCCGCTTTTGTGTCGCACGCCAACCGCCCTTGAGGATCACTCCCGCGAAGATTACCTGAAAATGGTCCCGCAGCGTCTTGCGTCGAACCAGCACGCGGGAACGCAAGCAGAAGTGCGACATTTTCTGCATAATCAGCGTAATATGTGAAAGAGACCGTTACCCATTTGACAGCTTGGCCGCAAATGGCGGCTCCCCTCGGGCACAGCTCTTGCCAGAAGGTGCGTCCTGATACCAAATGGCGGGATCGTCTCAAAAAGAGCCGGAGTCGTGCGGAATGCCCTGGCCTTTGCCGCAGGACAAACCGGCCCGAGATATCAGCCTGTTACGGGAGACAGGAATGAAGACCGCCAAAACCGCCCTTATGCTGCTGGCCTGCACGGCAGGATGTGGCGGGGCCATCGTCAGCTGGCCTGCCATTAACGCCTTCACCGGCGCTGCGCATGCCCAATCGGCTGCCCCGGCCAGCGGCCAGACACGCCCTCCGGCAAATGTGCGCGTGGCCAGTGTTACCAACGCGCCTCTGCCTTTCATTACCGAAGCCGTCGGCACTGTGCAGCCGATTGCAAGCGTTGCGATCCGCTCGCGCATCGATGCGCAGATCGAAACGATATTGGTCGCCGATGGCGCGGCGGTGAAAGCCGGCGACACGTTGGTCAAGCTCGATTCCCGTCAGGTCGAAGCCCAGATCAAACAGGCCGAAGCCACGCTCGCCAAGGACAAGACGGTTCTTGAGCAAGCCGAACGCGATGTTGCCCGCTATTCTGAACTTGTGTCCAAACAAACCGGCACGCAGGTCAATCTCGACAATGCCCGGACCGCTGCTGCAGCAGCGCGCGCTGCCATCATGGGCGATGAAGCGCAGATCGAAAATCTGAAGGTCCAGCTGAGCTGGTACACGATCAAGGCCCCGATCCCCGGCCGTGTCAGCACCTTCTCGCAAAAGGCCGGCAACATCATCCGCTCGGGTGACGGCACTGCGACAGGCACGCTCACCACCATCGTGCAGACGACACCGATTTATGTGTCCTTCTCTGTGCCCCAGCGTCTGCTGAGCGATTTGCGCGATGCGATCACGCGCCCCGATTCCGAAATCACCGTGACCCCGCAAGGCTCGGCGCGCAGCGCCAAGGGCCGCATTTCGGTGATCGACAATGCCATCGATTCCGCGACCGGCACGATCACGGTGCGCGCGACCTTCGACAATCCCGACGAGGTGCTGTGGGCGGGACAATTGTGCTCGGTCCGCATCACGCTGCGGGTTGACCCCAATGTGGTGAGCATTCCCCGCGAGGCCGTGCAATCAGGCCAGACCGGCAATTACGCTTATATTGTCGAGGACGGCGTGGCGCGCGTGCGCCAGATCGAACTCGGCCGCTTCCAGGAGGGACGGGTCATCGTAACGTCGGGCCTCAAGGGAGGAGAAACTGTCGTGACCGACGGTGCGCTCGGGCTCACCAATGGCGCGCGTGTCGACACACGGACCGCTGAAGGCAAGAAGGGCAATTCGTAATGTCGCTTCCCGAACTCTGCATCCGGCGTCCGGTGATGACGACACTGCTGATGGTGTCGTTCATCGTCTTCGGCATTTTCGGCTATATGAAACTGCCGGTTGCGGCCCTGCCCCGCGTCGACTTCCCGACGATCAATGTCTCGGCTTCGCTGCCTGGCGCAAACCCAGAGACGATGGCGGCCTCTGTCGCAGCCCCGCTCGAGCGCGCCTTCGCCACCATCCCCGGCATTACCCTGATGACCTCGCGCTCCTCGACGGGCAGCACGAACATCACGATGCAATTCGACCTCGATCGCGAGATCGATGGCGCGGCGCTCGACGTGCAGTCACAGATTTCCGCCACACTGCGCCGTCTGCCCCCGGAAATGACCTCGCCGCCGAGCTTCCGCAAGGTGAACCCCGCGGATTCGCCGATCCTCTTCCTCGGCCTTGCCTCACCCACATTGCCGCTTTCGACGACCAATGATTATGCCGAGCAGATTTTTGCCCAGCAGATCTCGCAGATCCCGGGCGTCGCGCAGGTCGTGATCTTCGGCCAGCAGAAATTTGCCGTCCGCATCGAGGCAGATCCCGACGCCGCCGCCGCGCGTGGCCTGACCTTGGCCGACATCCGCAATGCCGTCGCTGCCGCCAATTCCTCGACGCCCGTCGGCACCCTGCGCGGCAATGGGCAGAATGTGACGCTGACGGCCTCTGGCCAGATCGAACATGCCGAAGGCTATCGCGATATTGTCGTTGCCTGGCGCAACGGCGCACCCGTGCGCCTTGGCGAAATCTCGAAAGTTTACGACGGCGTCGAAAACGATCAGATCGCAGCCTGGCAGAACACGGACCGTGCCATCCTGCTCGCCGTGTTCCGCCAGTCTGACGCCAATACCGTGCAGGTGGTCGATGCGGTAAAGGACAAGCTCCCGTCCTATCAGGCGCAATTGCCGCCTTCCGTGCAGGCCTTTGTGCTCAACGACCGCTCGAAATCCATTCGTGAATCGGTCGAGGACGTCGAGTTCACGCTGTTCCTGTCCATCGCGCTCGTCGTGCTGGTGATCTTCCTGTTCCTGAAGACGATTGCCGCCACCATCATCCCGACACTGGCGCTGCCGGTGTCGCTGATCGGCACCTGCGCCTTCATGTATGTCTTCGGCTATTCCATCGACAATATCTCGCTGCTCGCCATCACGCTGGCCGTTGGCTTTGTGGTCGATGACGCCATCGTCATGCTCGAAAACATCGTGCGGCATATCGAGGAAGGCATGAAGCCCTTCGATGCGGCATTGCTGGGCTCGAAGGAAATCAGCTTCACCATTCTCTCGATCACGCTGTCTCTGGTTGCTGTGTTCATTCCCGTGCTGCTGATGGGCGGCGTCGTGGGGCGCGTCTTCCGCGAATTTGCGGTTGTCATCTCCTGCGCCATTCTCGTCTCGGGCTTCGTGTCGCTGACGCTGACGCCGATGCTGTGCGCGCGCATTCTCAAGCCTATCGACCATCACGCAAAGCCGAGCCTGTTTGCGCGCTCTGTCGATTACGTCCTCGACGGCATCACCGACGGCTACCGCTGGATGCTCGACATCGTCCTGCGTTTCCGCCTCATCATGCTGGCTGTGACGCTTGGCACCATTGTCGCCAGCGTCGTCATGTTCTCCTGGATCCCGAAGGGCTTCTTCCCCATCGAGGACACTGGCTTCCTCTCTGGCTCGTCTGAAGCTGCCCCCGACATCGGCTTCCCCGCCATGGCGGAGAAGCAGCAGCAGATCGCCAAGATCGTCATGGAGGATCCGGCGGTCGATTACGTCACGTCCAATGTCGGCACGGGCGGCACGAACCAGGGCGCCTTTTTCGTCGCCCTGAAGCCGAAGAAGGAACGCGGCGAAATCAGCAAGGTGATCGCGCGCCTGCGCCAGCGCACCAATGTCATTCCCGGCATTTCGGCGGTGTTCAACCCTGTCCAGAATCTCAATCTGAACGGCGGACGCCAGTCGCGCGCGCAATATCAATACACGCTGCAATCAGGCGACCTTCCCTCGCTTTATGAAAAAGCGCCGGAAATGCTGGAGAAGATGCGCCGTCTGCCGGTGCTGCGCGACGTGACGACCGATCTCCAGATCCGCAATCCGCAATTGTCGATCGACATCGATCGCGAGAAAGCGGCCGCCTTCGGGCTGACGACGGACCAGATCCGCGCGGCGCTCTACAACACCTATGGCAACCGCCAGATCTCGACCATCTTCACGCAATCGGCCGATTATGCCGTCTTGATGGAAGCCAAGGGCGAGTTCCGCAACGATCCGTCCTCGGTCGGGCGCATCTTCATCCGCGCACAGACGGGCTCGGGCGGCACCGTTTCGGCGGCAGCTGCTGTTGCAGGCTCTGCATCGGGCGCCGCCGGCGCTTCAACCGGTGTTGGCGGGGGCGTGTCCTCCGCCCCCATTGTTCCGCTCGATCAGGTTGCGACCATCCGCCGGACCGTTGGCCCGCTGACGGTCAACCGCCAGTCCCAGCAACCAGCCGTAACGCTCTCCTTCAACACGGGGCCGGGCATTTCGATTGGTGAAGCGGTCGAAGCGATCCGGCGTGCGGAAACCGAGATCAACCTGCCGGCCACGATCTCCACGAATTTCTCGGGCACGGCCGCCCTCTTCCAGGATGCGCAGCGCGGACAGGTGCCGCTCATTCTTGCCGCAGTCCTGACCATCTACATCGTGCTGGGCGTGCTCTACGAGAGCTTCATCCACCCGATCACCATTCTCTCGGGCCTGCCCTCTGCCGGCCTTGGCGCACTGATCGCGCTCTGGGCGACAGGGCTCGATCTCTCGGTCATCGCGATCATCGGCATTCTGCTGCTTGTCGGCATCGTGAAGAAAAACGCGATCATGATGATCGACTTTGCCATCGAGCGAAGAAACGAGGGGCTGGATGCCCTGCCCGCGATCCGCGAGGCCGCGCTCATCCGTTTCCGCCCGATCTTCATGACGACCATGGCCGCCATTCTGGGCGCTGTGCCGATTGCCATCGGTGCGGGCGCTGGCGCGGAATTGCGTCAACCGCTGGGCATCGCCATCGTCGGCGGCCTTTGCGTGTCGCAATTGCTGACCTTGTTCATCACCCCGGTCGTCTATTTCTATCTCGACAAGGTCGACAGCTACCTGTCTGGCCGCACGCAGACGGTTGCAGCCGAGGCTGCGACGCCGGTGCTCAAGCCCGCCGAATAAGGTTCGTCCGTCCACGCGCCCGCGCACAAGCGGGCGCGTGTGCGCTTTCAGGCCGGTTTGACAGTGCTCACCCGGCAGGTGTGCATTTTCCCGTCCGCATCGCGCACGGACACATATTCGCCGGGCGCGAATATGCGGGCTTCAAAATGAAAGCCTGAGTCTTCATCTCCCAGGCCCGGCTCGTAATCAAAAGCCCAGGTACCGCCACCCGCTCCGCCGGGGCGGTGGACGAGCAGGCCACGCGCGACA
Organism: Beijerinckiaceae bacterium; assembly: GCA_947370975.1. GTDB lineage: Bacteria > Pseudomonadota > Alphaproteobacteria > Rhizobiales > Beijerinckiaceae > Terripilifer. The sequence continues at coordinate 5,990 of CANBNG010000009.1, forward strand.
ATCTCGCCGCCTTCAAGCCTGTGGACAAAACACAAAGCCCGATCACGCTTCCAGGCTTCAGCATCAAGCCGCCCTTGCGCATCGAGCGGCGCAACGAAATCATAATCGCTGGCGCCTCCAGTCTCTTGCGCGGTCGGTGCGGGCTGAAGGTAAATATGGGCGAGGTGGATGCCAGATTTTTTCTGCATTGCGGCCATGGTGAAGCTTCCCTTTACGACCTCGCGACTAAAGTGCGTTAGCTGACACGAGGAGACGTTACCCAGCCATGACGTGGGTCAAGACATTCAGGAGCAACCGACGCGCCAACGCCTTGGTTCAGCCCTCTTCATGGCCTCACCTGTCGCCTCGCCCGGGCATGGCTCCGCCAGTCCAGATTTCGACCCTCGTTCAGAAGCGCGCATGACATCCCGGCTCACATGGATCGCCATCCCCCTCGCGCTTGCAGCCCTTGGCGCAGCCGCCGCTCCCTGGACCCTGTCGGGCGAGGCGCTGCGGCGCGAGCTTGCCGAACAGGTGCTGCAAACCACCGGCCTGCGCGCGAGCGCTGAAGGCAAGGCGACCTTCGCCATTCTGCCGCGCCCGCGCATCAAGCTCGAGAATGTCATCATCTCGGATGAGAACGGCGCGCTCGTCATCAATTCCGGCGTGCTGAAGGGGGACCTTCGCATCCTTCCGCTCATCGGCGGACGCATGGAGCTGGCCTCCGTCCTCCTGGTCTCGCCCGAGATCACATATGACCATGCCGGCGCGCCGCTGAGCCGCCAGGGCGCCATTGCACGCGCGAGCGAAACCCTGCCCGCGACGCCCGAAGCCGCAGGCGCGGATCAGGCGCGGCTCGGCACGATCAGCATTGTCGACGGCACAGCGCGCTTCAAGACCAAGGATTCGCCGACCGCCGTTACCATCGGCGACATCAATCTCACGCTGGACTGGCCGCGCCTGAGTGCGCCGGCCTCGCTCAACGGCTCGCTGGCCTGGCAGGGCGAAACAACCGAGATTGCGGCCTGGCTTGGCAAGCCCTCCGCACTGCTGCGCGGCGAGCAGACCTCTGCAACGCTCAAGATCGAATCACAGAGCGTTCAGCTCTCGACAAATGGCGCGCTCTCCAATGCCCCGCGCCTCCAATATGAGGGCCGCGTGGCGGCTGCGAGCCATTCCCTGCGCGCACTACTGGGCTCGCTCGGTGTGCAAGTGCCCCTGCCCGGCCCGCTCGCCAATGTGAGCCTATCGGGCAATGCGCGCGGCAGCCTGACCGCTCTCGCCCTCTCGGGCTTGCACATGACTGTCGACGGCAATGCCTTCGAGGGGACGCTGGCCGTCCAGGCCACCAATGGCCGCCCCGCGATTTCGGGCACATTGGCGAGCGACCTGCTTTTGCTGGGGCCGCTCGTCTCCGACCTGCCGGGCCTGACCGGGGCCGAGGGCCAATGGAGCCGCGAGGCTCTCTCGCTGGCCGCGCTCGATTTCGCCGATGTCGATCTGCGTTTCTCGGCCACACGCGCACGCCTTGGCCGCGCAGTCTTCGATGATGCCGGCTGTTCGATCATGCTTTCGAATGGTCGTCTCGATCTCACCATCGCGCAGGCCAAGGCCTATGGCGGGCAGATCAAGGGACGCCTCAGCCTTGTGCCGGCCAATGGCGGCATGGATCTGCGCGCCAATGGCGTGTTCGCGAAAATCGATTCCGGCGCGATGATGAAGGAAGCTTTGCGCAGCATCCGCATCACGGGCGAAGCCAGCGGCCAGTTCTCGCTCGATGGCAATGGCGCCACCATTGCCGAAATCATCAGCTCGCTCGATGGCGGCGCGCAGGTGACATTCCGCAACGGCGATATTCTCGGGCTCGATCTTGAACAAGCCTTGCGACGCTTGGAGAAGCGCCCGCTCTCCATTGTCACGGAAGTGCGCAACGGCCGCACCGGATTTGACACAGCGACCGTCTCCGCGCGCCTGACAGATGGCTTGATCGAATTGAACGACGCCACTGTTTCAGGTCTTGGCGTGCAGCTGGCTGTTACTGGCAATGCCTCGCTTGCCGACCGCACGATGCGCCTGCGCGCCATGGCGCGACAATCGGGCCCGGCTGCGGGTGCACGCGAAAACAGCCCGCAATTGCTGATGGAAATCCGCGGCTCGTGGGATGATCCAGCCCTCATTTTTGACAAGGACAGCCTGATCCGCCGCTCGGAAGCAGCCGCTCCCCTGCTACGCGCCCTTGAGAAGATCGTGCCTGCGCCCCAGGGCGATCAGCCAGATCCTTGAGGCTTGCGCAGACGGTTGATCGCAGCAGCGCCCAGCAGGATAAAGCCGACAAAGCCGATCAGGAGCGTTGAAATCGCATTCACCTCGGGCGTCACGCCAAGGCGCACCTGCGCGTAAATGCGCATCGGCAAAGTGGTCGAGCCCGGCCCCGAAGTGAAACTCGCAATCACGAAATCATCCAGCGACAATGTGAAGGCAAGCAGACATCCAGCCAGCATCGCAGGCGCGATGAGGGGCAGCGTAACGGCACGAAAGGTTGCAAGAGGCGTCGCGCCAAGATCCATCGCCGCCTCCTCAAGGCTGCGATCGAAGGTGGCAAGTCGTGCCTGCACGACGACCGTCACAAAGCAGAGGCCGAGCGTCGTATGGCCTGCAACAATCGTCCAGAAGCCGCGGTCGATGCCAAGCCCGACAAAGAGCAGTAGCAATGACAGGCCGATGATCACCTCGGGCATGACCAGCGGCGCATAAAGCGCGCCCGCAAACAATGTGCGCCCGGAAAATCGCCCGAAACGCACCAGCGCAAAGGCGGCCATTGTGCCAAGAATGGTTGCAAGCACGGACGAGACAAGCGCCACGCGCAGACTCACAAAGGCGCTTGCCAACAGCGCTTCATTGCCAAGCAGCGCCTCATACCAATGCGTCGAAAACCCGCCCCAGACAGTGACAAGTCGCGAGGCGTTGAAGGAATAGAGCACGAGCAGCGCAATCGGCACGTACAGAAAGCCAAAGCCCAGCGCGAGCACGGCCAGATGAAAAGGCTGCAAGCCGCGCTTCATGCTGCGCGCTCCTTGACCTGCTGGCGCTCGTGGAGAACCAGCGGCACGATGAGGATGGCCAGCAGAACAATGGCGACCGCGCTGGCGGCGGGCCAATCGCGATTTTCAAAAAACTCGTTCCACAGACTGCGTCCGATCATCAATGTATCGGAACCGCCCAGCAGATCGGGAATGACGAATTCACCCACAGCCGGAATGAAGACCAGCAGGAGACCGGCAAAAATCCCCGGCCAAGCCAGAGGACAGGTGATGCGCCAGAACGCGCGCAGGGGCGTTGCGCCAAGATCGGCAGCGGCTTCGAGCAAAGCCGGATCCTGCTTCTCGAGTGCGGTGTAAAGGGGCAGCACCATGAAGGGCAGATAGGAATAGACAATGCCGATCAGCACCGCAGCCTCGGTTGCAAAGATCGACAGGGGCGCATGGATAAGGCCAAGCGACAGCAAGGCGTGATTGAGCAGGCCCTCATCTTTCAGGATCATGATCCACGCATAAATGCGGATCAGGAAACTCGTCCAGAATGGTGCAATCGCCAGCAGCACGAGCGCCGTGCGCCATTGGCGGGGCGCGCGCGTCATCGCATGGGCGAGCGGAAAACCGATGAGCAGCGTGAGCAAAGTCGCGATGGCTGCCAGACGCAGTGAGGATAAATAGGCGTCGAGATAGAGATCATCAGAGAAGACCAGCGCATAAGCATCGAGCGTAAGGCGCGATAACTTATCCCACAGCCCCTGCCAGCCATCGGCCAATGAAAATACGGGCTCATAGGGCGGCTGCGCCACAAGCGGGCGCGAGACAGAGATTTTTGCGACCAGCGCAAAGGGCGCAAGAAAAAAGGCAAACAGCCAAAGCGCCGGGATGGCGAGAACGAGGCGGCGCAGCGGCCTCATCGCACCAAAGCCCGCGCGCATTCAGGCGCGAAAGCCACAAAGACCCGCGCGCCACGATCGTATGTCGCAGTTCCTGCGGCAATTGGCTGGCGCACATGCACGATATCGCCGCCATCCAGCCGCACGCGCCAGGAACTCATGCCTTCGCGAAAGACGTGATCGGTGATCTCGCCCGGCGCGCCATTGGTGACAAGCTGGCTCGGCGGACCAAGACGCAGGTTTTCGGGCCGTATCGAGACGACAACCCGCGTACCCAGTGCCGGATGCTCGCGGCAGCCAGCCTCAAGCGCGAGCCCCGAATGCGTCTGCACTTCCACGCCGCCCGGCATGAAATGCGTGACGCGCCCGTCAAAGAAATTGGTCTCGCCGACAAAGCCCGCGACATGGCGCGAGACAGGCTCTTCGTAGACTTGGCGCGGCGTGCCGATCTGTTCGATGACGCCTGCATGCATCACCGCCATGCGATGGGCCATCACCATGGCTTCGTCCTGATCGTGCGTGACGACGACAAAACTCGTGCCCGTATCGCGCTGCGCGGCCATCAGCTGGAATTGCGTCTCATGCCTGAGCTTGCGATCGAGCGCTGCGAGGGGTTCATCGAGGAGCAGAAGTTTTGGCCGTTTGACGAGCGCACGCGCCAGAGCCACGCGCTGCCGCTGGCCACCTGAAAGCTGATCGGGCCGGCGCTCGCCCAGCCCCTCCATTTGCACGAGCCCCAGCATGTCGGCAACGCGCGTGGCGATCTCCTTGCGCGGCAGGTTTTCCTGCACGAGGCCAAAGCCGATATTCTTGGCAACGCTCATATGGGGAAAGAGCGCATAGGATTGGAACATCATGTTCACCGGCCGCAGATGGGGCGGCAGATGCGTGATGTCCACGCTATCGAGCAGGATACGACCGGCATCCGGCTTCTCAAGCCCTGCGATGAGGCGCATCAGCGTGGTCTTGCCACAGCCAGATGGGCCGAGCAGCGCAAAAAATTCGTTCGCCGCAATGTCGAGGCTCAGCTCACGAAGTGCTGTGACCTCGCCATAGCTTTTCGAGACGCGCTCGATGCGAAGAAGAGGCTTTTGCGCGTCCAATCAGGTCAGCCCCATTCTCGCAAGGTCATTACAGGATGCGCGAGCACGCGCCGCGCATCAAGCCTTGCGCCGCGCCGCACTCAGCGTGTTGGACATCAGCATGGCAATGGTCATCGGGCCAACGCCGCCGGGCACCGGCGTGATGGCGGCAGCGCGCGCGGCAGCAGCTGCAAACTCGACATCGCCGACGAGGCGGGTCTTGGGCTGGCCCTGCGCCGTGAGCCCCTCGCCCGCCACCCGATTGATGCCGACATCGATGACAATTGCGCCGGGCTTGATCCATGCGCCCTTGATCATTTCAGGAATGCCGACGGCGGCAACGACAATATCGGCGCGCGCAATGACGCCGGCGAGATCGCGCGTGCGCGAATGGGCAATCGTCACCGTCGCACTCTCGGCCAGCAGCAATTGCGCCATCGGCTTGCCCACAATATTGGAGCGCCCCACCACCACAGCATCGAGACCAGCAATTGAAATGCCGAGTTCCTTGGCGGCCGTCTGCAACAGAATGAGCGAGCCAGCCGGCGTGCAAGGCACGAGCGCGCGCTTGCGATCCCCGATGGCGAGCAGGCCGGCATTCACCGGATGAAAGCCATCGACATCCTTTGCCGGCGAAATGGTTTCCAGCACGAGCTGGGAATCGATCTGGGGCGGCAGCGGCAATTGCACGAGAATGCCGTGAATCGCCGGATCGGCATTGAGTGTCTGCACGAGGGCGATGAGATCGGCCTGCGTGGTCTCGCGTGGCAGCGTGTGCTGCACGGAATGAAAGCCGCAGGTCTCCGCAGCCCTGCCCTTGGATTTCACATAGACCTGGCTTGCGGGATCTTCACCCACCAGCACGACGGCAAGCCCGGGCTTGAGGCCGAGCGCTGCAACCTCAGTCGCCACACCTTCCAGAACACCGGCGGCAACCGCCTTGCCATCGATGATGAGCGCACCACTTTCGGACTTGATGAGAAAAGTCATGCGCATGATCTCCTGAAAGGGCCAGAAGCCGCTCTTTTAGGGGCTCGTGCCACCCGTGCCAAGCTCTTGCCATGTGTAGCAGAGCCGATGACGCCGCATCGCCCCTGCTGCGAGGTGAATCATCGAGGGCCGCGTGTGGAAATCGCCCTCAAAACCCTCAAGATCGCCGGTCCCGGTCCAGGATTCGATGGCGATAAAAGGCGCGCTCTCCTTGTTCCAGAGGACCAGATGGGGGAAGTCGGGCGCGTCAATCGTGAGCCGCCCCTTTGGCCCCTCGAAGGAAAAGCTCCGGCTTTTGGTATCGAGGAAGCACAAGGCTTCGGCGGCAAAGAGATCCGGGATGAGATCGAGCTGGCAGCTCTTGAGCGGCACGGGGCGACGGCGCGGCGAAAACAGCCCGCCCGGCGCGATGATCGGCACTTCCGCGCGTTCCTGCGCGCCAAAGACAAAGCGATGGGAGCCATCGCCATGGCGCCAGACAAAGCCCGGATGCAGCCCGCAGGCATAGGGCATCGGGTCATCGCCCCGGTTCTCGACGCCAATCTCGGCATGCAGCGACTGGGCGGTGAGCCGCCAGGTCACGCTCAGGCGAAAGGCGAAGGGATAGAAGCCTCGCGTCGCCGCGTCATCGCAAAGGGAAAAACAGATTTCATCGTCGCGCGTCTGCGTGGGCACAAAATGCGACTGCGCGGCAAAGCCATGCACGGGCATGTCATAACGCGTGTCGCCAATGCGGATTGCGCCCCCGCGCGACCAGCCACATGTGGGAAAGAGCAGCGGTGACACACCGGGCCAGATATCGGCCTCGCCCGACCACAGGCGTGCGTTTCCATTCACGCTCCACGCGCGACATTCTGCGCCAAGCGCAAAAAAGCGGGCGCTTGAACCGCCCGCTCGCAAGATGAAGGAATCGTCTGGCATGGCTCCCCTTCCACCTCACGAAAGAGGCGGAAGCTGAAGCGCGCGTCAAGCACCGCTGCGCGAGGTGTCGCGATGACCCATGCCCGCCGAAATCGTTTCGGAGGGGCGCGCGCCGCCCGAACCTGACGACACGCCAAGCGCAGATGCGCCCGGCGTCGCGTGGGAACCTTGTGTCGGCGAAGGACCGCCGCTTGCGTGGCTTTCCGGCTCAGCGGAAAATTCACGGCTTGCGACATCTGCCGCTTTGCTCGCGGCATGTTTGGCGCGCTCGATCGTATCGGATGCGGAGGAGCGCGCCTCGTCGCGCAGTCGCCGTGCGGCATCGCCCATATATTCATCTTCCATCTGCGTGCGCGGCAGCATGGCGGCAAGCGCAGCGCCTGCCAGAAGGCCCAGAGCGCCAAGCACAAGTGGCTGTTCGGAGGCGAGCATCGAAAGACCGGAGCGGGCGCGCTGCGAAACATCGCTCGCGCGGTCGCTGAGGTCCGAGACGCCTTCGACAAACATCTCGGAGGCCGACGACATGCTCTCCGCCACATTGTCACGCAAAGCCGCCGCCTGCTCCGAAATCGGTCCGCGTGCAGAGGAGGAGCGCCGCGTGCGATACTCATCCGCATCATAGCCAAAGCCAGCTGTGGGGTCGGCCACACGCCGTATCAGATCGCCCTCCGTATCGTCGCGATAGAGACCATAGCCGCCGTAATAGCCATCATGGCGAAAGCTGCGGCTGATCATGAGCCCGAGGCCCGTGCCGATAAGAAGAAGCGGCAGTGGATTATCACGCATCTGTGCGCCGATATTGGTCATCTTGGCACCTGTGTCTCACGGGAAAGAAATCCGCCGCAGGCTTGCGGCAGCGCGGGTTTAACGTCCTGACGCGACCTGGCGGGCCATGGAGACATCGCGATTGATCTGTTCAAGCGCGCGCTGGGGCGCCATGTTCTCGGGCGCAAGCGCTCTCTTGCCCGCCAGAAACAGCACGAGCCCGATCAGCGCCGAGACAATGCCCATGGCGATGCTCGACGCCAGCGGCGAAAAGCCAGTCTGCACGAGATACACAACGCCCGTCTGCAACAGCAGCATCAGCGCGCCGATCATGAACACCGCCGCCATCACCATCATGCCGATGGCTGCGACCGTGTGATTGATCTTCTGGTTCATTTCAGCGCGCAGCAGCCTGGCTTCGGTGGAAACCAGGCCCGTGGCCTCGCTGAAGGCGTCCGAAATGAGTTCGATGGTGGATCGCCGCGTATCGCCCGTCATGAATCACCTCTGCCCTGCAGGTTGGCGCTTGCGCCGGGATTTGTGAGACTTGCATTTCGGCGCGTGGAGAAAGCTGGCCTCTGCATGCCGCCTGCGCCCCCCTGTGCGGCATTGAGAAAGCGAAACAGGGCAAAGCCCGCCAGCATGGAGCCCGCGAAAAATACCCCCGGACTGCGCCGCGCCATATCGACCACGGCCTGGCCCAGATCATCAACCGAGCGCGCATCGAGATCGCGCGTGAACCCTTCAAGGCTGGAGGCAGCACCCCGCACATAGCGCGCGACTTCGGGCGATTCCTCCTCGATATTTCCGGCGGCCGAGCGAATGGCCCGGGCCACGCCCATGACCTTTTCCACGCCCGCGCTCTTCTGCGCTTCCGCAGCATCCTTGAGCTTGGCGCCGACATCTTGCGCGAGCCTCGCCGGATCAAGTCCGACTTCAGCTGCAGCAATGCGGGCCGATTCGAGAACGCCTGTTGTGCCCGACGTCGTGTTGCTCATGCCCATTGACCCCATTCGAGTGCCGACTGGGCATGAAACTCACGATTTCCGTCTTTGTTCCGCTCTTGCTGCCCTTGGACAGGAGGGGATATCCTCAAGCCAACAAAATATGGGAGGATCAGGACATGACGCGGGCACTGGAACATTTCGGCAGACAGAGCAGCCGTATTCTGGCCGAGCAGCCGCTCGACATTGCGCTCGAGCGCATGGCCACGGGCCTCGCACTCCTCGTCGCCGATCCCGATTTCGTTGCCTTTGCCTTCAGTGCGGACGACCCGCCGGGCAAACGCGAATTGCTGCATGACCCCGAGACCGGCTTCTATCTTTTCGCCCATGTCCAGAAGGGCGGAAAATCGGGCAAGCCGCACGATCACGGCGCGTCCTGGGCGATCTATGCCAATGTCACCAATCACACCGACATGACCGAATGGACGCGCGTGAACCCGCCCGAGGAAGAGCGAGCCGTGCTCAAGGCAGGCGACCGTTACGCGCTGAAGGCGGGGGAAACCAAAGCCTATGGGCCCGGCACAATCCACTCGACCGCGCATCCACTGGACGCCTGGGTGCTACGCATGACCGGGACCGATCTCGACACGATCCCGCGCTATCATTTCTCGGCACGGCGCGATGAAATTCTGGACTAGTCCGGCGCATGGTTGCGGGGTGACCGCGCCTGCAACTTTCTGCTAATCAGATGCCAGCTTCGCCCCGCGGCGAAGATGATCCTCGAACCCATTGGACGGACATGTTCGCAACAACACGTGACGGCACGCGCCTCGGCTATACGATCCTCGGCGACGCCAATGCGCCGAAAAAAGTCGCTTTGATTCATTCGCTGGCGATGGACCGCGCCTTCTGGATGCCTGTCGCAGAAAAGCTTGCGCATGAGGCCGCCGTACTGGTGATCGATTGCCGCGGTCACGGCAAGTCGGACAAGCCGAAGGGCCCCTATTCCGTCGAGCAATTTGCAGACGACCTCGCCGACGTCATGGACGCCATCGGCTGGAAGCAGGCGACGATCGGCGGCTGCTCGATGGGCGGCTGCGTGACGCTCGCCTTTGCAATCCGCCATCCCGAGCGCGTGAAAAGCCTCGGCCTGTTCGACACGACGGCTTGCTACAATGATCTCGCCGCCTGGGAAGAGCGCGCCGAAAAGGGCGTGTCGGGCGGCCTCTCGGTGCTCATCCCCTTCCAGAAGACGCGCTGGTTCTCGGACAAATTCAACGCCGAGCATCCCGATGTCGTGCAGCAATGCGTCGATGTCTTCGTGGCAAACGAGCCGCACGCCTATCACGCATCATGCCTGCTGCTCGGCCATGCTGACATGCGCGCAGGTCTCGCCAGCATCAACGTGCCGACGCGCATCGCTGTGGGCGAAGAGGATTACGCAACGCCGCCCGCCATGGCCGAAGAGATGCACCGCGGCATCAAGGGCTCCACGATGAGCGTGATCCCCGGCGCGCGGCATCTGTCGCCAATGGAAGTGCCCGATGTGATCGCCGGCAAACTGCGCGAGATACTCTGATCGTCATTGCGAGGAGCGCAGCGACGCGGCAATCCATCTGGCAACACGCAGCCTCTGGATTGCTTCGCTGCTCGTCGTCATGACGGCACGCGAGAGAGGCGAAATCTCCCTCTCCAATTTGGAGAGGGAGACGCTGCTTACTTCGAGCGCGCCAGCGCTGCCTTCACGCGTTCGATCACCGAGGGCGGCGTCGCATACATGTCGGCCACGATTTTCTGCACGGCGAGACCGTTGCTGGGTACGACATCGATCGTCATCTTGTCGGCATCGGCCAGCAGGTCGGGATCGGCCATCGTTTCGTCGAAAGCCTTGCGCACCACGGCGACGCGTTCGGGCGCGACATTGGGCGGCAGGATGAAGGGCCGCGCGAAGGCATTCTGTCCGTAGAACATCTGCATGGCCGCACGCTCGTCATCGTTGCGCGCGAGCGAAATCATCAGCGGCACGCCGGCGGCGTTGAGCACGGGATGGCCGGTCATGTCTTCCTGCGCAAAAATGCGCGCGAAGGGATTGCCGGTCAGAATGTCGGGATATTGCACCTTCACGGTCGAGAAACCGAGGCCGCAAATGCCCTGCACTTCGCCACTCTCGATGCCCATCGTCACTTCGCGCGAGCCCTTGTAGCCTGCGACGAGCTTCAGCTTGGTATCAAGAACACCATTGGCGATCTTGGGGAAGTCGGCGGTCGTGCTGCCGGGCGCGGTCGCGCCAATGATGAGCTCCTTGGTGCGGAGATCTTCCAGCTTCGAGACGCCGGCATCCTTGCGCAGCACGCAGACGAGCACTTCAGAATGGGCGTTGCCGACATAGTTGAACTTGGTCGCGTCATAGCCGCGCTGCACGCCCTCGGTCAGCAGCGGATCGACGATCACGCTCGGGAAGGTCACGCCCATCATCGTGCCGTCCTTGGGCGCGATATTATAGAGATGGCTGGCGACAATATTGCCGCCCGCGCCCGGCATGTTCTGCACGATGACCGTCGGATTGCCGGGAATGTGCTTCTGGAAATGGCGCCCAACGAGACGCGCGTAAGTGTCGAGCCCGCCACCCGTCGAGGAGGCCACGAGAATGGTGACAGTCTTGCCCTTGTAAAAGGACGCTGCGTCGAAGCTCTGGGCGGTGGCGGATGTGGCGAGTGCGGCGAAAATGGCGGTTGCGGCGAATTTCTTGAGCATGACGCCCTCCGTTGGTTTCGTCATTGCGAGGAGCCGAAGGCGACGTGGCAATCCACGGCTGCCGCGAGATGGATTGCCGCGTCGCTTCGCTCCTCGCAATGACGAGGCTGAGTTTACCTGCAAGCCCCGACCGCTCGCGCGGCGAGGATCGGGATCAAATGTGCGCGGTATTCCGCGCTGCCGTGCATGTCGGACGCGATGCCGTCCGGCGAGACCGTTATCGCGGACGCTGCGGCTGGCGAGAAGTCGGCGCTCAGCGCCTGCTCGATGTCGCTGGCGCGGAATACGCCATCAGACCCCGCCCCCGTCACGGCGACGCGCACGCCGTCGTTGAAACGCGCCACCAAGACACCCACCGTCGCATAGCGCGAGGCCGGGTTCTTGAACTTCACATAAGCGGCGCAGGCAGGACGCGGAAAGCGGATCGCGGTGATGATCTCGTCGTCCTCCAGCGCCGTTGCGAAAAGCCCTTGAAAATAATCGTCCGCCGCGACCTCGCGACGGTCGGTGACGATGGTCGCGCCAAGGCCAAGGCAGGCGGCGGGATAATCGGCCGCCGGATCGTTATTGGCGACAGAGCCGCCCATCGTTCCGCGGTTGCGCACCTGCGCATCGCCGATACCGCCCGCCAGCACGCAAAGCGCTGGCAGAGCCGCCTTCAGCGCGGCTGAATTGGCGACATCGGCATGGCGCGTCATCGCGCCAATGGTGACGTGAGCATCGGTAATCTCGATGCCCTTGAGCGCGGCAATCGCGCCGAGGTCGACGAGTTCACTGGGGTGAGCCAGGCGCATCTTGCAGGTCGGCAGCAGGGTCATGCCGCCGGCCAGCACCTTGCTGTCGGACACGCGTCCGAGTTCAGCAACGGCATCGGCAACGGAAGCTGCGCGGTGATAATCGAATTCATACATGGTGCAGCCTCCTCAATGCCCGACGGGCGTCTGCCCGGAAGCAGCCTGAATGGCGGCGACAATATTGTGATAGCCGGTGCAGCGGCAGAGATTGCCCTCCATCTCGTGGCGGATCTCGTCCTCGGTCGGCTTTGGGTTTTTCGCGAGCAGATCAAGCCCGCGCATCACCATGCCTGGCGTGCAGAAGCCGCACTGCAGGCCATGATGCACGTGGAAAGCTTCCTGCAAGGGATGCAACGTTTCGCCCTGCGCCACGCCTTCAATCGTGGTGATCTCGCCGCCATCGGCCTGCACCACAAGCATGGTGCAGGACTTTACGGCATCGCCGTTGAACAGAATGGTGCAAGCGCCGCATTGGGTTGTGTCGCAGCCGACATGGGTGCCGGTCAGCCGCAAATGTTCGCGCAGGAATTTCACCAGCAGCGTGCGGCTTTCGACATCCGCCGTCACCTTCTGCCCGTTGATCGTGAGCGTGACGTTTTTCATGCTTGTCTCCACAGCACTCACCTTAGTGAGAGTCCTTGGGCGCAGTCTTGCCCTTGCCTTCGACATTGCGCACGGGCGTCTCGGGCTTCAGGCCCGCGCGACGGCGCGCAAAGGTATCCTCGCCATTCTGGGCCCAGTCGCCCTTGGTGGCGGCATCGGCGAAAGCCTGCCAGTCGGGGCTCCAGTCGCCAAGGTCATAGCCATGCCAGGGCGCTTTCACCGACAGACGCGGCAGGCCGAGCTCTTCCCAGATCTTCCTGGAATTTTCCATGAAGGGCTTGGCGGGTAGCGCCAGCGGGGGCATCGAATGTTTCAGCGTCAGGTCCATCAGCAGCGTGGAATCGCCGCCTGATCCCGATTTCGGACCATGCCCGCCCGAGCGATGGGGAATGATCAGCACATCCTCGATCGGATTGGCGCGATAGGCCAGCGACCAGAAGATCGCATCGGTGTTCTGCGGGTCGATATCCTCCGACACCGCAATGACGATCTTGCCGCATTGGGCCTGCAACGAGGCCGCGCCCTGCAGTCCGCGCCAGACTTCGGTCTGCGGCGCGCCCTGCGCAAATTGCAGGAAGAGCACCTTGCGCAGGTTCGTCAGCGGCTCGTGCATCACGACCTTCTTGATGCCGCGAATTTCGAGCTGGTTTTTCAGATGCGCGAAATACAGCGCCTCGTAAGCCGATTTCTTCAGGATCGAGGATTCGCTCGGCGTCACTTCGGAAAGAATGGTCGTGAAGACGGCGTTCTTCTTGTGCGTGATCGCGGTGACGACCATCGACATATTGAAGTCTTCCAGCGCGACATGGCCGTGGCTCTCGCCGAACGGGCCTTCCGGCTCCAGCATCTCCGTATCGACGTAACCCTCAATGACGATCTCGGCGTCAGCCGGGATTTCCAGATCGACCGTCTTGCACTTGGTGACGCGCAGCGCACGTCCGGCAAGACCGCCGGCGACGGCCATTTCATCCTGCGAGGTCGAGAGCTTCTGCGGCCCGGTAAACATGACGACAGGCGCGCAGCCCACCACGATGGCGATGGGCATCGGCTGGCCCATCTTCTGGTACTTCAGCCAGTGCAGGTAGCCACCGGCGCCGCCAAGGCGTGCGGCCATGCGCACACCAAGACGGTCTTCGGCCTTCAGGCCGGCGCGATAGGTGCCCATGTTGCGCACGCCCGTTTCCGGGTCCTTCGTCACGCAGCAGGTGGCGGTGAGATAGGGCGCGGCGTCGTAGCCGGGCGTGGAGATCGGCACGGGAAGACGCGACAAGCCTTTGCCCGGCTGCTTCAGCTCGTCGCCGGTGATGACGACGTCATGGCAGGGCGCGACCTCGAGAAATTCCGGCGGGATCGGATGATCGATGGCGTGCATCCAGATGTCGCCGAGGTCCTCGACCGGCACGCCCATGCCAGCTGCATAGATTTCGTCGGAGGCGGCGAGCGCTCCGCAGACGACGGGCATGTCGTATTTCTCGCCCTTCGAGCCAACGACATTGGTGAAGAGGAAAGCCTTGCGATCGGCCTCCGGATAGCCGCCGACAAATTGCCAGCGCATCAACGGATGCAGCTCGGTGTCCTTGTTGATCGGCCGGTCGATCCGCACCAGAAGACCGCGCGCCTCAAGGTTGGCGAGGTGTTCCTGGAAATCGGCGGGAGCGCTACGGGCCTGTTCAACACTCATAATGGTCAACCCTCCGACCGGCCTGGACAGAGCTTGAAGCGCCGGTTCGGTTGCTTTGTTATAGACCTTAGTTTAGCGAGGCAACCAGATCGCGGCTCCGACGGCGCTCCTTTTCGGTCACGCCGGGACGCGGATACAGGCGCAAGGGATGCGTAGGGCATGAGCAAGATCGAAAACCCGGAATTCTCCTCCATTGGCAAGCCGATGGCCCGCAACGAGGATGCTCGGCTCCTGCGTGGACAGGGACGTTTCACGGACGATTTCGCCATTCCCGGCCAGGCCTATGCCGTGATGGTGCGTTCGCCCCATCCCCATGCACGCATCCTTGGCATCGACAGCGCTGCCGCGCTCGCCATGCCGGGCGTACTCGGCGTCTTCACCGGCAAGGATATTGCCGCCGATGCGCTCAAGCCCATTCCGCACGACCCGATCCCCAAGACAAAATATGACATGAAGCTGGCGGGCCCGGGCGGCACGCCGATCTTCATCGGCCCGCACATGCTGATGCCCGCCGACAAGGCGCGCCACGTGGGTGAGGCGGTCGCCATGGTCGTCGCCGAGACCGAAGCGCAGGCGCAGGACGCGGCGGAAGCCGTCGAGGTCGATTACGAGGTGCTGCCCTGGGTCTCCGATCAGCGTCTCTCCATCCAGCCGGGCCATGCCGCTGTCTGGGATGAAGTGCCTGACAATTGCTTTGTCGACACGGTGTTCGGCGACGTCGAGGGCACGGACCGCGCTTTCGCGCAGGCCGCCCATAGCGTGAAGATGGACATCTACATTCCGCGCGTGACGGGCGTCACCATTGAGCCGCGTTCGGCGCTCGGCGATTACGATGCGCAGACCGGCCGCTACCTGCTCCATTGCGGGGGCGGCGGCGCGGTGCGCCAGAAGCATGAGCTGGCCAGTGTGCTGGGCGTCGAGCCCGATCAGGTGCGCGTGCTGACCTTCGATGTCGGCGGCAATTTCGGCACCAAGAACCGCGTCTATGTCGAATATGGCCTCGTCATGTGGGCCGCGAAGAAGGTGGGCCGCGCGGTCAAGAACACGATCTCGCGCTCGGAAGCTTTCCTCACCGATTATCAGGGCCGCGATCTCGCCGTGAAAGTCGAGCTGGCGCTGGACAAGGATGGCAAGTTCCTCGCCATGCGCTCCGACAATATGAGCAATGCCGGTTCGCGCTGCGTCTCGCTCTCGCCGCTCGGCAAGGGCTCGGGCCTCATCACGGGCTCATACGATATTCCCTACGCGACGCTGCGCGCGCGCGCCGTCTTCACCAATACGGTGCCGACGCAGGCCTATCGGTCGTCAGGCCGCCCGGAGGTGAATTTCATCATCGAGCGCATCATCGACACAGCCGCGACCGAACTTGGCTTTGACAGGGTCGAGCTGCGCCGCAAGAACCTTGTGCGCCCCGACCAGTTCCCTTTCACCAATGCCGTCGGCGCGACCTACGACAGCGGCGAATATGAAAAGAACCTCGATTGGGTGATGGATATTGCCGATTGCAAGGGCTCGGATGCACGCCGCGCCGAGGCCAAGGCGCGCGGCAAGCTCTATGGCGTGAGCATCGTCAATTACGTCGAATCCTCGATCGGCTCGCCGCGTGAGCGCACGGAAATCACCATCCATCCGGAGGGCAAGGTGTCCTGCGTCATCGGCACGCAGCCATCGGGTCAGGGACACGAGACGAGCTTTGCGCAGGTTGTCGCCGACCTCTGCCACGTGCCGGTCGAGACCGTCACGATCATCCTGGGCGACACAGATATTGTGAAAGTGGGCGGCGGCTCGCATTCGGGCCGCTCGATGCGCCATGCCGGCACCGTGATTTCGAAAGCCAGCACGCTGCTCATCGAAAAGGGCAAGCAGATCGCAGCCCATCGGCTCGGCAAGAGCGCGGACGAAATCACCTTCGAGGACGGGCGCTTCCACCACGCCGCGACCAACCGCACCTTCTCGATGTTCGAGCTGGCCAGAGAAGCCGCAAAGTCCGTCCTGCCCGATGATCTCGCCGATGGCCTGAGCATCGGCCTCACCAATGAAATGCATGAGCCGGTGTTCCCCAATGGCGCAGCCGTCTGCGAAGTCGAGATCGACCCCGCGACCGGCTGGATCGACATCAAGCGCTACGCCACGGTCGATGACGTGGGACGTTGCATCAATCCGCTGATCGTCCACGGCCAGACACATGGCGGCATTGCGCAGGGCGTCGGCCAGGCGATGTGGGAATTGTTCGAGATCGACAAGGATTCCGGGCAGCCGCTCGCGGGCTCCTTCATGGATTACGGCATGCCGCGCTCGGACAACCTGCCCTCCTTCCGCACGGAAATCGCGCAAGTCCTGTCGCCGACCAATCCGCTGGGCATCAAGGCCGGCGGCGAGGGCGGCACCACCCCTGCCCTGTCAGCCATCGTCAATGCCGTCGTCGATGCCTTGAAGGTCTATGGTGTGCGTGACATTACCATGCCGACCACGCCCTTCCGTATCTGGCAGACAATTCAGGACGCGCAGAAGAAAACAGCGGCTTGAAAACTCACGCGTGACGAGTGCAGTCCCCCGCCCCCTTGTGGGGAGGGGCTAGGGGTGGGGGTCGCGAGGCCTTTCAGTCGTCTGCATTCGTCGCTTCAATCTTGTTGATGGCGCAGGCCTCACGACCCCCACCCGCTCAGCCTTTCAGGCTGAGTCGCCCTCCCCACAAGGGGGAGGGTTCAAGACACAGGGAGACAAACCATGACCACCAATATCGACATCATCTGCTTCCCCGGCGCGCCGAACCTGCCGATCTTCGTGGCGCAGGAAAAGGGCCTGTTTGAACAGGCCGGCGTCAGCGTCAATCTCACCACCACGCCGAGCTCCGCCTTCCAGGCCGAAAATCTCGCCGCCGGGAAATTCCAGATCGCGGGCACCGCTTTCGACAATGTCGTCGCCTATCAGGAAGGCCAGGGCGCGGTAAAGCTACCCACCACGCCCGACTTCTTCGCCTTCATGGGCGCAACCCAGGTCGAGCTCGCCTTCGTGACCGCGCCCGACATCGCCACCTATGCCGATCTCAAGGGCAAGTCGCTGGCGCTCGACGCGCTCTCCACGGGCTTTGCCTTCGTGCTTTATGAAATGCTGGAAAAGAACGGCCTGACCAAGGACGACTATTCCATGATCGCCGTCGGCGCGACGCCCCAGCGTTGGGAATCGGTCAAGGCCGGCACGCATGTCGGCACGCTGACGATCGAGCCCTTCACGAGCATTGCGCGCAACCAGGGCTTCAAGGTTCTCGATACGTCCAGCAATATGCTTGCGGCCTATCAGGGCGGCTCCTTTGCCGCGAGCCGCGCGTGGGCCTCCGCCAACCCGGAAGCGCTCAAGGGCTATATCAAGGGCTATCTGGCGGGCCTCGCCTGGACGCTCGACCCCGCCAATCGCGAGGAAGCCACCAAGATCCTTCTCGAGCGTATGCCGGAGATCAAGCCGCCCGTCGCCGGCGCTGTGATGAACAGCCTGCTGTCGCCGCGCTCGGGCCTTACCCCCAAGGCCGCCATGCTGATGGATGGCGTCGATCAGGTGCTCGCGCTGCGCTCGAAATATGGCACAGGCGCCAAGCTGACCGATCCGGCCCGCTACATCGACCTGACCTATTACAATCAGGTCGTATGACACAATAAAACGGCGGCCCGCAAGGGTCGCCGCCTTCATCCGCGCAGCAGAAACATCGCCGCGAGATAGATCAGATACCAAAGAAAAAGGCTGGCCGGAAAGCCATTCGCCAGAGCTTTCAACACTAGGAGCCTCCTCGAATCCGCGGGTTTCTTGCCGCGCGCTGCTCTTGCAAGGGAGCACGAAGTGAGCGCTTGCTGCAAAGCGAAATTATGGCTGCCTTATAAAATTCTTTATATTTCAGAATGCCTTAGCGCATAACTTCCGCGCCTGCAGATTAAAATGAAGCTTGGCAAATACAAAAAAGCCGGCCCGGTGAATTACCGGGGCCGGCCTGATCGAATCTCTGAAGCGTTTAAAACGCTCAGATCGATTCCTTTAGCTCCTTGAGGGCGCGGAATGCGACCTTCTTGGACGCCTTGATCTTGATTGCTTCGCCGGTGGCAGGGTTGCGGCCCATGCGGGCGGCGCGCTTGCGAACCTGCAGGATGCCGAGGCCGCCGATGCGGACGCGGTTGCCCTTCTTGAGGTTCTTCGTGATGATCTCGACGATCTCGATGATCATCGCTTCAGCCTGGCGCTTGGGCAGCTCATGCGCCTCGGCGATCAGGGCAGCGATATGCTTGACGGTGACGGTTGCCGCAGCCTTGGTGGCGGTGGCAGCCTTCGCCTTGGGTGCAGCCTTTGCAGCAGCCTTCGGTGCGGCAACCTTGGCAGCAGCCTTGGGTGCGGCAACCTTGGCAGCGGCCTTGGGTGCAGCAGCCTTGGCTGCGGCTTTCGGTGCAGCCTTGGCTGCCTTAGGTGCGGCTTTAACGGCAGCTTTTGCCATGAGTAAACTCCCCTTCGCGAATCAGACGGGCGCTCGCCCGTTGGGTACAATATAAATCGTCAGACCAGGCAAGTGGTGCTTTGTGCCGATTTTCCGCAGCTTTTTGCACACAGGCGTCAACTTATCCAAGAGGAATGCGTGTTTTGAGCAATTCGGACGAGCACGAAGTCACAACACGGGCAATTCTCAGGCATTGGCAGACACGTGGCCCCAACGACAGGCTCGCCCATCTCGTCAAGGATACCTGGCGCGGCCTCACCCGCGCCTTCCAGATGCGGCTCAGCGAACATGCCGTTTCCTTTGGCCACTGGGTGTTTCTGCGCATTCTCTGGGAAAATGACGGACTGACGCTGAGCCGCCTCAGCGACGAGGCTGGCTTGATGGCCCCGACCGCTTTCTCGGCGATCAAAGCCATGGAGCGGCTCGGTTATGTGACGCGCCGCCAGCAGCCCGACAGCAAGAAGAAGGTCTATATTTTCCTTACCGAAAAGGGCCTTGCGCTGCGCGATCGACTGGTGCCGCTGGCCGAAGAGGTCAATCGCGTCGCGCTTGCAGGCGCGCCCCCCGAGGATATCGAGGCGACGCGACGCACCCTGCTGCTCATGGTGGCCAACCTTGCCCGTGACGAGCTGGAGATGGCCCAGACGCAGCGCAAGATGCCCTCGACACGCGAGCTCGCAGGGCACGGCGCGCCTCATCTGGACGAAGTGCCCTGAGGCGCGCGCGTCAGCGCATCACGGCGCCGCCATCAACGACCATCGTCTGGCCGGTCATGAAGGCGCTCTCGTCGCTTGCAAGAAACACCAGCGCGCCAGTGAGATCGTCAGGCGCCTGATCGCGCTGCAAAGCGCGGCTCATCACGGTTGGCTGTGCCGCCTTGCCGCTCCAGGCCGGATTGTCGGCAATGGCTTCACTCATGGTCAGGCCCGGCGCAATGGCGTTAACGACCACATTGTGAGGCCCAAGCTCGCGCGCGAGACAGCGCGTCATGGCGACAACGCCGCCCTTTGACGTCACGTAATGCAACATTCCCTGCACGCCCTTGAAGGCCGTGCCCGAGGCAATGTTGATAATGCGCCCGGATTTCGCGGCGATCATGAAAGGCGCAACAGCGCGCGCGCATTCAAACGGCCCGCGCAGATTGACCGCCATCAAGCCATCCCATTCGTCACTCTCGATATCGAGAAACGACTTCTTCACGAGGCTCGCGAAAATCGCGGCATTATTGACGAGAATGTCGATCTTGCCGAAGACCTCGACCGCCGCCTGCGCCAACCCAGTGACGGAGGCGCGGTCGGCCACATCGGTCCGGCAATAAAAAGCCCTGCCGCCGGCCCCCGTGATGCGGTCCACCACGGGCTGCCCGTCGAGCACATCGGCTACAACAATGGATGCGCCCTCGCGGGCCAGAGCCTCGCAGAACGCCGCGCCAATACCCCGCGCGCCACCCGTGACGATCGCCACCTTGCCTGACAGTCTCATCTGATCCTCCCTCGGGTCGCCCTTGGACGGGCTTTGTTCACGCCAATACTTTACCCTGAAAGAGATGCACCCCACATGCGGAAAAGCACTCGACAGAGGGCATGTCCTCTATCATTTTAGATGACTAAGACAAATAAGCCTTGCGGGCAGAACAGCCCTGGCACATCCGAGGAAACGCTGATGCTGACCGATCACGAGAACGATCTCCTGTGCCGGGTCGAGGGCGACGCCCCGATGGGCCAGATGATGCGGCGCTATTGGCTACCCGCCTGCCTCAGCGAGGAAGTGCCCGCACCCGACTGCGATCCTGTGCGCGTGCGGATTTTGGGCGAGAATCTCGTGGCCTTCCGCGATACGGACGGACGTGTCGGCGTGATGGACGAGCTCTGCCCCCATCGCCGCGCCTCGCTCTTTTACGGGCGCAACGAGGAATGCGGCCTGCGCTGTCTCTATCATGGCTGGAAAATGGACGTGGAGGGCAATGTGCTCGAAATGTCCTCGGAGCCCGCAGGCTCTGGCCTTGCCGAAAAGGTGAAGCACAAGGCCTATCCCGTGCGCGAGGCCGGTGGCTTTGTCTGGGTCTATATGGGCCCGGCCGAAACAATGCCGGAGTTTGAACCGCCCATTTTCGCACCGAGCGAAAAGGCGCGCGTGAGCATCCTGAAAGTCCACGTCAACGCCAATTGGGCGCAATGCCTCGAGGGCGCTATCGACAGCGCGCATTCCTCCAGCCTGCATTCAACCGACATGCCGCCGGCCAAGGTCGCGGGCTCCACGGCCACAGGCACATCCTGGCAGCGGCCCTCGACCGACAAGTCGCCGCGCCTGCAGGCCGAGGAAACCTCCTTCGGCTTCCATTATGTTGCCATCCGCAAGCCCATCGCGAATTCGCAGACGCATGATTACCTGCGCGTGACCCTCTTCGTCGCGCCCATGTATGTGCTGATCCCGCCCAATAACGTCTACAATGTCACGCAGATGAACATGCCCGTCGATGACGAGCATTCGATCCTTTATCTGATGGCATGGAGCGACGGCAGTGGCGCGCAGGAGGGCACCGATCAGGAAAGCTGGCGCAAGTTCACCGGCCAGCAGCTCGGCATCGATCTCGACGCCACCTATCGCAAGCTCCACGGCCGCGAGCAGAATTACGGCCAGGACCGGCAGGCGCAAAAGCTCGGCGATTTCACCGGCATTCGCGGTTTCCCCAATCAGGATATCGCCATGTGGGAGACGATGGGCCCCATCGCCCATCGCGGCGACGAGCGGCTGGGCGCGAGCGATCTCGC
This sequence comes from Beijerinckiaceae bacterium, assembly GCA_947370975.1. Lineage (GTDB taxonomy): Bacteria > Pseudomonadota > Alphaproteobacteria > Rhizobiales > Beijerinckiaceae > Terripilifer. Next base: position 27,676 of record CANBNG010000009.1, read on the forward strand.
CATCGTCCAGTTTCGCCGCACCATGGTGGATGCCGTGCAGCGCTTTGCTGCAGGCGGCCCGGCCATCGGTACGCAGATGAGCGCGCAGGAGCGCACCCGCCTGCGCTCCTTCGAGGGTGTGGAACCCAAATCCACCGACTGGCGGCAATTGTCGGGCACCCATCCCGACACCGACATGGAGGGCGTCGCCGCTCCATGAGCGGCGCGCTGCGCTTTTTCCAGTTTCTGCTATATTCAGCAACTTGACCGCCAAAAGGCGGCAGTTCGGGAGTGAAACGATGCTTGGCACATTTGGCCGTCTGGCCGCCACGGGTACGATGCTGCTCGCGATGCAGCTTGGCGCTTATGCCCAGGACATGGTGAAAGTCGCCGCCGGTCAGCGCGGCAATTGGGATTCCTCCGTGCCCGAAATCGGCCAGCGCGCCGGCATTTTCAAAAAGCACGGCCTTGAACTCGAAATTCTCTACACGCAGGGCTCCGGCGAGACCCAGCAGGCCGTGATTTCGGGCGCTGTGGATGTTGGCGTCGCCATCGGCACGCTGGGCGCCATCGGGGCCTTTTCCAAGGGTGCGCCGATCCGCATCATCGGGGCGCAGAGCACGGGCGCGGGCGACCTCTATTGGTATGCGCGCAGCGAAGCCGGCCTGACGAGCATTTCAGGCAATGAGGGCAAGACCATTGCGTTTTCGACCAATGGCTCCTCGACCCAGACCGTCGTAAACGCCTTCATTGCCGAAAAGGGAACCAAGGCGAAGCCGACCGCGACTGGCAGCCCGTCCGCCACGCTGACCCAGGTCATGTCGGGTCAGGTCGATATCGGCTGGGCAGCGCCCCCCTTCGGCATCGAGCTGATGGATCAGGGCAAGATCAAGAAATTGGCGACCGGCAATGACACCTCGCTCAAGGAGCAGACGGTGCGCGTGACCGCGACCTCGGTCGACAAGCTGAAGACCCGCAAGGACGTGATCGAGCGCTTCATGCAGGCCTATCGCGAGACGGTGGATTATATGTACACCAACCCCGAAGTGATGAAGGTCTATTCGGACTGGCTGCAAATTTCCCCCGCACTGGCGCTGCGCACCCGCGACGATTTCTTCGAGCGCGCAGCCATAGAGCCAGACACGATCGTGGGCCTCGACAAGATCGTGCAGGACGCAGTGGCCTTCAAATATGCCAGCGCACCGCTGACGAAAGAACAGCTCTCCGAGCTGATCCAGATCCCCGCGCGGAAGAAGTAAAAATTACGCGCCCTCGGCACCAGCTTCTCCCATGGGGAGAAGCTGTCTGCTGCGTACCGACTAAGCGTGAAAAAGAGCGCAACCCCAACCCCGCTCGGCTGCGCCGAGTCGGCGCTCCCCACAAGGGGGAGGGAGTTTAAATCACACATGCCATTTCCCCCGCCCCCTTGTGGGGAGGGGCTAGGGCTGGGGGTCGCGCCATCTTCGAAAAGCAAGACGCGGGAGAGGGAATTTACAGGAGAGGCTCTTGGCGCAAACCCCCTTCTTGCGGTATACTTTAACTATTGACGTACAGTGACATTTCAAAAGGCCTGCAAGATGTTGCCTCTTATCAAGCGCTTCTTTACCGAACAATCCGGAGCCACCGCCATTGAATATGGCCTGATCGCCGCACTGATCGCCATTGTCATGATTGCAGCTGTTACGCAATTGGGGCAGTCGCTGATGGGGCGGTTCCAGCTCGTCGCGGACAATCTGACCTGAGCAACAGGTCGGAGAATGGCTAATTTTTTTAAGTCATTGATCCATAAAATTATATTGGGCCCCACCCAATTAACGCGATCTTTTGTCCGTCGCTGAAAGCTTTCGTTATCATCCACGAGGCAATATATAAGCTGTCTTGACGGACGCTCGCAGGTCGGATCCCATACGGTCGCGCGGGCATCGATGAGCGAGATGTCGCGCCTTGCGTGTTGTGCAGGCAAGAGTATGTTTTGAGTTTGTTTGTTGCGTTTCACCCGGGTTTCTGACGCGGGCGTTTTTTTAAGAAGGTTTTTTCAAATGATCTCCCAGCTCAAGAGCTTCATCGCCAATGAGTCCGGCGCCACGGCCATTGAATATGGCCTCATTGCAGCGCTGATCGCGATTGTGTGTATTGGCGCAATGCGCACGCTCGGCTCCAACCTCAATCTGCGCTTCACCGCGATTGCAAATAATCTCACCTGACGTGCACGACTCCCGGCTGCGGCGACAACCGCGGCCAAGCCAGCGATAGGTCACGCGCCGCCGCCAGCCTGGCGTCGCGGATACCGCCACTTGCCTCCACGCCATCCCTCCCCCATCGCTCACCCGTGATCGCCTCCCGACTCCGCCGGGATGGCGCTACCGGGAGCGGAGGGCTAGAACAGGGACGCGGATCCAGACCGGCCCCGGCCACAATCGGTCCTGGCTGGCGTGGCGCGGAGGATCGACGAGGTGGCGACAATTCCCGACAAGGGCGCAGGCAGGCGATGGACGCGCGGGCGCAAGCTCGCGGGCCTTCTCGTTGCTGGGGCTTTCGTTCTCTTTCTTGGCAATGAGTTCGGCGTCATTCGTCTGCCCGGAACCGGGGCCATCATGGAGAGCGCCCAGCGCGCCATGGGCCGGGGTCGCCGCCAGCAGGCCAAGGTGGATGATATCCCCGTGCTCGCCGCCCGCGTCACGCGGCAGGACGTGCCGGTCACGCTCGATTTTGTCGGAACGATCCAGGCGCTCAACACCGTCCTCGTGCGCGCGCAAGTCGATGGCCGCCTGACTGAAATTGCCTTTCGCGACGGACAGGACGTGAAGAAGGGCGATGTTCTGGCCCGCATCGATGCGCGCATCTATCAGGCCCAATACGATCAGGCGCTGGCCAAGAAGGCGCAGGACGGCGCGCAGCTCGCCAATGCACGGCTCGATCTCGAGCGCTCCGAGCGCCTCGCCGCCGCCAATTACGGCTCCCGCCAGCAGCTCGACACGCAGAGGGCCACGGTCGCCCAGCTCGAAGCGCTCCAGCAGCTCGATCAGGCGATGATCGACAATGTGCGCGTCACGCTCGACCACGCGACCATTCTGGCGCCGATCGACGGGCGCACGGGGCTGCGCGCGGTCGATGCAGGCAATGTGGTGCGTGCATCCGATATGAGCGGCATTGTCACCATCACCCAGGTCCAGCCCATCGCCGCCCTGTTCTCCATGCCACAACAGAACCTGCGCGCGGTCAATGCGGCGGCAGCGCGCGGTCCGGTCAAGACGCTGGCGCTAGAGCCCGACAATGCCACCGTGCTTGAGACCGGCGAGGTCGAGGTCATCGACAACCAGGTCGATCCCGCCACCGGCACCGTCCGTATCCGCGCCATCTTTGCCAATGCGCAGAAGGAATTGTGGCCCGGCCAGTTCATCAATATCCGGATCGAGGTCGATATCGACAGGCAGGCGCTCGTTGTTCCCGCCGGGGCGGTGCAGCGGGGCCCCAACGGACCCTTCGTCTATGTCATTGACGAGGACATGAAGGCGCTGGTGCGGCCCGTCGCAATCGCACGGCAGACCGAGCAGCTTGCGGTGGTGCGCAGCGGGCTGGACGAAGGCGCGCGCGTTATCACGAGCGGCTTCATGCAGCTGACCGAGGGTGCACGCGTGAAAGCGGCCGAGGCTGAGGCGCAGCCACTCGCGCAAACCGCGCCAACCCCACAGCCGAGACGGGGCCAGCGCGGCGAAGGCGGGCGTGGCCCCGCGCAAGCTGCGGGAGGCGGTGGACCGGTGACGCGATGAACGTGTCCGCACCCTTCATCCTGCGTCCCGTCGCCACCGCGCTCATTGCGGTCGCCGCCCTGCTCTGCGGCATTCTCGGCTATTGGCGGCTGCCGGTGGCGGCCATGCCGCAGGTGGACTTCCCGACCATTCAGGTGACAACCCGCCTGCCCGGCGCCAATCCCGACACGATTGTCGCCATCCTCACCGCGCCGCTCGAACGCCAGTTCGGGCAGATTCCGGCGCTGGCCTCCATGTCGTCGCAATCCTCCTTTGGCTTGAGCCAGATCACGCTGCAATTCGATCTCGGCCGCGACATCGATGCGGCGACGCAGGATGTGCAATCGGCGATCAATGCCGCCAATGCGACGATGCCGCGCAACCTGCCCTATCCGCCGACCTATTCAAAAGTGAACCCTGCCGATCCACCGATTGTCACGCTCGCGCTCTATTCGGACACGCTGCCGCTGCGCGTGCTCAGCGATTATGCCGACACGCTGATGACGCCGCGTCTGGCAGAAATCAGCGGCGTCGGCCAGGTGACCCTGCAGGGCGGGATCAAGCCAGCCATCCGCATCCAGGCCGATCTTGGACGGCTGGCCGCCATGCGCATCGGGCTTGAGGATCTGCGCATTGCGATTGCCGCCGCCAATGTGGCCGGCGCGAAAGGCGCGATTGACGGGGCGCAACAATCCTACACGATTGCCGCCAACGACCAGATCGGTGCGGCCGATTCCTATCGCAACATTGTGGTGGCCTATCGCAACCGCGCGCCGGTATTGCTGCGCGATGTTGCCGATGTGGTGGAGGGGCTGGAAAATGCCCGCGTCGGCGGTTGGTATCGCGGTCGCAACGCCATCATTCTCGATGTGCAGAAACAACCGGGCGCCAATGTCGTCACCACGCTCGACAGGCTGCGTCAGGAATTGCCGCGCATCCAGCGTTCGATTCCCGCCGGCGCGCAGATCGAAATCGTGCATGACCGCACGCAGAGCATCCGCACCTCCATCGCCGAAGTGCAAATGACGCTGGCGCTTGCCATCTTTCTTGTCGTGCTGGTTGTGCTGCTGTTCCTGCGCGACCTGCGGGCCATGGTGGTTGCTGGCATTTCACTGCCGCTCTCCATTGTCGCGACCTTCGCGACAATGTGGCTTGCAGGGTTCAGCATCGACAATCTGTCGCTGATGGCGCTGACCATCGGCACGGGCTTTGTCGTCGATGACGCCATCGTCATGATCGAGAACATCAAACGCAATCTGGAAGCAGGCAAAGGCCCGCTCGCTGCAGCGCTCGATGGCGCGCGGGAGATCGGCTTCACCATCATCTCGCTGACCGTCTCGCTGATCGCGGTGTTTATCCCGCTCCTTTTCATGACCGGGATCGTCGGGCGCATGTTCCGCGAATTCGCGCTCACCCTCACCCTTGTCGTGATTGTCTCGGCCGTCATCTCGCTCACCGTCACGCCGATGCTCTGCGCAAAGCTGCTGCGCTATGGCCAGCCTGCGCGTGCAAGCCGTGCGCTGGACATTCTGCAATGGCCGATGGAAGCCATGGCGCGCGTCTATGACAGGAGCCTCGCAGCAGCCCTGCGCGCGCGCGGCCTCGTGCTCGCCCTGACGTTTGGGACGTTGGTGCTGACCGCACTACTCTATGTGTTCATGCCCAAGGGCTTCCTGCCCGCGCAGGACACAGGTGTGATGGTCGCTGTGCTCGATGCCGCGCCCGATGCCTCGTTTCGCGAAATATCGCGCCTACAGGGACAGGCGAGCGAGATTTTTCTGGCCGATGCGGATGTTGCCGCCGTCACCTCGGTTGCCGGAATCGGCCCCCTCAATCCGACGAGCAACACCGCGCGCCTGACCATCGTGCTCAAGCCCCGGAGCGGGCGCGCCAGCGCTGCTGAAATTGCCGAGCGCCTGACGCGGCGCGCAGCCACAGTGCCGGGCGTGAGCATCTTCATCGAGCCGGTGCAGGACATCCAGATTTCCACCCGCGCCAGCCGTTCGCAATATCAATATACGCTGGCAGGCACGCAGCCCGATGAGCTTGCCCGCTGGGCGGGCGCGCTTGCCGCACGCCTCAAGGCTGGCGGCGTGTTGCGCAATGTTGCGACCGAGACCAACGAGGGCGGCCTGCGCATCTTTGTCGATATCGACCGCGAGAAGGCGGGGCGTCTGGGCATTAGTCTCCAGCATATCGACGACACGCTCTACAATGCCTTCGGCCAACGCCAGATCTCGACCATCTATGCGCAATCGAACCAATATCGCGTGGTCCTAGAAGCCGCGCCCGCCTATCAGAACGATCCGTCGGCGCTCAATAAATTGTTTCTCACTGGCGCTGGCGGCGCGCAGGTGCAGCTCGAGACCATCGCCACGATCACACGCACCACCGGCCCGCTCTCGATTGCCCATCTCGACCAGTTCCCGGCGGCCCCCATCAGTTTCGATCTCGCGCCCGATGCGGCTCTGGGGGAGGCTGTGGACGAGATCCGCCGCGCCGAGGCCGATATCGGATTACCCGGCTCGATCATCGGCTCCTTCAGCGCGGATGCGGCTGAATTCTCGCGCTCGCTGGCAACACAGCCCTGGCTGATCCTCGCGGCGGTGGTGACGATCTATATCGTGCTTGGCGTGCTCTATGAGAGCCTCGCCCACCCTTTCACCATTCTCACCACCCTGCCCTCGGCGGGCGTGGGCGCGCTGCTGGCGCTGATCCTGACCGGACAGGATCTCTCGATTGTCGCGCTGATCGGCATCATCCTTCTCATGGGGATCGTGAAGAAAAACGCGATCATGATGATCGACTTCGCGCTTCAGGCCGAGCGCGAGGAAGGGCTCACGGCCGATGAGGCAATCCTGCGCGCCTGCCGCCTGCGGTTTCGCCCGATCATGATGACGACGCTCGCAGCCCTGTTTGGCGCGCTGCCGCTGGCGCTTGCCACGGGTCCGGGCAGTGAATTGCGCATACCGCTCGGCGTCACCATCATCGGCGGCTTGTTGCTCAGCCAATTGCTGACGCTCTACACGACGCCCGTGATCTATCTGGCCGTCGACCGGCTGCGCGCAAAGGCCCGGCGCGCGTCCAGGCGCGAGACGGAGAGCGTGGGATGAGCGGCTTTTCCGCCCTCTTCATCCGCAGGCCGATCGGCACCTCGCTTCTTTCCGCTGGCCTCATCATGGCCGGCCTCGTCGCTTATATGTTTCTGCCCGTCGCCAGCCTTCCCAATGTCGAATTCCCGACCATCCGCGTCATGGCCTCGCGTCCGGGCGCCGATCCCTCGACCATGGCCGCGACCGTCGCCGCCCCGCTTGAGCGGGCGCTCGGCACGATTGCCGGCATCACGGAAATGACCTCGTCGAGCACGCTGGGCACAAGCGCTGTAACGGTGCAGTTCGATCTCTCGCGCAGCATCGATCTGGCTGCGCGCGACGTGCAGGCGGCCATCAATGCCGCCGCGCCCGATCTCCCCGCCGACCTGCCCTCGCAGCCGCGCCTGCGCAAGGCAAACCCCAATGCACAGCCCGTGCTCATCATCGCGCTGACCTCGGACACGCTCGCGACCGACACGCTTTTCGATCTGGCTGACACCATTGTCTCGCAGCGCATCGCGCAGATCGATGGCGTCGCCGAAGTGCAGATCAACGGCTCCGAACAACCAGCCATTCGCGTGCGGCTCGATCCGGCCCGGCTGGCGGCGATGAATGTCGCGCTTGAGGATGTGCGCACGGCGCTCGCGGCGGCCAATGTCATTTCGCCGCTGGGTTCCTTTGAAGGCGCGCAAAGGCTTTTCACCTTGGCAACCAGTGGCCAGCTCAGCGAACCAGCCGCATTCGCCAATATCATTCTGCGCACGCGCGCAGGCGCTGTCGTGCGCCTTGGCGATGTCGCGCAGGTGGAGCGGGGCGTGCGCAATGCGCGCGTCGCGGGCTGGTATAACGGCAAGCCCGCCGTTCTCGTGCAGGTGACAAAGCAACCCGACGCCAATGTCATCGAGACTGTCGATGGCGTGAAGGCCATTCTGCCCGAGCTGCATAAATGGCTGCCAGCAGGCGTCAATTTCAACATCATGACAGACCGCACGGTGACGATCCGCGCCTCGATCATGGACCTTCAGCGCACGCTGGGCGTCTCCATCGCGCTTGTCATGGCAGTGGTGTTTCTCTTCCTGCGCCAGGGGGGCGCGACTTTGGCCGCCGGCATCACTGTGCCCCTGTCGCTCGCAGGCGCCTGCATCCTGATGTGGGCCTTCGGCTTCACCCTCGACACGCTGTCGCTCATGGCGATCATCATCGCAGTTGGGTTCGTGGTTGATGATGCCATCGTCATGATCGAGAACATCCATCGCAATCTCGAAACTGGCATGGGGCGGCTGGAAGCAGCGCTCATGGGCGCGCGGCAGATCGGCTTCACGGTGCTGGCCATCAGCATCTCGCTGATAGCGGCCTTCATTCCGATGCTGTTCATGCCGGGATTGATGGGGCGCATCTTCCGCGAATTTTCGCTCACAATGGTGTTTGCCATCGCGGTCTCGATGCTCGTTTCGCTGAGCGTCACGCCGATGATCTGCGGGCGCACGCTGCGCCGCGATAGCGCCGCGCCAAGCCTGTTCGAGCGCGCGCTTGCACGGCTGCGTCACGCTTATGGCGCAAGCCTTGGCCCCGCGCTCGCCCATCCAGGCCTCTCGATCCTTGCCGTGCTGGTGACGACGGGGCTCACGGTGCATCTGTTCCGCACCTTGCCCAAGGGCGCGCTGCCGCAAGACGATATCGGCCTCGTCTTTGCCTGGACCGAGGCTGCGAGCGATGTCTCCTTCCCTGCCATGCGTGATCTCCAGCAGAAGGCGACCGAGATCATCATGGCCGACCGCGCCGTAGAGGCCACCGCCTCCTTTGTCGGCAGCGGCTTTACCAGCAACACCGGGCGCATGTTCATCACGCTGAAAAGCCCCGCACTGCGCGGCGGCGAGACGACGCAGCAATTCATCAACCGCCTGCGCCTGCCGCTCGCAGATCTGCCCGGCATCCGCACCTTTTTGACGCCCGTGCAGGATGTGCGCGTGGGCGGCCGCTTTTCGCGCTCCAATTATCAATTCACGCTCTGGGGCTCGAACGCCGAAGAGGTGGATGCCTGGATCCAGAAAGCCATGCAGCGCCTGCGCGCCCTGCCCGAGATTGTCGATGTCTCGACTGACCGCGACAAGGGCGGGCTCGAAGCGCGTGTCGTGATCGACCGCCCGGCCGCAGCCCGGCTTGGCATTACCATCAGCGCCATCGATACCGCGCTTGCCAATGGTTATAGCCAGAAACAGGTCTCAACCATCTATGGCGCGCGCAACCAGTACAAGGTCGTGCTGGATGTCGCCGCCGACCGCCAGCGCGACCCAGAAGATCTGACCGGCCTTTATGTGACGGGGGCTGACAATACACAGATTCCCCTCTCGGCGGTGGCCCATATCGAGCGCAGCCTGTCGCCGGTTGCAGTCAACCACACCGGCCAGTTCGCCTCCGCCACCATCAGCTATACCAACGCACCCGGCGTGCCCCTCGAGGTCGCCAATGCAGCCTTGCAGGAGGCGGTGCTTGGGCTACACCCGCCCGATTCCATCCATGCGGATTTCGCGGGCGACGCGAAGGCAGCAGAAGACAGCGCGAGCGGGCAGGCCCTGCTCATCCTCGCCGCGCTCGTCTGCGTCTACCTCATCCTCGGCATTCTGTATGAAAGCCTGCTGCACCCTTTGACCATTCTCTCCACCCTGCCCTCGGCGGGACTCGGCGCGCTGCTAGCGCTTGCGATGACAGGCACTGAATTGTCGCTCATCGCCTTCATCGGCATGATCCTGCTGATCGGCATCGTGAAGAAAAACGGCATCATGCTGGTTGATTTCGCGCTTGCCGCCGAACGCGAGCACGGCCACACGCCCGCACAAGCGATGCTCATGGCCTGCACCGCGCGTTTCCGCCCGATCCTGATGACCACACTTGCGGCCATGTGCGGCGCGCTGCCTTTGCTCCTTGCCGAGGGGCCAGGCGCAGATTTGCGTCGTCCGCTCGGCATCACCATCGTCGCGGGGCTCGCGCTCTCGCAACTCATCACAATCTATACGACGCCGGTGATTTATGTCGCGCTGAGCCGCTTCGCCCACAAGACGCCGGCCCGGCTATAGACCCGGCGGGCGCGCCGCCGCGCAACCCGACTGCGCGAGCACCTGCGCAGCGCGCAGGCAAAGATCCTCACGCCAGGGCGGCGCGATAAGCTGCACGCCCATCGGCAGGCGACCGCTGAACACAGGCGCAACCGCAACAGGCAGACCGATGCAGGAGATCGGTTGCGTGAAGACGCCAATATTGGGGCGCATCGGCAAGGTGACGCTGCGAAAGGACAGGTTCTTCTCCCCCGACAGCGGCGCGGTGCAGGGAGTGGCAGGCGCGATCAGCAGATCGACATCGGCAAACAGTTTCATCATCTCGTCATGAAACCAGCGCCGCGCGCGCTGCGCCTGCACAAGCCAGACGCCGGGAACCAGCGCTCCGGCAAGGAAGCGATCACGCGTGTCGGGATCGAAATCGCGCGCACGCGCACGCAATCGATCAAGATGAAAGGCCGCACTCTCCGCATTGGTGATGAGGAAGGCGGCCGCGCGCGAAATCTCAGCGCCTGCAATATCCTTGATCTCACGCGCTCCCAGCGCCTCAGCGACGGCCTCCACGGCCGCCCTGGCCTCGGGCATGCCCTGCGTATCGAAATAACCGCCTGCAATAGCGATGCGCAGCCCGCCAATGCCCTTGTCGAGATGGGGCATGACGGGCTCTGGCGCGCGCGGCGCATTGGCGGCATCGCGCGCATCAAAACCCTGCATCGCATCATAAGCGAGCGCGAGATCGCGCGGCGAGCGTGCGAGAGGGCCCAGATGATCGAGACTGTCGCAGAAGGGGAAACTCCCCGTGCGCGGCAAGCGGCCATAAGTCGGCTTCAACCCGAATATGCCGCAGAAGGAACTCGGCACACGGATCGAGCCATTCGTGTCCGAGCCCAGCGAAATCGGCGCAAGCCCGGCGGCTGTCGCAGAGCCCGAGCCACCCGACGAGCCACCCGACATGCGTGTCAGATCATGCGGGTTGCGGCTGTTGCCGTCATGCGCGTTCTCGCCCGTGAAATCATAGGCATATTCGCCCATGTTGAGAGCGCCCGTCAGGATCGCCCCTGCGCGCTCAAGCCGCTGGACGAGGAGCGCGTCCTGCGCAGCCGGCGCATGTTCGCGATTGATTTTAGATCCCGCGCGCGTCGGCAGGCCTGCAATATCAAACAGGTTCTTCACCGCAAACGGCACGCCCGCCAGCGGGCCCAGATCCCGCCCTGCCTGCCGCGCCTCATCGAGGGCGCGCGCGGCGCCAAGAGCGCGTTCGCAAGTGATATCTGTAAAAGCACACAGCGCCTCATTCTGCGCCGCGATGCGATCGAGATAGACGCGCGTGACCTCAAGCGCGCTCACCTCGCCCTTGCGCACAAGCCCCGCGATGCGATGGGCCGACGAAAACGGATCGATCACGCGCCCTCCTCCGCGTGTCCCGGACGAAAGACAGCGGCGAGGTCACAATGCGCTGCATCAACGGGAGTCGCCACGACAATCCGCGCCATTCGCTCGGCCACGCACAAGAAGGCCGCGACACCCGGGCGCATGTCTGCGTCAATGGTCAGGCCGAGAGCTGGCGCAAGCGCATTGATGATCTGCTCGGCATCGAAACCGCGCTCAGCCATGGCCGCCCTCCAGAGCTGTCAGGAGATCGGCCGAGGACGAGACCCAGCCGAAAATGCCGCCCTGCGCGCTGATCATCTTCAAGCCGACGGCGTGGAATTCGGGAAAGTAGGAGGCGCAGCAATCGCCCAGCACAATGGCGCGATAGCCGCGATCATTGGCCTCGCGCACGCTCGTGTGCACGCAAACTTCAGTCGTGACGCCACAGACGAGCAATGTGTCGATATGGCCGTTTCGCAGCACGATTTCGAGATCGGTCTGGTAAAATGCGCCCTTGCCCGGCTTGTCGAGCACGGGCTCGCCTGCACGGGGCGCAAGTTCGGGAATGATGTCGTGCCCCGGCTCGCCGCGCACCAGAATGCGCCCCATGGGCCCTGGCGCACCAATGCGCGCGCTCGGATTGCCGCGATTGATCTTGGCGGGCGGCGCATCAGTCAGATCGGGGCGGTGGCCTTCGCGCGTGTGGATAACAAGCAGACCGATTTCGCGCGCGCGCGCAAGAACGCGCTGGCAGGGCGCGATGGCGACGCGCACCTGCGACACGTCATTGCCAAGTGTTTCGCCAAAGCCGCCCGGCTCCAGAAAGTCGCGCTGCATGTCGATGATGACAAGAGCGGTCCGTGCAGGATCAAACGCAATGTTTGCGGGGGCGGCCTTTAGCTCGATCATCATCTGCCATCCACATCGTCGATGACGCTGACATGGGCGGCAACCACGCGCCAGCCCTGGGGAAACCGCACCCAGGTCTGCATCTGGCGGCCGATCTTGCCGGGCGCGGTGTCGCGCGTGAACAAGGTCGAGGCAGTGGCAAAGTCGCGGCCATAAGTGGTGATGACAGCGCGCTCGATCACACGCGCCAGACCGGCCGGAGACCGCGCCTGACGGAAGGCCCGAATCTCATCCATGCCGTAAAGATTTTCGCCCCCGCCATAGCGGATCGTGCGTGCATCGTCGTGAAAAAGTTCTTCGAGCACAGCCACATCGTTGGAAACCAGAGCAATCTCGTAGACAGAAAAAACCGCCTCTACCTCCGCTTTCACGTCGGGAATATCGACTTGCATTACATGCTCCGGGACCAACGGGACAACCTGCGCCGCGATAGGCGCAATCGAGCGAACTTTGCATGCAATTTGCTTTGTTAGCATGCCTAAATAATGCGCTCCGATGCGCAAATTCCGTGTCCTTACGCCCAAGAACAAGGCAGCAACTCACTCAGCACAAGGCGCCCGCAGCAGGTCGCATGGCATGTGAATTGCGTTTTCCTGAACAGCTCCGTTCGAGGCACGTATCCATGTCCCACTCCCCGCTGCTCCTGCGTAACGCCACCCTCATTCCGGGCGCGCATACGCCCCACAGTTCAGGGGTGGATATTTTCATCGATGGCGGCTTGATTGCAGCCATCGGGCCCGACCTCATGAATGATGCCAGTGTCGCAGCCGCAAGGCCCCGCATCATCGATTGCTCGAAGCGCCTCGCGCTGCCGGGCTTCATCAATGCGCATACACATTCCAACGAGAGTTTCGCGCAGGGCTTCTGGGATGCGCTGCCGCTCGAAGTCTGGCTGCTGCACATCTATCCGCCCTTCACCATGCGGCGGCTGCCTGAGCGCTTTCATTATCTGCGCACCATGTTGCTTGCCATCGAAAGCGTGCGCTCGGGCGTCACCACCGTGCAGGACGATCTCATCAACAAGATGGGTGACGTCGAAGCCTTCGATGGTCCTGCGGCCGCCTATCGCGACATCGGGCTACGCGCCGCAATCACCACGTCGATGGGCGACCGCCAATTGCTCGACCCCATTCCCTGGACCGACGAATTGCTGTCGCCCGCAATGAAGGCCGAACTCGCGACCCTGCCCTTCCGCAAGGCGCGTGAACTTATCCAGACGTTCCATCGCCACTCGGAGAAATGGCATGGCGCGGGCGATGGCCGCATTCGCGTGATCCTTGGGCCTATCGGCCCGCAATGGTGCACGGACGAATTGCTGCAGGAAGCCACGCAAATCTCGCTGGCGCGCGGACTACCCGTTCACACGCACACGCTCGAGTCCAAATTGCAGGCCGTGCAGGCGCAATACCTCTATGGCTGCACGATGATCGAGCATCTCGACCGCATCGGCGTGCTGACGCCCAATTTCACGCTGAACCACGCGATCTGGCTGACAGATTCCGACATTGAATTGATCGGCGCGCGCGGCTGCTCCATGTCGCATAATCCGCTCTCCAATCTGAAACTCGGCTCAGGCATCGCCCGCATCCGCGCGATGAAGAACGCCGGCGTCAATGTCGCGCTCGGCACCGATGGCACCTCGACATCCGATCGCGCGGACATGTATCGCTCGCTCGGCATGGCCTCGCTGCTACAACGCGCCGGAGATATGGATTACGAGACATGGGTCACCGCCGATGAGGCGTTTGAGATGGCGACGATGGGCTCGGCACGCTCTTGCGGGCTGGGACAAGAGATCGGGCGGATCGAGGTCGGGCGCAAGGCCGACATTCAGCTCGTCGACAAGGAAGATTACGGCCTCATCCCCTTCTACAATCCTGTTTCGCAACTGGCCTATGCGGTCAATTCCGATGCCGTGCGCAGCCTCATTATCGATGGCCGCCTCATCATGGACGAGCGCCGCCTGACGCAGATCGACGAGGACGCGATCAAGGCGGAAATGATCGAGGTCGCGGAAGGCTATGTGCGCGACCACATGCACGAGAAAAAGGAACAAGCGGCGAAATATCTGCCCTTCTACCGCGCGCTGCACATGCGCGCGGCACGCACCGACATTCCCGCCTCACATGCGCCCGTGCGGCTCTCCTGCGGCTGCATGCCAGCCCCCTTGCGTCACACCTTGAGCTGCGACTAGACAGGAACAGAAATTTGGGAAAGCCCGCCATGCGCATCTGGATCAAGAACCCGCTCGCCATTCTCGCCGACAATGCCGGCGGCGGCCTCGTTGTCGAACACGGCCGCATCGTGGAACTCATTGCGAGCGGCGGCGCGCCGTCGGCGCCTGTCGAGGTCACTTTCGATGCCTCCCGCCATGTCATCACGCCGGGACTCGTCAACACGCATCACCATATGTTCCAGACATTGACGCGCGCACACCCCGCCGCAATCAACAAGGAGCTGTTTCCCTGGCTGATGGCGCTCTTCCCGATCTGGGCGCGCTCCATCAATCCCGACAATTTCCGCCTCGCGACACGGCTCGCGCTGACAGAACTTCTCATGTCGGGTTGCACCACAGTTTCAGACCACCAATATTTCTTCACGCCCGGCCTCGAAAACGCGATGGACATTCAGGCGGAGGAAGCCGCCAAACTCGGCATCCGCATGACGCTGACACGCGGCTCACTCGACATGACGCAGGCGATGGGCGGCAATGCGCCCGACGGCGGCGTGCAGGACAAGGATGTCATCCTCGCCGATTGCGAGCGCATCATCGGCCGCTACCACGATCTCTCGGACGGCGCGATGACGCAGGTCGCGCTCGCCCCCTGCGCGCCCTTCAACGTCACCAAGCAATTGATGATCGAAACGGCGCAGCTCGCTGAAAAGCACAATTGTCGGCTGCACACGCATCTCGCGGAGACGCAGGACGAGGTCGATTATTGCCAATCGCGCTTCCAGTGCCGCCCGGTCGATTATCTCGAAGATGCGGGCTGGATGACCGATCGTGTCTGGCTCGCCCATGGCATTCACTTCAACGACGATGAAGTGAAGCGCTTGGGCCGCGCGGGCGTCGGCGTTTGCCATTGCCCGACGTCGAACATGGTGCTGGCATCGGGCCAGTGCCGCACGCGCGAGCTGGAACAGGCGGGCTCGCCTGTGGGCTTGGGCGTGGATGGCTCGGCATCGAACGACAATTCCAATCTCATCGAAGGCGTGCGCCACGCCCTGATGATGAACCGCCTCACCTATGATGCGACCATCACGCATTTCGACGCCTTCCGCTGGGCGACTGAGGGTTCCGCAAAGTGCCTCGGGCGCAACGATATCGGCAAGATTGCAGTGGGCAAGCAGGCCGACCTCGCGCTCTACACGCTGGACGAATTGCGCTTCTCGGGCGCCGGAGATCCACTCGCCGCGCTCGTGCTCTGCGGCGCGCATAGTGCGGATCGCGTGATGCTGAAAGGCGACTGGCGCGTCATCGACGCGATGCCCGTCGGCGTCGACATCTCGCGCCTGCGCCGCGAACACGGCGAGGCGGCCAAGGCCTTCCTGCAGGCCTTTTAGAGCATCGACACGTGCACGATTTCGCAGATCGAGGACTGGATTGCTTCGCTACGCTCGCAACGACGGGCTCGCGTTAATCCCCCTCTCCCTTGTCGCGAGGGAGAAGCCCCGATCAGCGAGAGCCTATTTCTTCTCGAAAGTCCCATACGTCTGCGCAAAACGCTCGGCGAGATAATCGCTCGCCTTGATGGGTGGATAGAGTTTAGGCCGCTCCGCGCTTACGCAAGTTTCCAGCACATCCACAAGCGCATGCGGGTTGGCATCGAGGAAAAAGGCGACCGAATAGCGCTCGCCACCCTGCGGATTGACCACACGATGAGGCGTGGATGCATAAACGCCATTGGTCCAGCGCATCAGGCAATCGCCGATATTACAGATGAAGGCGCCAGGAATGGGAGTTGCGTCGATCCACGTGCCATCGCGCCGTTGCACCTGAAGTCCGCCAATTTCATCCACCGCGAGAATGGTGAGATTGCCGTAATCGGTATGAGCGCCAGCGCCAAATTGCGATCCCTCTATTTCTTCGGCAGGCGGATAATGCAGCAGGCGCACGGTCGCCATCGGCCGGTCGAACAAGGGCTCGAAATGGTCAGCATCGAGATCCAGATCGAGCGCGATGGCGCGATGCAGGTCGCAGCCGAGCCGATGCATGCGTGCGAAATAGTCGAGCATCGTGTCGCGAAAGCCCGGCAATGACGGCCACATGTTGAGCGCGCGCGACGCGACATCGGCCAGAACTTCCGGGTCCTCGGAGGCCAATTCCAGCCCGATGTTGAAGGCTTCCTTGTTGTCGATATTGCGTCCGGGGTCCAAAGCCTCGGTCCGCATATGCACATAGCCGCGATTCTTGCTCGCCGCAGAAATGGCAAGCGCACCTTTCTCGTCTTCAGGCAATTCAAAGAAACGGTGCGCCATGGCAAAGACATCGGCCAGCGTGGCCTCATCGATGGCGTGGCCCTTCACATAGAAGAACCCGATCTCACGGCAGGCCGCCCCAATCTGCGCACCAATCGCGCGCAGCCGCGCGTCGTCTGCGGTATCGAGCCCCGTGATATCGATGATTGGAAGTCGATCCATCAATCATGCCCCGCCATATGCATGCCGATCGTCGCGCGATCTGTCTGCGCGATGGGCGCAACATAAACCACGCGCCCCTCGGACATGACAGCAACCTGATCGGAGAGTTCGAGAATCTCGTCGAGATCTTCCGAGATCAACAGCACCGCCGCGCCACGGTTGCGCTGATCCATGATCTGCGCACGAATTTCGGCGACGGAGGCAAAGTCCAGCCCGAAACATGGATTTGCAACAATCAGCACATCGACGTCGCTCGACAATTCACGCGCAAGAATGGCACGCTGCACATTGCCGCCCGACAGGTCGCCGATGGGAGCATCGGGCGATTGCGTCTTCACATGATAGCGCCCGATCAAGTCGCGCGCGCGCGCCCGGATGGCGCTTGGGCGCAACCACCAGCCAAGACTGGCATTGGGTGGCCGCTCAAAATTGCGAAACGCCATATTCTCGGCAACACTCATGCGCGCGGCGGCCGCATTTTTCAGCGGCTCCTCCGGCAGACCGAAAATCTTCAGGCGATGAAAGGCCTCGCGCGTGGGCTCGAAGCGCTGGTTGCGGATGAGCACGCAGCCATCGTCAATTGCAATTTGACCCGACATCGCCTCGACAAGTTGCGACTGCCCATTGCCCGACACGCCCGCCAGACCCACGATCTCGCCGCCGCGCACTTTCAGGTCGACGCCATCGAGCACATTCTTGCCCTCGGGCCCAACAGCATAGACTGCGGCGAGCTCAAGCAAAGGCGCGCGCGGTGGCGTGGGTTGGCGCGCAGCGCGTTCACGGATCGGCGTGTCCCCGATCATCATCCGCGCCATGGCCTCGGTTGTGATCTCGCCCACCTTGCCGCCACCCACCCGCGCACCGCGACGCAGCACCGTGAGACTGTCGGCAAAGGCCGTCACCTCGCGGAACTTATGCGTAATCATCAGAATGGTGATCTCGCCACGGTCGGTCATGCCGCGCAACAGGCTGAGAATTTCGTCGGCCTCCTGCGGGGTGAGCACGGAGGTCGGTTCATCGAGAATAAGGAAGCGCTGGTCGAGATAAAGCAGCTTCAGGATTTCAAGTTTCTGCTTCTCGCCCGCCGATAATTGCGAGACAGGCACATGAAGCGGGGCGCGGAACGGCATGCGGTCGAGAAATGCATCGAGCCGCTTCGTCTCCTTCGCCCAGTCGATGATGGCAGGCGCATCCGCACGGCTGATGACGAGGTTTTCAGCTCCCGTGAGTGCGGGCGCAAGCGTGAAATGCTGGTAGACCATACCAAGGCCGAGTGCACGGGCTTCGCGCGGATTGCGGATTTTTTCCTCGCGACCATCAAGCAGAAGATCGCCGGAATCGGCGCGATAAAAACCCATGATGCATTTCACGAGGGTCGATTTGCCGGCGCCATTCTCACCCAGAAGCGCGTGAAACGATCCGGGTTCGACCTTGAGCGTCACGTCGTCGAGCGCGCGCAGGGCGCCAAATTGCTTGCTGAACCCCACCGTCTCCAGGCCGATGGCGCGGCCGCCTTGCACGATACCGGGCGCTGATGCTTGCATGGCTGGCCTCACGGGAGGTGCTCGATGAGCATGTCTGACGTTGCGACAGCGCCAAAGACGCCACCCTGCATTGTGATCATTTTTAGCGCTGCCGCGTGATTGCCGGCATCGGTAGCCCCGCAGCAATTTTCCAGCAGCACGCATTCAAAGCCACGGTCATTGGCCTCGCGCATGGTCGTGTGCACGCAGACGTCCGTGGTGATGCCGGTCAGGATAAGATTACGAATGCCCCTGTTGCGCAGCAGCAATTCGAGATCGGTAGCACAGAATGAGCCCTTGCCCGGCTTGTCGATGATCGGCTCGCCCGGCAGTGGCGCGAGCTCTGGAATAATGTCCCAGCCCGGCTCGCCCCGAACGAGAATGCGCCCGCATGGACCGGGATCACCAATGCCCGCACCGATCTGGCGCGAGCGCCAACGCTTGTTGGCCGGCAGATCGCTCAGATCCGCGCGATGGCCCTCACGCGTGTGGATGATCGGATAGTTCCGGGCGCGCAGGGCCGCGAGCAGTCGCTTGAGCGGCTCGATGGGCGCGCGCGTCAGCGATATGTCATAGCCCATTTTATCGACATAGCCGCCGATGCCGCAGAAATCGGTCTGCATGTCGATGACGATCAGCGCCGTCGTTTCGGGCGACAGGCTGGCGTCGAAGGGCCATGCATAGGGGCTGGAGGGAATGGTCGCCATGGATCAGGCTTTCGCTTTTTCGCCATAGAGGCGCTCTGGCGCGGGGAAGCCGCAGGATGTGCCGTCTACCGTCACAACCTCGTCCTCCCAAGGCAAGCGATAGGCGCCGGCTGCAAGGTCGCGCATATAGCTATAGGGACAATCCTGCGCGCCACCCTTCACGGCGGTGAAGCCGCGATGGCCAAATTGGTAGATGTTGTTTTCAACCGACCAATGCTTGCGCGCCTCGCGCACGAGATCGGGGCGCACTTCGGCGCTGATGATTTCATCCGCCCGGCCGGTTTGTCCATGCGCAATGATTGAGCCGTCGAAATTCACGATCATGCCCTCGCCCATGGAATCGAACGAGCCATCCGTGCCGCACATGCAGACATTGGCCGTGACCATCAGATTGCAGAAGGCATTCGACTGGTTGGTAAAGCGCCACGCCTCGCGGATGGGCGCAGTATAGCCTGCCGTGCGGATCATGATTTCCGCGCCCTTGTAAGCGCATTCGCGCGCCATTTCCGGGAACATCCCGTCATGGCAGATGATGAGCGCAAGCTTGCAACCGTTGGGGCCCTCGATGACGGGAATGCCGCAATCGCCCGGTTCCCAGGGCTCGACTGGCACCCAGGGGTGCATCTTGCGGTAATAGAGCTTCACCTCGCCGTGATCATCGATCACAAGGCCGGAATTATAGGGATAGCCATGCGGGTTGAACTCCATGATGGAGAAGCAGCCCCAGATGCGATTGTCGATACAGGCCTGCTTGAAGGCCGCAACCTCGGGCCCCTCGAGCGAGCACATGATCGCCGGGTTGGTGTCCATCGACAGGCCATGCAGCGCATATTCGGGAAAGACCACGAGATCCATCGTAGCCAGATTGCGCCGCGCCTTGCCGACAAGATCGACGATACGCTGCGTCTGCGCCGCAAGATCGGCGGGCGTCACTACATTCGGCAATTGCAATTGCACGAGGCCGATGACGACACCATTCGGGCTCTTGTTGAGACCACCAAGTCCGCTCATCGCAATCCTATTTGGTTATGGACAATTCGCCGGGCACATCGCGCCCGGCCTTCTGCGATCCCGCCGAGCCAATCATGATGACAAGCGTCAGAATGTAGGGAGCCGCGTTGAAGAAGTAATAGCCCTGCGTGATGCCGACCGACTGCAGCGCGGGGCCAATGGCCCCCGTCGCGCCAAAGAGCAAAGCAGCCGCCACGCAGCGCAGCGGATTCCAGCGGGCGAAAATCACCAGCGCCACCGCCATCAGCCCCTGCCCAGAGGATAGCCCCTGGTTCCACGAGCCCGGATAATAGAGCGAGAGAAAAGCCCCGCCGATGCCAGCGAGAAAGCCACCCGCAGCGGTCGCCAGAAAGCGCACGAGATCGACAGACACACCCATGGCGCGGGCCGATTGCGCGCTGTCGCCGCTCATGCGCACCAGCAGACCCCAGCGCGTATTGGCAAAAGCCCACCACATGGCCAGCGCAACCAGAATGCCGACAAGCAGCAGCGGATGAACCTGCAAGGCCGAGGCGATGCGCGGGTCCGATGACCAACCACCCAATGAAATCGCATCGAGACGCGGCGCGGAGGGCTGAATGTAGGCCTTGCCGAAGAAGAAGGCGAGGCCGGTGCCAAGCAGCATCATCGCAATGCCGAAGGCGATATCATTCACGCGCGGAAGCTTGCAGACGAAACCATGGATCGCGCCAAGCGCGGCCCCAGCGCAGCCGGCCGCCAGAACGCCAAGCCAGGGCGAGCCCGAGTGGAAGGAAATCGCATAGGCCGTCATCGCGCCAAGCACGAGCGTGCCTTCAAGCCCCAGATTCACGCGGCCGGATTTCTCCGTCAGGCATTCGCCCAGCGCGACGAACATGAACGGCGTCGAGACGCGCAGCGCGCCCCCGAGCAGCGCGATGAGAACAGTTTGAACAAGACCCTCGCTCATGTTCTCTCTCCCCCCGCGCCACCCTGGAAGAAGGCGAAGCGGCCATAGAGTGTCTCGGAGGTCAGCAGGGTGAGGAAGATCATCCCCTGCAGCACGAGCACAGTGGCATCGGGCAGGCCCATGCGCCGCTGGATGAGGCCGCCGGAGGCGACAATGCCGCCAAACAGAATGGCGACGAAAATGATGGCAATGGGATTATGCCGCGCAAGAAAGGCAACCAGAATGCCGGTGAAGCCATAGCCTGCGGCAAGCGAGGCATTGGCGCGCCCTTGAATGGCCGCAACTTCATAGAAGCCCGCAAGACCGGCGCAAGCCCCCGCAATAGCCGTGCAGGCGATGATGAGCTTGCCAACCGGCAGCCCCTGCGCGCGGGCCGCGCGCGGATTGCCGCCCGTCATGCGCGCCGCAAAACCAAAGGTCGTGCGCGTCATCAGAACATGCAGGCCGATGGCAATGACGATGCCGGCAAACAGCCCCCAATGCACATCCGTGCCGGGGATCTTGCCCACCATATAGACGTCCCCCAATGGCTTGGTCGACGGCTTGTTGGGGTTCGTCAGGTCGCGCAGCGAGCCCTCGACGAAGAAGTTCATGATGGCAACGCCGATATAGGTCAGCAGCAGCGAGGAAATCGTCTCGTTGACGCCGCGCGCATGGCGCAGAAAACCCGCAATGCCGACCCAGACCGCGCCCGCGAGAGAACCGACGACTGCCATGATGATGAGCGCCAGCATCGGCGGGAAACGGTCGATCATCGGAATGGCAATCGCGGCGGAGGCAAAGCCGCCAATCACCAAAGCCCCCTCGCCGCCAATCATCACCATGCCGATACGCGCGGGGATCGCCACGGCAAGCGCGGTAAGTATGAGCGGCGCAGAGCGCTGCAACGTGTTCTGAATGGAAAAGGCCGTGCCAAAGCCGCCGCGATAGACAAGTTCAAAAAACTCGATCGGGTTCTTGCCAATGGCAAACAGGAAGAGCGAGAACAGAAAAGCAGCGCCGGAGAGCGCGAGCAGCGGGATCGCGATAAATTCCGAATCCCGACGCAGGCGCAGCCAGACTTCACTGGCGCCTTCCTTCGCAATGGGCGCGGGGACGATGGCCCGGGCAGCCTCCTGCATGCAATTGCCTCCACACCCAGAACGTAAAACAACCAACCTCTTCATCGCGAGGAGCGACGACGTTACAAGCGCGCCCGTTGAATCCCCCTCCGCCCTGCGGGGAGGGGCTAGGGGTGGGGGGCGCACAATCTTCACCGTCATCCCGAGATTGAATGCGTTCAACTAACTAAAATACCCGCGACCTCCACCCCGACCCTCCCCACAAGGGGGAGGAAGAGGCCCCGATCAGGGAGCGGCGCGAACGCCGCCCCCGCAAGATCAGGTCAGTGAACCCACGACGCCTTCGAGCAGATAATTCATCTGGTCGAGATAGGGGTCGTAATTGTCATAGGTCTTTTCGATAACGAGCTTGCCCGTGTTGTCCTTGAGCGGACCGACATAAATAGGCTTCTTCGCCTTGAGATCGGCAATTGCCGCGGTCGCAGCCTTGCGGGCCTCATCGGATGCGCCAGCACCGAAGGCCGTGTTCATGACCATGTCGGAATCATAGCCACCCGAGAGCATGTTGGGCAGCGGCTCACCCTTGGCGAGCTTCTCCGCATAGCTCTTGTAGATGGTCTCCCACTTGTATTCAGCGCCCGTGATGAAGCCCTTGGGCGCGAGCGGAGCTTGCGAAGCGTTGTGGCCACACGTCTTGGCGCCGCGCTTCTCAGCGGTCTCGATCACGACCTTCGGACCGTCGACATGGCAGGTGATGACGTCGCAACCAGCATCGATCAAGGCATTGGTGGCTTCGGCTTCACGCACGGGCAGCGACCAATCGCCGGTGAAGATCACCTGCACGGTCGCATTCGGGTTCACCTTGCGCGCGCCAAGCAGGAAGGAATTGATGTTGGAGAGCACCGAGGAGATCGGCTTGGCAGCCACAAAGCCGAGCTTGTTCGACTTGGTGGAGAGGCCGGCGGCAATGCCGTCGACATAATGGGCCTGATTAAGATAGCCGAAATAGGAGCCGAGATTCTTCGGGTGCTTGGTGGCATCCCAGAGCGGTGCAGCATGGCGGAACTCGACCTTGGGATATTTCTTGGCGAGGTCGGCCATGAAGGGTGTGAAATAACCAAAGGATGTCCCGAGCACGATATTCGCGCCGTCGAGATTGACCATGGATTCCATCGCCTTCGCGCAGGCGTCGGTTTCAGCGACATTCTCTTCTTCGACAGCCTTGACGCCCGGCAGGCTCTTAAGCGCCTTGATGGCGACCGCATGCGCCTGGTTCCAGCCAAAGTCATCGCGGGGACCAACATAAACAATGCCGATGGTGACGCCGGCAGCAAGCGCCGGGCGGCTTGTCGCGCCGAGCAGGCCGACAGCGCCGAGCGCGCTTGCGCCATGAAGGAAGTGACGGCGTGACACGCGGAAATCAGTCATCGGAAGGGCCTCCTGTAAGTGCCGCCCGCACACCCCCCGGCGCGCTGCGGTCTGAACAAAGAGGAAAGCAAAGAGCGTGCCGCACGGCAAAGGTTGAGGACACGAAAGAAATCAGCTGGCCTTCAACCCCATTGCCCAACAAAAATGCAAAGGCGCACGCAAACGTGCAGTGTCTCGCGCCTTGCATGCAAGACAAGATGTCGGGATGCAGCGAGCTTCCCTAATTCCCCTCCCTCTTGTGGAGGGGTTAGGGGTGGGGGTCGCACAATCTTCACCGTCATCGCGAGATGAAAAAGCAAACCAACTTAAATACGCGCGACCCCCACCCCAACCCTCCCCACAAGGGTGAGGGAGTGATGCAGCAACGACGCCTATTTCTTCTCGAGCTTCGCGAAATTCGCCGCGATGCGCTGGAGCAGATAATCCATTGCTGTGATTGGCTCATATTTCTTCTTCGGGCCCTGCACGATGGCATCGCGATTGGCCTGCGCGAAGAAGGCAATCGAATAGCGCGGCCCCTGATATTCATCGGGCTTTGGCATGCGCACGCGATGCAGCGTCGATTGCAGTTCATCATCACTCCAGCGCATCAGCATGTCGCCGATGTTGCAGGTAATCGTGCCCGGCGTCGGCTCGACGCTTGTCCATTCCTGCGAGGAAAATTCCTTGCCCGGACAAACCTGCAAACCACCCTGCCCTGCGCGTTGATGCAGCAAGGTCAGACAGTCGTAATCGGTATGCGCGCCCGCGCGCCAGAGATCGAAATCGGCCGGCTTGGCATCTTCCATGGGCAGATAATGCAACAGCCGCAGCGTACTCTGATATTCGGGCGAGGCAGGATCGTGCCGCTGCGTGAAAAATGCCTCGTCGAAGCCCATCTTCAGCGCAAAGCACGACAGGACTTTCATGCCCACGTCCCAATTGCGGCATTCAAAATCTGCCATAAGCTTCACGAACCCTGCGCATTCGGCTTCCGTGGGATAGAGATCTTGCATGCGCGGCTTGGTGATCTGGTAGGATTCCTTGCGGTCGGCGGTGCCGGTGGAGGGACGCACCTGAGCCATGAATTCCCAACCGGAATTGGTGCCCTTCAACATCGGATATTGCGCCTTCACCTCATTGGGCATGGCGAAGAATTTTTCCGACATGGCGAAAGCAGCGTCGATTTCCGCCTGCGGAATGCCGTGATTGATCAGCTGGAAGAAACCGGACTCGGTTGAGGCTTCCCAGAGCTGGTCGGCAATCTCCTGCTTGCGCGCGGCAAAATCAGACAGGTCAATCTGCTTGATTGCGCGCGTCTTCTCATGGCCCGCGCCGCCAATGGTGGTTTCCTTCTGCAATTCCGCCAGGCTGAAATCGGCGGCTGTTCTGACATTGTTCGTCTGCATGACTTGGTCTCCGTTTGATGGTGGCGGAACGTCCGCTGATGCAAGGGAGCAATGACCGACGCCGACGGCGTTGACTGCTTCTACTCCTGTGAAGAAAGCTGGGCTGGCGCGCCCTTGGAGCCAGGGTCCTCCTTAGTTGGATAGCCGCGCAATGCGGGTGACAACACGCTCGGCATCGGCGGCAAGTTGGGCCATGTCGAGCCAGGGCAATTTGCCATCGCGCACGATCTCGCGCCCCTGCACGAAGGAATGGCGCACATGCGCGCTGCCGGCCGAAATGACAGGACCGACCAGAAGATCCAGCTGGCCGAGATAGCGCGGCGCGGTGAGATCGAAGAGCACAATATCGGCTGCCTTGCCGACCTCGATCGTGCCCGTATCGTCCAGCCCCAGAATGCGCGCACCGCCGCCGGTCGCCCATTCAAGCGCGGTTTCGGCGGTGAGCGCGCCTGCGCCCTTGGATGCGCGGTGGACGCTGAAAGCGGTATAAAGCGCAGAGATCATGTCGGCCGCTTCATTGGCCGCCGCGCCATCGACCGCGAGCGACACATTGCCGCCGAGCTTTGACAATGTGTCGGCAGGCGCAATGCCCGAGCCCAGCCGCGCATTGGCCTGCGGACAATGCGCCATGCCTGTGCCCGTCTCAAACAGCATCCGCACTTCGCTCTCATCCGCCGTTGTCAGATGCGCAAACCAGACATCGGGTCCAAGGAAATCATATTTCGCCACCCAATGAATCGGCCGCATGCCGTATTTCGACATGGTGAAATCGTCGTAATCGGTCGTCTCAGACAGATGGGAATGCAGGCGCAGCCCCATGGAGCGCGCCGCATGGGCGAGATCGCGCAATTCGCCGGGCTCAAGCGAGAAGGTTGGCGTCGTTGGCGCGAAGACCACGCGGCTCATGGAATTGGGCGAAGGATCGTGCCAGCGTTTCGCGGTCGCGGTAACAGAGCGCACCATCTCATCGAGCGTTTCGAGCGGCATGGGCACGGTATTGTCTTCGTCGAAATTGCGCCCCTTGGTGGCCCCGCCACGACAGAGCACAAAGCGCACGCCAAATTGCGCGGCGGTCTCGAAGAGAATTTCGGCCGGATCGAAATCATAGGATTTCGAGAAAATATAATGATGGTCGGCAATCGTGGTCGCACCCGAGAGGGCAAGTTCTGCCATGCCGATGCGGGCGGAAACGCGCAGCGCCTCCTCGTCGATCTTGTCCCAATAGGAATAGGGAACAAGGCGCAGCCATTTCGCCAGACTCTCGTTGATGCCAGCCGGCACAGCCTTCAGCACGCTCTGGAACAGATGATGATGCGTGTTGACGAGGCCAGGCGTGACCACACAGCCTGTGCCGTCGATGATCTTTTCACCAGGCTCGGGCGTCAGCGCGCCAATCTCGGCAATGCGACCTTGTCGCACGCGAATATCTCCATGGCTGCGTGCGGCCTCTCCCTTCAGCCCGGTCAGAATGCCCTTGGCGCCTGTGATGAGAAAACTGGTCATGAGCGCTCCTTGAGCAGGCTCCAGGGGAAGAATATCTTTTGCGCAAGCGCAACAAGTTGAAAGAGCGTGAGCGACATCACCATCAGCACAGCAAGCCCGGCCCAGGCTTCCGGCAGTTTGAACAGCGACGTCGAAAACTGGATCCACCACCGCGCCGATTACGGCGAGCGCAGGGCACGAGTCTGGCGCTCGCACGCAGACCAAGTGTTGCGTCGCGCAGCGCCAAAGGCGCCCCGGATGCGGAGTTGTGGTCTTTTGGATTGAAGGCGCGCCAAGCGGTCATAACCGTGCTCCAGAAGAACGGTGACGAGCAATGTCCTGGACGCAGTGTCCTGACCGCTTCTACTCGCCCTTTCCATGAAGCAACGCGCGTGCCAGCTCTTCGTGAAGGGCGGCTGCAGTATGGGCGACCCGGCC
Source organism: Beijerinckiaceae bacterium (assembly GCA_947370975.1). Taxonomy (GTDB): domain Bacteria; phylum Pseudomonadota; class Alphaproteobacteria; order Rhizobiales; family Beijerinckiaceae; genus Terripilifer. The sequence goes on from CANBNG010000009.1 coordinate 54,436, forward strand.
GCCTAAAGAAGCGCCATTCATTGATGAAAGGCCGCGCATTTGGTGCGCGGGTCGCGCCATGGATCCGGGGAAAGGCGCACGTGGGATGGCAATTCTCACCCGCCAGGCAGCACCGTCATTGCGAGGCGCGAAGCGCCGTGGCAATCCATCTTTCCAACATCGGCACGGTGGATTGCTTCGCTCCGCTCGCAATGACGGTGCCTGCTGGCGGCCAGCTCGGAGCTTGTGCCCTCAGTGCAGGATCTGGCTGAGGAACAGCTTGGTGCGCTCGTGCTGCGGGTGATTGAAGAACTCTTCGGGGCTATTGGCTTCCACGATCTGCCCGGCGTCCATGAAGATCACGCGATCGGCGACCTGCCGCGCGAAGCCCATCTCATGGGTGACGCAGAGCATGGTCATGCCCTCCTGGGCGAGCGACACCATGGTGTCGAGCACCTCTTTCACCATTTCAGGATCGAGCGCCGAGGTCGGCTCATCGAAGAGCATGATTTTCGGGCTCATGCAGAGCGAGCGGGCGATGGCGACACGCTGTTGCTGCCCCCCTGAGAGCTGGCCCGGATATTTATGCGCCTGCTCAGGGATCTTCACGCGCGTCAGATAATGCATCGCAATCTCTTCGGCATCCGCCTTGCGCATCTTGCGCACCCAGATGGGTGCGAGCGTGCAATTTTCCAGAATGGTCAGATGCGGGAAAAGATTGAAATGCTGGAACACCATGCCGACATCGCGGCGCACTTCATCGATGCGCTTGAGATCGTTGGTCAGCTCGATCCCGTCCACGATGATGCGGCCTTGCTGATGCTCTTCAAGCCGGTTGATGCAGCGGATCACCGTCGATTTTCCGGAGCCCGAAGGCCCGCAGATCACCAGTTTCTCGCCGCGCTTGACCGTGAGGTTGATATCGCGCAGCACGTGGAACTGCCCGAACCATTTGTTCATCCCGACAATTTCGACGGCCATTTCATTTTGCACCGGCGTCGTGACGAGAGCTGCGGGAGCGGTCATCTTTATCTCCTGAAACTAATGTCTGCGGCCGGCGGAAAGTCGCCGTTCCATCATGAGCGAATAACGTGCCATGCCAAAGCAGAACACGAAATAGAACACTGCCGCGAAGACATAACCTGTCTTGGGAATATTGGGCCCGGCCCAGACCGGATCGGCGCTGGCAGCATCGATCGTGCGCAGGAAATCGAACACGCCGACCACCGCGACAAGCGTCGTATCCTTGAACAGACCGATGAAAATATTGACGATATTTGGGATCACGAGGGTCAGCGCCTGCGGCAGGATGATGAGCCGCATCATCTGCCAATAGGAGAGCCCCAGCGCCATGGCGCCTTCATATTGGCTCTTGGGAATGGCCTGCAGCCCGCCGCGAATTTCCTCCGCCATATAGGCCGAGGCAAACAGCGCCACGCCGATGATGGGGCGCAGCAGGCGGTCGGGCGTCAGATAGTCTGGCACGAACAGCGGCAACATGGTGTTGGCCATGAAGAGCACCGTGATGAAGGGCACGCCGCGCACGAATTCGATGAAGATGATGGAAAAGAAACGCACTGCCGGCAGGCGAGAGCGCCGCCCGAGCGCGAGCAATGCCCCCGCCGGCAGCGAGACGACAATGCCGACTGTAGCCACCATCAGGCTGACAAAAATGCCGCCCCACAAATTGGTATCGACACGCGGCAGTCCTGCCAGGGTCGAGCCCTGCAGCAGCAAAACAGCCAGCGGCGGATAGACTGCAAAGAAGCCCAGCGCGACAAGCGATGTGCGCGCCTTGCCAAATTCAAGCACGCAGGCGAGCCCGATGCCAAAGGCCAGAACAGCGAGCTCACGCGCGGGCTCGCGCAGCACAGCCCCAAGCCCCGGCGTCAGCGCAAACATGAACAGCGGCACGCCGAGAATGAAGGCGAGACGACCAAGAGCGCCCTTGTTGCCAGCGGGCCAAAGCAGGCGCGCGGCCAGCACCGCGCCGGTGAGCAGGCAGAGATCAACCCGCCAATGTTCGGCCTCCGGATAGGAGCCATAGCGGAAGAAATCGAGCTTGCGCTCGATAAAGGCCCAGCAGGCCCCCGTTCCCTGCACGCGGCAGGCGGCGCCGTCGGGCGCGCTCCAGACGGCATCGAGCAGGAAGAAGCGCACAAGCTCGGGCGTCATCCAGACGATCAGCGCAAGGAAGAGCAGAGCCAGCGTGCCCGAAATCCAGCCCGAGAATATATGCGCCCGCAACCAGGCCAGCGGCCCGGCAACGCTGATGGGTGCGCTGAGCCGCGGGGCCTCCTCGCGCCTGAGATAGAGAAGGTCAGTGCCCTGCCCGTCCATGTCAGCGCTCCACCAGCGCCTTGCGGCGGTTGTAGATATTCATGATGAGGGCGGTCACGAGCGAGATGACGAGATAGACCGCCATGGTGATGGCAATCACCTGCACCGCCGCGCCCGTCTGGTTAAGCACCGTGCCGGCAAACACCTGCACGAGATCTGGGTAGCCGATGAAGACGGCCAGCGACGAGTTTTTCGTGAGATTGAGATATTGATTGGTCAGCGGCGGAATGATGACGCGCATCGCTTGGGGCATGGTCACGAGCTTGAGCGTCTGCGCCCGCGTCAGACCCAGCGCCAGCGCCGCTTCAGTCTGGCCATGCTGGACGGAGAGAATGCCCGCGCGAACGATCTCGGCAATGAAGGCCGCCGTATAGAGCACGAGGCCCAGCAGCAGCGCGACAAACTCCGGCAGCACCCGCACGCCACCGCTGAAATTGAACCCGCGCAGCAGGGCGACATTGAAACTGAGCGGCGCACCCGCAAGCACGAACACCAGCGCGGGCAAGCCCACGACGAGCCCGAGGCTCACCCAGCCGACAGGAAGGATCTGCCCCGTTTGGGCCTGACGCCGACGCGCGAAAAAGCGGAAGCCAAGGGCGAGAAGAACGCCGGCGACAGCCGCAGCCAGCACAAAGCCTGCGCCGGGCGCAAATTGCGGCTCGGGCAAAACCAGCCCGCGATTGTTGAGATAAATGCCAGCGCCCAGCGAAATGGAGTCGCGCGGATTGGGCAGCGGCTTCAGGACAGCGTTGTACCAGAACAGCAATTGCAGCAGCAGCGGCGTATTCCGCAGCACCTCGACATAGATCATCGCCAATTTCGCCACGACGAAATTCTGCGACAGGCGCGCGACGCCGATGAAGAAGCCGAGAAAAGTCGTCAGCACCACGCCGAGGGCCGACACCAACAGCGTGTTCCACAGCCCGACCCAGAAGGCGCGGCCATAAGTAGAGGCGGCTGTATATTCGATCAGGCTCTGGTTGATATCGAAACTTGCGACCCGATCCCAGAAGGCAAAATCCGTCGGAATTCCGCGCACGCGCATGTTGGTGCTGGCATTGACGATAGCCTCCCAGCCGAGAAAGCCGACAATCAGGATCAACACGCCCTGATAGATATAGCCACGCACGGCGGGATTGTTGAGCGGCGAGACCCGTGGTTGGAGATGCGCCTGCGCATCGCTCATCGCCAAGTCCCCGCCCAAGCCTTGCCGATTTTGCATGTCCGACACATTGGCAAAGCCTGTTTCTCAAGAAAGAAAAAGGGCGAGGCACACGGCCCCGCCCTGAAAGATATCACCGCACCGGAGGCGCATATTGAATGCCGCCCTGCGACCAGAGCGCGTTGAGCCCGCGCTTGATTTTCAGCGGCGAGCCCTCGCCGACATTGCGGTTGAACACTTCGCCGTAATTGCCGACCGCCTTGACGATGCGATAGGCCCAATCCTTCGGCAGCCCGAGGCCCTTGCCGAAATCCCCCTCGCCGCCAAGCAGGCGACGCACTTCGGGGTTGGGAGATTTCAGCTGCTCGTCGACATTGCTCTTGGTCACGCCGAGTTCCTCGGCATTGATCATGGCGTAATGCGTCCAGCGCACGACATTGAACCATTGATCGTCGCCCTGGCGGACCGCCGGTCCCAGAGGCTCCTTGGAAATGATCTCGGGCAGCACGACATGCTCATCCGGGTTGACGAGCTTCAGGCGCGAACCATAGAGGCCCGAAGCATCCGTCGTATAGGCATCACAGCGGCCGGAATCATAGGCCTTCACGGCCTCGTTGATATCGGCGAAGGCGACCGCCTCATATTTCATGCCCTTGGTGCGGAAAAAGTCCGCCATGTTGAGTTCGGTCGTCGTACCCTGCTGCACGCAGATGGACGCGCCCGAAAGCTCAAGCGCGGAGGCGAGATTGAGCTTCTTGCGGATCATGAAGCCCTGGCCGTCAAAATAATTGACGCCGGCCCAGAGCAGGCCGAGTTCAGCCTCGCGCGATTGCGTCCACGTGCCATTGCGCGAGAGCATGTCGATCTCGCCGGACTGAAGCGCAGTGAAACGATCCTTTGCCGTGAGGGGGATGAATTTGACCTTGGTCGGGTCGCCAAAGATGGCTGCGGCAACGCCCCGGCAGAGATCGACGTCGACGCCGGTCCAGTTCCCCTTGTCATCGGGCAGGCCAAAACCCGCGAGCCCGGTATTGCTGCCGCAGGTCAAAAAGCCCTTCTGCTTGACGAGTTCGAGGGTCTTGGACCCCGTTTGCGCCTGAGCGGGCGCCAGAAGCGCCCCGATCGTTACGGCAGCCAGAAAAGTGGCGGCAAAAGCTTTCATCCGTCTGGACTCCCGATCTGGTCGATCGTTGAAAAATATGTCAGTCAATCGTGCGTCACGACGACAGTGGCAACGATTGCGCTTGTGTGTATCACAAGCGAGTTTCGTACCATGGTCAAGAGAAAGCAGACGGCGGGACAAATGGCAAAATTGAGCGATGAAACCCGCAAGCGTCTGAAATCGCGTACACGCCTCGTCATGGCCGGGCGCGAGCCGACCGAGCAGTTCGGATTTGTGAACACACCTATTTATCGCGGCTCGACCGTTCTCTCGCCCGATGTCGCGACCCTGAAGGCCCACAAGGCCCGTTTCACCTATGGCACCAAGGGCACGCCGACGACGGAGGCGCTCGAAAAAGCCTGGACAGAACTTGCAGGCGCCGCGGGCACCGTCCTTGCGCCCACAGGCCTGGCCGCCGTCACGCTGGCGCTGCTCACCGCGCTCAAAAGCGGCGACCATCTGCTTGTCACCGATTCCGCCTATTCGCCGACGCGCCACTTTTGCGACTCCATTCTGGCCCGCATGGGCGTGGAGACGACCTATTACGACCCGCTCCTTGGAAGCGGCATCGGCGCGCTCATGCGCCCCAACACCACCGCCGTGCTGGTGGAAGCGCCGGGCTCGCAGAGCTTCGAGATGCAGGACATTCCCGCCATCGCCGAAGTCGCCCACCAGCATGGCGCTTGCGTCATCATGGACAATACCTGGGCAACGCCGCTGTTTTTCCCGCCCCATGAGCGCGGCGTCGATCTCGCGATTGAGGCCGGCACGAAATATCTCTCCGGCCATTCCGATCTGATGCTCGGCCTTGTCTCGGCCAATCCCGTCTGGTGGCGGCGGCTGCGCGACACATTCGATGCCTTCGCCATGTGCGCTGGCCCCGAGGATGTGTTTCTGGCGCTGCGCGGCTTGCGCACGATGGAATTGCGCCTGCGGGAAGCCGAGAAACAGGGGCTCGAGCTCGCGCGCTGGTTCCAGACGCGCCCCGAGGTCAAGCAGGTGCTTCACCCAGCCCTGCCCGATGCGCCGGGCCATGACATATGGAAACGCGACTTCTCGGGCGCGGCAGGCCTGTTCTCGATCATCCTGCATCCGTGCAAGGAAGCGGCGGTCGATGCCATGCTCGACGGATTGGAATTGTTCGGCATGGGCTATTCATGGGGCGGCTTCGAGAGCCTCGTCATCCCCTTCGATTGCGCGACCTATCGCACGGCCACGACATGGAACCCAGGCGGCCCCGCGCTGCGCTTTCAGGTCGGGCTCGAAGATATGGAAGATTTGCAGGCAGATCTCGAAGCCGGCTTCGCCCGCCTGCGTGCTGCTGACGCCTGAGCGTGGGTGCGAGCACCCCGTCATTGCGAGCGGAGCGAAGCAGTCCAGAGCGCGGACGTGGCAAAGATGGATTGCCGCATCGCTTGCGCTCCGCAATGACGGAGCTGCTATTTAGACTCGCTTTGCTTGGCGCGGTTTTTCATGATGAGCATCATGTTGCGGATATAAATGAACACCGCCAGCACCTGCCCCATGATGATCACCGCCTCGCGGCGCTGGATGCCATAGGCCAGCGTCATCAATCCGCCAACCAGCGACAAAACCCAGAAGGCGACCGGAACAACCGAGCGCCCTGCCCGCTCGCTCGCAAGCCATTGCACCACCATGCGCGCGGTGAAAAGCACCTGCGCGACAATGCCAAAGGCGAGCCAGAAATCGAACCGTTCGACAAATACATCGTAAAGATAATCGCCCAGCGCGTTTGAGAGCGAAAAGATCATCGCGCAATCTCCCTTGCCACCGGCACTCGCTTGCGGCGCTTGATGAGCCAGCGCACGCCCGCGAGATCGACGATCCCGACCCAGAGGCGGTCAAAAAATCCATAATTGGAAACGCCCGTCAGGCGCGGCCTGTCGATCACATCGACATAGGCAATGGCAAGCCCCTCGCGCCGGATCAACGCGGGCATGAAGCGATGCAGCGCATCGAAATAGGGCAGCGCGAGATAGGCCTCGCGCGGGAAACATTTGAAGCCGCAGCCGGTGTCGCGCGTGCCATCGTTGAGTACGGCAGCGCGCACCTTGTTGGCGATGCGCGACTGGAAGCGCTTGAAGCCCGTATCCTTGCGCCCGATGCGCTGGCCCTGCACCAGTCCGCAGGCGGGGCCAGCCTCGGCAAGCTTGGCGATGAACGCCGGCATGAAGGCGGGATCGTTCTGGCCGTCGCCATCGAGCGTGATGATGACAGGTGCATGCGCCGCGCGCACGCCGCTGCGCACTGCCGCAGACTGGCCGCAGGATTCGGCATGGCGAATTTCGCGCAGCCAAGGCCGCGTGGCCGACAGCCGCGCGAGTTCTGCGCCCGTGCCGTCGGTCGAGCCATCGTTCACATAGACGATTTCAAATGGGCCGGAGGGCGTCAGCGCCCTCGCGATTTCGGTCACGAGCGGCTCGATATTGCCGGCCTCGTTGCGCACCGGCACGACGACGGATACGCCGGGGGATTGCGTCATGAAAGGCTCCTTGAACCAGTCCTGGAAGCGCGCGCGCGCCAGATGAAAACAGCCTGGCGCATGGCCCAGCCGACGAGTCCCGCACCGCGCAGGATAATGCCTGTATCGGCATGACGAAACACAATCGCGCGGGCGGCAAAGGCGCGGCGCGCGAAAATGCAGGTGGCCGTGCCAAGCGCCATGCCGGCGATGACATCGGAGGGATAATGCGCGCCCGTGACGACGCGCGAAATGCCGATGAGCACGGCAAGCCCCAGCGCCCAGCGTCCCGCGCGCGGCGCGAGAAAGGCCAGCGCGGTCGCCGTCGCAAAGGCCGTGACCGAATGGCCGGAGGGAAAACTCAACACGGCTGACTTGATGGAGAAGAGATCGAAGTGAAACGGCCCGACCACATCAAACAGGCGCGGACGTGCGCGGCCGATGAGCGACTTCAACCCAAGCGACAATAGCCCCGCAGTGGCATTCACGAAGATGATGAAAAAGGCGCGTCCCGCCAACAGGCCAAGCGCTGCATCCATCCGCGCGCCAAACCCGCGATGACGCAGCAACAGCGCCAGAGCAACGATGCAGGTGCACAGCGCGAAAATCCAGCCGGACTCGCCGAGCTTCGTCACGCGCTGGAAAAAGCTCTGCCAGCCCTCGGGCGTCGCGCGCGCGCTGGCGGCGATCTGCGCATCGCCCAGCCAGCCGGTGAGGACGATCAGGCCGCAAACAAAAAGAGCGATCACGCCCTCCATATGGCGGGCCTCTGTCGCGCTCTTGCGCTCGGCTACTTTCCAGCGGGCGAGAAATTCGCGCGAGGCGTGGCGCAGCGGCGCGAGAGCGGCCATCATGGCGTCAGGCTCTTGCGCGCATAAACGCCAATATCGAGCTTGCGACCGCCATTGAGGTTGAGCCCCGTGATGCGATCACCCAGCGTCACCTGCGATGTCGGCGCGAGCGCGGCCTTGAACGCCGCCTCCTGCCGCATATCGACAAAGGCAATGCGGCACGGCGCAGCATCGACGAAACGCGCAGCATCAGCGCCATCGCTCATGAACAGATCTGTGCCAGCCAGAAAGACGAGGCTCGGCTCGTTGAAGCCTGACGTCGCGGCGGCAAGCCGTGGGCAGGCAGGCAAGGTTCCCGCGATCTGGCGGGCGGATTCGGCAAGGCGCGGCGAGATGCGCAGCTGATCGGCGGGCCCACTGGTGAGAATGCCGCTGAAGATGAAGACATAGGTGCAGAGCGCCAGCGCCGTGCTCCCGATCACGGACAATTCCAGCGGCTCGCGACCGATGTCGCGCAGCAGATGAAAGCCGATCCAGAGCAGGAATGGCGCGACGGCAAAGGCAGCCGTGCCCGGCAGGCGTCCGGTCCAGATGCAAATCCCAAGGCCAACGGCCACCAGCACGCCAGCCAGCCCCGGCACGAGCAGCAGCGCCGCCCGCCCGCGCCAGCTCTTGGCGACCAGCGCGCCGCGCTCAAGCGCCATGGCAATGAGAATGGCGATGGCCGGATAGATCGGCAGCACATAATGGGGCAGCTTGGTGGGCACGGCCTCAAACAGCAGCCAGAAGGGCACGATCCAGGCGAGCAGGAAGGCCACGCCGGGTTCGCGGCGGTGGGTCCAGGCGAAAGGCGCGGCGAGCGCCGCCAGCGGCGCCAGCGGCCAGGCCGTCACCCAGAAGGCGAGAAAATAGGTGCCGGGCGGCGCGCCATGGGCTTCCTGCCCGCTCGCAACCTTGCCCAGCATGTCGTTGCCAACTGAATCGGTCAGGAACGCGCCCTTGGTCGCGATCATGATGAGCACGAACCATGGCACGACGAGCGCGAGCGCCCAGAGCAGGCCCGGAAACGGGCGGCTTGCCAGCAGCCAGCGCGCGCCACGATCCTTGATTGCCAGCACAAGCGCTGCAAAGAGCGGGACCATGGGCGTGATCGGCCCCTTGACGAGCAGGCCGAGACCGATCGCACTCCAGAATATGAAGGGCTGCGCGAAGCCGCGCTCCTTCTCCGGTTGCAGATAAAACCGCGCCAGCGCGCCCATGGCCGCCATGACAGTCGCCAGCACCAACGCGTCGGTTTTGGCCAGCCGCGCCTCGACGCCGAGCAAAATGGTGGAGGCCAGCAGCAGGGACGCCAGAAACGCATTGCGGCGGGTGAGGAAGACGAGCGCCGTCCAATAGGTCAGCAGCACGGCGCTCACCGCGCCAAAGAGCGACACCAGCCGATAGAGCCAGATCGTCGTGCGCGCCTGCGGCAGGCCAAGTGCCTCGGCCGTGCCGACAACAGCCGCCTGCAACCAATAGATGCCGACCGGCTTTTTGTTGCGCGCCTCGTCCTGAAAGCGGATGGCGACATAATCGCCGGTCTCGATCATCTGCTTGGTGGCCTGCGCAAAGCGCGGCTCATCGCGATCCATCGGCTGAAGCGTGAAGAAGCCCGGCAGGAACAAGGCCAGCGCGAGCACGGCAAGCCAAAGCGCCGCCCTGCGATGCGACGCGAGCGTGCGGTCAAGAGCGGCGGCTGCCGGCTCGATGATCCTGGCTATGGACATCTGACTGCTATCTGGCCTCGTCCGGGCGCGCGCCGCAGTGACGCGCAAGGGCGCAAGAGCAGCTTTTAGGCCGGGACGGCGGCAGCGGCAAGGTCGGCCTCAGATCGGCGCCTGCGGCCAGAGGTCCCGCTCCTTCAAAAAGGCGATCATCGCGGCATCGAAGGCAGCAGGATCCTCGATGCAGCAAGCATGGCCCGTGCCCGGCAAAACGACATGGCTGGCGTCTGGAATATGGGCGGCCGTCTCGCGTCCGCGGCCAAGCGAATTATCGTGCTCGCCATTGATGACCAGCACAGGCATGTCGAGCCCCGGCAGGCGCGGGAGCATGTTTTCCGAACCGCGCGCCTCGAAAATGCGGGCGATGGACTGGCCATCGAGCAAATGCGCATCGTCCATGAACATGTCCATCACCCAGCGCCCTGCCCGCGTCTGGGTGAAGCCCGGTGCGAAAAGTTCGGGCATGTAGTCGCGACGGTAGCGGGCCGGGCCGATCTCGCGAAAGGCGTCGATGCGCTTCTGAATGTTGCCGCCGGGCCGGCTGGAGCCGCCAACCAGAATGAGCCCCTGCGCGCGCATGGCATGATCGAGGCCGATCTTGAGGGCAATGCCCGAACCGACGCTGACGCCAAGAAAAAGCGCGCGTACGAGGCCAAGATCATCGCAAACGCCGAGCACGTCCTGCGTCATGTCCTCGAGCGTGAAAGGATCGGTCGGCTTGTCAGACAGCCCATAGCCGCGCAGGTCGATGGCAATCACGCGAAAGAAAGCCTGAAACCGCGCGACCTGATGCACAAACAGCCGCCGATCATAGGGATTGGCGTGAATCATGACGAGCGGCGGCCCGTCGCCATGGTCCTCGTAATGGATCCGCAGGCCGTTGGCTGTGGAATATGGCATCCAGGCATCCTCCCCGCATGGGCGCGCTTTGTTGCGGGCCTCCTCGTTGTACCAAAGGCTAACCGAAGCACCGCGGCCGAGCAAATAAACCCGCTTCCCCTAAGGCAGAGGCTCTGCTTAGCTCGCTTGGTTAGAAAAATAATATTGAGGGAAAATTTGATGAAAATAATTTTAGTGGCCGCCCTTGGGCTGGCTGTTGCCGGATGCGCGACTGTCACGCGCGGAACAACCGAGGCGATGACGGTGAGTTCGGAACCTGCAGGCGCAGAAGCCGTGTCATCGACCGGCCTGCTATGCCCCGCAACGCCCTGCACCTGGGAAATCTCGCGCAAGACCGATTTCGCCGTGACCTTCAAGAAGGCCGGTTACAAGACCGAACAGGTTCAGGTGGGAACGAAAATCGCCGGCTCCGGCGCGGCTGGCTTTGCGGGCAACGTCCTCATCGGCGGCCTCGTCGGGATGGGTGTGGACGCGGCGACCGGCGCAACGCTCGAACATTATCCGAACCCGGTGTTCGTCACCATGCGCCCGACAACGGAGGCCAAGCCCACACGCGCCGCTCGCCCGAAAAAGGCCGTCCCGGCGGAAGCTCCGGCTGCTCCGCAGAGCTGATCGGCGCCAAATTGCCCTTCTCCCGCCTGCGGGAGAAGGTTTCGCGCTTGCCCTAAGCCCCGAGCTGGTCTGCCTGTGCGGGCTCGATGGCCACGCTCTCGCCGCAGCCGCAGGCCGAGGTCTGGTTGGGGTTCTTGAAGACAAAGCCTGACGAGAGCTTGGTTGTCTGGAAATCCATCTGCGTTCCGAGCAGGAACAGGACCGCCTTGGGATCGATCAGGACGCGCACGCCCTTGTCGTCGATCACCTCGTCGTGCGGGCCGATCTCGTCAGCAAATTCCATCGTGTAGGACATGCCGGCGCAGCCGCCGTTCTTCACGCCCACGCGCAAACCTGCCGCAGGCTTTTCCGCCATGATCTCACGCACGCGCTCTGCTGCGGCGTCTGTCAGCGTCACGACTTTAAAGCGCGAATTTATACTTGCCATTCTCGTCTCCCTCGGCCGGGTTCAAGGCCCGACGAATGAGTCCAATTCCTTTATACCACAAAGGCTCCCGTTAAGGAGCGATGCGTGGTGATCACCACATGTCGAGCGCGACCTTGGCTTCGTCCGACATCCGGCTCTGGTCCCATGGCGGATCGAAAACCAGTTGCGCCTTCGCGCCCGAAACGCCGCCAACGGAAGCGACCGCATTCTCGACCCATTGTGGCATTTCACCGGCCACCGGGCAGCCCGGCGCAGTCAGTGTCATGTCGATGTTCACAAAGCGCGAGTCATCAATGTCGATCTTGTAGATGAGCCCAAGCTCGTAGATATCGACCGGAATTTCCGGATCGAAAACCGTCTTCAGCGCCACGACAATATCATCCGTCAGGCGGTCGAGTTCTTCGGGGGGAATGGCGCTGGCGAGCGCGAGGTCTGGCCTGTTGGGCTGCATCTCGCTGGTTATGGTGTCAGCCATCGGCGTGATCCTTAAGCAAACAATGATTCCGCACGGGCGAGCGCCTCGACCAAGGCATCGACTTCCGCGCGCGTATTATAAAGCGCGAAGGAAGCACGACAGGTCGAGGTCACGCCGAAGCGGGACATGAGTGGCATGGCGCAATGGGTGCCCGCGCGCACGGCAACGCCGGAGCGGTCAATGACCGTTGCGACATCATGAGCATGGGTGCCCTTCATTTCAAACGACACGATCGCACCCTTGCCGGCCGCCGTGCCGATGAGACGGAGCGATTTCATATCGCCAAGACGTTCCTGCGCATAAGCGCCAAGCGCATTTTCATGCGCGCGGATGCGGCCGCGACCAATGGATTCCATATAGTCGAGCGCAGCGCCCAAGCCGATGGCTTGAACGATTGGCGGCGTGCCGGCCTCGAAACGATGGGGCGGCGTATTATAGGTCACCCGCTCCGTCGTGACGGTTTCGATCATCTCGCCGCCACCATTGAAGGGCGGCAGCTTTTCCAGCCATTCGCGCTTGCCATACAGCACGCCAATGCCGGTGGGCCCATAAACCTTGTGCCCGGTGAAGACATAGAAATCTGCATCGAGATCGCGGACATCGACATCCAGATGCACCGCGCCCTGCGAGCCATCGACCATCACCGGAATGCCGCGCTCATGCGCGATGCGGATGATCTCCTTCACCGGCACGACTGTGCCCAGAACGTTGGACATGTGCGTGATGGCGACGATCTTCGTGCGCGACGTCAGCGTGCGCTCGAAGTCTTCGATGGAAAAAGAACCATCTTCGGCAACGCCAACCCATTTCAGCACCGCGCCCTTGCGCTCGCGATGAAAGTGCCAGGGTACGATGTTGGAATGATGCTCCATGATGGAGAGCACGATTTCATCGCCCTCCTTCAGATAGGCTTCGCCAAAGGTCGCTGCGACGCAATTGATTGCTTCTGTCGCCGAGCGTGTGAAGATGATCTCGTCGGTCGAGCCGGCATTCAGGAATGCACGCACCTTTTCGCGCGCACCCTCAAACGCATCTGTCGCCGCATTGGCGAGATAATGCAGGCCACGATGCACATTGGCATATTCATGCTCATAGGCATGAACCATCCGATCGATCACCGCCTTCGGCTTTTGTGCCGAAGCGGCATTGTCGAGATAGACGAGCGGCTTGCCATAGGGACGTTCCAGAAGAATAGGAAAATCCCGGCGAATGGCCTCGACGTCATAAGGGGCATTCATGTCCATCAACCCCTCCTTGCAACAAGCCAGGCGGCGATACGCGCCGTCAATGTCTCGCGCAATGTTTCATTTTCAACGCGGTCGGTCGCCTCATCAACAAAGGCTTCCAGCAGCATGGACTCGGCTTCGGACCTGGGCAGCCCGCGCGCCTGCGCGTAGAAAATCTGTTCCTCGTCGAGCTGGGCGACTGTCGCGCCATGTCCGCAGACAACGTCATCGGCGAAGATTTCAAGCTCGGGCTTGTTGTTCATGGACGCGCCGTCTTCGAGCAGGATCGCCATGCTCTTCATCGCGCCATCGGTCTTCTGCGCGCCCGGCGCGACACTGACCTTGCCCTGAAACACGCCTGTGGCTTCGCCATCGAGCACAAATTTGAAATATTCCCGGCTCACGCAATTGGGCGCGACATGCTGCACGACAAGCGTGGTGTCGAAATGGTCGTGACCCTTGAGCAGGCTCGCGCCCGCAAGCTGCGCATTGGCAAATTCGCCCTCAAAACGAACGAAGGCCTGACGGCGCATGAGCCCGCCGCCGCGCGCCAGCGTGAAGGAATTGAAATGCGCATGAGCGCCAAGCGTGCAGAGAAGATGCGCGACCTGCGAGGAGCCGGCTGCAAGCTGCGCGGGGATAAAGACATGCTCCATCGCTGCCCCGTCACCAACCTCCACGACGAGGGCGCAATTGCGCTGCTCGACGCGCAAGTCTTCCATCCCATCCGCCTCGATCAAGGTCAGGCGGGCGCCTGCACCAAGGCGCACCAGCGAGCGGCCATAAACCGCCTGCGCCTGCGCGCCTGAACACAGCGACAAGATTTCAACCGGCACGCCGACATCGGTATCAGCCGCAACATCGAGCACGATGCCGCCCTGCATGAAGGCGGTGTTGAGCGCGAGCGCGCTGTCGCCAACGCCCTGCCCGCCAGCACACAAAGCCGCCACGAGCGCAGGATCGCCTGTTCCCAACGCGTCCGACAAGGAGCACAGGCTCACCCCTTGGGGCAGCCGCGCAACATCGGAAAGACCGGGGATGAAATGCCCATCGACCACCACGACGCGGATCGTGTCGAGGCCTTCGATGCGCGGGACAAGCGTTTCAAGACGCGCACCGAGCCCAAGAATAGCCGTTGCCGCAGGCGCAATGGCGATGGGCAATGCTTCGCGCATGGACTGGCGCAGATCGGTGTAGTGCCAGGCCTCGAGCCGGCGCGTCGGCAGGCCGGATTCCATGAAGAACTCGAAGGCCGCATCGCGCAGATCGCCGATTGCGGCGGTGCCCGGCAACGTCATCCGCGCGCCAAGGAACTCGGCGGTGATCCTGGCCTCTGCCGGTGTCTGCGGCGCTGTTTTCTGCGTGCCCATCAGGCCGCCTCGCCCACGTAATCACGATAGCCATTCTGCTCGAGCTCAAGGGCAAGATCCTTGCCGCCCGTTTTCACGATGCGACCCTTCGACATCACATGGACCGTGTCAGGCACGATGTAATCGAGGAGGCGCTGATAATGGGTGATGACGAGAAAGCCACGCTTGGGATCGCGCAGGGCATTCACGCCTTCCGACACAATGCGCAAGGCATCGATATCGAGACCCGAATCGGTTTCGTCGAGAATGGCGAAGGTGGGCTCCAGCAGCGACATCTGCAGGATTTCCATCCGCTTCTTCTCACCGCCCGAGAAACCGACGTTGAGCGCACGGCGCAGCATGTCCTGCGCGACACCGAGCTTGTCAGCTCCAGCCCGCACGCGCTTCATAAAGTCGGGCGTGGAAAGCTCCGCCTCGCCGCGCGCCTTGCGCTGCGCATTCATGCAGGCTTTGAGGAAGGTCATGGTGGTGACGCCGGGAATTTCCAGCGGATATTGAAAGGCCAGAAACACACCCTTGGCGGCGCGCTCGGCAGCGTCGAGCTCCAGCAGGTTCACGCCATCGAGCAAAACCTCGCCATCGGTCACCTCATAACCGGCGCGCCCGGAGATGACATAGGAGAGAGTCGATTTGCCAGAGCCGTTGGGCCCCATGATGGCCGCCACTTCACCATCGTTGACTGTGAGCGTCAGGCCGTTCAGGATTTTCTTGCCGTCGATCTCGGCGTGGAGATTACGAATTTCGAGCATGGGTCAATCGTCTTTCGTGACGGTATCGGACCGCTTGGGGTCGATATATCTGCGAACTTGTTCGGTCAGGCTCTCGACTTCGGAGAACCGGGCCATGACGCTCTCGGCCTTGACCGGCGCGAGAGCGCCGGAAGGACTCGGGTAGCGATAACGCGTGGAAGCCGGCGTCAGATCATCGAAACTTATGAACGCGCTCTTCAGCGGATGATCTTGCCCCAACAGATCAGCGAGATAACGCAGGTTGTGCGTCATGCCCGCCACAATTTCGTCCGCTTCGAGAACAGCCCTGACCAGCTTCTCAATCGATTGCTGCATGAAATATGCGCTCTGGCGCGGGAGAAGCGGCGCAAGCTGTTTTGCTGCAGCAAATTCTTCGTCTGCGATCGTGAGAAATGCGTCGATTTTGCGGGACTGCTGAGGAAACATCAGTGTGCCCCTCTCGCTTCGTAAACCTTGCGTCCCTCGCCAAGAATGGCGCGCACGAAAGATGTCTTGAGCTCCGCCCCTTCGTTGAAATCGCGCAGCGAACACGGCACGATGTCGCAAGCAACGCCGCTTCCAACAGTTGATCCGTAAAGCAGCTCGTAGTCCTCGCTGCCAAACACGCCGTCGGGCTTCGCCACCACAAGAAGATCGAAGTCGCTATCTGGCCTTGCATCGCCCCGCGCCCGACTGCCGAACAGCCAGATCGCCGCCGGATCGAACTCATCGACCAAACGGCGCACGAGCCAATCAAGCGCATCCGATTCTGTCGGAAAGCGCCCCTTGTTGGCTGGCGTTTTTTGACCTGCATCCAGCATGGGCCTCACCCCACGCTCCCTTCAAGCGAGATCGAGATCAGCTTTTGCGCCTCGACCGCGAATTCCATCGGCAGTTGCTGCAGCACGTCGCGCACGAAGCCGTTGACGATGAGTGCTGTTGCTTCTTCCGCCGAAAGACCGCGCTGCATGCAATAGAAGAGCTGGTCTTCGGAAATCTTGGACGTCGTCGCCTCATGCTCGAAGACCGCACTCGCGTTCTTCGCCTCGATATAGGGGATCGTATGCGCGCCGCAGGTCTCGCCGATCAGCAAGCTGTCGCAATTGGTAAAATTGCGCGCGTTGGTGGCCTTGCGATGAGCCGAAACCTGGCCGCGATAGGTGTTGTTGGAACGGCCCGCCGAAATGCCCTTGGAGATGATCCGGCTCGTCGTGTTCTTGCCCAGATGAATCATCTTGGTGCCGCTGTCGACCTGCTGGCGACCGTTGGAAATCGCGATCGAATAGAACTCGCCGCGCGATTCATCGCCACGCAGAATGCAGGACGGATATTTCCATGTGATCGCCGAGCCGGTCTCGACCTGCGTCCAGGAAATCTTCGAACGCGCGCCCCGGCAATCGCCACGCTTGGTCACGAAATTGAAAATGCCGCCCTTGCCTTCGCTGTCGCCCGGATACCAGTTCTGGACGGTGGAATATTTGATCTCGGCGTCGTCATGCGTGACGAGTTCGACGACAGCCGCATGCAGCTGGTTCTCGTCGCGCTTGGGCGCCGTGCAGCCTTCGAGATAGCTCACATAGGAGCCCTTGTCGGCTATGATGAGTGTGCGCTCGAACTGGCCGGTGTTCTGCTCGTTGATGCGGAAATAGGTCGACAATTCCATCGGGCAGCGCACGCCCGGCGGGATGTAGACAAATGACCCGTCCGAGAAGACAGCCGAATTCAGCGTCGCGAAATAATTGTCGGTCACGGGCACGACCGAGCCGAGATATTTCTTCACGAGTTCGGGGTGCGTATGCACCGCTTCCGAGATCGGGCAGAAGATCACGCCGGCTTTGGCAAGTTCCGCCTTGAAGGTGGTTGCGACCGAGACCGAATCGAACACGGCATCAACCGCGACGCGGCGCTCCTGAACGCCGGCCAGCACTTCCTGCTCGCGCAGCGGAATGCCAAGCTTTTCATAAATGCGCAGCAGCTCGGGGTCGACCTCATCGAGGTTCTTGGGGCCCGGCGTACTTTTCGGCGCGGAATAATAATAGAGGTCCTGATAGTCGATTTTAGGATAATCGACGCGCGCCCAATCGGGCTCATCCATGGTCAGCCAGCGACGATAGGCGTCGAGACGCCATTCGGTCAGCCACACGGGCTCGTTCTTCTTTGCCGAGATGAAACGGACAATGTCTTCGTTAAGGCCCTTGGGCGCCTTGTCCGATTCGATATCGGAAAAGAAGCCGTACTTGTAGGCATCAACGTCGACAGACTTGACCCGTTCGACAGTTTCCTGGACGGCCGCCATATGCTCTTCTCCTCACCTACGCGGTTTCAAGGACCGCTGGTTCAGGTTTCACTACCGTCTACGTCCCGGTTGCCCGGTCCGATCATTCAGGCGGCCGATTTAACCGACCGCGCCCTGATGTTTCTTACCGCCTTATCGAGCGCCTCGCAAAAGGCTTCGATCTGATGGCTCGTCGTGCCACGGCCAAGGCTGATCCGCAGAGCGCCTTTGGCAAGCTCGGGTTCGACACTCATGGCCCGCAGCACATGCGAGGACTGCACCTTGCCCGACGAGCAGGCCGAGCCCGACGAGACGGCAAACCCGGCCAGATCAAGCACGATCAGCAAAGTCTCGGCGCTTGCCCCCCGCGCAGCGAGCGCGCTGGTCTGGGCCAATCGCGCAGCGCCCTGCCCGAAGATCACGGCATCTGGGACAAGGCGCATCACCTGCGCCTCCAGAGCGTCCCGCAGTCCGGCGAGCCGCGCCATTTCCTCGGCCTGCCCGGCTAGCGCTGCTTTGGCGGCTGCGCCAAAGCCGGCGATTGCCGCGACATTTTCAGTGCCTGCCCGCAGGCCCCGCTCCTGCCCGCCACCGCGCACAAGCGGATGACTTATATGGAGACGATCATTGACAAATGCGAGAGCGCCGACCCCCTTGGGCCCGCCAATCTTGTGGCCCGAGATGAATAATGCGTCCGCGCCCAGCCCCCTGAGATCGAGACGGCCAGCGGCCTGTACGGCGTCGCAGACGACAAGCCCGCCTGCCCGATGAACCAGCTCAGAGGCTTCCGCCACGGGCTGGATGACGCCGGTCTCATTATTGGCGGCCTGAAGCGCCAGCAGCACGCGCGCGCCTGCGGCCTCTGCCAGCATAGCGGCCAAAGCCGCGAGATCGATGATGCCGGTGGGCAAAAGTGGCACAAGGCGCGTCTGCGCTTCGGGAAAGCGATGGCCTTGCAGCACGCAGGCATGTTCGCCCGCACAGAGAAAGAGCTGCGTCAGCGGGGCCCCGCCGTCGGTCAAGGAGGGTGTGAGGACGAGATTGGCAGCCTCGGTGCCGCCAGAGGTAAAGGTGATGGCGCGGGTGCCCGCGCCCATCAGCTCGGCCACACTGGCGCGGGCCTGCTCGACCAGATGGCGGGCTGCGCGGCCCTCGGCATGGATCGAGGACGGGTTGCCCGAGGCCTCCATGGCAGCGATCATTGCCGCGCGCGCCGCAGGCAGCAGCGGGGCGGTCGCGTTATAATCGAGATAGATACGCTCGAGGCTCATGTCCGCACCCGGGATGAAAGGCCGCCGCCAAGCTGCGACGCCAAGCTGCGACTCTTGCGAAACGCTTGCCAAAATGCTTGCAATCTGACCGGCCCGGCGTGGTAGAAGGCCCCTTCGGGTTCCAGAACGACTGCCTGAAACCGTTCTGGCCCCTGCTCGCAAGAGAGGGACAATCTGTTAGAATAATTCTAACAGCTTTTAGGGGCCGCGTCCGCTGCAAGTCAAGCGAACCGGACGCGCTGACACGCATTTGAAGGCCCGGCCACAGCCGTGGTCCGCTCCGTGGGGATCTTAATGCCTGAAGTCATTTTTACCGGACCTGCCGGCCGCCTCGAAGGCCGTTTCCACCCCTCGAAGCAGCGCGGTGCGCCGATCGCGGTCATTCTTCATCCCCACCCCCAGTTCGGGGGCACGATGAACAATCAGATCGTCTACAATCTCTATTACACTTTCGCCGAGCGCGGCTTTTCGGTTCTGCGGTTCAACTTCCGCGGCGTTGGCCGCAGCCAGGGCAATTTCGATCACGGCACCGGCGAATTGTCGGATGCGGCGTCCGCGCTCGATTGGGTGCAGGCTATCAATCCCGAGGCGCGCGCCTGCTGGATCGCGGGTGTGAGCTTTGGTTCGTGGATCGGCATGCAATTGCTGATGCGTCGCCCCGAGATCGAGGGCTTCATTTCGATTGCCCCGCCGGCCAACCGTTTCGACTATTCCTTCCTCGCGCCCTGCCCGTCGTCGGGCCTGTTCGTTCATGGCGATCAGGACCGCGTGGCCCCGCTGAAGGAAGTCATGCCGCTGATTGAAAAGCTGAAGACGCAGCGCGGCATCATCATCGAACATACGACGATCCCCGGCGCGAACCATTTCTTCGAGAACCGCGTCGACGAGCTGATTGCCGAAGTCGGCAATTATCTGGACCGTCGCCTCGACAATCCGGTGCGCCTGCCGACCCCTGCCCGCGCCATCAAGGGCAGCTGAATATTCCTCCCGGCGCGGCGACACAGTCGCGCCGGTTTCACGTCACGGCAGGCTGAGATGCCCGCCGTTGAGCGGCACGCAGACCCCCGTCGTTCCGGGGAAAGTCAGCGGCAGTCCCCTCTGGGTGCGGACGCCGAGATAGGCGAAAGCCTGCGCTTCCATCGCATCCGATGACCAACCAAACGCCTCAGCCGCCACGACTCTCGTTCCCAGAGCCTGCGCCAACATGTCCAGCAGGACAGGATTGCGCGCGCCCCCGCCACAGACAATCCAGAGACCCGGCGCGCAATCGAGATGTGGCAGCAGCCGCGCGACCGATTGCGCGGTGAAGGCGCTCAACGTCGCAGCACCATCGGCATCCGACAATCGGGCCACGGCGGCATTCGAAAAATCGCCCCGGTCGAGACTTTTCGGCGGCGCCATATCGAAGAAGGGATGAGCCAGCAGCCCGGCGAGCACCACCTCGTCCACGCGTCCCGTCGCGGCGAGTGCGCCATCCTTGTCATAGGCTGCGCCTGTCCGCTGCAGGATGAAATCGTCCAGCAGCGCATTGCCCGGCCCGGTGTCGCAGGCCAGCGGGTCGTCGTCCCCATTGAGAAGCGTCGCATTGGCAACGCCACCAATATTCAGCAAGGCCACGTTGCGCGGCAAATCACGCCCTTCGTGCCGCGCCTGCGCCACAAGTGCGCGGTGATAGACCGGCACGAGCGGCGCACCCTGCCCGCCCGCCAGCACATCGGCGGTGCGGAAATCATGGGCCACCGGCCGCCCAAGGAGCGCCGCCAGCTCGCCGCCATCGCCGATCTGCACCGTGAGGCGAGCCTCGGGTCGGTGCAGCACGGTCTGGCCATGGAAACCGATGAGATCGACGCCAGCCAGATCGACGCCCGTGTCCTTGCAGAACATCTCCACCGCCTCGGCATGGGCGCGCGCCAGAAAGGCTTCCGCCTGGGGCAGAATGCCTGGCCGCGCGGCGGCCGAGGTCAGCGCGCGCGCATCCGAGAGCGCAGCGCGCAGCAGGCGGCGCTCCGGTTCCGAATAGGGCCTAAAACCCGACGGCCCTTGCACGACCTGCGCCTCGCCATCGGTCTCGATCAGCGCAACATCCACCCCATCCATGGAGGTGCCGGACATCAGGCCTATGGCGCGGAAAAGGGGCATGGGTCTCCTCGGTTTAAACTCGCGATCGCGCGGGTTCCCTCAACCTACGGGGTGGCCTGATTCCTGTCACGCGTTGCACTGGCGGCCCGGCTCATCTAAACCTCCCGCACCTCGCGAGGATGCCATGTCGAACGATTTCCGCCCCAAATCCGATTTTCTGGTCACGCTTCAGGAGCGCGGCTATATCCATCAATGTTCCGACCTTGCGGGCGTGGATGAAAAGGCCAAGGCCGGCGAGCTCGTCGCCTATATCGGCTTCGATTGCACGGCCCCCTCGCTGCATATCGGCTCGCTCGTCCAGATCATGATGATGCGCTGGTTGCAGAAGACCGGCGGCAAGCCCGTGCCGTTGATGGGCGGAGGCACGACGCAGGTTGGCGATCCCTCCGGCAAGGACGAGAGCCGCAAGCTGCTCTCGCTCGACCAGATCGGCGCCAACAAGGAGGGCATCAAGCAGGTCTTCGCGAAATTCCTCACCTTTGGCGAGGGCAAGACCGACGCCTTCATGACCGACAATGCCGAATGGCTGGGCGCGCTGAAATACATCGATTTCCTGCGCGAGGTCGGTCGGCACTTCTCGGTCAATCGCATGATGGCGATGGATTCGGTCAAGATGCGGCTTGAGCGCGATCAGGAATTGTCCTTCATCGAATTCAACTACATGTGCCTGCAGGCCTATGATTTCGTGGAATTGAACCGTCGCCACGGCATCAATTTGCAGATGGGCGGCTCCGATCAATGGGGCAATATCATCACCGGCATGGATCTGGGTCGCCGCATGGGTCGGCCCCAGCTCTATGCGCTGACCTCCCCGCTGCTCACCACGGCGTCGGGCGCGAAAATGGGCAAGACGGCGTCAGGCGCGATCTGGCTCAATGCCGACATGCTGCCCGTTTATGATTACTGGCAATATTGGCGCAATACGGAAGACGCCGATGTCGGGCGCTTCCTGCGCCTCTTCACCGAATTGCCGATGGATGAAATCCGCCGCCTCGAAAATCTCGGCGGCGCGGAAATCAACGAGGCCAAGAAGATCCTGGCCAATGAAGCAACCGCCATGCTGCATGGGCGCGAGGGGGCGGAAGCTGCTGCCGATACCGCGCGCAAGACCTTCGAGGAAGGCGTGCTCGCCAGCTCGCTGCCGACCATCGAGGTCACGCAGGCGGAATATGCCGCCGGCATCGGCATGCTCACCGCTTTCGTCAAGGCAGGCCTCGTGCCCTCCACGGGCGAAGCGCGGCGTCAGATCAAGGGCGGCGGCTTGCGCGTGAATGATGTGGCGGTCAGCGACGAGCGCGCGCTGCTGGCGGCCTCCGACCTGACGGCCGAGGGCGTGGTGAAACTCTCGCTCGGCAAGAAGAAGCACATTCTGCTCAAGCCCGTCTGAGCCTCAAGCGCTATCGCCGTGACGGCGCATATTGCAGCGGCTCTGCGGCTGCGGGCGCAGGCGCGGCGGGCGGCGCGGGCATCTGGCTGGTGCCGACTTCGCCTGCTCCGAAGATCTTGCGCAGGAAGCCCGGCGCAATGGCAGATAGCGGATTGATGGTCAGCACGGGCGCGGTTGCGGGCCCGCTGATGCGGAAGTTGACGCCAAACAAGCCCTCGTTGGTGCCCCCGCCCAGGATCACGCCAAAGAGCGGAATCTTCGAGAACAGATTATTGACGCCATAGGCCGGCACAAAAGTGCCGGTCATGTTCACACGGTCGTTCAGCGTATCGAGATAGCCCTCGATGGTGGTGCCGGCCTCAGGCCCGTAGATTACGCCATCGCGCAAGTCGATACGTCCCTGCCCGCGCGAAAATGTAACCTGCATGCGCTTGAAGGCCGCAGCATTGGTATCGATCCGGACCTGACCCGAGCGATCGCGCGCCGCCACGCCTTCCGTCACAAGTCGCTGCAGCGCAGGCTCATTGCGCACGACGAAATCGTTCACACCAATCGTGCCGTCGAGCTGGCCCTCTTCGATCTGGGCGACGAATTGCAGCTTGCCGCCCTCCATGCGCTTGTAGAAATCGAAGAAGGAAAGTAGCGCGCCGCCGTCATTTGTGGTGACGCCGATCTGGGGCGGTCGACCGTCGGGCGCGCGCACCATCGTGCCGTTCACGGCATCACGGCCAAAGCGTCCGCTCAGTTGAAACTGACGAATGAGGCCGCCGCGCCGCGCCAGTTTCAACTCCACATTCGAGGCCGCCTGCTTGTTGTTGCCGGTCACCAAAGTCGATTTGAGATCGACCTCGAAATCTTTCGCAGGCGCAGCACGGTCTCGTCCGCTGGTCGATCCGCCCGTCGTCAGCAATTTCAGAAAGGGCCGTGAATCGACAGCCGTCCCGCGGATCGTGAGCTTCAGCACGTCCTTGGTCTGCTCGGCCTCGATCTTCATGTCATCGCCCGGCGAGAGCCGCACCTGCAACAGCTTGGCTCGTTCCATCGCGCCATTGGGATCTAGCTCGATCGACCCCTTGGCGAAAGCCGTGCCGCCATCGAAGATGAATTGCTCGAGATCGGGCCCTTCAGGATCGTTGACCAGCGTGAAGGACGCCTTGGCGGGCTTGCCGGCGGCTTTCGTGTAGCCGGGCAAAAGATTGTCGATGGCCGCGCGGGTGAAGTCGATTTCGACCTGCGCGCGTGGCTTTTCCTTCTGGCCAAGCACTGCCGTCATGCGCGCGCCGATCTGGCCTGTCAGGGACGTGCCGAAATTCAGGCCTAGCTTGGTGCGCGCAGCATCGTCCAGCGTCATGCCGATCACGGCTTCGGTGGGTGCGTTGAGCGCCTTGTGCAATTCAATTGTCGCGGGCGCGCCAAACATCTTGCCCTGACCGGAAGCGCGCAACAGGCCGCGCTCGGCCGTAAGTTTCAGGGTGGCGGCTTCCAGCCGTTCCTTGCCAACGAGCTTTTCGACCGAGAAATTCGTCAGCGTCGCGCTGGCGCGCACATTGGTGTCTTCGGGTGGCACGTTTTCGCCGAGCTTGAGATCGATCAGCACGCGGCCCTCGATCTGGCCCTTCACGGTCGTATTATCGATCGGCAATTGCGCATAGGGCTTGAGCGCATCGCGCTCGAAGAGATCGGCGACCGCATCGAGCGGGCCATTCATGCGCAGATTGATTGCGGCAGGCGTCGGCTTCAATTCGCTTTCAGGCACGCTGAACGAGCCTTCCACCAATTGCAGTTTCTGGGTCGGCGAAACCTCCATCGCGCCACGCGTCGCAACAAAATTCGACGTATGGCCTGTCACCACGCCCGTGCCATCGAGCGATGAGAGCAAGGGCAGGCCCTGCACGGCCATGATCGAGGCATTGGACAGAGTGAAGGAAAGCCGCAGACTTTGATCCGGCGGCGCCTTGTCGCGCCGGATGGCAGACAAGGTATCCGCATCGAAATCGAGCGCAATCGCGCCCTGCTCCAGGACGCCACCGCGGAAATTGCGCAGGAACCATGCGCGCACCTGCGGGGCGACCGCGCTTGGCCAGAGCCGCACAGCGCCGAGGGCGGGCATACGTCCGGCCGTTCCCTTCATCCGCAGATGCGGACCCGCATCCGTGATCTGCAAATCTGCACTGCCAAGCAGATTGAGCTCGGGGCCAACGACTTCAACCTTGTCGATGGCAATGCGGTGTTCATCGGGCAGGATGCGGGCGCCAAGCGTGGCGCGGTCGACAAAGATCGCCTTCTGGTTTGGCCGCTCGGGCCCAAAGACCCCGCGCTCGACCGTGCGCCCCTCGATCATCCACGCCTCGCCAACGCTTGAAGGAGGCGTAACGCTGCCGGTCACCGCAAAATGCGTCTCGCCGGCTGCAAACAGCGTCGTGCCGAGATCGAACCGGCGCGAGGCGGCATTCCAGTTGAAGGTGCCGGCAATTTCATCGACCTGAACCGGCTCGTGGTCCTTGTCGTCGAGGAAGAAGAAGCCCGCGCCTGCCGTGAAGCGCCCGCCCGCGCGCACGATCTTTCCATTTTCCGCCAGCGTGACGTTAAGGCGGGAGGACAGCGGCATGTCGAAATCAAAACCCGGATCGCGCGTGCCCGCCACCAACAGCAATTCATCGAGCGTGATGTCGGTGAGCGAAATATCAAGACTGCGCGCCTCGCCCGGACGCCCCTTGGCGGAGGCTTCCATGCGCCAGCGCCCATTGGGGCCTGCCGCCGAGAGGGAGAGCTGCGCGCTTGCATCCGTCTTGTCGAAATCGAGTTCGAAGCCCTCGAACACGGTCAATTGCTTCGTCGTCTGATCATCGAAGACCAGACGTCCGCGCGAAATACCGAGGCGCTTGAGCGCGCTGATCGGGCTGTCGAGGCGCGTCGCGGAATCGAGCAAGGTCGTGAGCGCCTCGCCCAGCTTGTTCATGACATCGGTATGATTGCCGGCGACGGGGACGGGCTCGGGCGTGACGGGATCCCCATCCGCGCTCTCGGGCGCGCGATGACTGCCCGTGAGCACGATGGGTTCGGAGCCTGCGGAAATGGCGACCGAGCCGTCAGCCAGCACGGACAGGCGCACCTCGACATCCATGATTTCAAGGCGACGTGGCGAAATCTGCCCGTAGAGCAAGGGTATCGCGTTGATGGAAACTTCGGCTTTGGGTGCGGCAATGATCGGGCGTCCGCTCGCGCCCTTGATGGCAAAGTCGGAAATCGCGAGGCGCGGCCCGTGTTCGCTGTCCTCGATCATCATCGGGCCGAGATCGAACGTATAGGAGCCACCCAAGCGGGCCGACAAGGCATTGGCGAGCGGCTGGCTCATGGTGTCGAGCGCGATCGGCCCCTCGGAGAGGCGCTGGAAGAACCAGGCCGCCGCGCCCGAGACTGCGAGCAAGGGCACAAGGATGAGGGCGGCGACAAGCATGAGCCAGCCGCGCGCACGCCGATAGCGGCGCGTGGGGCGCAGCAGAACGCACTCGCCCTCGGGCGCTGGTTTTGAAAACCACGCCCGCAGGCGGCCGAAAAGGCCCGTACTGTCCTGCGTCTGCTCGCTCAAATTTTGGATGCCCTACGCCCTGCGGGAGCTTTCGCCATGATTCGGAGGAGACTATAGAAAAGTTCCTGTTCCGGCGCGCGATCCGCGCATACGGCCTGTGCGTAAAGCAGTGGCTGTCCAATGAGACAAAAGGAAGGCGTCCCCCGTGTCAGTCAAGCTAGAGCCCGGCGCAAAAGCGCCCTCGTTCGACCTCCCCACAGACGGCAATGGCCAGATTACGCTGGCCTCGCTGAAGGGGAAGAAGATCGCCCTTTATTTCTATCCGAAGGACGACACCTCCGGCTGCACGCAGGAGGCCATCGAGTTCAACGGCCTGCGCACCGACTTCGAAAAGGCGGGAACAATCATCCTCGGCGTTTCGCCCGACGCGCCCAAGATGCATGACAAGTTCAAGGCAAAGCATGGTCTCGAGTTCGGTCTCCTCTCGGACGAGACCAAGGGCATGCTCGAAGCCTATGGCGTCTGGGTCGAGAAGAGCATGTATGGCCGCAAATATATGGGCGTCGAGCGCACGACCTTCCTGATCGGCGCCGATGGCAAAATCGCCCGCATCTGGAACAAGGTGAAGGTGCCGGGCCATGCCCAGGACGTGCTGGACGCCGCCAAGGCGCTCTGATCGATGCGTTATGGTTAGGCTCCGTTAACCACAACTGCGCTACTCATCCCATGCGTCGCTCAAGGGCACGCATGGGAGATCATCTTGGCGCGTCGCACGACAAGGCCCCCGCGTTCGGGCCGCATCTTTCTGACACTGCAAAGGGGCGAACAGCTGCATTGCTTCGCCCTGCGGCCGGCCGCACTCTGCGCTGCGCTCGTGGCGGCTATCCTCGCCTGCGCCCTGCTTTTAACCGGCAGCGCGCGCATCTGGCATGACGAGGCAGCGCTCCTGCGCGCGACCGAAAGTCCCGAGGCCGAGCGCATTGCCAGCCTTCAGGCCGAGCTTGAGCGCGTCAGCAGCAGCCATGTGATCGCGTCGCAATTGCTGGAACAGCGCATCGGCGAGCTGGTCGCCCGACAGGCGCAGCTTGAAGCGCAAGGTGCGACGCTGAGCGCCCTCGCCGGCCAGACGAGCACCATTGCCAAAAGCGCGACAAGCGTGCCCCTGCCGCCACCCCGCCCCGCCCTGCCCGGCGCGGACACAGCCCAGGATCTCCCGGCGGCGGCGCCCGGCGAGCCCGCCCCCGTGCGCTTGCGCCGGATGGAGGCTGCCATGGGGGCGCTGGAGGATGGCCATGTCGAAACCATCACGCGGCTCGGCAGCGATATGCGCAGCCGCCTTGCACGGATTGAAGCCGCCATCGGCCTGGCTGGCCTGCGCCCGGCGCTGTTGAAGCCGCCAGAGCCCGCAGCTGGGCTCGGCGGCCCCTATGTGCCGCTGCCGGACCATCCCGGCGACGGCCCCTTTGCCCGCACCCGCCGCGACATCGATCCGCTCATGTCCCGGCATGCCGCTTTGACGGGCCTGCTCCCGCACCTGCCGTTTCGCGCCCCGCTGGCGACGGACTTTGAAACCACCTCCGGCTTTGGTGCGCGCACGGACCCTTTCCATGGCCGCTCCGCCTGGCATACCGGCATCGACATGCGGGAGGATTATGGAGCCGAAGTGCGCGCGACCGGCGCGGGCACAGTCCTGTCGGCAGGTTGGAACGGGGCTTATGGACAGATGGTTGAAATCGATCACGGCAATGGGCTGAGCACCCGCTACGCCCATCTGTCCCAGATTGCCGTTCGCGAAGGCAGGCCCATTGCGGCAGGCGCCGTGCTCGGCAAGATCGGATCGACCGGCCGCTCGACTGGCGCGCATCTGCACTATGAAGTGCGCGTGAATGATGAGCCTGTCGACCCCTCGCGCTTTCTGCGGGCCGGCGAACACCTTGCGTCTCTGCTCACGACCGGATCACAGCCGCGTGAAACTGCTCAGTAGTTAGGCAAACAGGCCAGGCTTGCGGCAGTGCCTGCATCAGTTTCAGCTATGGACGGCGCGCGCTTCATCAGTGCCTGACTAAGCAGCAGACAGCCGTGTTGGCAGTCATGTTGGCAATGAGTTGGCATGTTCGTTGCTCTCCTGTTTCTCAGGCTTCGGTTGGAAGCGGAGGCAGAGAGCACATGTTCAAAAACCCCTTTGATGCACGCAATCTTTTGGGCCGCGGCTGCGCCTGCGGACAGCATGGTTCGCAAGGTGAGCACGATGCCGCCATGCGCGCGGAAGCTGTCGAGACCGCGTCGAACACAGAAAAATCCTATGAGAACGCCGTTGCAACGGCAGTGCTGCGCCAGATTTTCCCCGTCGATGCGCATCGCCGCGCTTTCCTGAACAAGCTCGGCGCATCCACGGCAGCTGCCGCTATTTCGTCCTTCTTCCCGCTCGCCACCGCGACGGAAGTTTTCGCGCAATCCATGGCGCTTGAGAAAAAGTCCCTGAAAGTCGGCTTCATTCCGATCACCTGCGCCACGCCCATCATCATGGCGGCGCCGCTTGGCTTCTATGCCAAGCATGGACTGGACGTTGAAGTGAACAAGGCCGCTGGCTGGGCTGTCATTCGCGACAAGACGATCAACAAGGAATATGACGCGGCGCATATGCTCTCGCCGATGCCGCTCGCCATCACCATGGGCGTGGGCGCCAACCCGATGCCCTATACGATGCCGGCGGTTGAAAACATCAACGGCCAGGCGATCACGCTTGCGATGAAGCACAAGGACAAGCGTGATCCGAAGTCGTGGAAGGGATTCAAGCTCGCCGTGCCTTTCGATTATTCGATGCATAATTATCTGCTGCGTTATTATCTGGCAGAAAACGGCATCGATCCCGATACGGATGTTCAGATCCGCGCTGTGCCGCCGCCTGAAATGGTCGCCAATCTGCGCGCCGACAATATCGATGGCTTCCTCGCGCCCGATCCCGTGAACCAGCGCGCGGTCTATGATGGCGTCGGCTTCATCCACATGCTGTCCAAGCAGATCTGGGATCGTCATCCCTGCTGCGGCTTTGCCGCCAGCCAGGAATTTGTGACGTCCATGCCAAACACCTATGCAGCGCTGCTGAAGGCGATCATCGACGCGACCGCCTATGCCTCCAAGGCAGAGAACCGCAAGGAAATCGCAGAAGCTATTTCGCCGGCCAATTATCTCAACCAGCCGGTGACTGTGGTTGAGCAGGTGCTGACCGGCACATTTGCTGACGGTCTTGGCAATGTGATCAAGGCCGCCGACCGCGTCGACTTCGATCCCTTCCCTTATGAGAGCTTTGCAATCTGGATCATGAGCCAGATGAAACGCTGGGGTCAGGTCAAGGGCGATGTCGATTATCAGAAGATCGCCAAGCAGGTCTATCTCGCAACCGACACTACAAAGTTCATGAAGGAGGTCGGCCTCACGCCGCCCGCCAGCACGACGAAAACCTTCTCGGTCATGGGCAAGATGTTCGACCCCACAAAGCCCGAGGAATATATCGCGTCGTTTGCGATCAAGCGCACCTGAGACCCGTCATTGCGAGCAAAGCGAAGCAATCCAGAGGCCTCACGCGAGGCATGGATTGCTTCGTCGCTCCGCTCCTCGCAATGACGATGCTGCTATTTCGACAAGCACCCGAGCAAGGCCCTAAGAAAATGTCGCAAAACCTGACGCTGCGCGCCAGCGTCCTCTCCCTTCTCATTCTCTCGCTCTTCCTGATCACGTGGCATATTGCAACGCGTGGTTCGACGTCCGTCGCCAGCATGGATCCCGAATATGCCAAGCTGATGGGCCTCACCGCCACGACCGGCAAATCCGCCATGCCCGGCCCGCTCGATGTGGCAGCGAAAATCTGGGAGCATTTGCGCAACCCTTTTTATGATCGCGGGCCCAACGACAAGGGTCTGGGCATTCAGCTCGCTTATTCCATCGGCCGCGTCATGCTCGGCTATTTGATCGCAGTTGCGGTTGCGATCCCGACGGGTTTTGTGATCGGCATGTCGCCGCTGATGAGCCGTGCGCTTAATCCTTTCATCCAGCTGATGAAGCCGATTTCACCTTTGGCCTGGATGCCGCTGGCGCTTTATACGATCAAGGATTCCAGCATTTCAGCGATCTTCGTGATTTTCATCTGCTCGCTCTGGCCGATGATGATCAACACCGCTTTTGGCGTCGCCAGCGTTCGCAAGGAATGGCTCAACGTCGCGCGCACGCTCGAAGTGCCGCCCTTCCGCCGCGCCTTCACTGTGATCCTGCCGGCGGCAGCGCCGACCATTCTCACCGGCATGCGCATTTCCATCGGCATTGCCTGGCTTGTCATTGTGGCGGCTGAAATGCTCGTGGGGGGCACCGGCATTGGCTATTTCGTCTGGAATGAGTGGAACAATCTGTCGATCACCAATGTGATCATTTCGATCCTCGTCATCGGGCTTGTCGGCATGTTGCTCGATCAGGCGCTTGCGCGCGTGGCCCGCCTCGTCACCTATCCGGATTGATCCCATGACCGATTTCATCTCCATAGAATCCATCGCGCGGCGCTATCCGAAAGCTGGCGGCGGCGAGACAACGATCTTCGAGGATCTCTGGTTCTCGATGAACAAGGGCGAGTTCTCCTGCATCATCGGACATTCGGGCTGCGGCAAGACGAGCGTGCTCAACATGCTTGCCGGACTCGAACTGCCGGACGATGGCGTTGCTGTCGTCGATGGGCGCGCTATCGAAGGCCCATCGCTCGACCGTGCTGTGATCTTCCAGAGCCATGCCTTGCTGCCCTGGCGCACCGTGCTCGGCAATGTGTCCTATGCTGTCTCCTCGCGCTGGCGCGAATGGAGCAGCGACAAGGTTCGCGAACAGGCGATGCGCTTCATCGAGCTCGTCGGCCTCAAGGGCAGCGAAAGCAAGAAGCCCTCGGAGCTCTCGGGCGGGATGAAGCAGCGCGTCGGCATTGCGCGCGCGCTTTCCATCGAGCCCAAGATCCTGCTGATGGACGAGCCTTTCTCCGCACTCGATGCCCTGACGCGCGGCACATTGCAGGATGAAGTGCGCCGCATCTGTCTCGACACGGGGCAGACGGCCTTCATGATCACCCATGACGTCGATGAAGCGATCTATCTTGCCGATCGCATCGTATTGATGACGAACGGACCCAATGCCATGGTCGCGGAAATTGTCGAAAATCCGCTGCCGCGCGACCGTCGCCGCATCGATCTTCACAAGCACCCGGATTATTACGCGCTGCGCAATCACCTGATCGATTTTCTCGTGTCGCGCTCGCGTTCCTTCAAGGATGAAATTCCGGAGGGCTACCAGAAGCGCCATCCGCCGGTCGTTCGACCGACCGCAAAACCAACCGCACCGGGCGATGACAATCGCCAGGTTGCCTGAACCCCGACCTAGCAGGAGAGAAAAATGAAGCGCGAAGACCTCACCGAAAAGCTGCTCGACATCAAGCGCGAGAAGGGCTGGAGCTGGGCCTATATCTGCAGCGAGATCGGCGGCATGTCGCCCGTGCTCATCACCGGCGCGCTGCTTGGCCAGCACAAGCTGGTCAAGCCGCTGGCCGCCAAGGCCGCAGCACTGTTTGGCCTGTCGGACATGGAAGAGCGCATGCTCAATGAAGTGCCCTATCGCGGCACCGGCACGCCCATGCCCCCGACTGATCCGCTGGTCTATCGCTTCTACGAATTGGTGCTGGTCAACAGCCCGGCCTGGAAGGCGCTGATCGAGGAAGAATTTGGCGACGGCATCATGTCAGCCATCGACTTCAACATGGAATTCGATCGCGAGGCCAACCCCAAGGGCGACCGCGTAAAGATCACCATGTCGGGCAAGTTCCTGCCGTTCAAATATTACGGCAATGAACAGGGCATCCCCGATTACGGATTCAAGGAAGAGTAGGCACAGTAACCCTCTCCCAAGGGGAGAGGGCGGACTCGGGGGCTAAGCCCCCGAGCCGGGTGAGGGGTTAGTTTTTATCCAAGGCAGATAAACGCCCTCATCCGTCGCGCTCCGCGCGACACCTTCTCCCTCCGGGAGAAGGATGGAAAAACGGCTAATGTCCCTGCCCTGCAGCCATCTTTTGCTCCAGCGCCTTGGCTGCAAGCGAGAGCGGATAGCAGAGCGCGAAATAGAACAGCGCCACGAGCCCATAGATGCGGAACGCATCGAAGGTCGCGTTCACAATCACTGTGCCGGCCTTGGTCAATTCGACAAAACCGATGATCGAGGCCAGCGCTGTTCCTTTCACCACCTGCACGGAAAAGCCCGCCGTTGGCGCAATGCCGACGCGCAAAGCCTGCGGCAGGATGATGAAGCGCATCTGTTGGGCCCGCGTCAGCGCGAGCGATTGCGCGCCCTCCCACTGGCCCTTGGGCACAGCTTCAATAGCGCCGCGCCAGATCTCGGCGAGAAAAGCACTGGTATAAAGCGTCAACGCGAGTGAGGCGGCGGCGAGCGGGGGCACGTTGAAGCCCAAGAGCGCGAGGCCGAAAAAAGCCAGGAACAATTGCACCAGCAGCGGCGTGCCCTGCAAAATCGAAATATAGGCGCGCGCCGCCGTGCTTGCGCCCCTGTTGTGCGAAATCCGCGCCAGCGTCACGACCATGGCGACGAGCCCACCACTGACAAAGGCGATGAGCGAAAGCAGCACAGTCCAGCGCCCCGCCAGCAGCAGATTGCGGATAATGTCCCAGAGGGTGAATTCCATCATCGCTGGCGCTCCGCATAGGCAAAGACACGCCGACCGACCGCAGCAAACATCTGCTGGAAGCCGACCGCCAGCAGCAGATAAAGCGCAGCCACCACCAGCGTCGTCTCGAAGGCGCGGAAATTGCGCGACTGGATATAGCTGCCGACATAGGTCAGCTCCTCGACCGCAATCTGCGAGACGACGGAAGAGCCGAGCAGGATGATGATGAACTGGCTCGTCAGGGCGGGATAGACCTTCTGCAAGGCAGGCACGAGCACGACGAGGCGGAAAGTCTGCCAGCGCGTGAGCCCCAGCGAAAAGCCGGCCTCCCACGAACCCTTGCCGATGGAATCGAGGCCCGCGCGGATGATCTCGGTCGCATAGCCGCCAAGATTGATCGACATGGCGATGAAGGCGGCCTCCATGCTGCCAAGGCGCAGGCCAAGCCGCGGCAGGCCGAAGAAGATGAAGAACAGCTGGATGATGAACGGCGTGTTGCGGATAAGCTCGACATAAGCCCCTGCCACCCAGCGCACTGGACGGCTCTGCGCCCGACGCCCGGCCGCGCCGAGCACACCAAGCACAAGCCCGGCGACAATCGCAGCCATGGTCAGGCCGATGGTGAGGGCTGCCCCGCGCAGGAACAGCCCCCCATTATCGGTCAGATCGCTGAGTGCGAGGTTCACCCGCCACTAGCCCGGCAGATCGGCTGGCAGCGGCGCGCCAAGCCATTTCTTGGAGACCGCCTCAAGACTGCCATCGGTGCGCGCCTTCTTGATGATGGCGTTCACCTTGGCCAGCAGCGCCGGCTCTTCCTTGTTGAGGCCGATAAAGCAGGGCGAATCCTTGATGACGAATTTGGGCTCGGGACGGTTGGGCGGGTTTTTTTCAAGGATAGCGGCCGCAACCACATTGCCCGTGGCGATCAGCTGTACCTGCCCCGACAGAAAGGCCGAGATCGTGGTGTTATTATCCTCAAAGCGCCGCACCTCGGCATCCGCAGGCACGATCTTGGAGAGTTCGAGATCTTCCAGCGCGCCGCGCGTCACACCAACCGTCTTCTTGGCAAGGTCTGCGGCAGCGCTCACCTTGACCGAAGCCGGGCCAAAGACGCCCGAATAGAAAGGCGCATAGGCGACCGTGAAGTCGATGGCCTTCTCGCGGTCAGGGTTCTTGCCGAGGCTCGAGATGATGAGATCGACTTTCTTCGTCTGCAAATAAGGCAGGCGGTTTGCACTCGAAACGGGCACGAGCTCAAGTTTGACGCCCATTTCCTTGGCAATGAGGGCGGCGGCGTCAATATCATAGCCACGGGGCTGCATATCGGTGCCAACCGAGCCAAAGGGCGGGAAATCCTGCGGCACAGCCACCCGCAAAACCTTGGTTTTCATAATATCGTCAAGCGCATCCGCCTGCGCGGGCAGTCCCGCCAGGAGCGGGAGTGCGGCCAGAATGCCGGTCAGGGTCAGGCGTTTCAGGGACATCATGCAGCAACCTCCAGAATGGGTTGCCTTCTCGGGTGCAACAGCAATGCCAGCCGCGTGCGCTGCAAAGCTGCACTGCATTGCATTGCAGCAAAAGTTAGCAATGCGTAAATGTGGGGGATGCGTGAGGCGAACGACCCGAAACTAGCCTAAAAACGCCACTCACAGTTGATTTACGCACGAGACAGCCAGCGGATCACTTCTTAGTCATGCTAATTGCGCATGGCAGCTTCACGATCTTAGCCGTGCTTCGGCGGCGAATCTTTCTCTATGTTGCGCTGCATAAGAGACGGCGTCGCTCCTCCCGGACGCCAGACCGCACTGCAAGGATGAAGATCGTGACCCTCAAGAACATTTCCGAAAAGCTCCACGCCTGGCGCCGCTACCGCGCTTCTCTGCGCGAGCTGTACAGCCTGACCGACCGCGAGCTCGACGACCTCGGCATCTGCCGCTGGGAAATCGACGACGTGGCTCGCCGCAGCGCGGGTCTCTGATATCAAATCCTGACTGATTTCGGACCGGGGACCCTCCGCCCCGCTCCTCTTGAAGAAGCGCCCGCCGATCCTCCCCGGCGGGCGTTTTC
The DNA here is from genome assembly GCA_947370975.1 of Beijerinckiaceae bacterium. Lineage (GTDB taxonomy): Bacteria > Pseudomonadota > Alphaproteobacteria > Rhizobiales > Beijerinckiaceae > Terripilifer. The sequence goes on from CANBNG010000009.1 coordinate 89,224, forward strand.
GTGTTTTTGGCGATGCCGCTTGCGCGCCATGGACCTCCTCCCTATGGTCCGCGCCCATGTCCAATCATTCTCCCATTCACGTCATCGGCGGCGGCCTTGCAGGGTCTGAGGCCGCCTGGCAGATCGCCCGCGCGGGCGTGCCGGTCGTCCTCCATGAAATGCGTCCTGTGCGCGGCACGGATGCCCATCACACCGACAAGCTCGCCGAGCTCGTCTGCTCCAATTCCTTCCGCTCGGATGATTCCTCGACCAATGCAGTCGGCGTAATCCATCGCGAAATGCGGCAGATGGATTCGCTCATCCTGGCCTGCGCCGACATCAATCAGGTGCCGGCAGGCGGCGCGCTTGCGGTGGACCGTGACGCCTTTGCCGATGCCGTGACAGCGGCCATTGCGGTCAATCCCCTCATCACGCTCGATCGCAATGAAGTGGCCGGCCTCCCGCCCGCCGATTGGGACAATGTGATCATCGCCACCGGCCCGCTAACCTCGGGCGCGCTCGCCGCCGCCATCGGCGCTGCCACAGGCGAAGACCAGCTCGCCTTTTTCGACGCGATTGCACCCATCGTGCATTTCGACTCGATCGACATGGACAAGGCCTGGTTCCAGTCCCGCTACGACAAGCAGGGACCAGGCGGCACGGGCGCCGATTACATCAATTGCCCGCTCGACCGGGATCAATATGAAGCCTTCGTCGACGGCCTCATCAATGGCGACAAGACCAGCTTCAAGGAATGGGAGGGCACGCCCTATTTCGACGGCTGCCTGCCGATCGAAGTCATGGCCGAGCGCGGCCGCGAGACCCTGCGCCATGGCCCGATGAAGCCCATGGGCCTGACCAATGCGCATAATCCGACGGTCAAGGCCTATGCGGTCGTCCAGCTGCGGCAGGACAATGCGCTGGGCACGCTTTACAATATGGTCGGCTTCCAGACGAAGCTGAAATATGGCGCGCAGCAGGAGCTGTTTCGCACGATCCCCGGCCTTGAGCGGGCGGAATTTGCGCGCCTCGGGGGCCTGCATCGCAACACCTTCCTCAACTCCCCCAAGGTGCTCGACGCGACCTTGCGGCTGAAGGTCGATCCGCGCCTGCGGTTTGCGGGCCAGATCACCGGTTGCGAAGGCTATGTGGAGAGCGCGGCTGTCGGCCTCATCGCGGGGCGCATGGCTGCGGCTGAACGCCTCGGCCTGCCCTTCACGCAGCCGCCCTCGACAACCGCCATCGGCGCTTTGCTCAACCACATCACCGGCGGGCATATCGAGGCCATCGATGCAGGCCCGCGCTCGTTCCAGCCGATGAATGTGAATTTCGGCCTCTTCCCGCCGCTCACCGAACCGGTGAAAGCGGAAGATGGACGCCGCCTGCGCGGCAATGAAAAAACCATCTATCGCAAGAAAGCGATGAGCGCGCGCGCCGAGGCCGATTTGCAAGCCTGGCTCAGGGGCGACTCACAGGCTGCGGCTGAGTGACCAGAGCGCATAGAGCCGCCGCCACGTAGGCGCGGTAATCAGCGTGCGGAAGGGCTCGTAACCCTTTCGCTCCATCTGCTTGAGATAGAGCGGCACGACGGCAAGCGGCATCAGCGCCGGGCGCGCCAGAGGATCCATCTGCGGGGCAGCCTTGAGCGCGGCCTCGCAATGATGGCGCGCCAGCGCACGCAGCTCGGCCAACGCGTCGCACAGACCTTGCGTTGCCACCCCCGACACGATCTCCTCGCGCGTCACGCCATGGCGCTCGAGTATATCGCCGGGCAGATAGAGCTGCCCCTGCGCCGCGTGCCAGGGCAAGGCACGCAACAATCCGGTAAGGGCATAGGCGACGCCACCATGCCCCGTTGCATCCGCGCCGCCGGGATCGCGCCCATCGGCCAACACAAGCGAAGCCAGCCGCATCAGCGCGGACGAGGTCTCCCCGCAATAGCCCTCCAGATCGCCCTGCGTCGGCATGGGATCGTCGTAGAGATCGAAGCTGCGCCCCTCGATCAGATCTTTCAGCGCCTGCACCGGCAGGCCAAAGCGCGACACAGTATCGATGAGTGCGCCCGCCACCGGATGGGCAGAGACATCGCCCCTGCCCTCGCCGCACAGCGCATCGCGCCACCATTGCATGCGGATTTCACCCGTCAACGGCTCCGAAATCACCTCGCGGATGCGCGACAGCTCGAGGCTGAAGGCATAGAGAGCGTGCAGATGGGCGCGCTTGCCCTCTGGCGCGAAGAGGCAGGCATAAAAACGGTCGGGATCTTCCTTGCGCAACATGTCGGCGCAGGCAGCATAATGCTGGCTCAGGGCCTCGCTCATGCGACCGCCAGCAGCGCGGCGGCAACCAGGCGCTTTTCTGCAAAGAGAATGTTGAAGGTCGCAATTGCATGGGCCGTCGCCATGGGATCGACGCCAATGCCGGCGGCCTTCAGGCCTGCGCGCAAAGCCGGTTGCAGCGGCAGGAGACCGCTGCCGGTGCCAATCAGCAGAAGCTCGATGGCACCCGCCGGCTCAGCCAGAATGGGGGCAAGCGATTGCAGCGTGATATCGGCAGGCACGCGCGCATCCCACATCACAATGCCCGAGGGCATCACGATGATCGAGCCGCGATGGGACATATCGGCAAAACGGAAGCCGCCAGCACCAAATCCCTCGATCTCGTGAGCGCCAGGAATAAAGCCGTCATAAATGCGCGTGAGTTCCGCCATGCCGCCTCTCAGTCGCCGGGCGTGCGCCCCCCTCCCCCTTGTGGGGAGGGGCTGGGGGTGGGGGTCGCACCAATCATGGTCGTGAGCGCAAGGCTAACACGACAAAGGTTGTCACGACCCCCACCCCGACCCTCCCCACAAGGGGGAGGGAGATTTGCGGTGCCCCGGCGAAATATATCTATGAACGACACTGGAGCGAACAAGCCCTGCCTGCCTCAGGCAGTGGCCTTGCCGGGCTTGCCGCCCTTGACCTTCTCCACAACCGGCTCGGCAAGATCGCCCGGGCGCACGCCGAGGTAGATCAGGATCGGCGAACAGATGAAGATCGATGAATAAGTGGCCACGAGCACGCCCCACATCATCGCCAGCGAGAAGGACTGGATGACGTGGCCGCCAAACAAGACGAGCGCCAGAAGCGCGAGCGTCGTCGTGGTCGAGGTCATGATCGTGCGCGAGAGCACGGCATTGATCGACAGGTCGATCATGTCGGCAATCGGCAGCTTCTTGTATTTGCGCATCATCTCGCGAATACGGTCGAGCACCACCACCGTCTCGTTCAGCGACAGGCCGACAATGGTCAGGATGGCCGCAATCGAGGTGATGTTGAACTCAAGCCGTGTCACGGCAAAGAAGCCGACCGTCAACAGAAGATCGTGCATGGTCGCAATGACGGCAGCGACAGCGAGCTGCCATTCATAGCGGAACCACAGATAGATCAGCACCGACACAATCGAGAGCACGACACCAAGCGTGCCAGACTGCACGAGCTCGCCCGACACGCGCGGGCCCACGACTTCAATGCGACGGAATTCATAATCGACGCCGACAGCTTCACGCACCTTGTCGACAGCCGCCTGCTGGGCGGCATCCCCGCCCGGCTGAAGCCGAATGCGCACGGTCGCATCGGAATTGCCACCAAAGGCTTGCACTTCCACTTCGCCGAGGCTGAAGCGATCACCAAGCTGACGGAGCGTGGAAAGATCGGCCACGCCCGATTTGGCGCGCACCTCAAGCAGCGTGCCGCCCGAGAAATCGATGCCGAAATTCAGCCCCCAGAAGATGAACATCATCACGGAGACAATCGAGAGCAGCGCCGAAAACGGATAACTCACGCGCCGCAGGCGCATGAAGTTGAAGGTCATATTATCGGGAGCGAGACGGAAGGTTCTCATCGGGCGTCGCCTCGTTCAGATCGGCAAGCGGCTGGGACGGCCGAAGCGGTACCAGAGCGCGATCATCATGCGGGTCATGGTGACGGCCGTGACGACCGTCGTGAGGATGCCAAGGCCAAGCGACACGGCAAAGCCGCGCACCGGACCCGAGCCCAGGAAGTAGAGAATGACGGCAGCGACCATCATCGTCGATTGCGAGTCGATGATTGTCGCAAAGGCGCGGTTGAAGCCGGCATCGAGCGCGGAAACGACAGAGCGCCCGTTGCGCGATTCCTCGCGGATGCGCTCATAGATCAGCACGTTCGAGTCGACCGCCATGCCGATGGTGAGCACGATGCCTGCAATGCCCGGCAGAGTGAGCGTGGCCTGCAACAGCACAAGGCCTGCAAAGATCATGATGATGTGAATGGCGAGCGCGAGATCGGCGAAAACGCCGAAGACGCCATAGGTGATCAGCATGTAGCAGAGCACGAGAACGCCAGCGACATAGGCGGCGCGCTTGCCGGCCTCGATCGAATCCTGACCGAGCCCCGGGCCGACCGTCCGCTCTTCCACGATGGAGAGTTTGGCAGGCAGCGCGCCCGCGCGCAGGAGGATCGAAAGATTATTGGCCTGCTCGACGCTGAAGCGGCCCGAGATCTGCCCTGACCCGCCGGTGATGGGGCCAAGAATACGGGGCGCCGAGATCACCTTGTTGTCGAGTACGATGGCGAAGGGACGACCGACATTGGCGCTGGTCACTTCACCAAAGCGCTGACCGCCACGGATGTTGAAGCGGAAATTGACGACCGGCTCGCCCGAGCGCTGGTCAAAGCCAGGCTGTGCGTCGGTCAGATCCTCACCCTCGACCATGACGCGCTTTTCGACCGGCAATTTGCCGGGCTGATCGGTCTGGTCGAGATTGTCCACGTCCGAGGGATTGGCGCCGGGTTCGCCCACAAGGCGGAATTCCAGCTTCGCGGTGGTGCCGAGAATTTCCTTCAGGCGGTTGGTGTCCTGAAGGCCCGGCACCTGCACCAGCACGCGGTCGGAACCTTGACGCTGAATGTTGGGCTCTGTGGTGCCAAGCGCATCGACGCGGCGACGCAGCACTTCGATGGTCTGGTCAACGGCGCGGCGCACGCGCTCGTTCACGCCAGCGTCAGTGACCGTCATCAAGATCAGCCCTTCGGGCTGTTCGGTTATTTCATAGGCGGGTGCAGCCATGCCACCCAAGGCGGAGACGCCGCCCGGCGAAGCAAGCTGGCGCAGTTTCGGCAGCGCGCGACCACGGTCAGCGGCTTCAGGCACGCGGAACTGGACGGTGCGGCCCTGTGCGCCAATGCCCCCGGCAATGCGGGCATTTTCCTCGCGCAGGATGCGGCGCACGTCGTCACGCAGATTGTTGACCTGGCTGCGGATCACATCGCCGCTGTCGACCTCGAGCAGCAGATGCGCGCCGCCCTGAAGATCGAGACCAAGAACAATGGACTGGGTCGGCACCCATTTCGGCATCGCCTTTTGAAAGGCGGCGCGCGTTGCGGGATCGAGCAGACTCGGCAGGATCAGCAGAAAGCTGACCAGCGTCATGGCCAGAATCGAGGCGACCTTCCAGCGGGCGAAGCGGAGCATGGGCTTTAAGTCTCTCGGGCGGCCCCGGCCTGCACATCAGGCACGCGGGCGCGTCAAATCAAGGGAAGGTTGGTCCCGTCAATCCTTGACGGGTTCACCCTTGGTGCGAACGTCCGAGATCATCGAGCGGACGAGGCGCACGCGCACATTGGCGGCGATTTCGACTTCGATTTCCGGATCGTCGGTCACTTTCGTCACCTTGGCGACGATGCCGCCGGTAGTCACGATGGTGTCGCCGCGACGGACGTTGTTGATCATTTCCTGCTGCGCCTTCACGCGCTTCTGCTGCGGGCGCAGGATGAGGAAATACATGATCACCAGAATGATGGCGAAAGGCGCCATCTGCATCACGAAGTCGGCCCCACCGGGGGCGCCAGCAACTTGAGCATAGGCGGGCGTGATGAAGTTCATGGAAGTGCTACTCCGAAAGGGCGCAAAGGAGCGGATAAACCACTCCGAATGTGCGCGGACTATACCGTTGCGCCTCGCGAAAGCAATGGCGGGCGGCCGCCACAAACAGCTCTGTGACCGGCCCTGCACTTCCTGAGCGCCCAAGCATGGGGTAAAGCGGCGCATCCGCTCCTTCCGCGCAGGCAGCCATGGCCCATTCCGCACAAGACACGACAGAATCGCTTCTCGCCCGCATCGCCGCGGCGCTGGAGCGGCTCGCGCCCCCGCAAGAGCCGCTGGGCGATCTCGACGCGGCGGAAGCCTTCGTCTGGCACGCCGGTCGCTCGGCGCTTGTGCCGGTGCCGCGCGTGAACCGTGTCGATATCGCCTTGCTGCGCGGGATCGAGCGTGTGCGCGATATCCTGTCTGACAATACGGAGCGTTTCGCGCTCGGCCTGCCCGCCAATAACGCACTGCTCTGGGGCGCGCGCGGCATGGGCAAATCCTCGCTCGTGAAGGCGGTCCATGCCGACATCAACCTGCGGCTTGCAGCCCGGACCGGCAAGGCGTCCCTGAAGCTCGTTGAAATTCATCGCGAGGACATCGACAGCCTGCCCGTGCTGATGGGCCTGCTGCGCGATGCGCCCGACCATTTCATCGTCTTCTGCGACGACCTGTCCTTCGATGGCGAGGACACCAGCTATAAATCGCTGAAGGCAGCGCTGGAGGGCGGCATCGAGGGTCGCCCGGCCAATGTGATTTTCTACGCAACCTCCAACCGCCGCCACCTCATGCCCCGCGACATGATGGAGAATGAAAGCTCGACCGCCATCAATCCCGGCGAGGCGGTGGAAGAGAAAGTGTCACTGTCGGACAGGTTCGGCCTCTGGCTCGGCTTTCACAAATGCAGCCAGGATGAATATCTGGCGATGGTCTTTGGCTATGCCGACCATTTTGAACTTAAACTTTCACGTGAAGAGATGCAGGCCGAAGCCATCGAATGGGCCGCCACACGCGGCGCGCGCTCGGGCCGCACCGCCTGGCAATATATTCAGGATCTTGCCGGACGGCTGGGCCAGCATCTGGCTTAGCGCAGGACGGGTGGCTGAGCGCCTCTCCCCCGCCCGAACCGCCAATCGGGCTGAACCTGTTTGATGAGCATCATCTCGGCGACATTCTGGGGCGTCAGCAGGCCGAGCAATTGGCCCTCGTCGCCGACCACGCTCACCGCCGCCGCGCCGCTCGCGCGCATGTCGTCCAATGCCTTTTGCAGCGGCGCGCCGGCGCGCACGCCCTGCACCGGGGCGCGGGCAATATCGAGCACGGGTGAGCCCCGTTCGCGCAGGCGCAGGGCTACAATCAGATCCTCCCGCACGATCAGGCCGACGGGCTTGTTGAACCCGTCGACAATCGGAAATTCATGCTGGGGCGTTGCGAGCAGAATCTCGACCGCATCTTCCAGCGTCGCATTGGCCGGCACGGTCGCAAAGCGCGTTTCCATCGCATCCGACACGCTCAAGCCTGCAAAAGCCTGACGCATCGCGCTGTCCTGGGCTTCGCCCGCCGCCGCGACATAAACAAAGATCGCGATGAAGATCAGCAGCGGATTGCCAAAGAGCCCGAGAAACCCGAGCACGAAAGCCAGCCCCTGCCCGATGCGTGAGGCGACCTGCATGGCCCGTTGCGGGCCGATGCGCATGGCAAGGATCGCATGCAGCACGCGCCCGCCATCCATCGGAAAGGCCGGCAGCATGTTGAACAGGACGAGAAAAATATTTGCGCTCGCCAGCCGCGCTATGAGACCGAGCCCGGGATCATCGATCTTGGTCATGTCGGCTGGCGCCAAAGTGCCCAGCACCGCGATCAACACGATGGCGATGACCACATTCACCGCCGGTCCGGCCAGCGCGACGGCCAGTTCCTGACTGGGCTTTTCAGGAATACGCTCGAGATTGGCGACGCCGCCGATGGGCAGCAGCGTGACGTCGGGCGTCTGAATTCCGTAATGGCGTGCCATGAAAATATGGCCGAACTCATGCAGCAGCACACAGAGAAAGAGCGACACGATAAAGACGAGGCTCTCGAGCGCCTCCGCCCGCCCGCCATGGGAGAAGGCCGAGAAGCCGATCCAGGCCAGAAACAGCAGGAACGTGATGTGAATGCGAATGGCGGTTCCCGCCACACGACCGATAACCAGTGACCAGACCATGTGCGCGTATCCCAAATTATCGAGACAGGCGAACAGGCTAGTCCGCCGAGCGCCTTGACGCCAGCCGCTTGGCCGCCCAGCTTGCGGGCGAGGCCCGTCGGCCCCACATTGGGACGTGCTTCAAATGCTTTGAGGAGAATGGCCTTGACTGACAGCGGACAGAACCAGGCCGCGGCCCCGCTCTATTGGCCCGCGCGCCTGCCCTATGGCGCGCTCGCTGGCGTGCGCACGCGGCGGATCTTTGCGCTGCTCATCGACCTGATTGTGATCGGGCTCGTTTTCTGCGCGCTGGTCATGGTCATGCTTGTGCTGGGCGTTGTGACCTTCGGCCTGACCTGGCTGCTGATCCCGCCGCTCTTCCCGATCATCGCACTCGTCTATAACGGGCTGAGCATTTCGGGCTGGCGCATGGCCACACCCGGCATGCGGGCCATGGATCTTGAAATGCGCACGTCGGAGGGAGGGCGTGTGAGCTTTCTCATCGCCGCCGCCCATGCCGTCCTGTTTTATCTGAGCTGGACCATCCTGACCCCGCTGGTGCTGCTGGTATCGCTGATTTCCAACGAGAAGCGCTGCCTGCACGACATTGCGGTCGGCGTGGTCGTGACACGGCGCGCGTGATTGCGCAGAATGGCTGACAGCGCAACAAGGGAGGATCATCCCGCGTGACGAAAGAACCGCGTGACGCTCCGCAATTTTACCTGACATCTCCCGCCCCCTGCCCCTATTTGCCGGGCAAGCAGGAGCGCAAGGTCTTTACCCATCTGGTGGGCAAGCGCGCGGTCACGCTCAATGACACGCTGACCCAATCGGGCTTTCGTCGCTCGCAGACCATCGCCTATCGCCCGGCCTGCGAGCAGTGCCGCGCCTGCGTGTCCGTGCGGGTGAAGGTCAAGGATTTCCAGCTGACGCGCAACATGCGCCGCGTGCTCGAGGCCAATGCCGATCTCATCGGCCATGCGCAGCCGCCCGAGCCGACATCGGAGCAATATTCGCTCTTCCGCACCTATCTCGACGCACGCCATTCCGATGGCGGCATGGCCGATATGAGCGTGCTCGATTATTCGATGATGGTCGAGGACAGTCACGTCGACTCGCGCCTGATCGAATATCGCCCGCGCGGCATCGATTCCTTCATCCACGGTCGCGGGCAAGGCCCACTCACCGCCGTCTGCCTGACCGATGTTCTCGCCGATGGCCTGTCGATGGTCTATTCCTATTACGACATCACCCAGTCGGAGCGCTCGCTCGGGACATTCATGATCCTCGAGCATATCGAGCGCGCCAAGCGCCTCGGCCTGCCTCATGTCTATCTCGGCTATTGGGTCGAGGGGTCGCGCAAAATGGCCTACAAGGCCCGCTTCCTGCCCCAGGAGCGGCTGGGGATGAATGGCTGGGAATTGGTCGAATAGGTCTCGTGGTCCTTCTCCCGGCGGGAGAAGGTGGCGCGCGGAGCGCGACGGATGAGGGCGTGCCATCCAAAGCGGATAGGCCGCAACCCCTCACCCGGCTCCTTTGGAGCCACCCTCTCCCCTTGGGAGAGGGTTTTAGAACCTGTTGTTCTTCGGAAAGCCCTTGGGCGGCAGGCGACCGGCTTCGGCGCGTGCGCCGATCCATTCGTTCAGCTCCGGCTTGGCGACCGTGAAGGTGCGTCCGGCTGAATCCTTCCAGGTCAGGCCATTGGCCATGGCGAAGATGCGCGCATCGGCAATGCCGCCGTCCTTGTAGCGCTGCAGGCGCACACCCTTGCCGCGCGCCATTTCGGGTACTTCATCGAGCTTGAAGACCAGCAATTTGCGGTTGAGGCCGATGGTGGCGATGTGATCGCCAACTGCGGGCACCAGCACCTGCGCCTTGGCTGGCGCATCGACGGTGAGCACTGCGCGGCCCTTGCGGGTTGCGCTCAGCATGTCGTCCTGACTGACCACGAAGCCGCGCCCGTCCGAGCCGGCGATCAGCATTTTCATGCCCGCCGTATAGGGCAGCACAGCGACTATATCCTCGCCCTCATCGATATCGGCGATAAGGCGCACCGGCTCGCCAAAGCCCCGCCCGCCGGGCAGCTTCGACACATCGATCGTGAACACCTTGCCGTTGGTCGCCAGCACCAGGATCTTCCAGGTGGTCTCGGCGAAGAACGAGGTCTGAAGTGAATCGTCGCCTTTGAATTGCAGCGACGAAAGATCCGCGACATGGCCCTTGAGCGTACGAATCCAGCCCTTTTCCGTCAGGACAACCGTGACCGGCTCGCGCTCGATCATCGCCTCGCTCAGATCCAGAGCCGCGCCCTCGGGCGCTGTCTCGAACTGCGTTCGGCGCTTGCCCAGATGGCCGTCGGCATTGAGCCGCTTCTTCACATCGCGGATCTGCCAGGTGATCGTCTTCCACTGCTCGGCCTCGTCGCCGATCAGCACTTCGATCTCGCCCTTTTCCTTGGTGAGTTCGTCAAATTCCTTGCGCAATTGCATCTCTTCGAGACGGCGCAGCGAGCGCAGCCGCGTGTCGAGAATGTAGTTCGCCTGCAGGTCGCTCAGCTCGAAACGGATCTTGAGCGCGTCCTTGGGCTCATCCTCCTCGCGGATGATGCGGATCACTTCATCAAGGCTGAGGAAGACGATCAGCATGCCCGCGAGCACTTCGAGCCGATGCTCGATTTCGCCCAGACGGAATCGCGAGCGGCGCAGCAAAACGTCGCGGCGATGGTCGAGCCATTGCTTCAACGCTTCGGCCAGCGACACGACACGCGGCACGACGCCATCGACGAGAACATTCATGTTCACGGGGAAGCGCGATTCGAGCTCGGTGAGACGGAACAAGGATTCCATCAGCACCACAGGATCGATGGCACGATTGCGCGGCTCGAAGACGATGCGCACATCCTCCGCCGATTCATCGCGCACATCGCCGAGCAGCGGCAGTTTCTTGTCGTTGAGCAGTTCGGCGATCTTCTCGATCAGCCGCGACTTCTGCACGCCATAGGGAATTTCGGTAACGATCGCGACCCAAGTGCCGCGATTGCCCTCTTCCTTGTTCCATTTCGCGCGCACGCGAAACGAGCCGCGTCCCGTGCGATAGGTCTCGGCAATCTGCTCCGCGCCATCCACGATAATGCCGCCGGTAGGAAAATCGGGGCCCGGCACAAAAGTCAGCAATTGATCCGTCGTGGCCTTGGGGTGGGTCACGAGATAGAGCGCGGCATCGCACAGCTCGCCGACATTATGCGGCGGGATCGATGTCGCCATGCCCACCGCAATGCCCTGCGAGCCATTGGCAAGCAGATTGGGGAAGGCTGCGGGAAGAACGATTGGTTCTTTCTGGTCGCCGGAATAATTTTCGCGGAAGTCGATGGCGTCTTCGTTGATGCCTTCGAGCAGCAGGCGCGCGGCATCGGTCATGCGCGCTTCGGTGTAGCGATATGCGGCGGCGCTATCGCCGTCGATATTGCCGAAATTCCCCTGCCCCTCGATCATCGGATAGCGCGAGGCAAAGTCCTGCGCGAGACGCACGAGTGCATCGTAGATCGCCTGATCGCCATGGGGATGGAACGAACCCATCACATCGCCGACGATCTTCGCGCATTTCTTGAAGGCGGTGCCGGGATCGAGCCGCAAAATATGCATGCCAAAGAGAATGCGGCGATGGACGGGCTTCAACCCGTCGCGCGCATCTGGCAGCGCGCGACCCATGATGGTCGACAGCGCATAAGCGAGATAGCGCTCTTCGAGCGCATCGCGCAGATTGATCGGAGTGGGATCGGCCGGCAGGGCCGGCGGCGTGACGGGCTTGGCCATGTCGTGAGGGGTTAAAGCAAGCCTCGCGGGGCTGCAAGTTCCCTTTTTGTCCCATCCACCATGATGAGGTGCGCCTGTGTCCTGCCTGCACTTGTGCAAGCAGCTGCCGCTGTTTACCAAAAGCGATCAATCACTTCCGGCCTCATGCCCCATGGCGCAACTCAGCGTTCGCGTCGCGTTTGAGGCCGATATTGCAGCGATCTTTGACCCAAACAGGTTCCTCAGCGTGAAACTTTTCCTTGGCGCGGCATCCTTCCTCGCTCTGGCGGCAGCACTCGCCATCGGCGCCTTTGCGCTGTTTGGGCCTGAAGGCGGTCGCGTGGAAGCGCGGGAAGATTGCGCCCATCAAGAGGTGGCGCTCGACGAGGGCTATGGTGTCAGCCGAATCGAGACGCGCAACGTCTGCGCGCGCTAGAGACTGGCGAGATAGGCCGCCCGCGCATCGGGCATGAACTGGCCGCGCGGCGCAAAAATATCGCGCTCGAGAAAAAATCCCGTCAGGCGAAAACCTGCGCGCACGGCCTCAAGACTGACCGGCTCGCTCGGCATGTCATCGAGCAGGAAGCCTGGCAGCGCCAGCAGCCGGTCGCGATAGGGCTCACCCGCCACGCGGCAGACGGAGCGGCCTGATTTGGGCGAGACAAAGATCAGCTCCTGCGTCCCGCCTGTCGCCGCGCATTCCGACAGGTCGAGGCCAAAGCCAAGCTCCATCAGCAGCGACAGCTCAAGCCGCACGAACAGCGCGGGCGTAATTTCGTCATCGTGCAGATGATCGACAATTGCCAAAGCCATTTCAAAAAGCGCGGGGTGAGGCTCGCGCTCGGGCAAAAGCCGCAGCAGCGCGCTCAGCAGCCCGATCCCGTGCAGCGCGCGTTGGGATTCCATCAGCTCGGCGGTGCGCAGACGCAGCGCCTCGATGGCAAAGAGGCCAAGATGTTCTTCGATGCGCGCGCGCCAGAGTGCGTCCACGCTGTTGCCGGGCTGAAGCACCGGCTGCATGGCGCGCGCTCTGCCGCCCCGCACAAGGCCGAGATGGCGGCCATGCGCGCGGGTCATCAATTCGGCAATGACACTGGATTCGCCATGCCGCCGGATGCCCAGCACAAGCGCTTCGTCACGCCATTCCATCAGCGCGCTTCCAGCCTTCGTTCACGCGCGTCAAAGCTCGCCGAGCTTGACGTCGGCACTATATTCCGCGCCCTCGACATCCTTGGTGATGGCCTGACCGCAGATCACGCGGCCCTTCACCGGATCGAAGGTCAATGTAGGCGTGCCATAAAGCGACCAGCCCTTGTTGATGGCCTCTGTCACACGGTGACAGAAAGCGGGATCGTCAGCCCCCGTGAGATAGCGATAGGCAGTGAAGGTCTTGCGCAAAGTGAGGGGAGATGACGCCATGCTTGCTCTCCGTCATTTCTTCGGAAATTCGAGGCCCATTTCACGGTAGCGCTCGGGATCGTCGCCCCAGTTTTCGCGCACTTTCACGAACAGGAAGAGGTGAATCTTCGATTCCGCTGCTTCCATGATGTCCTTGCGCGCAGCCGTGCCGATTGACTTGATCGTGCGGCCACCCTCGCCGATGACAATCTTCTTGTGGCCCTCGCGCGTCACATAGATCGTCTGCTCGACGCGCGCCGAACCGTCGGGCTGCTCCTTCCAGAGCTCCGTCTCGACGGTCGACTCATAGGGCAGCTCATCATGCAGCCGCTCGAACAGCTTCTCGCGCGTGATTTCGGCCGCCAGCGCGCGCAGCGGCGCATCGGAAACCTGATCTTCCGGATAGAGCCAGGGGCCGGGCGCCATCATCGGCGCGAGCGTTTCCCGCAGCTTTTGCAGGCCATGTCCCTTCAACGCCGAGATCATGAACGTGTGATCGAACTTCACCTTCTCGTTGAGATCGGCGGCAAGTTTCAGCAGACGCGGATGGTCGATGGAATCGATCTTGTTGAGCACGAGAATCTTGGGCGCGCTCACCTGCGGCAGGCGCTTGAGAATGGCCTCGACTTCATCGGTGATGCCCTTACGCACATCCACCAGCAGAGCGATCACATCCGCATCGCCCGCTCCGCCCCAGGCGGAGGTCACCATGGCGCGATCGAGCCGGCGCTTGGGCGCGAAAATGCCCGGCGTATCGACGAAAATGATCTGCGCGTCGCCCTCAAGCGCAATGCCGCGCACAAGGCTGCGCGTCGTCTGCACCTTGCGCGAGACAATCGTTACCTTGGCGCCGACCAGCGCATTCATCAATGTCGATTTGCCGGCGTTGGGCGCTCCGATCAGAGCGACGAAGCCGCAGCGTGTTGCGTTGGTTTCGTTCATGTCACTGCCTGTGCCTTGTCTCCGTTGGCCCAAACGCCTTCACGGATGAGAAATGTCTGCGCCGCGGATTGTTCCGCGATGCGCTTGGATTGTCCGCTGCCCTCGGCGGACGGAAAATCTTCGATCTCGACGTTGATCACAAAGAGCGGCGCGTGCGCGGGCCCTGTGCGCGACATCTCGCGATAGAGCGGCGTGCCCTTGCCGCGCGCCTGCGCCCATTCCTGCAATGCCGTCTTGGCATCGCGCAGCGGGCGACGCGGCGCATGCATGCGCGGGGTCCAGGCCTTGGCGACAATCGCACGCGCGGCATCATAGCCGGCATCGAGGAAAACCGCGCCGATCAAGGCTTCGCATGAATCGCCAAGGATTGCGATCTTGCGCCGCCCGCCCGTCTGCGCTTCGCCTTCGCCAAGCTTGAGGTGTGGGCCAACGCCCCATTCGATTGCCACTTCAGCGCAGCTTTCCTTGCGCACAAGATCAGCCAATCGACGCGACAGCTCGCCCTCGGCAGCCTCCGGAAAGGCCGCACAGAGCATGTCCGACACAGCCAGGCCCAGCACACGGTCGCCGAGAAACTCGAGCCGCTGATAGGTTTCGCTGCGCGCAGCATCGGACGCGATGGCGCTCACATGCGTCAGCGCGCGGCGCAGGACATCACGATCAACAAATGTATGGCCGATAGCTGTCTCGAGGTCGGAGAGAGGCGGCTTGGGGAGTCTTGCCATCTCAGCGAACCGGCTGGAACAAGCGGCTCCAGCGCACGGACACGGGCCAGCGCCAGAATTGCCAGGCGGCTTCACCCTCTTCCACCGAGAAGAAAATGATCTCCGCACGGCCGACGAAATTCTCGAACGGCACGAACCCGACGCCACCCTCTTCCGGGCTGACGCGCGAATCCGTCGAATTGTCACGGTTGTCGCCCATCATGAAATAATGGCCGGCGGGCACTTCGAACACTTTGGTCGTGTCGTAATAGCCAGTGTCCCCATCGCGCTCGATGATGGAATGGGCGACTCCGCCCGGCAGCGTCTCGCGATAGGTCGGCACATCGGTCTCGCGACCGAAAGCATCGCGCGTGCGCACCTTCTCGATGGGTTCGCGCTGCACGACCTGGCCATTGATATAGAGGCGTCCCTGCAGCATCTGCACGCGGTCGCCCGGCAGGCCGATGACGCGCTTGATATAATCGGTCGCTCCATCGCGCGGCAGCTTGAACACGGCAATGTCGCCACGCTTGGGCTCGGAGGCGAGCACGCGACCCGACATGACGGGCGGCGCAAACGGCATCGAGAATTTCGAATAGCCGTAGGAATATTTCGACACGAAGAGGTAATCGCCAATCAGCAATGTCGGGATCAGCGACCCCGAGGGGATGTTGAACGGCTGAAACAGCAATGTGCGCACCACCAGCGCAATCAGCAACGCCTGGACGATGACCTTCACGGTCTCGCCAATGCCGCCCTCCTGGGCTTGCTTGCTGGCCTTCTTGCTGTCCAACCCGACAGGCTCGCTCATGGAGTTTCTCACCGATGGGCCGCGCAAAGCGCAGCCTTGAAGGGACGCAGTGGCGCGCCCCGTAATCTGGCAGCTATAGCGACTGCGCCCGCGCGAGGGAAGTGCGGGGCCCGCCTCATTGCGTGCAGCGCCCCAATGACGGTGCTGGCGGGCGAGTTCTTGTCGCGCCCTATTCCTTCAGCTCAGCCTTCGGTGAGAAGCATCTCGACGAAGCGGGTAATGCCCTCGGCGGAGCGCGCGCGCTTCAGGCGTTCGGCGATGAGGATGGATTTCACTTCCGCAAGCGCCGTCTGGATGTCTTCATTGACGATGACATAATCATAGATCGGCCAGCGCGTGATTTCATTGCGCGCGGCGACCAGACGCTTGGCGATCACTTCAGGCGCATCTTCGGCGCGGCGCTCGAGGCGCGCGCGCAATTCGCGCATGGAGGGCGGCAGGATGAAGATCGTCACGACATCATGGGGCGCACGCTTCTGCACCTGCTGCGTGCCCTGATAATCGATATCAAACAGCATGTCGCGACCCTGCGACAGCACCTGCTCCACCGGCCCGCGCGGCGTGCCGTAGAAATTGCCGTGCACTTCGGCATATTCGAGCAGATCGTCCTGCGTGCGCAGCCGGTCGAACTCGGCCTTGGGCTTGAAATAATAATGGATGCCATCGACTTCGCTCGTGCGGCGCTGGCGCGTCGTCACCGAAATCGAGAGCGTGAGATCAAGCGAGCTATCCTGCAGCAGGTCGCGCGTCAGCGTGGTCTTGCCGGCGCCCGAGGGCGAGGACAGGATCAACATCAATCCGCGGCGTTGAATGGGATCGCGTGTGGTCGGGGCCATGGCTCTCATTCGATATTCTGGACCTGCTCACGGAATTGCTCGATTTCCACGCGCAAGTCCATACCGATGGCGGTGAGCACCGGATCGTTGGACTTGGCGCAGAGCGTATTGGCCTCGCGCGAAAGCTCCTGCGCGAGAAAATCAAGGCGGCGGCCGACCGGCTGATCGGAGGCCAGAAGCTCGCGGCCCGACACAATATGCGTCTTGAGCCTGTCGAGCTCCTCGCGCACATCGGCCTTGGCAGCCAGAAGAATGGCTTCCTGATGCAGGCGCACGGGATCGAGCGCCGATGTCGCGCCCGTGAGCGTGTCGATGGATTGCTGCAAACGCGCGAGAACCGCCTCGGGCTTGCGGCCGGGCGTCGTCTCCGCCGCCTCCGTCAGGCGCGCGATGGTCTCGATGCGCGCGCTCAAAACCGCCTGCAGCGCAGCGCCTTCCGTGTTGCGCGCCGTAACCAGATGATCAAGGGCGGCATCAAGGCCGAGCAGCGCAGTAGCGCTTGCCGCTGCAATGGCCGCCTCGTCGTCCATAGTCTCGCTGACTTCAACAACGCCGCGCACGCCAAGCAATCCATCGAGCGAGGCGGGTCGCAAATTGCCGTCTGCGGGAATCTGCGACAGCGTCTCGACCAGTGCGCGCAACAGCGGCTCGTTGATGCGTACCTGTGTCGCGGAGGTTTCGCGGTGGAGCGTCAGCGTCGCATAGCAGGTGCCGCGCGCAAGGCGACGCGAGAGCCGCGCCCGCGCCTCGGGCTCCATGAGATCGAAACCGGGCGGCACGCGCACGCGCAGATCGAGGCCCTTGGCATTGACTGCCTTGACCTCCCAGACCCAGCGCCACGGGGCGTGAGCACCCGCCGTACGGGCAAAACCGGTCATGCTTTTCAGGGCCATGGCGTCAACGCATCCCGCGCCCGGGATTCGGGCTTTCAAAGAGCGCGCACCATAGAGCGGCAAGCCCGGAGGCTCAAGCCGCACCGGCGTCAGCGCAGCCCGGCCGGGATTTTCTTCGGAGAATTCAAATCCCAGCTCTTGTCGCGCAGGGGATCGAGCGCCGTGCCCTCTGAGGCATCAAAGATCTTGCGCGGGCCATTGGCGTGCTGCACCGGTTGCAGGGCGAGCGCGCTTTGCGGCAACTCATCGGTCGCGGGCAAAGCGCCTGCGCCGGAATCGAAGCGCGCCGCGCGCGCCTTCTGGTCAGCAAGCCTGTGCGGGCTGACGGGGTAGAGCGTCGGATCGACGCCTGGCTCATCGGCGTCCTCATCCCCATCGAGAACCGGACGGTCGGTCAAGCCGCGAATGGCCAGAGTGTCGATGCCCGACCCCATGCTGAAATCGGCAATGACCTTGCCACGCTTGCCTGCTGCCGCGAGCTTTCTCGCCTCAGCCGCGCGCAACGCCAGAACAGTAGCCGGTGCGGGGCCAGAGGCTTGCGGACCCTTGAGGCCGAACCGCGCGGACAGGCTGATATCCGCCATGTGTGGGAGCGTCTCGACGAGCGCGTGCCCAGGCCCCGGCAGATCGAGCACACCGCGTTGGCCGCGCGGCGGCGCAACCTTGGGAGCTGGCACCGGCGGCGTACCGGAATCACCCGGCAATACGGTGGGCGCGCGATCGACATCGACCGGCGCATCCGCCTTTTCCTTTTCGATCTGGCGCCAGCGCGTGACATTGCGGCCGTGCTGGTCGAGCGTTTCGGCAAAGGCATGGCCGCCAGTTCCATCAGCGACGAAATACAGATCTTTCGTTGCAGCCGGATTGGCAACAGCCTCCAGCGCGGCGCGGCCGGGATTGGCAATCGGCCCGGGCGGCAGTCCCTCGATCACATAAGTATTATAGGGCGAGGCCTGCGTGATCTCGGCGCGTGTAATGCCACGCCCGAGCGTGCCCTTGCCGCCCACCAGTCCATAAACAATCGTCGGGTCCGATTGCAGCTTCATGCGCTTCGAGAGGCGATTGAAGAAAACACCGGCCACGCGCGGGCGCTCATCTGACTTGCCCGTCTCCTTCTCGACGATGGAGGCGAGCGTCACGAGCTCATGGGGCGTGCGCAAGGGCAGATCGGGCGAACGGCGCGCCCAGATCTGTTCGAGCAGCTTGCGCTGATCGTCCTGCATCTTGCGCAGAAGGTCTGAGCGCGACATGCCGCGCGGCACGCGATAGGTCTCGGGCAGAAGCATGCCCTCCTTGGGCATTTCGCGCAGGTCGCCGGCCAGAAAATCGGTCTCGCGCAGGCGGTGCACGATCTGCTCGGAGGTCAGCCCCTCGGGAATGGTGATCGAATGCAGCACCTGCTTGCCGGAGACGAGCAGATCCATCACGTCGCGCAGGCTCGCCTCGCGCTTGAAAAGATATTCGCCGGCCTTGACGTTGCCGCGATTGCCTTCGAGCCAGAGCGTGATGTTAAGCAGCAGCGGCGCGTCGATAATGCCCTCCCGCTCGAGCTGCGCCAGAATGTCAGGCACATCGGTGCGCGGCGCGATGAAGAGGATCTTGTCTTCCGTCAGAGGCCCGGAGCTGCGCAGTTTTTGTTGTGCAAAACCAACCCCGACCGCCGCGCCAATGGCGGCGATGAGCAGCAGGGACAGAAAACCGCTGAGTGCCGACAATGTGCCCCCGCGACGCTTCTTCTTGCGTGCAGGCGGCGGCTCGGGCGGCGGCGCAACAGGATGCAGGGCTTCGCTCGGCGAACGCAGGGAGCGCTGGCTGAAAAGGCGCGCGCCCTTCTCAGGGGCTGGCGTCTCCTTCGGGTCGTCCGTCGGCTCGGCCATAGGCTCAACCACCCCTTTCGGGCATGACTCACAATTGGATAAGGTAAGGTTAACCTAACCTTAATTATGGCGAAACATGGGAGTAACGCCGACCCACAGCCGATCGCTGCGAAATCAGGCCGTGCGTCGGAAAATCAACGACGCATTGGTGCCGCCAAAGCCGAAGGAATTGGACAGAACGGTGTCGATCTTGCGCTTGCGCGCAACATGGGGCACCAGGTCGATCAGTGTTTCCACACTCGGATTGTCGAGATTGAGCGTGCCCGGCGCGATCTGGTCACGCATGGCAAGGATCGAGAACACGGCTTCGACCGCGCCCGCAGCGCCCAGCAAATGGCCGATCGAGGATTTGGTCGAGGACATCGACAGGCCAGCCGCCGCATCGCCCACCAGCCGCTGCACCGCACCAAGCTCGATCTCGTCGCCAAGCGGCGTCGAGGTGCCATGTGCATTGATGTAGTCGAGATCGGAAGCCGAAATGCCGGCCCGCTTCATCGCGGCCTTCATGCAGCGGAACGCGCCGTCGCCATCTTCGGTAGGTGCGGTGATGTGATAGGCGTCGCCCGACATGCCGTAGCCAATCAGCTCGCCATAGATATGGGCGCCGCGCGCCTTGGCGTGCTCATATTCCTCGAGCACGACGCAGCCTGCGCCCTCGCCCATGACAAACCCGTCGCGGGCCTTGTCATAGGGGCGCGAGGCAGCCTTGGGATTGTCGTTGAAGCCGGTCGAGAGCGCGCGGCACGCCGAGAAGCCTGCCAACGACAAACGGTTCACCGCCGATTCAGCGCCGCCAGCGACCATCACGTCAGCATCGCCCAGCGCGATCAGACGCCCGGCATCGCCAATGGCGTGCGCGCCCGTCGAACAGGCCGTCACGACGGCATGATTGGGGCCTTTGAGGCCGTGCTGGATCGAGACATAGCCGGAGGCCAGATTGATCAGGCGGCCAGGAATGAAGAAGGGCGAGATGCGACGCGGGCCCTTTTCCTTCAGCGTGATCGAGGCCTCGTAAATTCCGCCGAGACCGCCGATGCCGGAGCCGATGAGCACGCCGGTCGAGGTCTGGTCTTCATAGGATTTGGGCGCCCAGCCGGCATCGGCCAGCGCCTGGGTGGCGGCAGCCACAGCATAGACGATGAAATCATCGACCTTGCGCTGTTCCTTGGGCTCCATCCATTGATCGGCATTGAAGGTGCCATCGGAGCCATCCCCACGCGGGATCTGGCAAGCAATCTGGCAGGCGATATCGGAGACGTCGAAATTCTCGACGCGGCCTGCGCCGTTGCGTCCCTCGATCAGCCGCGTCCACACAGTCTCGACGCCGCAACCGAGCGGCGTGACAAGCCCGAGGCCGGTGACAACCACCCTTCTCATATCGCTTTTCCTAATTGCCGCAGAAGGGCGCGGGGAGAAATCCACCCGCGCCGGAATGATGAAGCACTACGCAGGTGCAGTGCGCGGACGAGAACCGGCGGCACCGGTCCTCCCGCAGGAGCCCGATCAAGCCGGGCTCGCAGTCCTCAGGCCGTTGTGGCCTTTTCAAGGAACTTCACGGCGTCGCCGACCGTGACAATCGTCTCGGCCGCGTCGTCGGGGATTTCCACGCCGAATTCTTCCTCGAAGGCCATCACCAGCTCGACTGTGTCGAGCGAGTCGGCGCCGAGATCATCGATGAAATTGGCATTATCAACGACCTTCTCGGCATCAACGCCGAGGTGTTCCACCACGATCTTCTTCACGCGCTCGGCGACATCGCTCATAGTAACGTCCTCATTTTTGAAGCTTTTGCAGAATTTGGCCGGGAACCCGAACCGCCGCGCGCACCTTTAAGGGGTGGCGTGAAGAGGGTCGCCGACCCCGCCCCGCAGGATCTCTCTTGGAATGCCCGAGCCTTGATCGGCCACCCGAATCGGATAGAGCCGCACTGACTTCGTGCATCGTCCGAGGGCTGGAGTAACATATTCAATTAACGATGGCGAGACCCTGAGGAAGCGCCCCGCCCAATGACGGGACTTTTCCCCAAGCGCCTCAAATCATTGCCATTCCACCGTTAACGTGGAGGGTGGCGCCGGTCACGTAGCCGGCCTCGCGGCTCGCCAGATAAACCGCGGCCGCCGCAATATCGCCGCCAGCACCCAGCCGACCTGCGGGAATGGTTCCCAGAATCGCTTCTTTTTGCTTCTCGTTAAGGGCATCCGTCATCGGGCTCTCGATGAATCCAGGCGCGATGCAATTCACAGTAATATTACGGCTGGCAACCTCGGCCGCGAGCGATTTCGACATGCCGATCATGCCTGCCTTGGAGGCTGCATAATTGCCCTGTCCCGGATTGCCCGTGACCCCGACGATCGAGGTGATGCTGATGATGCGGCCAAAGCGGCGCTTCATCATGCCCCGAAGCACCGCGCGCGAGAGGCGGAAAGCCGAGGTCAGGTTGACGTTGATCACCTGCTCCCAATCGTCGTCCTTCATGCGCATGAACAGGCCATCGCGCGTGATGCCGGCATTGTTCACCAGAATGTCGATCTGACCCATCGCGGCTTCGGCTGCGGGCACCAGAGCCTCGACGGCCTCTTTGGAGCCAAGATCGCAGGGAAGGATATGAACGCGCTCGCCGAGCTCAGCCGCCAACGCTTCCAGAGCAGAGGCGCGCGTGCCGGAAATGCCGACAACCGCGCCCTGAGCATGAAGCGCGCGGGCGATCTGGCCGCCAAGGCCGCCGGTCGCGCCTGTGACGAGCGCTGTCAGACCATTGAGTTCGAACATGTGTCTCTCCTTTGGAGCGCGCGCGGCGCGTCAGGATTTCGGGCGAGCGGCGAAAGCCGCGATGTCGGCAGGGGTGTTGACGGCTGTGCCCGTCGCCGTATCCGCAATGCGTTTCACAAGTCCGGACAAGACCTTGCCAGTGCCAAGCTCATAAAATGAATCAACGCCTTCATGCGCCATGTAAGCAATGCTCTCGGCCCAGCGCACCGTGCCCGTGACCTGCTCGACGAGGCGGCGGCGGATCTCTTCCGGGTCGGTCAGCGGGGCAGCCAGCACATTGGCGACGAGCGGCACGCAGGGTGCTTGCATGGCTACACTTGCCAGCGCCTGCGCCATCACCTCGGCGGCGGGTTTCATCAGGGCGCAATGGAAAGGCGCAGACACCGGCAGCGCGATGGCCCGCTTGATGCCGCGCGCCTTGGAGATCTCCATGGCGCGTTCGACGGCCCCCTTGTGGCCCGACACGACGACCTGACCGCCACCATTGTCATTGGCAACCTGGCAGACCTGCCCCTGTGCGGCTTCCGCCGCTATGGCAATGCCGGTGGCCAGATCGGCGCCCAGCAGCGCGGCCATGGCGCCCTCGCCGACCGGAACCGCCTTCTGCATGGCATCGCCTCGGATGCGCAGGAGACGCGCCGTATCGCCGAGCGAAAAGGTGCCCGCAGCCGCCAGCGCTGAATATTCGCCGAGCGAATGGCCGGCGATGAAGCGCGCCTGTGTGGCAAGATCGAGCCCGGCTTCTGCCTGGAGCACGCGGGTGACGGCAAGGCTGACGGCCATCAGGGCGGGCTGCGCATTGGCCGTGAGCGTCAGATCAGCCTCCGGCCCCTCAAACATGAGGCCCGACAGGTTTTGACCCAAAGCCGAGTCGACCTCGGCGAAGACATCGCGCGCCTGGGGGAAAGTCTCGGCGAGCGCCTTGCCCATGCCAACGGACTGGGAACCCTGTCCGGGAAAGATGAAAGCAAGTGACATGGGCTGCGCCTTTCTAGATGTGACCCTCGACTTGGCGAGTGGCACGGGGCTTTCCCGGGAGTCAAGTCACACGCCCCTCGCGCGGTGTGCTTTGGGCTTGCAAGTGCCCTGCCCCGACACGAGACTGCCGACCAGATCCCGAATCGCAGGCGCGTAGAACAATGGCCATTCCCGGAAAGTCATGCGGCTCGTGCACCATGTGCTGTCAGGTTCTCGAAATCGAGCATTTCGACAAGAGCGCGGGCGTCTTGTGCAAGCATTGCGTGCTTGGCGGGGGCTGCAAGATCTACAAGAAACGCCCGGAGGTCTGCCAGGATTATGAATGCGACTGGATGATGGAGCGCGCGCTGCCCTCAACGCTGCGCCCCGACAAGGTCGGCACGATCCTGATGGAAGACGCCGATTCCGACGAATATCAAGCCGTCTGCGACCCTTCCAAGCCAATGGCCTGGCGCCATCCGCTGGTCTTCAAGCACCTGCTCGCCAAGGCCAAGGAAGGCCGGACGGTCGTCGCCAAGGCGGGGCTGAAGGCCTGGCGAATCTATGAGTCGGGCGAGGTTGCGCCCTGGGCGTGAGCTATTCAGCGGCCGCGCGGATGCTCTCTGCGCCCGCGTGCTGGCGTACGAGATCGGGATGTGTCGCAATCAAGCGCAAGAGGATCTCGGCTGATTTTTCCGGATGACGCTTCCCCTGCTCCCAATGGCGCACGGCAGAGACCGAAAAACCGAAATCGCGCGCAAAGGTTTTTTGCGTAAGCCCAAGGTGCGTGCGCAAGCCGCGCACGTCGATGCGCTCAACCTTCACCTGATAGACTCGCGCGCCCTCCAGCTCGCCCTTGGTGAACGCCAATGCCTCCTTGAGACCGCGCAAAATCTTGTTCTCAGACATGTCAGCCACCTTATTTGCCATTTGTCGCAAGCGCCTCCGCGATCTCGACGAGCTCCCGCTTCTTGTCGGGAGTCATGTCCTCGCGCTCGGATTTGGCGTAAGCCGCCATCAGAAAGATGGTCTCATCCGCCATGCGATAAAAATAGATCACCCGCGCACCGCCTCGCTTCCCCTTCTGTCGCGCCGTCCATCTCACTTTGCGAAGCCCCTTCCCGCCCGGGATGAGATCGCCGCATTGCGGTTGCTTGGCGAGATAAACGCCGAGCGCCATACATTCCGCCTCGCTCAGAACTCCCGCCACATCGCGCACAAACCCTGGCAATTCGATGATTGTCGGCCAAATGGTCCGGACAAAAGACATTCAATTGTCTCAAAATGAATTTCAAATATGACACATAAATACGCCAATGGCGTACTCTGCGCAAGCCCGGACCTCCTCCCTTGCATCCCCGGCGCATTCCTCTATAAGCACGGACTTCGCATGCCCCGGCCGGGGGCTGAACGGAAGGCTGTGCTCCTGGAGCTCAGCTGGGGCCAATCCCCGACTTCCCGTGTTCCCGCCTTCGATTTTTTCGTTTCCGTCGAGCCTTTCTCCGGCTCGAAGGGCTCCGCGCCGGGCAGCGTGAAACAGAGAAAGGCAAGCCAAATGGCTCTTTACGAGCATATCTATCTTGCCCGTCAGGACGTGACCGCCCAGCAGGTGGAAACGATGACGGAGCAGTTCAAGGCCATCATCGAGGCCCATGGCGGTTCGGTCGCCAAGGTCGAGTATTGGGGCGTGAAGTCCCTTGCTTATCGCATCAAGAAGAACCGCAAGGCTCACTTCTCGCTGCTCAACATCAACGCTCCCTCCGCCGCCGTGGTGGAAATGGAACGCCAGATGTCGATCAACGAAGACGTCCTGCGCGTCCTCACGATCCGCGTCGAAGAGCATGAGGAAGTGCCCTCTGCCATGATGCGCAAGCGCGAAGACGGTGACCGCGACGAGCGTGGCGGCGATCGTGGCGAACGCCGCGGTGGTGGCGGCCGTTTCGGCGGCGGTGATCGCCCCGACCGTGCCCCGCGTCGTCCTCGCGAAGATTTCGCCAATGAAGGAGGCCAGTTCTAATGGCTACCGCACCCCGTCGTCCCTTCTTCCGTCGCCGCAAGACCTGCCCCTTCACGGGCCCGAATGCGCCGAAGATCGACTACAAGGACACGCGTCTTCTTTCGCGCTACATCTCCGAGCGCGGCAAGATCGTTCCCTCGCGCATCACGGCCGTCTCGGCCAAGAAGCAGCGCGAGCTTGCTCAGGCGATCAAGCGTGCGCGCTTCCTCGGCCTGCTGCCCTACGTCATCAAGTAGCAAAATCACCTCTCCCCGTTCGCGGGGAGAGGTCTTCATTGGCTGGACGTGACGGCGCTGTGCCGATCCGCCCTAACCGCTCGAAGGCGGGACAGCACGCACATGTTTTTCAAGGTCGCCATCGCAATCGGCGCGGGTCTCGCATCCGCCCTGCTCTTCTTCATTCCGGTGAAGGGAACGACGATTGCCATGCTGCTGGCCTTTGCCGGCCCCCTTCCCATCATGCTTGCCGGACTTGGTTTTGGCGCAGGCGTCGGTTTTGGCGCGGCCGCTATCGGTACGCTGGCCATCTCGGCCGCCCTTCATCCGCTGCTTGGCCTCTTCTTCGCCATTTCGCTCGGTCTTCCCTCGTTCTGGCTTGCGCGCCTTGCCGCGCGCTCCGAGGAGGTCACCGATCCGCAGACCGGCGAGATCGGTCATGTTCCCGCGCTCTCCAGCGGCCACCTGCTCGCCTGGGTCGCCACGATTGCCGCTGCAACCGCCCTTCTGCCGATCATCGTCATGGCTGCGCGCGGCGAGTCGCTGGCCGCCAATATCGATGATGTGGCCCAGCAACTCGCGCCCATCATCGGTCGCCTGTTCAATGGCGAGGCCAATCTTCCCTACGGGCTCTCGGCGGGTGACTTTGCCCGCGCGCTGGTGCTTGCCATGCCGGCGCTGGTCGCTGCCTGGGGCGTCATCACTCTTGCTCTCAATCTCTGGGTCGCGGGCCGCATCGCGCGGATTTCGGGACTGATCCCGGCGCGCGATCTCGATCTGCCCTATCGCCTGAGCCTGCCGCGCGACTGCCTGTGGGTGCTTGGCGCTTCCATCGTCGCCTGCATGCTGGGCGAAACGCCCCGCTTCATCGCCTCCACGATGACGGCGTCCTTCCTCATGGCCTATGCGCTGCACGGGCTTGCTGTGATGCACGGGTTTCTGCGTGGCAATCCGCTGCGCGGCGCCCTGCTGTTTGGCCTTTATGCGCTGATCGTCCTGACAGCCTGGCCCCTTCTTCTGGCTGCGGCCGTCGGCTTGTTCGACAGCCTCATCCCACTCACACGGCGTCCCTTGCCAACCGCAACGGCCGCCTGATCTTCAAACCAACACCAACGGAGCAAAACAATGCATGTGATTCTTCTGGAACGTATCGCCAAGCTCGGCCAGATGGGCGATGTCGTCCGCGTCAAGGACGGCTTTGCCCGCAACTTCCTGCTGCCGCAGGGCAAGGCGCTGCGCGCCACCGATAACAACAAGAAGCATTTCGAAGGCCAGCGCGCCCAGCTCGAAGCCCGTAACCTCGAGCTCAAGGGCGAAGCCGCCAAGGTCGCCGAGACCCTCGACGGCCAGAGCTTCGTCATCATCCGCCAGGCGGGCGAAACCGGCCAGCTGTACGGCTCCGTCTCGACGCGCGACATTGGCGAAGTCATCAGCGCCGGCGGCGTTTCGGTGCATCGCAACCAGGTCGTGCTCTCGACCCCGATCAAGACGCTCGGCCTGCACGTTGTGCCGGTGCAGCTGCATGCGGAAGTCACCGCCTCTGTCACGATCAACGTGTCGCGTTCGCTTGCTGAATCCGAGCGTCAGGCCAAGGGCGAAGAGCTCTCGGTTCGCGAAGAGACCTCGATGGACGATCTCGGCCTCGAAATCGGCGCGGCGCTTGCCGATTCCAACGGCAGCCTCGGCGACCGGTAAGCCGACCGCTTTTTAAAACTGGA
This sequence comes from Beijerinckiaceae bacterium, assembly GCA_947370975.1. Taxonomy (GTDB): domain Bacteria; phylum Pseudomonadota; class Alphaproteobacteria; order Rhizobiales; family Beijerinckiaceae; genus Terripilifer. The sequence goes on from CANBNG010000009.1 coordinate 116,202, forward strand.
AACGCCCGCGGCGAAAGCTGCGGGCGTTTTCTTTTGGGACTTGCACATCAGGCGGTCGCCAACACGGCCACAGCAGACTCGCACGCCCTCCGCCCTTGCATCGGTGTCAAGCCGTTGGCCCTAGTCTCATCGTGGGCCTGTGCGTAACGGGTATGGCGAGCGGGGTTTGCGGCAATATGGCTTTCGTGCACTCGCGGCGGGCGCGCATCGGTGGCATGAGAGGTACCAAGAGACCCAATCGCGTACCCGCCCTCACAAGCAATCGAGACACATGTCCGCCCTCGAACAATATACGAGCCGCTTTAATGTGGTGCCGGCAGACCAGGGAATGCCCAGCTACCGGGTCGCGCCCCATAATGTCGAAGCGGAACAGGCGCTGATCGGCGCGATCCTCGTCAACAACGACGCCTATGATCGCGTGTCGGATTTTCTCAAGGCAGATCATTTTTCCGAAGAATTGCATCGCCGCATTTTTGAAATCGCCTCGCAACTTATTCGCGCGGGCAAAGTCGCAACGCCGGTCACGCTGAAAACCTTTCTGGGCGAGCATGATCTTGGCGGCATGACGGTGCCCCAATATCTCGCGCGCCTCGCAGCCGAAGCCACGACCGTCATCAATGCGGAAGATTATGGCCGCACGATTTACGATCTCGCGATCCGCCGCAACCTCATCAATATCGGTGAGGATATCGTCAATTCCGCATACGATTCCCCGGTCGATTCCGCGCCGCGCGAGCAGATCGAGGAGGCCGAGCGCCGCCTTTATGAAATCGCCGAACAGGGCCGCTACGATGGCGGCTTCCAGCGCTTTTCGGACGCGCTGACCCATGCCATAGACATGGCGGCCAAAGCCTATGAGCGCGACGGCAAATTGTCGGGCGTCTCGACCGGCCTGATCGATCTCGATGGCAAGATGGGCGGCCTGCAAAGATCCGATCTTGTCATCATCGCGGGACGTCCCGGCATGGGCAAGACGGCGCTTGCCACCAACATCGCCTTCAACATTGCCAAGGCCTATGAATTCGAGGTGAAGCCGGACGGCTCGCACGAGCCGACCAATGGCGGCGTCGTCGGCTTCTTCTCGCTCGAAATGGCCGCCGAACAGCTGGCAACGCGTATCATCGCCGAGCAATCGGGCGTGGCCTCCTACAAGATCCGCCGCGGCGACATGACGGATCAGGAATTCCACCGCATTGCGGAAGCCGCACGGCAGATGCAGGCGATCCCCTTCTACATCGACCAGACGGGCGGCATTTCTATCGCCCAGCTTGCAGCGCGTGCGCGTCGCCTGAAGCGCCAGCGCGGGCTCGATGTGCTGGTGGTCGACTATTTGCAGCTGCTCTCGGGCTCGAAGTCCAAGGGCGACAATCGCGTGCAGGAGCTGACCGAAATCACGACCGGGCTCAAGGCGCTGGCCAAAGAGCTGAACGTGCCGATCATGGCTTTGTCGCAATTGTCACGTCAGGTGGAAAATCGCGAAGACAAGCGGCCGCAATTGTCCGATCTGCGTGAATCGGGTTCGATCGAGCAGGACGCCGACGTGGTCGTCTTTGTGTATCGCGAGGAATATTATCTGAACGGCAAACAGCCCGCGCCGGGCACCGATGAACATCTCAAGTGGCAAACCGACATGGACCGCGTTCACGGCAAGGCGGAAGTCATCATCGGCAAGCAGCGTCACGGCCCCACGGGCACGGTGCAGCTCTCGTTCGAGGCCGAAATGACACGCTTCGGCAATCTGGCGAAAGAAGATCACATGCCGGAGCAGATGGGCGATTGACGATGGCTGACATATCCAGCCCCGCGGTCGCTGGATCACAGGCCGTGCTGACCATCGACCTTGGCGCGCTCGCCGCAAATTGGCGCGCGCTCGCGGCACGCGTTGCGCCCGCCGAATGCGGCGCGGTGGTGAAGGCTGACGCCTATGGCATTGGCATTGAAGCAGCGGCGCCCGCGCTGGCGAAAGCCGGCTGCACGACGTTTTTTGTCGCCCATGCGAGCGAGGGCGTGCGCGTGCGCACCGTGCTGCCGCGCGCCACGATCTATGTGCTGAATGGACTGCTGCCGGCATCTCTCCCTCTTCTCATCGAGCATGACCTGCGGCCCGTGCTTGGCTCGCTCGAAGATGCTGCCCTCTGGGCGAAAGCCAAGCGCCTGCGCCCCTGCGCGCTCCATGTCGACACCGGCATGAACCGGCTCGGCGTCGCGCCGGGCGACGTCGCAGCCCTTGCCCGGATGCCGCTGGCAGTTGATCTGCTGATGACGCATTTCGTCTCATCCGAGGATGCGCAAGACCCGTTCAACGACATGCAGATCGCCCGCTTTGGCGCTATCCGCGGGCAATTGCCCCATGCGCGCACCAGCCTTGCCAATTCCTCGGGCCTGTTCCTGCCCCAAAAGCCATTCGGGGATCTCGTGCGGCCGGGCTATGCGCTTTATGGCGGCAATCCGACGCCGGGCCTTCCCAACCCGATGCGCGCGGTCGTGCGGCTTGAAGCCCCGATCCTGCAAACGCGGGTGATCGAGGCAGGCGCGCGGGTTGGCTATAATGCCCAATGGACCGCGCATCGTCGCACGCGACTGGCCACAATTGGCATCGGCTATGCCGACGGCCTGCCCCGCGCCGCCATGGCGACAGACGATCGGGTGGGCGGCGAGGCCATGGTAGCGGGCGTGCGCTGCCCATTCGCGGGCCGCGTCTCGATGGACCTCACCGTCATCGACGTCACCGATGTGCCCGAACCTGACCTCAAGGGCGCGAGCGCCTGCCTGCTCGGCGAGGACATCGGCATCGATGAGCTTGGCCTGCGCGCCGCAACCATCGGCTATGAAATCCTCACGCGGCTGGGCGCGCGCTACCACCGCGTCTATGTCGGATAAGCACCCCTCTCCCATCGGGAGAGGACGGAGCCACGACGTGTAGCCCATCATGAGTCATGCTCCGCATGACAGCTTCTCCCTTGGGGAGAAGCTGATCACGGCTAGCCAAGCAATAATCGTTCTTGTAATGTTCTCATTCGATTCCACCGATGAGATCACCCGCATGGCCAAAGCGCGCTCACAATTCGTCTGCCAGAACTGCGGTGCGCTTTCGCAGCGCTGGGTTGGCCGTTGCGAGTCCTGCGGCGAATGGAATTCGATCATCGAGGAAAATACCGCTTCGGGGATTGGCGCGCAGGCGGCCATGGGCGCGCGCAAGGGCCGCGTCTTTGCGCTTGAGGGCCTGTCGGGCGAGAACAAGCCCGCTCCGCGCATCGTGTCGGGTATTGGCGAACTCGACCGGGTGACGGGCGGCGGCTTTGTTCCCGGCTCGGTCATCCTGCTCGGCGGAGAGCCCGGCATCGGCAAATCCACCCTGCTGATTCAGGCCTGCGCGACGCTCGCCAACAAGGGGCATCGCGTCTGCTACATTTCGGGCGAAGAGGCGGTGGCGCAGGTGCGTCTGCGCGCTGAACGGCTTGGCCTCTCCAAGGCCCCTGTCGAACTCGCGGCTGAAACCAGCGTCGAGGATATTACGGCCACCCTCATGCAGGGCGAGCGGCCTGCGCTCGTCATCATCGATTCCATCCAGACCATGTGGACCGACAAGGTCGAGGCAACGCCCGGCACGGTGACGCAGGTGCGCGGCGCAGCCCAGGCGCTCATCCGCTACGCCAAGACGAGCGGGGCCACGGTGATCCTCGTCGGCCATGTCACCAAGGACGGGCAGATAGCGGGCCCGCGCGTCGTCGAACATATGGTCGATGCGGTCGTCTCCTTCGAGGGCGACGGTGGCCACCATTTCCGCATCCTGCGCGCAGTGAAGAACCGCTTCGGGCCCACCGACGAAATCGGTGTGTTTGAAATGACAGGGCTTGGCCTGGCTGAGGTCTCCAATCCCTCGGCGCTGTTTCTGGCCGGGCGTGATGCGTCTGCGCCCGGCGCTGCCGTCTTTGCCGGCATGGAGGGCACGCGCCCGGTGCTCGTCGAGATCCAGGCACTGGTGGCCCCCTCCTCGCTCGGCACACCGCGCCGCGCGGTCGTGGGCTGGGAAACCTCGCGCCTGTCGATGGTCATTGCCGTGCTCGAGGCCCATGCCGGGGTGCGGCTTGGACAGCACGATGTCTATCTCAATGTCGCGGGCGGCCTGAAGATCGGCGAGCCTGCGGCCGATCTCGCGGCGGCGGCGGCGCTGGTCTCCTCGCTGACGGGCTCGCGCCTGCCCCCTGATACGGTTTTCTTCGGCGAGCTTGGGCTCTCTGGCGCGGTCCGCCCCGTCGTTCACGCGGGCCTGCGGCTGAAAGAGGCGGCAAAGCTAGGCTTTGCGGCCGCAGTCGCTCCCGCAACCGGACGCGAGGGCGAAAAGCCCGCCATTCCGACGCGCTCTTGTGGGCACATTTCCGCGCTGGTGGCCGATATTGCCGCCGGCAGCGCGGCGGAGAAGCCGCGTGTGGCCGCCGGGCGGAGCTGAGTTTCTGCACACTCTTGCGCAAAGCGTCCTGCAAGGGGTGACGCGATTGAAGTCCTTGGGTTATAGAGGGGCCGCGCGGCGGTCGTGCTGGCCCCCGAATCGCATCCGCACGCGGCGAGGCCCGAACTCATGCCCTCATATCTCGATCTAGGTTTGATCGTGGTCGTCCTGATCTCGGCTCTCTTGTCCATGCTGCGCGGTTTTACCCGCGAAGTGCTGGCGATAGCCTCATGGGCGGCTGCCGCAGCTGCGGCCTTCTATTTCCATCCGCTGCTGTTGCCCACGATGAAGGGCTACATCCAGAAGGATCAGATCGCGCTCGCTGCTGCTGCCGGCGTCATCTTCTTCGTGACGCTGATTGTCGTCTCGATCATCACCGTCAAACTCTCCGATGTGATCCTCGACAGCAAGATCGGCGCGCTCGACCGTTCGCTCGGCTTCCTCTTCGGTGCGGCGCGCGGCGGCCTGCTCTGTGTCGTGGCCTTTGTCTTCTATTCCTGGCTCGTGCCGCCGAAGAATCAACCCGAGTGGGTGAAGACCGCGCGCACCACGCCCATCCTGCAGGCCACCGGCGATCAACTGATGGCCATGCTGCCGGACGATCCGGAAGGCACGATCCTCAACCGCTTCCGCAAGCCCAAGGGGGACGAGCCGATGCCGGAGGAAAATGTTCCGCCCGCACAGACACCTGCGCCCGGCAAGCGAACCTGATTTTGCGCCTGAGCCGCAAGGCTCAACGGCACGCCTGACGCCCGCGCGCATTCGCGCATGTGACAAGCGACGACATGTTATCTATCTAGAGGTCTGTCTCCCGCAAGGAGCCGGGCCCGTTAAGCTGGCTCCGGCCGCGGTCGGAAGGAGAACTTCATGGTGAGCGCCCTTGACCCCTCCCAGCAGGACAAGTTGCCCGTGATTGAGGATTTCGATCCCGATGCCGACCGCTTGCGTGAAGAATGCGGCGTATTCGGCATTTTCGGACATCCCGAAGCCGCAGCCATTACCGCGCTCGGTCTCCACGCCCTCCAGCATCGCGGACAGGAAGCTGCCGGCATTGTTGCCTTCGATGGCCGCCGGTTCAGCTCCGAGCGCCGCCTCGGCCTCGTTGGCGACCATTTCTCCTCGCGCACCACCATCGACCGTCTGCCGGGCTCGGCCGCAATTGGCCATGTGCGCTATTCGACGACGGGCGAGACCATTCTGCGTAATGTGCAGCCGCTCTTTGCCGAACTCGATTCCGGCGGCTTTGCGGTCGCCCATAACGGCAATCTGACGAATGGCCTGACGCTGCGCCGCGACCTCATCAAGGAAGGCGCGATCTATCAATCGACCTCCGACACCGAAGTTGTCCTGCATCTGGTTGCCCGCAGCCGCAAGCCGCGCATTCTCGACCGTTTCATCGAGGCGCTGCGCGCGCTGGAAGGCGCTTATTCGCTCGTTGCCGTTTCAAACAAGAAACTGATCGGCGCGCGCGATCCGCTGGGCATTCGTCCCCTTGTCATCGGCGAGCTCGATGGCCATTACATTCTGGCCTCCGAGACCTGCGCACTCGACATTATCGGCGCGCGTTTCGTGCGCGATGTCGAGAATGGCGAAGTGGTGGTGATTTCCGAAAGCGGACTTGAGAGCCACAAGCCCTTCCCGCCCACACCGGCACGGCCCTGCATCTTCGAATATATCTATTTCGCGCGCCCCGACTCCTATGTGCATGGCCGTCCCGTCTATGAAGTGCGCAAGCGCATGGGCGCGGAGCTTGCCCGGGAGGCGGGCGTCGATGCCGACGTGATCGTGCCGGTGCCAGATTCCGGCGTGCCTGCAGCCATCGGCTATGCGCGGGAATCCGGCATTCCCTTCGAGCTCGGCATCATTCGCAATCATTATGTCGGGCGCACCTTCATCCAGCCCACGCAATCGGTGCGCGAGCTCGGCGTGCGCATGAAACATTCGGCCAATCGATCGGTGATCGAGGGCAAGCGCGTCGTGCTGATCGATGACAGCGTGGTGCGCGGCACGACCTCGGTGAAGATCGTGCGGATGATGCGCGAGGCTGGCGCTGCGGAAGTTCATTTCCGCATTTCCTCGCCCCCCATCACCCACCCCGATTATTATGGCATCGACACGCCCGAGCGCGAGAAGCTGCTGGCAGCGACCCATTCGCTCGAAGAGATGCGCCAATATATGGGCTGCGACAGCCTCGCCTTCATTTCAGTTGACGGCATTTACCGCGCCATGGGCTACGAGAAGCGCGATCCGCTGCGTCCGCAATTCACCGATCATTGCTTTACTGGCGATTACCCGACACGTCTGACCGATGTGATGGGCGAGACGCCCCGCCAACAGCTTTCGCTTCTCGCCGAAACCGGCTGAGATCCACCGGAGTCTTTCATGTCCTTGCCGCTTGAAAATCGCATCGCATTGGTGACAGGCGCCTCGCGCGGCATTGGCCGTGCGGTGGCGCTCGAACTCGCACGCCAGGGCGCGCATGTGATTGCGCTTGCCCGCACGCAAGGCGCGCTGGAAGAGCTCGATGATGCGATCCGCGCCATGGGCCAGGAGGCGACCCTCGTCCCCTGCGACCTGAAGGATTTTGACGCGCTCGACCGTCTGGGCGCGGCGATCTACGAGCGCTGGAAGCGGCTGGATATTCTCGTCGCCAATGCCGGCATTCTGGGGCCGATCACGCCGGTCAGCCATATCGATCCCCCGCAATGGGATCAGGCAATAGCGGTGAATGTGACAGCCAATTACAGGCTCATCCGCTCGCTTGATATTCTGCTGCGGGCCTCTGATGCGGGGCGCGCGGTTTTCGTGTCGTCTGGCGCAGGCAACCGTGCCGATATGAACCCCTATCGCGCGGCCTATGCGGTCTCCAAAGCAGCGCTCGATGCGCTGGCGCGCACCTATGCAGCCGAAACGGCGACGACCTCGCAGGTCAAGGTGATGGTGACAAACCCCGGCCCGCTGCGCACGAAAATGCGCGCCGCCGTCGCGCCGGGTGAAGATCCGCTGAGCCTGAGGACGCCGGAAGAATTCGCACCCAAGCTGGTTGCCATGTGCGCACCGAGCTGGGAGGCGACGGGGAAATTGTATGATTTCCCGAGCGACAGCGTGAAGAGCTTCCGCAGTCCCGAATAAGTTTCACAAAGTGTGATGCCAAACCAAAAAAGGCGAAGCTGCAAAGCTTCGCCTTTTGCATGAGTTCTGAAAAAGCCCCGTTTTACCGGCGCTTTCTGCCCTCGAACGGATTCTGGTTCATGCGCTTGGTGATGCGGATCGGCACGCCCTTGAGCTGGAACGTCTCGCGCAATCCGTTGATGAGAAAGCGCTCGTAGCTGGTCGGTAGCGAGTCGAGCTGGTTGCCGAAGATCACGAAATGGGGCGGGCGCGCCTTGGCCTGCGTCATGTAGCGGATCTTGATGCGCCAGCCCGACACGGCGGGCGGCGGCGTCTTGTCGATGACAGCGCCGAGCCAGCGATTGAGCTTGCCCGTCGAAATGCGGCGGTTCCAGGTTTCGTGCACGCCGATGATGGCCTGCTGGAAACGCTCCACGCCCGCACCCGTGAGGCCGGACACCGGGACCACCGGCATGCCGCGCACCTGCGGCAGAAGGAGGTCGGCCTCCTCGCGCAATTCCTTCAGTTTGACCTGATCGTTGACCAGATCCCACTTGTTGAGGCCGATCACCAGGCCACGGCCTTCGCGCGCGACAATGTCGACGATGGTCAGATCCTGCTTTTCAAACGGGATCGTCGCATCGAGCAGCACGACGACAACTTCGGCAAAGCGCACGGCGCGCAGCGCATCGGCAGCGGCAAGCTTTTCGAGCTTGTCCTGCACATTGGCGCGACGGCGCAGGCCCGCCGTATCGAAGAGCTTCACCGCGCGACGCACGCCATCTGGCAACGTCCATTCGGAATCGATGCCGATGGAATCGCGCGTGATGCCCGCTTCAGGGCCTGTCAGCAGGCGGTCTTCGCCAAGGATGCGATTGAGCAGCGTCGATTTGCCGGCATTGGGACGCCCAACCACGGCAATGCGCAGCGGCTTGGTGATGTCGAGTTCGGTGCCGTCTTCTTCTTCGTCGAAGTGCAGCGCAGCGCGGGTCTCTTCCTCATCTTCATCGAAGAGACGGGTCTCTTCGGGAAGGGCGGCGAGAATGGCGTCATAAAGCGCGCCAATGCCCTCGCCGTGTTCGGCCGAGAAGGGAATGGGATCGCCAAGGCCAAGGCCATAGGCTTCATAAGTGCCCTGATCGCCCTGCTTTCCTTCAGCCTTGTTGGCAAGCAGCATGATCGGCTTGTCGGCGCGGCGCACGAGGGCTGCGAAATGACGGTCCGACGGCGTCACGCCAACGCGCGCGTCGATGACAAAGAAGATCGCATCGGCGAGTTCAATCGCAGCTTCGGTCTGCGCGCGCATACGCTCGGAGAGCACGCCCTCGTCGTTCTGTTCGAGACCCGCCGTGTCGATGATCTTGAAACGCAGATCGGCGATTTTGGCATCGCCCTCGCGGCGGTCGCGCGTCACGCCCGGACGGTCGTCGACCAGCGCGAGCTTCTTGCCGACGAGCCGGTTGAAGAGGGTCGATTTTCCGACATTCGGCCGGCCGATAATGGCAATGGTGAAAGAAGACATGTGTGTTCCGTGGTTGAGCGCTCATGCGGAGCGCTCGCTCTTTCATGGCGCGGATGAGATAGGGCGCGACGCCGCGCCACCCTCATCCTTTGCGCTTCGCGTGACGCCCCCTCCCCGAAGGAAGGCGCGTCGCGCTCGACTTATTTCCTGGCCGCGCTGACCAGCGCGAGCAGCGCTTCCGCGCGTTGGCGGATTTCGCCGGGCGCTTGCGCATCCACGACGATCATATCGAGCCAACGCCCGGCAGCTTCAACGTCGTTGCGCTTCAAGGCGGCAACGGCGAGCAATTCACGCGCCGAATTGCGATAGGGCTGGCCGCCCTGCGCAAGCGGCTCAAGACGACGCTGCACTTCACCCGCATCGGCCTTGTCAACGCGCAGGATCGCTGCACGCAATTTGGCAAGTTCCCGCAAGGCGACATCGGCGCCGGCATCGGCGGCGATGGCATCATAAATCTTCACAGCCCCATCGGGGTCACGCGTGCCGCTTTCGGCAGCGGCGCGGAACTTCGCGAGCAAGGCGTAGCCAGCCTGGCCGCCACGCGCGATTTCGCCAAGCGCGGCTTCGGCCTCAACGCTCTTGCCCTCGCGCGAGAGCTGAACGGCGGCCTCATAGCGCGCGCCGGTCTCCTGCGCTTCTTTCGTGCGGTAGAAATCATAAGCGCGCCAGCCGGCGGCGGCTGCGATGATCAGGACAGCAATCGCGACGATCGGGGCCTGATAACGCTCCCAGACCTTGGCAGCATTGTCGCGGCGGAGCTCTTCGTCGATTTCGCGGAAAATGTCGGCCATGTCTTGCTCGGAATGTCCTGCTCGGAATGTCGTGCGCCACGCTCAGCATGAGACGCATCCCGAGCGGTTAGCACGACCGGGCTCCAAAGGCGAGACAAACCGCCGAAATGACCGCAATCGTCCCGTCAGGGAACTCCCAGAATTCACGCCTGCCTTGAAGCGGTCTCATTAATGGGGTGAGTCCGAGCCTGCCCCGCTGAATGCCGAAATTCAACAATATCGGCATAGGCTTAGCTCGAAGGATCGATTTCCTGCTTATGAATGAAGCCCACCTCTCCCGCAAAGGCTTTCGTGGCGTCGCCGCGACATTGCAAAGCCTTGCGCTGATTTTGCCACTCGGCCTTTCCGCCCCCCTGGCGTTCGCCCAATATATTCCCCCGCCCGCAGCCCAGACCTTTGCGCCCACCCAAGGGGCCGCCACCGGTACGGCTGGTGAGGCAGAGGCGACGACGCGCGGGAGTCGACGGAGCCGCGCCCGCCACAAGATCACCAGGCCAACAGCCGAGGCGATTGACGCGGAAAGCGTTGCCGAGCCGAGCAGGCCGCAGCGCTCCACCCGCCGTTCGCGAGCCGCTGCCCGGGCCGAGGCGCGCGCTGCCCGCTCAGCCACTCCCGATACCCCGGCAGAGACGCCTGCGCCGCTGTCGGAGGTGACATTGCTCGCGGGTGAAGCGCAGACGACAAACGCCCGCGGCGCCCAGGATATCGCAGGCCTGCTGGCGCAATCCGGATTTGTGATTAAGCTGCAATCCGGAAAGATCTCGCTCGCGCAATTGGCAGATCCTGACAGCCAGAGCCAGGCCGACCTCGCCATTTTGCAATCGGATGTGCTGGAAGACGCACGGCGCGAGGGTGGCCCCGATATTACGCGCAAGGTCGCCTATATTGCCCGGCTCTATAATCAGGAAATCCACATTGTCGCGCGCGGCGACGTCACCCAATTTGCCGATCTGGCAACGCGCACCGTGGCTGTGGGCGGCCCCGATACGCCCGAGGGCCGCACGGCGACGACTTTCTTCGCGCGTGCCGGGCTCAAGCCGACGCTGGCTGTCATGGACCAGAAAACCGCTCTGGAGCGCCTCGGCCGGGGCCAGATCGACGCTGCCTTGTTCATTGGCGGCAAGCCCGCCCCTGCCCTTGCCAATTCCCTTGCCGAGCTCGCCGGGGCAGGCCTGCATCTCCTCGCCATCCCTTACAAGGGCGCGTTGCAGGAGTTTTATTATCCCGCCCAAATCAAGGGCGCGGATTATCCGGGCCTCGTCACGGCAGGCGCGCCTGTCGATACGATTGCCATCGGCACCGTGCTGGTCGCGCTCGACGCGCGGCCGGGCTCACCTCGCTACAAGGCGCTGACGCAATTCACCGAGGTTTTCTTCGGCAAGTTCGGCGCGCTGCGCGAGGGCTCCCATCATCCCAAATGGCGCGAGGTCAATCTCGCTGCCGATGTGCCGGGCTGGCGACGTTTCATGCCAGCTCAAAAATGGCTCGACCGCGCACCTGCACCGCGCCTGTCGAGCGTGAAATAGCGTCAAGGAGTATCGCCCGATGCCAAGTGCAGCACGGATTGCCACCAACGCCCATGCCGCCGGTCTGACACCGACACGCGTGACGCTCGCCGCAGGCGCGCTCGGGCTTGCCACACTGATGGGCATGGCGCTGGGCTCCCTGACCGGACTGACCCAGGACACGAAAAGCGCCCCCGTCGAGGTGTCACAGGCCCCGCAGACGCAGGGAAACCTTGAAGAGGCCGCGCGCCAGGCGGCCATCCAGCAGCTTGCAAAAGCCATGCAGCAAAAGGCGCTCGCCGCACAAGCCAGCGACGCGCGTGTCGCGACCACGACGACCGGGGCTGCCGCCTCCGCCAGCCTCGCCCGCGCCGAAGAGCCTATCGCCACGCCCCGCACCGGCGGCGCGCAAGTGGCGAGCATTCCCTCATCCACCGTGGCCCGCCCGGTAGCGAGCCTTGAGCCTGAGGACATGCAGCGCCTGGCCGGCAAGGCGGCGGAAGCCATCCGCAGCGGCGACATCGCCAGCGCGCGTCTTGTGCTCGAACATGCCATGCGCGCGGGCGACGCCACAGCCATCTATGCGCTGGCTGAAACCTACGATCCGCGCGTCCTCGTGAAATTGCGTGTGCAGGGCATGGAGGGCGAACCGGAAACCGCGCGCCAGCTCTATCAGCGCGCGCTGAACTCGGGCGTGGAGGAAGCGCGCAGCCGCTTGTGAGCGCTCAATGGTAGCCAGCTTGGGGATCGACCTTGCCGCGAAAGATCCAATAGGCATAGGCCGTATAGGCGAGAATGATCGGAACGAGGATCGCAATGCCGACAAGCATGAACTTCTGGCTGGCCTCAGGTGAGGCCGCCTGCCAGATCGTGATGCGGCCGGGCACCACATAGGGCCAGATGCTCACGCCAAGCCCAACGAAGCACAGGAAGAACAGCGCGAGCGAGAGCAGGAACGGCTGCACCTCACGCCTGGCCGCCAGCGCGCGAAACAGGAAAACAGCCGCAGCCGCGACCGCGAGCGGCACGGGCGCGGTCAGCAGAATGCCGGGCCAGGCAAACCAGCGCCGCCAATAATCTGCTTCGAGGAAGGGCGTCGCAAGGCTCACCGCGCCGATGAAAGCCAGCGTTGCGAAGGCCAGAATATGCGCATGGCTGAAGGCGCGTTGCTGCAAAGCGCCGCTTGTCTTCATCACCAGCCATGTTGCGCCGAGCAGCCCATAGCCTGCGACCACCGCAAGGCCGGTCAACATCGTGAACGGCGTCAGCCAATCCCACCAGCCGCCGCCATAGGCGCGACCGTTGACCGTTACGCCCTGAAGAATGGCGCCAAGCGCCACGCCCTGCGCCAAGGCCGCGAGCAGCGAGCCGCCAAAGAAGGCGATGTCCCAGAGGTAACGCGCGCGCTCCGTGCGCCAGCGAAACTCAAAAGCGACGCCACGAAACACGAGCCCCAGCAGCATGACCATGGCGGGCGTATAAATGGCCGGCATCAGGATCGCATAGGCGAGCGGAAAGGCGGCAAACAGCGCGCCGCCACCAAGAATGAGCCAGGTCTCGTTGCCATCCCAGACGGGGGCAACGGAATTCATCATCACATCGCGATCGGCCCGCTCGGGATAAAAAGGAAAGAGCAAGGCGACGCCCAGATCGAACCCGTCCATCACCACATAAGCGAAGATCGCAAAGGCGATGATGAAGGCAAAGACAATCGTGAGATCGAAAGAAATGCCCATGGCTCAGGCCTCCCCGTGAACGGACGTCGGCTGGATCGCCGGAGCGGGCGTGATGCCCGCAGCCCGCACAATCTCGCCAGGGCGCGGCCCCTCTTCGCCAGGATGGGGCGGCAGGCGCATGAGGCGCAGCAGGTAGAAGAGCCCTGCCGCAAAGATGACCGCATAGACAAGGATGAACGCGAGCAGCGATGAGCCGACCGCAGGCGATGCCAGCGGCGAGACGGAGTCGGTGGTGCGCAGCAAGCCTTGAATGGTGAAAGGCTGACGCCCGACTTCCGTCGTGATCCAGCCTGCAAGGACAGCAACAAAGCCCGAGGGGCCGAGCACGAGCGCAAAGACGTGAAAGGCGCGCGACTCATAAAGCCCGCCGCGCCAGCGCAGCCAGAGGCTGGCCAGACCGAGCCCCAACATTGCAAAGCCGAGCCCGATCATGATGCGGAACGACCAGAAGACGATACCGACAGGCGGCCAGTTTTCGCGCGGCGCCGTCTCAAGCCCCGCCACGGGCGCATTCAACCCGTGGTGCAGAATAAGCGAGGAGACCTTGGGAATGCCGAGCGCATAATCGAGCCGGCCCGCCTCCTGATTTGGCAGGCCGAAGAGAAAAAGCGGCGCGCCATCGGGGTAAGATCGAAAATGGCCCTCCATGGCCATGATCTTGACCGGCTGATGCTCGAGCGTGTTGAGGCCATGCAGATCGCCGACAAGGATCTGCACCGGCGCAACGACCGCGGCCATCCACATCGCCATAGAAAACATGACGCGACTGGCCTCGCGCGCCTGACCGCGCAGCAGGTGAAAGGCTGCAACGCCACCCACCACAAGCGCTGTGGTGAGATAGGCCGCTATCACCATATGCACGAGGCGATAGGGGAAGGACGGATTGAAGATGATCTTCATCCAGTCTTCGGGGACAAACTGCCCGACCTCATTCACGCCATAGCCCTGCGGCGTCTGCATCCAGGAATTGACGGCGAGAATCCAGAAGGCAGAGACGAATGTGCCAAGCGCGACAAGCAGCGTGGCCGTGAAATGCAGACCCTTGCCGACGCGCTCCATGCCAAACAGCATGACGCCGAGAAAGCCCGCTTCGAGAAAAAAGGCCGTGAGAACCTCATAGGCCATCAACGGTCCGATGACCGGCCCGGCCTTGTCCGAAAACACCGCCCAGTTCGTGCCAAACTGATAGGACATGACAAGGCCCGAGACGACGCCCATGCCAAAGGCAACCGCGAAGATCTTCAGCCAGTAGCGGAACAATTGCAGGTAAACATCTCGCCCCGTGAGGAGCCACAGGCCTTCAAGCACGGCCAGATAGCTCGCAAGCCCGATGGAAAAGGCCGGAAAGATGATGTGAAACGACATGGTGAAGGCAAATTGCGCCCGCGCCAGAGTTACGGCGTCAAATCCACTCCACATGAGATCACCCACGCCATTGCGCAGCGCGCGAGGCGCCGCCGGACGGGGGAGAACTTGGCCGGGAGATGGATGTTCCCGGCCGCGCTTTCAGCGCTCAGTGCAGGCGCCCGTTCGCGCGCAGGAAATCGAGGCCCTGATCCGTCACATGGACCATCGTCTCGGAGATGCGCGCGCCCTCGCGGCGCACAAGGCCACGGTCGACCGCGTCTTCCCAGACGGTGAGGCGCGGGCATGAGGTGCGCCAGGCGTCGATGAGATCGGAATAGGCGCGCGGTTCGCGCGCCACCCATTCGACGAGATCGAGGATCAGCGGATCAAGTCCCTTGTCCATGTGCATGCTCCCTCAAAAAAGCGGGATGGCCACCAGATACATACCGTACACCGCATAATAGCCCGACAGCGCCGTGACGATACGGTTCGCCCAGAGGCGATAGACCTTGTCGGAAAGCCTCTCGACCACGGGCTTGGCCAGCATGGTGCCGAAAGCCGACAGGGCGATGGCGAGGGCTGCGACGATAGGATCCACTGTGCCCGGATCGGAGATCACGCCTGCGAAATATACAAGCTTCACCGTATGGCCGAGAACCTGGCAGATGCTCTTGGTCGCCATGATGACGCGGCGATCCAGCGAACCGCCGAGGAAAAACGTGTCGAGCATCGGCCCGGCGACGCCTGTCAGCAGAATGAGCCCCGTGCAGCCAATGCCATAAAGCACGCATTGCAGGCGGCTTTCGGGATTGGGCTGCAGGTCTTTGGGCACGAGACGCATCAGGAACGGCGTGACGCCAAGCAGCAGGAACGCGACCGCCTTGTCGGGCACATAGCCGGTGAGCGACCAGAGTGCGAGCGCGATGAGGGAGCCCGCCGAATAGACGCCCGCAATATCCCAGCGCACGCTCTTGCGCCACATCAGCGCCCGCCAGCAATTAGACGCCAATTGCGTGACGCCATGGAGCACCATGGCCGCCTGCACCGGCAACAGCACCAGCAGAATGCCGATGAGGATGATGCCGCCCGCCATGCCGAAAATGCCCGACAGAAACGAGGTCACCAGCATTGCGCCGCAGACCATGAACGTGATGGCGAAAGACATGGCTCAGCTCCTTGAGCCCGACCTATGCCTTTATTGCGCGCTGACCGCAATTGCCATCACGCCACCCGCAGCGCCATGGAGCCGTCATCCTCCAGAGTGTGCCCGCTGACGCGGAACTGTTCGACGAGCCCTGCAAGATGCACCGCCTCAGCGGTCAATTGCGAACAGGCATCTGCATTGCTGTCGGCAACATTGGCATTTTGTTGCGTCACGGAATCAAGCTCGCCCAAGGCCTGGTTGACCTCGGCCAGTGCAATGGCCTGCTCGCCGGCCGATTGAGTGATGTCCTTGAAACGGCCGGCCACATCGGTGACCTGATCGAGAATCATATGCAGGCTCGCCCCGGTCTGGTTGACCAATGTCACGCCCTGCGTGACCTCGCCCGCCGAGCGTGCAATCAGGCTCTTGATCTCCTTGGCCGCTTCGGCGGAGCGCTGCGCCAGCGCGCGCACTTCCTGCGCCACGACCGCAAAACCACGCCCGGCATCGCCTGCGCGTGCCGCCTCGACGCCGGCATTGAGCGCCAGCAGATTGGTCTGGAAAGCGATCTCATCCATCATCGTGATCACCTGCGTGATCTGCTGGGAAGATTCCGCGATGGACTGAATGGCGACCACCGCGCGATCCATCACTTCGCGCGATTTGACCGCATTATCCTTGGCATGATCGACGACCGCGGAGGCGGCCTGCGAAACATCGCGCGTGCGATTGACGGCTGTTGAAATCTCCCTGTGCGCGGCTGTGGTTTCCTCCAGCATGGCAGCCTGATGTTCGGCGCGCTGGGCGAGCGCAGACGAGCCTTCGGCAATCTCCTCGGCGGAGCGCGCCACATTGCGGCTGCTGCCGCGGATCTGTGACAATGTAGAATTGAGCGCGCCGATGGCGCGGTTGAAGTCGCGACGCAATTGCTCGTAATCGCCAGGAAAAGGCGCCGTCATCGCGCAATCGAGATTGCCGTCGGCGAGCGCCGAGAGACCGGCGGCGAGCTTCTGGACGACGTGCTTCTGGTCGGCCTCCGCCTGACGGCGGCTTTGCGCCTGATCCTCATTGAGGCGCGCCAGCGCTTCCTGTTCGGCGGTGAGATCGCGCAAGGTCTCCACGACACCCAGCACGCGACCGACATCATCGCGGAGGAGTCCCGCATCGATGGCAAGATAGCGGCGTTTACCCGAAGGCAGGTCACACCAGTTTTCGGCGTGTCCCCTGCCCTTTTCCGCATCGAATGAAATATTAGTATAGGCTGCCGCGCCAGCCTGCGCAGCAAGAACGAGATCGGCAAGACAAGGGCGTGCGGCCATGTAGAACCCGCGCCAATGGTCCTTGGTCCCCAGGACTTCGGCAGCCTTCAGGCCGGTCAGGTCTTCGCAGGCTTCGTTCCAGACAAGCACGCGGCCATCTTCGCCCAGCACGAAGGTCGGCACCACCATCTGGCGCACGAGCGCATGCCCGAAAACCTCGCTTGCAGCGCCGCCTGACCCTCTAAAAATGCGCCTCATCTTGACCCCGGCTTCCTGATGGAAAACTGGACCCAAGATGGGGCGCGTAGCTGGATCGAGGCTGACGCGTCAGGCGACGTGACAGAAAGCGGCGAGCTTGTTGCCGTCGAGATCGCGGAAATAGGCTGCATAGAAGCCGCCGCCACGTGCACCGGGCGCACCCTCATCCTTGGCGCCGAGTTCCAGCGCCTTGGCGTGCAGCGCCTGCACTTGCGCGGGGTCGGTGGCAGCCAACGTCACCATCGTGCCGTTGCCGGCTGTGGCCGGCTCGCCGTCGAAGGGCGTCAGGACGCTGAACATCGGCTGGCCGGGCGCAACGCCCCAGCCCCTGCCGCGATCGGACTTGAAGAACACCTGTGCGCCGAGCACCCCGCCGAGCAGGCCATCATAAAAGGCGACAGCCTTGTCGAGATCGTTCGTACCAACGGTGGTGTAGGCAATCATGCTCTGCTCCTTGCAATCGTTCACCCCGGCGACAAAGCCGACGGGGTGAACTCGATGGACGCAAGCTTAATGGTTGCCGAGACGCAGCGCGAGGTCGTCTTTCGAAAGAGCCTTAAGGCTGACCCGGGTTTGCGGGTTGATCACGCCCGCCGCAAAAAGAAGATCGAGCGACGCCCGGATCTTGTCTTCCGGCGTGTGCAGCTTTTCCTTCTCTTCGCCCTCGTGCCCGACGGCCTCACCAAACAGCATGACCATGAGCGTCTTGCCGACGATATTCATCAACATGCCAAAGAGCACCAAGCCCAACAACATGGTGATGCCAGCAATCACACGGCCCAGGATCGTGACAGGATACATATCGCCGTAACCGGTCGTGGTCAGCGTGGTGATGCACCACCACATTGCCTCGGGGATGGAGGTGAAGAACCTCTTGTCCTCGGGGATCACAGCGCCCGAAATCGGATCGCTCGGCACAAATTTCACAGTGCCCGCCGGCTCACCCTTGGCAATGCTGGCGACATCGAGATGATGCTGCCCGTCGGCCACGTGTTCGGGCGAATAGAGGCTGCCCTCGACATAGAACATCAGCGTGGAGGAAATCATCATCACTGAGAACAGGGCGATGAGATAAATTCGCAGGTTGGCGGCGATCCGGTTTGTCTTGCCGTCGCGTGCTGAATTGACATCGTTCATCGCAGCGCGTGCGAGTTTCAGAACTCGCAACACGCGAATGACACGCAGCAGGCGCAGGATCTTGGCCGCGCGCACCGACGAGAAATTGAACAGCATGAAGAATGACGGA
This sequence comes from Beijerinckiaceae bacterium, assembly GCA_947370975.1. Classification (GTDB taxonomy): domain Bacteria; phylum Pseudomonadota; class Alphaproteobacteria; order Rhizobiales; family Beijerinckiaceae; genus Terripilifer. The sequence goes on from CANBNG010000009.1 coordinate 134,571, forward strand.
AGGATCGACAGAAGATCGACCAGCCCCCAGAAACTCGTCACATATTTCCACTTGTTCTTCGCAGTGTAGATGTTGAACGCATAATCAAGCGTAAAAAACAGAACAGACAACCATTCAAACGCCAGCAGCTCGTGCTGGTAATCGGCCTTGATCGCCTCGACGGAATCGAGCGCGATTGCCAAGCACGAAAGATAGATCAGCACATTGATGAAGCGCGTCCATATCTTGAACAAGACATGATCGGTGTCGTGAATAAGGCGATGAATAATCGTCGGGTGGAGTTGCTTTTCAATGGACTTCATTATCGTTTCATATCCAGCCTGCGGGTCCAAAATCTGCGCACTAGACAACTACGGAGGAAATCCAATCACGTCTTTGTGAGCGCAACACCAATGGAATTTGCCTTGAGCGAGGCCTTGCTGGCAAGCGCCCGAAGCCAATTAATTCCCAGAACCTGAGAATAAGAACGAAACTATATTTTCTAATCAGGTTACTTATTATCATATTAATTGTTACGCAGGCTCATCCTTGCGAGAATCGAAGCGACGAAGCAATCCATTTCCGCTGCCTTAGCCGGATGCGGCTGCCCTCGGCCCGCTTGCGATACGCCTGTTACATTAGTTTCTAATATAGAAAGCCAGAAAGCGAGGCTTTAATTGACAAGCAAACATGCGATTGTGAAGGTCATACCTCCTTGAACGAAATAGCAGCCTCATCTCATGAAATATGATCTTGTCGTTATTGGCTCGGGCCCGTCCGGCCAGCGTTCCGCGATTCAAGCTGCCAAAATGGGCAAGCGAGTCGCTGTGATCGAGAAGCGCCGGGTCGTGGGCGGAGTCTGCGTCAACACCGGCACGATCCCCTCCAAGACATTCCGCGAAGCCGTGCTGCATCTGTCGGGCTTTCGCGAACGCGGCATCTATGGCTCGTCCTATACCGTCAAGCAGGACATCCAGATGGAGGATCTGCTGTTTCGCGTCGAGCAGGTGATCCGCAGTGAGATCGACGTCATCCGCGCCCAGCTTGCGCGCAACCATGTGCAGCTGATCGAGGCGGAAGCCTCATTCATCGACGCTCATCACATCCGGCTTGATGACGGCAGTGAAGAAGATCACATCATCCAGACCGACAAGGTGGTGATCGCCTGCGGCACCAACGCAACGCGCGACTCGCATATTACCTTCGATGGCCAGCGCATCATGGTCAGCGACGACATACTGCAATTGCGCAACGTTCCGCGCTCGCTGATCGTGATTGGCGCAGGCGTCATCGGCGTGGAATATGCCACCATGTTTGCAGCGCTCGGCGTGCGCGTCACCATCGTGGACAAGCGCCCCACCCTGCTGCCTTTCCTCGATCACGAAATCTCGGCAGCGCTCACCTATATCGCGCAGCAAAACCGCGTCACCATGCGGCTTGGCGAAGAAGTCGATCATGTGGAAGTGGTGGAGGGCGCGCGCGCCCCGGTGGAAGTGCGCTTGAAAAGCGGCAAGCTGCTGCATGCCGAGGCCGCGCTCTACGCCATTGGCCGCACGGGCGCCACGGCAAGCCTAGCGCTGGAGAATGCGGGCATTGCGCTTGATCCGCGCGGCAAGATCATCATCGACAAGCACTATCAGACAAGCGCGCAAAACATTTACGCCGTCGGCGATGTGATCGGCTTTCCGGCGCTGGCCTCAACCTCGATGGAACAGGGACGCGCCGCCGCATTGCATGCATTCGACGCGCGCGACGCGGACGACCACGGCATCGGCATCTTCCCCTATGGCATTTATACTGTGCCCGAGATTTCAACTATCGGCGCCAATGAGGACGAATTGACGGCCGCCGGCACGCCTTATGAAATCGGCAAAGCCAATTATCGCGAAATCGCGCGCGGCCAGATCATCGGCGACCGCACGGGCATGCTGAAACTGATCTTCAACCCGGAAACACGCATGATTCTGGGCGTGCATATTCTGGGCGAGGGCGCGACCGAGCTGATCCATATCGGACAGACAGTCATGGCCCTCAATGGCACCATCGATTATCTGGCCGACGCCGTTTTCAACTATCCGACGCTCGCGGAATGCTACAAGACCGCTGCCTTCGATGGGATCAGCAGGTTGAACGGGTAATAATAGCACAACCGGATCACCAACCTCGTCATTGCGAGGAGCGTTAGCGACGCGGCAATCCATCTTGCAGCGTCAGTCAGTTGGATTGCCACGTCGCCTTCGGCTCCTCGCAATGACGAGGCGTGCTCACTCCCACTCGATTATCAATAAGCATCATAAGTTATTGAATTAACTCCATTAAAAATATTTTCGGAAGCGATATACCGTCAGGCATCACGACAAAATTGCGGGCTCTTGAAATCATTGGGGTTTTTTGCAATCGCCCCAAAATCGTGCTTTCGGGGACTATCGTCAAACGAGGAATGCAGGAGACAATCCGACTCGATCCGTGCATTCCGCCGATTTCACGATCTGTTGCTATCACCAACACGTCGGATTGTCACGTATGCCACCGGTAAACTGTCACCGTGATCGATGAAAGGCTCACCTACTACGGCGTCTCCCATCGGCGGGCCGTAGCTCAAAAGCGAGCAATGCTAAAGCGAGATCAGCTCGACCGCGCCGCCCATTCCCGCCATCAAGCCCTTCAGGCGCGGAGCTTGCGTTTTCGGTAGCGCGATAGCCAACAACCGCTGCGCCCTCGACGCGCCTACGTAGATCTTCCTAGCTTCCTCGTTGTCGCCGTGAGCGGCTCCGGCCAGGAAATCGATGATACTCTTCGCTGTCCTTGGCGACATCACCACACAAATTGCCGGAAACTCCATCCCCTTGACGCTGTGGATTGTGCGGGCCGGATGGCCGGCCGCGGGCGCGACCGAAAGCGCCTTGTCCAAATCGCCATTTCGGCGAAGTCGCTGATTGATCGATTGGCCACCTGCCGGAAGCAGTGGAGCAAGCAATCGGCGGGCCTCGTCGTGCCATGTTTCCGCCGTCGCAAACCGATCCGGCGTGACGCGGAGCGCTTGAAGCAACGCAAGTGCTTCAGGCCGCCACGACTCTGGACCGACTTCACCATCGACTAGGTGTTGGTGATAGGTCTTCCCGTCCAAGCGCCCACCCAGCTCAAGCATGATCCGATGAATGGCGACGAGCGCCTCCTTCCGGCTGCCGAGTTCGAACGAAAAGTGGAAATCACTCACCGCGACCGCCAGCCTGTAGCTCAAATCGCGCACCCCCGAATCTTGAGGGTGTCCAAGCGCGTTTGCCCCCGTCCGCCGCGTCGCTGAAACGACTGGACAGTCTCGCGCGTCGAGTCCGATCGCGGCTGTCAGTTCCTGAAATCTGGCGCCAATCGACGAAGGAACGCCCATGCCAGAATAGGACAAGATTTGAACAGCTGTTGGTTCCTCACGATGTTCTCCCAGTGCTTCATCAACCACAGCGCGTTTGTCCGGCGCACGCAACGCCACCACACACTTCGTGATGTTCTTGCTGGAACGGAAATTTCCGCTCATGGGGAGACGCTCGGCCGCGCTGAAGGTCTCCGCGAACTGACCAAGTTCCTGCGTCACGCCGCCCCGGAATCCGTAGATCGCCTGGTTCGGGTCGGAGATGACCTTGACGGGAACGCCGGCCGCACGAAACCACGCGATGATCTCAAGATCTGCTGGATTGCAGTCTTGCGCCTCATCAACGATTAGCTCCAGAAAGCGCGCCGCAAATGCTGGCCCAAGGACAGCGCCGCATGCCGGATCACGCAATCGGGCCAATGCCACTGAACGCGCATCGGTGAAGTCGAGTTCGCCGCGCTCCAGAAAGCGTGCGCGCATTTTTCGTGCCGTGGTCTCATGCGCTTTGATTTTTCCACGAAAGCCGTGGCGCTGAATCATGGACGGGATTGCGTTGCCCGTCACCCGGTCAAAGCACTCCAGCGGCAGGGCCTGCGCGGCCGCAAACGGCTGTACAGTGCGATCGTCCTTATCGGGGATCAGTCTCGGCTTGGCATCGCAGCCTTCGACGCCGAATGGCGCGATGAGGAATTGCCAGAGGAACGCGTCGAAGGTCCCGATGAAGTGGGGGAACGCCGGCGTCTCTACCAGCCCCTCTCGACGCAACCTGTCCTCCAATTCGGAAACGGCGGCGGTGGTGAAAGACAGAAAGGCGATGCCGCGACCCGTTGGCCTTCCGCCAAGAAGCTTCCGCGCTCGCTCGATCATGACACGGGTTTTCCCCGCACCGGGGCAGGCAGCGATGAACGCTGAGCCCGTGTGCTCGATCACCCGCCGCTGCTCCTCGGTCGGCTCGAACGCCTTGGTGATCATTTCACCAGGGCCTCAATCGCCGTCTTCAGATAAGGCGGCACCGTGAAAGCCGTGCCTTTATTGATCTCCTCTGCGACAAGTTGAGCAAAGTCGCCTTTGCGCGTCGTCTCGAAGAGCTTCTGGATCGCAATCGCTTGGGCAACCCCAGCCTGCGCGACCGCTGAGTCCCACTTGTCCCGGGAACGCGGGTGAAGCTCGAGATAGACCTCCTTGAGAACGGCGGCGTTGCCAGCGCGGACCAACTCTGTTTCGAGCGAATAGTCGTTGATGACGACCTCGAGCAGATCGCCTGCACCGAGTCCCACGACAAGCGCCTCCAGATCGCGCTTGCGCGCGGCGCCAGGTATCATCTCCCCTTCCGCCACTTCGCCACCATCGCCATCCGTCAAAACGACGAGCCGATCCGCGATCCGGACTTCGTTAAACGGCGAAAGGAGCAGCTTGGTGTAAGGCCTGAAATCGACACCGTCGATCGGCACGAAGACGGCCGAGCGGAACAGGCGAAGCTTGTCAGCATCGTCCTTCAGCACGATTTTCTTCGCCATGATAGGAAGCAGCAGCGCTTCCGCGATGCCTTCCACCAGGAGCACGCGGCCGCCAAACAGGAACGCCGATTTGGTCACATCCAGATAGCGATCGACTTTGCGGCGCTCAACCGAGTCGAGCGCCAGAGCCGCTAGCGGAATGCAGCGGGTTACACGCCGCGCGCGGCCAACCGGCATTGTTGGGTTCGGCTCGATCTCCGGCATCATCGCCGCAGGGACACCGGCGACGGGTTGCGGCTCTTCTTCTGGATCCGCCGGCACCACCTCTGCGGGAGCCGCAAGAAATGAGCGGAAAAAGACGAGCTTCTTACTTTCCACCCATGCCGACAGATTCGGCGAGTGGGTCGCCACGATCACCTGCAATTCGCCCGCAGGTCCGTGGTGGCCCTCCCGCAGCTTGCGGGATTTCTCGGCTTGCTCGTCCAGGAAACTCAGAACCGCAGCCTGAAGCTGTGGATGCAGATGCGCCTCCGGCTCCTCAACAAGGAAGAGCGTAAGATCGGCGTCGTTTACCTTTTCCAGTTCGACGGCGATTGTCGCCATGTAAAGAAGGTTCGCATAGCCATGGCCCGAGTAGCGAAGATCTTCCGGTTCGATGCCGTGATCTGCGAGTTTGAAGCGCAAGTCACGCGCGATATCGATCAACTTCTCGTCGCTTGCAAAACCGAGTGACGCTGACTGTCGCCTGACGCCAGCAGTCAGCGCGCTGAGCCCGATCTCAACAGCTCCACCGACCTTGCCAAGGATCTCAGCCTCCGCCCCGCGCCGAAGCGTTTTGGCCAACGCCTCCGGATCACCTCCCTCCAGGAAGTGATTTAAGAGAGCATAGATGCGCGTGGGGTTGCCGGAGGCCAGCGCTCGCTTTGCGTCACGCAGAGGCGGCAGATAGACGTGGCGGATCATCTCGTGGCAACCCGGCTCTGGATTGCCCTGTTGATGCCCCGCCCAAAGCGCCGGCCGAACCGGAAACCGCCCGGTCGTCTCATCATACTTCAGACCGAAGATGCACCCGCTAATAGCCGCATCGGTTGCGGCCGAAATCATCCGACCTTGTTGAGCAGGGCTCAACTCCGTGAATGTCGCGATGATCTCAAATTTGCGCTTCGCACTTCCAAATCGAATATCAGTCGTTTCACAGTAAAGTTCCCGGCGCCCACCCAATGGCGCAGTCAGGAGGCGGATCGCATCGATAGCGTTGCTCTTGCCTCCGTTATTTTCTCCAACAAGCAGTGTTAGGTCTTTGCAGAGCGGAATTTCAGATTGCTCGAAGGAGCGAAAATTGCTGAGGATAATTTTTTCGAGATACATGGCCCCTCCGCGTCATCACACCGTTTAACGGCGTGGCCCAGTCTTTATTAGCTCACTCGATTAGCCCGCGCGGCTATGTCAGCGCATCGCGCCATGAGCGCCCCGAACGGTTCGGCGTCATCGAAGAGAAGCCCATCCTCGACCATGCGGGCGTAATCGTTTTCCAGCGCCATCGCGCCATCGCCGACCGGGATGAGTTGCAGTCCACCGTTGACGGTCGCTGCGTAGTCGATTGGCGTACGGTCGGCGGCCTTCTCTGCAAAGAACATCGACTTGTGCCTGGCAACGGCGTTCGCCAGTTCGCGATCAGCGAACGCAGCTTCTGCAAAGCCGGCCTCATCCAGCCGGACAATATCGTGCCAATGTCGCGCGAAGCGGTCGCCACGCAGCCGCTGCTGAAGGCAGAAGACATGGATGGCGGTCGCCTTCTCCCAGAACGTCCGTTCTGCGTGCATCACGCGGGGTCGCGCCGCGGGGAATATCAACCCTTCGATCAGGCCGGACGCATCGCATACGACTTCGCGCAGGCTCGCCGGTTCGCCCGTCGAGCGGGCGCCGAACTCCAACATAACGCTCGGCGCGACATAGCCAGAGCCCGTCGCGGTCGCCTCGTAGTCGATAAAGAGCTTCTCATGCTCGAGGCGTACGGACGCCGCCAGACCTTCGACCGCCAACGCGTTCGCGATCACGGGCTGCACAGTTTCCGCGACCCATGCCGGCAACCGCCGACGGACTTCACTGGACCAGCGCTTTTCCTCGCTTCGGGTTTTCGGGAGAGCCTCCCCATTGTCCCCGACCAAATCAGGCGCAATCGCCCGAATGTCGTAGGTCAGATCCACATCCTCCGAAAATCGGCGGATGACCTGATAGGCTTTCGACAAGGACGTGCCGCCTTTGAACACCAGATGTTCGCCGAGCGGCGCGGCGTAGAGGGTCGCCAGCGCCCAAACCACCCACACGTCCTTCTCCAGAAGATGCGTGGGACGGCCCGAACGGTCAGCTGCGACACCCAGCGCATCTCGGCGATCCTGGGCCGACAGAAGAAGAAAGACGTCAGCCATAGGCCGCCTTCCCGACGCTCTGCGCGAGCCATGTCGGAAGCTGCGGCGCGGCCGCGACCAGCTCGCCGAACACTCCGGGCGGCATTTTCTGCTTCAGTGTCTTGAGCGCAGTTTCCGCCCGTTCAGGACCGAGCCAGGCAAGCGCCCGGACGGCCTCCCCCGCTGGTCGACTGGCCAGAGCCAATTGCCAGCGCGGCGCATGCCGCAATTCCACAACCTGCTTGCCGAGGTGCATCGTCCGGCTGCGTCCGGATGTCAGATAGACCGAACGAACAGGCACCTGCGTCGTCAAGCCAAGAGCGTTTGCCGCAGCGGCGCCGTTCGAGACAATGATCTCGCCGCGTTGAGTCGCCAGAGCCTCAACGGCCTGCTCGACCGAAGGCGTTCGCGTTCCGAACCGGCTGGCGACGGGACGAAGATAGACGCCGCGACCCGCGCGAATGAGCTGTCCACGCTCGGCCAGACGCGATAGCGCCTGATCCACCGCAGCTCGATTTCCAAGGTGGAGCAGCCCCTTAGCGGACACAGGCACCCCTTCGGGCAGTCCCGCCGCATGCGTCAATATCTGTTCGGTCAGCCGAGTCATCGTCGTTCTCCTGTTAGAAGCATATACGGTTTTCTGACACTTTTCAATGAAGCCCGCATGAGGGTGAAGCCGGGTAAGGGGGAAAGCCTTCCCCTGCGGCCGAGCCATGATCTCGGCCGACCCCTTCTGCGGGGACCTCCCCCGCAACGCCCCCTTTAGAGTGAGAGTGCGGACGGGATTTCCGTGACGGGTTGAGGGCTGGAGAAGAGGTCTCCGGCGCCCGTCGCGGAGAACCGCGATGTTCAGGAATAACCGCAACGGGCGTGCCGGCAACGACCGGGCGAGCCTTTACGACGACATCACCAGCAAGATCATCGCCGAGCTGGAGGCAGGCCGCTTCCCCTGGGTTCAGCCCTGGGGCACGGCCACGGCCAAGGCGCCCCTCGCCATGCCGAGGAACGCTGCAACCGGACGGCACTATTCGGGGATCAATGTGCTGATCCTGTGGGGCGCCGTGATCCAGCACGGCTTTCCCGGCCAGAGCTGGCTCACCTTCCGCCAAGCCTTGTCCCTCGGCGGGAATGTCCGCAAGGGCGAACGCGGCACCACCGTTGTCTATGCCGACCGTTTCACCCCGGAGGACGAGAAGCGCCGCGCCCGCGAAACCGGCGAGGAAGCGGCAGCGGTCCCGTTCCTCAAGCGCTTCACGGTGTTCAACGCGGCGCAATGTGACGGCTTGCCAGAAGAAGTAACCATCGTTGCTCCGCCGCCTCCGCCCGGCCTCATCGAGCCCCGGGTCAAGGCCCTTATCCAGGCCACCGGCATCGACTTCCGCATCGGCGGCGATCGCGCCTTCTATGTCCCGGCGCACGACTATGTGCAGGTGCCTCCACCCCAAGCGTATTTCGAGTCGATCAATTGGCACCGGACGGCCCTGCACGAGCTGGGGCACGCCACAGGCCACCTCGCGCGCCTGAACCGCGATTTCTCGGGTTCATTCGGAACGAAGAAATACGCTTTCGAGGAGCTGGTCGCCGAGATCAACGCCGCCTTCTGCTGCGCCTCGCTTGGCATCACTCCCACCGTTCGCCATGCCGACTACATCGGCTCCTGGCTCGAGGTGCTGCGTGAGGATAACCGCGCCATCGTCCGTGCCGCCTCCCAGGCCAGCAAGGCGGCCGATTGGCTGCTCGGCTTTCTGCCGGACGCCGATATCGGCCTCGCCGATGACGAACGGCAAGCGGCGTGATGGCACTGAAAACTGGAAAGGCGGAGAATCTGACTTCCGCCTTCACGCCTTTCCGCTTTTCCGGCGCTGCCCTTCTCAGAGTGAGAGGGCGGCGCTTCGCTTCGTGACGGGTTGGAGGTCGAGAGAGAGGCTCTCGCCGCCCGTCGCGGAGTAAGGAACATGGCGACTGCCGTTCAAAAGATCACCCTGTCGTCGGCGCGCGACATCCCCTTCAACAAACTGCTGCTCAGCCAAGCCAATGTGCGGCGCGTAAAGGCCGGGACATCGATCGAGGAGCTGGCCGAGTCCATCGCCCGGCGCGGCCTCATTCAGAGCCTGCATATCCGTCCCGTCCTCGACGCCGATGGCGCCGAGACTGGCATGTTCGAGGTGCCCGCCGGCGGCCGGCGCTATCGCGCGCTTGAACTGCTGGTGAAACAGAAGCGCCTAGCCAAGACTGCGCCAGTGCCCTGCGTTGTTGGCGACGCCAAAAGCGGCATCCTCATCGATGAAATCTCGCTGGTCGAGAACATGGATCGCGCGCCCCTCCATCCACTCGATCAATTCCGCGCATTCAAGGCGATGCGCGACAAAGGCATGACCGAGGAGGCCATAGCGGCCGCCTTCTTCGTCAACGCCAATGTGGTGAAACAGCGCCTGCGCCTCGTCTCCGTCTCGCCAAAGCTGCTGGAGATCTATGCCGACGACGGCATGACGCTCGAACAACTCATGGCCTTCAGTGTCTCGTCAGACCATGCCCGTCAGGAACAGGTGTGGGACGCGATCAAGGATAGCTGGCAGAAGGAGCCCTATCACATCCGCCGAATGCTGACCGAAATGGCAGTACGCGCCGCCGACAAGCGAGCCGTCTTCGTGGGTGTTGAAGCGTACGAAGCGGCCGGCGGCGTCGTGCTGCGCGACCTGTTCCAGTCCGACGATGGCGGCTGGCTGCAAGACCCGGCCCTACTCGACCGCCTGGTGGCCGAAAAGCTCAAGGTCGCCGCTGACGAAATCGCGGGCGAAGGCTGGAAATGGGTCGAGGCCGCCCTGAGCTTTCCCTACGGCCACGAGCATGGGCTGCGCGAGCTTGCAGGGACAACGGTCGAACTGACGGTGGAGGAACGCGCAGCCCGTGAGACGCTACGAAACGAATATGACCGGCTCGAAGCCGAATATTCCGAAGCCGACGAGCTACCGGACGAGGTCGATGCGCGTCTCGGCGAAATCGAAAAGGCCCTCGACGCCTTCGAACAGCGCCCGGCGATCTACGACCCGGCCGACATCGCCATCGCGGGCGTTTTCATCAGCATCGACGCCAACGGCTCGCTGTCGGTGAATCGCGGCTATGTCCGTTCCGAGGATGAACGTCCAGCCGACCATGACGGTAACGATACGCCAGCAACGGACGGCGATAGAGTTCATGCGACCGCGCCAACCGTTCAACGCGCCGTCGTCACCATCGGTGGCCAGGCTGTGGCGCCGGATGAAGACGAGGAAGAGGGCATCAAGCCGCTGCCCGAGCGCCTCATCACCGAACTCACCGCGCATCGCACCCTGGCGCTACGCAACGCGGTAGCCGAGCATCCCGACATCGCCATGACCATGTTGCTGCACAAGCTGGTCAGCGACACCTTCCGGCGTCCCGCGCCGACCGGCTGCCTCGAGGCCAGTGTCCGCCATGTCACCTTCTCCGCCCAATCGGAGGAACTGAAGGACAGCGCGCCGGCGCGCGAGATCGCCGAGCGGCATGAAAGGTGGGGCGATCATATCCCCGCAGAGGATCAGGCTCTGTGGGATTGGTTGAGCCATCTGGACGACGGAACGCGCCTCGACCTGCTTGCCCATTGCGTCAGCTTCGGCGTGAACGCGCTGTTCGAGCGGCCGAACCCTTACGGATCGGGCGTCAGCCAACACGGTCTGGACGTGCGCATCTCCCAGGCAGACCGGCTGGCGAGGGCTACTGGACTCGACATGGTCGCGGCAGGCTGGCGGCCAACGGTCAGCAACTATCTTGGCCGCGTCACCAAGCCCCGCATCATCGAAGCCGTCCGAGAGGGCGCGGGCGAACGATCCGCCCAGCTCATCGACCATCTGAAGAAGGGCGACATGGCCAATGAAGCTGAGCGCCTGCTGGCCGACACGGGCTGGCTGCCTGAGCCGTTGCGTCTGATCGATCCCAATGACGCACAGGCCATCGAACCGGGAACAGAGAGCGACGCTGACGATGACGCCGCCTTGCCGGACTTCCTCAGCGAGGACGGCGACGACGAGGAATCCGACGGAAGCGAGGAAGAAGACGCCCTCACGATCGCGGCCGAATGACCCACACGGCGGGGGGGCGCCAAGAGGTCGCTTCCCCGCATCCTTGTAAGGAGACCTTCCATGATTGAATCCGACCCTTCCTACAGTCGCCGCGCCACCTTCCAGTACCTCGTGCCTGTTCATGTCGAGGTCGAAGACGGTCTTGTCGTTTGCGTCACCGTCGTCGACGAAACTCCAGTGCGCGATCCAATCCTGGTCGAGGGCGATGCCGGCTACCTTCCGGAAGCCGTGGCCGCCGCTGACAATGGCCAGCCCTGGCCATCCTGGCGGTTCGGCTACTGACCGACTTCGATCATCCCTCAACCCAGCCCGGCCATCGCGCCGGGCTTTCTCGTTTCAGGAGCCTATGATGGCCGACTATTTCACCCATTTCTCATGCCTGCTCGACGTTGGCACGTCCGAGAACGCCGCCCGCGCGCTCGACCTCTACAACAAGCTGTCCGAGGAAAGCGCATCGGAGGAACCGCCCTCCGAAGGCTTCCTGCTCTCGATCCAGCCCGAGCATGGCGGCAACCAGCTCTGGATGCGCGATGACATGACCGGTGACCCCGAGCGCCTCCTCCAATTCGTGAAGCGCTGCGGCGCCGAGTTCGGCCTCATGGGCCGCTGGGGATTCCAATACGCCAACACCTGCTCGAAGCCCCGGCTCGATGGGTTCGGCGGTGGCGCCCATGTCATCGACCTCGCGACCGGCGAGACTGTGGACTGGATCTACACCGACGGCTGGCTCGACCAGACCATCTCCGCCGAGGGAGGGCCGCTATGAGCATCCCCTCTCATGCCCGAAGCAATTTCCAGACCCTGCTACGCGCGGCAAGTGACGGAAACCTCGCCCTCATGGAGTGCCTCGACGCTGTGAGCGGCAGCCCGCGCTACGTCATTTGCGCCGTGGGGCGCGACAATGGCGACTACCTCTTCACGCCCTTCGGCCATCTCGCTGACGGTAATCCCTACGACGCCTATCTGCCGCCCGATCCTGACGATCCCGAAGGCTTCGTGCGGCCAGAAAGTGGAGAGGCGCCATGACCGGCATCGACGCCATCTTCGCAGCGGATCGTCAGCATCCCCCGCACGAACGGTCTTTGCCCTGGAAGGAGACCCGCGACGGCCTTACCGTCGTCGTCGAGCCCAAGCCCCATTGGGCCAGCGACATGCGGGCGTTCCGGACCGAGAGCCGAGAATATTGCGCCTATGCCGATTGGACCGCGAATGGATCGCGGGCCAGATTCTTCGGGCACGTCGATACCTGCGGAGAGGACCTGATCTGCAAGGCCCGCATTCTGCTCGCCGGAGAGATCGCGGTAGGGCTCTGGAACTGATCCCCTCAAAAAGCGCCTCACCTCACGGTCGGGCGCTTTTTTCATGCTGCGATCTTGAGAGTGAGAGTGCGGCCGGAACGGGTTTGAGCCGGTGCGGTCGAGAGAGAGCGCCGCGCAGGCTCTCCCCTTCGCGCTCTCCTTAAGGTTCCCACCATGACCATGATTTCCGCATCCGCGGAATCCGCTGCCGCGCCGCTTGTGCTCGGCCCCAATCTCGCACCTGCCGCCACCGTCGCGGCAGCCGGCCTGCTTCTGCCCCATCTCGAACGCGGCAAGCGCGTCGATGCGGCCACCCTGCGTGCGGCGATGGAAACTGCCTTCGGCGCGTCGGACGCCACCGGCGCCTGGGATTGGAAGACGGCCTATGACGCCTGCGAAGCGGCGACCGTCCTTTTCCTGCGCAAATACGGACGCGCGCTTTTCCGCAAAGCCGGGTCTCCGGCTTCCCGGCTTTCCGCGTTGTCAAAAATCGCCGGTCTTCTGCCGACACATACGCGCCGGTCCGCGGAGAGCCAGACCTTCCAGCAATTCTCGACGCCGATCCCGCTCGGCCTGGTCGCGGCCCAAGCTGCGGCCATGACTCCGGCCGACCGGGTGCTGGAACCTTCGGCGGGCACCGGCCTCCTCGCCATCCTCGCCGACAGCGCCTGAAGAGCTATTCGGATAGGATGCGCAAGCGGAAGCCCGGATCAAAGCCACCCCGGCGCCCCGAACCACCCAAGCCGCCGACCCCGACCTGATCAATCATCATCGTTGCCAGTAATGATGGGATCGGGGGCGGCGATCATCTCCGGAGTGGGCTGAGCAAGATCGGGACGCCGCTTCTGCTTCTGCGCCGCGCCGTCCCAAACTCGATCCCCACCAGCCCCTTGGTCTGTCCATAATGGCGCTCGTTCATCTGGATCGACGTGCCCATGTTCTAGCGCAGCCAATACACATTCGTCCCGTTCTCTAGCCTGAAGGTCGCATAGGTGTAGCGCAGGCTGTAGCCGCTGCGCTTGCGACCCTGGCTGTCATACAGCAGCCCGGCCTCCCCAAGCATCTTCGGAGACGTCTTCAGGTGCAGCAGCGCTTTGCCGTCCTCATGGCAGAAGATGTAATCGCCGGGCTCCTTGTGATGGCTGCGCTGCTTGTTACGCTCGAAGAAGCGCCGCGCATTGGGCTGGCACACCACCAGCCGCTCACCCGTCTTGCCATTGACCAGCAACATGGCGACCCGCCACCGGCCTCGCAAAACCGATGATGACGCCCCGAATTGGCAAGCCGACACGCCTGCCTACGGACTCGCGGCGCTGTCCAGCGGGCGAGACTGGGTTGTTGAAGTTGTCCAGTTTCGGGGCGTCGTGAACGAGCCGGCTGGTCCTTTGGCATCGCCTCAGCTGCTTATAATCTCCTACGATTGCAGAAATTGATCGAGACGCGCGCGGCGTAAGGAGACGAACGGCGCCTCCAAGCACCAGCGTGAGCCGCTACGGAGCAGAAAGCCATGATGCCATTTCAAAATCCCGAATGAAGAATGATCCAGCGCGGATACTTGAGCCTTTTTCTGCAGCCTCCGAAGGGATTAATTAAAGTTCTCTATAATCCAGCCGTCTCTTTGAACATGATCAATGGCGAAGGCGTTGAATAGCGAGTTCTATTGAGCAGAATTAAGCCATGACTGTCATCAATACAAATTCAATCGCGCTTTACGCCCGGTCCGCCCTGGCCACGAATGCCCGCAGCCTTTCCTCAGCGATGGAACGTCTGTCCACCGGCAAGCGCATCAATGCCGCTTCCGATGACGCGGCTGGCCTTGCGATCGCCGCTAAGCTCACCGCTCAAATTCGCGGCCTCAATCAGGCCGTCCGCAATGCTAGCGACGGGATCTCGATGATCCAGACGGCAGAGGGAGCGACAGACGCCATCTCGAACCTACTTCAACGCATGCGCGAGCTCACCGTCCAGTCGGCCAACGACACCAATAGCGACTCGGACCGGACGGCTCTTAAGAGCGAGTACAACCAGCTCGTTACGGAAATAGACCGCATCGCGAAGACGACCGAATGGAATGGCATGAAGCTGCTGAACCGCAACTTCGCCCCAAGTGCGAATGAGACCGCGACCGTGACCTTCAAGAACATGACCCCAGGCGACTCGACCACGGTCGACGGGCGCACGTTGACGGCGAGCGCTGTGCTGAGCGCGAACCAAGTGGCTTTGGCGTTCGCAGCCGATAACATAGCATCCGGTGGCGCATTTACGGGCGCAGCTTCTGCTGGATGGACGAGAGGCTCTGCGTCCGGTTCTACCCTTGTCTATACGAGCACTGCGCAGCTGGATGTTGCCGACCTCGCCTCCAGTTTCATGGCGAGCAACCTCTCTGTCGTTACAACGGACGGCGCTAATGCTTCGGCGCGACCGACTGTCACGGTGACCCAAGGGGCTATGGCTGCCAGCGCTCCGAGTTACCTAGATGCCTATTGTTACTTGGATCCTACTGCCATGTTCCCTTGCAAGGAGGTCACGTTTGGTCCGTTGGTTGCGTCCCAATCTGTCACGGTTAACGGCCTGACCCTCACGGCTGCTGCCGACCTGACCGCCGCGCAAGTTGCGACAGCATTTTCTTTTATCGCAGTGAACGGCTCCGGCACGAACCCGCCGGGCGGCGCTTTTAGCGGGTCTCTTAGGCAGTACGCCACCACAGATCCAACGGGAGCTACATTCTTTCGTTTTAGCGGGTCTTCTGGTCCCGCTATTGTTCAATTCAGGTCGACATTAGCGAATAATGATTCTTTTAGAACGTCGGGCGGCGGCGGCCGGACGGAGACCGCGAATGTGCAGTTTGCCGGCCTTGCCGATGGCGAGTCGGTGACCGTTGGTGGTCTGAAATTGAAAGCGAGTGGAGGACCGATATCGGCGGCAAACGTCGCATCCGCGTTTGCGACCCTCTCGGCAGGCGTCACGAGCGGCAACAATGTTACAAACGGCACGTTCACAGGGGCGCTGGCAGGCTTCCGTACAGATGCCGCAAGTTCAGACACAGTCAAATTCACCAGCACTGCAGCTGGTCCCGTGAACGATATCGTCGCTACTCAAACGGGCATTGCCGAATCATCCGTCGTCAACTTCAAGGCCCTAGAAGCTGGCGACACGATCACAGTCGGCGGGCTGAAGCTGACGGCCTCCGGCGCCATTTCGGCGAATGCCGTCGCAGCCGCCTTCGCCACTCTCGCCAACGGGGCCACGCAGGGCCATGCTGTAGCAAACGGCGCATTCACCGGAACGCTGTCGGGCTTCACCACGGGCTCAGCCAGTTCGAATAGTGTGGGGTTCACAAGCACCGCAGCCAACAATGTGACGGACATTGTGACCAGCAGGACAGCGACGGGTCCAGGCATCCAAACCGTGGATGGAGCGGAGCCGCTCGGCGCGTTCAAGTTTCAGGTTGGCGCCTCGAATGACGCTCAAAACCAGATCGAAGTCGCCTTTGGTGATTTCTCGAAAGGTGGCTCAATCATTACAGTGGACACTGCGACTGACCAGCTCAGCACTTCAGACAAAGCCGGCGCTTTGCTTTCGACGATCGACGCTTCGATCCAGAACGTCAACACGCAGCGTTCCAGCATGGGCGCGAACATCAACCGTCTCCATTACACCATCGATAACCTGACCAACGCCTCCATCAATGCGTCCGCCTCGCGAAGCCGCATCGAAGACGTCGACTACGGCGAGGCGACGACGCAACTCGCACGCGCGCAGATCATCCAGCAAGCCGCGACCGCGATGCTCGCCCAAGCGAACCAGCAGCCTCAATTGGTTCTCTCGCTCCTGAGATAATCCAGGTTTGTGGAGTAAATCAAAATTTGACGTCTGCCGCGCTTAAACAGGAAAGCGGCGCGTTCGGGAGCAATATAGCAGCACGTCAAGAGATTTGCCGATCTGTCCCCAATCTCCGTTTCGAAGGCGACGTCAAAGGGATCCTAATAGACTTCTGCTGTACTGCGGACCGGCGCCTCATCATATGCCTAAGTTTTGCCGGTGCCATTATAAGAGATCATCACCCCCGACGACCAACAGCGCGTCAACAGCCTTGATCGCAGAGCCAAGCAAGCCACCTTCGCCGTGAAGCAGGAACGCTATCGGCAGCGCCTGAGGAGCTATTCGGATAGGATGCACAAGCGGAAGCCCGGATCAAAACCACCCCAGCGTCCCGAACCACCCAAGCCGCCAAGCGTCTGAAGCTAATTAGTTGTTGAATATTGCGTGATAGCACACGGTGTGACATCCATTTCATCTCAAGACCATGAGGTTTCCATGCCGCTATCTGCACGAGAACTATCCCAGCTGAAGAAGATCGTCGCTCTTGCGCAAGGTCTCATCGACAAGGCTGAAGCGGCACCTGCCAAAGGGAAAGCTGCCAAGAAGGTCTCGACTGTCCGCACCCGTCGTTCAGGTAAGGAACTGGCAGCGTTCCGGAAGATGCTCAAGGCTGAACGCAAGCGCGGTGTACCGGCTACAGAACTGGCCGAGCAGCACGGCGTCTCGAAGGCCTACATCTATACGCTGAAATAAATCGACCTCGGAGCGGCGACGTGCCGAGCATCCTCACTCGTCGTCGTTGCCATCATCCAAGAGAATTCCGTCATTGCCGGTGTCGTGATCGGCCATAGCGGCATTGACCATCATGTCACCGTCGATGTGGTAATAGGTCCGCTCGATCTGCGTGATGCTCGTCCCGCACATATCGGCGACTTGGCGATGGTTGAGGCCATTCACCAGCTTCTGCGTGATGAAGTAATGACGGAAGCTGTAGGGCACGATGTCGCGATTGGCTGTTTCGATGTCGGCGAGCTCAAGCAGCTTCCCGAAGTGATACAGGATCGCTCTTTGGGTTATCGAGTTGTCGCCATCGAGGCTAAAGACGAGGCTGTCCTTCATGCTCCTGCGCTGCATGATTGGCGTCACGAAATGCCGTAATTTTTTGAAATAATCATTGTCACGCACCACGAACGTGCGGCTTTGGCGAACCTTGGAGGTCTCGGCTCGGATACGGATTTGGATCAGAGGGACTTGAACTCCCTTTGCGCCACTGCTCCACTCCAAGTCACCCCATTCGAGCTGCCTCTGCTCGCCGGTGCGCAATCCAGTCACGCTCGCGATGAGGAAGTAGTAACAAGCCAAGGTGCGCGATTGCCACTCGCGTTCGTCCAGCTTGTTGCGCTCGCGGTCCCAGTATTGGCGGATAGCCCCGCCGATGCTGTCAATCTCGCTGGGAGAGAATGTGGCGCGCCGTATGGCGTCATCCTTGCTGTCCTGCTTGGGCAGCTTCTTGAACTCGAAATGGTCGATGTAGGTTTCGCTGTTCTTGAAGAGCCAGGCCAGCATGGCGTTGATGGTGCTCTGCTCGTTCAGAACGGTCGTTTGGCTGATGGGCAGTTTCTTCTTCGTGGATCGCTTGAGGCGCGAGTGGAAATAGTCTTCGCAATCCGTGCGCTCCAACTCCTTCAGCTTCGCATCGCGTCCTATGAATTCCAGCCAATGCTCCAAGTGGGTCTTAATCGTCCCTAACCTGCCCTTGACGATGAGGCCTGCATCCACATCTCGCTGGCGGCTGGCGACATATTTCGCCACGCCCTCCTTCGTCGTCAGCGAAAAATACTTCTTGCCAGCTCGCTGATTGGACAACAGCTCCAAATAGAAGTCTTTGCCCTTGTCGATAGCAGTGCTTCGACTTCGTGTTTTCAGGCTCTTGCGCGCATACTTGCTCTCGCCTGCGAGCCACATGCGGAAGTGCCAATAGTCACCTCGCTTGTAGATGATGGCGTCGTCGAAGATGCCAATTTCATCTTCGCTGAAGCTCTGCTTTTTCAGCGCCATTTAAGCCTCTGAGTGACTATGGTTTTCAGTAGCCACGCTTTTGCGTAACTATTTGTGCAACCGTAATGGCAAAGCTCAGCATTTTCAACCGCCCAAATTGGGCGTGAAACTTTTGTGTAACAAGTTTATTCAATAAAATCAGCTACTTAGCTGATAAAAGTTACTCCCACTCAATCGTACCCGGCGGCTTGCTGGTGACATCATAGACCACGCGGTTGATGCCGCGCACTTCGTTGATGATGCGGGTTGCGGCGCGGCCGAGGAAATTCATGTCATAGGGGAAGAAATCCGCCGTCATGCCATCGACCGAGGTGACTGCGCGCAAGGCGCAGACGTGGTCGTAGGTGCGACCATCGCCCATGACGCCGACTGTGCGCACGGGCAGCAGCACCGCGAAGGCCTGCCAGATGTCGTCGTAGAGGCCAGCCTTGCGGATCTCGTCAAGATAGATCGCATCGGCCTTGCGGAGAATGTCGAGCTTCTCGTGACTGATGGCGCCGGGAATGCGGATGGCGAGCCCCGGCCCCGGGAAGGGGTGGCGACCCACGAATGCTTCCGGCAGGCCGAGTTCGCGGCCGAGCACGCGCACTTCGTCCTTGAAGAGTTCGCGCAGCGGCTCGACGAGCTTCATCTTCATGCGGTCAGGCAGGCCGCCGACATTGTGATGCGACTTGATGGTGACTGACGGGCCGCCGGTGAAGGAAACGCTCTCGATCACGTCGGGATAGAGCGTGCCCTGGGCGAGGAACTCGGGCGCGCCCTTGCCGTCGGAGGCGATTTTCTTGGCTTCCGCATCGAAGACATCGATGAACAGGCGGCCGATGGTCTTGCGCTTGAGTTCGGGATCGCTGACGCCATCGAGCTCGCGCAGGAAGATCTCGGAAGCATCCACATGAACGAGCGGGATGTTGTAGGCGTCGCGGAACAGGCGCACGACCTCCTCGGCCTCGCCCATGCGCAGAAGGCCGTGATCGACGAAGACGCAGGTGAGGTTCGCGCCAATGGCCTCGTGGATGAGCACGGCCGCGACAGCGGAATCGACGCCGCCCGAAAGGCCGCAGAGCACGCGGGCATCGCCAACCTGCGCGCGGATTGCCTTGATCGCTTCCTGACGGAAAGCGGCCATGGTCCAGTCGCTTTTGAGGCCAGCGACCTTATGCACGAAATTGGAAATGAGCTTTGCGCCATCGGGCGTGTGCACGACCTCGGGGTGAAACTGCATGGCGTAATAGCGGCGCGCTTCATCGGAGATGGCGGCCAGTGGCGCATTTTCCGAAACTGCGATGCGCTTGAAGCCCTCCGGCAACTGCGTGACGCGGTCGCCGTGGCTCATCCAGACGGGGTAGCGGCGCCCGACCTCCCAGACGCCCTCGAACAGCGCCGAGGGCTCGACGATTTCAAGTTCGGCGCGTCCGAATTCGCGATGGTGCCCGGCCTCGACCATGCCGCCGAGCTGCGTCGCCATGGTCTGCTCGCCATAGCAAATGCCGAGCACCGGAATGCCAGCCTCGAAAATCGCCTGCGGCGCGCGGGGCGAACCCTCGTCGGTCACCGAGCACGGCCCGCCCGACAGGATCACGGCCTTGGGCTTGAGCTCGGCGAAGGCCTTTTCGGCGGATTGGAACGGCGCGATCTCGCAATAGACCCCCGCCTCGCGCACGCGCCGCGCAATGAGCTGCGTCACCTGCGAGCCAAAATCGACGATCAGCACCTTGTCGTGGTGGGCGACGATGTCTTTGTGGGTGTCTTGGGCGGAAGCGACCATGGGGAAGAGGATCCTGCGCGTCAAAAAGTCGGATTAGGCCATGGGAGGCCGTGGCGCAACCCACGCCGTCACGGCGAGGAGCGAAGCAATCCGGAAGCTTCGCCCCCTGCAATGACGAGGCTGGGATTACTGCTTGAGCAGCAGCGCGATGTAGAAGCCGTCCGTGCCGCTCACGCGGGGTGACAGACGCAGGCCCACGCCATGGGTGGAGGCAAATTCGGCAAGTGCCGGCAGACCCGCGCGGCGCGCCATATGGGCAGCGTCAAGGGGCAGGAAGTCCGCATGGGCTGACAGGAAGGCGTCGATGCGATCTTCATCCTCTGCGCGAAGCAGCGAGCAGGTGATGTAGGCGAGCACGCCGCCGGCCTTCACATACTGGGCTGCATTTGCGAGGACTTCGTCCTGCTCGCTCATGCGTTGCTCGAGCGCGCCGGGGCGCGTGCGCCATTTGGCGTCCGGGTTGCGACGCCAGGTGCCGGTGCCCGTGCACGGGGCATCGACCAGCACCAGATCGCAGCGCGCGACGCAATCGGTCAGCACATCCTTCATGCCCTTGGGCGCGCGAACCTGCACGTTGCGGACATTGGCGCGGTCGAGCCGCGGATAGATCGGCATCAGGCGACGGCCATCGGTGTCGCTGGCGTAGACCTGGCCCTTGTTGTCCATCTCGGCGGCGAGTGCGAGCGTCTTGCCGCCACCGCCCGCGCAAAGATCGAGAACCTGCATGCCGGGCTTTGCGCCTGCGATAAGCGCCGCCAGCTGCGAGCCCTCGTCCTGCACTTCGACAAAGCCGCGCACATAGGCGGATTCGGCCGAGAGCGAGGGACCGCGCCCGTCCGCACTGGTCTTGAGCCGCAGGCCAAGCGGGGAAAGGGGCGTCATCTCGGGCTCGAGATGGCTCAGCATCTTGGCCGCCTTGTCGCGGTCGCCCTTCAGGCGATTGATGCGCAGGTCAACGGGTGCGCGGTCAGCCAGCGCCCTGCCCTCCGCCACCGCCTGATCACCGAAGGCAGCGGCGAAATGCTCGGCCAGCCATTCGGGATAATCGCCACGCACGTGGTCGGGCGCGTCATCCAGCGTGGCGGTGCGCAGACGGGTCTGCTCGGCTTCGCTGAGCGCTGCGGGGCCATGCCCCTCGCCTGTGCACAGCGCCGCAATGGCATCGGCATCCATGCCGCGAATCTGGCGCAGCGAGCCCAGCACCAAAGCGCGCGGCGTCTCCTCGCCCATGATCCAGGCGGCAGAAGATTTCACCCGCAGCGCATCATAAACATGGCTGGCGATGGAGGCGCGGTCCTTGGACCCCGCGAAACGATGCGCGAGCCCCCAGTCCTTGAGCGAGTCGCCCGCCGGGCGGCGACGCTCGGCAATATCGGCAAGGACTTCGATAGCGGCAGAGATGCGGGCTGAGGGGGTCATGAAAGCTTGGCCATATTTGCGACACCGAAGGGCGGCATCTTTGACCTGCGTCGTTCCACATCGGGGAGCGCGTGACAATGTTTCTTTGGAAAGTCAGACCATGAAAAAATTCGCCGCCGCCTTTGCGGCCAGCCTGATCACCCTCTCGGTCGCCGCCTGCGCGACCAATCCCCCGGTCTATCCCGACCCGCCGCCGAAGAAGCAGGCGGATGCCAAGACCCAGCTTGAGAGCGGCCGGAAATATTAAGCGCCGCGCCGCGCCGCGCGCATCGCGCGCGGAGCCAAGACGATCCAGAGAGACCCAGCGGTCTTTCTGGATCAGGCCGCCAGAATGCGGACTGCGAAAATGATCCACATCGCAAACAGGATCACCACGCCGACAAAGAAGGCCGGAAAGCGCAGGCTCACGCGGTTGACGGTCGTGTGAA
>CANBNG010000010.1 GCA_947370975.1 Beijerinckiaceae bacterium
TCATCGCTGGGCTACAAGCCTCCCGCCCCCGAGGCTGTGCAGTGGCCGGCTGCGCAACCCGGACCAACTACGCCGGCCACCCCAGCCATAGCGCCACGGCCGATCATGAACTAACATTCAAACCGGATCACCCAATGGGGGCCGACCAGGCAGGGACGGCCCGGAGGCATGGGCGAAGGCGCAAGCCGCACTTAGCCGCTGGCGCTCGTTTCTGGCGGCGCAGGATGGCCGCACGATGGCCCCGCCTGCCGATGCGCTGGGCGAAGCTTTCCGACGCTACCGGGCGACCGAGGAATGGGCCAAGAAGGCCGTCAGGACGCGCGAGGAATGGGAGCGATGCTGGGTGCGGATCAATCCCGTCTTCGGTGATCTTCCGCCGTCGCTGGTCACGCTGGAACACATTAGCGCCTTCCGCCAGACTATTGCCGTCACCGTCTCGGAGCGCGAGGCGCACCGCTGCATCAAGATTTGGCGGGCGTTGTGGCAAGTCGCCGCCGCCATGCGGTTTTGCGAAAAAAACGCTGATCCGTCGTTCGGCGTCCGGAATACGGAGCCGCAAAAGCGGTCGCTGCGCTGGAGCGAGGGTGAGGTTGTGCGTCTGGCAAAGGCGGCGTGGCGGACCGGCTTCAAGGGCCTAGCGTGCGTCATCGCCGTGGCATGGGACAGCCAACTCTCGCCGGTCGATGTGCGGAGGCTAAAATCAGCGGACGGGGTACGCGACGCCACTGGCGTGTTCTTCCTGCTCGACCGGGCCAAGACCGGGCGTGGGGCGATTGGCACCATCTCGCGGCGCACGGAGCGGCTTGTGACGGCCTACATTCAGTCGCAGGGCGTCGAGCTGCTCGCCTCGGCCCCGATCTTCCGCAACCGCTCGGGCACCGCCTATTCCAAGGACACGCTGGGCGACGACTTCCGCGACATCCGGGCGCTGGTGTTTGGCGACAAGGAACGGCGCACGCTGGCCGACTTCCGCCGCTCAGGCGCGGTCGAATCAATTGCGGGCGGCGCGAAGATCGAGGGGATGGCGGCGAAGATGGCCAACGACATCGACACGTCGCGCGACCTTCACAAGACCTATGCGCCGGCGGAAATCACCGCCGTGCGCGATGTCGATGCGGCCCGGCGTTTGGGGCGCCGAAAGGCCGAAACAGGAACGAAAGTTGGAACAGAGCCGGCTTGGAAGTTGGAACAGCTAAAACCTGTCCATGCTAAGCCATTGAAGTAATGGCGAGAGAGACGGGACTCGAACCCGCGACCTCCGGCGTGACAGGCCGGCGCTCTAACCAACTGAGCTACTCCCCCGCGTGCCGAAGTGCTTGGCAGCACCTCGTCGGCAGAGAATGCTCGATTAAGGGGGGCAGCGTTTTAAGTCAATATGAAAACTGCAGCGGGGCCAAGAAAAGGGCATCTTCCCTCTGCGAGAGACGCACGCAAAAGCTCAAAGTTTTGGGGCGGCGAGCTTCCAGCGCCGCAATTCCGTGGCGCTCACGATGCGAATCTTGTCCGGGCTGATAGATTCGGCCGCCCAAACCAGTTCGGTGCTCACGCCCATGACCTCGGCATATTCGCCGAGGCGCGCAACCAGGGGCTCGGAAGCATAGGTGCGCGACAGCGCGCTCGTGCTCTCCGGGTTGGCATTGGCCTCGTACATGAACATGCGGTGGATGCCGACATGGCTCTGCGGGGGCACCACGCGCTTTGCAGCGCCCATGAGCGTGTAAACGCAGGCGGAATAGCACCGGCCTGCCCGCACCTGCCCGCCACGCCCCGTGGCCCCCTCACCAACGCGCGCGACAATCGCCGCCGCGCCGATCTTGCGCAGCGCCGTGCCCAGTTCCATTGAGGCGACGACCTGCCCGCCCGGCGAATGCAGCAGGACAATGGAATGCAGCCGCCCCGAGCCGATGTTCTTGCCGACGAAATCCACAAAGGCGCGTGGCGTGCGCGCGGTGATTTCGCCCTCGGCGGCGATCACCTGCGGGCATTTCTGGCCACATTTTGCCGATGCGCTGAAATCGACGAGCGAAAACGTCATTTCCGCCGCCCCCGCCGGCAGGGGCAAGAGAAGCGCGGCGAGCAGGCCGATCAGGTGGGGGCGGGAAAAACGCGACATGCCGCATCCTCGCCAACAACAGGAGGGCTGACAAGCCGCGCATTTGCCAAAGGCGCGCAGGCCAGCCAAATTTCGCCCTCAAAAAAAGGGGGGAACATGAACCGAATCACAATTCTGCTTCTGGCGACAATCGCCCTTATCGGCAGCGCGCAGGCACAGCAGGCGATCCCGCGCGATGGCTCGTGCCCGTCGGGATATAACAGCAGCGGCAATTATTGCGTGCCGGGGTCAGGCGCGCAGCCGGCCATCGCACGCGATGGCTCCTGCCCGTCCGGCTACAACAGCAGCGGTAATTATTGCCTCATGAGCAGCAGCGGCAGGCCCGCGATCCATCGCAACGGCTCCTGCCCCTCGGGCTATAATTCCAGCGGCAATTACTGCCTGCTCGGACATTGAGCGCCAGAGGCGGCCGCCCGTTTCAGGGCCCGCAACATGAATTATCCGAGCTGCCTTGTGGATGCGACCATCGCCCAGACAAACAAGCTCAAGGATGCGATGTGAGGGGACAATCTGGCGGTCGGAGAGGCTCGACGACCGCGGTGCGCAGGTAACCCGACGGGGCTGCACAGATACAAAAAGCCCGCCGCCACCTGAGGTGGAACGGCGGGCTTTTAAAGAACTTAGAGGGCCTTCAGGTCGCCCGCGGACATCTTGCCGGACTTGCGGTCCTGCTGTTCCTGGTACTCAACCTTCTGACCTTCATTGAGGCCACGCATGCCAGCCTGCTCAACAGCGCTGATGTGCACGAACACATCCTTGCCGCCCTGATCGGGCTGGATGAAGCCGTAACCCTTGATTCCGTCGAACCACTTAACTGTACCGGTAGCCATATTCATCTCCAACACTTCTTAATAACCGACCTTATCTTCCTTTTTTGCCGCGAGAGCCAGCAAAATCGTGCGCCTCGCGCATTTGAATGCGCGCAAGTGCCTCGGAAATAGCCAGGCCGAAGCTGGCGAATATCTCGTTTCAGGCCGCCACTCCCTTTTGAATCAGAGGCCGAGCCGCTGTTTGAGCGTTTTTTGCGGGTCGCTTGGGCGTAGCGATATATTGTTCTCGAGCGCCTGCAGATGGGCCTCCATCAGCCGCGCTGCGCCTTCGGCGTCGCCCGCTTCCATGCAGGCGACGATCTCTTCATGCTCTGCATGTTCGCAGGAGGCGTTGCCCCAAGGCTCATAAAGGGCGACGATCAGCGAACAGCGCGAGGCGATTTCCTTGAGATAGGCTTCGAGGATCGGATTGCGCGCAAGCTTGGCAATGCGCAGGTGAAACGCGCTGGCGAGCCGTGCCCAGGCCGGCTGCTCGAATCGGTGCATGGCCTCATGCTCATCTTCCAGCTGGCGGCGCAGGGCGAGAAAATCGTCCGCCGTCGCATTGCGCGTGGCCAACCGCACGATGGCGGCTTCAATGGCGCGGCGCGCCTCGAAGATTTCGCGCGTCTCCTGCGCCGAGGGGGTGGCGATGGTCGCACCGCGATTGGGGCGCAAATCGACGACATGATCATGCGCAAGCCGTTGCAGGACTCGGCGCACGACCGAGCGGCTCACCGAAAAGAGTTCGCACAAGGCGATCTCCGGCAATTTCGTGCCCGGTGTCAGCCGCTGCTGCATGATGCCATCGAAGATCGTGCGGTAGATCCGTTCGTCGGTATCCAGCCCCCGGTCCTGTCCGCTCATGAAACGTGTCCTCGCATGGTCTCTTT
The DNA here is from genome assembly GCA_947370975.1 of Beijerinckiaceae bacterium. Lineage (GTDB taxonomy): Bacteria > Pseudomonadota > Alphaproteobacteria > Rhizobiales > Beijerinckiaceae > Terripilifer. The sequence continues at coordinate 3,816 of CANBNG010000010.1, forward strand.
CATGCCAGCTGCGCCCGGATATCCATGGCGAGCCGCGCGAGCGCGAGATCGCTGCCGGCTGGACCAAGCAGGGAAATGCCAAGCGGCGCGCCATCTGGCGCAGCAAAGGGAATGCTCACTTGCGGCAGGCCGGAGAGGCCCGCAATGCAGGTGATGGCCATTGTGCGCAGGCGGACGGCATCGACTGCGGCCGGATCGGCATTGCGAAATGGCGCAAGGCTCGCAGCCGAAGGCAGAACCGCAATGCCATCTTCGCCAAGATGAGCGCGCACGCGCTGGCGGATGACCTTCGCATCGGCGCGCGCGGCCTCGGCTGCGGCGGCACTCACGCCCCGCGCATTCTCCCAGCGACTTGCAACGGCAGGCGCAAAGTCGGGCTTGGCTTGATCGATCCAGGCGCCATGCGCCTTCCAGCCTTCAGCCGCGCCCGATGTCGCATAGATGCTGCGCCAATGCGCAAGACCAGCGCCCGCTGCCGCCTCGCACGGCCGCGCCTTGCCAAGCATGCCGGCAAGCAGATCGAGCACGCTTGCAAGCGCGGGCGCAAAAACATCATCGGCCAGAGCCGACGCATCGGTGAAATGCAGCAGCCGTGTCGGGACGTAGGATGTCTCGGGGCTCAGCACTTCGGCAACGCGCACAAAGGTCACGGGATCATGGGCAAGCCATGTCGGCGTGTCATAGGAGGGATGAAGCGGCACGAGGCCTTGTGCAGACAAGGATCCATGCGTCGTGCGCAGGCCCCAGATGCCGCAATAGCTGGCCGGAACGCGCGTGGAGCCGCCCGTATCCGTGCCCAGCGCAAAATCGACAAGCTGCGCGCCGACCGCCGCGGCAGAGCCGCTGGAGGAGCCGCCCGTGACCCGCAGAAGCGCCCGCGCATTGAGCGGAGCGCCGTAATGCATGTTGTCGCCGTGCAGGCTGTAGGCCAGTTCATCCGTGATCGTCTTGCCAACGAGCGTTGCGCCCTCGGCCAGCAGCTTTTCGATAATGGGGCTGGAGCGCTTGGGAGCCTCATGCGTCGCAAGCCACGTCGGATTGCCCGCACCTGTCGGATGGCCCGCAACATCGAACAGATCCTTGGCCGCAAAAGTCAGCCCCCGCAGGCGGCCCGACGGCGCGCCGGGAATGACGAAGCGTCCACCAGGCACAAAGGCGCCCACGGAATCGATGAAATCCGTTTTCATGCGCCCTGCTCCAGACTGTCCATATGCGCGCAAATCGCGCCGGGTGTTGTCATCCAGATCGTGCCGGCATCGCGCGCGGCAGCTATGGCCTCCAGCGCCTTGCGCAGATGTTTGAGCCGATAGGGCTGGCCAACGATATAGGGATGGAGCGCAATGCCCATGACGAGCGGCTGAGTGCGCGCCTGCAGCAACATTTCATCGAGATTGTCGACGATCATTTGCGTGAAGTCGCAGGCATCCATCTGCCGCGCGACGATCATGGGAATGTCGTTCAGCTCCTGCGGATAGGGAATGGACCAGAACTTTTGACCGCTCCGCGTGCGCATGCGCACGGGCTGGTCGTCATGGCACCAATTGAGCGTGTAGCTGTAACCGGTCTCGGCAAGGAGATCGGGCGTCGCGCTGCTCTCGGAAATCCACGGCGAAAGCCAGCCGCCCGGCGCACGCCCGCTCTCGCGCAAGATGCGATCCCGACATTCGATCAGCAAGGCGCGCTCGTCCTCTTCTGCAAGGATGCCCTGACGTTCGGCATTGGTGTGACCATGGCCGACAATTTCATCGCCGCGCGCAACGCAAGCCGCCACCAGCTCGGGGCAATGATCGTAAAGCGCCGTATTGATAAGGGCGGAGGATGGCAGGCAGAGACTGTCAAACAGATCAAGGCACCGCCACGCGCCGACGCGATTGCCATATTCACGCCAGCTGTAATTCAGCACATCGGGTTGCGGACTGGCTGGCCCAATCCCCGCGCCCATGCCTTCGCCAAAAGCAAAGTGCTCGATATTGAAGCCTATATAAACAGCAAGACCAGCGCCGTTGGGCCAGCGATAGGCGGGACGCCGCGTAATCGGGCTATAGGGGAAACGTCCGTGATCGGGCAACAGCCCCTTGTAAAGCGCGCTCATGCCTGCGCTCCCGCTTTTACAGGATCATCGCAGGCTAGCCCCGCGCGCATGAGCAACCATTCCGCGCTGTCGTTCCAGACCTCCATGCGCGTGATGAGGCCATGGCTGACTTCATAACGATCGACGTAGCGATTGCCTTCAAAAGCATCATGATTTGGCCAAGCACCGTACAAAGTGCCGAGACTATAAACAATCGTGCAGGCGTCTGTGCCGCCTGCCACGGTCTCCGTCCGCTCGATATTCTTCTTCACCCATGCATAGCGCTTGGCATTGAAGGCAGCGCATTCGGCCGGCTCCCGCATCGCGCGCCCGCCTGTGAAGCGGATCTCAAGGTCGGGGGAAACAAAGCGCCGCGCTGCAGCGGGATCTGGAATCATCAACAGCCGCAGGTATTCATCGACAATTGCAGCAGGAGTCGTGGGCTCGCTTGGCATGAGGATTGTCCTTCTTTCGCGAGCATGCCGGCATCATGTGCCGAATGCTCTTTCGAGAAAAAGGAGAGCAAGGCATATGCCAGATTGTTTACAATCCAGCGTGCGTCTTGTTGTCGAAATGAAGATAGATCAGCCACAAGTGGCATACGCCTTGCCTTGAACTCCGGGTCACAACATCGCTGCAGGGCACTTTCTTGCTGCGCTATACCGGAGTTCAAACTCATGGCCCTCGCATTCACCCGCCGGCATATCGGCGCCCTGCTCGCTTCAACCGTCTTTGCAGGCGCGTTCGTTACACCAGCGCTCGCAGCAGATCCGATCAAGATCGGCCTTGTCACCGCACTCTCGGGCCAGTCCGCTCTGGCGGGCGAAGCAATCAGCCGCGGCATGACCATCGCGATTGACGAGATCAATGCCAAGGGCGGGTTGCTCGGCGGGCGCAAGCTCGAACTCGTGCGCCGCGACGATGAAGGCAATCCCGCCAAAGGCGTCACGGCGGCGCGTGAATTGATCTTCCGCGAACAAGTCGCCGTTCTCTTTGGCGGCCTCGACACGCCGGTGTCGATGGCCATCGTGCCGCTCGTCAATGCCGAGAAGACGCCCTTCATGGGCCCCTGGGCTGCCGGCACCGGCATTACCAAGAATGACGGCAAGCCCAATTTCGCCTTCCGTGTTTCGGCGGTGGACGAGATCGTAAATGTCGGCATGCTCGACTATGCGCAGGCGACCTTCAAGGCGACCAAGCCCGGTATGATCCTCGTCAACAATCCGTGGGGCGAGTCCAACGAAATTGGCCTCAAGGCGGCGCTTGCGGCCAAGGGCATGAGCGCTGTCGGTATCGAAAAATTCGAAGGCAATGATGTCGATGTCGTGCCCCAACTCACGCGTCTGCGCAGCTCGGGCGCTGATGTGCTCTTCATGGTCGGCAATGTCGGTCCCTCCGCGCAGGTCGTGAAATCCCTCGACCGCATGGGCTGGAAAGTGCCGATCGTCTCGCATTGGGGCCCTGCAGGCGGCCGCTTCACCGAGCTTGCCGGACCCAATGGCAAGGATGTGCATTTCGTCCAGACCTATAGTTTCTTCGGCAATCAGTCGGAGACCGGCAAGCGCGTGATCGCCTCGCTGATGGCAAAATATCCCTCCATCAAGGGCGTGGATGACATCACGCCGGCAGTTGGCGTCGCCAATGCCTATGATGGCGTGCATCTCTCTGCGCTCGCCATTGCCGCAGCCGGCTCGACCGATGGCGATGCAGTCCGCCAAGGCTTCTACAAGATCGATAAATATGAAGGTCTCATCAAGACCTATGAGAAGCCCTTCGCGCCTGGCGTTCACGATGCCTTGCAGGCCAAGGATTACGTCTGGGCGCAATTCATCGCAGACCGCATCCTCCCCGTCGCAAAATAAGCCTGAAACATTTGGCGCGCATCTCACACGATGCGCGCCAAAGCCGGAGCACATCACGATGCTTTTAATGTCTGCGCTTGTCAGCGGTCTTGGTCTTGGCAGCATGTATGGGCTGATGGCGCTGGGCTTTTATGTGACCTATGCCGTCTCCGGCACGGTCAATTTCGCGCAGGGCAGCTCCATGATGCTTGGCGCCGTGCTCACCTTCGCATTCACGCGGACCCTGGGCTGGCCAGCCCCTGTCGGTATTTTCTGCGCGCTCGCAATCTGCGCGCTTTACGGGCTTGTCGTTGAATTCATCGCCGTGCGGCCCTTTGCGAGCCGCGGCTCGGACAGCTGGCTTATGGCAACCGTTGCCCTTGGCATCGTGCTCGACAATCTCGTCATGTTCACCTTCGGCAAGGAGCCGCGCAATCTCCCCTCTCCGCTCGCGCAAGCACCGCTTGAAATCGCGGGCGTGAATCTTGGCATCTATCCGCTTCAGGCGCTCATTCCGGTGGTGGGCATTGCGCTGGCGGGCGGGCTTTATCTTCTCTCGGTGCGCACGCGCTGGGGCAAGGCCATGCTGGCAGTTGCACAAAACAGTGCAGCGGCGCGCCTGATGGGCATTCCGATCCGCCCGACGGTCTCTTTCGCCTTTGCGCTGTCCACGCTGCTGGCGGGCATTGCGGGCGTGCTCATCGCCCCGCTCGTCAATGTGAATTCGGATATGGGAACGCTCTTTGGCCTCAAGGCTTTTGCGGTCGCCATTCTGGGTGGCATTGGAAATCCATGGGGCGTGATGCTGGCAGGCCTTTTCTTTGGCGTGTCGGAAGGCATCGTCACCGTGACTCTGGGCTCCGGCTATACGCAGATCATCACATTCTCCCTCGTCATCCTCGCGCTTGCCCTGCGGCCCAATGGCATTTTTGGCCGGGCGGAAGTGAAAAAGCTATGAGACCCATCGCACGCAAAAGCAGTTTCGAGGGCCTTGCGCGCGCAGCCGCTCTCCTCCTCGTATTGGGCATCTGCAGCGCGCTCACGCTCCACCTCAATGGCTATTACGTGTTCGTTCTCGCCAATATTGCGCTGCTGGCGCTGGTGGGAATCGGCATGAATGCCCTGATCGGGCTCACTGGCCAGATCTCCTTCGGGCATGTGGGCTTTTATGCGGTTGGCGCCTATACGGTCGCTATTCTGGGCAAGGCCGGACTGAGCTTCTGGCTTGCCTGGCCCATCGGCGCGCTGATTGCGACCGCGCTCGGCGCGTTGCTTGCGCTGCCCGCCCTGCGCGTGAAAGGCCCCTATCTCGCGATGATCACCATCGCCTTCGGCTTCATCGTCGAACATGCGATTGTGGAAAGCCGCGGACTGACGGGCGGCCAGAATGGCATTATGGGCATTGTCTCACCCACGCTCGGCGCGCTTGCGCGTGGCGAACGCGCGGTTGCCTTGATCGCCTTTGGCGCTGCGGCTCTCGCCTATATTGCTTATAGCCTGCTCGCACGCGGCGCCTGGGGCACGGCGATGCGCGCGCTGCGAGATTCTGAAGCGGCAGCTGAATCTATCGGCCTCAATCCACTCGTCATCAAGACGATGGCTTTTGCCTTGTCTGCCTTTTGTGCCGGGGCGGCGGGCGGCTTGTTCGCGCCGCTCTCGGGCTTTGTTACCCCACATACGTTCGGCTTCTCGCAATCCATTCTCTTCGTGCTTGTCGTCATGATCGGGGGCGCGGGCGCGCCGTCCGGCCCCATCGTCGGAGCCATCATCGTTGGCGTGATGCCGGAGCTTCTGTCGAGCCTAGAAGATTTCCGCCTGCTCTTTTTTGGCGCGCTGCTCCTTCTCGTGCTCTGGGTCGCGCCCGGCGGCATGATAGGGCTCGGCAGCGCCTTTTTGCGCGCCTTGCGCGGCAAGCTCGGCTTGACGTCCGCACAGGCCACCATCCCGACGACAACAGCGCAGGCGCATCTGCCGCGCCGGGCGCGCGCAGGGCTTGAGGCCAGCGCTCTGTCGATCCAGTTCGGCGGCGTGCATGCGGTCAGCGACCTCTCCTTTGCCGCGGCACCGGGCGCTGTCACAAGCCTCATTGGCCCCAATGGTGCGGGCAAGACGACCGCGCTCAACATGCTGAGCGGCTTTTATCGGCCAAGCAGTGGCACATTTTTCATCGGCAAAAAGGAGCTGGGCGGCGCGCCTGCCATGCGCATCGCGCGCGCGGGACTGGCGCGCACCTACCAGACGTCGCAATTGTTCGGCTCATTGAGCGTGGTTGAAAATGTCATGCTCGCGGCGGCGCGTGGCCGGCTCGGGATGATTTTGGGCAGCCACAAAATCCGCTCGGCCGAGACACTCGCGCTCGGCCTGCTGGCCTATTGCGGCTATGCGGGAGATCCGGCGAGCCCGTCGGCCGATCTGGCCCATGTCGATCGTCGCATCGTCGAAATCGCACGCGCGCTGGCGCTCGATCCTGACATTCTCTTGCTCGACGAGCCGGCGGCGGGCCTTTCCACGCAGGACAAGGAGAAGCTTGCCCTCCTCCTGCGCCGCCTCGCCGATGCTGGCCTGACGGTCATTCTGGTTGAACATGACATGACGCTTGTCATGGGTATTTCGGATGCGATTGTCGTGCTTGATGCGGGCAAGCGCATCGCCATGGGCGCGCCTGCCGAGATCCAGCTCGATCCTGCCGTTCGCAAGGCCTATCTAGGCGAATCCGAGGCCGCGGGCACGATATCTGTGCGCAGAAAACCGTCTCCGCCCTCGCAAGAAATCCTTGGTATCAGCGGCGTTTTTGCTGGCTATGGTGCAGCGCCTGTCCTGCAAGGCATTGACATTCAGGTGCGTCGGAACGAAGTCGTCGCATTGCTTGGAGCCAATGGCGCGGGCAAATCAACCCTGATGCGCCTGTTGTCGGGCCTGCACCGTCCGGCCCTTGCAGGCGGCATCACGCTTGATGGCGCCGACATTACAAACCTGCCGGCTGAAAAAATCGTGCGGCTCGGCATGGTGCTGTCACCTGAAGGTCGGCAGGTGTTTCCCGAACTCAGCGTGCTCGACAATATTCGGCTGGGCGCATTCACCCATCCAGAGGGCATGGATGCGCGCGTGGACGACATGCTGACGCGCTTTCCTCGCCTGCGCGAAAGGCTGCATCAGCGTGCGGGCCTGCTCTCGGGCGGCGAACAGCAGATGCTGGCGGTTGCGCGCGCGCTCATGTCCAAGCCGCGCATTCTGCTGCTGGACGAGCCCTCGCTCGGCCTCGCCCCAAAAATCGTTGCCGATCTCTTTGCAGCGCTGGAACGCCTGCGCGAGGACGAGATCACGGTGCTTCTGGTCGATCAGATGGCGGGTCTCGCTCTCAAGATCGCAGATCGCGCCTATGTGATCGAAGGTGGCTGCATCATAGCCTCAGGCACGGCAGACGAGATTGCAGGCGACCCGGCCTTGGCGCGAGCCTATCTGGGCGGCTGAGGTTGCTGCAGAAAAGAGGCTCATCCAGCGCAGACAGCCTGCTCCAGTTTCTCCGCGATGAACTGGTTGATGCTTTCACCCTGCGTGCTGGCGAGCTCGGCCACACGCTTGTGAAGCTCGGGTGGCAAACGCAGCGAAAGCGTACCGGAATAGCCTTTTTCCGGGTCAACGCCGCGCTCCGCGCACCATGCCTTGTACTCACTCACAGTATCGGCAAAGGCACGCTGGAGATCGGCCAGATTGTCTCCGGCGAAATGTAGCGTTGCCCGCGTATTGACCGTCGTTCCGTGCATCAAGTCATCACCCTCGTGGTAGCTGACTTCGGCAAGGAAACCTTCGTGTTTCAAAATCATGCCTCAACTCCTGCGCTTGCGAGGAACTTGCGCACCGCGACCACCGCGCCTTTGTCTGTATGGGGTGTAGGGTGCGGTCTATGGAACACGGCCTCAAAGCCGTTCAGCGAGACCAGAAGTCGCGAGCCCCGCCCCTCGGTCATCGACGCCCCCAAAGCAAGGAGCAACGATTCAATGTCAGACCAACGCAGGTCGGCCGGAATGGGTTTTCCGAAGATAGCAGCGAGCGTTTTTGCGTGCTTCGAGTTCATGATGAAATAATACCACGAAACGGTATCACTGCAAATTGAGCGCTCGAACACGACGCGAGTCGGTAATGGTGGGGAAGGAGGGGATCGAACCCCCGACCAGACCCGTGTAAAGGGCCTGCTCTACCGCTGAGCTACTTCCCCGGCCCGGTTACCACACAGACCTGTTTTACAGCGCACTGCGCAATCTCTGCCGTGTTTGGGGACATACAGTGCATTCGCGCACCAAGGCAAGCCCCAGCGCCTGTCATGTGCTCAAGACAAAGCCGCACCCGGCCTGAGCGGCGCGCGGCAGCTGATCTGCGTCAATGACGACGCCACGCATCAGGGATCGATTAGCCCGGCAAGACTGCAATCCTTCTCACAAAACTGGAGGCAGTATGACACGAACATCGATGCTTCTGGCCGTTGGCCTGCCTTTGTCGCTTATACTCGCACCGCTCCCCGGCAAGGCTCAAGACACCTCACCTGCGGCCATCGTGCTGCCGAGAGATCGCACAATCCTGCCGCTGCCCGAGCCGCAATATCCCCACAGCACCATATTGGATGTACGCAACGCGACGCCCCCGCCCCGTTTCGAGGTCAAGGCGCCCGCGAGTGCGCCCAATGTAATGATCGTACTCATCGACGACATGGGCTTTGGCCAATCGAGCGCCTTTGGCGGGCCGATCCACATGCCAACGGTCGAAGGTCTCGCGTCCGAAGGGCTGCGCTACAACGAGTTTCATACCACTGCACTTTGTTCGCCGACCCGCGCCGCGCTGCTGAGCGGGCGCAATCATCACGTCAACAATTTTGGCTCGATTGCCGAAACAGCAACCGCCTTTCCCGGCCAGACGGGACAGCGCCCCAATTCTGTAGCGTCTGTTGCGCAGATGCTGCGGCTCAATGGCTACAGCACGGCTGCATTTGGCAAGAACCATGAAACAGCGCCGTGGGAAGTCAGCCCCGCGGGGCCGACCGACCGCTGGCCAACGCGCCAGGGCTTTGACAAATTCTACGGCTTCATGGGCGGCGAAACCAACCAATGGGCCCCACTCATTTATGAAGACATGACGCAGGTCGAGCCCTCGAAAGATCCCAATTATCATTTCATGACAGACATGACCGACAAGGCGATTGCCTGGGTCCAATCTGCAAAATCGCTGACACCGGACAAACCGTTCTTTCTCTATTTTGCTCCCGGCGCAACGCATGCGCCCCATCATGTGCCCAAGGAATGGATCGCAAAATACAAGGGCCGGTTCGATAACGGTTGGGACAATCTGCGCGACGAAACCCTTGCGCGACAGATCAAACTTGGAATCGTGCCTGAGGGCACGAAACTCGCACCCAAGCCTGAGGCCATCAAGGACTGGGCTGCGCTCTCGCCTGATGAGAAAAAACTGTTTGCCCGCCAAATGGAGGTCTTTGCGGGCTTTGGCGAATATGCAGATACCGAAATCGGGCGCTTGATCGAGGCTGTGAAGGCCACTGGGCAGCTCGAAAACACGCTTGTTTTCTACATCCTCGGGGATAATGGCGCGAGTGCTGAAGGGGGCATGAACGGCCTGTTCAATGAAATGACCTATTTCAACGGCGTCACGGAATCCGTCGAGGACGTGTTGAAACATTACGACGAACTTGGCGGCCCCTCGACCTATCCCCATTACGCCGCCGGTTGGGCGGTTGCAGGCGATACGCCCTTCACCTGGACGAAACAAGTCGCTTCAAGCTATGGCGGCACGCGCAACGGCATGGTCGTGCATTGGCCAAAAGGCATTGCAGCAAAGGGAGAACTGCGCACGCAATGGCACCATGTCATCGACATCGTGCCCACAATTCTGGAAGCCGCCAGCCTGCCTGAACCCACAAGCGTGAATGGCACGCCGCAGACACCGATCGAGGGCGTGAGTATGGCCTATACATTTGCCAATCCACAGGCCACGAGCACGCATGTGACGCAATATTTCGAAATCTTCGGCAATCGCGCGATCTATCACGATGGCTGGCTCGCAGGCACGGTGCATCGCGCGGCATGGGAGAGCAAGCCCCGTGCAACGCTCGAAAACGACACATGGGAACTCTATGACACGCGAGGCGACTTCAGCCTCGTCAATGATCTGGCGACCAAAAATCCAGACAAGTTGAAAGAGATGCAGGATCTCTTTTTGAGCGAAGCCATCAAGAACACAGTGCTGCCCCTCGATGATCGAACCTTGGAACGCCTGAATGCGGCGCTCGTTGGCCGCCCCGATCTGATGGCGGGGCGCACGTCGCTCACCGTGCATCAGGGCATGACCGGCATGTCGGAAAATGTCTTCATCGATGTGAAGAACCGCTCGCACACGATCAAGGCCGATATCGAATTGCCGAGGAAGGGCAACAAGAGTGCGGCCAGTGGCGTGATCCTCGCGCAAGCCGGGCGGTTTGGTGGCTGGAGCCTTTACGTCAAGGACAACAAGCTCACCTACACCTACAATTGGCTTGGGCTCCAACGCTATACACTGACCGCCAAACAGCCTCTGCCGGCCGGCAAATCCTCTGTCCAGTTCGATTTCGTCTACGACGGCGGGGGCATCGGCAAGGGCGGCCTCGGCACGCTCTCGGTCAATGGCAAGACATTGGCCACGGGCCGGATCGAGCGCACGCAATGTTGCATCTTCTCGGCCGAAGAAGGCGCAGATGTCGGCGCGGACGAAGGCACGCCCGTGACTGAAGCCTACAAGATCCCCTTCGCGTTCAAGGGCAAGATTGCGCAAGTGACCATCGAGTTGAAGGAGATGCAAAAGGCAGATCTTGAAAAGGCGCAGCAGGAAGGCAAAGCTGCGACGCTCAAGAAAGGCCTGTCAGACTGAGCTTTGTCATCACCGCCGCGTGAAGAGCAGGAACCGTGCAGCACCCCGGGGATTGTCTGGCGTAATCCAAACGGAGGACAATCTCATGGGTAGCACGAGCGACAAGGCATCAGGCATCGGCAACGAGGCCATGGGTAAAATCAAGCAGGGCGTCGGCGCTGCGGTAGGCAGCGACAAGCTGCGCGCCGAGGGCGCGGGTCAGGAAATAAAGGGCCATGCCCAGCAGGCTGTCGGCAATGCCAAGGAAGGCATCAAGAATGCCGCAGACAAGGTTGCCGATGCCGTGAACAAGAAGCTGTAAAGACGCAGCTCTGTCGTTCAGACGCAAAAAAAGGCCGCGGTCATAGCTGACCGCGGCCTTTGTTCACTGTGCCATCGCCTCAGTGGGCGACGACGCCCGATTCATCGGTTGCGAGGGGCGCACCCTTGACGGGAAGCGTCTCTTCCCAGGTGATCGGCGTCGGCTGGCGGATCAACGCATGGGCAAGCACTTCATCCATGCGCGACACGGGCACGATCTCAAGCGCGTTCTTCACGGAAGCCGGAATGTCAGCGAGATCCTTCGCATTGTCGATCGGGATCAGCACTTTCTTCAGGCCGCCGCGCAGAGCTGCGAGCAGCTTTTCCTTCAGGCCACCGATGGGCAACACACGGCCACGCAGGGTGACTTCACCCGTCATTGCAATGTCGCGCCGCACCGGAATGCCCGTCATCACCGACACGATGGTGGTGGCCATCGCAATGCCGGCCGAGGGGCCATCCTTGGGCGTCGCGCCTTCGGGCACGTGCACGTGGATGTCACGACGATCGAAGAGCGGCGGCTCGATGCCGAAATCGACGCAGCGCGAGCGGACATAGGAGGCCGCCGCAGAAATCGATTCCTTCATCACGTCACGCAGATTGCCCGTGACTGTCATCTTGCCCTTGCCGGGCATCATGACGCCTTCAATCGTCAGCAGCTCGCCGCCGACTTCCGTCCAGGCAAGGCCGGTGACGGCCCCAACCTGATCCTCGGTCTCGGCCTCGCCAAAGCGATATTTCGGCACGCCGAGATAATCGGACAGGTTGTCCGTCGTGACGACGACCTTCTTCTTTTTCGAGGTGAGAATTTCCTTCACCGCCTTGCGGGCGAGGTTGGACAATTCGCGCTCGAGATTACGCACGCCAGCTTCGCGCGTGTAACGGCGGATCAGCAGCATCAAGGCATCGGTCTCGATAGCCCATTCCTTGGGCGCGAGCCCATGTTTCTGGATCGTCGTCGGGATGAGATGCTTGCGGGCGATCTCTGCCTTTTCGTCTTCCGTGTAGCCGGCGATACGGATGATCTCCATGCGATCCATCAGCGGCGCAGGGATATTCAGCGTATTGGCGGTGGTCACGAACATGACGTTGGACAGGTCGTAATCGACCTCAAGGTAATGATCGGCGAAGGAGCCGTTCTGCTCGGGATCGAGAACCTCGAGCAAGGCCGACGACGGATCGCCGCGGAAATCCATGCCCATCTTGTCGATTTCATCGAGCAGGAAGAGCGGATTGTTGGTCTTGGCCTTGCGCATCGACTGGATGATCTTGCCGGGCATCGAGCCGATATAGGTGCGACGATGTCCGCGGATCTCCGCCTCGTCACGTACGCCGCCCAGCGACATGCGCACGAATTCGCGGCCAGTCGCCTTGGCAATCGACTTGCCGAGCGAGGTCTTGCCGACGCCCGGAGGGCCGACGAGACACAGGATCGGGCCTGTCAACTTGTTCGCGCGCTGCTGCACGGCCAGATATTCGAGGATGCGTTCCTTGACCTTCTCGAGGCCGTAATGATCGAGGTTGAGAACATCCTCGGCCACGCCCAGATCCTTCTTGACCTTGGAGCGCTTGCCCCACGGGATCGAGAGAACCCAATCGAGATAATTGCGCACCACGGTGGCCTCCGCCGACATGGGTGACATCTGCCGCAGCTTTTTCAGCTCGGCATTGCACTTGTCGCGCGCTTCCTTGGTGAGCTTGGTGTTCTTGATGCGCTCCTCGATCTCGGCGAGATCGTCCTTGCCGTCCTCGTCGCCGAGTTCCTTCTGGATCGCCTTCATCTGCTCGTTGAGATAATATTCGCGCTGGGTCTTTTCCATCTGGCGCTTCACGCGCGTGCGAATACGCTTTTCGACCTGCAGGACGGAGATTTCACTCTCCATCAGGGCGAGGCACTTCTCCAGCCGCTTGGCGACAGACGCCATCTCGAGAATTTCCTGCTTGTCGGCGATCTTGATCGAGAGATGCGACGCCACCGTATCGGCAAGCTTTGCGAAATCGTCGATCTGCGTCACCGCAGTCACGACTTCGGGCGAGACCTTCTTGTTGAGCTTCACATAGCCTTCGAACTCGGAGACGACCGAGCGCGACAGAGCCTCGACTTCGATGCGATCGGGAATTTGTTCCGCGAGCACTTCGGCGTCGGCCTCATAGAAATCATCGGTGCGCGTATATTTGAGCACATTGGCGCGCGCTGCGCCCTCGACCAGCACCTTCACGGTGCCATCGGGCAGCTTGAGCAGTTGAAGCACGGAGGCCAGCGTGCCGGTGTTGAAAATCGCATCCGTGGCCGGGTCGTCATCGGCCGCATTCATCTGCGTGGCGAGCAGAATATGCTTGTCGGCCTTCATCACTTCTTCGAGCGCGCGAATGGATTTCTCGCGGCCAACGAAAAGCGGCACGATCATGTGCGGGAAGACGACGATGTCACGCAGCGGCAGGACGGGATAGCTCTCAATGGCGCCGGGCGCGGCAAGCACACGCTTCTGAGTTGTCATTCGCTTTTCCTATTCGTGTCTGCCCGTCACCTGCCGCTAGGCCAGGCATCGAGCGAGACGTCACACCGCAAAAAGCACGATTCGCGCCAACTTTGATGTTACGTCCCTATGGTGAGGCCTCAAAGGCGCCTCCCATCTCTTCCAACTGGAAATGGTTAGGTCAGAACCGTTTTTCAACACCTGCGGCAAGGTTGCGCATATTTTCTGGCTGGCTGCGACCCCGACGAATCGGTGTAGCGTCCTTTCATTGATCTGATTTTTTGTTCCGCGCGTCGCGCACCTGCCCTTTTTGCGATGATTCAACGCCACCCCGGCTCCCTCAACCTGCCCCTCTGCCTGCTGCTGGCAGCGCCCGCCTTTGTCTTTGCGCTTGGCTGGCTTGCGCCGGGCTTGGGCGCGGCCTGCTGCGTCCTGCTCGCAGCGGCGCTCGGCCTAGCCTCTCGGCAAGCGGCCCCGGGCCGCCCGGTCGATCGCCCTTTTCTTGGGCTCTGCCTCGGGCTCGGGCTTGGCGTAACCGTCCTCAGCGGAACGGGACATTTTTTCTTCCAGACCTTCGACTGGACCATTCGCGATGCTGTTCTGGTCGATCTGGTGGGGCGGGATTGGCCGGTGGGCTATCTGCACAAGGAGGAACCCCACCTTCTGCGCGCGCCTCTTGGCATGTATCTCCTGCCCGCTGCTGCGGGAAAACTCGCCGGGTTGCGCGTCGCCGAATTCACGCTGCTGGCGCAAAACGCGCTGCTCACCGCCCTCTGCCTCTATGGCCTTGGCAGGCATGGCGCCTCGCGACGCGAGCAAGGCGCAATCGTGGCCGGTGCCCTGCTCTTTGCCGGGCTCGACGTGGTCGCGATGCTGGGCGGTGTCCTGACAGGAGAAACGCGCCTGCTTCATCCCGATGGCGCGCTGCGTCTGGAATATTCCGGACAGATGACCTTGCTGCTTTGGACGCCACACCACGCACTACCGGGCTTTGCTGTCGCCGCCGCCTGGCTCGGCTGGCGGCGCGGCGAGGACGATTGTAGCGCGCCCGCGCTCATAAGCGCGCTCGGCCTGCTCTGGTCGCCACTGGCGACCATGGGCTCTCTCCTGCTCGTCGCCTATGCCATGGTTTGGGCGCGCGCGGAGCGCACGCTCAGGGCGCGCCAGCTGGCCGCCCCCGCATTGGCTGCCATCGCCCTGCTGCCTGTGGCCTTTTACCTCTCGCGTGACACCGGCGAGCTTGCCATTGGCCTTCGAAGCGATCCTCCCTTCCTGTTCCTTTATCCCGGCCTGATTTTGGTGGATGTCGCGCCGGCCATGCTTTTCCTCTGGCAGACGCGCGACAGAACCGACCGGCGCGCCCTTTGGGATTATTGGCTCTGTCTTCTGCCGATGCTGCTTTTTCACTTTTTCACCATCGGTCACGATTTTGCGCGCCGCGCGATCATTCCCATCGCAACGCTGGTCGCTGTTGGCTTTGCGCAGCGCCTCCAGCGCCAATGGGACAAGGGGTTGGGGCGCGACACGCGCTGGATCCTGCCCGTTGCCTTGCTCTGCCTGATGAACCCTCTGATCGAGATCGGGCGCAATCTCGTCGAGCGCGCCGAACCGCTGCAAACCTGCAATCTGCTGGAGGCCTGGCAGAACGGTCCGCTCCAAGCCGAAACGCTCGCGCTCTATCTGGCGCAAGAAAGCGCATTCAGCGCCTATCCGTGGCTGTTTCGCGCCCGCACACAGCAGCTTGCCACCCTCACGCCGCGCAGCTGCTGGCGAAAGGGCCGGCTGATCTACTTTGACATGCCCTGGCGCGAACCGGTCGCCCCGTGAGCGCAGACATAAAAAAGGGCCGCACGAAGCGGCCCTTTTGAAACTCACATGGCAGGAGCACTCAGGCGCTCGTGCCGCTCTTTTCCGTGCGTTCCGCATAGATGTAGAGCGGACGGGCATTGCCTTCGACAACCTCGGGCCCAATGACCACCTGCTCAACGCCCTCAAGGCCCGGCAGATCGAACATCGTGTCGAGCAGGATGCCCTCCATGATGGAGCGCAGCCCGCGCGCGCCGGTGCGCCGTTCAATCGCCTTTTTGGCGACGACCGAGAGCGCCTCGTCCTGGAAGGTTAGCTCGGTGTTCTCCATCTCGAACAGACGCTGATATTGCTTCACCAGCGCGTTCTTCGGCTCGGTCAGAATGGTCTTGAGCGCCGCCTCGTCGAGATCTTCCAGCGTGGCGATGACCGGCAAACGACCGACGAACTCGGGGATGAGGCCGAATTTCAGCAGATCTTCAGGCTCGACCTTGCGGAAGATTTCGCCAGTGCGGCGATCCTCGGGATTGGAAACAGTCGCGGCGAAGCCGATCGAGGTGCCCTTGCCGCGCTGCGAGATGATCTTCTCGAGACCGGCAAAAGCGCCGCCACAGATGAACAGGATGTTCGTCGTGTCGACCTGCAGGAATTCCTGCTGCGGATGCTTGCGGCCGCCCTGCGGAGGAACGGAGGCAACCGTGCCTTCCATGATCTTCAGAAGCGCCTGCTGCACACCCTCGCCCGACACGTCGCGGGTGATGGAGGGATTGTCGGACTTACGCGAGATCTTGTCGATTTCGTCGATGTAGACGATGCCGCGCTGCGCACGCTCGACATTATAGTCGGAGGCCTGCAGCAGCTTCAGGATGATGTTCTCGACATCCTCACCGACATAACCGGCTTCGGTCAGCGTCGTGGCGTCAGCCATGGTGAAGGGCACATCGAGGATGCGGGCGAGCGTCTGCGCGAGCAGCGTCTTGCCCGAGCCCGTCGGGCCGATCAGCAGGATGTTGGACTTCGCCAGCTCGACGTCATTGTGCTTCGTCGCGTGGTTGAGCCGCTTGTAATGATTGTGCACGGCGACCGAGAGGACGCGCTTGGCCTGC
Organism: Beijerinckiaceae bacterium; assembly: GCA_947370975.1. Taxonomy (GTDB): domain Bacteria; phylum Pseudomonadota; class Alphaproteobacteria; order Rhizobiales; family Beijerinckiaceae; genus Terripilifer. The sequence goes on from CANBNG010000010.1 coordinate 20,326, forward strand.
GGCTGGCCGATGACATAATCATCGAGCACCTTGCAGATTTCGCGCGGCGTCGGAATGCCTTCCTTGCCCTTCACGAGCGAGGATTTGTTCTCTTCGCGGATGATGTCCATGCACAGTTCGACGCATTCATCGCAGATGAAGACCGTCGGTCCCGCGATGAGCTTGCGAACCTCGTGCTGGCTCTTGCCGCAAAACGAGCAGTAGAGCGTGTTCTTCGAGTCGCTAGCGCCGACCTTGCTCATAATATTCTCCGTGCAGACGTGGCGTGGCCGGAACGCGCAGGCCTCGTCATGGTACAAAATAAATGCGACGGCCTAACAAAGCGTAGACCGTCATGTCAGGCGAACGTGTCATTTTGACAGCCTGCGCCGTCGCAGGTTCGTTTTTCAGGACCGATGCAAACACGTGGCCGGATCAGGATCAAGCCGAACCTCAAACATGGCCAAGGTTCGGGCAAGGTCTTCAAACCGGCTCCTGCCTCCCCTAACCTACGAAAGATCAGGGAAGACAGAACCTTAGATCATTTTTTCACTTCGCCGCGGGTTCTTCCGGGCGCTTTTCGAGCACCTGGTCGACGAGGCCAAATTCCTTGGCTTCGGCCGCCGACATGAAGTGGTCGCGGTCCAATGTGCGTTCGATCGTGTCATAATCACGACCGGTGTGGCGCACATAAATTTCGTTCAGGCGACGCTTGATCTTCATGATGTCCTCCGCATGGCGGAGAATATCGGACGCCTGGCCCTGGAAACCGCCAGAAGGCTGGTGAACCATGACGCGGGCGTTGGGCAGGCAGAAGCGCATCTCAGGCGCGCCTGCGCAGAGCAGGAGCGAGCCCATGGACGCCGCCTGGCCGATGCAGAGCGTCGAGACCTTGGGCTTGATGAACTGCATCGTGTCGTAGATCGCCAGACCCGATGTCACCACGCCACCGGGCGAGTTGATGTACATCGCGATCTCTTTCTTCGGGTTTTCGGCCTCGAGGAAGAGAAGCTGGGCAATAATGACCGAGGCCATGTGGTCCTCGACCGGCCCGGTCAGGAAGATGATTCGTTCGCGTAGCAGGCGCGAATAGATATCGAAGCCGCGCTCGCCCCGGCTCGTGTTCTCAATAACCTGAGGAATCAAATAGTTGGCGTAGGTTTCAATCGGGTCACGCATCATGTCGTCCTTGAACGGCGAACCCCCGGGCTCGGCGCATCTGTTACCCCAACATAATGACGCCGGCAGCCTTGTGCAAAGGCTGCCGGCGAAATTTCATTCCTCGAATGGATAATGGGAGACAGAAAGCCGCAGCTTCGCGTGTCTTCCCACCCCCTCGTCAGGCAGCGGTCTTCTCGTCGTCCGCCTCGATCTTGAACAGCTCGTCCTTGGAGACGATCTGGTCAGTGACCTTGGCCATGGAGACGATGTGGTCGACCACCTTCTCCTCGAAGACGGGGGCGCGCAGCTGGGCGAGCGCCTCCGGATTGCTGCGATAATAATCCCAGACCATCTTTTCCTGGCCGGGGAACTGGCGCGCACGCTCAAGCAGAGCCTGCGTCACTTCGTCATCCGTCACCTGGACATTGGCCGACTGGCCAACTTCGGCCAGCACGAGACCAAGGCGCACGCGGCGCTCGGCGATGCGACGATAATCGGCGCGGGCGGCTTCTTCGGTTGTGCCCTCTTCAGCAAAGGACTTGCCGCCGGCCTTCTGCTCGTTCTCGACCTGGGTCCAGATGCCAGAGAATTCCTGCTCGACGAGACCTTCGGGAAGCTCGAAGGAATATTTCTTGTCGAGCGCGTCCAGCAGCGCGCGCTTCAGCTTGTCACGCGACGCGCGGGTGTAGTCGCGGTCGATGTTGGAGCGGATGGCGTCCTTGAGCTTGTCGATGGCGTCGAAGCCAAAGCCCTTGGCGAATTCGTCATCCATGGTCAGCTCGCCGGGAGCTGCAATGGCCTTGACCGTGACGTCGAAGGTCGCGGCGCGACCGGCCAGATGCGTCGCCGTGTAGTTCTCGGGGAAGCTGACGTTGACGACACGCGCCTCGCCGGCCTTTGCACCCTCAAGCTGCTCCTCGAAGCCCGGAATGAACGAGCCGGAGCCGAGAATCACGTCGACGTCAGAGCCCGTGCCGCCTTCGAACAGCTCGTCGCCGAGCTTGCCGACGAAGTCGATCGTGACCTTGTCGCCGGAAGCGGCGACTGCGCCCTCTTCCTTGGCCGTGAAGGCGCGGTTCTGCGCGGCCATACGATCAAGCGCCTGTTGCACTTCTTCATCGGAAATGTCGGCCTTGAGGCGCGTGATTTCCACATCGTCGAAATTGCCGACGTCGAAGGTCGGCAGGATTTCGATGTTCACCTTGATCGTCAGGTCGCCCTTGGCTTCAAGAGCGGCCTCGACCTCGGCCTGATCGCTGGGGAAGTCGACCTTGGGCTCGAGCGCGAGCTTGAGCTGGTTGTCCTCGACGATCTTGCGGTTGGCATCATTGATGGCGGTCTGGAGGACCTCAGCCATGACGCTGCGGCCGTAGACGCGCTTGAGATGGGCCATCGGCACCTTGCCGGGACGGAACCCGTTGATGCGGACCTTGTCCTTCATCTCGATGAGCTGGCCGTTGAGCCGGTCGGCCAGATCCTTGGCCGGGAACACAACCTGAAATTCGCGCTTGAGGCCCTGCGACAGGGTTTCGGTCACCTGCATTTTTTTGCCTTCTGGAACATGCGGCCCGGGATCTCCCGAGCGCGCCTGAAAACTGGGTCGAAAAAGGTGAGCAATGCCTGTTCTGGTGCGGGCGGAGGGACTCGAACCCCCACGCCTTTCGGCGGCGGCACCTAAAGCCGCTGCGTCTACCAATTCCGCCACGCCCGCAAGAATCCGCATCCGCAAGGGACGGACCCCAGCAGCTCACCGCTTCGGGTGCTGGCTCTATAACAACGGCAGGGGGCGGATGCGACAAAAAAGTGCGCGAGGGGAAGGTTACACCCCGCTCAGCTGTCCAGGACCGGCACAAAAAGCGGGGAAACCTCCGCAATCAGCTCTTTTGGCAGCATCCGCAACTCTTCAGCGGCAAAGGACAGATGGGCCAGATGGGTCGCCGTGAGGCTCGCCACCGCGCGGGCCTGCGCAAGATCGCGTGCGCGCTTAAGGGGATCGCAGTCGAGGCGCTGCGACACCCAATATTTATGGGCCGCGAAAACGCGCGGATCGGACGTGACCATGCGCAGAGGCCCACCGCGCATGTCGATGGCCATGGCTTCGAAAGCAGGCGCGCTTTCATGCCAATTGGGCGGGTTCCGAAGCGGCTTGATGAGATCGACGAGAAAACCATCATGATTGACCGCGCGAAACGATTGCGCGGATCTGCGGAAGGAGCGGTCGGCTTTCTGAAGGAGCCGCATCAGCGAGGCCTCCTCGAGCTCCTCCGAGGCCACAAAGGACAGGCGCGCCCGCGAATCGAGCAACAGATCGACATCCTCCGTCGTCGTCAGCCCGGAATCGAAATGCACGCCGCAGGCGGCTTCATAGGCATAGAGCGCATGTGTCCCCACGACGCGAATGCCGGCGCCAAGCAGGCCGCTGCGATCAAGGAGGCGCAGCACGCGCGCGCTCACCAGCGGCACCCGGCCCAGCCCCAGAACGCGATTGATGGCGGCTTGCCTGACCATCACGGGCTGGAGCGCGGCAAGACGCGCCTTGGCATCCTCCCGCCCGACCTCGAACTCCGCCTTGATACGCTCGGTCTCGGGGCTGCGCGGGCCAAGCGAGGACTGGCGCCGACGCCCCTGCCTGTCATAGGCGGCGCGCACCAGATATTCGCGCCCCTTCACGAGCGTCCAGACCATCGAGCCGTGCGTTTCAGCCTCGCGCGCGGCAGCAACGCGCCACGCTTCAAAGCGTTGGCGGCTGTTGACCGCCTCACGGCGTTGGTCGGCATTGATGTCCACGAAATCAGGCATGGGCGCTTCAACACTTCATTGCGCTTTGCATCAGGCCTGTTGAAACCTACGCCCTAAGCCCCCTCGTTTCAACACTTCCGGCAAAAACTCAGCAAAACTGTTGAAACTCGCGCATAAAAAAAGCGCCCGAACCGCCTCCCGTCGGTTCGAGCGCTTGGGACTGCCGACACCGCTTATGCTGCGGTTTTGTCAGCAGGCATTCGGTTTCGCCCTAGAAATGCATGGCCTGACCTTCGATGGTCAGGCGGCGCATCAGGCGGGGTTCTTCGCGCGGGAAATCCTTGCGCGCGTGGATGGAACACCAATTGTCCCAAATCACCAGATCGCCCAGCGCCCAATGGTGCTCGTAGACAATCGAGGGATCCTCGGAAATGTCGAACAATTGCTCCAGAATTTCCTCGCTCTCGCTGCGCGAGAAGCCTTCGATGCGCGCGGTCATCAGGCGGCTCACATAGAGCGCCTTCCGGCCCGAGGCAGGATGGGTGACGAAGATCGGCTGTTCGTGATGGCGGATCATGGAAATATCCACCGCATCGAGATCGAGACGCTCCCGACGCTTGTAATCGTGCATCTGCAGGACCTTGTGGCCCTCGAGACGGTCGCGCAGGGCGCGCGGGATCATCTCATAGGCCTTGTACATGTCCGAGAAGCAGGTCTCGCCGCCCCAGCTTGTCAGCTTCATCGCATAGAGAAGCGTCGCGCGGTGGGGCTCGGGGTAATAGCTGGTGTCGTGATGGAACCACATTTCGCCGTCGCCGAAGGCGCCGATCGATTTGCCGTTTTCGACAATATTCGTGACCATCATGAAGGGGGTGTCAAAATCACCTCCGGGGCCAGGGCCGTTGACCGGCCTCTTTCGAATGGCAACCTTGCCGAAGATCTCGGCAGCCCGGAGTTGATCTTGTTCTGATAGATCCTGCTGACGAAAAACCAGGACGATGTGATCGTCGAAGGCTTTACGGATCGCGGCCATCGTTTCCGCATCCGGTGCCTGGCGCAGATCCAGACCCCGAACTTCCGCCCCGCAAGCGGGGGAAAGCGGTACGATAGACAGGGACATTTCGTCCTCCTTGGGCGTTTCCTCGGAGGCAATTGGTAGAGGCACTGCAACTTTAGGCATAGTCGCCTTTCGTGACATGATTGATCAGCATTTTTTGACAATGCACCCTGCCCCGCCCCATGATCGGAGGGTTGGGGGCAGATCATGGACCGGTTGAAAGCCATCGAGACTTTTGTGCGCATTGCCCAGACGGGCAGCCTGTCCAAGGCAGCACAGGAGCTCAACATGTCGCGCGCGCTTGCGAGCGCGCATCTCAAGCAGCTTGAGGATCATCTGGGCGCGCGGCTGATGAACCGCACCACGCGCCAGCTCTCCCTCACCGAAAGCGGACAGGAATATCTCGCCTTCTGCCAGACGATGCTGGCCTCCTTCGAGGCCGCCGAATCAGCCATCACCCGCTCGCGCGAGGAGCCGCGCGGCATATTGAAAATCCTCGCCTCCAACGCCTTCGGCAATTTGCATCTTGCTCCTGTCGTTGCAGAATTTTCGTTGCTTCATCCCGACATCAAGATCTCGCTCATCCTCACCGACACGAGCTTCTCGCCCTTCGAACTGATCGATCAGGGCTATGATCTGGCGGTCTGGATGCATGCCATCGAGGATATGAGCATCATCTCGACCAAGCTCGGCGATGTGCGCTGGCCGGCTGTCGCAAGCCCCGACTGGCTCGAAAAACATCCCCGGCCCGCTCATCCCCACGATCTGGCGGCCCATGCCTGTCTCATCCACCGCTCCATTGCGCCTGATTCGATCTGGCGATTCGGCGGTCCGGAGGGGCCGATCTCGGTGAAGGTCTCGGGCCCGCTGCTGACCAACAGCGTCTATGCCCTGCGTGCGGGGGCGCTGGCGGGCGTCGGCATCACCCTCCTGCCGACCTATTTTATTGGGGATGACATTGCCACGGGTCGACTTGTGGAGATTTTCAAGGACCATGAGCCGCCGCGCCGGCCGATTTACGTGCTCTACCCGCATGCGCGCTATCTGCCCTTGAAATCGCGTCTGTTCATCGATTTCCTGCGCGCTTACGTGCGGCGGCAAACATGGTGAGACCCATGGTTGCGCTTGGCATTGCGTGTTTGACACCCAGATAGGATGAAGCCGCCGCTCGTCACACCAAGGCCTGCAATGCTCACCACCCGCCGCATCTTTCTTGGCAGTCTCGTGGCCACCCTTGCTCTGGCAGGCAAAGCGCCTGCGCAGGAAATGCGCGTGTTGAGCGCCCGCAGGGCGATGAAGCCGCTGTTTCCAGAGCCCGCAAGCCCGCTCGAAGCCTTCACCTTCAATGAGTCCCTGCCAGGCCCCGTGCTGCGCGTGAAGCTTGGAGAGGAGGTCGCGCTGCGCCTCGCCAACGAGCTTGAAACGCCGCTCGCGCTGCATTGGCGCGGCGTGCGACTGGCCAATGCCATGGATGGCGCAGTGCCCCTGACGCAGGCGGCTATCGCCACAGGTGGCAGTTTCGATATTGCCTTCACGCCGCCAGATGCCGGGACGTTTCTCTATCACCCGTCGGTTCGCACACAGGCCGCCGCGCAAATGGCGCGCGGACTGGCGGGACTTCTCATCGTCGAGGAGCCAAAGCCGCCGGTTGTCGATCTCGATCTCGCGCTGCTGCTGGCCGACTGGGTCGAGCCCGACACGTCAAGCCCGCGCGTGCTGGCCAATGGCGCGCTGGATACAGATCCAATCGCGCTTGCGCCGGGTGCGCGGATCCGGCTGCGGCTGGCCAGCGCCTCCACCCGGCGGATGATGGCCATCGGCGTGGAGGGCGCGCGCGTGCAGGTTGCCGCCATCGATGGGCAGCCCTGCGATCTTTTCGAGCCGGTGCGCCAGACCCTGCCGCTGGCGCCAGGCGCCCGCTATGACGTGTTCTTCGACCTTCCCGCGCAGGAGAATGGCGACACGAAACTCCTGCTGCGCGGCATGAGCGGCGCGCCTGACAGCAGCCGGACGCTTGTGACGTTCACAACAACGGGCGCGGCCCGGCCCGCCCTGCCCCCGCTGGAGAACCTGCCTGCGAACCCGCGCCTGCCGGAAAAGATCGCCCTCGAAAAATCAAAACGCATCGATCTCACCATCGAGGGCGAGGCGACGCAGGGCTGGCGAATCAACGGCGCGCCTGCGACCGACCTTCCCGCAAAGCCGCTCTTTGCGGTCAAACGAGGTGGCCCGGTGACGCTGGGCTTCATCAATCGCACCGCTGCGCCCCAACTCATGCATGTGCATGGCCATGTGCTGCGCCACATGCATCTGCTCGACGATGGCTGGGAGCCCTATTGGCGCGATAGCGTCATCGTGCCCGAAGGCCGGACGATCCGGACGGCCTTCGTGGCCGACAATCCGGGCAAATGGCTGATTGCAGGCGGATTTGGCGTTGGCGATGGCCCGGCGGGCTGGTTCGAAGTGTCATAAATCGTACAAAACCAGCCAAGCCTCCGCTCTGCGTTTTACGCATAGCGGCCATGCGATCTTCCCACTTGTGATGTTGCGTTGCACAATAGATAGTCCAGTCACGGTCTGGCGCTTGCGCCGACCCAGCCCTCCTTGGGCGTTTCCTCCCTAGACTTGGGCCGCTGACCTCGTGTCGGCGGCCTTCTTTCTTTTCAGGGGGTCGAGCGGCCTCAAAGCGCCGCCAGCACCAACGCCAGAGCGTCGGGCAAATCATCCGCCAACAGCCCACGGCCGACCTTTCGCCCCGCCGCCCCATGCAGCCAGACCGCAGCCGAGGCCGCCTCGAAAGCCGGCATGCCTTGCGCCAGCAGGCCCCCAATCATGCCGGCCAGCACATCGCCGGAGCCCGCGCTCGCGAGATCTGCGGGCAGATCAGCGGCAATCGAGGCTCGCCCATCGGGCGCGGCGACGACGGTATCGGCCCCCTTGCACAGCACCACAGCGCCGGTCAAAGCCGCCATGGCGCGCGCGGCTGAAAGTTTTGAGAGAGCAGGCTGCGATATTGATTCAAGTGCTTGCGAAACTGATTCAATCTCCAGCTCCAAGCCATTGCTGAGTCTTGTAAATTCACCGTCGTGCGGGGTCAGGACAATAGGCCCCTGATGGCCAGAAACAAGCGCACCAAGCCCCTTGGCATCGCCCGCAAACAGCGTGAGAGCGTCGGCATCCAGCACCACGCCGCGCCCGCACGCCGGAGCCAGCGCCGCATGAACGAGGCCGCGTGCGGCCTCATCCAGCCCCAGCCCCGGGCCGATCACGACCGCATTCTTGCGCGGGTCGGCGAGGATACGGACGAGATCGGATGCGCCCTCGCACGGGGCCAGCATGATGGCGGTCAGATGGGCTGCATGCTCACTCAGCGCTCCCCGGCTGCCGGCGACCGTCGCAAGGCCCGCCCCGATCCGCGCCGCCGCGCGCGTCGCAAGCCGCGCCGCACCGGTATGGAAGGCCGGGCCCGAAACAATGAGCGCATGGCCGCGCGCATATTTGTGACCCGCAGTCTGCGGGCGGGGCAGAAGGCCCTGCCAGAGCGCGGGCGAGTTCAGGAATGTCGCCGGGCGGATCTCATCGAGCACGGACTCCGGAATGCCGATATGCGCCAGACGCAAAGCGCCGCAGGCCAGTCTTCCCGGCAACAGCACATGGCCCGGCTTCAGCCGAAAAAAGGTGACCGTCGAATCAGCAAGGATCATGGCCCCACGTGGCCTGCCGCTATTGCCATCGAGCCCCGAGGGCACATCGACGGCGAGGATTTTGCCCCCTGTGCGCGCCCGCCAGTCATTAACCCGCTCGACCGTTGCCCGCGCCATACCATCGAGATCGCGCGCGAGCCCCGCGCCAAACAGCGCATCGATGACCAGATCGATGCCGTCTGGCGCGAAATCAGCCAGAGCGCCGATGCGCCCGCGCCAAAGCCCCGCCGCCGCCTTCGCATCGCCTTGCAGCGCCTTGGGGTCGCCCAGCGCGAAAACATCAAGATGAAAGCCGCGCTGCGCAAGGAGACGGGCGGCGACATAGCCATCGCCGCCATTATTGCCGGGGCCGCAGAGCACGGCGATGCGCGGCGTCGCGCGGCTGCCGGGCAGGCATAGCCGCGCGGCCTCCGCCGCCACCGCCGCACCGGCGTACTCCATCAGGCAGCTGCCCGGCACGCCGCCTTTGATCGTCAGCGCATCGGCGCGCGCCATTTCCGGCGTGGTGAGCAGGTGAAGGGTGCGGGACCAGGCAATTGTATCCATGCCGGCCATGGTGAGCCCGGCAGCGCGGGGGTGCAAGCCGGCCTCGCATAAAGACCAAATTGCGGGGGCCCCGCGCTTGCGCCTATGCTGCACTGCGACACAGACCCAATGCCCCGAGGAGCCGCCAGATGGTGACCAAACCCCCGCGCAAATTTTTCGAGCCGCTGGCAGCGGGAGCCCCCGCCCCCTTCCGGGATTTGCCGGTGCGCCTGGAGCGGATGATCCATTTCGTGCCCCCGCATGTCGAAAAGCTGCGGGCGCGCGCGGGTGAACTCGCCCGCGAGGTCGATGTCGTGCTCGGCAATCTCGAAGACGCCGTGCCGATCGAGGCCAAGGAGGCGGCGCGCGCCGGCTTTATCGACATGGCGCAGGCGCATGATTTTGGTGGCACGGGCCTTTGGACGCGCATCAATGCGCTGAATTCGCCCTGGGTGCTCGATGACATCACGCAGATCGTCGGCGCTGTCGGCAACAAGCTCGACGTCATCATGCTGCCCAAGGTCGAAGGGCCGTGGGATATTCATTATCTCGACCAATTGCTGGCCCAGCTCGAAGCGCGCCACGCCATTGGCCGGCCGATTCTCATCCACGCCATTCTGGAGACGGCGGAGGGCGTGAAGAATGTGGACTCCATTGCCACAGCCTCGCCGCGCATGCATGGCATGAGCCTTGGCCCCGCAGATCTGGCCGCCTCGCGCGCCATGAAGACCACGCGGGTGGGCGGTGGCCATCCCGAATATAAAGTGCTGGCAGATGCAGCGGGCGAGGCGCCGCGCACCGGCTACCAGCAGGATCTCTGGCACTACACGGTTGCAAAAATGGTCGATGCCTGCGCGTCGGCGGGCATCAAGGCTTTCTATGGACCCTTCGGGGATTTCTCGGATGCCGCCGCCTGCGAAGCGCAATTCCGCAATGCCTTCCTGATGGGCTGCGCAGGCGCCTGGACGCTGCATCCGAGCCAGATCGCCATCGCCAAGCGCGTCTTCTCGCCCGACCCTGCCGAGGTCGCCTTCGCGCTCAAGATCCTAGCCGCCATGCCCAATGGCGCAGGCGCGGTGATGATCGATGGCAAGATGCAGGACGATGCCACATGGAAACAGGCAAAGGTCATGGTCGATCTGGCGCGGCAGGTCGCGGCGCAGGACAGCGACTTTGCCGCCAAGGCTGGATTGTAGGAGTGAGCGCGACGCGAGAGGCTTCCAATTGACAGCCCCGCGCGCCCCGCGTACGGCAAACGCTCCTCAGGGGAAGCCCCCCGCAGAGAGTGCCATGGAATCCCGCGTCGCAAAATTTCGGATCGGTCAGGTCGTCAAGCATCGGAAGTTTCCCTTCCGCGGCGTGATTTTCGATGTCGATCCCGTCTTCGCCAATACCGAGGAATGGTGGCTCGCCATCCCGGCCGACGTGCGCCCCTCGAAGGACCAGCCTTATTACCACCTCTTCGCCGAAAATGCGGAGACGGAATATGTGGCCTATGTCTCCGAGCAGAACCTCCTGCCCGACGATACCGGCGCGCCGCTTCGGCACCCGCAGGTGAAGGACATGTTTCTGCGCATGCCCAATGGGCAATATAAGATGCGTGGCGCGACAGCCCATTGAAGGCATCAAAAAAACGGCGGCCAGGCGGCCGCCGTTTTGTTTTCTTGCTGAGCGAAGACGCCCTTATTTGGGGGCGGCGGGCTGGGCTTCCAGTGCCTTGCGCTGTTCTTCGGCGCGCTTCTGCAATTCCTGCTCAAGGCGCTTCTGCTGTTCTTCCAGAACCTTGGGGTCGATCGGCGCGCCATCGAAGGCCTTACCGAAGCCTGCGAGCGGCAGCGCGAAGGTCACTTCGTTGTTGGCCTGGTTCTTGACCGAAACGTTCAGGGCGGTGCCCTTCTTCATCTGGTCGATGGTCGGACCCTTGACCTTGGATTCAGCGAAGCAGCCGTTCGGGAAGCAGATTTCAAAGCCGCCTTCCTGCGTCGCGCCCTTATCGATCGAGAAGCGGAAGCCGGGCTTCAGCAACAGAGCGACGGGGAGAAGCAGGCGCACGATGCGCTGATCGTCACCCTTCACGTCATAGACGGCGAGCGCCAGCACCGGAGGCTGATCGGCAGCCGTGCCGAAATCGCGCGTCGTATAGCAGATTTCCTTGTTGGCGGCCGGATCCTTGCCGCAAACCTTGGTCCATTCGCCCTGCGTCGGCTGCAGCTCGACACGCAACGGGCCCTGCTGGGGCTGCTGCTGGGCGGGGGCCGGCTGGGCGGGCGGGGTCTGCTTCTGGGCTTGCGCGAAGGCATCAATGCCCGAGAGCAGCATGGCCGCGGCAAGAGCGGCAGCGCCGAGGCGCTTGGTGGAAATGGGCATCGGTGATCCTTTCATGATCGGCCGCATCGGCCAACGCCGACGTGGGGCCGCTCATCACCTTGGATTGCGGCGAGAGATTGACCGCCGCCTCTTTAGCCTCTTCGGACGCAGCTTTCCAGAGCATGAAAGCCCCAATCCTCAAAAAGCCGGGATTTCCCGCCAAATGCGGCCTCCCGGCATGCTTCCGCATCAAAGCCGCAGCCCCTAGTGTCGCCCGCATGATTCCAAACGTGATTCGACTCATCTTGTTGGGCTGCTGCCTCCTGCCGCTGGCGAACCCGGCGCGGGCTGGTGAAAGCACAGGGCCGCGACATGGTATTGCGATGCAAGGCGAACCAGCCCTGCCCGCCGATTTCGTCCATTTGCCCTATGCCAATCCGCAAGCCCCCAAGGGTGGGCGGCTCTCGGTGGCGTTTCAGGGCACGTTCGACAGTCTCAACCCCTTCAACCTGAAGGCCGGCACGACCGCGCAGGGGCTCAGCGGCAATATATTCCAGTCCTTGATGATGCGCTCCATGGATGAGCCCTTCACGCTTTATGGTCTGATCGCCCAGACCATAGAGACCGACGCAGAGCGCGCGCATGTCACTTTCAGGCTCGATCCGCGCGCGCGTTTCTCGGACGGCACGCCGATCACGACCGAGGATGTGCTTTTCACCTTTGAGCTGCTCAAGACCAAGGGTCGTCCGCAACAGCGCGCGGCCTATGGCCAGGTGCGCAAGGTCGATGTGCGCGACGCGCATACGATCAGTTTCGATCTGTCGGGAACCGACGACCGTGAATTGCCCCTCACCTTGGGGCTCATGCCGGTACTGTCGAAAAAGCACACGGATACCGAACGCTTCAATGAAACGAGCCTCGAGATTCCGGTGGGCTCGGGCCCCTATCTGATCGAAAGCATAAGGCCGGGCGAGGTACTCACCCTCAAGCGCAACCCCGATTATTGGGGCAAGGATCTGCCGATCCATCGCGGCCTGTTCAATTTCAACGAGATCCGGATCGAATATTTCCGCGATGCCGCCTCTCTCTATGAGGCCTTCAAGGGCGGCCTCGTCGAATATCGCGACGAGACCAATCCGACGCGCTGGCTCACGGGCTATGATTTCCCTGCCATGAAAACGGGCCGCGTCGCCAAGGCGAGCCTGCCGCTTGGCATCCCCAAAGGCATGACGGGTTTTGCCTTCAACACCCGCCGCGCCATGTTTGGCGACGTGCGCCTGCGCGAGGCGTTGGGCCTGATGTTCGATTTCGAATGGGTCAACGCCAATCTTTATGGCGGGCTTTATCGCCGCACGAAAAGCTTCTTCGACGAGAGCGAGCTGTCTGCATCCGGACGCCCGGCAGATGCAGCCGAACGCGCGCTGCTTGCGCCCTTCCCCGGCGCTGTGCGCACCGACATCATGGAAGGCGCATGGCAGCCCCCGACGACCGATGGCACGGGGCGCGACCGCATGCCTGCGCGTCGTGCGCTCGCATTGCTGAAAGAGGCCGGCTACGACCTCAACAACGGCAAGCTTGTCGCGCGCGACAGCGGACGTCCGCTCGATTTCGAGATCATGGTGACCGATCGCAATCAGGAGCGGCTCGCGCTCAATTATGCGGAATCGCTGCGCCGCATCGGTGTGAGTGCACGTGTGCGGCTTGTCGATGATGTGCAATATCAGCGCCGCCGCCAAAAATTCGACTTTGACATGATGCTCGGCCTCTGGCTCGCCTCCGCCTCGCCTGGCGCCGAGCAGCGCGGCCGCTGGGGCTCTTCAAGCGCCCAGCAGGAAGCCTCGTTCAATCTCTCGGGCGCGGCCTCGCCCGCCATCGATGCAATGATTGCGGCTCTGCTGAAGGCAGATTCCAGCGCCGATTTTATCGCCGCCGTGCGAGCGCTCGACCGCCTGCTCCTGTCAGGCTTTTACATCGTGCCGTTGTTTCATACGCCCGAACAATGGTTTGCCTATTCGACCCGCCTCGCGCATCCGGAGCGGACTGCGCATTATGCTGCGCCGCTTTTTGGCGCGACCCTCGACACATGGTGGCGCAAGGCGCCGTGATCGGAACACATCATATGGATAAGCTTGAGATCGACGTCGTCTCGGATGTCGTTTGCCCCTGGTGCTATCTCGGCAAGCGCAAGCTCGATGCGGCCATCGCACAGGCGCCGGGCCTCACCTTCGACATTCGCTGGCGGCCTTTCCAGCTCGACCCCACCATTCCGCCCGAGGGGCTGGATCGCCACGAATATATGGCGCGCAAATTCGGACCCGAAAAAATCGCTGCCATTCATGAGCGCCTGACGGACGCAGGCCGCGAGGAGGGCCTCACCTTCAATTTCTCCGCAATCAAACGCTCGCCCAACACGCTCGATGCCCATCGCCTCATCCGCTGGTCACACGCCAAGGACAAGCAGGCGCAGGTCGTGGAGCGGCTGTTCGCGCTCTACTTCAGCGAAGGCGCCGACATAGGCGACCGCGACGTCCTTGTGCAGGTCGCCGACGAGGCGGGCCTCGATGGCGCGCTCGTGCGCCGCCTGCTCACCGACGGCACCGACACCGGCTCGGTGCGCGAAGAAGTCGCCACGGCTGCACGCATGGGCGTGTCCGGCGTGCCGTTCTTCATCTTCGGTGGTAAATACGCCGTATCAGGCGCACAGCCCGTCGATGCGCTATTGGGCGCAATCTGGAAAGCGGCAAGCGAGTAAGGGCTGAGCGCAGACGTCACAAGCGCGCTCGCGGAACTCCCTCCCCCCTGTGGGGAGGGTTAGGGGTGGGGGTCGCGCAAGTCTTGGATGTCCTCAGCGCGCTGCCCAGACCAGAATGTGTGGCGGATGGAATAGCGCGACCCCCACCCCGCTCAGCCTTCGGCTGAGTCGCCCTCCCCACAAGGGGGAGGGAGAGACTCCCACGCGCGCCAACGACAAAGTGCCTCTTACGCAGCCTTTTTCTTCTCTGCGATGGCGACCAATGTGCGCAGGATCTGGCGGGTGCCCTCAAGCCGCGCGACGGGCGTGTCGAAATCGCGGATGAAGACGATGCGCATGTCGGGGCGCACTTTGGCGTCCGAGCCCTGCTCCGCGATGAAGCGCACCAGCCCTTGCGGATTGGCGAAGGAATTGTCGCGGAACGACAGGATCACGCCCTTCGGGCCGGCATCCACCTTCTCGACATGCGCACGCCGGCAGAGCGCCTTGATCGCCACCAGCTTGAACAATTGCTCCACTGAATCGGGCGGAGGGCCGAAGCGGTCGATCATCTCGGCGGCAAAGGTCTCGATCTCCTCGTCGGTGTCGAGCGTCGACAGGCGGCGATAGAGGCTCATGCGCAGCGGCAAGTCGGGCACGTAATCTTCCGGAATCATCACCGGCGTACCAATTGTGATCGATGGCGACCAGGCTTCTTCCGCCGGCTCCTCGATGCCGGCCTTGAGCGCCGTCACCGCATCCTGAAGCATCTGCTGATAGAGCTCGTAGCCGACTTCCTTGATCTGGCCCGATTGTTCTTCGCCCAGCAGATTGCCCGCGCCGCGAATGTCGAGATCGTGGCTTGCGAGCTGGAAGCCCGCGCCCAGCGTATCGAGCGATTGCAGAACCTTCAGGCGCTTTTCCGCCTGCGGTGTAATCGTGCGGCTGGCGGGAATGGTGAAGAGCGCATAAGCGCGCGTTTTCGAGCGGCCGACACGTCCGCGCAATTGATAGAGCGCGGCAAGGCCAAACATGTCCGCGCGCCAGATGATCATCGTATTGGCGGTGGGAATATCGAGCCCCGATTCCACGATGGCGGTGGAGACGAGCACGTCATATTTGCCGTCGTAGAAAGCCGCCATCTTGTCTTCGAGTTCGCCCGCCGACATCTGGCCATGCGCAACCACGAATTTTGCCTCCGGCACGCTCTTGCGCAGGAAGGCGGTCGCGTCCTCGATATCCTCGATGCGCGGGCAGACAAAGAAGCTCTGGCCGCCGCGATAACGTTCGCGCAGCAAGGCCTCGCGCACCAGCAATTCATCGAAAGGCGTGATGAAGGTGCGCACCGCGAGGCGATCGACGGGCGGCGTTGCAATGATCGACAATTCGCGCACGCCGGTGAGCGCAAGCTGCAAGGTGCGCGGAATCGGCGTAGCCGAAAGCGTCAGCACATGCACTTCCGCCTGCAAGGACTTCAGCCGCTCCTTGTGCGCGACGCCGAAATGCTGCTCCTCGTCGACCACGACCAGGCCGAGATCCTTGAAGGTCACGCCCTTGCCGAGCACCGCATGGGTGCCAACGAGAATATCGATGGAGCCATCCGCAATGCCCTTTTTGGCATCGCGCAATTCGGCCGCCGTAACCATGCGCGACATTTGCGCGACGCGGATCGGCAGGCCTGAGAAGCGGGCGGAAAATGTTCTGAAATGCTGGCGTGCGAGCAGCGTCGTTGGCACGACAACCGCCACCTGCTTGCCGTTGATCGCAGCCGCAAAGGCCGCGCGCAAGGCCACTTCCGTCTTGCCAAAGCCCACATCGCCGCAAATGAGACGATCCATCGGGCGGCCTGCCGCCATATCCTCGAGCACGGATTCAATTGCGCCGAGCTGATCTTCGGTCTCGTCATAGGGGAAGCGTGCGCAGAATTCCTCATACAGGCCATCGGGCGGCACAAGCTTGGGCGCTTCGCGCGTGAGGCGCGCGGCGGCGATTTTGATGAGCTCATAGGCCATGTCGCGGATGCGCTTCTTCATCCGCGCCTTGCGCGTCTGCCAGCCCACACCGCCAAGCTTGTCGAGCTGGGCTTCGGTATCTTCCGAGCCATAGCGCGACAGCAATTCGATATTTTCAACCGGCAGGAACAGCTTGTCGCCGCCCGCATAGTGAATCTCGAGACAATCGTGGGGCGCGCCCGCGACATCAATGGCCTGCAGGCCGACAAAGCGGCCGATGCCGTGATCGACATGCACCACGAGATCGCCCGCCGAAAGCGAGGCAACCTCATGCAGGAAGTCGGCAGCCTTGCGCGATTTCCGGCGCTGGCGCACGAGGCGGTCGCCCAGAATATCCTGCTCGGAAATGACGACGAGATCGGCGACCTCGAACCCCTGCTCCATGCCGGCAACGGCCAGCGCGACCTTGGCGGGCGTCACGCCCATTGCCTGCGCAAGACTGGAAACGGGCTCTGTGCCCTTCAGGCCATGTTCGCCAAGCACGGAGGCCAGACGATCGCGCGATCCATCCGACCAGCCGGCAACGATCACACGGCGCTTTTGTGCCTGCGCGGCGCGGATATGTGCGACCACGCTTTCAAACACATTGGCGTTTTCATCCGTGCGTTCGGGCGCGAAACTGCGGCCTGCATGGCCCTCGCAATCGAAGACGTTCTTGGCCTCGGGCGCGGCAAAGGGGGAGACACGCACGCAGGTGTTTTGCGCCAGCGCCTTGCGCCAGTCGTCGGGCGAGAGATAGAGCGCGTCAGGCGCAAGCGGCTTGTAGGGCGAGCGCGCGGGATCGGCATCATGCTGTTCCTTGCGGGCGTCGTAATAATCCTTGATCTGGGAGAGCCGCTCGCCGGCGGCGTCTTCGGCCAGCGCATCGAGAAACAGCGGCGCGCCGCCCAGATAATCAAACAGCGTATCCGCGCCGCCAAAGAACAGCGGCAACCAATGTTCCATGCCCGCATGGCGGCGGCCTTCGCTCACCGCTTCATAGAGGGAATCGCCACGCGTCTGCCCGCCAAATTGCGAAATATAGGCCTGGCGGAAGCGTTTCATGGTCTCGGTGGTGAGCTGCACTTCGCTCATCGGCACAAGATCGAGCGCGCGCAATTGCCCCGTGGTGCGTTGGCTCTCGGCATCGAAGGCGCGGATGGATTCCAGCGTGTCGCCGAAGAAATCGAGCCGCACGGGCGCGGGCATGCCCGGCGCAAACAGATCGAGAATACCGCCGCGCACGGCATATTCGCCGGTCTCGCGCACCGTGCTGGCGCGCAGGAAGCCGTTGTTTTCGAGCCAGCGCACCAGCTCGTCCATGTTCACCGCATTGCCGGGTGCTGCCGAAAAACTCTCGGCGGCGATCCATTTCAGCGGCGGCACGCGCTGCAGCAGCGCATTGACGGTGGTGGAGAGCACGCGCGGGCGCTCTTCGGACGATTGCGAGCGCGCAAGCCGCGAGAGCACCGTGACGCGCCGCGCCGCAACCGCCGCATTGGGCGACACGCGATCATAGGGCTGGCAATCCCAGCTCGGAAAATCGAGCAGCTCAAGATCGGGCGCGGCGAAGCTGAAAGCCTCCTCGAAGGCGCGTGCGCGCTGACCATCGCGCGCCACATGCACGAGCACGGCAGCGCGGCCATGAGCAGCGCCAGCCAGCAGGCGGGCAAAATCGGCCGCAACGAAAGCATCGAACCCGTCGGGAACGGAGGCAAGCGTCAGCGATTGGCCGCGCGCGAGTTCGGCGAGAGCTTTTTTATGATCGGTCACTGGATCCGTTCAGCCGAAGATCGGGCCATCATGGGTGTGGAAGGCCTTCAACCTGTGGAAGACCGGGGTGCTGTAGGAATCTGGCGTCGGCGCCTCGCCCGTCAGGAACATCAGGACGTCGCGGTCGGGCAGATCCATCAGCAATTCAAGATCGTCGAGCTCGCCCTCGCTCAGCTTGGCGAGTTCGGAATCGGCAAATTTCCCATAGAGAATATCCATTTCGCGCATACCGCGATGCCAGGCGCGAAACAGCACCTTGCGGCGGCGTGGATCGAGCCCGGCGCTGGAGATGGACGATTCTGTCAAGGTAAGCTCCCGTCGAAATAGCCTCGCGCGCCGGACGGGTTCGCCCTGCGTGCAGCTGCGTATATAGAGCAGCCGCTTGCGCCTGTCAGGGGGTCAGCCGTAAAGCTTGGTGATGCGCCCCGATATTCTCAACCCGCTCTTTGCCGGTGTGGCGACGCTCCCCGGCGTCGGCCCCAAAACGTCGAAGCTGTTCGACAAGGCCCTCAGCCCGCCCCATGGCGGCGAGGCGCGGGTCTGCGACCTGTTGTTCCACCTGCCCCATAGCGGCATCGACCGGCGGGCGCGCCCCAAACTCATGGACGCCCCGCGCGATCAGGTCGTCCTGCTGGAAGTGACCGTCGTCGAGCATCGCCCGCCCTCGGGGCGCAACACCAAGGCCCCCTACCGCGTGCTGGTGGAGGATGAGACCGGCGACATGACGCTGGTGTTCTTCCTGGCCAATCACCAATGGGTGGAGCGCTCGCTGCCCATCGGCGCCAAGCGCTGGGTGTCGGGCAAGCTCGAACTTTGGGATGGCCATTTGCAGATGGTCCATCCCGACAAGGTGCTGGATGAAGCAGCGCTGGCCAAATTGCCGCCGGTCGAGCCGGTCTATGGGCTCACCGAAGGCCTGACCCAGCGCGCCATGCAGAAAGCCGCCGAGGGTGCGCTGGGCAAAGTGCCCGATCTGCCAGAATGGATCGACCCGCCGCTGATGGCGCAGCGCAAATGGCCAACCTTCATGGCAGCCCTTCATGCCGTTCATCGCCCGGAGGGGCCAGAATCGCTTGATCCGCAAAGCGCCGTGCGCCTGCGGCTGGCCTATGATGAATTGCTCGCGAGCCAGGTGACGCTTGGCCTCGTGCGGGCACGCATGAAAAAGCTCGGTGGACGCCCCAGTCTCGGCACCGGCAAGATTGCGGACAAGATCACCCTGGCCCTGCCCTTCTCGCTCACCAATGCGCAGGCGGAGGCTCTGGTGGATATCCGCGCCGATCTCGCCTCCGACACGCGCATGTTGCGGCTGCTGCAGGGCGATGTCGGGTCCGGCAAGACGCTGGTGGCCTTGCTGGCCATGGCGACTGTCGTCGAGGCAGGCCGTCAGGCGGCCATGATGGCGCCGACCGAAATTCTCACACGCCAGCATTATGAACGCATCCTGCCGCTGGCCGAACAGGTCGGTATGCGCATCGCGCTGCTGACTGGCCGCGACAAGGTTGCCGAACGGCGCAAGACGCTGGCGGCTCTTGCTGCCGGCGAGATCGATATTGTCATTGGCACACACGCGCTGTTTCAGGAGGCCGTGACCTTCCGCGATCTGGCGCTGGCGGTGGTGGATGAACAGCATCGCTTTGGCGTGCATCAGCGTCTGGCGCTGGGCTCGAAGGGCGAGGCCGTCGATATTCTGGTGATGACGGCAACACCCATTCCGCGCACGCTCGTCCTCACTTATTTCGGCGATATGGATGTGTCCATGTTGCGCGAAAAGCCTGCGGGACGCCAACCTATCGACACACGCGCGCTCCCGCTCGAACGTCTGGACGAAGTGGTGGCCGGCATTGGCCGGGCCATCGACAATGGCGCGCGCGTCTATTGGGTTTGTCCGCTGGTCGATGAAAACGAGGATCTCGATCTGGCGGCCGCGACCGAGCGGGCGGAATTGTTGCAGCAGTTTTTCGGCACGCGCGTCGGGCTGGTGCATGGCCAGATGAAGGGCGCCGACAAGGATGCCGCCATGGAGGCCTTCCAGCGCGGCGAGACCGATATTCTGGTGGCCACCACGGTGATCGAAGTCGGCGTCGATGTGCCCGAGGCAACCGTGATGGTGATCGAACACGCCGAGCGTTTTGGCCTTGCGCAATTGCACCAATTGCGCGGTCGCGTCGGGCGCGGCAAGGGCCGCTCGACCTGCCTGCTGCTCTACAAGGCCCCGCTCGGCGAAGTGGCGGAAGCCCGCATCACGATCATGCGCGAAACTGAAGACGGCTTCCGCATCGCAGAAGAAGATCTGCGCCTGCGCGGCGAAGGCGAAGTGCTAGGCACACGCCAATCGGGCACACCAGGCTTCAGACTGGCCAGCCTCGATGTGCACGGTGCATTGCTCCCGGTGGCGCGCGACGATGCGCGGATGATCGTCGACAAAGACCCGGAACTGGCCAGCGAACGCGGAAAAGCCGTGCGGATGCTGCTCTATCTGTTTGGCCGCGACGAGGCTGTGCGGTTATTGCGGGCGGGGTGATGGGGTTCGCCCCCGCCTGTGCCGAATGGAATCGTGCGACCCCCACCCCGCTCGGCTGCGCCGAGTCGGCCCTGCCCACAAGGGGGAGGGAGTTTGGATCGCACATGCCATCTGATTCCCCGCCCCCTTGTGGGGAGGGGCTAGGGGTGGGGGTCGCACCGTCGCTGTTTACGACTCACGCGCTATCGGCCTTCAGCGCTTTCTGAGCCCGCACCTTCTCGGCCATTGCGCCCAGAGCTGTCTGGGTTTCGGGCTGGATAAGGCCTGCCGACATGATCAGCTTGGCTGCATCGTCGGGCGACATCGGAATTTCGATTACATCGGATGCAGGCAGGAAGAAATAGAAGCCGGTCGTGGGATTGGGCGTGCATGGCAGGAAAACCGACACATGCGCGCCTGGCGGCAATGCCTCGGCGACCGAGCCTGCCGGCGGGGCCGAGATGAAGACGATCGTCCACATGCCCTTGCCCGGAAATTCCACCAATCCGACATGGCGGAAGGACGTGCCAGACTGCGAGAAGATCGTCTCGAAAATCTGCTTCACGCTCTTGTAGAGCCCGCGCACCACCGGCATCCGGTCGAGAATGGTCTCGCCGAGCTTCAGAAGGGTGCGACCGGCGAGATTGGCGGCGAGGAAGCCCAGCAATGTCAGGCCGACAAAGGCCAGCACTACGCCCACGCCCGGCACGCGGATCGGCAGATAGGTGTCGGGCGAGAGCACCGGGGGCACCAGCTGCTTGACCCAATTGTCGATGGTGTTGACGAACCACCACACCAGCCAGGCGGTGACAGCCAGTGGCCCTGCGATAATGAGGCCCGTGAGAAACCACGTGCGGATTCGGGCGCCAAAACTCGGACGGAAAAGGACGCTACCATCCGCGAGCGGATCGTTGATCTGGTTCATATTCTGTCCATCGGGGGCAAGCCACTTGCCTGCCCGTCACGGCCGGCGGAGCCGCAGGGCGCGGCTCGTTCTTGAAATCAGTTTATTCTACCGTGACGCTTTTGGCGAGGTTGCGCGGCTGATCGACATCCTTACCCATGACCACAGCTGTGTGATAGGCGAGCATCTGCACCGGAACGGCATAGGGAATGGCGGCAAAATCAGGCGCCATTTCAGGCATGGCGATGGCGCTGAAGAACGGCACCGCCGCCTCATGGGCCGCGCGCGCATCGCCGATGAGGATGATGCGCCCGCCGCGCGCCGCAACCTCCTGCATGTTGGATACGGTCTTCTCGAACACCGGATCGAAGGGCGCGAGCACAATGACGGGGATGTTCTCGTCAATCAGCGCAATCGGCCCGTGCTTGAGTTCGCCCGCCGCATAACCCTCGGCATGAATGTAGGAAATTTCCTTGAGCTTCAGCGCGCCTTCCAACGCCAGCGGATAATTGGTGCCCCGGCCGAGGTAGAGAACATCGGTCGCCTTGGCGAGTTCGCGCGCCAGAGCCTCAATCTGCGGCTCGCGCTTGAAGGCTTCCGCCATCAGTCCGGGCATCGACATGAGATCGGCCACAAGCTCTGACTCGCGCTTGGCATCGATGGCCCCGCGCGCGCGGCCAAAGCCAACGGCGAGGCAGGCCAGCACGGCCAGCTGGCAGGTGAAGGCCTTGGTGGAGGCAACGCCGATTTCAGGCCCGGCAAGGGTTGCAGCCACAACATCGCTCTCGCGCGCAATGGTCGAGGTCGGCACGTTGACGACCGAGAGAATGTGCTGCCCCTGCTCCTTGGCATAGCGGAGCGATGCGAGCGTATCGGCCGTCTCGCCCGATTGCGACACGACGATCATCAGGCCGCCCGCAACCATCGGCGCATCGCGATAGCGGAACTCGCTCGCGACATCGATCTCGACGGGCAGACGCGCGTAACGCTCGAACCAGTATTTCGCGATGAGGCCTGCATAATAGGCTGTGCCGCAGGCAGAAATCGTAATCCGCGTCAGGGACGCAGGATCGAACGGCAGATCGAAGGGCAAGCGCACCGCGCCTGATGACATGTCGAGATAATGCGCGAGTGTGCGGCCCACCACTTCGGGCTGCTCATGAATTTCCTTCGCCATGAAATGGCGATGATTGCCCTTGTCGACGAGAAAGGCCGAGGCCTGCGTCTTCAGCTTGGGGCGGTGCACGGGGCGGCCTTGGCCATCGTGAAAATCAGCGCCCGCGGGCGTCAGCACAACCCAGTCGCCGTCTTCAAGATAAGTGATCGTATCGGTGAAGGGGGCGAGCGCGAGCGCATCCGAGCCCAGATACATTTCGCCCTCGCCCCAGCCGATGGCGAGCGGCGCGCCTTGGCGAGCGCCAATCAGCAGATCGCGCTCGCCCTCGAACACAAAGGCCAAAGCAAAAGCGCCACGCAGGCGCGGCAGCGCATTGGCCACAGCCTCACGCGGGCCATGGCCGCGCTGCATTTCGTCGGTCACGAGATGGGCGACGACTTCCGTGTCGGTCTCGGTCAGAAACACATGGCCGCGCGCGGTCAGCTCTTCGCGCAATTCGCGGAAATTTTCGATGATGCCGTTATGGACCACGGCCACGCGCGTGGTGGCATGGGGATGGGCGTTGTTCTCGGTCGGGCGGCCATGCGTTGCCCAGCGGGTATGGCCGATGCCGACTGTGCCCGTCAGGGGCGCGCTCTTGAGGCGGGCTTCGAGATTCTTCAGCTTGCCCTCGGCGCGCAGCCGCGTGAGGTGGCCATCCTCGAGGGTCGCGACGCCGGCCGAATCATAACCGCGATATTCCAGCCGCCGCAGCGACTCGATGATCTGCGCGGCAACAGGCTGAGCGCCCACGATTCCGACGATTCCACACATTCTGGCGCGACTCCCGAGGCTAGACCGCAGTGCTAGACCGCAGTGCGGTCAGGCTTCAAGACAATTTCCGTGACACTTCGTAACGCGCAGGCATGCAATGGCTCCGTCAGCGCTTCCTGGGGCGCGCCGCATTGACCGCGCGAAAACGCTGCGCCCAGCCCGGTTTCTCCACCTGCGCGCCGCGCGCCAGAGCCAGCGCATCGGGCGCGACATCGCGCGTCACAACAGAGCCGGAGCCGACAAAAGCCCCCGCCCCGATTTTTACCGGCGCAACGAGCGAGGAATTGGAGCCGATGAAAGCGCCTGCCCCGATCTCGGTCTTGAACTTGTTGAAGCCATCGTAATTGCAGGTGATGGTGCCTGCGCCAATATTCACCTCAGGCCCGACAAGCGCATCGCCGATATAGCTCAAATGGCTGATCTTGGCCCCGGCCCCGATGATCGAGCCCTTGATCTCCACGAAATTACCGACCTTTGCGCCTTCTCCAAGATCTGCGCCCGGCCGCAGCCGCGCATAGGGGCCAACGCTCGCCCCTGCCCGCACATGCGCGCCTTCAAGATGGCTGAAGGCGTGAATGAGCGCGCCATCCTCGATCACGCAGCCTGGACCAAACACGACATTGGGCTCCACCAGCACATCGCGGCCAAGCTTGGTGTCGACACAGAAAAACACCGTCTCGGGCGCAATCAGCGTTGCGCCGTCGCGCATGGCGGCTTCGCGCATCCGGCGCTGGAAAATCGCCTCGGCGGCCGCCAGCTGCACGCGATCGTTGACGCCGATCACTTCATCCCTGTCAGCAATCACGAAGCTCGCGCTCAGGCCCGCCTTGCGTGCGGTTTCGACCGCATCGGTCAGGTAGAATTCGCCCTGCGCATTGGCATTGCCAATCGCCTCCAGCAGCGCCAGCGCATGCTGTCCGGAGAGCGCCATCAGGCCTGCATTGCACAGCCCCACCTTGCGCTCGGCCTCCGTCGCATCCTTCTGCTCGCGAATGGCGACAAGCTGGCCATCCTCGACCAGCAGGCGGCCATAGCCGGTCGGGTCAGCGGGCTCAAAGCCAAGCGCGACAAGCGCGGCGCCTTCGGCGAGTGCGGTACGCAGACGGGCAAGGGTCGCCGGGGTAACGAGCGGCGTATCGGCGAAAAGCACGAGCAGATCATCGCAGCCGCGCGCCAGGGCGCTGCGGGCAGCCAGCACGGCATGGGCCGTGCCCAGACGCTCGCTCTGGATGAAAATCTCGGCCTGCGCAGCGGCGCGGCGCGCGGCCTGCGCCACATCCTCCCGGCCAGGGCCCACGACCACCGCAACATCCTGCGCGCCGGCAGCGCCAAGGCTGGCCAGAACATGGCCGAGCATGGAGCGGCCGCCGACCTCGTGCAGCGCCTTGGGGCGCGCGGATTTCATGCGCGTGCCCTCGCCTGCGGCAAGAACCACGGCAAGGCAGCGGCGAAAAGGGGTCGAGCTCATCTCATCGGGCTCCGGGTCATCCTGCTTGAATCGGGGCCGAACAGTCCGGCCATGCGCCTAGTTGGTCGCGGGGGCGTAAACACATCATGAATTGCGCGCCGGCTTTCGAAAATCCGGCTCGCGAAACGTCATTTTTCGCTATAGATAGACAAGGTGCGTCGTTGCATCGGACGCCCCACGCTTATCGGAGCTGAAATTCACCAGATGTTCAAGCGCAGGGACCTGTTGAAACTTGCTGCGAGCTCCGTCGCGGCGCTCGCAACCACCCATGAGATGGTGTTTGCGCCGCGCGCCCAGGCGCAAACGCCCGCGCCCGCAACGCCACCCGCGGTCGCGCCCGATGCACCCCCGCCTGCCTTCGATCCGGCAGCGCTTGTCGATTTTGCGCGCGCGCTTGCCAAGCGGCCCTACAAGGCCCCCGCCATGCCGCTCGCCGAGCCCTTCGCGAGCCTCACCTACGAGTCTTACGTCGGCATCAAGAGCAGGCCAGAGAACCTGATCTGGGCGGAAGAGAACACCGGCTTCGTGCTGGAGCCGCTCCATCGCGGCTTCATCTATTCCGCGCCGATGACGATGAATCTCGTCGAGAACAATTTCGAACGCAAGCTTGCCTATTCGACCGATCTTTTCGACTTCGGCAAGCTCGGCGCGCCGGCCAATGCGGGCGATATCGGCTTCTCGGGTTTCCGGGTGCTGATGCCGCGCGATGGCGAATTGGTCGAGGTCGCGATCTTTCAGGGCGCGAGCTTCTTTCGCGCGCGCGCGACGGGACAGAATTTCGGCACGGTCGCGCGCGGTCTCTCGATTCGCACTGCCGATCCGCGCGGCGAGGAAACACCGGCGTTTCGCGCCGTCTGGATCGAAAAGCCGACTATTGCCGGCAATGCGCTCGTCATTCACGCCATACTCGATTCAGAAAGCATGACGGGCGCCTATCGCTTCACCCTGCGCCCGGGCGACGCCACGATCATCGATACGGAATGCTCGATCTTCGCGCGCAGCAATGTCGATCATTACGGCATTGCCACAATGGCCGGCACCTATGTCTTCAGCCCGCTCGACCGTCGCCGCGACGACATCCGCCCCGCCGTCCACGAGATTGGTGGGCTGCAGGTGCTCAACGGCAATAATGAATGGCTGTGGCGGCCCGTGACCAATCGCGAAACGCTGCAAGTCTCGGCCTTCGTCGACACAAATCCGCGCGGCTTTGGCTTCCTTCAGCGCGAGCGCAGCTTCGAGCGCTTCCAGGATGACAATCAACACTGGGAATTGCGGCCCTCCCTGTGGATCGAGCCCATCGGCGAATGGGGCCCCGGCGAAGTGACGCTGGTGGAAATTCCCTCCGAATCCGAAGTGAACGACAATATGGTCGCCTATTGGCGGCCCAAGACTCCGCTGACGGCCGGCACGGAGGCCTATTTTGCCTATCGCCAATTCTGGTGCTGGCAGCCCCCGACCCGTCCGCCGCTGGCGCAGGTCGCCTTCTCGCGTTCGGGCCGCGCCGGAACGGGCCCGGCAGGAACACGCCGCCGCCGCTTTCTTGTCGATTTTACCGGCGATATCTTTGGCGACGCCCAACGCTCTGCCGAAATCACGACCAACCTGACTGTTTCACCCGGCGTCATTTCTTCCGTGCGCAACTTTCTCGATCGGGACCGCAAGAGCATGCGCGTTCTCTTCGACATGGATGCCGGCAGCGAGACCTTGAGCGAATTGCGCCTGGTGCTCGAATCCCAAGGCAAGCCGATCAGCGAGACCTGGCTCTATCGATGGACACCGTGACAACACCGCAAGATTTCAAAGCCGACGCTGCGCCGCTTGGCGCTCCGGCAAATGACGATTTCACCCCCATGCCGAGCGAAACGCCGCTCGCCATGCCCGTGCAATCCTTCCGCCGCTACGATACCGGCAAGCGCCGCCGCTGGGCTGCGCCAAAGCTCGCCTATACGCCCTGGCCCTCGCGCCTGCTGGTGTTTGGCGGCGGCCTGCTGATGACCATCTATGGCGCGATGGAAATGTATGCGGTGGTGAATGTCGGCGCGATCACGCCGCTCAAATGGGCCCTGCTCGTTCTTTTCGTCGCAAATTTCTCCTGGATTGCGATTGCCTTCACCAGTGGCGTGCTCGGCTTTTTCTGGCTGCTCTTCAAGGCAGCCCCGCCGCCCGGCCTGCCCAAAAAGCTCAAGGCGAAAACCGCCGTCGCCATGCCGATTTACAACGAGGCGCCGAGCCGCGTGTTTGGCGCCGTGCAGGCCATGATCGAGGATGTCGAGACCACCGGCCTTGCCGATCATTTCGACTGGTTCTTCCTCTCCGACACCACCAACCCCGATGTCTGGATCGCCGAAGAGCGCGCGTTCCTGGCCATGCGTGAACGGCTTGGGGCCAAGGTCCGCATTTTCTATCGCCACAGGCCGAAGAACACGAGCCGCAAGGCGGGCAATATCGGCGATTTCGTTTCGCGCTGGGGCGGCGCTTACGCGCATATGGTGGTGCTCGATGCCGACAGCCTGATGACGGGACATTCCATTGTCTCGCTGGCGGCTGCGATGGAAGCTGATCCCGACGCCGGCATCATCCAGACACTGCCGCTCATCATCAACCGCAACACGATGTTTGCGCGCGTGCAGCAATTTGCAGCGCGCATTTATGGACCCATCATCGCCTCCGGCCTCGCTGTCTGGTCGGGACGCGACGGCAATTACTGGGGCCATAATGCGATCATCCGCACGGCTGCTTTCGCAGCCCATTGCGGCCTGCCCGATCTGCGCGGCCGCCCGCCCTTCGGCGGCCATGTGCTGAGCCATGATTTCGTCGAGGCCGCGCTCATTCGCCGTGCAGGCTATGCCGTTTACATGCTGCCGGTGCTCGGCGGCTCGTTTGAGGAAAGCCCGCCCTCGCTGATCGATCTTGCAACGCGCGACCGCCGCTGGTGCCAGGGCAATCTGCAGCATTCGCGCATTCTGCCCGCAGCTGGCCTCAAGCTCGCCAGCCGCCAGCATTTTGCGACCGGAATCATGGGTTATCTCGCCTCTCCGCTGTGGATGGCGCAATTGCTCGTGGGTATCGTGCTCGTCCTGCAATCGACCTATATCCGGCCAGAATATTTTACCGACGAATTCCGCCTGTTCCCGGCTTGGCCGCGCTTCGATTCCGAGCGCGCGCTGGCGCTGTTTGGCATCACCATGGCGGTGCTGCTTGCGCCCAAACTCTTCGGGCTCATCATCGCGCTGGTGCAAGCCGAGACGCGGCGCGCCTGCGGCGGGGCCGTGCGGCTTGTCGCCTCGACGCTGCTCGAAGTGCTGATGTCGGCACTGCTGGCCCCGATCATGATGGTGATCCAGACGGGCTCGGTCATGCAGATCATTTTTGGCCGCGACACGGGCTGGAACCCGCAGCGGCGCGACGATGGCTCTATCCCTCTGCGCGATATCGTGCGCCGTCACCGCTCGCATGTTGCGCTTGGTCTGGTGACGCTCGTCGCGGGCCTTCTGATCTCGCCCTCGCTGGTGGCCTGGATGTCACCCACAATCGCAGGGCTTCTGCTCTCCATCGCCCTGTCATGGGCGAGCGGGCAATTGTGGATCGGCCTTTCGCTCAAGCGCGCGGGCCTGCTGCTGACACCGGAAGAAACCACGCCGCCCCCCATTGCCCAGCGCGCCAATGCGCTCGCAAGCCAGCTTGCCGCCGAGGGTGGGGATGAATCAGATGGCATCCGCGCCATCCACGAAGACGCGAATTTGCGCCTGCGCCACGATCTCTTCCTGCCGCCCGCCCCGCCGCGCCGCCGTGGCCATATCGAGCCCGAACGCGCCATTGCGCTTGCCAAGCTCAACGATGCCGAGACGGTGGAGGATGCAATCGATTGGCTCAAGCCCAAGGAGCGCATGGTCGTGTTGCATGACCGCGCGCTGGTGGACATGATCGCAAGGCTCCCCGCCAAGCCGGATCCGAGTCAGACAAAGCCCGCGGCAGCCTGAGGCTTAATAAAGATCGCTGTCGATCACACCGGCCGAGGTGACCACGATCCATTTCTGGCCGCGCTTCTCGATGGACTGAACCCTGCCCGCACCGGGCAGGATGTGCCCCGGCGACACGGCATGCACGCCGTCCCGGCTCTCGATATAGGCAAGGCCTGCGCTTGCTTGACGCAGCACATAGCCATTGGCCGGAATGCCCGCGCGGACGTTGGACGAGGGGGCCAGCGGCACGCGAATGTCGGGCTCGCTGACCGGGACGCTGGTGACTTGCGTGACCTGCTGGGGCTGGGCCTTGGGCGCTTCATCGAGACGACGTTCGACATTGGCCACACGTTGCAAAACCGTCTGCAATTGCGGCGCGCGCTCGACCTTGTCTTTCAATTGCGCGAGCGTTTCAGAGGTGCGAACGCGTGAGGTTTCCAGCGTGCGCTTCAAGGCCGCAATCTCGGCGACATCCGATTTTTGCGGCAGCGCCGCAGCCAAGGCCTCCACACGCGCGTTGATCTGCGCAAGGGCGCGGGCGAATTCGCGCGTGTTGGCGCCGCCGTCATGAAACATGTTGGCGCCAATGATCCAGCCGACGCCAAGAGCCAGAGTGAGGCTTGCCAGAGGAATGGCGTGACGGTCGGCCATGTCGAGCAGGTGACGACCGCGCGCAAACGCGCCGCGCCAGAAATAATGGCGACGGACGCGTTTCTTGGCGCGCGGCGAGGCCGGGGCCTCATCGGGCGCAGGCTCGGCAACGGCGTCGATGGTCAACGGCGCCCGGCGCGGGGATGGCCGACGCCAGGCTTCGCTGTTCGATTGGAACCTCATCGCGACTCACGTTCTATGGTTAATAACGTGGGACGAATTTGCCTGCGAACACTTAACGACAGCTTAAGCTGCTCCTACCACGCGACTTTTTCTCTTTGATAAATATCAAGGCGTGATCTTTGCAAAAGCTGCACGCTCGCGCTCCGGAAATCAGGAGGTCGTTATGGAAGCCCGTCAGGTCATGACTTCACCCACCATCACCATTTCGCCGGACGCAAGCGTGCGTCATGCGATTGAGTCGATGCTGCAAAATCATGTCAGTGGCTTGCCCGTCGTCGATGAGAACGGGCGTCTGACAGGCGTGCTCAGCGAAGGCGATCTGTTGCGCCGCGCCGAGATCGGCACTGAAAAGCATCGCCCGAAATGGCTCGATTTCCTGCTGGGGCCGGGACGCAGCGCCAGCGACTATGTGCACAGCCATTCCCGCCGCGTCGCCGACATCATGACGGAAGACCCCGTCGCGGTGGAGGAAAGCACGACCTTGGAAGACGTCGTGGCGCTGATGGAAAAGCACCGCATCAAGCGCGTGCCCGTGCTGCGGGCAGGCATTGTGACCGGCATTGTCACCCGCTCGGATCTGCTGCGCGCTTTCTTCAATGCGACGCAGGCCCATGAGCCAACGGCGTCAAGCGACGAGGCGATCCGCGCAGATATAGCCGCCGAGATCGATGCACAGAAATGGGCGCCCATGGGCTCCATCCACATCAAGGTGCGCGAAGGCCATGTGACGCTTTCGGGCACGATTTTCGACGAGCGCGAGCGCGACGCCATTCGAGTCTGCGCCGAAAACCGGCCGGGCGTGCGCGGGGTGACCGACGAGCTGATCTGGGTCGATCCGACGAGCGGCTCGTTTCTGAGCCCGACCGTCTGAGCGTTCAGATCTTCTGACGCTCGCGAAGACCAGGGAACATCCGCATCCAGAGCAGCGAGGCGGCAATAGCGCTGGCACCACCAAAGATCACCGTCGGCACCGCGCCGATGAAGGCGGCGAGCGTGCCCGATTCAAATTCGCCGAACTGGTTCGAGGTGCCGGTGAGAATCGTATGCACGGCCATCACGCGACCGCGCATTTCATTGGGCGTCTCGGCCTGAATGAGCGATTGGCGGATGACCACGCTCACCATATCCGCCGCGCCCAGCACCAGCAGGAAGATCGCGGCCGGCACGATATTGGTCGAGAGGCCAAAGCCGATGGTGCACAGGCCATAGATGATGACGCAGACAAACATGGTGCGCCCGACATGCGCGCGCAAAGGATAATTGGCGAGCACCAGCGCCGCGCCGATCGAGCCGACAGACGACATGGAGCGCAGCAGGCCAAGGCCCCAGGCATCGGTGAGGAAAATATCCTTGGCAAAGACCGGCAGAAGCGCCGTCGCGCCGCCAAGCAGCACTGCCACGAGATCGAGCGTGATGGCCCCCAGAATGACCGGCTGAGACCAGATGAATTTATAGCCGGCGACAATCACCGACCAGGTGGCGCGGATTTTTTCAGCGCGCGGCGGACGCGCCTTGATGATCAGCGCGAAAATGACGGCGAGCCCGAAGCAGATGGCCGAGACCACAAACGGCACCATGGTATCGACAGCCAGCAGCAGGCCGCCAATGGCTGGCCCCGAGACATTGGCCATCTGATTGGTGGAATTGTTCCAGGCGACCGCGCTCGGATATTCCTCATCAGGCACGAGATTGCTCATGAGAGCCTGCCCTGCCGGATTGGCGAAGGCGCGCGCCGAGCCCACGAGCACGATGGTCGTGTAGACGGGCAACATATGGCCGGGCTCAAGCGAGCCATTGAGAATGAGCCAGAACAAAGCACCCGCGCAGAGCGACATCAGCGCGCAGGAGAGGATGATGATCCAGCGACGATCATAGCGGTCAGCGGCGGGGCCGGTGACGAGCGAGAGCGGCACGCTTGGAATGAAGGCGCACAGGCCGATGAGGCCGAGCGCGAAGGGGTCTTTCGTCACCACATAAACGAGCCAGGCGACGGCGACATTCTGCATTTGCAGGCCGAGCGTCCAGAGAAAGCGGCAGAGAACGAAGGCGCGATAATCATGGAAACGAAAAACAGCCCAACCGCGCGCGCCCGACATTGTGTTCTCCACGTTCTTCATTCACAGCCAGGCGTGCGTTTCAGTTGCGCGTGCCGATGAAGGCTCTAGCGCCACAGCACCCGTATATCGAGTGCGACCACGCCGCGTCCAGCCTCGCGGGCGACGAGCGGATTGATCTCGATGTCGGATATGCGCGCGCGATGGTCGAGGAAAAAGCGCCCCAGCGCCAGCGCGCCTTGCGCAAGCGCCTTGGCATCAGCAGCCGGACGCCCGCGATAACCTGCCAACAATCTGGCGAGCTTCAATGGCGCCATCATGGCGGCAATATCAGCCTCCTCCAGCGGCAGCATGGCGAGCGACACATCGTTGAGCAGCTCGACAAGGACACCGCCCGAGCCCAGGAGCAGCATCGGCCCATAAAGCGCATCCTCACGCGCCCCGACGATGGCTTCGACGCCACCGCTCACCATTTCATGAATCTCGAAACCCTCGATACGCGCGCCGGGGCAATAGGCCTGCGCGCTGGCAAGCATGGCCTCGGCAGCCTTGTGCACAGCCGCACCCTCGCGCAGATCGAGCGCGACGCCGCCGGCCTCCGTCTTGTGGAGAATGTCGGGCGAGCGGATCTTGAGGACCACCGGAAAGCCCATAGTCGCCGCAGCCTCGGCCGCCGCAGCGGGCGTTGTCGCGAACTCCTGCCGGGGGCCGAAAATGCCATAGCTTGCAAGCGTCGCCCTCAGCGTGTCGGGCGTCAGGTCGGAGACCGGCGCGGGTTCGGGACGGCGCGGCGACTTGCCCTGAATCTGGGCGTGGAACCACAAGGCATTCATCGCGCGCAAGGTGGGTTGCAGGCCTTGCAGGAAGGGAAAGCCCACCTCGCGTTGCAGATCCTGCCCCTCCGGCGTGACCTGATAGGTCATGCGGGCAAAACCCAGAACCGGCTTGTCGGTCGCCTCCAGCATGGTGCGCAGCGCGGCGGTATCTTCCCACGTCTTGTTGCGCTTGCCCGGCAATTGCCCGGCCCAGGCGAGCATGTCCACATTGTCGTCGCCCGCCACAATGGCGCAGAGATCCGAAGCTGCTTTCAGCGTCGAGGGAATACCGACATCGAGCGGATTACGTGGCTTGATCTCGTCCTGCATATAGGGCCGCAGCGCGGTGTCGGTATGGGGCGAGAAATGGGCAAGGCTCGCGCCTTCGCTCTCGACATAATCATAGAGCATGTCGACCGTGCCGCCCGATGTCGTCACGAAACCGATGCGTGGACCCTTGGGGCGACGCGTCGTCTGGAAGGCGAGCGTCGTCTCGACAAGATCATCGAGATTTTCGCAGCGGATGATGCCAAAGCGTCGGCACATTGCAAGATAGGCCTGGTAATCGCCCGCAATTGCACCCGTATGCGATTGCGCCGCATCGCGCGAATTCTGCGTTGCGCCGGTTTTCAGCGTGAGGATCGGCTTGCCCGCCTCGAGTGCGCGCGCGGCGGCATTCATGAAAGCGCGCGGCCGCCGGATTCCTTCGACAAAAAGCACGATCTGGCGCGTGTGCTCATCATCGACAAGGAAGTTCACATAATCGGCGAGATCGAGATCCATCTCGTTGCCCGACGAAATGCCGTAGGAATAACGCAAGCCCCGCGAGGCGCCGGTCTTCATGAAAAATTGGAGCGTCCCGCCTGACTGGAACACAGCGCCAACCGAGCCCGGTTCGAGCTTGGCAAGTTCGGGATTGGGATAGGCGAAAAGCTTTTCGCGGAAAGAATGCGCACCCATGCAATTGGGCCCGGCAAGACGCATGTTTGTGCGCGCCAGCACGGCGCGTAATTCGCGTCCGCGCGCCTGCGAGGCCTCGTCAGCGCCATCGCCCACGCCGCCCGCGTAAATGGTGAGCGAGCCAATGCCGCGTGCTTCTGCATCTTCCAGCACGCCTGTCACGGCAGGCGCGGGCACGATGACCATGGCGTGATCGACAGCCTCGGGCAGATCGCGCAGGCTTGGATAGGCCTTCTCGCCAAAGACGCTCTCCTGGCGCGGATTGACGAGGTAGATTTTTCCCGGAAATCCATGCTCGCGCAACGCGCCGACAATCTGTGCCGGCCAACGCCCGCGCTCTGACGCGCCGACAAGTGCGAGCGAGCGCGCGCGCAAGGTGAGTTCGGCCGAACGGAAATCATCAGCCCCGAAAGCGGCCATAGCATCCTCCCCAACGTGTCTTTTTTTCTGTCTCCTTTGTCGCCCTTTGGACGCAAGCACGTCAAGTCAGCGCAGATCGGCAATTTCAGCAATCAGCTTGCGCAAGATTGCATCGCCGAACGTGTCGTAATCGCGCGCTGCGATCATGAAGGAGCCCTCCCCGCCAATCACTTCCTCTTCGTAATGACGATCGAGGAAAGGCTCTATGTTGAGGATCGGCAGGCCATTGATGACAATGCCCTTGGCGACCGCCGCATCGCGCGCGGTTGAGGCTGGTCGTCCGCTGGTGTTTGCGCCATCGCCCGAGATATCGATAACGCGGCGCGCGGGCTGATGGGGCAGGTTTTCCAGCACGCCGACACCATGGTCGATTGCGCCGCTGACCGATGTGCCCCCGCCATAAAGCAGGCGCGGACCAGCCTCGATGGCGGCTGCCACCGCCTCCGCGCTCGCCTCGTCGCGCACGATCATCCAGCCCATGGCTTCGCGCTGCATGAAGGGGCCGGTCCATTGATACATGTGCACGGCAATTGCACCGATCATGCCGGAGCGAATGGCGCGCCAGACGCGCGGATTGCGAAAGGCCGCGGCATAGCCGCGTTTCTGCAATTCAAAGCGGGTTTGATTGACGCTGCCCGATGCATCGACCGCCAGCACAAGGGCGAGATCGACAGGCTCCGCACGCGCGCGTAACGGCGTGACGATGAGGGCGCAGCACAGCATGACAAGCACAACAACCGAACGCATGCGAACACCTCCGCTGTTCGTGCGCGCCTTCTCCCGCGAGCGGGAGAAGGTGTCACGCGAAGCGTGACGGATGAGGGCCCAGCGCCCGACGCCCTCACCCGACCTGCTTCGCAGGCCACCCTCTCCCACTTTCGCGGGAGAGGGAAAACGTCAGCGCGCGGCAACCGCGCGTTTGGCGAGCACTGTGACGACATGGGCGCGATAGGCGGCGCTGGCATGCATGTCATTGTTGAGCGTCTCGGCATCGATGGTCAGGCCATCGAGGCTTTTTGCCGAGAAGTCAGCCGTCAGCGCCTCTTCCATCGCGCTCGCGCGGAAGGCGTTGGGGCCTGCGCCCGTCACAGCCACGCGCACGCCGCCAGCCGTCTGGGCCACAAGCACACCCACAACCGCATAGCCCGAGGCCGGGTGACGCAGCTTCTGGTAATGCGACCAGACGGGAATCGGGAAACGCACGCCAAGAATGATCTCGCCGGGCTCAAGCGCCGTCTCGAACAGGCCGAGGAAGAAATCATCGGCTGCGATCTTGCGCGTGTTGGTAACGATGGTCGCGCCATGGCCGAGCACGCCTGCCGGATAATCGGCAGCCGGATCGGCATTGGCGATGGACCCGCCGATCGTGCCGCGATGGCGCACGGCCGGATCGCCGATCTGGCCGGCGAGCATGGCAAGGCCCGGAATGGTCTCGCGCACCAGCGCGCTTTCAGCCACATCGGCATGGGGCGTCATGGCGCCGATGACGATCTCGTCGCCCTCGCGGCAGATGCCCTTGATGTTGGGCACGCTTGAGAGATCGATGAGATCGCTCGGCGCGGCCAGCCGCTGCTTGAGTGTCGGCAGAAGCGTCATGCCACCGGCAAGAAGCTTTGCATCCTCATGGGCCGCGAGCAATTTTGCGGCGTCGGCAACCGAGGCCGGCGCGTGATAATTGAAGTCCTGCATCAGGCCTGCCCTCCCGCCATTTTGGCGCTGGCATCGACAATGGCTTCGACAATGCCCTGATAGCCCGTGCAACGGCAGATATTGCCTTCGAGCTCGTGGCGCACGGTCTGCTCATCGGCATTGGGATGACGGCGGCAGATATCGACGCCCATCATCACCATGCCCGGCGTGCAGAAGCCGCATTGCAGGCCATGATGTTCGCGGAAAGCTTCCTGCACGGGGTGCAGCGTGCCGTCGGCATTGGCGAGACCCTCGATGGTCAAGACCGTTTTGCCACGCGCCTGCAGCGCAAGCATGGTGCAGGATTTCACGGCCTTGCCATCGACATGCACGGTGCAGCAGCCGCATTGCGTCGTGTCGCAACCGACATGCGTGCCCGTGAGCTTCTGGATGTCGCGGATGAATTCAACGAGCAGCGTGCGGGCTTCGACCTTTCCAGAAACCGCACGGCCATTGATCGTCATGTTTACTTCTATGAGCAAGGTAAGCTCCTTTTTTCTTGAGACGGTCAGGCCGCTGTCGCGGCCTTGGCTTCTGCAATCGCGCGCCAGACGCGGTCAGGTGTGAGCGGCATGTCGATATGCGTGATGCCATAGGGCTTGAGCGCATCCATGACCGATGACACGAAGGCGGAGGGCGCGCCGCACGCGCCAGCCTCCCCCGCACCCTTCACACCCAGATCGTTGGTCTTGCACAGCACCTGGTTGAACAGGGCTTCGATCATGGAGAAATGCTGCGCGCGCGGCATGCCGTAATCCATAAACGAGCCGGTAACGAGCTGCGCATCTTCATCATAGACGGTGTTTTCCGTCAGCGCCTGGCCAATACCCTGCGCCACGCCGCCATAGACTTGTCCGTGCACGATGACCGGATTGAGCACGAAGCCGCAATCATCCACCGCCACGTAATTCACGATCTGCACATGGCCGAGATCGGCGTCGATCTCGACTTCGCAGACATGGCAGCCATTGGGGAAGTTGAACTCTTCAGGATCGCGCTCGAGGAAATAGCTTTCATCGAGTCCCGCTTCCATGCCTTCGGGCAGGTTCTTGGGTTCATGCGCGGCTTTGGCCACTTCCACCAGCGTCACGCTGGATGTGCCGGCAGTGAAGACGCCGCCCGCAAAGCTCACGCCCTCGGGTTCGGTCTGCATCAGATTGGCCGCGATTTTCGTGCCTTTTTCGACAATCCGCTTGGCCGACCGTTGCAGGCCGACGCCGCCCATCCAGGACGAGCGCGAGCCGAATGTGCCGGCGGAATTCTTCGGAGCCGTCGCCGTATCGCCCTGCACGAGCGACACATCGTCGAAAGGAATACCGAGGAATTCGTTGAGCAGCTGCGCCCACACCGTCTCATGGCCCTGACCATGCGAATGCGTGCCCGCAAAGACCGTCGCCTTGCCGTCGGCCGCAATGCGAATACGCATTTCTTCCGTCGGACGGCCACCGGCGGCTTCGACGAAATTGCCGATGCCGATGCCGCGCAGCTTGCCGTTCTTCTCGCTCTGGGCGCGGCGCTTCGGGAAATTTTCCCAATCCGCGCCTTCCATCGCCATTTTCATATTGCCGTCGAAATCGCCCGAGTCGATGAGCAGGCCCATCTGCGTGCGATAGGGCATCTGATCGGGACGGATGACGTTGCGGCGACGCACTTCGTCGCGCGCAAGGCCAGTCGCTTCCGCAGCCGCATCCATGAGTCGTTCCATCAGGAAATTGGCTTCCGGACGGCCCGCTCCGCGATAGGTGTCGGTCGGCACGGTGTTGGAGAAAACGGGCTTCACCGAGAAGTAGAAATTCACGATGTCATAGACGCCCGGAATGATGCGTCCGCCGCCGCTGACAGGCAGGCGCGGGCCGTTCTCGGCCATGTAAGCGCCGCAGTTCAGGATCGTGTGCACCTTGAGCGCCACGACGCGACCGTTTTCATCCAGGCCCATTTCGGCATGGTTGATCTGGTCGCGGCCATGATAATCGGAGACGAAGGTCTCGCTGCGGTCGCCGCGCCATTTCACCGGACGGCCGGATTTACGCGCCGCCCAGGAGATAACGCCGAGCTCGGGATAGAGCTTGCCGCGAATGCCGAAACCGCCGCCCGTGTCGGGCGAGATAACACGCACCTTGTTGGGCGGCAGGTTGAGCACGGTCTTGGCCAGACCGCCCTGAATGCGCCGTCCGCCCTGCGTCGGGGCATAGATCGTGAGCACGCCGCTCTCTTCGTCGAATTTGGCAACAGCGCAGCGCGGCTCCATCGGATTGGGCACGAGACGATTGTTGACGATATCGACGGTGACGCGCGTCTTGGCTTTGGCCATATGCGCGTCGATCTCGGCAACGGGACGGTTCTCCCAATGCACGCCGACATTGCTGCCGTGCTCTTCCCAGATCGGGGGCGAGTCGGGCGAGGCTGCAAAGGCGGTGGAGCCTACCGCCGGCAGGCCTTCGTAATCGACCATCACGAGTTCAGCCGCCTCGCGCGCCTGACCGAGCGTTTCGGCCAGCACGATGGCCAGCGGTTCGCCGACGAAGCGGACGCGATCGGTAGCCAGGAAGGTGCGCTTGGTCCGGAACATCTTCTTGCCGGAGAGATCTTCCATCTCGACATCGGTAATCAGCGTGCCGACGCCGTCCGCCACCAGATCGGCGCCGGTGTAAACGGCCACGACGCCTTGCGCCGCAAGGGCTGCCTCAATGTCGATCGAGAGAATGTTGGCATGGGCCTGAGGCGAGCGCACGAAGACGCCAAACACCTGACCGTCGAAATTCACATCGTCCGTATAGAGGCCCTTGCCTGTGAGAAGGCGGACGTCTTCCTTGCGCCGAACGGGCTGGCCGATACCAAATTGTCCCATGGTGCCTCTGCTCTCCCTCGTGCCCGTTTTTCCGGGTCTGTCATCTATCGTTCCTAGAGAGAGATGACGCGTCAAGCAAGCCCGGCTGCCCTCGTGGCTGGCGGCGTTGATCGATTGACTTGGCGAGGATGAAAAGCACAGATGTGCGCACAGCCTCTCCCGGGGGAGAGGGTGGCTCCGCAGGAGCCGGATGAGGGGTTACGGTCGATCAGGCAAAGATCGTAACCCCTCATCCGGCCGCTCTGCGGCCACCTTCTCCCTCGGGGAGAAGGACTCAAAACATAAAAAAACTCAGAAGCTAAGAGGGAGCTCACGCATGAGGACGGACCAGCCGGAAGGGAAAGTCGATGACAAGGTCGGCTTTGGCAGCGACATCGCCGCGCAGATGCTGCGGCGGTTCGGATTTCGCTATGTGAGCCTCAATCCGGGCGCGAGCTATCGCGGCCTGCATGATTCCATCGTCAACCATCTGGGCAATGCGAACCCGTCCATGCTGCTCTGCCTGCATGAAGACCATGCGGTTGGCGTCGCCCACGGCTATGCCAAGGCGACCGGCGAGCCGATGGCCTGCGTGCTCCATTCCAATGTCGGCCTGCTGCACGGCATGATGGGCCTCTACAATGCCTGGTGCGACCGCGCGCCGATCTTCGTGCTGGGCGCAACCGGCCCGGTGGATGCCGCCCAGCGCCGCCCGTGGATTGACTGGATCCACACCTCCGCCGACCAGGGCGGCCTGATCCGCGATTTCATCAAATGGGACAACCAGCCCTCCTCCCCCGATGCCTTGGTGGAAGCCATGGCGCGCGCCAACATGATTGCGCGCAGCGAGCCCAAGGCGCCGGTCTATATCTGTCTTGATGCCGGGCTGCAGGAATCAGAACTCGAGAAAGAGCCGTCCTGGCCCAATCTCGACAAGATGAAGCCCCCCGCCCCGCCGCGTGCGGCCAAGGCCGACATCGAGGCGACGACGGAGCTTTTGAAGACCGCGAAAAAGCCGGTCCTGCTGATTGGCAAGACCGACTGGACGGAAGAGGGCTGGAACAACCGCATTGCGCTGGCTGAACGCCTCGGCGCGGTGGTCTTTACGGATCTCAAGAACCGTTCGGCCTTCCCCACCGATCATCCCTGCCATGTCACCGCCCCGCTGGAACAGGTCGGCCGCTCGGCTGAATATGTGCGCACCATGCTGCGCGAGGCCGATGTCATTCTCGCGTTCGATTGGGTCGATCTCGACAGCGCCCTGCGCATCGGTGGCGAAAAGTTGAAGGCCAAGGCGATCCATGTGTCGCTCGATCAGCATCTGCATAATGGCGCACATGCCAATTATCTCGCTCTGCCCGAGCTCGATATTTTCATGGCTGCCGCGCCCGACGCCGTCATTGCCGATCTCGTGACCGAGCTTGGCCCGGGCAAGACCCCGGTCTGGCATGAGCAGATCCGCAAGATCCCGACACGCGATGCGACCCGGATCAATGTCGACCAGCTCGCGCTCGCGCTGCGCGAAGCTTTCCCCAATCCCGACGAGGTCACGCTGACGGGCGTTTGCCGCAAGTTCCCGATGGATGTCTGGCCCGCGCACAGCCACCTTGCCTATATGGGCAAGGACGGCGGCGGCGGCATTGGCGGCATGCCTTCGATCTCCATCGGCGTGGCGCTCGCCATGCACGACCAGGGTCGCAAGACGGTCGGCGTGCTGGGCGATGGCGACTTCCTGATGGGCGGTCACGCGATCTGGACAGCAGCCCGCCACAAGGTGCCGCTGCTGCTCGTCATCAACAACAACCGCTCCTACTTCAATGACGAGCTGCATCAGGAAACGGTGGCCCAGCGCCGCAACCGCCCGGTCTCCAATCGCTGGATCGGCCAGCGGATTTCAGACCCCGATGTCGATCTCGCAAAATTCGCGGAAGCCCAGGGCGTCGTCGGCATCGGCCCGATCACCGATCCCGCCGAGCTTGGCCCGGCGATGAAGCGCGGCGCGGAAATTCTGGCCGCCGGTGGCGTCTGCCTGATCGATGTGCATGTGAACCCGGGCGAAGAGCGCGGCGCAGCCACCACGGGCCATCGCGCCACCTGAGACCCCAAGGCGGCCTTTGAAAAAATGAAAGCCCGGCTCAAAGCCGGGCTTTCTGCCATGGTCCGGGGCTGGGGGGCGAAAATGGACCAGAGCAACTAAGAAACGTCCGATGGACAGTGAAGGTTCCCGCAGAACTTGATCATGGCGGACCACGCTGCGGCTTTACCTTGGGTAATTCATTTTAATTTCGTTTTCCTAAACCAAAACAAGCAATTAAACTTTGCTTGACGATCAAGGCTCGTGACATTTTAAGCTTGGCTGCGCGGCATTTCGCGCTTTTTTTCATCCCCCGACGCGTCATTTCCTGCCCCCGGGACGGCGGAGCTTCCGTCTGCGTTTCCGCTAAAGGTGTGGGAAAGCGGGCATATTTGTCGTCATCACATAAATGTTACTAGCTTTTGCATCGAATCGCACGGGAACGCGAGCCGTTAAGTATACAGCCCAACGGCAAGCCATTAGCTTCAAATTGCTCAGTCAAATCTTAGCCTTAAGAAAGTACAGCCTTAGTTTCTGCGTCAGTTCGAGGAGTTTCTGCATGCGTGCGTCGAGGTCGCAATTTGTTATCTGGGATCAGATCAATGGCGGAAATTACATCGTGATTGCGCATGGGGACGGCGTTTACGAGAAGAAGGAGGGCTTCCGCTCGCGCAGGGAAGCCGAAGACTGGATCGAGCGGCGGCTGCGCACGAGCCGGCTTGAGACACTGGAAGCCTCGCTCTTTGCAGAACCCTGGCTGCGCGAGGCTCCGGTCGCGGGCACGAATTAAAGGGTTTTCGTTGATGGACTGAAAAACACCGGGGCTAGCCCCGGTGTTTTCTTTTGTACGATTCTGTATCGCCCGGCATGGCGCGCAGCCGTGCCTGTGCATTTGCACTGCCTTTGCCCAGCATCAGCCAGCAGGCACAAGCAAAGTGCAGCTGATGCTCGCTGAATCGGCATGCGTCGGCTTGACTTGCCCCCCACCCTGACTGACCCTCCACGCCTCGCGACCAAACAGGTGTGTGACATGGGCATGAGAACGTCCGCTTTTCTTCTCTCCGCCGTAACACTTGCCGCAAGTCTGGTGTCTGCGGGCGTGCGCGCACAGACGCTCGATACGTTCAAGGTCGCCATTGGCGCGCCGGGCAATTGGGACACCTGCGTGCCGGAAGTCGGCAAGCGCGCCGGCATTTTCCGCAAGCACGGGATCGAGATCGAGAGCCTCTTCACAAACGGCGGCGGCGAGACGATGCAGGCCGTCATTTCCGGCAGCATCGACATTGGCATTGCCGCGGGCACGGCCGCAGCATTGGGCGCCTATAGCAAGGGCGCGCCAGTGCGCATCATCTCGGCTGGCACCACGGGCACGGGCGACCTCTTCTGGTATGTGCCCGCCGACTCGCCGATCAAGACGTTCAAGGACACCGCCGGCAAGACCATCGGCTTTTCCACCAATGGCGCTTCGACGCACACCACGCTGCTCGCGCTCATCGACACATTCAAGGTCGCCGCCAAGCCTGTCTCCACAGGCGCGTCTGCTGTCACCCTGACGCAGGCGATGAGCGGACAGATCGATGTCGGCTGGGCTTCGCCCCCCTTTGGCATTGACGCGCTCCAGCAAGGCAAGATCCGCCTGATCGCGCGCGGCAGCGATGCGCCCTCCACGGCCGACCAGACCGTGCGCGTGCATATTGCCAATGCCGATGTGCTGGCCAAGCGCGGGCCTGCCGTGCAGCGCTTCATGGATGCCTATCGCGAGGCGCTCGACTATCTCTATGCCGATCCCAAGGGCATCGAAATCTACGCCGATTACGCCAAGATCGATGTCGCTTTGGCAAAGCGCATCCGCGAGGAATTCATGCCCAAGGCGGCGATGAACCCCGACAAGGTGTCAGGCATCGATGCGATCACGCGCGACGCCATCACCTTCAAGGTCATGTCGGCACCGCTCACGCCCGCGCAATTGGCCGACGCCATCCAGATTCCGCCCCGTCACTAAGCGGGCCATGACTGAACACATGAAGGAGAAGCCCATGAAATTCGGTTCCATCCTGCGCGCCGTCATCACCGCGCCTGCGCTTTGCCTTCTCGCGGGAGCCGCCCTCGCGCAGCAGGCCTATCCGTCCAAGCCCGTGCGTCTCGTGCTGCCCTATTCGCCCGGCGGCATCATCGATTACGTCGGCCGCACCATGGCGCAATATCTGACCGGACCGCTCGGCCAACCCGTGATTGCCGAAAACCGCCCCGGTGCGGGCGGCATCACCGGCACCGATACGGTCGCCCGCTCCGCGCCCGACGGCTATAATCTCGTGCTCATGGACCCGGCCATCGTCATCAATCCGACGTTGCAGCCCTCCATGCCCTACGATCTCTTCAAGCAGCTCGCGACGGTCTCGATCATCTCGACCTCGCCC
Source organism: Beijerinckiaceae bacterium (assembly GCA_947370975.1). GTDB lineage: Bacteria > Pseudomonadota > Alphaproteobacteria > Rhizobiales > Beijerinckiaceae > Terripilifer. Next base: position 63,150 of record CANBNG010000010.1, read on the forward strand.
GAAGTCGTCGTGGTCTCGCCCGAACTGCCGGTCAAGACGCTGGCCGATCTGATCGCTTACGGAAAAGCCAATCCCGGCAAGCTCAATTTTGCTTCCGCCGGCATTGGCACGACGCCCCATCTTGCGGGTGAATTGTTCAAGCAGCGGACCGGCATCGACGCGACGCATGTGCCCTACAAGAGCATCGGCCAGTCATATCCCGACATGATGAGCAACAAGGTGCAATTCGCCTTTTCCAGCATCGCCGGCGCCCTGCCCTTCACCACCGACAATCGCGTGCGCCCCATCGCCACCTCCGGCCTGACGCGCAGCCCCGTCTATCCCGATGCACCGACGGTCGATGAAGCGGGCCTGAAGGGCTTCGAGGTCGATCTCTGGCTCGGCATTTTTGCGCCCACAGGCACGCCTGCCGATGTCGTCGAAAAGCTGAATGGCGCGATCAAGGTTGCGCTGAAAGATCCCGAACTCATCAAGGCTTTCGCCAAGGTTGGCGTCGAGCCGCGCGGCACCAGCGCGAAGGATGGCGAGGCTTTCCTCAAGGCTGAATTCGGCAAGTGGAAGAAAGTCATCGAAGACGGCAATATCAAAGACCAATAAGCGCCGGCGCGGCGCGCGGACATGACTGAAGGATAAGATCGACAATGCATATTCGCGCGCCGAAGGATTTCTGGTCGGGACTGATGTTTCTGGCCTTTGCCGCCGTCACTCTGGTGACATCGAGCGGCTATTCAATGGGACGCGGCGGGCGCATGGGGCCGGGCTATTTCCCGACCCTGCTCGGCGCGGTTCTCGTGCTTCTTGGCCTGATCCTCGTCGTGCGTTCACTGGCGACCGAGGGGGAGGCAATCCAGCGCATAGAAATGCGTCCGCTGAGCATTCTCACCCTCTGCGTCATTCTGTTTGGCGTGATGATCCAGCCGCTCGGGCTCGTCATCGCGCTCACGGTGACGACCTTCATCGCAGCCTTTGCCGGTCCAGACGTGCGCCTCAAGGAGGCGGCATTGCTCAGCACCGGGCTTACACTTATCGCCACGATCATCTTCGTCTTCGCGCTGCGCCTGCCGCTGCCGATCTGGCCGAACCTTTAAGGCCGCGATCATGATGGATGTCTTTGCAAATATCGGACTTGGCCTCAGCGTCGCGGCCACGTTTCAAAATCTCGCCTATTGCATGCTCGGCACATTGCTCGGCACCATTGTCGGTGTGCTTCCGGGCATCGGTCCGGTGACGACGGTCGCCATGCTTCTGCCGATTTCCTTCACGCTGGAGCCGACATCCGCGCTCATCATGATGGCGGGCATTTATTACGGCGCGCAATATGGCGGCTCGACGACGGCCATTCTCATCAACATTCCGGGCGAACCCTCCTCCGTCGTCACCAGCCTCGATGGCTACCAGATGGCGCGGCAGGGACGTGCTGGCCCGGCACTTGGCATTGCAGCGCTTGGCTCGTTTTTCGCCGGTTGCGTCGCGACCTTCGTCATCGCCTTCGGCGCGCCTCCGCTTGCAAAGCTCGCGCTGCAATTTGGCCCGGCGGAATATTTCTCGCTGATGCTCTGCGGGCTTGTTGCGGCCATCGTGCTCGCGCGCGGCTCGGTCATCAAGGCCATTGCCATGGTCGTGCTCGGCCTGATTTTCGGCCTTGCGGGCTCGGACGTAAATTCCGGCATCCGCCGCTTCACCTTCGGCTTCCAGGGACTGGCGGACGGTATTGAATTTGTCGCGCTGTCGATGGCCATTTATGGCGTCTCGGAAGTCGCCATAAATCTCGAAAAGAAAGACGAGGAGGTCGGCGTCGTCAGCACTGTTGGCAGTGTGTGGCCAAGTTTCGCCGACATCCGCTATTGCATGCCCTCGATCCTGCGCGGCACCGCGCTGGGCTCGGTGCTCGGCGTGCTGCCCGGCGGTGGCGCACTGCTTGCGGCCTTCTCGGCCTATACGCTCGAAAAGAAAGTCGCCAAACATCCGCGCCGTTTCGGCGAGGGCGACATTCGCGGCGTGGCAGCGCCGGAATCGGCAAATAATGCCGGTGCGCAGACCTCTTTCATTCCCATGCTCACGCTCGGCATTCCTTCGAACCCCACCATGGCGCTGATGATCGGCGCGCTGATGGTGCATGGCATCACGCCGGGGCCGCGCGTTCTCATCGACCGCCCGGATCTGTTCTGGGGCGTGGTCGCGAGCATGTGGATCGGCAATCTCATGCTGGTCGTCCTCAACCTGCCGATGGTTGGCATCTGGGTTCGGCTACTGCGCATGCCCTATCGCATGATGTTCCCGGCAATCGTGGGTTTCTGCTGCGTGGGCACCTACACGATCAATGGCAATGTCACCGATATTGCCGTCATGGCCTTCTTCACGATCTTCGGCTACCTCTGCCTGAAGCTCGATTGCGAGCCGGCCCCCCTCATTCTCGGCTTCGTGCTTGGGCCGATGATGGAAGAAAATCTGCGCCGCGCACTGCTGATCTCGCGCGGCGATCCGACGATCTTCGTCAATGCGCCGATCAGCCTCACTTTCCTTGTCGCCGCAGCGCTCCTGCTGCTCATCGTGGCCGCACCTGCCATCCGTGCGCGGCGCGAGGAGGCTTTGGCCGAATAGAGGGCTCGCTGGATCGTCCTAAAAATCGATTTGATCTGCGCACGCGTCCATGCGAGCACAGCGCAAAGCCTATCGAGAGGAACGTCCATGAGCGCCGAACGCCCCTATGATCTTGCCCATCTCGGCCATGTCGAGCTGTATACGCCCAAGCCCGACGAGAGCCTGAACTTCTTCGTCAATGTGATGGGCATGACGGAGAGCGGGCGCGAGGGCGATTCGGTTTATCTGCGCGGCTGGGACGATTATGAATTTCACACGCTGAAGCTCACAGCCTCCAAGACTGCGGGCATGGGCCATCTGGCCTTCCGCGCCAACAGCCCCGAGGCCCTGGCGCGCCGCGTCGCCAAGCTCGAATCCATGGGACGGGGCATTGGCTGGACCGATGGCGATCTCGGCCATGGCGCGGCCTATCGCGCGACTGATCCGGATGGGCATATTTTTGAAATCTATTACGACACCCGCTGGTATGAAGCGCCAGCGGAGCTCAAGCCCGCACTGAAGAACCAGGCGCAGCGCTATCCCGCACGCGGCTGCAATGTGCGCCGCCTCGATCACCTCAACCTGCTCGTGCTCGACGTCACCAAGACGCGCGAATTCCTCGCCGACGGTCTCAACATGCGCTGCACCGAGCAGATCATGATGGATTCGGGCGTCGAGGCCGGGGCGTGGATGACCACCACCAACAAGACCTATGACATTGCCTTCACGCAGGATCACACCGGCGTGCCGGGCCGTTTCCACCATGTCACCTATGCGCTCGACAGCCGCGAGGACATTCTGCGCGCCGCCGACATCTTTCTGGAAAATGGCGTCTTCATCGAAACCGGCCCGCACAAGCACGCCGTGCAGCAGACGTTCTTCCTCTATGTCTGGGAGCCGGGCGGCAACCGCATCGAGGTCGCCAATGCCGGCGCACGCCTCATGCTGGCGCCTGACTGGAAGCCGATTGTCTGGACGCAGGCCGAGCGCTCGAAGGGCCAGGCCTGGGGCTTGAAGACGGTGGAATCCTTCCACACCCACGGCACGCCGCCGGTGGAATAAGTCACAGAGCGGCGCGGCTTTTCTGTCCTGCCTGTGCGGTATTGCACCAAGGCGCGGCCGCGCGGCAACTTAACGCCCCCCTCCTTTGTTATTGCTCTGCCTATCAGGGTGATCGATGGAGGATACATGGGACTGGCTGGCCCGAGGCGACCTATCAAAGTGGTCGAAGTCGAAGTCGACGGTCACATTATTCGCGGCGTCGTGGAACGCATCAACGATGTGGTGCTGGTCACGACGCGCGAAAGCCAACAGAGCGCGCCTTTGAACGGGCGCACCCCGGAGGCGGTCGCAAGCGACCTTCTCCACCAGCTATATATGCGCCTGCCCGCAGGCGAAGATCGCATAGCGCGTGCGCTTGACCCAGTTCAGACCGTGCGCTTGCGGCTGCAAAGCGAATGACGCGACGGGCGCGGCAATAATGCGCGCGCCGGTCGGCTCCGGCGCGTTTTCATCGAGCGGCGCAACGATGGCCGCTGGCGCATCCTGTCGCGCACAGAGGCGCGCGATATTTTCAGGCTCAAGATTGCGCTGCCAGCCATGTGCAGCCCCGCCATAGGCGACAAGGCCCGGCGGCTCGAACCTGTGCTCGACGAGAAAACCCGCGCGCGCGCCCCAGATGTCTGCGAGCGGCTGCGAGAAAACAAGACTCGAGGCTTGAATGCCCGCCGCCCAATTGGGCCGCCCCAGCCAATACCAGCTCTCCTTGCCGCCCCCGAGCCAGAGCACGGGCGCATCGCCCGGCGGGATCGCAGCCACAAGCTCAACGGGCGGCGCATTGCGTTCAAGAGCGCGCTCGAAGGCGCCGCGATCATCCCAACGCGCAAAAGCAAAGACGCAGGCGGCGCAGGCATAAAGCGCGGCTTTGCGGGGCGCAGGCAAAGCGCCGCGCTGCACCCAGACGATAACCAGCGCGCCTACCGGCAAAGCCAGCGGCTGCAGGCCCCAGAGATAGACCCATTCAAAATCCAGTCCCGCCGGAGCGCCAAGCAGCGCGCGCGCGAGCATGGCGAGCGGCAGTGCCGTAAAGATCAGCCAACCGGCGCCCGCAAGCGTCCAGAGCGCGATGGCCATGCGCGGGTCGATACGCTTCATCTCGGCGCGGCGCGCGTGCAGGAAAAGCGCCCCGCCGCAAAAGGGCAGCGAAAGCAGGCCTGCCTCACGCCAGGCAAAGGCGCAGGCAAGGCAGGCGAGCATCAGGCGTCCAGTGTCGCCATTGTCCCTCTGCCGCAGGGCGATCATCACCATGGCGGGCGGCGTCAGCACAGCTGCAATCCAGAGCACGCGCCAGGGCTGCGCTTGCACGACAAGCAGACTCGACAATATATCGCCAAGGATGAGCGACACGCCGATGCAGCCTGCGCAGGCGAGCAGGAGCGCCAGAAACATGCGCCTTGGCGCGCCCTCGCAGCTCAAGCCTGCGATCAGCAGGATCGTCGCGCGCAGACCAAGATCGGCCCAGAAGGCCTCACCCGCGCGGGTGAGAAAGAGATAGGATGTGCGCGCCTCGAGCAGTGCCCGCCAGTCGCCATCCAGCCGCTGAAAGAGCCGTCCGGCAAAAGGCGCATCGAACACGGCGGCCAGGACAAGCAAGCCCGCGCCTGCAGCCCCCGCGACAAGCCAGCGACAATCCTCCAGCGCGCAATAGGCAAAGATCACGACCGCGCAGGTAAGGCCGACCAGCGGATGAAACAGCGCGCAAGCGAGCAGCGCAAAAAGCGCCAGCATCCTGCGTCCGGCGAGAAGTGCTGCAAGAGCGCCAAGCGCGAAGCCTTCAGCAAAGGGACGCGGAACGGCAAAAAATTCACCCGCATGGAAAGATGCGCTTGGCGCGTAAGTGAGTGGCGCGAGCGCCAGCAGCGCCGCCATGGCGCAGGCGGTGAGCGATGCGCGCTGCGCCAGCGTCCACACGAGCAGCCCAGCGCCCGCGCACCATAGCAAAAGACCAAGACAAGCCATGGCCTGCGCGGCTTGATCGACGGGCAGAATTTGCAGCACACCACGCAGCAGCGGGCCAAAGGCGCTCAGGCTTGTTTGCGACTGGCTTGCAAAAAGCAGATCGCGACCGAGCGTCTCATGCCCCTGCGCGGACCATTCGCGCGTCACATAGATCAGCGCATCGGCGATGATGCCGCGATAAGGATGCATCGCCACATAGGCCGCAAGAATGCCAAGAGCGAGACATAGAGCGCTGCGTGTGTCGCGCGTCATCGGGGCAAGAGATCAGGCTGCACGGCGCGGCACGAGGCGCACGCTCGCCAGAGCCTGTTGCGAACCAGATGCACCCTGCTCGCCATATTCGGCATCCTCATTCACCTGCCAGACATCATAAAGTGTCTCGCCCGCAATAATATTCATCGCCGTGAGCAGACCCGTCATCATGGCGTGATCCTGATTGTTATATTTATGCATGCCATTGCGCCCGACGAGATGCAGGCCCGGATAGCGCGTGGCGATTTCCTGCCTGATGGTCGCGACATGGGCGGCATAAGTTTCATCGTAAACAGGATAGGCCTTGGGCTGGCGCACGATGGTTGCATCAACGACATCTTCAGCGCGCATCAGGCCGATGCGCGCAATTTCCGCCTTTGCCAGCCCGATCAGATCTGCGTCCGAGGACGTCCAGAGCCCATCGCCCTCAAAGCAGAAATATTCCAGTCCGAGGCAGGTCGAGACCTCATCTGGAATCATGTCGGGCGACCAGGAGCGGAAGTTCTGCACACGACCAACCTTCACTGCCGGATCGTGGATATAGATCCAATTGTCCGGCACCTCGGCCTGCGTGCGCCCGATCAGCACGACGGTGAGAAAATCGCGATATTTCAGCTCGCCCGCATGCAGCGCGGTCAGCGGCGCAGGCGTGATCGCGCGCATCAGGTCGCGCAGGGGCGCAGACGAGATGATGTGGCGCGCGAGATAATGATGCGTGGCGCCAGCAGCATCGCGCGCGCTCACATGCCAGAGAGACTCGTCGGCATCGAAATGCAGCGCGCAGACGCTGCGGTCCATTTCGATTGCGCCGCCAAAACTGCGGATTTTTTGCGCAGCCGCCTCCCACATCATGCCGGGCCCGCGACGCGGATAGCGAAAGCTTTCGATCAGGCTCCTGGCTGATCCGCCCGCGCGCCGCCACCCGAGCGAGCGACGCATCCCGTCGATGATCGCCCCCCATAGATCGAGACCCTTGATGCGCTGCGCCGCCCAATCGGCCGATATGTCATCGCAGCCCATGCCCCACACTTTCTCGGTGTAGGTCTTGAAGAAGATCTGGAAGAGCCGCTCGCCGAAATGATTGCGCACCCATTGATGGAAGGTTTTGGGGGAGCGCACCGGGAAGAGCTTGGCAAAAGCGAAAGAGGCGACGCAGGCAGCGCTTTGCAAAAGGCCGAGATTGCGCAGCGCCTCGAAAGCCTTCAGTGGATAAGAGTAAAATTTGCCGCCGTAATAAATGCGCGACAGGCGCGGCCGCTCGATGAAATCGCGGGGTAAAATCTCGTCCCAGAGCTCGACGATCTCGCGCGACTTGGAAAAGAAGCGGTGGCCGCCAATATCAAACAGGAAGCCCTTGTAGCTCGCGGTGCGGCTGATGCCGCCCACATAAGTGGCATCTGCCTCCAGAATGGCGACGCTGCGTCCCGCTTTTGCCAGGGTATAGCCAGCCGTGAGACCGGCCGGCCCCGCGCCGACGACAAGCGTTTCCACAATTTCAGTCAATGTGTGCCCCGCAGTTACAAACTGCACCTTGCAGGACCAACCTTAAGGGATGGTTGATAGAGCAAGGACTTGCGGGCACAGCCGCTCAGCCGATGGTCGCGAAGGCCGTTTCTGCGCGCAGGAGCGGCTTGATCCATGCGCGCGGAAGAGGCATGTCTGAGGGGAACAGTCGTATTCGCGGAGCAGAAGCCATGTCGCGCACACAGATTTCCGGCCTCTCGGTGGCCAACATCCTGCACGATTTCATCCGTGACGAGGCCCTGCCCGGCACCGGCGTCAGCCCGGAGGCCTTTTTTGCAGGCCTCGCTGGACTGGTGACCGATCTTGCTCCCAAGAACCGCGCGCTGCTTGATGTGCGCGACGAATTGCAGGCCCAGATCGACGCCTGGCACAAGGCGCGCGCCGGCCAGCCTCATGATCCTGTTGCCTATGAGGCCATGCTGCGCGCCATCGGCTATCTGCGCCCCGCACCTGCCCCGTTCAGCATCTCGACGCAGAATGTGGACGATGAAATCGCCCATCTCGCCGGCCCGCAATTGGTCGTGCCCATGTCCAACGCCCGCTATGCGCTCAATGCCGCAAACGCGCGCTGGGGCAGCCTGTATGATGCGCTCTATGGCACCGATGCTGTGGTCGCCGAGCCGCCGGGCAAGGGCTACGATCAGGCGCGCGGCGCCAAGGTGATCGCCACCGCCAAGGCGGCCCTCGACAAGATCGCCCCGCTCAAGGGCGCAAGCCATGCCGATGCCACCGGCTATAGCGTATCGGGCGGCGCGCTCGTGGTGGCGCTGGCGTCAGGCTCCACAGGCCTTGCCGATCCCGCCCAGCTCGCGGGCTGGCTTGGCGCGGAAGCAGACCCGCACCTCGTGCTCTTGCGCCACAACGGCATTCACGCCGAAATCCATATCGACCGCACGCATCCCATCGGCAGCACCGATGGCGCAGGCGTTGCCGATGTCGTGCTGGAATCGGCCCTCTCGACCATCATGGACATGGAAGATTCCGTGGCTGCGGTCGATGCGCAGGACAAGACGGAGGTCTACAGCAACTGGCTCGGCCTGATGCGCGGCACGCTTTCGGCGGCGTTTGAAAAGGGCGGCAAAGTGCTGGAGCGCAAGCTCAACCCGGACCGCGTCTATGACAGCGCAAAAGGCAAGGTCACGCTGCATGGCCGCAGCCTGATGCTCGTGCGCAATGTCGGCCACCACATGTATACCGATGCGGTGCTTGGCCCCGATGGCGCGGAAATTCCCGAGGGCCTGCTCGATGCCGCCGTCAGCATCATGATTGCCATGCACGATCTCAATGGCGACAGCCCGCTGCACAACAGCACCAAGGGCTCGGTCTATATCGTCAAGCCGAAGATGCACGGCCCCGATGAAGTGGCCTTCGCCAACGAGATTTTCACGCGCGTCGAAGACATGCTCGGCCTCGCCCGCAACACCGTGAAAATGGGCATCATGGACGAGGAACGGCGCACCACCGTCAATCTGGCAGCCTGCATTCAGGCGGCCGGCCAGCGCGTGGTCTTCATCAATACCGGCTTCCTCGATCGCACGGGCGACGAGATCCACACCTCCATCGAGGCAGGCCCCGTTGTTCGCAAGAACGACATGAAGGCGACCGCCTGGATCAAGGCCTATGAGGATGCCAATGTGGACGCGGGCCTTGCCTGCGGCCTGCCTGGCCACGCCCAGATCGGCAAGGGCATGTGGGCTGCGCCCGACCGCATGGCCGACATGCTCGCGCAGAAAATCGGTCATCTGAAATCAGGCGCCAGCACAGCCTGGGTACCCTCCCCCACGGCCGCCACGCTGCACGCGCTGCATTATCATGATGTCGATGTGTTCGCGCAGCAGGCGGTCTTGAAGTCGCGCACGCCCGCCGCCCTGTCCGACATTCTCACCATCCCGCTCGCGCACTCCAATTTCGCGCCCGAGGATGTGAAGCAGGAGCTCGACAATAATGCGCAGGGCATTCTCGGCTATGTCGTGCGCTGGATCGACCAGGGTGTCGGCTGCTCGAAAGTGCCTGACATTCACGATGTCGGCCTGATGGAAGATCGCGCCACGCTGCGCATTTCGAGCCAGCACATCGCCAATTGGCTGTTGCATGGGGTGGTGAGCGAAGCCCAGGTGATGGAAGCCATGAAGCGCATGGCCGCCGTGGTCGACCGCCAGAATGCGGGTGATCCGCTCTACAAGGCCATGGCCCCGCATTTTCAGGGCCCCGCCTTTGCCGCAGCCTGCGACCTCGTGTTCAAGGGCCGCGCCCAGCCCAATGGCTATACGGAATGGGTGCTCCATGCCCGCCGCCGCGAGGCCAAGGCGCAGGGCTGACGCCCCCCGCGCCTTGCCCATCAAGGTGACCGGCCACGCCTCTCCGCCAGAGGGCGGGATTGCGAGCCGGCGTCTTGACGGTTAGGACAATCATTCTGAGCAGGCCGCGCGGCCCGGTTCTAAAGGTTTTCGACCAAGGTTTTTGACCATGAACATGCATATGACCGGAGCGACTGGCGGCCAACCGGACATCCGCCACGACTGGACCAGCGCCGAAGCGCGCGCGCTTTATGACATGCCGTTCAACGACCTGCTGTTTCGCGCCCATCTCGTCCATCGCGCCATGTTCGACCCCAATACGATCCAACGCAGCCAGTTGCTCAGCATCAAGACGGGCGGTTGCCCGGAGGATTGCGGCTATTGCAGCCAGTCGGCCCATCACAAGACCGGCCTCAAGGCCTCCAAGATGATCGAGGTCGAGCGCGTGCTGGCCGAAGCCCGCAAGGCGCGCGATGCCGGCTCCACCCGCTATTGCATGGGCGCCGCCTGGCGCGCGCCCAAGGATCGCGACATGGATGCGATTGTGGCCATGGTGGAAGGCGTCAAGGCGCTCGGCTTGGAAAGCTGCATGACGCTGGGCATGCTCACCCCGCAGGACACATTGCGCCTGAAGGAAGCCGGGCTCGATTATTACAACCACAACATCGACACATCCGAGCGCCATTACGACAAGGTGATCACCACACGCACCTTCGCCGACCGACTCGACACGCTCGCCAATGTGCGTGAAGCAGGCATCAAAGTGTGCTGTGGCGGCATTGTGGGCATGGGCGAAGAGGCCATCGACCGCGTCGACATGCTGGTGACGCTGGCCAACCTTCCCGAACATCCCGAAAGCGTGCCGGTGAACCTGCTCATTCCGGTCGAAGGCACGCCGCTCCAGAATGAAGGCGAGATCGACCCGATCGATTTCGTGCGCACGATTGCGCTCGCGCGCATTCTCATGCCCGCCTCCGATGTGCGCCTGTCGGCAGGCCGCACCGCCATGAGCGCGGAAATGCAAGCTTTGTGTTTCTTTGCCGGGGCAAATTCGATTTTCGCTGGCGAGACGCTGCTCACCAAGGACAATCCGGGCGAAGATCAGGATGCCGCGCTCTTCCGCCGCCTCGGCCTGAAAAGCCAGCAACAGACAAGCAATGCCGCGCAAATATGAACAAGCGCTCGAAGCCCTGAGCCGACGCGGACGCCTGCGCGCGCTCGAAGGGCGCGCGGGGCTGGATTTTACATCCAACGATTACCTTGGCCTTGCAGATTCACCCGAACTGAAAGAAGCCGTCAGCGCCGCGCTCGCGCGTGGCGTGCCGGTGGGCGCGGGCGGCTCGCGGCTGTTGCGCGGCAACCATCCCGAACATGACCAGCTCGAACAGGAAGCCGCCGCCTTTTTCGGCGCGGAAAGCGCACTCTATTTTGGCTCGGGCTTTGCCGCCAATGCGGCGTTGATTTCTACCCTCCCCCAACGTGGCGACCTGCTGCTTTACGATGCGCTCGTCCATGCCAGCACCCGCGAGGGACTTGCAGGCACACGCGCGCGCCATCAATCCTTTGCGCATAATGATGTGATGCAGATCGAAGAGCAGTTGCGCGCCTTCCGCAAGGACGATGCGCAGGGCCGCTGTTTCATCGCGGTCGAAAGCCTCTACAGCATGGATGGCGATTTTGCGCCGCTCGATGACATTGCAGCACTTGCCGCACGCTATGATGCATTCCTGCTTGTCGATGAAGCCCATGCCACGGGAGTGCAGGGGCCACAGGGGCGCGGACTGGCCGCAGGCCTTGCGGGGCACGCCAATATTGTGAGCCTGCACACCTGCGGAAAGGCGCTCGGCGTCTCGGGCGGGCTGCTGACCATGCCCGACGTGCTGCGCCGCTTCATGATCAATCGCTGCCGGCCCTTCATCTATGCCACCGCCCCCTCGCCGCTTGTCGCGGCCTGCGTGCGCGCCGCACTTGCGCTTTGCGCGCAGGCCGATGACCGACGCGCCGCCCTGAAAGAGCGAGTCTCCCGATTGGGCAGGCACTTTTCTGCGCTCGGCCTGCCGGTCAGCGGCTCGCAGATCCAGCCTCTCGTACTGGGTGCGGACCGGCGCGCGCTGGCTATGGCGCAGGCGCTTGCCGGGGAGGGTTTTGACGTGCGCGCCATTCGTCCACCGACCGTGCCCGAAGGCACCGCGCGTCTGCGCATCACGCTTGGCGCACCGCGCCAGCTTGAGGAGATCGACGCACTTTGCGCGAGCCTCGGCCGCCAGTTGCAGGATGCCACGCCATGAGCGCTTCTTTCATCGTCAGCGGCACGGATACGGGCGTCGGCAAGACTGTTTTTGCCGCAGCGCTGGCCGGGGCCATGGGCGCGCATTATTGGAAGCCGGTGCAGGCCGGTCTCGATCAGGAAACCGACAGCGAAACCGTCGCGCGGCTTTCAGGCCTGCCGCGCAACAGGATTTTGCGCGAGGCCTATGAATTCAGCGCGCCGCTCTCGCCCCATCGCGCCGCCGAACTCGATGGCATGGCGATCAGCCGTGCGGCTTTCGAGCTGCCGTCTGTCAGTCCGCTGGTGATCGAGGGTGCGGGCGGGTTGATGGTTCCGCTGCGGCGCGACTGGCTCGCCATCGATCTGTTTGCCGATTGGCAATTGCCGGTCATTTTATGCGCGCGCACCGGGCTTGGCACGATCAACCACAGCCTGCTCTCGATCGAGGCTCTGCGCCTGCGCGATATTCCTCTCCTTGGCATTGCCTTCATCGGCGAGGCCAATGCCGACAGCGAGACAACCATTTGCACAATGGGCGGCGTGCGTCGCCTTGGTCGTCTGCCGCGCCTGCCCGTGCTGAATGCAGAAACTCTTGCAGCCGCCTTTCGCGAGAATTTCGATCTGGCCGCTTTCGGTGTCGGACAATGACGACATCGCCCGTCTGGCATCCCTTCACGCAACATGCCCTGCAACCCGATGCCATCGAAATTGCGCGTGGCGAAGGGGCTTTTCTCTATCGCCCCGATGGCAGCGCCCTGCTCGATTGCATTTCATCCTGGTGGGTGGTGACGCATGGCCATCGCCATCCGCGCATTATCCAGGCCATCAAGGATCAGGCCGACACGCTCGATCAGGTGATCTTTGCTGGCTTCACGCACAGACCCGCCGAAGAGCTTGCAAAGCGCCTGCTGGCGCGCATCGGCGGCGATCTTGCGCATGTCTTTTATTCAGACAGCGGTTCGACGGCGGTGGAAGTGGCGCTGAAAATGGCGCTCGGCTTCTGGCGCAATCAGGGCGCGGCCCGCACACGTATCATCGCGCTCGAACATGCCTATCATGGCGACACCATCGGCACGATGTCGACGGGCGCGCGCGGCGTGTTCAACGCATCCTACGAGCCCTTGCTGTTTGATGTCGTGCGCCTGCCGTTTCCGGCACAGGGCAAGGAAGAGGCCACACTGGCAGCCCTTGCCGATGCCTGCCGCACGGGCGAGGCCGCGGCGCTACTCGTCGAGCCGCTGCTGCTGGGCGCAGGCGGGATGCTGACCTATGCACCCGAAGTGCTCACCGCGATGCAGGCCATCTGCCGACAATCGGGCACGCTGCTGATTGCTGACGAAGTGATGACGGGCTTTGGCCGCACCGGCACATTTACCGCTTGCGAACAGGCAGGCGTCACGCCCGATATTCTCTGTCTTGCAAAAGGCATTACCGGCGGCTCGCTGCCGCTGGCCGTCACGCTTTGCACGCGCGCCATATTCGATGCGCATTATTCGACCGACCGCTCCAAGACCTTCTTTCATTCGAGTTCCTACACCGCCAATCCGATTGCCTGCGCGGCGGGGGTCGCCAATCTCGACATCTGGGACGAAGAGCCTGTCGCAGAGCGACTTGCGACGCTTGCAGAATGGCAGAGCGCATGTCTCGCGCGCTTGCGCGACGATGCGCGCTTCACCCATCTGCGCCAGTGCGGCACTGTGGCGGCGCTCGATCTTGTGACGCCAGATGCCGGATATCTGGCCAGCATCGGGCCGCAACTCTATGCGTTCTTTCTCGCACGCGGCCTGCTGCTGCGCCCGCTCGGCAACACGATCTATCTCATGCCCCCCTATTGCATCACGCGCGATGAACTGGACGGCGCCTATGCCGCCATTGGCGATGCAGCCGCATTTTTGGGGGCACGAGCCTGATGGGCACACGCATCACCGGCCTTGGCCATTTCGCACCCGCGCGGCTTGTTCTCAACGGCGAGATCGAAGCGCGCCTCGGGCTGGAACCGGGCTGGATCGAATCCCGAGTCGGCATTCGCGCCCGCCATTATGCAGCCCCCGAAGAGGCGCTGACCGACATTGCCTTGCCCGCCGCGCGCATGGCGCTGGAGGAGGCGGGAAAGCCCGACATCGGCTTTCTGCTGCTGGCCACAAGCACGCCCGACCATCTGCTGCCGCCCTCCGCGCCGCTGCTTGCCCATCGGCTTGGCCTGCGCTGTGGCGCTGCCGATCTTGCGGGAGCCTGCGCGGGCTTCATCGATGCGCTGGTGCTGGCCGATGGCATGGTGCGCGCGCAGGGGCGCAGCGTGCTGGTTGTCGCCGCCAATATTCTGAGCCGCCGGATCGACCCGAGCGATCCCTCGACTTCGGCGCTGTTTGCCGATGCGGCGGGCGCAGTGGTGCTCTCGCCCGCGCCGGGAGCTGCAAGCGGCGTGATGGCCGCCGATCTCGTCTCCGACGGATCAGGCTATGATCTCATCACCATACCGGGTGGCGGCAGCCGCCTGCCCTTTGGTCCCGGCCTCGCGGCAGGCGATCTCTATATGCAGATGCCCGATGGCAGGGGCGTCTTCAGCAAGGCCGTCGACACGATGGTTGCCAGCTCCGAGACAGTGCTGGCCAAGGCTGGCGTGAGCGCGCGCGACGTCACGCACTGGATTCCCCATCAGGCCAATCTGCGGATCACCGCGGCTGTCGAGCGCCGCCTTGGCCTCGACCCTGCACGCGGTCTCTCGAGCCTGCGCGATTTCGGCAATTCCTCGGCCGCCACCATCCCCTTCACCTTGTCTTATGCCGGGCGTCCCCGGGGGCTTGCCGCAGGCGACATCTGCCTGATGAGCGCGGTCGGCGCGGGCCTTTCGGGCGGCGCTGTGCTCTTTGGCTGGTGAGAACTCCGCTCAGCTGCAGCTTGGCCGCTGGCCTTTCGTAACGGGATGCCCCAGTGTGGAACGACTTTCGCATACGGCTTTTCAAGGCCGGGGCGAGCCCGTGTCCCCTTTTAGAGTAAGGATTCATCCCATGAGAGGCTTGTTGAAGCATGCGGCAGTGGCCCTCGCCGCGGCGGGTTTTGCCACTGGCGCAATGGCGCAGGAAAAGCTGAAGGTCGGCTTTGTCTATGTCGGCCCGGTCGGCGATTTCGGCTATTCCTACCAGCACGATCAGGGCCGCATCGCCCTGCAGAAGGCGCTCGGCGACAAGATCGAGACGACCTATCTCGAAAACGTGCCGGAGAACGACAGCGAGCGCTCCATCGAGCAGCTGGCCCGCACCGGCCACAAGCTGATCTTCACGACCTCGTTCGGCTTCATGGAGCCCACGCTCAAGGTCGCCAAGAAATTCCCGAACGTGAAGTTCGAACATGCGACGGGCTTCAAGCGCGCCGCCAATGTCGCGACCTATTCGGCCCGCTTCTATGAAGGCCGCTACATCGTCGGCCAGATCGCCGGCAAGATGACCAAGACCAACACGCTTGGTTATGTCGCCGCCTTCCCGATCCCGGAAGTCGTGGGCGGCATCAACGCCTTCTATCTCGGCGCGAAGTCGGTCAACCCGGACATCAAGCTGAAGATCGTCTGGGCAAACACCTGGTTCGACCCGGGCAAGGAAGCCGACGCTGCCAAGGCGCTGCTGGCGCAGGGCGCCGACATCATCTCGCAGCACACCGACTCGGCAGCTCCCCTTCAGGAAGCCGAAAAGGCCTCCAAGCTCGGCTTCGGCCAGGCGTCGGATATGATCCGCTTCGCGCCCAAGTCGCAGCTCTCAGCCATCGTGGACGATTGGAGCGGCTATTACATCGCGCGCACCAAGGCAGTGCTCGATGGCTCCTGGAAGGCTGATGACACCTGGGGCGGCCTGAAGGCCAACATGGTCGTCATGGCTCCCTTCACCAACATGCCCGACGACGTGAAGGCGATGGCCGTCAAGACCACCGCCGGCGTGACCAACGGCACGATCTTCCCCTTCGCCTGCCCGGTCATCGACCAGTCCGGCAAGACGGTCGAATGCAAAGGCGGCAAGACGCTTGATGACGGCCAGATCCTCAGCATGAACTGGTACGTCCAGGGCATCGAGGACAAGGTTCCGCAATAAGCTGTTCATTGATTCTTAAGGAGTTCCGGAAAGGCCTCTCCCTAGGGAGGGGCCTTTTTGCCAAGCAGATTGTGACATTTGCGTAACAGCACTCCGAAGAATGCGCTGCACTGCCGCATTCTCGGGCAAATTGCCAAGCTTGCGGCATGACGGCGCTTTTCTACACTTCAGCTTTAGGCCAAAGCATGGTGCAACCAACGACGGCAGCTTTGCCGTTCTGCCGGTTTGTCCCACCTCCTGCTTTCGAGGCCAAGTTCATGACGTCCAAGATCCTGCTCGGCGCTGCCGCAGCTCTCGCTTTCGCCGCCCAGGCTTCCGCCGCCGATCTCGGCGCGAAGAAGGCCGCTCCGGCCCCCGCGCCGCTCCCCTACTTCATCTTCGCCGACACGCAGGTCTCCTACTTCTTCGAGACCGCTGCCAAGGAACCCGCCATCACGGGCCCGGTCCAGAAGCATGTCGTTTCGATCACGCATTTCGATGTCACCAAGTGGGGCACGAACTTCGTCAACATCGACTTCAAGAAGTCCAACAGCGGCGATCCGGCCAATGGCGGCAAGGACGGCGCGCTTGAGGTTTATGGCCTCTACCGCGGCACGGTTTCCGGCAACTTCCTCGCCGGCTCCAAGGCCTTCTCGTTCGGCCCGGTCAAGGACATCTCGCTGGCTGGCGGCTTTGACGCCAACACCAAGAACACGACCTTCGCCCCGCAGAAGCGCCTGCTGGTCGGCGGTATCAAGATCGACTTCGACGTCCCGGGCGTGCTCGGCGTTGCCGTCCTGGCCGGCAAGGAATGGAACCATTGCGGCCTGACGGTCTCCCCCTACGCCTATTGCGTCGGCGCCGGCAAGACGACGGATCCCGAGTTCGACGTGAACGCGCATATCGAAGTGAACTACATGCAGCCGCTCGCCTTCACCGGCCTGCCGCTCCGTTTCTCGGGCTTCACCAATGTCGTGACGCCCAAGGGCAAGAACGGCGATGCGTCCACCACCAAGACGGAAATCCTGTCTGACAACCGCCTGACGCTCGATGTCGGCAAGCTTGCTGGATACAAGGCCAACACGATCGACACCTTCGTCGGCTATCGCTACTGGCTGAACAAGTTCGGCAACGCCAGCAAGGACGTCAAGTCCGGCGGCACGATCGAGAACATGGTCTACGTCGGCGCTGCGTTCCACATGTAATCATCAGCCTCACGGTTGACGACTTTGAAGGACGGCGCTCTGGCGCCGTCCTTTTTCTTTGGGCTGATCAAAGCCGCGGAACCTTGTCAGCAGGGGTCCGGATTTTGTAGGCTTCGCGCCGACAAGAAGAATCCGAAAACGGGAGGAATGAATGACGATTTCGGTGAAGCCACTCGATGGGCCGCTCGGGGCCGAGATTTCCGGGCTGGATGTGCGCAACATCACGGCTGAGGACTCAAAGGCGCTGCTGGATGCGTTCAACGCCTACCACCTCCTCATCCTGCATGGCCCGACCATCACCGATGCCGAACTCGTCGATCTTGGCCGCTGCTTTGGCCATATCGAAAAGGCGCGCGTGAAGTCGCCGCTGTCGGACCGTGACGACATCATGGTCATTTCCAACATCCGCCAGAACGGCGAGCTCGTCGGCTCGCTGCCCGATGGTGAAATGTCCTACCATTTCGACCGCATCCATCAGGCCCAGCCCTGCAAGGGCGCTGCACTGCACGGGCTCGAAATTCCGGTCGAGGGCGGCGATACCTGCTTTGCCAATATGGTGCGCGCCTATGAGACGCTGCCTGAGGCCACCAAGCAGCGGATCGAGGGGCTGAAGGCGCTCAACACCTTCACCTATGGCGCGACCAAGCGCGACGGCAAGACCGATGAGCTTGGGCCACATGCCATTCATCCGCTCGTCCGCCGCATCCCCGAGACCGGCAAGCGGGCGCTCTATGTCTGCCGCCTGATGACCGACCATATTGTCGGCATGCCGGAAGAGGAAAGCGCGGCGCTTCTGACAGAGCTGTGCGACCATATCGAATTCAGCGGTCTCATCTACCAGCATCGCTGGAGCGTCGGAGACATTGTCATCTGGGACAATCGCTGCACCAGCCATGCCCGCACGGATTTTTCCGACAAGGAACGCCGCCTCATGAAGCGCGTCACCATCGGCGATACTGTGCCCCCGCTCCAGTAAAGAGCAGAAAATTCAATCGAAAGGGTCGCCCGGCATCAGCCAGGCGGCCTTTTTCTTTGCCCTGACCGTCGTGTTCTCCTCAAAAATTGTTCGAGACGTCTCGCACTA
The DNA here is from genome assembly GCA_947370975.1 of Beijerinckiaceae bacterium. Lineage (GTDB taxonomy): Bacteria > Pseudomonadota > Alphaproteobacteria > Rhizobiales > Beijerinckiaceae > Terripilifer. The sequence continues at coordinate 81,437 of CANBNG010000010.1, forward strand.
TTCCCTGTTTTCGAGATCCCGGCATCTGGCCTAAGCAACGTCCTGCCCTATAAAGTCATCATGCGAACCGTCCAGACAAATGGCCGGCTGACGACGGAATTTCGGGAGGAATGAATGGCGCGCCTCACTATCAATGGCAAAACGCACGACATAAATGTTGAGGCGGACACGCCCCTGCTCTGGGTTATCCGCGAGCAGGTTGGCCTTACCGGAACGAAATATGGCTGCGGCGTTGCGGCCTGCGGCGCCTGCACCGTCCATGTCGATGGCGTGCCCACCCGCTCCTGCTCCCTGCCTGTCAGCTCCTTCACGGAAGCGCAGAAAATCGTCACCATCGAGGGCCTCTCGCCCGACGTGACGCATCCGATCCAGAAGGCCTGGGCCGAGCTCGATGTGCCCCAATGCGGCTATTGCCAGTCCGGCCAGATCATGGCGGCGGCGGCGCTCATTGCCACCAAGCCCAACCCGACCGATGCGGACATCAATGCGGAGATGACAAACATCTGCCGCTGCGGCACCTACAACCGCATCCGCGCCGCCATCAAGCTCGCCGCTTCGAACACGAAACGCGGCTAATCCATTTCGGGAGGATCGATATGACCATTGCGCAAAATCTTTCGCGCCGCGGCTTCCTTGCCGGAACCGCAGCTACATCCGGCGGCCTGACTTTTGGCTTCCACATTCCCTTCGCCGTGGCGCAGACCGCCAACCAGCCCGAGATCAACGCCTGGGTTGTCGTCAAGCCCGACGACACGGTGGTGATCCGCATTGCCCGCATCGACATGGGCCAGGGTTCGCTCACCGGCCTCGCCCAGCTCGTGGCCGAGGAACTCGATGCCGACTGGTCGAAGGTGACGACCGAATATCCGACGCCGGGCCAGAACGTCGCGCGCAAGCGCATCTGGGGTGATTTCCAGACCGCCGGCTCGCGCGGCATCCGTGGCTCCGAGGATTACGTCCGCAAGGGCGGCGCGGCTGCGCGCCTCATGCTGATGCAGGCGGCTGCCGATGAATGGAAAGTGCCGGTGGCAGAGGTGAAGACGTCGAAGGGCGTCATCACGCACGCCGCCTCCAACCGCTCGACGACCTATGGCAAGATGGCGCTCGCTGCCGCCAAGATCGAAGCGCCCAAGGACATCAAGCTCAAGGATCCGAAGGACTGGACGATTGCCGGCAAGCCGCTGAAGCGTCTCGACACCGCGCCCAAGCTCAATGGTGCGCAGGTCTATTCGATCGATTTCACGATGCCCGGCATGCTCAATGCCGCCATCAAGGAAACCCCGGTGCCCGGCGGCAAGGTGAAGAGCATCGACGCTGCCAAGGCCGAGAAAATGCCTGGCGTGAAGAAGGTTCTCACCGTCGACGGCAATGCCGTCGTGGTCATTGCCGACACCTGGTATCGCGCCAAGACCGCGCTTGAGGCCGTCGAGATCGTCTGGGACGAGGGCGCCAACGCCAATGCGTCCAGCGCCTCCATCGCCGCCATGCTGAAGGAAGGGCTCGACGCCAAGGAAGCTTTCGTCGGCAACAAATCCGGCGATGTCGCTGCTGCCATCGCGGGCGCGGCCAAGAAGATCGAGGCGGTCTACGCCTATCCGCACCAGTCGCACATGACCATGGAGCCGATGAACGCCACGGCGCAGTGGACCGCCGACAAATGCATGGTCTGGACGGGGACGCAGAATGCCGAAGCGGCTTTGGCGACGGCCGTGCCCGCCTCCGGGCTGACAATCGACAAATGCGATGTCATCCGCCTCAATCCGGGCGGGGCTTTTGGACGTCGCTCCTCAAGCCATGATTTCGTGCGCCAGGCTGTGCTTGTCGCCAAGGAAATGCCGGGCACGCCGATCAAGCTGATCTGGTCGCGCGAGCAGGACACGACGCATGGCACCTATCACCCGACCACCCAGTGCAAGCTCACTGGCGCGCTCGATGACAAGGGCAATGTGGTTGGCCTGCATATGCGGATTTCCGGCCAATCGATTCTGGCAGGCCTGCGCCCCGAAGCGCTGGTGGAAGGCCGCGACCCCGGCACGTTCCAGGGCCTGAATGCACAGGGGCCGGAAGGCCAGTTCGGCTATGACATTCCCAACGTGCTTGTCGACCATGCGATGCGCAATTCGCCGTTCCGTCCGGGCTTCTGGCGCGGCGTGAACAACAACCAGAACGCCATCTATCTCGAATGTTTCATGGACGAGATGGCCCATGCCGCCGGGCAGGATCCGCTGGAATTCCGCCGCAAGATGATGGCGAAGTTTCCCAAGCACCTTGCCGTGCTCAATACGGTTGCGGAAAAGTCTGGCTGGGGCACGCCCACGGCTCCGGGCGTCTATCGCGGCATTTCCCAGCACATGGGCTATGGCTCCTATGTCGCCGCCGTGGCGGAAGTCTCGGTGAGTGACAAGGGCGAGGTAAAGATCCACCGCATCGTCGCCGCAACCGACTGCGGCCATGTCGTCAATCCGCAGCAGGTCGCCGCCCAGATCGAAGGCTCGTTTGCCTATGGTCTCTCGGCGCTTCTCTACGGCGAGATGACGGCCAAGAACGGCCGCATGGAGCAGGAAAACTTCGACACCTATGAAGTGATGAAAATGGCTGAAATGCCGCCCGTCGAATCCTACCCCGTACCCTCGGGCGGGTTCTGGGGCGGCGTTGGCGAGCCGACCATTTTCGTCGCCGCACCGGCGGTGCTGAATGCGATCTTTGCCGCCACCGGCAAGCGGGTTCGCTCGATCCCGCTGAAGAACACCGACCTGCGCAAGGCCTGACGCCATGCGCCAGCGAAAGACAGCCGTCTTCGCTCTCACGATCGGAGGAGCGCTCACAGCGCTCCTCCCCTTGTCTGGGGCCCAAGCCCAGAGCTTGCGCGATGTCAGCGCTGCGCCTGCGGGTGCGTCAGCCTGTCTTGGCTGCCATGGCGCGCGAGACACGAGCCTGCCCGCATTGTCTCCGCTTTCAGCTGCCGACATTGAAACCGCTATGGAGCAATTTCGCAGCGGCGCGCGCGAGGCCACCTTGATGACCCGCATCGCCAAAGGCTTCACACCCGAGGAAAGCAAGGCCATTGCGGCCTGGCTCAGCGTGGCGAAATGAACCTGTCGCAGCCCTCCCGCCGCATGGTGCTGGCAAGCGCCGCCGCCACGGCCGCAGTGACTTTTGCGTCCCCGGCGCTGGCGCAAGGCGCAGCGCGGGTTGTTGTCATCGGCGGTGGTTATGCAGGGGCGACCTGCGCGCGCTTTCTGCAACGCGAAGGCCTTGAGGTCACGCTCATCGAGCCGAGCGCGAGTTATATTTCCTGCCCCTTCAGCAATGCCGTGATCGCAGGCTTGCGCGATATGGCGCAGCAGAGCTTCACCTATGAGGCGATTGAGCGGCAGGGCGTGCGCATCGCGCGCCAGGCGGCAATTCGCATCGACCGCGCCGCACGCAATGTGACGCTCGCCGACGGCAGCGTGCTTGCCTATGACCGGCTTGTGCTGGCGCCGGGCATCGACATGCGCTTCGACGCGCTGCCGGGCTATGATATGGCGGCGAGCGAACGTCTTCCCCATGCGTGGAAAGCGGGCCCGCAGACCTTGCTGTTGCGCGCCCAGCTCGAGGCCATGGAGGATGGCGGCACGGTCATCATTTCCGCCCCCGCCAATCCCTTCCGCTGTCCGCCCGGTCCCTATGAGCGCGCGAGCCTGATCGCCCATTATCTCAAGACGAAAAAACCGCGCTCCAAGCTGCTAATCCTCGATACCAAAGATGCCTTTTCAAAACAGGGACTTTTCACAGCCGCGTGGAAAGAGCTCTACGGCGATATGGTGGAATGGGTCGGCCTGTCGGGCGGCGGCAAGGTGGTGGAAGTCAAGGCGGACGAAAAAATCTTTGTCACGGAATTTGGCGAACATCGCGCCGATGTCGGCAATGTCATTCCCCCGCAGCGCGCAGGCCGCATCGCCATCGAGTCCGGCATCGCCGACCAAACCGGGTGGTGCCCGATCGATCCCGTGACCTTCGAGGCGCGCGCGCAAGCTGGCATTCATGTCATCGGAGATGCCGCGATTGCGGGCGGCATGCCGAAATCGGCTTTCGCCGCCAATGCACAGGCCAAAGCCTGCGCGCAGGCGGTTGCCTTGATGCTGCGCGGCGCGCAGGCGCCCGAACCCAAACTCATCAACACCTGCTATTCGCTGGTCGCGCCCGATTACGGCATTTCGGTTGCAGGCGTCTATGCGCCGGCAAAGGGGCTGCTCACCGATATTGCGGGCGCTGGCGGCGTGAGCCCGGCCAATGCATCACGCGCGGTGCGCGCAGCCGAAGCGCGTTTCGCGGATGGTTGGTACAAGACCATCACCAGCGAAGTGTTCGGTTGAGCCCATGCGCGCTCCTGCGGCCTTTCTTGCATTGGCATTTCTGCCCGGTCCCTGTCAGGCCGCAGAGCTTGTGCAATACCAGATCGAGAATGGCGAGATCCGCGCGTCCCTCACCGGCCAGCCCGGAAATCCGGTGCGGGGCCGCGCCATTGTTGCCGAGCGGCAAAAGGGCCTGTGTCTGCTCTGCCATACGGGGTCGTTTCCTGAAGAGCGGTTTCAGGGCGATCTTGCGCCGACCCTTGCTGGGGTTGGCGCGCGGATGAGCGAGGGGCAATTGCGCCTGCGCATGGTCGATGGCACGAAAGTGAACGGGCAGACGATCATGCCGCCCTATTATCGGATCGACGGGCTCGCGCGCGTGGCCCCCGCTTTTCGCGGGAAGACCTTGCTGAACGCGCCAGAGATTGAAGATGTGGTTGCCTATCTGCGCACATTGCGCGACGACGATGCAGGGCAAAGCAAATGAATGGCGGCTTGATGAGAAGCGCAACAACACGGCGTAACGCACTCGCGCTTGGTCTGGGCGCATTGACGATCACGCTCACGCGCCCGGCGCGCGCAACGCCCGAGATCATGGAACAGGCGATCAAGGCCTTTACAGGCGGCAAGCGCGTGCAAGAGGGCCGCGTGACATTCGACATCAGCCTGCTCGTCGAGAACGGCAATTCGGTGCCCTTTAGCGTCCTTGTGGAAAGCCCGATGACAAAGGCAGATCACGTCACGCGCATCGGCATTTTCAACGAGAAGAATCCCCTGCCCGATGTGGCGATCTTCACACTGACGCCACGCTGCGGGCGCGCTTCGGTCGCCTCGCGCATGCGCCTCAACGACACACAATTCATCACCGCAATCGCAGAACTGTCCGATGGCTCCTATTGGAGCGCGGTCAGCGAAGTCATCGTCACCTTGCCAGCCTGCGTGGAGGACTAGAGCCATGGCGCGCGCGCTCATAAATGTTCCGGCCAAGGCCAAACGCGGCGAGATCATAGAGATCAAGACGCTGATGGCGCATCCGATGGAGACGGGCTTTCGCACCGGAGTCGACGGCAAGCTTGTGCCGCGCGACATCATCACGCAATTCGTCTGCACCTATAATGGCGAGGTCGTTTTCTCGGCCGAGCTCTTCCCGGCGATTACAGCCAACCCGTTCCTTGCCTTCACCACCATCGCGACCGAAAGCGGCGCGCTCGTGTTCAGCTGGACTGACAATCACGGGCAGACCCAGGTACAGACAGCGCCGATCCATGTGGAATGAACTGCGCAGCGCAGGTGTCATTGCGGCGCTGGCGCTCTGCGCAGGCGCGCGGGCAGAGGATGCGCGCCGCTCGGGCTTCGATGATATGGGCCCGGGAACACAGGCCATGCAGCGCGAGGACAGCTCCAATCCCGGCATGTTGAGCGCGCTGGAGGGCGAGAGCCTCTGGAGCGCGCCGGCAGGCCCCGCGCAAACATCCTGTGCGAGCTGCCACGGCGAGGCCAGCGCCAGCATGAAGGGCGTGGCCGCCCGCTATCCCGCCTTCGACACAGCCAGCCAGCGCCCGCTCGATCTCGCAGGCCGAATCTCGCAATGCCGCGACCAGCGCCAGCAGGCCGGGCCCCTGCCCCGCGAAAGCCGCGAGCTGGTGGCGCTGACGACTTATGTCGGCCTGCAATCGCGCGGGCAGCCCATCGCCCCGCCAGAGGACGCGCGACTGACGCCCTTTCGCGACGCCGGCAAGGCGCTCTATTCCCAGCGTATGGGCCAGCTCAATTTCTCCTGTGCCCAATGCCATGATGAGAACGCGGGCGGGCATTTGGGCGCAGCGCTCATTCCACAGGCCCACCCGACCGGCTACCCGCTCTACAGGCTCGAATGGCAGGCCACCGGCTCCCTCCAGCGCCGCTTGCGCAATTGCATGATCGGCACACGGGCCGAGCCGTTTACCTATGGCGGGCTCGAATATATCGAGCTTGAGCTTTTCCTGATGCAGCGGGCCGCCGGCATGGCGATCGAGACTCCTGCTGTCCGTCCCTGAGTTTTTGAAGCCGCGGGGTTAGACTTTTGTCTGTGTCTGTGCCAGTCATCATCAGCGCTGAGGCTGGACACAGATCCGGCCACGAACGTTGAAAACACAGGGTTGAAAATGAATTTCCGTATTGCTTCGATTGCCGGCGCATTTGGATTTTTCGCCGCGTTCACGAGCCTTCCGGCGCAGGCGCAGACGGCTGTCGAAAGCTTCTACAAGGGCAAGCAGATCGATCTCGTGATCGGTTATACGCCGGGCGGGGGCTACGACACTTACGCCCGCCTCGTCGCGCGCCACATGATCAATTTCATCCCCGGTGCGCCCAGCATCATCCCGCGCAACATGCCGGGCGGCGGTTCGCGCGTGGCCACCGCCTATGTCTTCAGAATCGCCCCCAAGGACGGTTCGGTGCTGGCCACCGCCGACCAGTCGCTCTCGCTCCAGCAGGCTGTGGGCGACAAGACGATCCAGTTCGACACGACCAAGCTGATCTATATCGGCAACCCGAGCGCCGAGAACAACGTCACGGCGACCTGGTTCACCTCGGGCATCAAGACCATCGAGGATGCGATGGCCAAGGAAGCGCCCATGGGCGCGACCGGCGGCTCCACCTCCTCGCAATATCCCAAGGCGATGAACGCGCTGATCGGGACCAAATTCAAGATCATCCTCGGCTATCCGGGCGGCAACGACATCAATCTCGCCATGGAAAAGGGCGAGGTTGCGGGCCGTGGGTCGAATTCCTGGGCGTCTTACAAATCCACCCGCCCCGATTGGCTACGTGACAAGAAGATCAACATTCTCGTCCAGATCGGCCTGCGCAAGGCTCCCGACCTGCCGGACGTGCCGCTGCTGATGGACCTCGCCAAGACTGAGTCTGACCGCGCGGTTCTGAAGCTTCTCTCGTCGCCCGCCACAATCGGGCGTCCCATCTTCACGACGCCGGGCGTGCCCGAAGAGCGCGTGAAGGCTTTGCGCGCGGCTTTCGACCAGATGGTCAAGGATCCTGCCTTCGTCGAGGACGCCAAGCGCGCCGGTATGGAACTCGATCCGGTCTCGGGCGAGGAGCTGCAGAAGATCGTCACTGAAATTATGGCCACGCCGAAGGAGACAGCCGACAGGCTCGCCTCTATTATCGGCGAACTTCAATAAGTAAACTTCATAAGAAAGAGGAGAAACACCCCCATGCCGCATGATCCCAACGACAAGGACGGCGTCCAGCATTGGCATGAGCCCTCGGGCACGCGCAAGGCGGGCTTCGGCGAGTTCAAGAAGCAGCCGACGCCCTATGATGCCTGGATGGAAGCTGAAGGCCTCCCGGTTTTCCGCGGCATCGGCATCAGCAAGGTGCAGGATCTCCCGCTCCACAATTGGAAGCGCCGCGGCGGCAAGGGCCATTTTATCCAGCTTTACGGCACGGAAACGAAATGGGGCTGCTACGTCGTTGAAGTGCCGCCCGGTGGCGCGCTGAACCCCGAGAAGCACATGTACGAGGAAATCGTCCTCGTCGTGGAAGGCCGCGGCACGACCGAGGTCTGGCAGGAAGGCGACACGAAGAAGCTCGTGTTCGAATGGCAGAAGGGCTCGATGTTCTCGATCCCGATGAACGCCTGGTATCGCCACGTCAACGCGACCTCGGGCGGCGCGCTGCTGCTCGCAGGCACGACGGCGCCCAATGTGATGAACCAGCTCAACAGCGTTGAAGCCGTGTTCAACAACCCCTTCGTCTTCCGCGATCGGTTCAGCGGCGACGAGGACTTCTTCAAGCCCAAGGACGAAATCTCGCCCGATCCGGTGCGTGGCCTCGCCCAGCGCAAGACGAACTTCATCCCCGACGTCATCAATTGCGAACTCCCGCTCGATAACCGCCGTTCGGTTGGCTATCGCCGCGTCGAGCCCGCAATGACGAACAATGTGTTCTACTTCTGGATCGGCCAGCACGAGAATGGCCGCTATTCCAAGGGCCATGCACATACTTCGGCCGCCGTGCTCATCTGCCTCAAGGGCAAGGGCTATACCTACAGCTGGCCCGAGCGTTGCGGCGAGCGTCCGTGGGAAAACGGCTTCGCCGACCAGATCAACCGCCTCGATTACGAGCCCGTCGGTCTCGTCACCGCGGCGCCCGGCGGCGCGCGCTGGTATCACCAGCACTTCTCCGTCTCGAAGGAAGACTTCCGTCTCAGCGCATGGTTTGGCCCGCATAACCCCGGCCGCGACCCCGGCGCGCCAGGCGAGAAGCACACCGATTACACGGCCATCGACGTCAATCAGGGCGGCACGGCCATTCCTTACTGGATGGAAGATCCCTACATCCGCAAGGAATATGAAGAGACCCTGAAGCAGAACGGCGTCGACTGCCGCATGGATCCGAGCTGGTATGAAAAGCAGGCGGACGCGGACACAAAGAAGACGGTTGTCTAAGGAATGCAAAAAGGCCCCGGAAACGGGGCCTTTTTTATGCTTGGCCTCGTCATTGCGAGGAGCAAAGCGACGCGGCAATCCATCTTTGCCGCCAGATGGAATGACGACCCATCCGTCCTAAACCAACACCCCGCCCCTGAACACACTCAGCCGGCCAAGCGGCAATTGGCTCCACACTTCATCGCGCGTCAGTGGATTGCTCGCAATCACCGCCACGCGATCGTCGGGCGTTGTCACTTGCGAGAAGTCGATGCGCAGATCCTCATCCACAAGCGTCGCCACGCCAAAGGGCGCTTTGCGGACGATGTAGAACAAGGTCTTCGTGCAAAAGGCATAGAGGCTGCGGCCTTCGCTCAGCAGCACATTGAACACGCCGAGCCTGGCGAGTTCCAGGCACAAGGCCTCAAGCGCGCGGTCAAGCACGGCGGGAGCGGGCAGCGAGGCAAACCGCTCGCGCAATTGTCCCGCCAGCCAGCAGAACGCATGTTCGCTGTCGGTCGCGCCAATCGGCTGATAGAGGCCAAGCGGCCATTTCTTCACGCCCTTCAACTGGCCGTTATGGGCGAAGGTGAAAGCGCGGCCCCAGATTTCGCGGGTGAAGGGATGGGTGTTTTCCAGCGCCACCTTGCCGCGATTGGCGCGGCGCACATGGGCAATGACGATCTCGCTTTTCAACGGATAATCGCGCAGCAGGCGGGCAATTTCGGAATGCGCACTGGGTTGGGGATCGTGAAAAGTGCGCGCGCCGCGCCCTTCATAAAAGGCAATGCCCCAGCCATCGCGATGCGGGCCCGTGCCGCCGCCGCGCCTGGCGAGCGCCGCAAAGCTGAAGCGGATGTCGGTCGGGACATTCGCATTCATGCCGAGAAGTTCACACATCGCGCGCTTGCCCCAATGCCCTTGCCGCAGGCTTTAGCAAGGTGCGCGCGGCAAGGAAAGCACTGGCAGGCGCAGGCGGCGGCGCTAAAGCCGTGAGTCGTCCAATGTGTTGCTGACGCCGCGACGGCCCGCGACCATGTTCCAGATGGCAAGCACGACCAGCGCGCCCACGACAGCCCCGATGAGACCGGCGCGATCATTGACGCCATACCAGCCAATCGCCTGGCCAAGCCAGGTCGCGACCACGGCGCCGACCACGCCAAGCAGTGCTGTCATGATGAAGCCGCTCGGCTCATTGGGAGCGCGCGAAATGAGGCGGGCGATCACGCCCGCCACGAGACCGATGATGATGGTCCAGATCAAACCCATGCCCGTCTCTCCCGATCAGGCGCGACGACGCCGCGCTGACGGGAGAACGAGCGAGTTTTAGAGCGGTTCACTCGGCCGGGCGATCCTTGCGGAATTTCGGCTTGGAACCGTCGTTGCCGGCTTCGGCTTTCGGCTTGTCGAACTTCTTCTCGAACTTCGGCTTGTCGCTTTTGGGCCCATCGAACTTGGGTTTCTCGAACTTGGGCTTGTCATATTTGGGCTTGTCGCCAAACGCCGGCTTGCCGAATTTCGGCTTGTCACCAAAGGCAGGCTTGTCACCAAAGGCAGGCTTGGCGAATTTCGGACGCTCGGATGCGCCGCCTTCAGCGCGGTCGTTGAACGCGCCCTTGCCGGCATAGGGCTTCTTGTCGAAATCGGGCTTCTTGCGGAAGGCCGGCTTTTCGACAGCGCCTGCGCCGTCCATGCGCGTGAATTTCAGATCGGCCTGACCGTCCTTGCTCGGCTTGCCGGGGCGCAGCAATGCGGCGGCGAAAGCATCGGCCTGATCGACGCCGACTTCGAACTTCGTCTCGGTGTCGAAAATGCGGATCGCGCCGATGGCGTCACGGGTGACATCCCCACGCTTGCAGATCATCGGCAGGAGCCATTTCGGATCGGCGCTGTTGCGGCGGCCAATGTCGATATGGAACCAGACGCCATTGCCACGCGGGCCGGCGCTGCGGGGCGAGGACGAGGCAACGCCATCGCGCGGCGAGGAGGCGCGCGGGGGCCGGGGATCGCGGCCAAAGCCCGGATCGCTGACATCTTCGGGCGAGGGAAGGCGCGAGCGATACATGCGCACAAGCGCAGCCGCCACATCTTCCGCCGAGCGTTCGGCGAGCAGCGCGCGGGCGAGGGTCAGATCTTCCTCGCTCGTCTCTTCGCTGAGCACGTCGTCCTTGAGCAACCGTTCCTGATCGAGCTTGCGCACGTCTTCGGCGGTCGGCGGGCCAGCCCATTCAGGCTGCACGCCGGCATCCACCAGCAGGCCCTCGGCGCGGCGACGGCGCGACATTGGCACGAGGAGCACGGCAATGCCCTTGCGCCCGGCGCGGCCGGTGCGGCCCGAGCGATGCTTCAGAATTTCAGCATCGTTGGGCAGGTCGGCATGAATGACGAGATTGAGGTTGGGCAGATCGATGCCGCGTGCGGCAACGTCGGTGGCCACGCAAATGCGGGCGCGGCCATCGCGCAGGGATTGCAGCGCGTGATTGCGTTCGTTCTGGCTGAGTTCGCCAGACAGCGCGACAGCGTTGAAACCGCGCTCGAGCAGGGCTGCCTGCATGCGACGCACGGCTTCGCGCGTGTTGCAGAACACGATGGCGCCCGGCGATTCATAGAAGCGAAGAAGGTTGACGGTGGCATGTTCGATTTCATGCGGCATCACGCGCAGCGCGCGGTAATCGATGTCGGCATGGGCGCTTTCGCCTGCTCCGACTTCAAGCCGCAGCGCGTCTTTCTGATAATCGCGCGCGAGCTTCACAATGCCCTTGGGCAAGGTCGCGGAGAACAGCAGCGTGCGGCGCTCGGGCGGCGTCGCCTTGAGGATTTCTTCGAGATCCTCGCGGAAGCCGAGGTCGAGCATTTCATCGGCTTCATCGAGGATGAGCGCGCGAATTTCGGAAACATCGAGGCCCTTGCGCTCGATGTGATCGCGCAGACGGCCAGGTGTGCCCACAACAATATGTGCGCCCTGCCCCAGCATCTGGCGTTCGCGGCGCGGGTCCATGCCGCCCACGCAGGCGACGACCTTGCCGCGGGCACCGGCATAAAGCCAGGCGAGCTCGCGATGCACCTGAAGGGCAAGTTCGCGGGTGGGCGCAACGATGAGCGCCAGCGGTGCGCCGGCGGCGCCAAAATATTCAGCCTCGTCGAGCAGCGTCTGAGCTATGGCAAGGCCATAGGCGACGGTCTTGCCTGAGCCGGTCTGCGCGGAGACGAGAAGATCGCGTCCCTGCGTTTCGGGTTCGAGAACGGCAAGCTGAACGGGTGTCGGCTCGTGATAGTCGCGCGCGGCGAGCGCGCTCGCCAGGGTCGGGGTGGTCGCGGGAAAGGGCAAGAAAGAACCTTCGAGATGGGCGGCGCGGCCTTGGGCCTTGCGCACGCGGGGCAGCTCTCACGGCCGCCGAAGGGTTTTCTCTTACGCCGATTTGCCTGCAAACGCCACCCCTGATCGTGCGCGGACAATGCTTGTCACGCCGCGCGGGGCCCGCCGACCTTGCGCGCGCGGGGCTGGGGCGCGCGCTTTTGCCCGAGCAGGCGCAGCGGCACGAGCGCCACAGCGATAAGAAATACCCAACTTGCCGGGCGCATGGCCATATCGGGGTCGAGATTGGCGGCCAGCACGCGGCTGGCGTCCACCCCGGTCTTGCCGGCATACCAACCCGCCTCGAGCAGGGCCGCGCCGAGCGCGCTGGCGCAGGCCAGCCCCGCCATAGCCAGAGGCCCGCGCAGGTTGCGCGCCTGCAAGGAGCGCCAGCCCATCAGCAGAACAAACACGCCCGCCTGAATCACCGGCTCGCTGACATCCACCTTCGATTGCAGGAAGGAATGGACGAGGCAGAAAATGGTCAGCCAATAGATCGTGCGGTGCAATTTATTCCAGCGCAGGCTGCCAAGCCGCGCCACCCAGCCATCGGTCGAGGTAATGCCAAGCGCAGTCAGCCCGACGAGGGCGACAAAGCCGATGGTGAGATAGAAGCGCAGCGCGATTTCGGAGGCGACCCGCACAAGGTCGCCGCTCTGGTCATAGATGTAGAGTGCGAAATGGATCAGCACATAGGCCAGCGCGCCAACGCCGATCATGCGCCGCGTATCGACAAGGCGCGGCCAGTGCGCGACCGTCCGCAAGGGTGTGACCGCAAGCGAGGCCAGCAGAATGCGCAGGCTCCAGGCACCCGTCTGGTGCAGGGCCTCCGTTACGGGTTTTGGCGCGAGATCCCCCTGCCACCATTGCCACGCCACCCACAGGCCCGGCAGGAACAGCCCGATGAAAATGGCAAGCTTGAGGGGGGCAAGGCGGCCCTTGCGGTCTGTCCAGGGCGGCACGCACATTCTCCGGAAGCAAGGTCTCAGGCCTTGTCTCACAGACAAGGGACGAACGAAACGCACAGATGGTTGAATGCACCCGGCGCGTGCTAAAAAGGCTCCATGGCCACGCTCGATCCCGTTTTCAGCCCCCGCTCCCTCGCCGGCCCCGCGCCCGTGCTGGAGGCAGCAAGCGCGCATGTCTGGCTTGTGCCCCTCGAAACACCCCTTGCACCCTGCGCGGCGATTCTGAGCCTTGAGGAACAGGCCCGCGCCGCGCGGATGAGCCATGCGGGCGCGCGCGACACATTCCGCCATGCCCGCACGGCGCTCCGCCTCATCCTTGGCCATTATCTGGGGACTGACCCCGCCGCCCTGCCGCTGGCGCTCGGGCCACACGGCAAGCCCTGGCTCGACCTGCCGCACGCGCCGCAGTTCAACCTGTCGCATTCCGGCGCCCTCGCGCTGCTGGCGGTGACGGCCGACGCGCCCGTTGGCATCGATCTCGAAATCATCCGTCCGGTGAGCCGCATGGAACGGCTGGCCGAGACCTATTTCGCGCCAAGCGAAATTGCCGCGCTGGCAAGCCTGCCCGAGGCCGCGCGGCTCGATGCTTTCCATGCCTGCTGGACCCGCAAGGAGGCCTTTGTCAAAACCAGCGGCGCGGGACTTCTGACAAATCCCTTGTCAGGCTTCGATGTCAGCCTGACGCCCTATGCACCCGCAGATTTGCGCGCCATTGGCGGGGACAGGGCGGCCGCAGAGGCCTTTACCCTGCACGCCTTTCGCCCGCAGGCCGATACCTGGGCCAGCATCTGCATCGCAAGGCGCGATGTCGGCGTGCGCTTTTTTCAGGCGACGTCCGACGTGGCTTGAGCCAATCCCGCCAGCCAATCGGCCGCAACAGCGGCGATTTCGGCATTGTTCTTTTCCAGCATCAGCATGTGGCCATTGCCGAAAATGCCAAGATCGGCGAGCCGCAGGAAGGTCACATCAACGCCGGCCTGCCGCAGATAATGCACCGTGCAATGATCGTAGGGCGCGTGGTAGGAGGCTTCGCCCTGCACGACGAGCACAGGGATATGGGCGAGATTGGCAAGCTTGCGCGCGGGTTCGGCCTGCGCCCAGCCGCGCATCAAACCCGGCCCATCGGCCATGTCCTGCCGCACGAAATGCAGATCAGCGGGATCGGCAAGCGGTGGATCATAGGCGAGCGGTTCGGCTGTGAGCCCAAAGGGCTTGGTGAACGCGCCATCCTCGAACCAGTCCGGCGCACCCTTTGCCACCATGTCGCGGACCGGCGGGCCTGAGGGCTCCATGGCGACAATGGCCGTGACTAGGCCGGGGCGCGCATCCGCAATGAGCCAGCCAAAGGTGCCAGATTGCGAATGGGTGAGCAGGATTGCGGGCCCGATCCGATCGAGCAGCGCCGCGCCTGCATCGCGGTTGAGCGCCTGCTGCTGGGCAAAGCGCGCGAGGGAGGGAAAGCTCTGCGCATAATATTGGTCGAAAATCGGATCGCCCGCGACACCGGCGCCTGGCCATTGCGTGTGCAATTGCGCCTGGGGCCAGAGTTTGGAGCGCGCGGGCGCGGTGAATTGCTGCTCGACGCGCGCGACGGAATGGCGCGTCAGCGCACCCGTCTCCGGCTGATGGGCCGAGCGCGCCCGCGAGGGCTGATCGCATACATAGACCGCATAACCGCGACGCAGGAAAAACTGCGCCCAGCCTTCACGCCCGTCCGGCGTGCCGGTGTAATTGAGCCCGCTTTGTCCGCCGCCGGAAAACATGACGATGGGCACATTCTGCGTGCGGTGCTGCGGGATCTGGAATTCGACATACATCTGGCCGGACATGAAGCGCCCGTCGGGTGTATCGAAATAGCGCCCGCCGCAGAAAAAATAGCCCTGTTCGCTGATTTCGAGAGGGGGCCTCGCCGCGCTCATTTCACGGCCGCAATGACGCCCTTCTCATCGGCGCGGAAACGGCCTTTGGCCTTGCCCTTCACGCTCGTGCTCTTGAGCCATTCGTAAGAGGCGGCATGGAGCACACGCGACTGCTGCTCCCACACCATGAAATGGGTGGCGCAGGCAATGCCGACAAAGGCCTTCCTGTCCGTGCCGAGATCATCGAACAATTCATTGTTGGAGCGCGTCAGGTCATCCTGCTCGCCCACCATGATGAGGGTTGGCACTTTCACCTTGGCAGCGCCCTCGCCGTTCCAGCCCCAATAGGTGCGCGAGGGCGCGCGCAGGCCACCTGTGCCCCAGGTCGCGCCGACGGGATCGAGCTCGACATTCAAATTCCAGATCAAATCGGGCATGCCGGGCTCGATGCTGGCGGGGCATTTCGAGGTTCCAAGCCACCGCTTGCCGATGCCGACATCGCGCGTCTGCATGGTCATGGGCGCACCGGGCTTGGGCAGAACATCGGGCCGCTGCGAGGGATTCTTGCGGCTGTAATTGGAGGAGGCGAAAATGACGAGCTTCTCAACCTTTTCGGGGTGGCGACCAACATAAGTGCCCGTGCGAATGCCCCCGCCCGACCAGCCGATCAGGGCGATCTTGTCGACGCCGCGCAAGGTGCGGATGTAATCGACCACGCGGTCGATATCGGCGCTTTCGCTATCGCTGCTGACGAGCTCGAACGGATATTTGGGTGCGCAGGTCGCGGCCAGATTTTTCGGCACGAGCAGGGATTGCTGCTTGGGATCGAGATTGCAGGGATCATCCATCATCGGATGGCCGGACTTGCCATAGCCGGTCATATCCATCGCGAAGACGTCGTAGCCGCGCTTGGCGAGATATTCCATCCAGGAATAATTTCGATAGGCGACATCGAAAGCCAGCGTCGCGGGCGAATAGCCGCCATGCACCATCAGGACGACCTTGCCTGCAGGGGCCTTGCCATCGGGCGCATTGAGGATCGAGGCCGGCACTTTCTCGCGCACGAACAGATCGATGGGCTTGCCTGCAATCGCAGGCACGGTCGAGATGTGGGAGACGAGACGATCGATGGTCTGGACGCGCTCCTGAGCAAGAGCAGCGGTCGTCGACAGAAGGCAGCAGAGCGCGCCGGTCGTGAATGTTCTCAAGCCCATAATTCGCCCTCCCCGCAGGATTTCGAGGGCGCACTCTTGATGGGCGCCGCTCGCGCTTATTACGGCGGCGCTCCGCCAATGTGTCAAGTTTCAGGGGCGGTCGAACGCGATACATCTTGTATTGCCTTTTTACAGGCGCGACCGTCCTTCGAGATGCGTTCGCACGACCTTTGGAGATTGTCTTGCCGCTCCGTTCCGATCCGGCCCTGATTGCGCTCCACCGCTTCGGTTTCGGGGCTGGTGCGGGCGAATTGGCCCAGGCGCTCGCCCGCCCGCAAGCCTTCGTGCGCGATCAGCTCGCGCGGCCTGCACCGCTCTCGCGCAGCGATCTGCCGGCAAGCGATCAGGCCCTGCGTGAGCAACGCAAATTTGCACTGGTGCGCGAAGATGAGCGCAAGCGAATGGCGTCAAGCGAGCCCACAGCGAGCGACAAGCCATTGCCGCCCACCGCAGAGCAAATGCTGTATCGGGATGAAGCGGCTGTGCGCTTTGCCGCTTTTGCTGCGAGCCCGACGCCATTCATTGAAAGGCTCGTGCTGTTCTGGACAAATCATTTTGCGATTTCGCTCAACAAGGGCCCGGCGCTGCGCGCGAGCATCGGCGCGTTCGAGCGCGAGGCCATACGCCCGCATGTGCTGGGTCGTTTCACCGATATGCTTCAGGCGGTCGAACAGCATCCCGCCATGCTGCTCTTTCTCGACAATGAAAATTCCACC
The DNA here is from genome assembly GCA_947370975.1 of Beijerinckiaceae bacterium. Taxonomy (GTDB): domain Bacteria; phylum Pseudomonadota; class Alphaproteobacteria; order Rhizobiales; family Beijerinckiaceae; genus Terripilifer. The sequence goes on from CANBNG010000010.1 coordinate 98,313, forward strand.
GGGCCGCAATCGCGCACGGGTGCGGCCGGCAAACGCGGGCTAAATGAAAATCTCGCGCGCGAAATCCTGGAGCTGCATACGCTTGGCGTCGATGGCGGCTATGGGCAGGAGGATGTCACGAGCCTTGCCCGCATTCTCACCGGATGGACTGTGACAAACCGCGAGGATGATCTTTTCTACGGCGGGCGATTCACCTTCTCACCCGTGCGCCATGAGCCCGGCGCGCAGACAGTGCTCGGCAAGACCTATGCGCAAGAGGATGTTGCGCAGGGCCGCGCGGCGCTTGCCGATCTTGCGACCCATCCCGCGACCGCGCGCCATCTCGCGCGCAAGCTGGCGCGTCATTTCCTTGCCGACGAGCCGCCCCAATCGCTTGTCGCAAGGCTGGAGGTCGCGTTCAAGGCGAGCAATGGCGATCTGATGAGCGTCACCCGCGCGCTTGTCGATGCGCCTGAATGCTGGTCAGCGCCGCTGACAAAAATACGCTCGCCGCAGCTGTTTCTTGCAGCTCTCCTGCGCGCAGCCCCACGCAAGCCCGAGGTTGGCGCTCTGCTCAGCCATCTCATTCTCATGGGTCAGCCCTTCTGGAATCCGCCTGACCCCAGCGGGTGGCCCGACATCGAGCGAGCCTGGGCCTCGCCCGAGGGCATGAGCGTGCGGCTCGACATTGCCGCCTTCTGGGGCAGGCTGAATAGCGGGGTCGATCCGCTCGCACTTCTCGACCAGACCTTCGGACCGTCAGCCTCCGCACAAACCCGCCAAGCCATTGCGCGCGCCGAGAGCCGCGCACAGGGGCTGGCGCTTGCGTTCATGTCTCCCGAATTTCAACGCTGCTGAGGGACAAAAAATGGGCGATTGGAAGGCACATCTCTCACGACGCAGCGTTCTTGGCGCAACGGCGACCCTTGCCGCCTGGTCCTATGCGCCACGTTTTGCCTTTGCCGCGCAGGGCCGCGATCCGCGTCTCGTCACCATCATCTTGCGCGGCGCAATGGATGGCTTGTCAGCCATAGCGCCCATTGGCGACCCGGATTATCTGGCCTTGCGCGCCGGGCTCGCGCTCTCCGCGCAGGGGCCAAACCCTGCCATGCCGCTGGATGGCTTTTTTGCGCTCCATCCCGCCATGCCGCATTTCGCGCGGCTTTACAGAGCGGGCCAGGCGCTCGCCATTCATGCCACCGCCACGCCCTATCGCGCGCGCTCGCATTTCGATGGGCAGGATATTCTCGAAAGCGGCCAGCCACGGCCAGGCCTCACAGACAGCGGCTGGATGAACCGTGTCTTGCAGGCCTTGCCCAAGGGCGAGCGCATCGCCAGCCAGGGGGGACTTAGCGTTGGCGCCATGACGCCGCTCATCATGCGCGGCAAGGCCCCCGTCCTCGGCTGGGCTCCGCAGACGCTCCAGCGCGCGGATGAGGATCTCGCAACGCGCTTGCTGGCACTTTATCGCGACAATGACCAGCCACTCGCCGATGCACTCGCGCGCGGGCTGGCTGCCGACCGCATGGCCACGCGCTCAGGCATGAATGGCAAGGAGGCGCGCGGCCCGGCGGGTGGCGTGGAAGCCATGAAACAGATCGCCACCGGCGCGGCGCGGCTGATGGCGCAAGAAGACGGGCCGCGCGTGACGGCACTGGCCTTCGACGGCTGGGACACACATGCCAATGAGGGCAACGCGACAGGTGCGCTCGCCCGCCTGCTCGGCGGGCTCGATGAAAGCCTTGCGGCCTTCGAGACCATTCTTGGCGCACGCTGGGCTTCCACCATCATTCTCGTCATCACGGAATTTGGCCGCACCGCGCGCATCAACGGCACCACCGGCACGGACCATGGCACGGGCACAGTCGCGTTTCTGGTTGGCGGCGCCGTGCGCGGCGGGCGCGTGATTGCCGACTGGCCCGGCCTGCGACAGGAACATCTTTTCGAAGGGCGCGACCTGAAGCCCACAACCGACCTGCGCGCGCCGATCAAGGGCCTTCTTGCCGACCATCTTGGCCTCACTCCAGACGTGCTGCGGCGAAGCGTTTTTCCGGGATCGGACGTGATCGCGCCCATGAAAGGACTCATCGGCTAGCGCAAGGCGTTTCACCTCGCTACAACGGGGCATAAACGCGCGCAGCAGCAGGAGAGCATCATGGCCAGCAAGAACAAGTTCGAAGATCATTGCTGGAAGGATGTCGTCCCGCCGGAAGATCTGAAGCTCTACGAGACCTATGTGCGCGACACGATGATCGGCCCCAATGCCGCCGTGCTGGCCATCGATCTCTACAATGTCGTCTATCGCGGCGGCCCGCATTCGCCCTATGAGCTTGAAGAAAAATACCCCAATTCCTGCGGCATCTATGCCCATCAGGCGATTGCACCGACGCAGGCCGTACTTGCGGCAGCGCGCGCCGCAGGTGTGCCGATCATCTTCTGCACCAAGGATGTTGCGGCCAACAATCGCCCCGCAGACGCGACCTCGACCAAGCGTCGCCAGACCACGCCCGGCGCGGATGATTACGATATTTATCACGCCTTCGAGGTGCAGAAGAACGACATTGTCATCCGCAAGCAGCGCGCCAGCATCTTCGAGGGCACGCCGCTGAAATCGCATCTGGCCATTCTTGGCATCCGCAGCCTGATCGTGCTGGGAGAAGCAACCTCGGGCTGCGTACGCGCCAGCGTCGTGGAGGGTTTCTCAGCCGGCTATCAGGTGAGCGTCGTCGAGGAATGCACCTTCGATCGCGCGCAACTCACCCACAAGATGAACCTCTTCGACATGCATCATAAATATGCCGATGTGATGCATGTGGAGGAAGTGCTCGACCATCTGCGCCAGCTCTGAGCCGGCAGGCTTTCATCTCATCCAACAGGGACACGGAATATATGACCGACGACACACGCGACAGCAACGGCACGATCCTCAATGACGGCGATTCCGTGACCCTCATCAAGGATCTCAAGGTCAAGGGAACATCGGTCACGCTCAAGCGCGGCACCTTGGTCAAGAACATTCGCCTGACGGGTGACGTCGAGGAAATCGAATGCAATGCCGACAAGGTCAAGGGCCTCGTGCTCAAGACGGCCTTTCTGAAAAAGGCCTGAGCCACAGCCTTAAGATGATCATCACGACGCCGGCGCACCAATCGCCGGCGTCGTTTTTTTACGCGCTTTTCGCAGCGAGATAGGCCCGCCAGCCGCCGAAGGATGTGATGTCCTGCGCGCCCTCAAGCGCATAAGGCTCGCAGATGAAGCCGCTGACGCTTGTGCCATCTTCAAGCACAAGTTTGCCAATGCCCATGGGCGCGGGGATCAGCGCGACAAATTCACCAAAGGCCGCGGGCGTCAGGCCCCAGATCTCGACCACAAGCCCCTCACCCGCAAAGCCCGGCGCATGGACAAGGCCGGGCTTGGGCGGCACGGCATTGGGCAAGGCAAACAGCCGGTAATGCGCGGCCGTCTTGCAGGTCTTCAACAGCACGCCCGCACTGTCCGTGAGCTGGTGATTGAGCGGCATGCCCGTGAGATGCGCGCCAACCACAGCCACGCTGATGAGCGGTTTTGCCTGTGGTGGTGGCACAGACACATCCGGCAGAGGCGCGGCGCGATCGTGCCCCATGCCAAAGCTGTGTGCGCGATGCAGACGCTCGGCCAGTGCAGCAAGCGCATCGTCGGCAAAAGCAGGCGCAATCAAGGTGACGCCTGCGGGCAGGCCATCGTCACGAAAGCCGGCAGGAATGGCGACAGCACAGCAATCGAGCAGATTCACGAAATTCGTGTAGCGGCCGAGATTTGAATTGAGCCGCACCGGATCGGCCAGCATATCGGCGACTTTGTAAATAGTGGGCGCGGTTGGCAGCAGCAGCACGTCCACCTTGCGCCATTCGGCATCCGCACGGCGGCGATAGGCCTCGAGATCGTAGGCGCCCTTGAAGGCGTCGACCGCGCTCATGGCCTGCGCACCCGCAATGATGGCGCGCACAGTCGGGTCCATCGCCTCGGCATGGCGGGCAAAGAAATCCTCGACCGCCGCGAACCGCTCGGCCACCCAAGGCCCGCCATAGAGCAGCGCCGCGCTTTCGCGGAAGGGCGCATAATCGATCTCGACACGAATGCCGCCCAGCGCCTCGAGCCGAGCAATGGCGGCGTCATAAAGGGCGGCTGTCTCCGCGTCGCCGTAGAATTCGCGCTCTGCTGCACCGAGCACGCCAAAGCGCAGGCCGTGCTGGGGCAAGGCGCGGGGCGTCATGGCGCGCGCATAGACATCGCGCGCATCGAAGCCCTGCATGATCTGGCGCACGCGATCGCCATCGCCCATATGTCCGGCAAGCACGGTGATGCAATCAAGGCTGCGACAGGCTGGCACAAGGCCGGAATTGGAGACGAGCCCCTTGGTTGGCTTGATGCCGACAAGATTGTTGAAGGCCGCCGGAATGCGCCCGGAGCCCGCCGTATCGGTGCCCAGCGCAAAGGCCACGTGCCCCGCGCCCACAGCCACAGCCGAACCCGACGAGGACCCCCCCGACACGTAATCGGCGTTGAACACGCTGCGCGGCGCGCCAAAGGGCGAGCGCGTGCCATTGAGCCCCGTCGCAAATTGATCGAGATTGGTCTTGCCGATCAGGATCGCGCCCGCACGGCGCAGACGCGCGACAGCAAAAGCATCGCTCGCGGGTTCATAAGCGAAGGCCGGACAAGCCGCGGTCGTCGGCAGCCCGGCGCAATCGATATTATCCTTCACCGCAAAGGGCACGCCCCAGAGCGGCTTGTCTGCAGAGGGCCCCTCAAGCGCCAGCGCTTCGGCTTCGGCCACAAGCTCATCAAGCGGGCGCAGGCAAATCCAGATCGCGCGATCGGTCGACTCCTCGATCCGCTTCATGACAGAGCGAACGACATCGGCGGGCGTGGCAGCGCCACTGCGATAAAGAGCGTCCAATCCTGAAAGTGTCAGAAAACCGGGTAGCATCAAGACCTCTCATTCCAGCGCAAGCACCGGTCACCAACGCATGTGCTGAAAGCGAAGCAACCGCTATGCCACCGGGCACGCTGGTGCAGGCATGAGCAGCCAAACGAGACTGATCGTCGCGCAAGCGCCCAACCCGCTTATTGTTTGGGCGCATCGCGCGTGTCGATGCCACAAAAAAGAGCGCAGGCCAGGATGGCTGCGCTCTCTTTGGTTTTCGACGCTGTTGCGGTGCGCGCGGTGTCAGATCTCGATCTGCCCGCCGACCTCGACGACATGTGCGTGGGGAAGCTGGAAATAGTCCCGGGCGCGGAACATGTTGTTGTGCAGGAAAATGAAGATCCCGTCGGCAAGGCGCGCCCAGAATGTATCGGCCTTGTTGATGAGATGTTCGGTGCCCATGAAGAAGGACACATCCTGCAGCTTGAAGTGAAAATCATGCACCCGCAGATAGGCGAGCGCACGCAGGATGCGCGGCATTTCAAAGAAGCCATAGTGCAAGGTGACCGCGTGGAAATTGCCGTCGAGGTGCTTCACGTCGATCATGTTCTCCTGGGCGACCCACGGCACCAATTCCGTTTTCACATGCAGCAGGATCACCCGCTCATGGAGCACGCGGTAATGGTTGAGGCTGTAGAGCAGGGAATGAGGCACGTTGACGACATCGGGCACCATGAAAATGGCGGTGCCGGGCACGCGCAACGGCCCGTTCTGCTTGATCGAGGCCAGGAAGGCGTCAAGCGGCTGCTTGCGCTTGTTGCGCGCCTCAAGCAGGCGTGTGCGACCGGTGTTCCAGGCCATCATGACGAAGAACAGCGCGCCCGCGATGACAATCGGAAACCAGCCGCCCTCGAAGAACTTGATCGTGTTGGCCGAGAAAAACGCCAGATCGACCGTCAGGAAAATGCCAAACAGCGGAATGGCGTAAAGCGGCTTCCAATGTTCCTTGCGCACCATGACCAGATAGCCGAGCGCCGTGTCGATCGCCATCGAACCGGTGACGGCAATGCCATAGGCATTGGCCAGATTTTCCGATGAGCGGAACGAGAGGACGAGCAGCTCGACGCAGACGAACAGGAACACGTTCACGTAATTGACGTAGACCTGCCCCATCTCCTCAGCAGACGTGTGGCGCACCTTGATGCGCGGAATATAGCCGAGCTGCACGGCCTGATTGGTGATCGAGAAGGCGCCCGAAATCACTGCCTGCGAGGCGATGATGGTGGCAGCAGCCGCCAGAATGACCATCGGCAGCAGCATCCACGAGGGGGCGAGCAGATAGAAGGGATTCTCGAGCGCTTGCGGATTGGACAGAAGCAGCGAGCCCTGACCCATGTAATTGAGCATCAGCGAGGGCAGCACGATCCACAGCCAGGTGCGGCGAATGGGAATGATGCCGAAATGCCCCATGTCGGCATAGAGCGCCTCGCCGCCTGTCACCGAGAGGACGACAGCACCAAGCGCGACAAAGCCGAGACCCGGATGGGCGGCGATAAAGCCCAGTCCATAGGCAGGATTAATGGCCATCAGCACATGGGGATTATCGAAGATGGAGCGCAGCCCGAGCCCGGCCAAAGTCAGGAACCAGACGATCATGATCGGACCGAAGTAGCGGCCGATGGCGCTCGTGCCAAAACGCTGGATCGCGAAGAAGCCGGCGATCAGGACCATGGTTATGGGAATGATATAGGCGTGCAGCGCCGGGGTGATGATGTTCAACCCCTCGACCGCGCTCAGCACAGATATGGCCGGTGTGATGATCGAGTCGCCATAGAACATCGAGACGCCGATCAGGCCCGCCGCCAGAACAGCCCACTGCCCCTTGGGCGACTTCACAAGCCCCAGCGCAATCGAGGTCAGGGCAATGGTGCCCCCTTCCCCGTTATTGTTAGCCTTGAGGATCACGAACACATATTTGACCGTAACGACCATGATGAGCGACCAGATCATCAAGGACAGAATGGCCAGAATGTTGGTCTCGCTCGGCCCCCCGATCGCCTCGATCGATTGCTTGAACGCATAGAGCGGCGAGGTGCCAATATCGCCGTAGACGACCCCGAGCGCGGCAATCGTCAGCTTGGACGATGACGAAGAAGAATGATCGTGCCTGCTCTCGTGCTTCATCGGCCCAGCCCCTGCAATGATCGGCTAGGGTCAGCGCTGGTCCTTGGTAAGGATCAGGAAAAGCCAAGCTATAGCCGTAAGATTTGGCCGGTCGGTATCACGTCAAGCTGAGCAATGCGAGCCCCGGAGGAGCGCAATCGGTGCATTGGCACAGCGATGCCGGGAATTGGGGCAATTGGGACACAGATGAGGGCTGGAGCCCCGGATTAAAGATATCGCTTTTTATCGCGAAGCCACTTAACATGCGGCGATAATATGCGATTGTGCGACTATGAAAACGATCATCCTCACAGACGCTGCAGCGAAAGACCTCGCGAGGCTCCCTGAGCACGATCAGGCCGCGATCGAAAGCGCGTTGGAAGATTATGCGATCTGGGGTCGCGGCAATGTCATCGCGCTTCAGGGGCGCGCAGGTTTTCGGATGCGGGTCGGCGCTTACCGGGTGATCTTCGACGAGGACGCGACCACGATCCTCGCCATCTACATCGGTCGCCGCTCAACGACGACGTACACGAGGAACTGAGGCCATGGACATCAATCCAAAATTTATCGAGGCCAATGGCATCGAACTCGTTGTCCTCACCAGATCCGAGTACGAGGCGCTTGTCGATGCTGTGTCGGAAGCTGAGGAGATGGCAGCCGACATCGCAATCTACGACGAACGCAAGGCCGCGCTTGAGCGCGGTGAAAGCGGTGCTTTGCCGGCGGAGGTGAGCGCGCGCATATTGAAAGGCGAAAGCATCCTGAAGGCCCTGCGCAACTGGCGCGGCAAGACGCAAATGGAGCTCTCGCTTTTGACCGGCATTGGCCAAGGCTATCTCAGCGACCTTGAGTTGGGTCGGCGCACCGGAACGCCAGAGACGCTGCGCGAGATCGCGCAGACACTCGATGTGCCGGTTGTGTGGCTGATCAATGAGCCGAGGGCTTAGCAATCGAATTCCCAAACTGGAAAGTTTGGGAATGAGAGAAGAAAGCCAAAATATTTAGATGGGAAAGTAAGGAAGTGGTGCCCGGGGACGGAGTCGAACCGCCGACACTGCGATTTTCAGTCGCATGCTCTACCAACTGAGCTACCCGGGCGTCTCGGGCGCGGCTAGCCGCGCCTCAAGAGTGGGCGGTTTATAGGAAGGCTGCGGCGACTTGTCCAGCCATCGCGCGCGCTTTCCGCACACAAACCGAAATTTTCCTGAAGGATGGCGCAAAGCGCCTGTGCGCGCGGGCTTAATCGTCCTCGTGGCGGCGGGGTGCGCTGGCGGGCGCGGCGTCTTCGTCCTCGTCGGGATCGGTCGGGGCTGCGGGAATCGCATAGCGTCCGCCAAGCCAGCCGGCGAGGTCGAGGTCTGCGCAGCGCTTCGAGCAGAACGGGCGATAGGCCTCAACCGAAGGTTTGCGGCACATCGGACAGGGTGCGGCTTTCGCCGCCGTATTGTCATTGGCTATGTTCATGCGTGCACCGAAGGGCTCAGACGCGGTTGAGCCAGAGGAGATGGGCCGGATAGCCTTCGCCTGCAAGAAGCGACATGGTTTCATAGAGCGGCAGACCGACGACGCTCGGGTAGGAACCAACCAGATTGACGACAAAGGCTCCTGCGAGGCCCTGGATGGCATAGCCGCCCGCCTTGCCCCGCCATTCGCCAGAGGCGAGATAGGCCTCCGTCTCGGCGTCGGAGAGGCGTTTGAAGCGCACGCGGCTTTCCACCAGGCGATTGCGCACGGCGCCCTTGGGTGTCACCAGCGTGACGCCGGTGAAGACCCGATGCGCGCGACCCGACAACAAGCGCAGACAGGCGGCGGCCTCGTCGGTGACTTCGCATTTGGGCAGGATGCGGCGACCCACCGCCACCACCGTATCGGCGGCGAGCGTGAAAGCCCCAGCAAGATCGGGGTTCTTTTGCACGAGCGCTGCGGCAGCCTCGGCCTTTTCGCGGCCAAGGCGCGCCGCGAGTGTGCGGGGCAATTCGTTGCGGCGGGGCGTCTCGTCGAGATCGGCGGGCAGCAGCGCATCGGGTTCAAAGCCGATTTGCTGCAGCAACGCGAGACGGCGCGGCGAGGCCGAAGCCAGCACGAGTTTGGGGCGCCAAGTTTCCTGTCGTTGCGACTGGGCTTCGTGGGTCACGCGCACCATTTCTCCGCTTGCCGCGGGGCGGGCAAAAGACCCGCCACCGCAGGCCAGAGCTTACTTGAAGCGATAAGTGATCCGGCCCTTGGTCAGATCATAAGGCGTCATTTCAACGAGCACCTTGTCACCCGTGAGCACGCGGATGCGGTTCTTGCGCATCTTGCCTGCCGTGTGAGCGATGATTTCGTGGTCATTCTCGAGCTTGACGCGGAACGTCGCGTTGGGGAGCAACTCGCTCACCACGCCCGGGAACTCCAGCAATTCTTCTTTCGACATGTTTCAGTGCATCTCCGGCGGCGGGCAGGCCCTCCCGGAGTCCGATCCGGAGCGATGCGCTCCCGGTCTCCGGCGGTCCTGACGAACCGTGCCCATGGGTGAAGTGCCCGGACCCTAATCGAGAACGGACGATTTGTGAACTGAAGAGGAGGCCCCGCCAGCGCAATCTTGCAGGAAACAGCGGCAAAAGCGCAAAACGCACGCTTTTACACGCAAAGTTTCAGCCTGGTTGTGCCTCCGAAGGGGGCGCAGCCACCTGAGCGGCGGCCTCATCCTGGCGTGAAAAGGCCTGATGGCGGCGAACCGCAAGAGGAATGAGCGCCAGATAGGCCAGCGTCAGGCCGATCAGCACTTCCATCGTGAACGTCGCCAGCAGCAGCACGAAGGCCGCCACGGCAAAGAGCACGGGGATGAAATATTCGCGCGGGACGCGCCCCAATTGCTTGCCGCTGAAATGGGGAATGCGGCTCACCATCAGGAAGGCGATGGCCAGCACATAGAGAATCTCGAGCGCGACGATGAACTGATTGTCGGGCAGGCCCAGCACCGAATAGCGCAGATAGATCGGCAGCATGGCGATGATGGCGCCGGCGGGCGCCGGCATGCCGACGAAAAACTGCGCGTGCCAGGCGGGCTTGTCAGGATCTTCGATCATGACGTTGAAGCGCGCGAGGCGCAGCGCCGCCGCAATGGCAAAGACCATGGCCGCAAACCAGCCAAGGCTGCGGATATCGTGCAGGCTCCAGAAATAGAGCAGAAACGCCGGTGCGACGCCGAAATCCACGAAATCGGCAAGCGAATCGAGTTCAGCGCCAAACCGCGAGGTGCCGTCGATTGCGCGAGCGAGCCGGCCGTCGAGCCCGTCGAGCACGGCGGCGCAGACGATGAAGACGGCCGCCATCTCGAACTTGCCCTCCGCCGCAAAGCGGATGGACGTCAGGCCGAGACAGATCGCCAGCAGCGTCACGAGATTGGGCAGAACGATGCGCATCGGCACGCGCGAGAATCCGCGCTTGCGCTGCCCATTCACCGGAGTGCCCTGCTCGTTCATTGCGGCTCCGTCCTGCTCGATGGTCACACTATACCCCGTTTTTCCGGCTCAGCCGACTTTGTAGCTGCGCCTGGGCTCGACCGAAGAAAGGTCAGCCAGCACGGTCTCGCCGGCAATCGCATGCGCGCCAAGGCCCACCAGCGGCACGGCATTGTCGGGCATGTAGACATCGACGCGCGAGCCAAAGCGGATCAGGCCAAAACGCTCGCCCGTGCCAATCGAATCGCCCTCGCGGACGAAGCAGAGAATGCGGCGCGCGATGAGGCCCGCAATCTGCACCACGCCGAAACGGCCCTGCGGCGTATCGATGATGAGCGAATTGCGCTCATTGTCTTCGCTGGCCTTGTCGAGATCGGCATTGAGGAAAAGGCCGGGCTTGTAGGCAACACGGGTGATGCGGCCTGTCACAGGCGCACGGTTCACGTGGCAGTCGAAGACCGACATGAAGACCGTGATGCGTGAGAGCGGCTTGTCGCCAAGGCCAAGCTCGGGCGGAGGCACGAAATAGCCGATGGAGGAGACAATGCCATCTGCGGGGGACACGATGAGGCCCTCGCGCAGCGGCGTCACCCGCGGCGGATCGCGGAAGAAATAGGCGCACCAGGCGGTGAGGATGCCACCGATCCAGCCCAGCGGCGACCAGATCCAGGCGAGGATCACGGCGCCGAGCGCAAAGATGGCGATGAATTTATACCCTTCCGGATGGATCGGGACGATCTGCCGGCGGACGGAATCGAGCATGGACATGGGCTGGCTGTGGCTCCGGTTCTGTCGCCTTTTCGCAAATCGGGAGCAGGAAGTCACGCGCGCAGGCAAACTTGCCTATAATGAAACACAGAAGAAAGCCGGATCTCTGATGCCGGACGAGGCGTTGGCGAGGGCAATTGCGTCCCCTCCCGCTCAAAAGCTGCGCCCGAGAAAGACAATTTCGATGAAGCTTTTCCAGTGCCAGGTTTGCAGCCAGCCGCTCTTTTTCGAGAATGCGCTCTGCGAAAAATGCGGCCATCGGCTGGGGTTTGATCCCAAGGCGCGGCAATTGATGGCGCTGGAGCCTGCGGGGGGCGATCTCTGGCAGGAGGCCCAACCGGGTGCAGCGAGCCGCTGGCGCTTTTGCACCAATGCGACGCAGGGCGTCTGCAATTGGCTCGTGCCGCACGACAGCGCTCAGACGCTTTGCGTGTCCTGCCGACACAACCGCATGATCCCCGATCTCGCCGAGCCTCAGCATCTCGAGCGCTGGCGGCGGATCGAGAGCGCCAAGCACCGCCTCATCTATACGCTGCTCGCACTCGATCTGCCCTTGCCCACGCGGGCACAGGACGCCAAGGGGCTTGCCTTCGATATTCTGGCGAGCGCGCAGGGCGGACCGCCCGTGATGACGGGCCATGAGGATGGGCTCGTCACGCTCAATCTTGGCGAAGCCGATGATGGCGAACGCGAGAAGCGGCGCACTGACATGGGCGAAACCTACCGCACGCTGCTTGGCCATGTGCGCCACGAAATCGGGCATTTCTATTGGGAGCGCCTTGTGCGCGATGGCGGGCGCATCGAGGCCTTTCGCTCACTTTTTGGCGACGAGCGCGCCGATTACGCCTCTGCCCTTCAGCGCCATTATGCGCAAGGGCCCGCCCCCGACTGGCAGATGCATTATGTGAGCACCTATGCGAGCGCCCATCCGTGGGAGGATTTTGCCGAGACCTTCGCGCATTATCTGCACATCGTCGATACGCTCGAGACCGCCAATGCCTTCGGGCTCGAAGTGCATCCGCGCATCCGCGCCGCCGCCGATATATCTTCGCAGATCGATGTCGACGCTCATCACGCGCGCGACATTGGCCATTTGATCGACGCCTGGCTGCCCCTTTGCTTTGCGGTCAATTCGCTCAATCGCAGCATGGGCCAGCCCGATCTTTATCCCTTCGTCCTGTCGCCGCAGGCGATCGCCAAGCTCGGATTCGTGCAGGAGCTGGTTCATCGCCCACCGCAGGCCCCGGAGCATTTTGCCTGATTTGCATCCCCTTTGCGCAACGCCTGTCACAATGTTTGGCAGGACGATCAATGCGCAGGCAAAAGTGTATTTTCCTGCCTGTCGAAAAGCCTGTTTCGATTGACACGACGTGGGGCAGGCAGAGACTACAGGCTCGGGTTATATGCGCCCGGTCCTGCAATGCCCTCTCGGCGAAAGTCTTTGCCCTTGTCGATCCTTGTCGCGCTCCATCATGTCACGAGCTACACCTATGACCACCCCGTCGCTCTCGGGCCCCAGGTCATCCGCTTGCGTCCTGCTCCCCATTGCCGGACGCGCGTGCTAAGCTATTCGCTGAAAGTGTCGCCCGCCGAGCATTTCGTGAACTGGCAGCAGGATCCGCACGGCAACTGGTTTTCGCGTCATGTATTTCCCGAGAAGGCGACGCAGTTCAAGATCGAGGTCGATCTGACGGCGGAAATGTCGGTCATCAATCCCTTCGACTTTTTCGTCGAGCCCTATGCCGAGGAATTTCCCTTCGTCTATCCCGACGAAGAGCGCGCCGAGCTCGTCGCCTATCTGGAGACGGAAGCGCAGGGTCCGCATTTTGATAAATATCTCGCGGGCGTCACAAAAGAGAAAATGCGCACGATCGATTTCCTTGTCGGGCTGAATGCGCGGCTCAATCAGGAAATCCGCTATGTGATCCGCATGGAGGCCGGTGTGCAGACGCCCGAAGAGACGCTGTCTCTGGGATCTGGCTCATGCCGCGATTCCGCCTGGCTGCTTGTTCATCTCGCCCGCCACCTTGGCCTCGCCGCGCGTTTTGTCTCGGGCTATCTCATTCAGCTGAAGGCCGATGTCGATTCCGTCGACGGGCCCAAAGGCACCGATCACGACTTCACAGATCTCCATGCCTGGGCTGAAATCTATGTGCCGGGCGCAGGCTGGATCGGCCTTGATGCAACCTCGGGCCTGCTGTGTGGCGAAGGCCATCTGCCGCTGTGCGCAACGCCGCATTATCGCTCTGCCGCACCGGTTTCCGGTCTCGTCGAGCCTGCGACCTGCACCTTCGATTTCGCGATGAACATCACGCGCATCCGCGAAGAGCCGCGCGTCACGCTGCCGTTTTCAGATGAAGCCTGGGCGCGCCTCGATGCGCTGGGCGACAAGGTCGATGCCGATCTCGTAGCCGGCGACGTGCGCCTGACCATGGGTGGCGAACCGACCTTCGTGTCGATTGACGATTTTGAATCAGAGGAATGGAACACGGGCGCTGTCGGGCCAACCAAACGCGCCTATGCCGATGCGCTGATCCGACGCCTGCGCACGCGCTTTGCGCCTGGCGGTTTCCTGCATTACGGACAGGGCAAATGGTATCCCGGCGAGAGCCTGCCGCGCTGGGCCTTCGCGCTCTATTGGCGCAAGGATGGCAAGCCGATCTGGCGCAACCCCGACCTGATCGCGGATGAAAGCGGACGCGGCAAGTTCAAGGACACGATTTCGCTCATCGGCGATGCCGAAAAATTCGTGAAAGATACAGCGACGCGCCTCGGCGTACCGGTCGATTGCGTGATGCCGGCCTATGAAGATCCAGCTTACTGGATGATCAAGGAAGGCGACCTGCCGGCCAATGTCGATCCGGCAGATCCCAAGATCGACGATCCGGAAGCCCGTGCGCGCATGATCCGCGTGTTCGAGCGTGGGCTCTCCAAACCCGCCAGCTATGTGCTGCCCGTGCAGCGCTGGAACACCAAGGCCGACGCCACGCCGCGCTGGCGCAGCGAGAAATGGGATCTGCGCCGCGGCAAGCTGATGCTCATCCCCGGCGATTCGCCGGCCGGCTTCCGCCTGCCGCTGGAATCCCTGCCCTATGTGCCACCCGCCTCCTATCCCTACATCATGCCCCAGGACCCCACCGAGCCGCGCGCGCCCCTGGCCGACCCGGCCGAGCTTGCGCGCGTCTATAGTCAGGTGGCCCCCGACAACACGCGGCAGATGCAGAACGCGCAAGTCGCGGTGAAGGGCGAGGTGCGCACCGCGCTGGCCGTCGAGCCGCGCGATGGCGTGCTCTGTGTGTTCATGCCGCCCGTCGAGCGGCTGGAGGATTATCTCGAATTGCTGGCGGCGCTCGAACAGAGCGCAGAAGCCTGTGGCCTGCCGGTGCATATCGAAGGCTATCCGCCGCCGCAGGATCCGCGCATTGAAGTCGTGAAAGTCACGCCCGATCCCGGCGTGATCGAGGTGAATGTGCATCCGGCCGCCAATTGGCGCGAGGCGGTGGACAATACGGTCGCCCTCTATGAAGAGGCCCGCCAGACGCGGCTTGGCACCGACAAATATCTCACCGATGGTCGCCACACCGGCACGGGTGGCGGCAATCACGTCGTGCTTGGCGGCGCGACACCCCAGGATTCGCCCTTCCTGCGCCGCCCCGACCTGTTGAAGAGCCTTGTGCTCTACTGGCAGCGCCATCCCTCGCTGTCCTATTTCTTCTCCGGCATGTTCATCGGCCCGACAAGTCAGGCCCCGCGCATCGACGAGGGACGCCATGATGGTCTCTACGAACTCGAGATCGCCCTCGGGCAGGTGCCGCGTCCGGGCGATGAGCGCGTCCCGCTCTGGGTCGTCGACCGTCTGTTCCGCAATCTGCTCGTCGATGTGACGGGCAATACGCATCGTGCGGAAATCTGCATCGACAAATTGTTCTCGCCCGATGGGCCGACAGGCCGCCTTGGGCTTGTCGAGTTCCGCTCCTTTGAAATGCCGCCCGATGCGCGCATGTCGCTTGCCCAGCAATTGCTGCTGCGCGCGATCATCGCCTGGTTCTGGCGCGAGCCGCAGCAGGGCAATTTCGTGCGCTGGGGCACTACGCTGCACGATCGCTTCATGCTGCCCCATTTCGCCTGGGAAGATTTCAAGGGCGTGCTCAACGACCTGCGCGGCGCGGGCTATGATTTCGATCCGCTCTGGTTCGAGGCGCAGCGCGAGTTCCGCTTCCCGCTCTATGGCGAGGTGGAACAGGGCGGCGTCCAGATGACATTCCGTCAGGCGCTCGAGCCCTGGCATGTGATGGGCGAAGAAGGCGCCGTCGGGGGCACTGTGCGTTACGTCGATTCGTCGGTGGAGCGGATCGAGGTCCATGCGCGCGGTTTCGTGCCCGGGCGTCACGCCATCACCTGCAACGGGCGGCCGCTGCCCATGACGTCGACCGGTCAATCGGGCGAGGCGGTGGCTGGTGTGCGCTTCAAGGCATGGCAGCCGGCCTCGGGCCTGCATCCGCTCATGCCAATCCATGCGCCGCTGACTTTCGATCTTGTCGATACCTGGAACGGACGCTCGCTTGGCGGTTGCGTTTACCATGTGACCCATCCGGGTGGCCGCAGTTACGATACTTTCCCTGTGAATTCATACGAAGCACAGGCCAGGCGGCTCGCGCGTTTCCAGAATCACGGCCATACTCCGGGCGCGATCGAATTGCCGCGGGAAATCCCCACAGCGGAATTCCCGCTCACGCTCGATCTGAGGAGGTCTTTTGCCTAGCGATGTATCGCCCGGCCCGCGCAACACTGCACGTCGCAGCGCGGGCTCCGTTCGGCGTGTGGAGGATTGGACTGCGGGCTATGAGCCCCTGCCCGGCATCCATGATGAGTTCATCGATGGCAAAGGCGCACCGCGCGCTCATTGGCAGCATTTTCTCAACGCGCTGTCGCGCATCGAGGATGGCCAGATCGAGCGCCGCTTTGCGGCCGCCGACAGGCATATCCGCGATCTCGGCGTCTCCTATCGCGTCTATGGCGAAACCAACGAGCGCTCGTGGCCACTCAGCCATGTGCCGCTGCTGATCCCCGAGCGCGATTGGCGCGAGATTGCAGCGGGCATCAAGCAGCGCGCTGAATTGATGGAGCGCATCCTCACCGATCTGTATGGCGATGCGCGCCTCGTGTCCGAAGGCGCTCTCCCGGCGGCGGCTGTTACGGGCAGCCCCGAATTCATGCATGCCATGAAAGGCGTGAAGCCGCAGGGCGGACGCTGGTTGCGGGTCTATGCCGCCGATATCGGGCGTGGGCCCGATGGCCGCTGGTGGGTTTTGGGCGACCGCGCTCAGGCCCCCTCGGGCACGGGCTATGCGCTTGAAAACCGTCTCGTCCTCTCGCGCGCCTTCCCCAATCTTTACCGCGACATGAATGTGGAGCGGCTTGCGCCCTTCTTCCGCGAATTCCGCAAGGGGCTGACGCAATCGGCCAGCCGTTCGGACCCGCGCATCTGCCTTCTCACGCCTGGCCCCTTCAGCCAGACCTATTTTGAACAGGCCTATCTCGCGCGCTATCTCGGCATTCTGCTGGTCGAGGGCGACGATCTCACCGTGCAGGACGGCCAGGTGCATGTGCGCACCATCGCCGGGCTCAAGCGCGCCGATGTGATCTGGCGGCGGGTGGATGCCGATTGGTGCGATCCGCTGGAGGCCAATGCCGCCTCGCGCCTCGGCGTGCCGGGCCTTATGCAGGCCATCCGCAACGGCTCGGTGACAGTCGCCAACATGCCGGGCAGCGGGCTCATCGAATCGCGTGCGCTGCTTGGCTTCATGCCCGCACTGGCGCGTCGACTGCTTGGCGAGGATCTCCGCCTTCCCAATATTGCGACCTGGTGGTGCGGCCAGCCCTCCGAGCGCCAGCTCGTGCTCGACCGTCTGGACGAACTCGCCATTTCGGGCGCTTTCTCCGAGACCGTGCCGGGCGAAGAGGGTCAGCGCAGCACGCTGATTGGCGCCGATCTCGACACAGCCGCCCGCGCGCGGCTGGAAGCGCAGATCAATCAACGCGCGATCGATTATGTCGGCCAGGAAGTCGTGCAATTGTCCACGACCCCGGTTTGGGAAGACGGCAAGCTGACGCCGCGCCCCTTCGTGCTGCGCGTCTATGCGGCGGCTACCGAAAACGGCTGGGAAATCATGCCCGGCGGCTTCTGCCGCGTCTCCGATCGTTCGGATGCGCGCGCCGTCTCCATGGGCGAGGGCGTGCAATCGGCCGACGTCTGGGTGCTGGCTGACAAGCCGGTGGAAATGTCGACGCTGCTGCCCACCGGCGACAGTGTGAAAATCCGGCGCCTGCTCGGCAATCTGCCAAGCCGGGCTGCCGACAATCTGTTCTGGCTCGGCCGTTACATGGAACGCGCTGAGGCCACGCTGCGCCTTGTGCGCTGCCTGTGCAGCCGCGTCATGGACCCGGATTCGGGCACCGGCAGTGGACGCCAGGCGACATTGCGTCTCGTACGCATGCTTGCGGCCTGGGGCACGATTGCGCCCGAAATGCTTGAAGCGACGAGCGCCGAAATTGCCGCTGCCGCCATGCATGAAAAGGGACAGGTCGGCTCGGCGCTGGCGCTGGCCATTTCGGCGCGGCGCGCGGCGTCTGTCATTCGCGAACGGCTCTCACCCGACGCCTGGCAATTGCTGCGCGCGCTTGAAACCCAATTGTCCTCCAAGGGCCCGGGCGCCCTGCCGGAGGCCGAAGCCTTCGACCATGCCGATGCGGCGCTGCGCATCATCGCCGCGCTCTCCGGCCTCGTGCAGGAAAACGTCAATCGCGTAGCGGGCTGGCGCTTCCTCGACATGGGGCGGCGCGTGGAGCGCGCGATCAACACCTGCCGCTTTGCGCGCACCTTCGCCGACAAGGATGCGACAGCAGAAAATCTCGATGTGCTGCTCGATCTCATCGACTCGCAGATCACCTATCGCTCGCGCTATCTCGTTGGCGTTGCTCTCGCGCCGGTGCGCGACATGGTGCTGCTCGACACATTCAATCCGCGCTCGGTTGCCTTTCAGACCGACCGGATCGACGAGCATCTCGCGACCCTGCCGCTGCTGCACGAAGACGGGATCATGGAAGCGCCGCGTCGGCTGGCGGTGAAACTCGTCTCCGATCTCTCGGTGGAAGAGGCCGAGCTGATCGACCCCGGCAAGCTTCTCTCCTTCGAGCAAAGGCTGATGGCGCTCGCCGAAGCCATTGCGCAACGCTACTTCCTCCAGGGGCCGGGCAGCACACGCGCGGGCCGGGAAATGTCGCTCGCATGATTTACGATATCCGCCACGTCACGACCTATCGCTACGATGCGCCGGTCGCTGCAACGCGTTGCACCTTGCGCCTGCTGCCGGGCGATGAGGAGGGACAGCGCGTGTTCGACAGCGGGCTCGAAGTCTCGCCGAGCCCTGCCACGCGCACCGACCGCACCGATTTCTTCGGCACGCGCGTCATCAATGTCACCCTCGATGCGCCCCATCGCGAATTGCGCATCACCGCGCTCTCGCGCGTTGAAGTCGAGCGCAGCGCAGCCCCTGCGGCCGCACTCACGCCCCATTGGGAAGATGTGCGGCAGGCGGCGTTTTCATCTGACTCGCTTGGCCCGCGCGCGCCCGCCCATTTCCTGTTTCCAAGCCGCCTCGTGCCGCTCCATGGTCCAGCCACCGCCTATGCGGCGGAGTCGTTCCGCAAGGAGCGGCCCGTCGTCGAGGCTGCGACCGAGCTGATGCAGCGCATCCGCGACGATTTCAAATATGACCCGAAGGCGACCGCCGTCTCGACGCCCCTCTCCGAGGCCTTCGCCACGCGCGGCGGCGTGTGTCAGGATTTCGCCCATATCATGATCGCGGGCCTGCGCGGGCTCGGCCTGCCCGCAGCCTATGTCAGCGGCTATATCCGCACCCTGCCGCCGCCCGGCAAGCCGCGCCTTGTCGGCGCAGATGCCTCGCATGCCTGGGTGTCGCTCTGGTGCGGGGATGTTTTCGGCTGGCTCGATTTCGATCCCACCAATGCCGCGCTGGCCGGCAATGATCACATCGTGATCGCACGCGGCCGCGATTACGCCGATGTCTCGCCGATTGACGGCGTGATCCTGGCCTCCGGCAGCCAGAAACTCAGCGTCAGCGTGGATGTCGCGCCAAGCCAAAGAATGCAGGGCGACCCGCCACCCATTGCGCGCGAGCTGGTATAGTCTAAGAGCTATTTTGCCTTTGCCTTCGCCCAGATTAGGATTTCTCGTTGGCCTGCTGATTTTAAAGGCTTGCGATCGATTTTTTAAAAAAATCTTGGGAGGAGAAAATGATTGCTGCGTTCACCGACAGGCGAGCCGCACTGGGGGCGTTTGCCCTTCTGCTGATTGCAGGATCCGACAGCGCCTTCGCGCGATGCGACAAATATGCATTCAATCAGAAATATGACCCGGCGAAGAGCGTTGGAACCAGTTTCGTTTACTTGACCGACAATGGTTCATGCACAATCACGCACGGCATACCATCTAGATCAGGGGCCTATCGCTACACGAAAACACGTGTGCTCGAGCAAGCCAGTCAAGGCAAAGTTCAATATTTGACCCTGACAAAATGGCGCTATGTGGCCAAAACCGGCTTCTCCGGCAAAGATTACTTCAAACTGGAAGTCTGTGCCGAAAGTACCGTCGCCAGTGGCTGTTCGATCATCAACTACGAAATGCGTGTAAGACTCTAGCACGCAATCGCCTGCGCCTCCGCGCGCAAAGCTGTTGTAAATATCCCCTTCTCCCACAGGGAGAAGGTGGCACGCGAAGCGTGACGGATGAGGGGATAGAACCTCAACCAAGGGACACCCCTCACCCGGCCGCTCTGCGGCCACCCTCTCCCGATGGGAGAGGGTTTAGGCCTCGATCTCCACGCGCACGCTCTTGCCTTCTTCTTCGGCGGCCCTGCGCAGGGCTTCCTGGGCCGCATCGACTTCGCGCTGGCGGTTCCACATGGCGCGGTAGACGCCGCCCAGCTCCAGCAATTCTTCATGCCGACCGCGTTCGACGATCTCGCCCTTGTCGAGCACGAGGATCTCGTCAGCATTGATGATGGTGGACAGCCGATGCGCGATGACGAGCGTTGTGCGGCCCTGCGACACGCGATCGAGCGCCACCTGAATTTCGCGCTCGGTGAATGTGTCGAGTGCCGAGGTCGCCTCGTCGAGAATGAGGATCGGCGGGCTTTTCAGAATCGTGCGGGCAATGGCCACGCGCTGCTTTTCGCCGCCCGACAATTTCAGGCCGCGCTCGCCCACCTGCGCCTTGTAGCCATTGGGCACACTCTTGATGAAATCGTCGATCTGCGCAGAGCGCGCAGCCTCTTCGACCTCGGCATCGGTCGCGTTCCAGCGGCCGTAGCGGATGTTGTAGCCAATCGTGTCGTTGAACAGCACCGTATCCTGCGGCACCATGCCAATGGCGTCGCGCAGCGAGGTTTGCGTGACCGATGCAATATCCTGCCCGTCAATCGTGATGCGGCCTTTCTGGGGCGCATAGAAGCGAAACAGCAGGCGCGAGAGCGTCGACTTGCCGGCGCCCGAGGGGCCAACGATGGCGAGCGTGCGGCCTGCCGGCACCACGAAGCTCACGCCCTTCAGGATCTGGCGGTTGGGATCATAGGCAAAATGCACGTCCTCGAAGGCAACCGCGGCGCGATCCACCTGCAGCGCAGGCGCATCCGGCTTGTCCTTGATTTCGGGATTCTGGCCCAGAATGTCGAACATCATCTCGATGTCGATGACCGCCTGTTTGATTTCGCGATAGACCATGCCCATGAAATTCAGCGGCTGGTAGAGCTGGATCATCATTGCGTTGATGAGCACGAAATCGCCAATCGTGTTCGTGCCGTTGCGAATGCCGTTGATGCACAGGATCATCACGACCATCAGGCCGATGGAGAAGATGAGCCCCTGCCCCGAGTTCAGCACGGCGAGCGAGACATAGCTCGACACGCTGTTGCGCTCGTAGCGCTCCATAGAGCGATCATAGCGCGCAGCTTCGCGCGCCTCGGCGCCGAAATATTTCACCGTCTCGTAGTTGAGCAACGAGTCGATGGCCTTCGTATTGGCGTCGGTATCGCTCTCGTTCATGTTGCGGCGGATGGAAATGCGCCAGTCGGTCGCAATCGTCGTGAATTTCAGATAGGCCGCGATCATCACGATCACGGTCAGGGCATAGCGCCAATCGAACTGGAAGAAGAAGACGCCGAGGATCAGCGCGAATTCCACCACAGTCGGCGCGCCGGTGAGCATGCTCATGCGCACGATCTGCTGGATGGCCTCGCGACCGCGCTCGAGCACGCGCGTCAGCCCGCCTGTCTTGCGCTCGAGATGAAAGCGCAGCGAGAGCTGATGCAGATGAACAAAAACTTCATTGGCAATGCGGCGCACCGCATTCATCGCGACCGCGGCAAAGAGCGCATCGCGCGCCTGCGTGAAGAATTGCATGGACACGCGTAACGCAGTGTAGACGACGGTGAGCGCTACCGGCCCCGCCAGAATGACGGGCAGCGGCAGATCGGTCTTGCCCTCCGTCAGCATGTCCGTTGCCCATTTGAACGAATAGGGCACGGCGATGGTGACAAATTTGGCGGCAAACAGCAGGGCCAGCGCGCCAAGCACGCGCGCCTTGAGATCACCCCGGTCGGAAGGCCAGATATAGGGCCACAGATGTTTCACGACGGTGGCGAGCGAGGCCTCGGCCTTGATCTTGTTCTGGGTGGAGGGCTGCGCCGAGTGCGATTTATGATGCGGGGTCATGAGCTCTTTTGCCGGACTTGAAGCCCATCCCGGCGGATTCGCGCGGCGGACTCACAGACAGTCTGACTTATAGGGCAGAAAACACCACGCGTGCACCCTTACACGTCAGTTTGGCGTCCTGCCAGGCGGGGGAACCACCAGAATCTGCTTCGGATAGATCAATGCAGGGTTGCGGATCTGCCCATTATTGGCGGCATAGATCTGGGTGTAGCGCGTGCCGTCGCCCAGCATCCGCTGGCTGATCCGCCACAGGCTGTCGCCCCGCTGCACGGTAACGCTATGAACTTCGCTCACCACGGCATCGGGCCCGCCAGAGGGCGGCGTCACCACAGCCTCTGGGGTGGTCAGGGGTGTGGTGGTGGCGGCTGACTGCTGGCGGCGGCCCGGATAGTCGAAGGGCACTTCGGCCTGCGCGAGGAGCTTGCCGGCAGCGTCCACCTGATCGGCGCGCACCGCATAGGCTCCCGCGTTCAGGCCGCGCTCGATCTTGAGCGACCAGCGCCCCTCCTCGCCCGTCTGCACGCTCGCGACCACCACGCCGTTGAGCGAGAGGCGGATGATGGAGCCCGGCGCACCGCTGCCGGTGGCATAGAAACCGCCAGCCTCATCCACTTCCACACTTCGGATGGCAAGCACCGGCACGGGCGCAGGCGTTCCGGGGGCCGGATTATTGGCTGCAGGCGCGCGGTCGGACAGAATACGGGTGGCAATGCCGGGCTCGGCCAGCGCAACCACCACCTCGCCCTTGCCATCGGCGGGCACGGCGACGGCAACAGTCTGCGCCTGCGGAGACACAGGCTGTCCCTCGATCTGCAAGGTCAGGAGATGATCGCCGCGCGGCAGCACGGGCGGGACAATGGCGAACTGGCCATTCTCGTCGGCCTTCACCTGCGCAATCACCAGACCGTTGTTGAGAAGCCGCACAGAGGCCCCGGGCGACGCCCGACCCGCAATGACTGCTTCACCGGTTGGCTCGACGCGCACCAGATCGAATTTCGGCATGTTGGAGATGGACGCGCCGCCGGTGCGATCTCCCGACGCGCCCTTGAGCGCGAGCGTGGGCTCGGGCAAAGGCTGCGGGCTGGCAATCGTGCTCTGGGGCGCAGGAGCGCGCGAAAAGAATCGCGGGCTCTGTTCAAACACGCGCCAGGCCAGAAGCGCGATTGCGCCCACTGCAACTGCGGTGCTGACGCCAAAAAGCCAAGTCCTCGACAGACCGTACATTTCGCTACTCGCAACAAACTCTTCGGGGAAGTTTAGTCCGAGCTGACGACGAAAGCCAGTGGCCACGCCTTGACCCTGTCACAGAGGCTGGTGAAATTGAACACATGACCCAGATTCGCAACATATGTGTTTATTGCGGCTCCGCTCCCGGCGCCGACCCACTTTTCCTCGAAGCAGCCTCGGCGCTCGGTCGCAGCCTTGCCGCCAATGGCATAGGTCTGGTTTACGGCGGTGGCGACAATGGCCTGATGGGCGCTGTCGCCCGCGCCGTGCTTGAACATGGTGGCCGCGTTACGGGCATCATTCCGGGCTTTCTGCGCAAGCGCGAGAATATGCTTGAGGCGGCGCAGGAACTCATCATCGTGGACGACATGCACACGCGCAAGCGCATCATGTTCGAGCGCGCGGATGCTTTCGTCGCCCTGCCCGGCGGCATTGGAACGCTGGAAGAACTTGTCGAGCAACTCACCTGGGTGCAGCTCGCCCAGCACACAAAGCCGGTGCTGATTGCCGATATCGGCGGCTTCTGGAAGCCGCTGCTCTCGCTCGTTGCCCATATGCGCGAGCACGGTTTCATCCGCGAGCAATTTGAATTGCATTATCTCGTGTCGGAAAAGATCGGCGATATCGTGCCCATGCTGCGCAAGGCCGCTGAAATGGCCGAACGCAGCGGACATGAATCAACCATTATCGACGCGCGCCTTTAGGCGCGCGCCTTCATCAGCTTGTAATTGATGGCATCGATCAGCGCCTGAAACGAGGCGTCGATAATATTGGCCGACACGCCAACGGTTGACCACCGCTGGCCTTCGCTGTCGCCAAATTCGATCAGCACGCGCGTCACTGCATCCGTGCCGCCCTGGAACACGCGCACGCGGTAATCGAGCAATTCCAGATCTTCAATAAAGCGCTGGTATTTGCCAAGATCCTTGCGCAGCGCCAGATCGAGCGCATTGACCGGGCCATTGCCCTCGGCAACCGAAATCATCGTCTCGCCATCGACGATGACCTTGACCACCGCCTCCGACACGCTGACGAGCTCGCCGACCGCATTGTGGCGGCGCTCCATCACGACACGG
Organism: Beijerinckiaceae bacterium; assembly: GCA_947370975.1. Taxonomy (GTDB): domain Bacteria; phylum Pseudomonadota; class Alphaproteobacteria; order Rhizobiales; family Beijerinckiaceae; genus Terripilifer. The sequence continues at coordinate 122,669 of CANBNG010000010.1, forward strand.
AAACGCTCGACATCGAAATAATCGGGCACTTCGCCGAGCATGCGGCGCGCAAGCAATTCAAAGGAAGCATCTGCCCCTTCATAGGCATAGCCCAGCGCTTCCTTCTCCTTCACCTCATCAAGCAGCCGCATGACGCGCGGATCGTCCTTGGCAACCACAACGCCGAGGCGATCGAGTTCGGCCAGAATGTTCGACTTTCCGGCCTGATCGGAAACAAGCACCCGGCGGCGATTGCCCACGCTTTCCGGCGTTACATGCTCATACGTGCGCGGATCTTTCAGCACGGCAGAGGCATGAATGCCGGCCTTTGTCGCAAAGGCCGATGCGCCGACATAGGGTGCATGGCGATTGGGCGCGCGGTTGAGCAATTCATCAAGCGTGTGGCTCGCCTTGGTGAGGCTCGCCAATTGCGTCTCGCCGACGCCGATTTCAAACCGCTCGGCATAATCTGGCTTGAGCAGCAGGGTCGGAATGATGGTGACGAGATTGGCATTGCCGCACCGCTCGCCAAGGCCATTCAGCGTGCCCTGAATCTGGCGCGCGCCAGCCCGAATAGCGGCGAAGGAATTGGCCACGCCATTGCCCGTGTCGTCATGAGCATGAATGCCGAGATGGCTTCCCGGAATGGACTTGGCGATCTCCCCGACAATGGCCTCGATTTCTTGCGGCAAGGTGCCGCCGTTCGTGTCGCAGAGCACGATCCAGCGCGCACCCGCATCGTAAGCGGTCCTGGCGCAGAGCAGCGCATAAGTGGGATTGGCCTTGTAGCCATCGAAGAAATGCTCGCAATCGAGGATCGCCTCGCGACCGGCTGCGCGCACATGGGCGATGGACTCGGCAATGCCCTCGACATTTTCATCCAGCGTGCAGCCAAGCGCGACATGGACATGATAATCCCACGTCTTGGCGACGAAGGTGATCGTGTCGGCCTTGGCTTCCAGCAGAGCGGCGACGCCCGGATCGTTTGCAGCCGAGCGTCCGGCGCGTTTGGTCATGCCGAAGGCTGCAAACTTCGCCTTGATCGGCGGGCGCTTTGCGAAAAACTCGGTATCGAGCGGATTGGCGCCCGGATAGCCGCCTTCCACATAATCAATACCGAGCCCATCGAGCAGCGCCGCAATATGACGCTTGTCTTCAAGGGAAAAATCAACGCCCGTCGTCTGCGCGCCATCGCGCAACGTCGTGTCGAAAAGTGTGATCCGTTCGCGCGTCATTGCAGGGTTTCCGAGGCCGGTGCGGCAATCTGTTTCGTCATGGTTGTATTGGCGAGCCATTCATCAGCGATGACGCGCGTATTGCGGCTTTGGGCCACATAGCCACGCTTCTGGAAGAACGGTTCGGCAGTGTCGCTGGCGTCAACCGTGAGCTTCACGCCCCCGCGCGCCGTCGCGAGCCTCTCCAGCGCATCGCAGAGCAATGTCGCGACGCCATTGCCGGTGGCCGAGGGCAGCACATAAAGAAAATCGATAGCCTCGACGCCAAGGAGCGCTGCAAAGCCGACAGGCTCGCCATCCATGGTGGCCACAAGCGTCAGGCGCGCAGCCAGACGCGCGGCAAAATCCACCTCGTCATCGACAAGGCAAGCCCATGCGCCACGCTGGTCGCTGGTGTAATCCTCACCCGTCAATTCATCGACCGCCGCCTTGAAGATGGCGGCGAGCGTGGGCGTGTCGGAGGGCAGAAACGGGCGCAGTGCGGGGGCGCTCATGTGCGGGTTACTCCACGCGGAGTGGCAATACTCATCGCAGCACATCCCAATGTGTGAAGAACTCGCCATTGGCGTCCTTGCCGTCGCGCAATTGCAGACCCATGCCGGTCAGCTCGTCACGGATGCGGTCGCTTTCGGCAAAGTCCTTCGCCTTGCGCGCGGCGATGCGGGCGTTGATGAGACGCTGCACATGCAGTTCATCAATATGGGCGGAGGGCGGACGCCAGCCATTCCAGGCCGCCAGATCCTTCTGGAACAGGCCGAGCATATGCCCGCAGGAGGCCAGCCGCGTGCCGGCCAGCGCAACGCCTTCAAGCGCCTCGGTATAGAGACGCCGCAGGATGGTGATGGCCTCGGGCAGATTGAGATCGTCGCACAGCGCGGCCACGAATTCGGGCGGCGCCATGGCGGGCGATGCTGCAAATTGGGTTGCCAGCGGATACATGCGATCCAACTCACGCTTGCTTTCGCGCAGCGAGGCGAGGGTCCAGTCGATCGGCTGGCGATAATGGGTTTTCAGCATGTTGAAGCGGATTGCCTCGCCCGGCCAGTCGCCCAGGCAATCGCGGATGGTGACGAAATTGCCGAGGCTCTTCGACATTTTCTCGCCTTCGACCTGCAGGAAACCGTTGTGCATCCAGACATTGGCCATGACCGAATGGCCAAAAGCGCAGCGCGATTGCGCGATTTCGTTTTCGTGATGAGGGAAGACGAGATCGATGCCGCCGCCATGAATGTCGAAGGTCTCGCCCAGATGCTTCCAGCTCATCGCCGAACATTCGATATGCCAGCCCGGACGTCCACGGCCCCAGGGCGAGTCCCAGCCGGGCTCGGACTCCTTCGAGGGCTTCCAGAGAACGAAATCCATATCGTCGCGCTTGTAGGCGGCGACATCGACGCGCGCGCCCGCGATCATCTCGTCGAGCGGACGGCGCGAGAGGCCGCCATAATCGGCCATGGAGGGCACGGAAAACAGCACATGGCCTTCGGCCGCATAGGCGTGGCCGCCAGCAACCAGCTTGTCGATGATGGCAATCATCTCGGCAATATGTTCGGTGGCGCGTGGCTCGACATCTGGCGGCAGGCAGTTCAGCTCGGCGACATCCTCGTGGAAAACGGCTGCCGTCTCGTCCGTCAGCGCGCGGATGGAAATGCCACGCTCGGCGGCGCGCGCGTTGATCTTGTCATCGACGTCGGTGATGTTGCGGACATAGGTGACATGTGCCTCGCCATAAAGCTGGCGCAGCAGGCGGTAGAGCACGTCGAAAATGATGATCGGGCGGGCATTGCCGATATGGGCGAGGTCATAGACCGTCGGCCCGCAGACATACATCCGCACCTTCGACCGATCGATCGGCACGAAATCTTCCCGTTGCCGCGTCAGCGTATTGTAGAGCCGCAAAGGCAGGTGCTGAGACATGAATTCCCCTTCAAGCCTGCTGGCCGGGGGCTCTGCTTCATCAAGAAGGTCTTGGGGGACAAGACAGCGCCAGCCAGCAGATGTGCTAGCTGATAATAATCCGGCAGATGGTGCAGGTCGTGCGCGTCATTTGAGCACCATGGGGCAGCCGGGCTGCCTCGTCAAGCGGGACCGGCGGGACATGCGATGCGAGCGCTCAGGAGCCGGAGCCCCTTCCTAATCTTCTTGCCAGAAAACGACCGGCACCAGCCCACCCGGACGCATGTAGCTGGCCCGCTGCCCCGGGGCAGCGTTTTGCACGGGCGATATTCCAAATATCGGGATGCAAGGACGCCACTCTCTTGTGGCGACGTAGCGGCATCGCTAAAGTGGACCGATTATTTTATTCGTTTCAGGGTTACCCCAGATGCCAAATTCCGAATTCATCGACAGTGTTTACTACAAGGCACTCAGCTATGGCGGCTACAATATTGTCTCCAAGGCAACAGCCGGCTGGACAAAGGTCACTTTCGCATTCGGCGGAGCCGGAGATACAGACATAGACGGCGGCATTCCGTTGCGGACGGTAGACTGGACATCAAATCCGAAGGTCAATCCTGGTCCGTCCGGACAGATAAAATTAATGGACGGAGAGACAGTCTACCTTGGCGACCTGAAGGGCGCGCAAGCGGCCACGTTCGTCGCATTGCGCATGTGGGCCAACGTCGCACAGGTTGGCGTCTATCAAACGACTCAAACCAAAGATGCCACGTTCAAATTCTATGAAACGACGCCTGCGTGGATTGTTAAATGGAGTAGGGACCCAGGAGTCGCCGGTATGCTCGGGCTGACAACGGCTAACGGGACCGTGATACTCAACGATGGAACTGGCTGGAATACGCCCGGCGGGCTCTTGCCTGGGGCCCTCGCTTTTACTCCGATCCTTCATGAGGTCGGGCATCTCTTCGGACTTGCTCATCCATTTCTGGACAACAGCAGCGACAGCAAGGAAGTTTACTTTCCAGGCGCAGACGCGATGCGTGAACCCGGGATAAATGGCCTGGACCAGGGCGTGTTTACCGTGATGTCGTACTCCCCGGGGTACAATGCGCAGGGCGCAGCCGCAGGATTGGGCGCGTTCGACATAGCGGCCATCCAAGCGAAATATGGTGAGAACACGCTTTATCATACAGGCAACGACAGCTACGTGCTGCCAAGCGCGAATGGAGATGGTGTCGGCTGGATGTGCCTATGGGATGCCGGAGGTTCGGATACGATTCAAGTTGCAGATACGACGAGAAACGCGGTGGTCGATTTGCGCTCTGCAACGCTGCGCGAATCGGACGGTCAAGGAGCAGGCGGTTATATGTCGCGCGTCGACGGCGTTAACGGCGGATTTACGATTGCCAACGGCGCTGTGATTGAAAACGCTATCGGAAGCAGAGGCAACGACCTGCTGCAAGGTAATGCCGGAAGCAACAAAATCAATGGTGGGCTTGGAAACGACACATTGATTGGCGGCAGCGGAGCGGACACATTAATTGGCGGTGACGGCGCCGACATATTTGTTTTCAAAAGTTCGTCCGACTTCCTTAATGAGCAGTTATCTCCCGCCGCGTTTAGGGTCGTGGACAAATATATAACGGACTTCAGGTTGGGCGTGGATAAAATCGATTTGAGGATGCAGGGAAAATTCGTAGGGGCAGCCAAATTCAGCGCCGCCTCTTCGCCCGAATTCAGATTCGATGCTGCAACAAAGAAACTGCAGGGAGACCTGAACGGCGACGGGCTAGCCGACATAGCGATCGTTCTTGATGGTGTAACATCGCTTGCCCAATCTGATTTCATCGTACTCAATAAAACGCTCCGCGGTGACGCCGGTGACAATACTCTGATCGGCGGCGACGGTTACGACACGCTTTTTGGCGACAGAGGAGCGGACGTCCTGACGGGTGGATCCGGGGCGGATGTGTTTGTGTTTTCCAATTGGAATGAATTTAAAAACAGCATGTACATCAGAGATCGCATCACTGATTTCGAAACCGGAATTGACAAGCTCGATTTCAGAAACTTCCGGGTGTGGACCGAGGTAGCTGAGTTCACATTCGTCGGAACCGACCTACCCGTCACGAAGACGCGCGCGCCACAAATGATGTTTGATAGTGACTATGAATGGCTCCGCATCGATTACGATGGAGACAGCATTTTCGACGGCTATATAGTGCTCGATAATGTAAAATCCCTCACGAAGAACGATTTTATTTTCATATAAATTTGGAACGCGTCCAAAAATTCATACAGGTAGCGTCTATCATTGCCCATCCAAAGTGCGGACCGGCTCACTTGCTGAGCCGGTCCTTTGGCGCGTTTGCTGCCGCCCAGCCATAGGTTTGGCGCGAGGCGTTTCCTTTTTACTGGCGGGCCCTCGGCCAGCCTCGCGCCATCCGGGCTGCCCGGTCAAGCGGGACGGAAAAGACCCGGCGCGCGGCCTGCGCTTTAAGACTCTCTTTAACCAATGCTGTCAGTTCTAGCAGCCGTTTCCGCCTTTGCTTAACCTTCAGGCTCGCTCATGCGCCCGACGTCCCGCGCTGCCGTCCTCCTCGCATCCCTCCTCCTGGCCCTCCCCGCCCTGCCGGCGGGCGCGCAGGAGACGTTCATCATTCCGCGTGACGAGGGCTATGGGATCGCCGAATGCCTGACCGCAGGCGCAGCCTGCGCGCATACCGTCGCAGACGCCTGGTGCGCCGCCATGGGCCAGGGACCGTCCATCTCGTTCGGGCTGACAGAGGACGAGACCGGCTCCATCGAGAAGGCCGCAGTGAAGACGAAGGACACGGGCTTTCGGGTGACCTGCGGGTAGTTTGGGGCAAGGACCACCAAAATAAGCGATAGTGCCCAAATTACCGACCCTAGCTTGCGGCGCCGGAACGTCAATTATAACCTGAAGCTTAACCTTTGTTTCGTTTTAAGGTTATTTTTCGAGGTTCTTTATCATGGCCACTGCACCCGCCTGTTTATCAAATCCATACAAAAACGCGCTCCTGTGGCTTACGCCCACGAACCTTTTTCCGACACCCCAGCAGCCACTTACCTTCTCCTTCGGCGTAGCGGGCGCATACGATCTTGATGGCGGCAAATTCACCGCCCTGCGCTGGGACCCCTCAACCGATATATAGGGGTCGGTCACCACGATGCACGGCGACAAGATCGATCTCGCTGGTTACCAGGGCGTTCAGGCAGCCGTTCAGGTCGCCCTGCATGTGTGGGTCGATGTGACCAACATTCGCAAACAGTGCTAATTTCCTTTTATAATTTTTGTCAAAAAAACATTTCATTGAAAGATTATTTATCATGCCGACGACGCCCGGAAGCAGTGCCCAAAACCCCGCATTCTCAAATCCGTTTATCGATGCCCTCCTATGGATGAATCCGACGAACCTCTTGAAGAAGGTCGGAACGACTACGCAGATAAGCTATTCATTCGGTGACGCCGGCACTTATACGTATTTTTCGCCAGATGCGAAAAATCCGACATCGACAAAAGCGTCTGACTTTCAGATAAATACTATGAATTGGGATAATTACGGCGGCTTAAATGCGGCTGATAAAGGTCCGAGCGGCAAGATAAAGTTGATGAACGGCGATGAAATAGATCTCGGCAAGGTTTCCCGTGAAGACGGAACATCTCTTGTGTTGAGCGGCGAAAAAGCCGCCGTCTATATCGGACTCAAGATGTGGAGTTCTGTTGCAGATATTCAGATTTCAATGGCTACAACGTTCGACAAAGCGACATTTAAATATCTCGCAGTCGATCAAGCCTCTATGGTGGATTACACAGGCCTTGAAAGTGTTGGAGGGATCGCCAACATGCAGACGAATTATTCTGCAAACGTAGGCTATGCAAATACCAATTATTCGCCCGGCTATTCTGCGATCGACGTCTCTGTCTGGGATCAATGGAGCATCCTGCCAGGCGGGCAGCGATTTACAGCTATGCTTCACGAAACCGGGCATTTGCTCGGACTGGACCACCCATTTGATGAAGATTGTCATCGAAATGACGGTTCGGCGGAGCCCGTTTTTCCAGTCTCGCAGGCAGATCAGCGCGTCTACAGCGTCATGTCCTATGACGCGGGCCTGGACTTCGAAGGCGAGAATGCAGGGTTAGGCGCTTTCGATATAGCTGCCGTTCAAGCAATTTACGGGGTGAACAAGACTTATCACGCCACAGACGACAAGTATATTCTTCCCATGGAAGACGCGAATGGCTTGGGTTGGATGTGTCTTTGGGACACAGGCGGCGTCGATACGATTTCCGTCGCGCCAACGACGAAATCGGCGGTCATCGACCTTCAGGACGCCAGCCTCAATGTCGCCGATGGCGCCAACGCTGGCGGCTATGTATCTCGCGTTGACGGCGTCGTGGGCGGGTTCACGATAGCCAACGGCGTGGTGATCGAAAATGCCACCGGTTCGTCGGGAAACGATTCGCTGCGCGGTAATGAGTTTAATAACCGACTCGAAGGTGGGGCTGGCAACGACACACTTGTCGGCGGCTGTGGCTCGGACCACCTTATCGGCGGCGTTGGCGCAGATACATTCTGGTACAAAAACATTCACGATTTTCACGACAAGCTTGGGTCAGGTGGCAAGCAGATCATCGATTATATCGATGACTTCAAATCGGGTACCGACAAGCTCAGTTTCAAGACCTTCGACTCGGACCCAACATCGACTTACGCGCCACGGACCTTCACCTTTATTGGCGATAGCGACGCTATTGGCGAAAAAGTCGCCTTGAAAAAAGATGGCACGGCGCAATTGATGTTCTCGTCAAAGTCCAACAATCTGTTTGGCGATGTGAATGGCGACGGCATTACGGACTTCACCATCAAGTTGACCGGTGTGAGCTCGCTCAAGAGCACTGATTTCATCTTGTGATCAATATTGGCTGACATCTCGCTGGGCGGGGGTTTTCTCCGCCCAGCATACCGTGAATGAACAAAATTCCTTGATCAGCTCACCGATTCATTGAGGACATCGCATGACAGATAATCTCCCAACAGCCGTCGTGCGACGGACTGGAAACACTTTTGTCGATAATATCGCCGGAATTATTCCTGCAACGACCCCGTTTGCCCGGAGCGGAACGACGACCATTATCAAATACGCCTTCGCCGGTATTATCAGAGATCTCGACATCGATGCTTTCGAACTTTCAACGAACAAGTTCGATACTTCGGCCTGGACCAATGATACAGGACCGAACGGCAGCACATTCAGAACGATGAATGGAGATGTGATTGAACTGGGGGCACTGCGCGGAGAAAAGGCCCTTGCCTATATAGCGCTGAATATGTGGTCATCTGTAGCAAATGTAAGCCTCGCAAGCGCGCCCAACGTAAACTTCAAGAACGTTGCCGCCTCCGACGAATATACGTTCAAATTCGCATTAGCGGATTCGCCTAATTACCTGAAATATGCCGGAGCCCCCAGCGGTGGCCACGGGCATGCGTGGTTCGATGACAGAGCCTTCACGGGCGCAAGCGGAACATCGCTGGACGCGGGCTGGGGCGTTTTCGACAAGGGCGACGTAGATTGGAAAGATGGGCCGCTGGTTGGCACTGCGGGGTTCGACATGCTCCTGCATGAAATCGGCCACATGTTTGGTTTCATGCATCCGAAGGACTTGGCCAACATCGGTTCATGGAGCCCGCTTCTCGACGATTCAAACCCAACGATCATGACCCAAAATCAGACCCTTCCCATGGCGGGTCTTGGCGCAATCGACATTGCCGCCATGCAGGCCATTTATGGCGTCAATACCAATTATCACGCCGGCAACGACGTCTATGCCCTGCAAACCAGCAAGCCGGCATTGTCGGGAAACCAAAACCTCGGCTGGATGTGCCTCTGGGATGCCGGTGGCGCCAACGATTCAATTGAAGTGGGCGCAGGAACCTATGGCAGCGCGATGATCGACCTGCGGTCTGCAACCCTCAAGGATGAAGTGGGCGGCGCCGGCTGGCGCTCCTATGTGCAAGGAGTCGATGCCGGCTTTACAATTGCCAACGGGGCGAAGATCGAAAATGCCAGGGGCGGCTCGGGCAACGATACGCTGCAAGGCAACCAATACGACAATCAGCTTCAGGGCGGAGCCGGCGATGACAGGCTCATCGGCGCCATGGGATCGGACCGCATGGCCGGGGGCGTCGGCGCGGATATGTTCGTCTTTGGCGGAGCCGGCGATTTCATCTCCACCGACCGTGCCTGTGTGGTCGATTATGTCGATGATTTCACTTCGGGTGTCGACACGCTCGATTTCCGCAATTTCGACCTCGACACCACCGGCGGCACGACCCGTAAACTGGTGACCTTCCGCACACAGAATGACGGCCAGTTCAGCAGAAATGCGAATGCCGTGGAACTGTCGTTCAACAAGAATACGAAGATGCTGCTGGGCGATCTGAACGGCGATGGCGTCGCCGACTTCTCGATCGCTATGGCGGGCGTCACGTCCCTCAGCATCAACGATTTCATATTCCAGAACGCACTTGTCTCGGGGACAAATGGCAACGATTTTATGGCAGCCAAATCCGGAGACGACACCTACATCGGCGGAAGCGGCGCCGATACAATGGCGGGCGGTATGGGCTCGGATCAATTTGTGTTCCGCAATATCACCGATTTCAGATCCGCAGACGGCAAGACAAGTCTAACCGACAGAATCGTCGACTTTACATCAGGGGTCGACAAACTTGATTTTCGGAATTTTGCAAGCAACGGCTCCGCAACAGTTAAAAGCAGCTTTACCTTTACCGGCGTCGACACGTCTTTCAAGGCCACACAAGCCCCGCAATTGCGCTTCAACAGCGCGAGCAAAACCCTCCAGGGCGATTCTAACGGCGACGGACAGGCAGATTTCAGTCTTGAACTGTCTGGCGTGTCATCGCTCAAGGAAGGCGATTTCATCTTCTTGAACGATACGCTCCTTGGCAGCGCATCTGATGACGTGCTGACGGGCGGCCAGGGCAATGACCTTATCGATGGCGGCTTCGGCGCAGATGTGCTGATCGGCGGCTACGGCAGCGATACGTTGCGCGGAGGAGACGGCGCAGACACGCTCATCGGCGGCACGGCTGATAACAGTAACCTCCTCGACGGAGCGCTGGGCGCGGATTCACTTGCTGGAGGTTGGGGCTCCGACACATTGCTGGGTGGAGATGGCGCAGACATCCTCCTTGGCGATGCGCTCAACCCCGATAACGACGGTGGAAATGACTCACTTGTTGGCGGAGCAGGTGCGGACACTCTGTCAGGCGGCAGCGGGGACGATACTTTATCGGGCGCGTTCGATCTTGATGTCTTGACGGGTGACAATGGGAAAGACACGTTCGCGTTCAGCGCGTCCGCGTTGGCGACAAAAACCAGCAGAGCGGCATCTGCCACGATCGTTGACTTTGAAAAGGGACTCGACATTCTCGATTTCCGCGCTTTCAAATATTATGCGGGCAACGTCACGACAAACACCAGTTTCACATTCCTCGGCAATGCAGACAGCAGCTTCGTCTTCACCAAAAACAACGTCTCCCAGATGGCTTTCCAGCAGAGCATCGGTGCGCTCATTGGCGATGCCAACGGCGACGGGATAATCGACTTCAGACTCTTCATCGATTCTGGAGCGCAATTGGGTGCGAGCGATCTCCTCTTGCGATAATGGCACAGTCGCGATGCCGAGACTGGATCATTCCCTGATCCAGTCTCCACATTTTGGCGTGTCGCCCGTGGCGCCCCAGGGTTGCACGGGCACGCTTGAGGTCGAATTCTTCGGCGAGCCTTCGATGAGCCTGTCGGAATAGACCATGTAGACCAGCACATTGCGCTTGGCGTCGCAGCCGCGCACGATCTGCATTTTCTTGAAGATCAGCGACCGGCGTTCGCGAAACACCACGTCGCCCTGCTCGCTCTTTTCCTTGAATTTGATCGGCCCATATTGCCGGCAGGCGAGCGAAACGTCGGAGACTTCCTCGGCCACGCCAAAGGCGCCCGCAATGCCGCCGCGCTCGGGCACCGTATACCAGCAGGCGACGCCCTCCACGACGGGATCATCGAGCCCATAGGTCGCGAGCTTGTCATTGGGCGTCAGCCATTTGAACACGGTCGATTTGCGGAAGATGAGGTCGGGCCCCTCGCCCTGCGCGCTTGCGGCCCCGCAAAGGCACAGCCCGACCAGAAGGCTAAAGGCAAAGGATTGCCGCAGGCTCATAACGTTCCTCATTGCCACCCTCATGGCCACCCTCATCGCGCTCGTCTCTTGATCCTACCTCTGATATGGGGAGCCGGCGCGTCCTCGCACAGGCCCGCCTTTTTGCGGCCAACAAGGGCGCGCAAAGAGAGAACGACACACAGGTCATTTCGCACCACATACACGACTCAGGCTATATCTGCCGCGGTCTGGCCGGCGCGGAACAGGGACACGAGGACGTCATGAAGCGGATCGATGAAAAAGCCTCCCCGGCGCGCCAGTGGCGTCTTGGCCGGGTGCTTTCCGCCATGCTTCTGATGGCCGGCTTCAGCGCAACCGAGACGGGGGCGCTCGCCCAATCGCTCGAATGCAACCGCCTGCAGGCGCAGATCGCCTCGCTTGGCCCCCCCGGCATGGGGGGCGACCCTGCCCGCGCGCAGCAATTCCGCCAGGCGGCGCAAAACCAGCAATCCGAGCTTGAGCGCACCGCGAGCTATTCCCGCTCGATTGGCTGCGAGCGCAAACAATTCCTTTTCTTTGGCGATGCGCCGCCGCCAGAATGCGGCCAAATCGGGCAGCAGATCGGGCGCATGCGCAACAATCTCGAACAATTGCGTGCGCAGGCCCAGCAGGCGGGCGGCGACGATGGCCAGCGCCGCGACCTGACCGCGCGTTACGAGGCGACCTGCCGCGGCCAGCAGCCCGCCAGCCGCAACCTGCTCGAGACGCTGTTTGGCGGGGGCGCAAGCAACCCGCGTGACGTGCCGCTGGAAGGCGCCGAGCTGTTTCCGCAGGAAGACGCGCCGCCCGGCGCAGGCTCTGTTGCGGTCTGCGTGCGCAGTTGCGATGGCGGCTTCTTCCCGGTGTCCTATTCAGCCAATCGCGCGCGCTATGGCGAGCTTGGCGAATTGTGCCAGGCCATGTGCCCCAATGCGGAGACGCAGCTTTTCACCATGGCCTTTGGCCGCGAGATCGAGCAATCGGTCTCGTCCGAGGGCAAGCCCTATACATCGCTGCCCAATGCCGCCCGTTTCCGCACGAAATACGATCCGACCTGCACCTGCAAACGAACCGATCAGAGCTGGGTCGAGGCGCTGGGTACGGCTGAAAAACTGCTTGGCCGCGACAGCCGCCGCGACCAGATTGTGACGCCCGAGCGCGCCGCTGAATTGTCGCGCCCGCAGGCCGCGCGCCCAACCAAGCCCGATCCCAAGGCTGCCGCCAAAGCATCGCCAAAGGCCTCGGCCATCGAGCAGGAAATCGCAGCTGACGCGGCGACCGGCGCGCAGGTTCCCACCGCCTCCAAGGAATCCGCCGGCATTGCGGTAGGCGGCGGACAGGCGGGGTCGAATTACACGCTGCGCGATGGCGCAACGCGCGAAGTGACAACGCCCGATGGGCTCAAGCGGAAAGTGCGGACAGTCGGGCCATTGCTGTAGCCCGACCGATCAAGGGCAGCAGTGCGGCAAGTTCAGGCCCCTGATCGCGGCCTGTGAGGGCAAGGCGCAGGGGATGGAACAAGGCCTTGCCCTTGCGGCCGGTCTTTTCCTTGATCGCTTGCGTCCAGCGGCTCCAGCTCTTCTCGTCAAAGACCTCGTCGGGCAGAAGCGCCAGCGCCTGCGCGCAATAATCCGCATCCTCGATCACGCAGGTGATCTCGCCCTCGACGACGCGCCACCAATCGAGCACCTCGCGCAATTGCGAAAGATTGCCACGCACGGCAAGCCAGAAAGGCTCGGCCTTGGCGCCCGCAATATCGAAATGCGCCAGCCGTTCGCGCATATCTTCAAACGAAAGCGCATGGAGCGTGCGCGCCGACAAGGCTGCAAGCTCGGCCTCGTCAAAGCGCGCGGCATTGCGCGACACATGCGAAAGATCGAAAACCGCGCCCAATTCATCAAGCGATGCGACCGGATGCACGGAATCCGACGAGCCGGTCAGAACCGCGAGTGCGGCCACCGCCAGTGGCTCGATGCCGGCATCGCGCAAGCCACCAATCGAGAGCGCGCCCGAGCGTTTGGACAGGCCCTCGCCGCTTGCAGCGGTGAGCAGATTATGGTGGCCAAAGACCGGCGCATGGCCCGCGCCCGCGAGCGTCTCGAAGAGCTGGATCTGCACCGCCGTATTGGTCACATGATCCTCGCCACGGATCACATGCGTGATGCCAAGATCGATATCATCAACGACGGAGGGCAAGGTGTAGAGATAGGTTTCATCTTCGCGGATGAGCACCGGATCGGACAAGGAGCCGGATTCGATATGGCTCGCCCCGCGCACCAGATCGTCCCAGTGCATCGTGCGATCTTCGAGCTTGAAGCGCCAATGCGGACGCCGGCCGCTGGCTTCGAGCTGCGCGCGCTCGTCGGGCGTGAGGTTAAGCGCCGCGCGGTCATAGACCGGGGGCTGGCCACGCGCGATCTGGCGCTTGCGCCGGCGGTCAAGTTCATCAGCGGTTTCATAGCAGGGATAAAGACGCCCGGCTGCTTTCAGCTTTTGCGCGGCCGCATCGTAAAGCGCAAAGCGCTGGGACTGGCGCACGACAAGATCAGGCCTAATGCCAAGCCAGGCGAGATCCACCTCAATCGCCTGCGCATATTCTTCCTTGGAGCGCTCGAGATCGGTGTCGTCGAAGCGCAGCACGAATTCCCCCAGCCGTTTCTTAGCAAACAGCCAGTTGAAGAAAGCCGTGCGCGCATTGCCGATATGAATGCGGCCTGTGGGCGAGGGAGCAAAGCGAACCTTGGTCATGTCATTCCTCGAAACGCTCGGCGCCGCCCAGCGGTTTCTTGGGAGAAAGGGAAGCATCGGGCACACGTGCGGGGCCGCCCGAATCGCGGAAGCGATTGACGATCGGATAGCGGCGGTCGCGGCCGAAATTCTTGGCCGTCACCTTCACGCCGGGCGCCGATTGCCGACGCTTGTATTCTGCCAGATAGAGCAGCCGCTCGATCTTCTTGACGAGATCAAGCGCATGGCCGCGCGCCACAATATCGGAGACGCGCATTTCGCGCTCGACAAGGCATTCGAGAATATCGTCGAGCACCGGATAGGGCGGCAGCGAATCCTCATCCTTCTGGTTGTCGCGCAATTCGGCGGACGGGGGCTTGGTGATGATATTGTCAGGTATCACCACGCCATCGGGGCCGAGGGCGCCTTCGGGTTTCCAGCGGTTGCGCAGGCTGCACAGCCGGAACACCTGCATCTTGTAGAGATCCTTGATCGGATTGAAGCCGCCGTTCATGTCGCCATAGATCGTGGCGTAGCCGACCGACATTTCCGACTTGTTGCCGGTGGTCACCACCATGGGGCCGAATTTGTTGGAGACCGACATCAGCAATGTGCCGCGCGCGCGGCTTTGCAGATTTTCTTCGGTAATATCGCGCGCACGGCCCGCAAACAGCGGCGCAAGCACGGCTTCAAGTCCCTCCACCGCAGGCGCAATCGGCAGCACGTCGTAGCGCACGCCCAAGGCGTCGGCGCAGAGCCTGGCATCCGTAATCGAGTCCTGCGAGGTGAAGCGGAACGGCAGCATGATGCAATGGACACGCTCGGGGCCCAGCGCATCGGCCGCCATGGCCGCGCAAAGCGCAGAATCGATGCCCCCCGACAGGCCCATCACGACGCCGGGAAATCCATTCTTCTCGACGTAATCGCGCAGGCCCATCACGCAGGCTGCGTAATCGGCTTCATCCCCCTCGGGCAGAGACGCGCGCTCGCCCGTGAGGCATGTCCAGCCGGCAGCGCTGCGCTCGAAGACGCAGGTCGTAACCAGACTGCGGAAGGCCGGCAACTGCACAGCAATATTCCGATTGCCATTGAGCACGAAGGAGCCGCCATCGAAGACCAGCTCATCCTGTCCGCCGATCTGGTTCAGATAGACCAGAGGCAGGCCCGTATCGATGACACGGGCCAGCGCCACCTGCACGCGCTCGTCGTTCTTGCCGCGCCAATAGGGCGAGCCATTGGGCACGAGCAGGATTTCCGCGCCCGTCTCGGCCAAGCATTCGCAAACTTCGTCGGACCAGATATCCTCGCAGATCGGCACGCCGAGCCGCACGCCCTTGAAGACAATGGGACCGGGCAAGGGCCCGCGGGCAAAGACGCGCTTTTCATCGAAAACGCCGTAATTGGGCAGATCGACCTTGAAGCGCACCGCCTCGATGCGCCCGCCAGCCAGCAGCGCATAAGCATTGTAGAGCAGCCCGCTCTCGACCCAGGGCAGACCAACCAGCAGCGCGGGCCCGCCATCGGCAGTGTCGCGCGCCAGCTCCTCGGCAGCCGCCCGGCAGGCCTCCTGAAAGGCGGGCTTGAGCACCAGATCCTCGGGCGTATAGCCGGCGAGGTTCAGCTCGGGGAACATGACGAGATCAGCCCCCTGCAAGGCGCCAGCCGCGCGCGCGGCGCGGACGGCTGCAACATTGCCGGCGATATCGCCAACCGTCGAGCCGGTCTGGGCAAGCGCGAGGACGAGGCGGTCGGAGCGGGAGGCGGAGACGGGATTCATAATGGCCATGTATCGCGCTTGAGCGGGGGCGGCAATGGCAAGGGTAACCACAGCCCCGTCATTGCGGGGCAGGTTCACGCATTCGCTGATCGGGAGACGCCACTAGCGCGCTCGTGGAACTCCCTCCCACTTGTAAGGAGGATTTGGGGTGGGGGTGGCGCAAATTTTGGTTGTGCGCAGCACGATGCCCAGACGCAGATCTGTAACGGATAGACTTGCGCGACCCCCACCCCGCTCAGGCTTTGGCTGAGTCGGCCCTCCCCACAAGGTCGAGGGAGTTCCACGCCGGCGAATGCGTGAGCCTTCACAGCAATGACGAGGCTTATCCGAAGCGATAGGCATCCATCATCAGCACGCCATATTCGCAGCTCGTGTGCACGCGCCTGCCCACAGCGCCCTCCCCGCCTGCGCCCAGGGCGAAGGGCAGCGGCAGGAAATGTTCGGGGCTTGGATGGTTCTCGCGGGCGAAGGGGGCGCAATCGAGCCAGTTGAGGACATCCTGGCTGCTGCCGTCCTTGATGGCTTCATGCGCCCAGGCGCCAAATTGCTTGACCCAGTCGGGCGTCGGCGCGTCGCCGCCCCCGCGCGCCAGCTTGTAGAGATTATGCGTCAGCGAGCCCGAGCCCATCACCAGCACGCCCTCCTCGCGCAGCGGGGCGAGTGCGCGGCCCATGGCAAAATGATGGGCCGCATCCATCTGCGTCTGGACGGACAATTGGACGACCGGAATATCCGCGTCCGGATACATGAGCTTGAGCGGCGTCCATGTGCCGTGATCGAAGCCCCGGTTCGTAACCGGCTGTGCGGGGATGCCGGCCCCGGCCAGCATGTCGGCGGCGTGACGCGCAAGCGCCGGATCGCCGGGTGCTGGATATTGCATCTCGAAGAGCGCGCGCGGAAAGCCGCCGAAATCGTAGATCATCTGCGGATGCGCGTCGGCGCTGAGCATCGGCGTGCGCGTCTCGAAATGCGCGCTGGCGACGAGGATCGCTTTCGGCTTGCCGAGCTGCGCGCCAAACCCCGCGAGAAAGTCTCGCGCGGGCGTGTGTTCAAGCACGATCATCGGCGAGCCGTGCGAGATGAAAAGGGAAGGAAAAGCGCTCATATTGCTTGCACCTTTCACCAACGCGCGGATCGAAGCTGTCAGCCTTACTCCGCCGCGCTACCTACCGGCTGCGCCTTGCCGACACGGTCGGCCTTCAGCAGTTCCGACACCAGGAAGGCGACTTCAATCGCCTGTTCGGCATTGAGGCGCGGATCGCAATGGGTGTGGTAGCGGTCGTGCAGATCCGTTTCGAGAATCTGACGCGCGCCGCCCGTGCATTCGGTAACGTTGCGGCCCGTCATCTCCAGATGCACGCCGCCTGCATAAGTGCCTTCCGCCTGATGAATGGCGAAGAAGGAGCGGATCTCGCTCATGATGCGCTCGAAGGGGCGCGTCTTGTAGCCCGACGCCGAAATCGTATTGCCATGCATGGGATCGCACGACCACACGACCTTGCGGCCCTCACGCTCCACCGCGCGCACCAGTGCGGGCAGATGATCGAAAATCTTTTCCGAACCGAAGCGGCAGATGAGCGTCAGGCGGCCTGCTTCATTGGCCGGGTTCAGCACATCGATCAGGCGCAGAAGCTCTTCGGCCTTCAGCGACGGGCCGCATTTCAGGCCGATAGGATTGTGCACGCCACGGCAATATTCGATATGCGCGTGATCGAGCTGACGCGTGCGGTCGCCGACCCACAACATGTGACCCGAGGTCGCGTAAGGATTGCCGCTCGTGGAATCGATGCGCGTGAGCGCCTGCTCGTAGCCGAGCAACAAGGCCTCGTGCGACGTGTAGAAATCCGTCTGCCGCAATTCCTGATGGGCTTCGCTGTCGAGCCCGATTGCGCGCATGAAATTGAGCGTCTCGGTGATGCGGTCGGCCACTTCCTGATAGCGGCCAGATTGCGGGCTGTCGTTGACAAAGCCCAGCATCCAGCGATGCGCATTTTCAAGATTGGCGTAGCCACCCGTGGCAAAAGCGCGAAGGAGGTTCAGCGTCGCTGCCGACTGGCGATAGGCCTCGAGCTGGCGGCGCGGATCGGGAATGCGCCCGGCAGCGGTGAATTCCGTGTCATTGACGATATCGCCGCGATAGATCGGCAGCTCGACGCCATTGATCGTCTCGGTCGGATTGGTGCGGGGCTTGGCGAATTGGCCAGCGACGCGGCCAACTTTCACCACAGGCGAGGCGGCCGCAAAGGTCAGCACCACCGCCATCTGCAGGAAGACGCGGAAAAAATCGCGGATGTTGTCAGCCGAATGTTCGGCGAAGGATTCAGCGCAATCGCCGCCCTGCAACAAAAAAGCCTCGCCGGCCGAAACCTTGGCCAAAGCCTTTTTCAGCTTGCGCGCTTCGCCTGCAAACACCAGCGGGGGAAAGCCGCTCAGCTGGCGCTCGACATCGCCCAGCGCCGTCATGTCCGGATAAACGGGAGCCTGCTCGATAGGCTTCGAGCGCCAGGATTCCGCGCTCCAGGATCCGGCGCGCGCCATGTCGGCATTCCTGTGATCGACGGGCATAAACATCTCCAAATTGTTTCGCGCATGCGAGGCGCGACCAGCCCCTCCCCTTGCCGGCAGAACCTGCTGCGCGAGCGGCTTATACAACAGGGAAAGCGGCGCGGATAAGGATTTTAGCCCCGACCTTGGTCGCAGGCCCCTTTGCAGGGCTGCCCTGCGTCTGGCTCAGACCTCGGAAACAGCAGAGCCCGGGCCTGCATCCAACGTGTCGCGCAAATAGCGCGCCGAGCGCGTGCGCATCGTCACAAGCTCTTCGGCGGCCGTCGGATGCACGGCCATGGTGGCGTCGAAATCCGCCTTTGTCGCCCGAAGCTTGACGGCAATGCCCAGCAGCTGCGCCATTTCACCAGCCTCATGGCCGAGAATATGGACGCCCAGGACCTGATCGGTCAGGCCGTCGACGATGATCTTCATCAGCGTCTTTTCAGGGCTGCCCGACAGTGTCCCCTTCATCGGGCGGAAGCTTGCCTGATAGACATCGACAATATCGAACGCCTTGCGCGCGTCCTGCTCGGTCAGGCCCACCGTGCCGATTTCCGGTGTGGTGAAGACAGCAGTCGGAATGTCGGCGTGGGTCACGACAACCTCCTTGCCGCCAAATTGCGTATCGGCAAAGGCATGGCCCTCGCGGATTGCAACGGGCGTGAGATTGACGCGATTGGTGACATCGCCCACGGCAAAGATCGAGGGCACATTGGTGCACGACAAGGCGTCCACCTTGATCGCCCCGGCATGGTCCAGCGCAACGCCGGCCTGTTCGAGGCCGAGCCCCTTGGTGTGCGGACGGCGGCCCGTGGCGAGCAGGATCTGGTCGAACAGGTGCGTCTCGCCATTCGAGAGCGTGACGGCAAGGCCATCGGCCTGCTTCTCGATATTCACCGGCAAGGTGGCAGGCATGATCTCGATGCCTGCATGCGCAAGCTCGACCCGCAGGCCCTCGCGCAGATCTTCATCGAACCCGCGCAAGACATTCTCACCGCGAAACACCAGCGCGACCTTGGCGCCAAGCCGCGCGAAGAGGCTCGCAAATTCAACCGCAATATAGCCCGCGCCCACGACCAGCAGGCGGCCGGGAAATTCCGGCAGGTCGAACAGCTCGTTCGAGCTGATCGCATGTTCGACGCCCGGAATGGCAGGTTCCAGCACAGGCGTGCCGCCGGTGGCGACCAGAATCTTTTTGGCGCGGATGCGGCGACCATCGGCTTTGAGCAGAACCGTATGGGGATCGAGGATCTCCGCGCGGCTCTCCACGATCGTGACGCCAGCCTTGGCGAGATTGACGCCATAGATCTGCGAGAGACGCGAAATCTCCTTCTCCTTGGCAGCAACCAGCGTCGGCCAGTGGAAGACGGGCTTTTGCGCAAAGGTCCAGCCAAAACCGGCAGCTTCCGCAAAATCATCGGCAAAGCGGCCGGCATAGACATAGAGTTTCTTGGGCACGCAGCCACGGATCACGCAGGTGCCACCCATGCGATATTCTTCGGCGATCATCACCGACGCGCCATGCCCGGCTGCGATGCGCGCTGCGCGCACACCGCCCGAACCGCCACCGATGACGAAGAGATCGACGTCGAATGTCATGGGATTATCCGCAACGATCAGAGATCGTGGCCCTTCTTTTTCATTTCCACCCGCACGCGGGTCATCATGTCGACCGAGAGCGTGCGGTTCCAGGAATCAAGCGCGCCAATGATACCCTGCATCACGACAGGCTGCATGTCGGTGAATTTCTTGCCCGTGGGCGAACGCAGGAAGGCCGCCGTTTCCTTGAGTTCGGACTCAGTCATGGTGGTGGCGACAACGCGCGCGGCAAAATCCACCATTTCGGACGTGCGCTTGTTGAACTCGGGAACGATGATGTCCTTCATCACGACGCTCAGGTCCGCGATGAGCTCGGGGCGCGTGCGGGTGAGATTACCGTTCATCTCCCTCAGCATTTCCGGGATAAAAGGCTCGAAGCTTTTCGAAATGCCTGTCAACAGCACGATTTCCTTGCCGAGTGCGAATTGCGCATCGGAAATGGTCGGCAGCGCGGGCAGGTAGGCGGGCGCCTTGGGCTGGGTCTGTGCGGATGCCGGCGCGGGCGCGATGGCAAGCAGGACAAGCGCGGCTGCGCCCGAAAGAAGATTGAGCTTCACGTGTATTTCTCCTGCTTGCAAGAACGTCAGGTCAGATCGCCGATGACTTCAACACCGGCCGCGTCGGCAACGATGATCGCCTTGGCAAGCCCGATGAAGAGACCATGTTCGACGACGCCGGGAATGGCATTGAGGGCGCGGGCGAGCGCATCGGGATCGGGGATCGATCCAAACGCGCAATCAAGAATGGCATGGCCGCCATCCGTGACCAAAACGTGACCATCGGATGTCTTGCGCAATGTCACAGTGCCCGCGCAGCCGGTGGCCTGGCCAGCGGCAATGACATGGCGGCGGGATGATTCAAGACCGAACCGGTCGACTTCGACCGGCAGCGGAAAGCGCCCGAGGGTCGCCACCTGTTTCGAGCGGTCGGTGACGACCACCATGCGGGTCGAGGCCGCAGCCACGATCTTTTCACGCAAAAGTGCAGCGCCGCCGCCCTTGATGAGGCGCAATTGCGGGTCGAATTCATCCGCGCCATCGATGGTGAGGTCGAGCTCGGGCGTCTCGTCGAGGGTCGAGAGCGGAATGTTGAGCGCATGGGCCTGTTCGCGGGTGCGCTCGGAGGTCGGCACGCCGATCACCTTGAGGCCATGCGCGACACGTTCGCCCAGCAGGGCGACAAAATGCGCGGCGGTGGAGCCTGTTCCAAGCCCGAGGCGCATGCCCGGCATCACGAGGTCCACGGCGCGGGCAGCCGCGAGGCGCTTGGCAGCTTCAGCGGGGTCGATCATGGGCGCTCCGAAGGCTCGAGGGTCTTGGCGGCGCTTAAAGGCTTCCGGCGCGAAAGGCAAATTCCCCTATTTGCCCGGCGGCGTGCAAACGACCTGATCGTTGAGCACGTAGCAGATGGACATCGCGCCCGTGCGCAGATCGACCCGGAACACGCCACCCTCACGCTCGTGCCGCGAGGCGATGAGGCCATATTCACTTGGCGCTTGCGCGCCCGCGCCCTCGCCAGGCGCATAGCAGAGCGTCGCGCCGACGGAATTTTCCTTCAGCCCATATTGGCACGCGCCGATTTCGCCCGTCGCGCGGTCGAGACGGTAGACCCGGTTCAGATCGATCTCGGGTGCGGCAAGAAACTCGAAATTCGCCGCAGCGGCACACCCGAGGCTGCCGGCAAGCGCGATCAGGGCAAGCACCACCTGAACCTGTAGCGAACGGGCGAGCGAAAGGCTGGGCATGGACGACCTCGTGAACAGGGCCCGCACGATTCGAGCCTGCGGCCCCAAGTCTAGAGGCGATCCCCTGCCCCGGTGCAAGGTGCGAGAGCGCCGTGAGCGTTTGACCTGTCACGATTTTCGCCCTAGGCGATGCGAATGCAACAGATCGCCCCCCTTCTCGTCTTCGATCTCGATGGGACGCTCGCGGAAACCGCCGGCGATCTCTGCGCGACGCTCAATGTCATCCTTGCCCGCGAGAACCTGCCTCCGGTTCCGCTGGTGGATGCGCGCAAAATGGTGGGGGCCGGCGCGCGTGCGCTCATCAAGAGCGGCTTTGCGGCCGGTGGGCGCAGCCTTGAGACCGCGCGCCTTGAAACGCTGTTTGCCGACTTCCTCGATCATTACGAGGCCCATATCGCCGACGAGAGTTTTCTCTTCGAGGGCGTGGTCGCCGCGCTCGACCGTTTTCAGGCGGCGGGATGGGCGCTTGCGGTCTGCACGAACAAGGTCGAGCATCCCTCCATCCGGCTGCTCGATGCGCTGGGCGTGCGCGGGCGCTTCCGGGCGATCTGCGGACAGGACACGTTCAAGGTGGACGGTCAGGCGATTTCCAAGCCCGATCCCCGCGCCCTGCTGATGACAATCGAGCGGGCGGGCGGCGTGGCGCACAACGCCATCATGGTCGGGGATTCGCGTACCGACATCGACACGGCGAAGGCCGCCGGCATTCCCGTGGTGGCGGTCGATTTCGGCTACACCGAGCAGCACGTCTCGGCCTTTGGCCCCGATCTTGTGATCGGACATTTTGATGAATTGTGGCAGGCTGTCGCCCACATCGGCCAGCTCAAGCTCAAGGAACACCAATGATCCGCGACAAGAAACTCGCCGTCGGCATGGCTGTCGCCTTTGCCCTTGGCATTCTCTGGGGCGTGCTGGAGGGCGCATCACCCGGCGAGACCTTCCTGCGCGGCTCGATCGCCGGCGCCTGCGCCGTGCTGAGCTATCCGCTCTGGCGTCAGCGCAGCTAGAGCCGGCTCACCGCCCCGACAATTGGGCGGCGCTGGACGAGAGGCGCTTGCGCTGCACCCAGCGGAAGCCCTCATGCTTGGTGATGACCGCCATATCGATGGGGCCGCCCACTGTCTTGGGCTGAAGATCGACGCGGAAGCGCACGTAGCCGATGGTGGATTCCATCAGGAAACGCGTCAGCGCGATGGCGTCATGGATCGGCATGCCGGGCGTGACCAGCGTCGGGCTCGACACATCATTGCGCAGCTCGGCATTGTCGATCCCGTTGCCGGAATTGAATTCATCGCTCATCAGGCGGTGCAGGCATTCGCCTGACCCCTCCCAGCAGATGCCATATTCGGTCGGCGACCAGATCTGCGAGACGCTGATGCCCTCGGTGGAATCGAAGACGAGGTTCCAGACTTCGGGCGTATCGCTGCCAGATGAATAGCCCGCGATGATCAGCGTGCTGCGCAGCTTGGCGACCTGCATGGGCGCCATGGAGCGCAAATAATCCTGCAGGCGGCGCACCACGGCCTCGACCGTATAATTGGTGCGGTCCAGCCCGCCGCCATTGCGCGCTCCATTCTGTGCGCCGAAATCCTTCAGGACGTCGATAAAGGCCTTGTTGTTGATCGCGGCATCACCGGCGACCAAGACGCCAATCGGCAAATTCTTGATGAGCTGCATCGTCTTTTCAGCAGAATAATAGATCTGCCCGCGATGCTCGACCGCGCTGTCGGAGGCCAGGACAACACCGTCCTGCACCGAAATGGAGATGACAATTGTCAATGCAAAACCATCTTCTTGGCACCTCTGCGATCAACGCACTCTGAAAGTACATGACCGCACAAATGCACGATGCGCACCAGCCCGAAATTGGACGTTTGTTTATGTCGCATCTCAAGAAAGTGGACAAGTACAAGCCTTGCAAGCCCAAGCTCTGGCTTGCGTGGCCAAGTTCAAGCCGGACGCCGGCGTGAATAGCCGCGCGCTTCCATGCAGCTTGTGAATGCGGCGACGTTGAGCACGCCGCCCGCGGTGGCGCTTGCGCGGCACGCCGATTGATCGATCTGGCCCTGACGCAGAAGATCCGGATTGGCGGCCATGCGACGCCCGTCATTGCGAGCCCAGACATATTCTTCCGCAGGCGCGTTGCGCGCGGCCAATGCATTTCTTCCGTCCATCCGGCCAGAACAGGCCGAAAGGAGAACGGCAGCAGAAACGACGACGATCAATGAGCGCATGCGACACCCTCCGTGCTTGCCAGATGCAACGCATGAGCAGGCGTATCCGTGCCATCGATCATGCGAATCCTGTGGGAATGTGGCAGCGCAGCCACAGATCAGGGCGTGCTGGCGGGCCTTGTCGGACGAACCCGCCCTCCGCGTTCTACCCAACTCCTGCCAACTCCTGCCAACTCCTGCGTTCACAAGCGTCGATCCCCGGCTATAGTGACCAGAAAGAAGCGCGCCGCCTGAAGCGCGCCTCAAAAAAACAAAGCCGGAGGAAAGCATGACCCTGATCCTGTCCAACGACGACGTCGAAAAGCTGCTCACGATAGAAGATTGCATCGAGGCGCTGGAGACAGCCTATCTCGACCTTGCCGAGGGACGCGGCGTCTCCCGCCAGCGCTCGGATTGCATCACGCCCACCAGCTATAGCGAGGATGCGGTCTACGGCCTGAAATCGATGGATGGCGTTGTCCCGGCGCTGGGCGTCGGCGCGGTCCGTATCAATTCCGACATCATCACCAATCCGCGCGTCGGCAATACGCACCGCCGCGTGAAGGTGCC
>CANBNG010000011.1 GCA_947370975.1 Beijerinckiaceae bacterium
GTGTTGAGGAGCAGCGGAAACGCGCCGCAGGGCTTTTCCTTCAGCTCGGGCGTCTCAATGCCATGGAACAGGGCGCGATGATCGGGCGTAAAAAATCCACCCTCGGCAAAAAGCCGCTCCGCAGGCGCCTCACCCACGCGCGCAGGCCATTGCACCGGAGCCATGTTCTGATAGGCAACTTGCGAAAAAGCCAGCGCGCCAATGTCGAAATCGCGCATTCCGCTATTTTCGAAAGCCGACAACAAGGCATGTTCGCGGAAAATATCGGCGGCGGATGAAAAGCCAAAAGCCGCGCCAAATCCAAGCCTTTTTGCGACTTCGCAGAGGATCCACCAATCCGGCTTCACCTCGCCCGGCAGATCGAGGAAGCCGCGCTGGCGGGAAATGCGCCGCTCGGAATTGGTAACCGTGCCATCTTTCTCGGCCCAGGCGGCAGCGGGCAGCAGAATATGCGCGCCGCAATTGAGCGTATCGTTCGAGCGCATCACCTCGGAGACGACGAAGAGATCGAGCCCGCCCATGGACGTGCGCACATGGTCTGCGCGCGGCAGCGAGACCGCTGGATTTGTCGCCATGACCCAGAGCGCGCGAATATCGCCCGCCGCAATGGCGTCAAACATGGCGACAGCCTTGTGCCCTTCGCGTGTGGCCATGCGCGGCGCATTCCAGAAACGGCGCACGCGATCGACTTCATGGGGTGCAAAACCCATATGGGCAGCCAGCATATTGGCAAGACCGCCAACTTCGCGCCCGCCCATGGCATTGGGCTGGCCGGTGAGCGAAAACGGGCCAAGCCCCGGCTTGCCGATGCGGCCCGTGGCCAGATGACAATTGATGATCGCCTCGACCTTGCCCGTGCCCTGCGCCGATTGATTGACGCCCTGGCTCCAGGCCGTGACCGTTTTTTCCGTGCCGATCCACAGATCGATGAAGGCGCGCAAGGCGTCTGCTTCAAGTCCAGCCTGCACTGCAGCGGTTTCTACATCTGGCGCAATACGACGCGCGGAGGCAAGCGCCTCAGCAAAGCCGGTCGTATGGTCAGCAATATAGGCCTCATCGCAGAGGCCTTGCTCGGCAATGGCGACGAGCAGGCTTGCAAAGATCACGCTGTCCATGCCCGGCGCGACGGGGAGAAACAGATCCGCCTCTTGCGCGCTTGCCGTGCGTCGCGGATCGATGACGACGATCTTTGCGCCCCGTTCCACGCGGTTCTTGAGCATGCGCTGGAACAGCACGGGATGACACCAGGCCGCATTGGAGCCGGTGAGCACGATAAGATCTGCACTATCGAGATCGGCATAATTGCCCGGCACGCAATCGGCGCCAAAGGCGCGTTTATGTCCGGCAACCGAGGAGGCCATGCAGAGCCGCGAATTGGTGTCGACATTGGCGGTGCCGAGATAACCCTTCATCAGCTTGTTGGCGACGTAATAATCCTCCGTGAGCAATTGCCCGGAAAGGTAAAAAGCGGCTGCATCTGGCCCATATTCGGCAATCGTGCGTTCAAAGCCCTGCGCCACGCCATCGAGCGCATCGTCCCACGACACGCGCGCATAGTTACCTGCTTTCGTAAGCATCATCGGGTGCAGCAGCCGCTGGTCGAGCGCCAGCGTTTCACCCAGTGCCGACCCCTTGGAGCAGAGGCGACCGAAATTGGCCGGGTGCGTGGGATCGCCCGCAATCGCCGCGCCGCCCTTGCCGTCAGGCGTGGCCAGCACGCCGCAGCCGACACCGCAATAGGGACAGGTGGTGCGGATGGCGGATGCGCAATCTGTGCTCATCAATAAACATCCGCCTGATAGCGGCCGGTTTTCTTGAGCCCGGCGACAAAAGCCTTAGCGGCCGGGCCATCGAGCCCGCCATGTGCGGCAGCGATGGCGCACAGCGTGTCCTCGACATCCTTGGCCATGCGCTTGGCATCGCCGCAAATATAAAAATGCGCCCCGCGCGCCAGCCAGCTCCAGAGTTCCGCGCCGGCCTCGCGCATACGATCCTGCACATAAACCTTCTGCGCGCCATCGCGCGACCACGCGGTTGAAAGCTGTGTCAGAGCGCCCGCAGCGCGCAAGCCCTCCAGCTCCTCGCGATAGAAGAACTCGCTCGCCTCATGCTGATGACCGAAGAAAAGCCACGCCCCGCCTTGCGCCTTTTGCGCCAGACGCTCCTGCAAAAAGGCGCGAAACGGCGCAATGCCGGTGCCCGGCCCCACCATGATAATCGGCGTCGCAGGATCAAGCGGAAGGCCAAAGCCATGTGCCTTCTGCACATAGATTCGCAGTGGCGCACCAACGGGCAAGCGCTCGGCAAACCATGTGGAGGCAACACCCAGCCGCTCGCGCGCGCCAATTGGGTAGCGCACCGTGTCGATGGTCAAGGTCACGCGGCCGGGATTTGCGCGCGGCGAGGAAGAAATCGAATAAAGACGCGGCTGCAAGGGCTCAAGCGATTCCACGAAAGCTTCGGGATCGGGCCTGATGCCCGCAAACTTTTCGATTGCCGCCAGCACATCGAGCGTCTGTGCATCGCCGTCTGGATCCTCGCCACGCGCGAGAGCCTGCGCCTTCTGCCGCCTTTCGCCACCCGTCAGAAACGAGATCAGCTGGAACAGCATGTCGGGCGCAAGGCCAAGCGAGACATCCTCGATCAGCACATCGCGCAAGATGCGCCCGCCAATCGGAAAATCCGCCGGTGCATGGAGTGCTGCAAGCACGGCATCTGCGAGGGCCGGGTCATTGTGAGCAAAAACGCCCAGTGAATCGCCGGCTTCATAGGTCACGCCTGACTCCGACAGATCAATCTCGATATGGTTCGTCACCTTTTCCGAGCCCGCGCCGTTGAGCCGATGGCGCGCGAGGAAAAGCGCCTTTACCGGCGTCGCACGTGAATAGCCCTGAACGGAAGAAACCGGCTCTGGCGCAGGCTTGGCCGCGCGTTCCTCGGGGCCGATGACGCCGCCGCCCGTTTCCTCGACGAGCTTCTTCAACATGCGCGCGGTTTCCTTGCCGCCCGGTGCACAGAGATTGAGGCGATCCTCGCCCTGTTCGGAAATGGCTTTGGAATAGGCCGCGCAATCATAGCCGCATTGGCCGCAATCCTGCTGCGCCATGGCCGCCATCATGCGGCGCGCCAGCGGCTTGCCCTCGGCAAGTTGCATGCGCTCCTCAAGCGCCATGGCAGGATCATGCCAGGGCGCGTCATCCTCCTCGCCAGTCGCGGGCGCAGGCAGTGCAACCGAGCCAGCCGGCGTTTCAAGCGCCAGTGCGCCCGCCAGAAAGCCCGAGAGCCAGGCGCGCTGCTCGGCATTGAAAGGCGCATTTTCCGGAATGAGCGGAATGAGCGGCATGGGTGCTTGCGCATTCATCAGCGCATCTCCTCAATGAGGCCTTGCAGCGTTTCAATGTCGTGGCGCGCGGTGAAGGCCTGGAAGCTTTCCTGCGCGTTGATGCGGCGCGCGAGATAGGCCTTCAGCAAAGCCTCGATCAAGGCAGGCGCATCCTGCGCCGTTACATCCGATTGCAGCAGTCGGCCGATTGCCGCCTGTCCGGCATAACCACCGCCCACATGCAGGTGATAGCCCTCAACCTGATCGCCCTCTTCATTCACACTCACCTTCGCGCCGATCATGCCAATGTCGCCGATGTAATGTTGTGCGCAGGAATGATGGCAGCCGGTGAGGTGAATATTGAGCGGCTGATCGAGCAAAAGCCGGGCATCGATATGATCGGCAATTTTCAGCGCATCACCCTTGGTGTCGGAGGCCGCGAATTTGCAACCCTTGTTGCCCGTGCAGGCCACAAGGCCCGCGCGCACATTCGAGACCTCGCAGGAGAGTCCTGCCTCCGCCAGCCCCGCGCGCAGAGCCGCAACATCGGCATCGGCAACGCCGGAGAGAAGCAGGTTTTGCCAGACGGTCAGCCGAATGTCGCCATCGCCAAAGCGGCGCGCGAGCCGCGCCAGCGCGCGCATCTCTGCACAGGTGAGTTTGCCAAGCGGCGTCCACACGCCCACCCAATTCAACCCCGCCTGCTTTTGCGCATGCACGCCAATATGCGCGAGCCGGTCGACGCCGGGCCGTGGCTTGACGTGAACGGCATCGATATGGATGAGCGTGCGGCCGAGCTTTTCTTCCACCGCGGCAATGAATTTTTCAAAGCCCCAGGCATCGAGCACATATTTCAGACGCGCCTTGGCGCGGTTGGTGCGGTCGCCCTGCTCGATGTAGACGCGAATGATGGCGTCGGCCACGGCGCAGGCGTCATCGACGGGCAGGATCACGCCCGTGTCGCGAGCCAGATCGCGATGGCCCGAAATGCCGCCAATGGCGAGGCGATAGTAAATGCCAGGCGCAACCGGCGCGCCCTCGCCTATTTCAACAGCCTGAAAGCCGATGTCATTGGTCTCTTCAAGCGTCGCGATGCGGCCGCCGCCATCGAAGGCGACATTGAACTTGCGCGGCAGGCCATAAAGCACGCGCGTGTTCAAGATGTGATTGTGCCAGAGGCGCGCATGGGGACGCGTATCGAGCAATTCCTGAGCATCGATTCCCGCTGTCGCACCGCCCGTGACATTGCGGATATTGTCTGCGCCCGAGCCCTTGCTGGTGAGGCCCAGCGCCACAAGCTCTTCGACAACATCGGGCGCATTTTCAGCACTGATCTCGCGGATCTGCAAATTGGCGCGCGTGGTGATATGCGCATAGCCGCCGCCAAGCCGCTGGGCAATATCGGCGACACCCTCGAACTGCCAGGCATTCAAGATGCCATTGGCGATGCGCATCCGGCACATGAAGGAATTCTGCGTCGGGGCCACATAGAAAAGGCCATGATAGCGCCAGCGAAAATTATCTTCGGGCTTGGGATAGGCGCCACTTTTGGCCTGCGCGCGCAAGCGTGCATAGCCATCGAAGGGATGCTCGTCCTGTTTCCATTTTTCCTGATCGACCAGCTTGCCGCCTGCAGCGATCGTACGCGCCTGCGCAGCCATATGGGGTGCATCTGGCCCCTGCGGCGCAGAGGCCGTCGTACCTTGGCGCGCCCCCCGGCTCGATTGCAGGCCGGACATGAAACCTTCAAGATAGCGCTTCTGCTCAGGCGTGAAATCAGTGCTCATGTTTCGCCTCACGCCGCCTGTTGTTCGGCAAACATGCGACCGAAGGCGAGATCCTCGCGCATATGGTCGATGGCACTGCCACGCTTGATCATGTCGAAATACCAGAGTCCGTCCTGCGTATCGCCAAAGAGCACGCAGCCCACGAGGCGCGTGGAGCCGGCGTCGCGGCGAAGAACGAGTTTCTTGTAGCTGCGCAGACCCGGATCGCGCAGCACGATGCTTTGCGTGCCGGCTTCGCCCAGAAAATCTCCGGCTGAAAAAACGCTCACGCCCGAGACCTTGAGATTGGTGGCCGTGACGGAGCCTGCATAGGCGCTGGCGCCCCCGCATAAATGATCGGCCAGCACGCGCGCCTGTTCGTAAGCTGGCTCGACAAGGCCATAGACCAGTCCCGCATATTGCGCGCATTCGCCCAGCGCATGAATATGCGCATCGCTTGTGGTCAGATAATCGTCAACGACAATGCCGCGCTCGACTGCAAGACCCGCCGCGCGCGCAAGCGAGGCTTGCGGACGGATGCCAACCGCCATCACGACGAGATCTGCCTGCAAGACAGTTCCATCCCCCAAAGCGACGCCCTCAACGCGCGTCGCGCCCAGAATTCCTTTGGTCTGCGCAGACAAATGCACGCCAATGCCACGCTCTTCCATCTCGATGCGCAGAAGCTCTGCAGCGAGAGGATCGAGCTGGCGCTCCATCAACCGATCCATGAGATGAACGACGCTCGTATGCACGCCCGCCTTGGCAAGGCCGGAGGCGGCCTCAAGGCCAAGCAATCCGCCGCCGATCACGACAGCGCGCGCGCCAGAATGCGCGGCGCTGCGAATGCGCTCGACATCGGCAAAATCGCGGAACGTGATGACGCCTGGCAGATCAGCGCCTTGCATGGGCAAGCGGATCGCATCCGAGCCCGTCGCCAGCACGAGGCGGTCGTAGGGCAATTCAACACCGTCACACAGCGTCACGACGCGCGCCGTGCGATCAAGGCCCGCGACCTCGCGCCCGAAGAGGGTCGTCACGCCCTTGGCAGCCCACCACGCGGCAGGCTTGAGTTCGATATCGTCTTCTGCGACTTCGCCGGCGAGCAGCGAGGACAAGAGCACGCGATTATAGGCGCGGCGCGGCTCTGCGCCGATGACCGCAATGGAATAGCGGCCAAGCGCGCGGCTCGACACTTCATCCACGAGCCGCGCGGCAGCCATTCCCATTCCGACGATGACGAGCCGTTCGGACATGGTGTGCTCCCTTATGCCGCTTCGACGAAGCGGTGCCGCTCATAGAGGAATTTCAAAACCGCCTCGCGCGCAGCGATATAATCGCGGTCAGCAACCAGATCGAGGCGCTTGCGCGGACGCTCAAGCCGCACGTCGAGCACTTCGCCGATGGTGGCGGAGGGACCGTTGGTCATCATCACGATGCGGTCGGAGAGCAGCACGGCCTCGTCCACATCATGGGTGATCATGATCATCGTATTCTTGAGGCTCGCATGAATCTGCATGACGGAATCTTGCAGATGCGCGCGGGTCAAGGCGTCGAGCGCGCCGAAAGGCTCGTCCAGCAGCAGGATCTTGGGCTCGATGGCAAGTGCACGCGCAATGCCGACACGCTGTTTCATGCCGCCTGAAATTTCCGACGGGCGCTTGTCCCTCGCATGGCTCATCTGCACGAGATCGAGATTGTGCATGATCCAGTCGCGGCGCTCGCTGCGCGATTTCGTCGAGCCGAAAACCTTGTTCACCGCCAGGGCGACATTGTCATAGACGGTGAGCCAGGGCAGCAGAGAATGGTTCTGGAACACCACCGCGCGCTCGGGGCCCGGCGCATTGACTTCGCGCTCCTCCAGCAGGACCGCGCCTGCCGTCACCGACGTCAGGCCTGCAATGAGGTTGAGCAAGGTCGACTTGCCGCAGCCCGAATGGCCGATGATCGAAACAATCTCGCCCTTGTCGATGGTGAGATTGATATCGCGCAAGACTTCGGTTTCGGCAGCGCCGCGACGAAAGGTCTTGTTGATGTGATCGAGCTTGAGATAGCCGGACATGACGTCACCCTTCAGTTTGCGGAGGTGCCACGGGAAGCCAGCGAACCCAGCGCACCCACGATGCGGTCGAGCACGAAGCCAACAATGCCGATGTAGAAGAGCGCGACCACAATGTCGGGCAGGCGCGAGGAATTCCAGGCGTCCCAGATGAAGAAACCGATGCCCACGCCACCTGTCAGCATTTCTGCTGCAACAATTGCGAGCCACGCCAGGCCAATGCCGATGCGAAGCCCTGTGAAAATATAGGGCGCAGCGGAGGGCAGCATGATCTTCCAGAAAAACTCGAACGTGTTGAGCCGCAGCACTTCGGCGACATTGCGGTAATCCTGCGGGATGTTGCGCACGCCCACGGCGGTATTGATGAGAATGGGCCAGATCGAGGTGATGAAGATCACGAAAATCGCAGACGGCGAGGAATCGCGAAATGCAGCCAGCGAGATCGGCAGCCAGGCCAGCGGGGGCACTGTGCGCAGGATCTGGAAAATCGGGTCAAGCCCGCGCATCGCCCAGATCGATTGACCCACCGTCGCGCCAACCAGAATGCCGACAAAGGCGGCAAGTCCAAAGCCGATGGCGACGCGTTGCAGTGAGGTCCAGACACGCAGGCCAAGCCCGATATCCTGCGGGCCATTGACGAAGAAGGGATCGACAATGAGATCCTGCGCTTCTTTCCAGACTTGCACGGGCGAGGGCAATGTTGCGCCCGCGCGGCCAAAGACGATCTGCCAGAGCAGCAGCAGCAGGGTTGCGCAAACGAGCGGCGGCAGCAAATTGCTGGCGAGATAAACGCCAAGGCGGCGCGCCGTCCGTTTGAAATCGCGCTTGGGTTTCATCTGCAAGGCAACCACCTTTGCGGGCTCTGTCTGTTCAGGCTGTTTGGGCTTCACGACGGCAAGCGACATGGGGTCACATTTGGAAAAGAGTGCGCGGAACCCGGCGGACTGGCCGCCGGGTTTGGAGCAACAATCAGGCGATGCGCTTGATCGCGAGCGACTTCAGATAGGCGGAGGGATCGGCGGGATCGAAGATCTTGCCGTCGAACATGGTTTCCTTGCCGCGTGAATCGGTCGCGGGAATGGCAGAAGCCGCGACGCCGAGCGCCTTGGCTGCATCGCGCCAGAGATCGGAACGATTGACCTTGGCCACCAGCGCATTCACATCCGTCGTCGGCTCGAACTTGCCCCAGCGAATATCTTCGGTCAGGAACCAGGCATCGTGACTCTTGAAGGGGAAGGACGCCTGGTCCTGCCAGAACTTCATGAAGAGATCGGTGCCGGTGGCCACACGCCCGTTGCCGTAATTGATGTCGCCGCGCAGGCGGCCGAGCACGTCGGCATTGGGCACGTTGAACCATTGGCGACGGCCAAGAATGGTCGCCATTTCTTCCTTGTTGGCCATGTCATCGCACCATTGCTGGGCCTCGAGCACGGCCATCAGCAGGGCAACAGTCGCCTTCGGGTTTTTCTCGACCCAGTCGGCGCGCATGCTGAACGCCTTTTCGGGATGACGCTTCCAGATTTCGCCTGTGGTGCAGGCGGTAAAGCCAATGCCCTGATTGACGAGCTGCTCGTTCCACGGCTCACCAACGCAGAAGGCGTCCATATTGCCGACCTTCATATTCGCCACCATCTGAGGGGGCGGAACGACGATGGTCGAGACATCCTTGTCGGGGTCGATGCCGCCGGCTGCGAGCCAATAGCGGATCCACAGATCATGCGTGCCGCCGGGGAAGGTCATGGCGACTTTCACGTCCTTGCCTTCGGCCTTCTTCTTTTCAAAGACGGCCTTGAGAGGCGAGGAATCCAGACCGACCTTGGTGTCCTTGTATTCCTGCGCGACAGAGATGGCCTGGCTATCGAGATTGAGGCGCGCCAGCAGGAACATCGGCACGGGCACATTGTTCTGTGTGACTTTGCCGGCAGAGATCAGATAGGGCATGGGGGAAAGAATATGCGCGCCATCAATGCCGTTATTGGCGCCGCCCAGCACGAGATTGTCGCGCGTGGCCGCCCAGGAGGCCTGTTTCAGCACTTCGACATCAGGCATGCCGTGTTTGGCAAACAGGCCCTTCTCCTTGGCGATGATCAGGGGGGCCGCGTCGGTCAGCGCAATATAGCCAATCTTGACTGCGGCGACTTCGGGCCCTGCGCCCTGCGCGAAAGCGCCGCCGGGCAGGCCGATGCGCGCAGCCGCCAGAAGCGCAGCCGTGCCACCCACACCACGCAACAGCGTGCGGCGGGTTGCGCTGATGGAGGTCATGCTGCTCGGAGTTTTGGCTTTCATGTCCTGTCCCTCGTCTCGCCGGTCGGTCCGGCAGTGCCTTAAAAAACAAAATGCGCCACGCTCCATCCCTTGGCGGGTGGAGACAGCGGCGCTGCTGTCATCAGATCTTGAAAAGAATGGCGGCGTCGTTGCCGGCTATCGGAAACAGACAAACAAGAACCGTGCCAGAGCGTGGCAAAGCTGTTTCAGCTCTGGGGATCCGGGAAAAAGCCGTCGCCGGAAAAGAGCGAACTGCCTCTCCATCTCGCATGTGCGAAATGAATGCAGTTTCATGCCTGCTTTTTATGCAGACGCGACGCCAAGGCTGCGATCGTAAAGGGCGGGATCGAAGACATCGGCTGCCCGCTGCACATCTGCCTCGGCGCCGGCGAGTTGCCCGGCTGCCACCATATCAGCATGAATGCGCCGGGCGGTGTCAGGCTCGGGACGGTTAAGCCCCTCCCCCGCAAAGCGGATGAAACCGGACGCGACGCGCTGACGGCCCGCCGCATCGAGCAGCAGCGCGCCCGAGAGGGAGCGGGCAATGACGCCCGCCGGCAGGTCAAACCGCTGGGCAAGCGCCTGCGACACAAGCGTGCGCTGCGCTGGATCGGCCACGAAGCGCGCCGCCCCATCGAGCGCACGGACAAGCTTCTCGCCCACGCCATTGCCGAGCAGCGGGGAATCGGCCGGCAGCGCCAGAACCTTTTCCACCATTTCGGGCACGATCTCGCAGCCGAGCGCCACGATGATTCCCTTGCCCTGATCGACAGCCAGCGAGTTCCACGGGCTGCCGACGCAAAAGCCGTCGATCAGCCCCTTGTCGATGCAATCGACCATATAGGGCGGCGGCACGACGACGATTTCAACATCCACGTCGGGGTCGACGCCACCCAGCGCCAGAAAACGCCGCAGCAGATAGGTATGGGCCGAGAAGGGATAGACCGAGGCGAAGGTGAGCGCACGTGCGCCTTGTGCCTTGCGCTGCGCCACCACCGCGCCCAGCGCCAGCGCGGCCTGCGCGCAGCTCTCGAGCGCGCCCGGATGCAGAGCCGTGGCTTCAGCCGCAAGCGCGGGCGAAATGGTGATTGCATTGCCATTTTCATTGAGCACGAAAACGGCCTTGAGATCGCGCCGCACCTGGCCGACGCCAAGCGTGGTGGCGATGGCGAGCGGGGCCAGCATATGAGCTGCATCGATATGGCCAACCACGAGCTTGTCGCGCAGATTGGCCCAGGAGACATCGCGGTGCAGATTGAGGCGCAGGCCCTGCCCTTCGGCAAAGCCGAAATCGGCGGCGGCGATCAGGCTCGCCGCATCGGTGAGCGGCAGATAGCCGATGCTGAGTTCGATCATCCGAGCAGCTCCGAAGCGGTGACGACGGATCGCGCAAGATCCGCGATGCGTTTCTTCTGGTTCATCGCGGTGCTGCGCAGCAGGCCATAGGCCTCCTCCTCGCTCATGCCGCGCGCTTTCATCAGAATGGCTTTTGCGCGGTCGAGAATCTTGCGATCCTCCAGCGCATTGCGCGCCTCCGACAATTCAGTTTCAAGCCGCTCATAGGCGCGAAAGCGCGTGACGCACATTTCGACAATCGTCTTCACCCGGTCCCCGCGCAGCCCATCCACCACATAGGCCGAAACCCCGGCCTCGATGGCGGCGCGCGTCTGCTCGCTGTCGGATTGATCGACGAACATGGTGATTGGCCGTTTGACGAGGCGGCTGACGAGAAACATCTGCTCGAGCGTATCGCGCTGCGGATTGGCAAGATCGATCACCACAATATCAGGATCGATTTCCCCGATACGCGCGATCAGCCGGTCCGTCGTCTCAAGGCGAACGACATGCGTAAAGCCGGCTTCGCGCAGGCCATCCTCGATGATGGCGGCGCGGATCGAGCTTTCGTCGACGATGAGGGCCTTGAGCTTGGAATCCATGCGCCACCGGCATTGTGCTGATCTGTCCTAGCAGGTTGCGTGCCGCGGGGGGAGCGCCACCTGCCGCGAACGTAACAAATGCAGGCGTAAGCTAACCCACAGAAGGACGCCTCGCGCGTTTGCAGGAGGACAAACAGCAAGGCTGGAGAGCAAGACCATGGCGCCGCGCATCGGGTGGAGTGCATGCTGCCTCGGCCTGCTGGTGCTGGCCCTCCCTGCATGGCCCGTGCAGGCGGGCCTGCTCGATCTGCTGTTTGGCGGGGGCGGCAATGCCGGGCCCCAATATTACGAACGCGCGCCCTTCGCCTCTCCCTATAATGGGCAAGATCCCTATAACGGATCTGGCGCACGCCAGCCCAGGACGCCCCCCGTCGAAATTCCGCCCATGCGCATGGAATCGCTCTGCTGCAAGAATGGCGAAGACCCGATGAAGGCGCTCCTCTCCGACGACACGCTGTTGCACGGCGATGTCGTAATGACACCGCAGGGACTGCGGACTTTCGTGGGGGCACGCGCGCCCCATTCCATGCGCGATTTCGTGCCGACGGGACGGGGACGCAGCGTCAGCTCGTCGCAACGCCGCCAATTTTATGCCCTCGACCGCTGAGCTCGAAAAGCCGACGTTGCGTCAGCGCTCCGGTTAATGGGCCCTTGCAGGAAGCCGCCGAAAACAGCCGCTTACCCGAACCAATCTGCAATCGGGCAATGGCATGATGTGCGCAAATCGATCAACAGGTGGATCATGAACGCGCACCACAAGCCAGCACCAGACGCACGGGTTTGTTCCAATTGCCGCTATCTGTCCTTCACGCCGGGCGCCGATCTGCGCTGCGCCGATCCGGCGGCGAGCGAGTTTGATCGGCCAGTCGCTGCGCAGGGCACATGCGGACGTTTCCAGATCGGATTTGCCGCCGCCAAATTGCTCGCCTTCCGCACCAGCGCAGACCATGGCGCAAAGATGATGCAGGCGTGGGAAATGGCCATGCACAACCATCTCTCGGCCGCGCGCACTGGCCTCCATCCCGAACATTGAAAATGAAAACGGCGCGAACCCGAAGGCCGCGCCGCTGAGTGTCTTGCATCCGAAGGCTGTGACTTACATCACATTGCCAACCGCATCGCCGGCGGCGGCGTCGGTGTAGAATTCCGGAAGCATGCGCGACTCGATGCCTTCAGCGGCCAGACGCGCGGAGAATTCCTTGCGGAGCGCAGGATCTTCATCGCAATAGGGAATCGCGCTGCCACCCTTCTTCAGGTCGATCGCGCCATAATCCATGATCGCTTCGCCCGGCAGGCCGGCCTTGCGCGAACGCTGGTTGTTGGGGCCATGCCACGCGCTGACGCGCAGCGGATCCTTGCTGATGCCGAAATGCTGGTGGAACCAGTCGCCCGACATCGGAGCCGCGGACACGAGACCGCCGTATTCATATTCCTGACGACGCACCTGATCGGCAAAGCCACCCTCCCACGGGCGCATGCCGAGCTCGGCCGGCCAGGTGTAGGTGTAGCCCTTGCCCTTGAGGCAGAGCAGAACCGCAGCTGACATATGCTTGTGGGCCTTGGAATAGCGGCCGGTCTCGTGCTGGCCGATCCAGAAGTAGAAGCGGTTGCCGGCCATCTGCGGCTCGACGCGGCGATAGCCCGGCGAACGGCGGTTATCGAGCGGCAGCTCGCAATTGACGAGATCGGGCACGAAATTCGTGCGGCGCATGGCCAGGCCGCGCACCGGATCGGGCTCCACGTCCTCGACCGACTTGAAGAAGTCGTCCGCGCCGGCGTAGCGATCGGTGAAGGTGAAATCGTTGTTGAAGATGAAGTTCGTGTTGTCGAACAGGTTCATCACATTGGCGGCGGTCGTGCCGCAATAGAGCAGCGCAGGCGTGTTCGTCGCATTGACGAAACGATGGCTGGCGTTCAACGGAATCGAGAAGCAGGAGCCCTTCTGCCATTCGAACGTCTGCTTCTTGGCCGGGTCGCTCCAGATTTCCGTGGAGCCGCGACCTTCGACCACGAAGATCACCTTCTCATACATGTGCTTGTCGACATTCAGCGCGCCGCCGGCGGGCACTTCGACGACATAGGAGCCCCAGAGGCCTTCGGTGCCAAACAGCTGAATATAGCTGCCGCGACCGCCAAGCCGCTTCCAGGGCTTCAGTTCAAGGTCGAGGACCGTGCGCACGCCGATATTGCGGTAGCAGGGGATGCCTTCGGCTTCCATGAAGCGATCGTAGGGCATCGCAGGGCGCTTGAACTTGCCGAGACCGGCGATTTCGCCAGCTTTGGGTTCATGCCAGTGGGAGGGTGCGTCATGGGGCATGGGGATCCTCGCTTTTTTCGTTGATTGAGCGTTTCTTCTTATATCGGCAGGCTCGCACCCGCCACTTTCGTAGAAGATGCAGACTGATTAGCAGAGGCGTCGCCCGCTTCCAAGGGCGGCCTTGTTATCCACCGCCCCGGTTGGCGTCTTCCCGCAGCTGGGCAAGCTCGGCGGTCAGCGCCTCGAAGCGCCCGAGCCAGCGCACAAGATCGCGTTTCACGTCGAGATCGGATTGCTCCTCCTCGATCTGGCTCATTTTCTCCCTCAGCGCGGCGGCAAGCGCGACCGCCTCCCGCCAGGACTTGTCGAAATCGAACATATTCCCCACCTCCACGCCGCCCGACATTAACGCCCACAGGCTGCCCTGCGCCATGCCCTTAAGCCGTGCCGAGGCAGAAAAGCGATTGCAAGCTGACAGGCGCGGCCCCGACTTGTATCAAACTCCCATGTCCGACCCGATCCATATATTCATCGATGCCGATGCCTGCCCTGTGAAGGACGAGGTCTATCGCGTCGCCGAGCGCTATCGCCTGCCCGTCCATGTCGTCGCCAATGCCTGGCTCAACGTGCCTCGCGATCCGCTGATCGAGCGCGTCGTGGTGCCCGCTGGCCCCGATGTCGCCGACGACTGGATCGCCGAGCGCGCAGGCCCGAGCTCGATTGTCATAACGGCCGACATTCCCCTGGCCAGCCGCTGCGTGAAGGCAGGCGCCGAGGTGATCGGGCCGACGGGGCGGGCCTTTACCGAGGCCTCGATCGGCATGGCTCTGGCCACCCGCAACCTCATGGAAGATCTGCGCGGGGCGGGCGAGATGACGCGCGGGCCAAAACCCTTTGCGCCCCGGGACCGCTCGACCTTCCTCTCCGCACTCGATCTTGCCGTGAACCGGCTCAAGCGCGCGGGCCATGGCGCGCCCTGACGGGCATTTGCCAGGCTGAACAAGGCCATGTTCAATGCTTCTGCCTTCAAGAGAGGCAGGATTGTTCGCACGGCCGCCCGTCCGCCCTCGGACGGCGCTTGGCCCGGCGATTGCCTGTCCCTGTCCATCACAAAGTGAGGATCGGCGCATGAGCATGACGACGACGGGCAGAAAAGCTCTTTTCTCGGCCACGCTATGGCTGGCTGGCGTCGGCCTTGCGCAGGCGCAACCAGCGGCCGATTTCTACCGCGCCAAGCCGCAGATGCGGATGATCGTCTCCAGCACGCCGGGCGGGGGCTATGACATGATGGGCCGGCTGGCGGCGCGCTATTTCTCGAAATATCTGCCGGGAGACCCCCAGATCGTCGTGCAGAACATGCCGGGCGGGGGCGGCATTACCGCCACCAATTTCCTCTCAGCCGTCGCACCCAAGGACGGCACGACGCTCGGCCATATCGACCGCGGCATGGCCACCACCGCCCTGCTCTATGGCCACAATACGCAGGCCCAGTTCGACGCGACGAAGATCAATTGGCTGGGGAGCATTTCGCGCGAGGTCGGCGTCGGGCTGGTCTCGAAAAACTCGCCGGTGAAAACACTGGCCGAGATGCGCACGCGCGAAATCATGATCGGCACCAACGGGCCAGAAACCGATTCGGCCATGTATGCGCGCCTGTCCAACAGCCTGCTCGGCACGAAGTTCAAGGTGGTCTTTGGCTATCCGGGGCAGGTTGAATATTACATGGCGCTGACGCGCGGCGAGGTCGACGGGATTTTCATGACCGGCTGGTCGGGCCCCAACCGCATGACCGCCATCAAGGACATCGAACATGGCGACCTCGGATTTTTCGTGCAAATGGCCTCAAGCCGTCATCCCGACGCGCCCGACACCCCAACCATGCGCGAGCTTGTGAGCGATCCAAAAGACCTGCAGATCATGGATATTCTGCTCTCGCGGCTCGATCTCGGCCGCCCGTTCGTCGTGCCACCAGGCGTGCCCGCAGACCGAGTCGCGCTGCTGCGCAAGGCCTTCGACCAGGCGGCGGCCGATCCTGACTTGCAGGCGGAAGCGCAGAAGATCGGCATCAAGATCGATGCCATTTCCGGCGTCGATGCGCAGGCGATAATCGCCAGGCTCTACACCACGCCAGAGGATGTGCGCGCGCGTATGCAGAGCATCGTGCAGATTTCGAAATAGACTTACTCTGGCGCGGCTGTGCCTGTTCTCGGGTTCAGCCGTGCAGTTTTTTTCGCGCTTGTCCGCGCCCGCACGGCATTTGACTCTGCCCAGTCGATTGCCGAAGATATTTGCAATAGATTGCAAAAAAAGTGTCGCGGGAGGCCAGAATGATCATCGAAAATGCCGAGGGCGTCACGCCTGTGGTCCTGCAGACCATGGCAGGCACGAGCAATGCCCGGCTGAAGGAAATCATGGAGGCGCTGGTGCGCCATGCCCATGCTTTCGCGCGCGAGATCAATCTGACCGAAGCCGAATTCGAGCAGGGCGTCGATTTTCTCAACCGCATCGGGCAAACGACCAACGACGCCCATAATGAAGGCATCCTTTTCTCGGATTCGATCGGCTTTTCGACGCTGGTCTGCCTGTTGAACAATGGCAGCAACGGCGCGACCGAAACCGCCGCCGCCTTGCTTGGCCCCTTCTGGCGCATGCATTCGCCCCGCACCGAGAATGGCGGCTCACTGCTGCGCTCGCCCACCCCCGGCCCCGCACTTTTCGCCAATTGCCTCATCAAGGATCAGGCAGGCCAACCGCTCGCCGGCGTCGAGGTCGATGTCTGGCATTCCTCGCCCGTCGGTCTCTACGAGAACCAGGACGAGAGCCAGGCCGACATGAATTTGCGCGGCAAATTCATCACCGATGCGCAGGGCCGTTTTGGCTTTCGCTCGGTCAAGCCTGCGGGTTATCCGGTGCCAGTCCACGGCCCGGTCGGCGACATGCTGCGCGCGCAGAACCGCTCGCATTTCCGCCCCGCACATATTCACTTCCTCGCCTTCAAACAGGGCTTCAAGACGCTCGTCACGCAGGTCTTCGTCGATGATGACGAATATCTCGAAAACGATGTGGTCTTTGGCGTCACGCGCGCGCTCGTCGGCGATTATGTGCGCCATGACGACAAGGCCCCGGCGGACGATGTCGAGGGCCCTTGGTATTCGCTCGATTATACATTCGTGATGGAGCATGGCCTTGCCACGCTCCCGCATCCACCGATCAAGTAAGGGGCCAGATGACCTATCCGATCTCACAACAGGGTAAAATCGTTCTCGTGGTCGGGGGCGCTGGGGGCGTTGGCAAGGCGACTGCGCGCATGTTTGCCGAGCAGGGTGCCCATGTCGCCATCACCTACCGTCCGGGAGATGATAAAGCGGTCGCCGCGCAGGCGTTTCTTGCAACCCTGCCCGGCGAAAACCATGCTGCCTTTGAAGCCGATGTCGGCGAAACCTCGACGCTGGTGGCTTTGCGCCAATCGATGCAGGCGCGCTATGGCGACAAGCTCGATGTGCTCGTCAACAGCGCAGGCTTTACCAAGCCCGTGCCCCATGCCGATCTCGATGGGCTCGATGACGACTTGATCGACCGGATGTTTGCCGTCAATTGGCGCGGACAATTTGCCACCGTACGCACTTTCGCGCCCATGCTGAAAGCCAGCGGCGACGGCTTGATCGTCTCGATTTCCTCCATCGCGGCAACAAATGGCAATGGCTCCTCCATCGCCTATGGCGCGGTGAAAGCAGGCATTGACGTCATGACCAAATCGCTCGCCCGCGCGCTTGCTCCGCAGGTGCGCGCCATGGGCGTTGCGCCCGGCGTCGTCGATACCGGTTTCGTGGCTGGACGCGGCGCGGAATTTAACGCCAAGACCGCGGCCACCACGCCGCTGAAGCGGGTTGCAAGCGCCGACGATGTCGCAGCCGCCGTTCTGGCCTGCGCCACCCACCTTGGCTATTCAACCGGCACGACGATCGTCGTCGATGGCGGGCGTTCTCTTTGAGGATTTGATGTTATGCGGGCTCCGCTCGACAAGGTTTTCATCACCTGCGCCATTACCGGCAATCTCACCTTGCCCGAGCAGACGCCCCATCTGCCGATCACGCCTGAAGAGATCGCCAATTCCGCGCTGGGCGCAGCCGAAATGGGTGCGGCCATCGTGCATCTGCATGTGCGTGAGCCCGGCAGCGGCAAGCCGTCGATGGACATTGGCTATTACCGCGATGTCGTCGAGCGCATCCGCGCGCGCAACACGCATGTAATCCTCAACATCACGACGGGACCGGGCGGGCGCTTCGTGCCCTCCGATGAAGACCCGAAGATCGCAGGCCCGGGCACGACATTACTCGCGCCCGAAAAGCGCGTCGAACATATTGCCCTGCTCAAGCCGGAAATCTGCACGCTCGATCTCAACACGATGAATTCAGGCGGTCAGGTTGTCATCAACACACCGGCCAATGTGCGCCGCATGGCCAGGATCATCAACGAAGCGGGCGTGCGCCCGGAAATCGAATTGTTCGATTCCGGCGACATCGCGCTGATGCATGATCTCATCAAGGACGGCACGCTCAAGCGCGCGCCCTTGTGCTCCTTCGTCATGGGCGTGTCCTATGGCTTCCAGCCGAGCCCCGAGACCGTGCTTTATGCGCGCAATCTCCTGCCCGCGGATGCGACCTTTACCGCAATTGGCATCGGCCGCCATGCGTTTACCAGCGTCGCGCAATCCTATCTCGCAGGCGGCCATGTGCGGGTTGGCCTTGAAGACGGGGTTTATCTTTCGCGCGGCGTGCTGGCGCAAAGCAATGCCGTGCTCGTCGAAAAGGCCCGGCGCATGGTGGAAGATCTCGGCGGCCAGATCGCATCCGCGCAGGAAACGCGCGCCATGCTGGGCTTTTCTTGAAAAGATAATCACGTTCGGAGACAATTCATGGCGCAAGCCCAAGAAACCAGGACAATATTGGGAGCGGT
The DNA here is from genome assembly GCA_947370975.1 of Beijerinckiaceae bacterium. Taxonomy (GTDB): domain Bacteria; phylum Pseudomonadota; class Alphaproteobacteria; order Rhizobiales; family Beijerinckiaceae; genus Terripilifer. The sequence continues at coordinate 18,563 of CANBNG010000011.1, forward strand.
CGAGGCAACCTGCCTGCGCCTGCATGAAAAGGCGACCGACGTTGCCCATGTCGCACCCGCCATCGAGCAGCTGCGCCTGACACGCACGCATTCCGATGATGTGATCGTTGAAATCCGCGCGGCGGCGGTGAACCCGTCTGACGTCAAGGCCGCCATCGGCATGATGCCTTATGCCGTGTTTCCACGCACGCCCGGCCGCGATTATGCAGGCGTTGTCGTCGATGGTCCTGCCGAATGGCTCGGCGCAGAGGTGTTTGGATCCTCAGGCGATCTCGGCATTCGTCGCGATGGCACCCATGCAACCCATCTCGTTGTCGAGAAGGACGCGCTCGTGCGCAAGCCCGACAGCATTACCATTCAAGAAGCCGCTGGCATTGGCGTACCTTTTGTGACTGCTATCGAGGGCTTCCGCCGTGCGGGCATGCCCAAGCCCGGCGATACCGTGCTGGTGATGGGCGTCAACGGCAAGGTCGGGCAAGCCGCAGCCCAGATCGCCGCCTGGCAGGGCGCGCGTGTCATTGGCGTCGTACGCCGCGCCGAACCCTATGCGGGCTTTGCCTGCGCGCCGGTGGAAATCATCGATGCCTCGGCAGGCGATGTCGCAACGCGCGTGCGCGAGATGACGGGCGGCAAGGGCGCGAACATCGTCTACAACACGGTGGGTGACCCCTATTTTCAGGATGCGCACAAGGCGCTGGCCCTCATGGGCCGCCAGATCCTGATCTCGGCCATCGACAAGATCGTACAATTCAACATTTTTGAATTCTATCGTGGCCGTCACACCTATGTCGGCATCGATTCACTCGCCCTCTCCTCGATCGATACGGGTGAAGTGTTGCGCGAGCTTGTGCCGGGCTTTGCAGCGGGCAAGCTGAAGCCGTTCCCGATTGAAGAGCGCGCGATCTACGCCTTGAAGGATGCGGCACAGGCCTATGTGGCCGTGCTGAGTTCAGCGCGCGACCGCGTGCTGCTCGATCCCCAGCGCTAGAGGACAGATCATGCACGTCACGCGCTTCGACGAGGCTCCCGCTTATTTTCCCCCGGCGCATTTCGACATGCGCTGCCTGCGCTTGCAGGGCCGCGAGGCCGGGCCATCGGAACAATTGTGGCTTGGCATGTCGCAAATTCTGCCGGGCGGGCGCACTGACGCGGACATATCGCCAATCGAAAAGATCTATTTTGTTGTCGAGGGCGAACTCACCGTGGAAACGCCCGATGGCGAGGCGGTGCTCAAGCCCTATGATTCCTGCCGCATCGCGCCCGGGGAATCCCGTGCGCTCAAGAACAAGACAAACAAGCCGGTCATGGTTGTGCTCGCCATGCCGCTCGAGCCGCCAAAGGCTGCATGAGCAGACGAACGGGAAGAGGAAATGTCATGATACGCAAGATTGCTACAGCGCTGGGCCTCATGGCATCTGTCATCGCTTTGCCTCAGGCCGCTCACGCGCAAAGTGAAGTCAAGATCGGCATCGGCTTTGGCATCGGCTTTCTGCCGATGTTCATCGCAGATGAATTGAAGCTGGTGGAAAAGCACGCCAAGGCCGCAGGCCTTGATACGAGCGCCAGCTATCGGCGCTTCTCGGGCTCGGCCGCCATGCAGGACGCGGTGCTTTCGGGCTCGGTCGATGTCGGCGTCTATGGCGTTGCCGCCATGCTGATTGCCTGGGACAAGGCGCGCAATTCGCCGCAGCAGATTTTTGGCATTGCAGGCGTCAATTCAAGCCCGCTCGTGCTCGTGACCAACAGGCTCGATGCAAAATCCATCGAGGATCTGGGCGTCAATGACAAGATCGCCATGCCGGCACTCGTCTCGCCGCAAATGTATGCGCTGCAGATGATCGCAGAAAAGCGCTTCGGCAAGGGCCAGCAGGACAAGATGAAGCCGCAGGTCGTGGCGCTGCCCCATCCTGAATCGCTCAATGCCATGCTGACGGGCGGCACGGAGGTGAAAGCCTATTTCTCCACCCCACCCTTCACGCAGCTGGTGCTTGAGTCCGGCAAGGCAAAGATATTGACCTCATCCGAAGAAGCCTTTGGCGGGCGCTCCACCTTCCTTGCGGCTGGTGCGACGAAGAAGTGGCTCGAGGCCAATCCGAAAATGGCCGATGTGCTTATCAAGGCGATTGATGAAGCCAGCGACATGATCCGCAAGGATCCGAAAAAGGCGGCCGCGATCTATCTAAAGGTCGAGCCCTCCAAGTTTCTGGATGAAGCCAAGGTCGAGGCCATGCTGAAGGCCATGCCGGATGATTTCGGCACGGCCGTCTATGGCGTGAAGACGCTGGCCGATTTCATGGGCCGCACCGGCGGCTTGAAGAACATCCCCGCCAAATGGAGCGATGTCTTCGTGCCCGCCGCACATGGTTCTGCAAGCAATTAAGAAAGACGCCAAGCGGCCGGCCCCGCGCGGGCCGGCCTGCAGGGAGGACATATGTCGCAAGCCCTTGATGCGCAGGCTGCGCCCGATGCACAGACGCTGAAACCCCTCGTGAGCGTCGAGGGCGTGACGCTGCAATATAAAACGCCCGATCATCTCGTCACCGCGACCTATCGCGTGAGTTTCGAGATTTTCCAGCGCGAGCGCCTTGTGCTGCTTGGTCCCTCGGGTTGCGGCAAGTCCACGCTCCTCAAGGCCATTGCCGGTTTTCTGCAACCCGTCGAGGGCGTCATTACGCTTAAAGATCGCGTGGTCTCAGGCCCCGGCCCCGACCGCATGATGGTGTTTCAGGAATTCGACCAACTGCTGCCCTGGAAAAGCGTCTGCGCCAATGTCGCCTATCCCATGCTCGTCAATGGCGTTGGGAAAGCCGAGGCGAACGAGCGCGCGCTGGAAGCGCTGGCAAAGGTCAATCTCACGAAATTCGTCGATGCCTTTCCCCATATGCTGTCTGGCGGCATGAAACAGCGCGTGGCAATTGCCCGCGCCATGGCGATGAAGCCCGATGTGCTGCTGATGGACGAGCCCTATGCCGCGCTCGATGCGCTGACACGGCGCAAGATGCAGGATGAATTGCTGCAGCTATGGGAAGATATCGGCTTCACGCTGGTTTTCGTCACCCATTCCATCGAGGAAGCGGTTGTCGTTGGCTCGCGCGTCGTCGTGCTTTCGCCTCATCCGGGACAAGTGCGCGCGGAATTGAACTGCCACGAGCTCGGCTTTGGGCAGCGCGACAGCGTGGAATTCGGCCGCCTGACAAACCGCATTTCGCACATGCTGTTCGATGGCCAATCGATAGCCCATTAAGGACCACGATGATGAATGCGAGTCCCCGCATGACACCGCCGGTCCGCCCGGAAATCGAATTCGACGTCACCCCGCCTGCCGAATTGGGCGATGTCGCAAAGCCGCTCTCGATGCTCGAGAAGCTCACCGAGAACACCGCCGTGCGCCGCGGGCTCATTCTCGTGGTCATTGCGCTGGTGTGGGAGGCTTATGGGCGCTGGCTCAACAGCCCCCTGACCTTCCCGACCTTTCTCGACACATTGGAGGCCCTGCGCGACGGCATTGCCTCGGGCGTCATTCCCCAGCGCCTGTCAGTGACGTTGCAGACCCTGGTGGTGGGCTATTTCATCGGCCTCATCGTTGCTGCCGTACTCACGACAGTGGCTGTTACCAGCCGCATCGGCACGGACCTGCTCTCGACCTTCACCGCCATGTTCAATCCATTGCCCGCGATTGCATTGCTGCCGCTTGCGCTGCTCTGGTTCGGGCTTGGCCGCCCCTCGCTGATCTTCGTCATCGTGCATTCGGTGCTCTGGGCCGTCGCGCTCAACATGCATTCGGGCTTTCTCTCGGTCTCCGAGACCTTGCGCATGGCGGGGCGCACCTTCGGCCTCAAGGGGCTGCGCTTTGTTTTTGGCATTCTCATTCCAGCCGCCTTCCCGGCGATCCTTGCTGGCCTCAAGATCGGCTGGGCCTTTGCCTGGCGCACTTTGATCGCGGCTGAACTCGTGTTTGGCGTCTCGTCGGGTCAAGGCGGGCTCGGCTGGTACATTTTTGAAAACCGCAACACGCTCGATACAGCGGCGGTTTTTGCAGGCCTGCTGACGGTGATGGCCGTCGGCCTCCTTGTGGAAGCCGTGATCTTCCGCATCATCGAGGCAAAGACTGTGCGGCGCTGGGGCATGCAGCGCGGCTGACGAATTCGAGAGCCCAAAAGGGCCAAACTCCGGAGGAAATGACATGCGTGGATTGAATGTCTTGCGCTCGGCTTTGGTGGCGGGCCTCGCGCTGGCGACACTGCTTCCGGCGGCGGCAGCTGAATTCAAGGTTGTGGCCTTTGCGGGCGCGTCCAACTGGCCCTTCTGGATCGGGCAGGAAAAAGGGCTGTTCAAGAAGCACGGCGTCGAGCCGGTGCTCGACATCACGCCCAATTCCGTCGAGATGGCGAAGAACCTCTTCAACGGCCGCTACGATCTCGCCCTGACAGCGGTGGACAATATCATCGCCTATGATGAGGGACAGGGCGAGGCGGGCCTTCCCGACAATGCCGGTTTCGTTGCGCTGTTTGGCATCGACAATGGCATGCTGAACGTCATGGCCAAGCCCGACATCACATCGCTTGAGGGGCTCAAGGGCCGCACCTTCTCGGTCGATGCCATGACGACCGGCTATGCTTTCGTGCAGCGCGAGCTGCTCGCCAAACATGGCATCAAGGAAAGCGAGACCAACTGGGTGCGTGTGGGTGGCGGGGCGCAGCGGCTTGAGGGCCTCCTGAAGGGCGAGCAGGACGCAACACTGCTCAACACGCCGCTCGATCTTGCCGCCGAGGCCAAGGGCTTTCGCCGCCTGATCCGCGCGCAAGATGAGCTTGGCGCCTATCAGGGCATTGTCGGCGCCGCCAAGCGCGAGACTGCAGAGAAGAACCGGGCCCAGATCGTGGCCTTCATCCGCGCATTCCATGATAGCGTGACCTGGTTCACCGACCCCGCCAACAAGGAAGAAGCGCTGACCATCTTCCTCGCCCGCATGAAGGGCATGGAGCGACCGGCCGCCGAAAAGGCCTATGCAGCCCTGACAGACCCCAAGGGCGGTATCTATCGCAGCCTCAAGATCGACCCCGAAGGCCTGAAGACCGTCATGCGCCTGCGCAGCACCTATGGCGAGCCGCGCAAAAATCTGACGGATGCGGGTCGCTATATCGACGAGACCTATCTCGCCGAGGCCCTGAGATAGGGCGCGCGGACATATATCCGCCTATCTTCTAAGCATATTGCAAAACTCAAGCGCGCCTCGGATCGCATCCGGGGCGCGCTTTTTGTTTTTTGCATCGTCCCGTAATGGACAGGCTCAAGCTGCGCATCTACATAACGCGACAGGCTAAATCGCTGCGGGATCACTCATGAAATTCAAAGCGAGAATTGGCTATCGGACGCCAAGCGGCCCCGCCGCTCTTGCTTTGCATCTTCTCGAGCGCGGCCTTCCCGCCTTCCTCATAGGCTGCCTGGTTGGGGTGATTGTGTGCTCCGAGGGCACGCCTTGGGTGGCCTTCCCGCTCATCGTTGGCGCCTTCACGCTCACTGGCCTGATCGTCACCGCGCTTGGCCTGGCTCCCGCGCGTGAAGCTGGCGCGAGCCCCTCGATGACGCAAAAACTGATTGCGATCATTCTCGCCGCGCGAAAGATCCCCAAGGCGACGCAATTTCTGATCATCGCCTTCTGCGTGACCTCGGTCTTTGCGGTCGAGCTGCGTTTCGACATCGTGCCCAACCGCTACGGCTTTCTGGAACTGCTGCTGCCCATCGCAATTTCCGCCATTCTCTTTGACGCCAGCAGCGGCCTTTTCTGCGCGGCCCTGACCGCGGCCTATGCGTTTCAGGCGCTCGCGCCACCCCGTTTTGCGCCCGTGCTCGAGAGCAATGTGTCCTTCCCGCTTTCGCTGAGTTCCTTTGCCTTCACAGCCCTGCTCTGCGCGATCTTCTTTGCCTATGAAGCGCGGATATTGCCGGGCCGGGCCGGCTTGGCCAACGAATTTGCAGGCTCACGGAGCACCGCGCGCAAGGCGGGCCGCACCCTCGCAGGCGCGTTGCGCCATGCCCTTTCGAGTACGCACACCCATGTCATGCCCGGCGCGCTCCTCGTGCTCGCCTACGCGCTCGTCTGGAGCCTGTTTGCAACGATCTCGTCAGGTCGCGGTCTGCATGGCGATTCGCTCGAGGCCTATGCCTGGGGCCGTGAATTCGTCTTTGGCTATTACAAGCATCCGCCCTTCTGGTCCTGGGTCGCGGGCGCCTGGTTCACGATCATGCCGAAGACCAATTGGTCGTTCTGGTTCCTGAGCGAGCTCAATGGCGCGCTTGGCCTTGCAGGCGCATGGGCACTGATCGGCCGCTTTACGGGCAGGCGCATGCAGATGCTCGGCATCCTGCTCCTGATGCTGACGCCCTTCTATCAATTCAATGCGCAGCGCTTCAATGCGAACACGATCCTGCTCTCGATCTGGCCGTGGACGCTCTATTTTTTCGTCCGTTCGCTCGAAACGCGCGCCCTGTTCCATGCCTGTGTTTGCGGGCTGCTGGCTGGCCTCGCGGTGCTGTCGAAATATTTCGGCGTGATCCTGATTGCGACCTGCTTTCTGGCCTCGCTTACCCATCACGACGCCAAAGCCTATTATCGCTCCGCCACGCCCTATGTTTCGGCGCTCGTCGCCTTCCTTGTGTTTACGCCTCATCTGGCCTGGCTGTTTCGCGATGGCTTTCAGCCATTCATCTATCTCGCGGCGCGGATCGATTTTGCCGATCGTGCGATCTCGAACCGCTATTTCGAATTCGTTCTGGCCAATGCCGCCTTCTTCATCCTGCCCGCTGCCGTGCTGCTTGCCGCACGCTGGCGCGGCGGGCGCGAGACGATCGATCCGCCGGTCGCCCAAAGGCATGGCCGCTCTTTCCTCAACGTGCTCACCTTCACCCCATTCGTTCTGACGCTCGTGTCCGCCACCATCGGACATGCGGCGCTTGGCGTTCCATTCGCGGTGCCGATCTTTGCGCTGATCCCCCTCAGCCTGATGCTCGCCATTGCCCCCGCCGTCAGCCTCGCCAAGCTCTATGCGCGCGTCGGCGTGGCGACGTTGGCCGCTGCCTGCCTGATTGCAGCGCCCTTTCTGCCGGGCCTTTATCTGCGCATGGACGAGAAACATTATTCCGAGCCGCGCGATGAAATCGCCGACGAGGCCATGGCCATCTGGGCGGAAAAGACACACGCCCCGCTGCGCTTTGTGGGCGGCGTGCGCGATTATGCAATGGCCGTGACCTTCCGTTCGCGCGACAATGTGTCGGAGTTCAACAATTTCAATTTCCGCTGGTCGCCCTGGGTGACGCCGTGGGCCCTTGCCGACAAGGGCCTGCTGATCATTTGCCAAAGCGGGGAAGCCGTCTGCAATGACAAGGCGGCAACCTATATGCGCGACGATACACTCCGCATCGAGCGCGTTATCCAGCGCAGCGCGGGCGGGGTCGAGGGACGCCCCTGGGCCTTCAGCATCTATGTCATCCCGCCGGCACAACCGGCGCGCTGAACACGGTGCGCAGGCCGTCAATGACAAATTGCACGGCAAGCGCCGATAGAACAACGCCAAGCATGCGCGAGAGCACGTGATTGCCGGTTGCCCCCAGCAGCGTGGAAAGCCGCGCGGCGGCCAGAAACACGAGGTAGCAAACCAGCGTCACCATCGCGATCAGCGCGAGCAGGCTCACAAAGGCGAGCGCGCTGGCGTCGCTCCGTGAGGCAAGCAGAATAACAGCCGTAATTGCGCCTGGCCCCGCCATCAGCGGAATAGCGAGTGGCACGGCGGCGACATCGCGGATGCGGTCCTTGCCCAAGGCGACATCGGCCGTCTGCTGCTCCCGCTGCGCACGTTTCTCGAAGACCATTTCAAAGGAAATCCAGAACAGCAGCAGCCCGCCCGAAATGCGAAAGGCAGCCAGACTCACCTCAAGCCAACGCAACAGCCAGGATCCGGCGAGCACGAAAAAACTCAGGATGGCGAAGGTCACGATCGCCGCACGCAGGGCAATGCTGCGCCGCTCGGCATGGCTTGCGCCACGCGTCAGCGAAAGAAAGACAGGGATCAGGCCCACCGGATCAATGGTGACAATCAGGGTGACGAGGCCGACGAGAAAAGCGTCACGCGTCATCGTTGCTCCCCTGCGGTTGCTTAATCGGCGTTGAGGCGAATATAGGCCCAGAGATCGTCGAGATCGGCGTCCGAGAGCGTACCCTTCCAGGGTGGCATCTGGCCCTTGCCACCCAGCACCGAACCGTTGAAGCGCGCCCGCTCCGCGCGCCCCAATTGCTTCAGGTCAAAGGAGGAACCGGGATTGCGCAATCCCTCGCCATGGCAGGGCGCACAATTGTCCGCATAAAGCGCCTCGCCCGCAGCCTCGCTCGCCGCCCGCACGCAGGTTGGAGCAGCCGCAAGGCCGACAAGGCCCAGAACCAATGCGCGCACAAGCATTCTTCCCATTACACCCCCTTGGCCTCTCTTTCAGGAGGCGCATCTTGCGTATAACATCACGAACATGGCTTCGCAGAAAGCCTGCACTCTGGGGGAACGCCAATGAAACGCTTTCGCGCATCGCTCATGCTTTGCCTGCTCTCCGGCGCAGCACTTGCCCTACCAGCCCAAGCCGCCGACTACCGCCCCGTCACTGCGAAAATGCTCGAAAAGCCCGATCCTGCCGATTGGCTGATGCTCAACCGCACCTATGACGAACAGCGCTTCAGCCCGCTGAAGCAGATCAACAAGGCCAATGTCGGCAAGATGCAGCTCGCCTTCACGCGCGGGCTTCCGGCGGGCACCAATGAATCGACCCCCATCGTGCATGACGGCGTGATGTATGTGATCGCGCCGGGCGCCAGCATCCAGGCGCTCGATGCCACCAACGGCGATCTCATCTGGGAATATTTCCGCAACTACCCGAAGGACATGGCCGACAGCATCGGCGCGCCCGCGCTGGCGCGCGCCAAGTCGATCGCCATCTTCGAGGACATGGTCTATTTCACCGCGCCCGATGGCTTCGTCATCGCCATAGACGCCAAGACGGGCAAGCTGCGCTGGGAGACCAAGGTCCACGAGTTCAAGGACAAGACGCAACATACCGGCGGCCTGATCGTTGCAGACGGCAAGGTGATCTCGAACCGCACTTGCGAAACCCGCGCGGGCTGTTTCATCTCCGCGCTTGACGCCAGGACCGGCGCGGAAGCGTGGAAATTCTACCACACGCCCGCCGAAGGCGAGCCCAATGGCGAAACCTGGGGCAAGGTCGAAACCGAGAAGCGCGTCGCAAGTTCGTGGGGCCTGCCGGGCTCCTACGATCCCGCCACAAAGTCGCTGTTCTGGGCGATCTCGAATCCCAAGCCCTACACACGCCTGAAGCGCCATGGCACGTCGGAAGGCACGGGCCGCACCGCGCCCGCCGATCTCTATTCCAATTCAACCGTGTCGCTCGATATCGATAACGGCAAGTTGCGCTGGTATTATCAGCACCTGCCTGCCGACGATTGGGACACCGACCATATTCACGAACGCACCTTGCTGCGCACCAAGGTGAAACCCAATCCGAAATTCGTGAAATGGATCAACCCGGATGTGAAATTCGGCGAAGAGCGCGATGTCGTCATCGCGGTTTCGGAGGGCGGCGGCATCTGGGCGCTCGATCAGAAGAATGGCCAGTTCCTCTGGGCCACGCCCTGGCCGGTGGATATTCCGAATTTCCAGATCGCCGATATCGATCTGCGCAGCGGCCGCACAACAATCAATTATCCGGCGGTGTTCAAGCAGGATGGCGACAAGACTCTGACCTGCTTCTTCAACATTCGCTCCTATTGGTCGACGGCCTATCACCCGGGCAAGAACGCGCTCTACATTCCCTATAATGACGCCTGCATGGAAGGCACGGCGCTGACGGAAAACGCCATCGGCTTCAGCAAGCGCAATGGCGTCATTCGCCCCGGCGTCGATCCCGACAAGTTCATGGGCATGTCGAAGATCAACCTGTCGACGGGCGAGATCACGCGCATCCATTCCCAGCCTGCGCCGGGCAATGGATCGGCTCTTGTGACGGGCGGCGACCTGCTGTTCTGGGGTGACATGAACCGCCGCTTCCACGCCTTTGACGCCGACACCGGCAAGGTGCTCTGGGAAGTGCCATTGGGTGGCATGATCGAAACCAGCACGATCACTTATGCCGTCAAGGGCAAGCAATATGTGGCCGTGATGACGGGCGATGGACAATCAGGCTCCGCAGGCCCGCTCAACATGCAGAAGGGCGTGAAAACCGTGCGCGGACATAATGCGATCTATGTGTTCGCATTGCCCGAAAAGCGCTGAAACACGGGCTTATCTCTCCGGGCCGCTGCGCAGCGGCCCGGAGTTTGACAATTCCACCACGCCCCATTTGGCAAGCATGCTGACAACGCACAAAACCGCATCCGGGGTGATCGCAAGGGCTGCGGCCAGCGCGCCAACGGCAGCTGGCGCAGCGCCAAGGGCTGCCACCACAGCATCGAAAACAGCATCCCCGGGCCGACGCCCCTGCGAGACTGAAAACAGCAGGTGATCGGCAACCTCGCGCCAATTTGGCCCATCGCTCCGCAGCGCCACATGCGAGCGAAAATCGAGGCGCGAGGAGGGATAGGTCGCAAACAACCGGAACGGATTGATCTGCTGCGCAACCGTCCTGCGTTGCATCGCATGCGGCTCGGCGGCAGCAGCGCTGCGCCGCTCGGCGGCAGCAGCGCTGCGCCGCTCGGCAAGCTCTGCCCAGAGCGTGCGATAGGAGCTCATGATGACCGGCCAATCGAAATCGCGGCGCGCCACCGCGCGACCGCGCGCACCCATGATGGCGCGCAGAATCGGATTGTCCACGAGCGTGCGCACCGCCTGACGCAAGGCGCGCAGATCGATCGAGACATGCTGGCTCGCGATCCCGATATAAATGTCATAGTTGATGGCCTGGCTCGCATAGGCCAGCCCATAGGCATCGCCCACCTCGGCTTGGGGCATGAAGGTTGGAATGAGAAAGCCGGTTTCGGCATGGCGCACGGTCTGCCGATAGCCATCCCAATCTGATGCAATCACCGGCTTGCCGGCCGCCATGGCCTCGATGATCGTGAGCCCGAACGTCTCCTGAATATTGTCCGACAGCGAGATGAAGACATCGCTCGCAGCCCAGGCGCATGTGCGCGCCTTTTCTTGCGCGCCATCGAGCCAGATATGGCGGATGGAGGGCGCAAAGCGCTGCGCACCGTCCTTGAACGCGGACTCGATAGATGAATTGGCAAACCAGCCGCATTGGATAAGGACAATCTTTTTGCCACTTTCGCGCGCGACCGCCTCCAGCGCCTCATACATCGGGAAGGGATGCGCCTTGGCGTGGAAGCTCAGGCGGCCGAGGAAAAGGAAGGCGATCTCATCCGCGCCAATCTCGAGGCTCGCGCGGGCCGAGGCAGCCGCCCCATCGACATCGGCATAATCGGCGCAATGGACGCCAAGCGGGATGACAGGCAGCTCGGGACGCGGGCTGCGCGCCTGCGTCCCCAAGCGCCAGCGCAGATCATCATCCTGCGTCTCAAGCAAGGTGGTGATGCTTGCCTTCACCGCATCGGATGTACAGATCAGCGCGTCCCACGGCATCACCGGCGCAATGGCCAGATCGGCGAGCAGGCCCATAGCACCGTCGGATGAAATCGTATGCGTGAGGCCAGTAATGGAATAAGCGCCGCAGCCGATGCGCTGACGCAGGCGCGCATAAGAGCCAAGCGAAGGGTCTGGCAGATGAAGCCCGCCATTTAGGGCAATCGCGCCAAGATCGTGCGAGGATGCCCAATGCGTCTGTGCGCGCGGATCGATGGCCTTCACGCTCGCCTCGAAAATTTCGGCGCTTGCGGGATTGGGGCCGATCCCTGTCAGTCTTTCGCCGGCAGCATCTGCCACCAGCGCCCGCAAGAAGGCATGGCCTGCCGACTGACGCCCCATGATGCGCGATTCGCGCAGATGAAAAGCGTCGGACTCGAAACGAAGGGCTGGAAGCAGAGGGCGAGCGCGCACGGCGGAATGGGTGTCTTGCATGACAAAATCACGTTTGAAAAAAGCAGCGACCAACGTCGCCGGATTTAAAAAAGCAGCGCATCAAATTGGCGCCGACATCTCAGTCTAATCTGAATGCGAGGGGCAATGAAACAGGCTTCGTTGCCCCTCCAAAGATCGCCTCAGGCAGGCAACAAAGCCTCGATATCGGCGCGCAAAGCTTCGGGCTTGGTGGTTGGCGCATAGCGGTCCACCACATCCCCCGCGCCATTGACGAGGAACTTGGTGAAATTCCATTTGATCGCCTCGGACCCGAGCAGCCCCGTTTGCGCGGCCTTCAAATATTTGTACAGCGGATGCGCGCCCTCGCCATTCACATCGACCTTGGCAAAGAGCGGGAAGGTGACATCGTAATTGAGCGCGCAGAAGGATTTGATCTCCTCCGCATTGCCGGGTTCCTGCTGACCGAATTGATTGCAGGGAAACCCCAGCACGAGAAAACCGCGCGGCCCGAGCGACCGGTGCAGCTGTTCGAGGCCGCCATATTGCGAAGTGAATCCGCATTGGCTGGCCGTGTTGACGATGAGCAGAACCTTGCCGCGATAAAGCGCGAGCGAAATCTCCTCGCCCGTCAGCGAGGTGGCGGAAAAATCATGCACATTCGTCATTGGCGCCTCACATGCCCATCAGTCAGGAGGGCAAGCCTAGCACCGCAATGGCGCGAGACCAATTTCCCTCGGCCCGCAAATACCCATAGAATGCTTCGGCACAGGGACCGGGAGCCAGTATGACTTGCCAGATTTGCGGCGGCGTGACGCATGTCGCTCTCGTCAAGGAACGCAATGTGTCATGCGGGGATTATTTCGAGGGCCGCAGGATCTACAGCGCTGACCGCGGCGACATGGAGCTGATCGAATGCTCCGCCTGCGGCTTTGCCAGCTTCGAGGAGATGAGCCTCTGGTCGCCCGATGTTTTTCAGCGCGAGATCTATAATCAGGATTACGATCTCTGCGATCCGCCGTTTCTGGATGAGCGCCCGCGCAAGCTCGCAAAATGGCTTGGCGCTTCGCTCGCCCCCACGGACCTGATCGATTTCGGCGGCGGCAATGGCAAGATGGCTGGCCTGCTGGCAGAACAGGGATTTGAATCTGTATCCTTCGATCCGTTTTACGGTGACCCTGTAGCGCCCGCGCATACAGCCTCCATCGTCACCGCTTTCGAGGTCGTCGAACATGTGCCAGTGCAACAGGATCTTTTTGCAACGCTGCGCGATCTTGCTCATGCCGACGGCTTGATTGTCTTTTCGACCTTGCTCAAGCCGCAGCGCCTGACGGGTGACTGGTGGTATGTTTCGCCGCGCAACGGACATGTGTCTTTTCACACGCGCCAAAGCCTGAGCCATCTGCTGGGCGCACTGGGCCTGTCGCATATCTGCCTATCCGACGAGATCCACGTTGCGGCACGCGATGCCGCTCGCCTCGAACCAGCACGCGGCTGGCCGCAAGTGGCCGTGAATGGCGTTCCGGGCTTTGTCTTTGGCAGCAATTGGCATCATCTGACGCCCGCCCCCTGAGGCTTGCATCAAACCGTCAAGGCAGGAACGGGATCGATTAATTCAGAACCTCGATGGTGCGGCGAACGACCTCTGAGGGAATGTCGTAAACCTGGCCCAGCAGGCGGTCGATCTCCTCGCCCATGACGGGACGCACTTCGAGGCCCGCAGTCTGGGATTCGTTGAGCAGCGAAATATCGCTCGTCGCGGCCGCAAAGGCCGTGCGCAACTCCTGCACGCGCGCGGCCGGGGTGCCCGGCGGCACAGCAAAAGGCCAGGCCATCGCCTGACGCGCGAAGACAAGCTTCAGGGAATCGCTTTGTTCTGCTGTCTTGGCAAATTCCAGCGCCAGCGGAACATTGGGAAGATCGGGATGTTTGTTCAGGCCCAATTGCGCGAGCACATGGACCTTGCCGCTTTCGACCCATTTGGCATGAGTGGCCTTCATGCTCGACCACGACCAGCCGCAACGCCCCAGCACTTCGCCGCGCTCCAGCGCGAGGCTGATTTCATTGCCACCCGGATAGCCGTTCACAATCTTGAGCTTGGTTCCCAGCACCTTGTTAAGCAGCGCCGAGAAAATGAACGTGTCGCCGCCCGCCCCCGTTGCGCCGACCGCCAGCTCCTTGGTGAAGAGATCCTCGAAGCGCGTAATGCCCGAGGAGCTCCAGGCGGCGCAGACGCTCACCTCATCGTTCATGCTGCCGATCCAGCCGAATTTGCGCCCGTCGAGCGCAACATTCTTGGGATTGAGGAGACCTTCAAAAGCAACGCCGCGCCCGAAGGAGCCCATCACTAGCCCATCGCGGGGCGCAACATTGTAAAGCCAGCTGGCCAATGTCATGCCACCCGCGCCCGCCAGATTCTTGACGATGATCTTTGGCGAACCCGCAAGGTGCTTGCCAAGATGGCGCGAGAGCAGCCGCGCATAAAGATCATAGCCTGCCCCCACACTGGAGCCGGCATAGATATCGATGCTCTTGCCGGCATAAAAATTTGGCGCCGGCTGCGCATGGGCGCTCGACATCGAGACTTGCAGGCAGACAAGCGAAGCAACAGCACAGGCAGTCTTGAGCATCGAATTTCCCCCGCTCGGTCGCCGCTATTTGCAAGCCTGCAGCGATCCGAGTTTCCTTGTTTGACGGTGCGGGCGCGCTGGCCCTTATTTGAGATCCAGACCAAAGAGCTGGATGGCATTGTCACGCGTCAAGCGACGGCGCTTTTCTTCATCGAGTCCCTGCAACTGATATTCAACAACCTCGCGCGAATGCGGGAAGGTCATGTTGAAATGCGGGTAATCGTTCGACCACATGCAATTGCGATCGCCCCACCAGGGGAAGGCGCGCGTGCCGACATAATCTTCCAAAAATGTCCCATAGACATGTTCGGCGAAGATTTCGCTCGGCCGGCGCGTGATCGGCAGGGAATCGGTGTGGCGGAAACGCTCGAAATAATAATCCCACTGTTGCAGCAGGAACGGCAGCCAGCCGATCTCGCTTTCGGCAAGCAGCAGGCGCAAGTTCGGATGCCTATCGAAGGCGCCAGAGAAGATGAAATCAAACAGCGTGTTTGTGGAATCATCCTGCTTCTTGTTCACCGCATTGCGGATGCGCTCCATGCCGCGCACGGAGCCCCCGCCCTTGGTGTAGGAATGGCCCGTCAGGATGTGACAGATCACCGGCTGCCTGGCTTCGGCACAGGCCGCCCACAGCGGCTCGTAATGGTCTGCTGTGAAAGGCAGGCGGGGATCGGGCACCTGCCAGAGCATCGCGCCCTTGAGGCCCATGTCGTGACCGCGCTGCATTTCCTTGATGCCGGCCTTGATGTCGTAAACCGATACGCAGGGCACGCCATAGAGCTTCTTGGGATCGGTCTTGCAGAAATTGGAGATCCAGTCGTTGTACAGCTTGAAGGATTCCTGCTGGGTCTCGACATCGTCAATGCCAAACAGGGCCATGCCGTAATTGGGAAACAGGATCTCAGCCTCGACGCCATCAGTCACCTGATCGGCAAGGCGCAGATGCGGGTCGGTTGCGCCGGGCGGCGAATTGCGGAAAGCGACCTTGGGCAGATGTTCGCGCAAGCGTGCAGGCAGTTCCTGCCAGAGCGCATCGGGCTCCATCACATGGGCGTCGGTCGAAATCATTTTCGGCATGGCCGCGAGGGTCGCGCCATCAAGCTCCGCGGCGACCAGCTTGCGACCGGGGAAGGTCTTGGCCTGCTCTTCGGATATGCCGGCAAAGGCGCGGGCGTCTGCGACGAGTTCGGGCATGGTTTCCTCATTCTTTTTTTGATTATGGTGAGTGTCTGGCGGGACGCGCCTTTGGCGCGGAAACGGCTTCAGGCGGGCGCGAAAATTGCGCGGGCGGCGACAGCGCAGCGCCGGCCAATAATGTGAAGATCGTCCATGAGCTTGGCTCCCCCCGTTTGTTTTTTGTTGCGCGAAGTAGCGCGCGCGAGCGCCTCGTTGTCAAGGCGCAATGGCGAAAGCTCCGCCGACGGCAATATTGCAGGCCGCCGATCAAAATAGGAAAAAATTATAGTTCAAAAACCATTGTCTCAGATAGGCTTGAGCAAATTGTAGCCGGAATATATTATGGCTCAGCTTTCGCTTTCGACGATTATTGCAGCCTCGGCTGGGAGACGCATGACATGATACCCAAACGGCTTGCTCGGACGCGCCTGCGCCAGTCGCTGCAATATAGCGCCAGCGCGTTGTGGCTGTTGGCGGCAGTCCAGCAACCGGCGGCGGCGCAGAGTTTCACCAATCTTGTGCTTTCGCAGCGGCGCGGTCTGGATAAATGCCATCGCCACCGGCGAAATGCTCGACGCAACCTCAAGCCGCCTCGCCAAGCTCGGCAACACGGTTGAAGACAACACGAGCACGGTGAAGGGTTCGGGCCTCTCGCTCGCGCTTCAGGGCGGCTCTGATTTTGCCGCTAATCTGGCAGGCAGCGCCCTTACCCATGGCCCGTTAGCCGGCCTCGTCGCGCAGAGTGCACGGCTTGGAGCCTTTAGCGAAGCCAATGCCCAAGGCGGCATGACCGCCCTTCACTTCAACAGCCAGACACGGAATTCGGCTGCGGTCGGGCTCGGTTATCAAGCCAGTCTCGATCTTGGCAGCTGGAAGCCCTTCGCAAAAATCGTCTGGAACCACGAGCTGCGCAATGGTGAGACGGAGACCGGCACGGCGATCACGCCCACGACGTCGTCGGCCTATGACCTGCCGGCTGCAGCCCTGCCCCGCAATTGGGCGACCGGGACGATTGGCGCGAAATACAAGCTGACCTCGGCGCTGAACGGCTATCTTGCCGCCAGCCTCCAGAGCGGGAGCAACAAGACAGGCGGCTTTGGCGTGGCCACGGGCCTCAACCTCGCGTCCTAGAACTGTAGATTGATCGAGCCTCGCATGCCCTGAGACGTCATGACCGTGCTGGATGAGGACCTACGTCGTCACCAGCCCGTACCCGACCATTATTTGACGATGCTAAACCAGCGAGACCTAATCTCCTGATTTATTGGTGCTCCCTAGGGGACTCGAACCCCTGTTTTCGCCGTGAGAGGGCGACGTCCTAGACCGCTAGACGAAGGGAGCGGTACGCGTTTTTGGCGCGGATGCGTTCTATACCCACAGGGGGGCTGCTCCGCAAGGCCTACGGTCTGAAATTGCGGACAATTGCGCGGGTTCCAGACATTGCCTTGCCGCCTGTGCCCCTGCGATCCATATGCAGGAGGGCGCGCAGCCGGTTTCGCGCCCGCCCGGACACATGCCATGTCACAGAATGCCGCCCGGAGCCCCCTGCACCGCCCGCCTGCGCCCGTGCCGCGCGAGCGTGCGCTTGGCGCCATCCCGCTGCTCTTTGCCCTGCGTAGCAATCCGCTCTCGACCTGGACGCGGGCGCATTACGAAGAGCCGATCCTGCACGGCACGAGCATTGTGGGCGAAGTCTGCGTGGTGAGCGAGCCCGCCGCCATCCGCCACGTGCTGGTCGACAATGCCGCCAATTATCGCAAGGACGATCTGCAACGCCGCCTGCTGGGCTCTGGCCTGGCAAAGGGGCTGTTCCTGGCCGAGGGCGATGACTGGCGCCTGCAGCGACGCCTGCTGGCCCCCCTTTTCACGCCGCGCGTGGTTACGCGCTTCCGTCCCGCCATGGCGGCCTCAGCCCATTGGCTCGTGAGCCGCTGGCAACGCCAGCGCGCGGGCCGGCAGATCAATGTTGCGGCCGAATATTCCCGCGTAACGCTTGATGTGCTCGAGCGTACGATTTTTCCACAAGGCCTCGGGCGCGATCCGGCCGATTTCATCCAGGCCGTGACCGCCTATTTCGAAAGTGCCGGACGGATCGAACCTTTCGATCTTCTGGGCCTGCCCGACTGGCTGCCGCGCCTTGGACGGTTTCGCGCCGCGCCCGCGCTCGCTTTTTTTAGCGAGGCGGTCGAAGCCATGATTGCCACGCGGCGCGCCGGACTGGCTGCGGGGGAGACTCCCGATTCCGAACAACCCGATCTGATGACGCTGCTTCTGTCGGCATCGGATCCCGAGACGGGCGCGGGACTGAGCGAGGATGAGATCCGCGCCAATATTCTCACCTTCATCGGCGCGGGCCACGAGACCACGGCCAATGCGCTGACCTGGACGTCCTATCTGCTGGCCATGCATCCGCACTGGCGCAGCCGCGCGGAGGCCGAAGTCGACAGCGCGATGCAGGGCGACGTTCTGCCGGAGATGGACGCCTTGCCAATTGTCCGCGCGGTGCTTGAAGAAGCGCTGCGGCTCTATCCGCCGGCGGCCTCGCTGACGCGCGAAGCGATCGGCCCGGACAAGATAGGCCATGCGCGCATAGCGCCGGGCACGCGCGTCATCGTCTCGCCCTGGCTCATCCATCGGCACAGGCGCTTGTGGACCGACCCCGACATGTTCGATCCCTCGCGCTTCCTGCCGGGCGCGCGCGAGAAGATCGATCGCTTCGCCTATCTGCCCTTTGGCGCCGGGCCGCGCATCTGCATCGGCATGGGCTTTGCGATGCAGGAAGCCTTGGTCCTGCTTGCCCATGTGCTGAAGAATTTCAGGCTGGAGGCCGTGCCCGGCCATGTTGTGGAGCCGGTGCAGCGCGTGACATTGCGTCCCAAGGGCGGCCTGCCCATGATCCTGCGTCACCGCTAGCCAACGGCGGCGCGTGCGCCTTTCGCCTTTTTGACGGGCGTATCCTGGCGCACCGGCGCATCCTCCAGCGCCTTGGCAATGCGCAACACATCGCCGCCCAGCTCGGCGATGGAACGGCGCAGATGCGCGTCCTCATCCCTGGTTGAAACTGCTTGTGCGTGCAGCAGGCGTGTCTCGAGCCCTGCAATGGTGAGACGGCTCTCATCCAGAAGCTGCTGTCTTTTGCGCACATCCTCAATAAGGGCTGCGGCGCGTTCGCGCGCGGATGCGCCATCATAAGCCTCGACCAGCGCTGCGCCGAGTTGCGCCTGCATCTCGACCTGCGCAGTTTGCGCCTGTGCGAGAGCGCTTTCGACACGCGCGAGCTCTGTGCGCACCTGCGCGAGAGCCTCGCTCTCGCGCGTCAGGGCCACCGTCTTGCGGCCAAGTTCGGCGCGATCGCGGGCATGGGCTTGCGCCACCTGTGTCAGCTGCTCTTCAAGCTTGCGGCCGGCGACGGCAAATTCGGCGCGCAACAGATCGCGCTCGGCCAGCACCTCTTCCATGGACAGCGGCACCTGCATTTCGAGCCGGCGCGTGGACAGGCGCACGGCCCGCCGCCAGAGCGCGGGCAGGACCATCAGCCCCAGCAATCCTGCAACGAGGATGCCGAGAGCAAAAAACATCGCCTGTTCGATCATGTCTGAACGCGCGCCCGGCCTGTGTCGTAGTCCGGGCGAAACATGCCATGAGCACCCGCCGGATTCAAAGCGCGGCCGTAAGCGAAATTCGCCCGGCCGCGCGAAAGATCGGAGTGTCGATGACGATCAGAAGGGGTTCCAGGTCGACGCTTGCGTGAACTTGAGGTAGCCGAGATTGACGCCAAGACGCGCGCCTACACCCGCGCGGATCGGCACAACCATCACATCATTGGCAGTCAGCGCGGTGAAGCCGAAGCCGCCAACCAGATAGGCCGAACCATCGACGCCGCCAAAGCGGGTGTAGATGGCCTGCGTCGCGGGCAGATTATAGACGAGCATCATGGTGCGCGAGCCTTCGGCGCCCGCATCAAAACCAACCGAGGGGCCCTGCCAGAACACCTTCTGCTGCCCGGCATTGCGCGTATACATCACGCCCTCGCCATAGCGCGCCCCGGCGATGAAGGCGCCTGACGCCTCCTGCCCCAGCACATAGGCATTGGGTTGACCCCAACGGCGGGTGGCCTCCTCGACGACCTGCGCCAGACCGCGCGACACCGAGCCGAAGAATTTATGGCCATTGTCGACGAGTTCATTGGTGGTGAAGCGCTGCGGCGCGCCTTGCTGTGCAAGCGCCTGCTGAACCACCCCCTGGCCTGCAAGGCCGGCTGCCGTAAAGGCTGCGCCGCGCAGAAGAAGTTCGCGTCGGGATGTCTGGCTCATGGTTCGAATCCTTGTTCCTCGCCCTGGTGGCGGCAAGAGATTGGCGCAAGATCCAGGCTTTGCCATGGCAAAGCCCGAGACCGAGCTGCGGTTTTTTCTTCGCCAAGCCTGAACACGGCGTGGTTAACGAACCGTTGAGATGAGGGACAAAGACGCCGAATATAGACGTTCAAACCTGCGCCAAGCGCACACTTGGCCAGAAGCTAGTCGGCAAGAGCGACGGCAGCGGCGGGAAATGAGGCCTGGCTCTGTCGCGAGCCGTCAAACCAGGCGCATCGGACGGTCGGGGTGCCGTAATCGTCGACCACGGCTGTGACTGTCATCTTGGGGCCGCCGGACCGGAGGCGGACGATGTCTCCAACCTTCATGGGTGTTCCCCTGCGCGGTTCAAAGCTTGACGATCTGGCTTGGGTCGCCGAAGGCCACGAAATCGGGCGAGGCAAAGCCCGCGCCCGCGCGGCCATAGCGCACCGGCGCGCCGTCAAGTCCGGTGACCATGCCGCCTGCGGCGCGCAGCACGGCGTCGCCCGCTGCAATGTCCCATTCCATCGTCGGGCCGATGCGCGGGTAAACATCCGCCTCACCTTCCGCGATGAGGCAGAATTTCATCGCCGAGCCGGCCTCGCGCATTTCGGTTGCCCCGAGCCTGGTCATCAAGGCTTCCGTCTCCGCATTGCGATGCGAACGACTGACGGCCGCCACGGGGCCAGTGGGGGCGATCTTGCGGACATGGATCTGCCGCATGGCGGAAAGCGGCGGCACCTCGCCGCCAGGCAGGGCTTGGCAGGCAAGCGCCTTGCCCGCCGCGAGCCAGAGCCGCCCGAAGGCCGGCGCATAAAGCGCGGCGCAAACCGGCGCGCCATTGCGGATGAGCGCAATATTGACCGTGAACTCGCCGTTCCGGCGCGCAAATTCCCGCGTGCCATCGAGCGGATCGACAAGAATGAAATCGCCCGTCAGCACCGGGACATCGCCGCGCGAGAAAGCTTCCTCGGCCACCACAGGAACGCCGGGGCATGCTTTTTCGAGATGGGTGAGGATCAGCGCCTCGGAGCGCTCGTCGGCCTCGCAGACGGGCGTCGCGTCCTTCTTGGCGCGCATGGTGAAGTCGCGGCCATAGACTTCCATGATCACGGCGCCAGCGGCAACGGCGGCGCGCGCGAAGGCTTCCGCCAAGGGAGCATTGGCGAGGTCATGAGCGAGATCAAGGGGATTGTCTTGGCCGGGCGCTTCCATAAGTCTCTCACTGCTCCCGAATCGCGACATGCTCAAGCACGAATTCTCATCTGGTCATATTGGGCGGGCAGATGAGGGCTTTCTGTGGCCTTGCTGCGCTTTCCAAGCGCGCGGGGCGCGGCTATCAGACAGCTACAGGTATGGAGCGCGTGGCAAAGTGATTCGCCCGTCTCCCGTGAGCATCGGACCCGCGCCGTCTCGGCGCGGACCGCCCCTCCCTCTTCCGCGCGCCGGCTTGTGTGCGCTCAAATGGATTACACCATGTCGGTCCTCGCGCTCGATCCCCTCGACCTCGCTGCATTGCTCTGTTCGCGTGTGTGCCATGACGTGATTTCGCCGGTTGGCGCCATCGTCAACGGGCTGGAAGTTCTTGAGGAAGAGACCGACGAGGACATGCGCGGCTTCGCGCTCGACCTGATCAAGCGCAGCGCACGCACCGCCTCCGCCCGCCTGCAATTCTGCCGCCTCGCCTTTGGCGCGGCAGGCTCTGCCGGCGCGTTGATCGACACGGGCGATGCCGAAAGTGTCGTCCGCGGATTGCTCGCCGACGACAAGATGAAAATCGTCTGGACCGCACCGCGCCTGTTGATGCCCAAGAACAAGGTCAAGCTGGTCCTCAATCTCTGCCTCATCGCTTCCGCGACCGTGCCGCGCGGCGGCGTGATCGAGGTCACGATTACGGGCGACGGCGGCGATGCCACGACCATCCGCATCGATGCCCGTGGTCCCAATGCGCGCCTGGCCCACCATGTTCCAGCCCTTGTGGCCGGCACGCCGGAGAATGATGCTGTGGATGCGCATGGCATTCAGGCCTTCTACACCGGCCTTGTCGCGCGCACCGCTTTGATGGACGTGGCGCTCGAAGCCAATCCCGAAGGCGTGGTGATCACTGCCTTCACGGCTCAGATTGCTGCCGCAGCGTCAGATCAAGTCATTGCCTGAAAAGAAGAAACTCCATTAACGGATCGCGGGCACACTAGCGCTCGCCTGCAATTGGCAGGCGCGTGTGCCAGAGTTGCCGTTCATGAGACACGTGCTGATTGTCGATGATTCCAGCGTGATCCGAAAAGTCGCGCGGCGCATTCTCCAGACGCAGGGTTTCGAGATCATCGAAGCCGAGAGCGGCGAGAGCGGGCTCGATATCTGCGGCCAGTTCATGCCCGACGCCATCCTGCTCGACTGGAACATGCCGGGGATGGATGGCTATGATTTCCTGCGCAGCCTGCGCGCCATGGAAGATGGCGACCGGCCAAAGGTCATTTTCTGCACCACCGAGAATGATGTCGCCCATATTGCCCGGGCCATGCGCGCGGGTGCTGACGAATTCATGATGAAGCCCTTCGACCGGCAGATCATCATTTCGAAATTCGAGGCGATCGGCTTTGCCTGAGCGGCCTCAGCCGCGCTGAGCCAGAAAATCCCGGAAGGCCGCGAGCGCCGCGTCCGACACATGATGCTCGATGCCCTCGGCATCGACCTCGGCTGAATCGGCAGGTACGCCAACCGCCATAAGCAGATCAACCACGAGGCGGTGACGCAAGCGCACGCGGTCTGCCAGGGCCTTGCCGGCCTCGGTCAGGAACACGCCACGATAGGGGCGCGAGGTTGCAAGCCCCTCGCGCTTCAGCCGGGCAATGGTCTTGATGGCGGTCGCATGGGCAACGCCCAGACGTCGCGCAACGTCGGTTGGCCGCGCCTCACCGGAACTGGCCAGCAGATCCGAAATCAGCTCGACATAATCCTCCAGCAAAGCTGTCGATTGCGCCGAGCGCGCCTTCTCGAAACGTTGCGCCTGCGCGGCCTCGGTCGGCATTGCGGGCGTCGCCAGATCTTTGCTTTTCGTCGCCACGGCCCGTGCGCCTTTTCGTCTGTCAGCGGATGCCGCTGCCTCTTGCCCGCTTACATCCGGGCTTGACATCTGGCAAGCATCACCAAAATGTAGCACAGGCTACAAATTGGAGGCCATGGGGAAGATGAGCGCGGACGAGATCGCCACGACCAAACCCCTGCCCGCGCCTGCAGCGGTGCTTGGCGGGTCTGCGGTCGCGTCCAAGCCTGCACGCAGCCTCGGCGAGCATCATTCCAGCGTTCCGGTGCCCGCCCTCTCCTCGACATTGCGCAAGTTTCTCGCCTTTGCGGGTCCGGGCTATCTCGTCTCGGTCGGCTATATGGACCCCGGCAATTGGGCGACCTCCATCGCGGGCGGATCGCAATTTGGCTACACGCTGCTCAGCGTCATCCTGCTCTCCAACCTCATGGCCATTATCCTGCAGGCGCTGGCCGCGCGTCTTGGGATCGCCTCGGGCCTCGATCTCGCGCAAGCCTGCCGGATGCATTATCCGCGATCGGTCAATCTGGTTCTGTTTGCCGCCTGCGAACTGGCCATCATCGCCTGCGATCTCGCCGAGGTCATCGGCACGGCGATTGCGCTCAAACTTCTGTTTGGCATTCCCCTTGTCGCCGGCTGCATCATCACCGCGCTCGATGCATTTCTCGTTCTGCTGCTGATGCAGAAGGGCTTGCGCTGGCTGGAGGCTTTCATCATCGCGCTGATCGTCACGATCATGGCCTGCTTTGCCTATGAGATCGTGCTGGCTGGCCCGCTGGCGGGCGAGATTGGCGCAAGCCTGCTGCGCGCGGGCGAAATCCCCGGCAATCCGGCCATGCTCTATATCGCCATCGGCATTATCGGGGCGACCGTCATGCCGCATAATCTCTATCTGCATTCCTCGCTTGTGCAGACGCGCGGCTTCGAGCGCACGCATGCGGGCAAGAAACAGGCGATCCGCTTTGCGACACTGGATTCCACACTGGCGCTGATGCTGGCGCTGTTTGTCAATGGCGCCATCCTCGTGCTGGCGGCCTCCGTCTTCCACAAGAGCGGGCGTACCGATGTCGTGGAAATCGAGCAGGCCTATGAATTACTGTCGCCCGCACTTGGCGCCACCCTGGCGGCCACACTCTTTGGCGTCGCCCTGCTCGCCTGCGGCCTGAACTCCACGATCACCGGGACACTCGCGGGACAGATCGCGATGGAGGGCTTTCTCGACCTGCGGCTCAAACCCTGGGCGCAACGGCTGCTGACGCGCGGCATTGCCATCATCCCCGTGGTTGTCGTGGGCTCGCTTTATGGCGATGCGGGTGCGGCGCGCCTGCTTGTGCTGAGCCAGGTGATCTTGTCGATGCAATTGCCCTTCGCGGTAATCCCGCTCGTGCATTTCGTCTCAAAGCGCGCCACGATGGACAGCTTTGCCATTTCACGCGGCCATGCGGTGCTGGCCTGGAGCATTGCCGCATTGATTGTCACGTTGAACGCAAAGCTGCTGTTCGATACGTTTCTCGGCTGAGTGCGGGCATGAAAAAAAGGCCCCGTAAAACGGGGCCTTTTGATCCTTGAGGCGAAGCCGCGTTTTACGCGGTGATACGCTCTTCCATATCGGTGGGCTCGCGCAGCACATAGCCGCGGCCCCAGACCGTTTCGATGTAATTGCGGCCCTGGCTGGCATTGGCGAGCTTCTTGCGCAACTTGCAGATGAAGACGTCGATGATCTTCAGCTCCGGCTCGTCCATGCCACCATAAAGGTGGTTCAGGAACATTTCCTTGGTGAGCGTCGTGCCCTTGCGCAGCGAGAGCAGCTCCAGCATCTGATATTCCTTGCCGGTCAGATGCACGCGCGAGCCCGACACTTCGACCGTCTTCTGATCGAGGTTGACGATGAGATCGCCTGTCGTGATGACCGACTGGGCATGGCCCTTGGAGCGGCGCACGATCGCATGAATGCGGGCGACCAGCTCGTCCTTGTGGAAGGGCTTGGTGAGATAATCGTCAGCGCCAAAGCCCAGGCCCTTGACCTTGTCTTCGATGCCAGCGAGGCCCGAGAGGATCAGGATCGGCGTCTTGACCTTGGCGACACGCAGGCTGCGCAGAACCTCATAACCCGACATGTCGGGGAGATTCAGGTCGAGCAAGATGATGTCGTAATCATACAGCTTGCCGAGATCGATCCCCTCTTCACCGAGATCGGTCGTGTAGACATTAAAATTTTCCGACTTGAGCATCAGTTCGATGCTCTGCGCGGTCGCGCTGTCGTCTTCGATCAAAAGTACGCGCATGTGAGGTCCCCACCCTTGCCCCCGAAGATTTCGCGATCGGCGCGAAAACCCCGGCAGCGCGGCTCAATCCCGAGCGAATGCCCGATAAAAATCCCGGCTCATCAACCTTAACGGGTGATGGTTAACAAACAATGATTCCGGCTGGCAAGCGGCTCGTGGATTTTGCGCGAAAAACGCCCAAGGTCCTGATTCACTTGACGGTTCAGCCCGTCTCATCGCTCACGAACAAGCTTAACGCCGACCGCTAAACCGCTCTCCCGACTCACAACGGCCCTCGACGCGGGGCCAGAGCCCCGGGTTCGTTTAAGAACAAGAATGTTAACCGGCAGGGTTAACAGGCCGTTTACGCGCGGGGGCGGCGTCGCTGCACCCGAATCACTGTTAACCAAGAAATAGCATGTGCAAGCGTCTTGCGAAGGCCGGTTGCGGCTTTTTTGCGGCTGCGTGGCATTGCGGTAAGGAAGCAGCAACTTTGCCCCGTCATGCTGCACCTGTCTCGCGGTTCGGATCTCGTGGGGCGCCGCCGGCGCCCGCACCTGTGCAATTTTGTATGCGTCTCGGAGTATCGAGTGATGAAGTCGCGGGATACCCTTATCCGGCTGAAGCGTTTCCAGGTTGAGGAAAAGCGCAGGCGGGTCACCCAGATCGAAGCCATGATCGCGGAATTCTCGCGCATGGCGGGCGATCTTGATCGTGAAATCGCCAGCGAGGAGCAGCGCTCCGGCGTGGCCGACATCACCCATTTCGCCTATTCCACCTATGCGCGGGCCGCCCGCACACGGCGCGACAATCTCCACCAGTCGGCGGGCGAATTGCGCGGCCAGCTCGATGACGCCAAGGCCCGGCTGGAGGAGGCCAGCGCGGAACTCGCCACGGTGCAGACCATGGATGTTCGCGACAAGGCGGCCGAAGTCGTGCGCGATCGCGGCGAGGCTCCCGGCCTGACGGGCCAGCGCTCCGCCCGCGTCTGAGGCGCCTGGCGTCAGACAAAAACTCAGCCGGCCCGCCTCGCGCGCGGCCGGCTTTCTGTTTTGTGAGCAGGCTTGTGCTTGCGCAGGCCCCGCCGCCTGTGGCACGCATGGTTTCCGGTGCGCGCGGGATCCCGATCGCAGCCCGACGCCCGTGCCACGAGACGTGATTTGATGAAGCGCATACTTGATTTTTTCTGGCCGGCCCTCGGGCTTTTTGCCGTGCTCTGGTCTGTCAAGCTGCTCTACGAGAAGCTGTTGAGGGAAGCGGCGGGGGATGAAAAGATCCGCGCCATTCTCGAGGCCGGCGGTCTGTGGAGCGACATCAAGACCATTGCCTCCGTGATCGGCGGCAAGCTCGAGAACATCCCGACCCACGGCTACGTCATGGCAGGAGCCTGCACGCTGCTCGCCTATGCCGCGCTCGCCTGGTATGACCGCATCGCCCTCATTCACCTCAAGCGCGAACGGGGCATTTCCTGGCTGTATATTTCAGCCTGCTCCTTCGTCACCTACGCGCTGTCGCATAATATCGGCGCGACGGTCTTTTCGGGCGGCATGGTGCGCTATCGCGCCTATACGGCGAAGGGTTTGAGCGTGGCCGAAGTCGCGATCCTCGTCGCGCTCTGCTCCTATACATTTGCCTTTGGCACGACGTTGCTGCTGGCCTTCGTGCTGATCGGCGAGCCGCAGATCCTCGCGCCCCTGGGCAATCTGTCGCCCTGGTTTGGCATTGATGCGCATGTGGCGCGGGGCGTCGGCATCGCCATGCTGTGTTTCTGCGCGCTCTACACCGTCGGATCGTGGCTGCAATTGCCGCCACTGCGCTTCCGCTCCTTCGAGCTCGCCTATCCGCGCCTCAATGTGGTCGTCCGCCAATATATGGCCGCGCCGCTGGAGCTGATCGGGGCCGCAGGCATCATTTATTTTGCGCTTCCCGAACAGGGGAACCCCGGCTTCTTCATCGTGCTGGGCGCTTTCCTGCTGTCCTTTTCGGCGGGCCTGCTCTCGCAGGTGCCCGGCGGCGTCGGCGTGATGGAAGCTGTCTTCCTCGCGATCATGCCCGGCCTGCCGGCAACGGACGTCTTTGCCGCGCTGCTCGTGTGGCGGCTGTTTTATCTCATCCTGCCGCTGGCCTTCTCCGTGCCGGTGATCCTGCTCTTCGAGCGCGCCCAGCTCGCCAAGACGCGCCACCCAATGCAAACGCCGGCCCCCTGAGGGGACCGGCGCTGCAAAGGCTGACGTAAAGGTAAAGGCGCCTTACTGGCGATATTGCTGAATGCGCGTCGTGCGCAGACCCGCCAGGCCATGCTGGTCGATGGACATCTGCCAGCTCAGGAACTCGTCAACCGTCAGCGTATAGCGGCTGCAGGCCTCCTCGAGAGACAGCAATCCGCCCCGGACCGCAGCCACAACCTCGGCCTTGCGACGGATAACCCAGCGTTTGGTGCTGCTGGGCGGCAGATCCGCGATGGTCAGAGGCGAGCCATCGGGGCCGATGACATACTTCACCCGGGGGCGATGGATTTCGGTCATTTCCATACTCACTACGCAACCAAACTGACTATGGGTGAAGACTAGTCGGCCCGATTTAAGATTTGCCTAAGCCGCAGGCTCGAATTGATTCGACATGTGCCGGATTTATTTACAAATCCTTGCAATCAATCAGACTCCGTACTGGACTGGCACATGTTGAGAGCGCAGCGGCCTTTCGCACGCACCGGGCAAATCGATCAAAACCCCGTCCGGGCGCTCATCGCGCCGGTTGCATTTTCAGGCTCATGATGGTTTCTGTTTCAACGATGAACCCGATGATCGACCACGCTCTCACAGACACGCCCTCGCCTGCGGAAACCCGTCCGCGCGCACCGGTCGCTGCTGGCCTGAACTCGCTCGGCCTGCCCAAGGCGCCGGCGCAGACGCGCGTTGTCGTGGCCATGTCGGGCGGCGTCGATTCCTCCGTGGTTGCAGCGCTCCTCAAGAGCGAGGGTTATGACGTCATCGGCGTCACGCTCCAGCTCTA
The DNA here is from genome assembly GCA_947370975.1 of Beijerinckiaceae bacterium. Lineage (GTDB taxonomy): Bacteria > Pseudomonadota > Alphaproteobacteria > Rhizobiales > Beijerinckiaceae > Terripilifer. Next base: position 47,048 of record CANBNG010000011.1, read on the forward strand.
CGATCATGGCGCGGCGACCCATCGCAAGGGCTCGTGCTGTGCGGGCCAGGATATTCACGATGCGCGCGACGTTGCCGAGCGGCTGGGCATTCCCCATTACGTGCTCGATTACGAGAGCCGCTTCCGCGACAAGGTGATCGAGGGTTTCGCCAAGTCCTATGTCGCGGGCGAGACGCCCATTCCCTGCGTCGCCTGCAATCAGCACATCAAATTCAAGGATCTTTTCGACACGGCGCGCGACCTTGGCGCGGATGTGCTGGCGACCGGCCATTATATTTCGTCTGCCGACGACGGCGAGGGCGGCCGCGCCCTCTATCGCGCCAATGATGCCGACCGCGACCAGAGCTATTTCCTGTTTGCCACAACGCACGACCAGCTCGCGCTGCTGCGCTTCCCGCTGGGTGATCTGCCCAAGCCAGAAGTGCGCCGCCTCGCGCATCAATATGGCCTGACCGTCGCCGACAAGGCCGACAGCCAGGACATCTGCTTCGTGCCGTCAGGCAAATATACCGACATTATCGAGCGCCTGATCCCCGGCGCGGCGGAGCCCGGCGAGATTGTCGATCTCGAGGGCAATGTGCTGGGCCAGCATCATGGCGTCATTCACTTCACCATCGGCCAGCGCAAGGGCCTTGGCCTTGGCGCGGCGGGTGCAGGCAAGGGCGACCCGCTCTATGTCGTCAAGCTCGAGGCCGCGAAAAAGCGCGTGGTTGTCGGACCGCGCAGCGCGCTGGCGACCCGCAGCGTCAATCTGCGCGATGTGAACTGGATCGGCCCCGGACAGATCGAGGACCTCCCGGCGCAAGGCCTCGAAGTCGCCGTGCGCCTGCGCTCGACGCGCCCACCGGCTGCCGCCATCCTGCGCCGCCAGGGCGGCAATATCGAAGTCGAGCTCGCTGTCGGCGAAGACGGCGTCTCGCCCGGGCAGGCCTGCGTGTTCTACGAGGACGCCGGCCCACGCGCCCGCGTGCTCGGTGGCGGCTTCATAAAGCCGGCCCTCTGACCATGATGCAGCCGCCGTCCGCCTTGTCCAATGAAGACGTGGAAAGCGCCTACGCGCGCTGGGCCCCCGTCTACGATCTCGTCTTCACCGCCTGCATGCGGCCCGGCCGCAAGGCAGGCTCGGCTGCAATCAACGCCATTGGCGGGCGCGTGCTCGATGTCGGCGTCGGCACCGGGCTCGAACTGCCGATGTTTGCCCCGCATGTGAAAGTCACGGGCATTGACCTGTCGGAACCCATGCTGGCCGTTGCGCGCAGGCGCGTTGCCGCGGCGGGCCTCACCAATATCGAGTCCCTGCGCACCATGGACGCCATGGCGCTCGATTTTCCCGATGAACATTTCGACGCGGTGATCGCCCCCTATCTGCTGACTGTCGTGCCCGACCCGCACCGCACGCTGGACGAAATGGCGCGCGTCGTAAAACGCGGCGGCGAGATTGTGCTCGTGAACCACATCGGTGCGGAAAAAGGCATGATGGCCCTGATCGAGGCCTGGCTAGGGCGCCGTGCGGCCGCGCTCGGCTGGCGGCCGGAATTTCCCTGGAGCATCATCGGCGATTGGCTGGCAAAAAGGCCCGATATCCATCTGCTGGAGCGCCGCAATCTCGCTCCGCTCAATCTCTTCACATTGATCCGCCTGAACCGCACCTGAAGACGGCTTCAAAGCTTGACACGCAAGGCCCGGCAATCCTATATCGCGGCTCTCCCGCAGGTTCTTCCTGCGTCGGGGCGGGGTAGCTCAGCTGGTTAGAGCAGCGGAATCATAATCCGCGTGTCGGGGGTTCGAGTCCCTCTCCCGCTACCATTCAAATCTCATGACAGAACTGCGCTTCGGCGCTCTCTTGCCTTTTCAGCGCGCGGCAGGCTGTGCCGGCGGATGCGGCAGGGCTGCAATCAATTCCTTCGTGTAATCGGCCTTGGGATGATCGAGCACATCGGCCGCACGGCCCTGCTCGATGATGCGGCCTGCGCGCATCACGATAACGCGGTCGCAAATGAGTCGCACGACATGCAGATCGTGGCTCACGAAAAGATAGCTCATGCCGAGCGCCGCCTTGAGGTCGGCGAGCAGATTGAGCACCAAAGCCTGAACCGACACATCCAGCGCTGCGGTAGGCTCGTCCAGCACCACAAGAGAGGGATTGAGCGCAATGGCGCGCGCAATGCCGACGCGCGCTTTCTGCCCGCCTGACAGCTGATGGGGAAAGCGATCAAGCAGATCGCCCGGCAGGCCGACCAGCGACGCCAGCTCTTCCACGCGCGCGCGCAAGGTTCTGGGCTCGCACGCGCCAAGGCGCAGCAGAGGATCGGCAATGGCGCGCGCTGCCGAATAGCGCGGATTGAGGCTGTCGGTTGGATCCTGAAACACCATCTGGATGCGCTTGCGCATCGGGTGACGCGCGAAATCGCGCGCAGGAATCGACCCGATATCCTCGCCATCGAAAATGATCGAGCCCGCAGTCGGATCGATAAGGCGCATCAGCATCATCGATGTCGTTGACTTGCCGCAGCCAGATTCACCAACGAGACCGAGGCTTTCGCCGCGCTTGATGTCAAACCCGATGCCATCGACCGCGCGAAATGGCTGCGCGCCAGCCGCATCTGGCTTCATGAAGCGCGAGAACAATCCTGCCTCGGCGCGCGGATATTCTTTCACCAAGGCGCTGACGGTGAGCAGGGGCGCGCCTGGCGCGCTCGCAGGCAAAGCCTCGCCGGCGCGGTTCTCGTCAGGCAGGAGATCGCGCAGTCCAATGCCGGGGCGCGGCGTGGCCCGCATCAGCTTGCGCGTATAGGCGTGGCGCGGTGCTGCAAAAATCTCTGCTGCAGAAGCGGTTTCCACCACCTCGCCCTTTTCCATCACGACCACGCGGCTGCAATAGGTAGCAGCAAGCCCGAGATCGTGCGTGATGAGAATGGTCGACATGCCGCGCGCGCGTGTGAGCTCGAGGATGAGATCCATCACCGCTTTTTGCGTCGTCACATCGAGGCCGGTGGTCGGCTCGTCCGCGATCAGCAATTTCGGACGGCAAGCAAGCGCCAGTGCAATTACCACGCGCTGGCACATGCCCCCCGACAATTCGAATGGATAAGCGCTGTAGCGCTCTTCCGGGCGCGAGATGCGCACATCGCGCAGCGCCTCAATCGCTTTTTCGCGCGCATCGGCAGAGCCAGCCTGCGCATGTTGGCGCAGCACATCCTCGATCTGATGGCCGATGCGGCGGATAGGGTTGAGCGCCGCGCGCGGATTCTGGAAGATCATCGACATTTCGCGTCCGCGCAGATCCACCATCTGCCGCTCGCTCGCCGCCCGCAGATCGAGGCCCGCAAAATGAATGGAGCCGCCGGCAATCTGCCCCGCGCGATCGAGAATACGCATCACGGCATAGGAGGTCACCGATTTGCCCGAGCCCGATTCACCCACAATCCCCAGCGTCTCGCCTTTGCCGATGCTGATATCGATATTGCGCACGGCACGCACAATGCCCCGGCGCGTGGAAAATTCCACGGTGAGATCGCGGACGTTGAGAAGCGGGAGCTGGATCATGGCATTCTCACGTGCGTCTTTGCGGATCGACAATATCGCGCAAGCCATCGCCGATCAGATTGAAACAGAAGACCGCCAGCATCAAGGCAAGGCCCGGAAACAGCGCCAGCCACCATTCACCCGAGATGATGGAGCCAGCACCTTCGGCAACCATGATGCCCCATTCGGGCATCGGCGGGCGCACGCCAAGACCAATGAAAGAGAGCCCCGCCGCATTCAAGATCGCATAGCCCATGGTGAGCGACATTTGCACCATCATGATCGGCAGGATGTTGGGCAGAATGCTTGTGAGCGCGATGCGCAATTCGGAATTGCCCGACAGGCGCGCGGCCATTACGAAACCAGCCTCGCGACGCACGCTCGCCTCGGTGCGCGCCACACGCGCATAGAGCGGAAAATTGATGATGGCCGTGGCGATGACGATATTGGTCACCGTATTGCCCAGTGCCGCCACAATGCCCATGGCGAGAACAAACAGCGGAAAGGCCATGATCGTGTCGGCAATGCGCCCCACGATCCTGTCGGTCCAGCCGCCGAAGAAACCCGCGGCAATGCCCGCCAATCCACCAAAGGCAAAGACCAGCGCAACGGAAAAAACCGCTATGGCAAGATCGAGCCGCGTTGCCGCAACCACGCGCGAGAACACGTCGCGACCCAACGCATCGGTGCCAAACCAATGGCGCAAGGAGGGGGCTTTGAGCGTCGCAGCCGTGTCGCTGGCGAGCGGATCGAAGGGCACGATCCACGGGCCAAACACAGCACAGAAGAGGAGCAGGCCAAGCAGCATGAAGGCAAAGGCCGTCACCGGATTGCCGCTGATGACATAGCGCGCATGCGACAGCGTTGCGAGGATTGCAGCGCCCGTGCCGGGAGATCTGCTCATGAGCTTGCCCTCATGCGCGGGTCGATCAACCGGTAGGACAGGTCGATGAGCAGATTGAGCACGATGTAGAGAATCGCCATGGCCAGCACAAAGCCCTGCACGGGAGCGAAATCTGACGCAATGAGTGCTTCGACCGCATAGGAGCCGATGCCGGGCCAGGCGAAAACTTTTTCAACCAGCACATTGGCGCCAAGCAGAAAGGAAAACACCATGCCGAGCGTGGTCACGACCGGCAGCAGCGCATTGCGGAACGCATAGGTCATGATGACCTTGCGGCGCGAAAGGCCAGAGGCGCGCGCCGTGCGCACGAAATCCATCGACAGGACAGACAGCATGGACGCGCGCGTGATGCGCGCAATCGGCGCCAATGCAAAAATAGCCAGCGTGACGCCAGGCAGAAGCAATTGCGAAAAGCTCGCGCGGAACGTCGCGCCATCGCGCGCCAGAAGGGAATCGAGCAGATAAAAGCCCGTGATCTCCGCAGGAGCGCTGGCAAACACATCAAGTCGCCCGAGAGGTGCGGGCGAGATCTGGAGGATGAAGTAGAAGACATAGACCAGCAGCAGGCCAGTGAAAAACACCGGCAGCGAGACGCCAGCGGTGACAATGGCGCGGCAGGCATGATCGATCATCGAGCCCTGCCTGACAGCGGCAACAATGCCGAGCGGAACCGCAATCAGCAGCGAAAGCACCAGACCAAAAAGCGTGAGTTCGGCGGAGGCCGGCAGACGCGCCTTGATATCGGAGAGCACCGGCTGGCCGGTTGTCAGCGACTGGCCGAGATTGCCGTGCGAAAGGTCGCGCACATAGGAGGCAAATTGTTCGGGCAATGGCCGGTCGAGACCAAGCTTCTTGCGCACTTCCTCAATCGCCTGCGGCGTTGCGGCGGGGCCAGCAAAATAGGCGGCCGTATCGCCGGGCAAAACGCGCGTCAGCAGAAAGGACACGACGACCACGCCGATCAAGGCGGGGATGGTCGTCAGAATACGGCCAATCAGGATTTTGAGCATGTCATCTTTCCGGACCCCTGCATCCGGCGCGCAACACACGCGCCGGATGCAGGGATATTCTTCACGCCTTGACGAGCGCGCGGTAATCGAGCCGGCGGTGGAACCAATATTGGTAACCGGTGATATTCTTCTGCATCGCCACATTCACATAAGGCTGGAAGAGTGGAATGCGCGGCATATCGGTATAGGCGAGATCGACAAAACCCTCGACACTCTTGTCATAGGCCGCCTTGTTACCGGCTGCGGCCGAAGAGCGCGCAGACGCGATCAGCTTGTCCATCTCCGGATTCTGGTAGCTCATGGTGTTGAAGACGGAGTTCTGGCCGTCGTAGCACCAGAAGAAGAAATATTCCGGATAGTCGAGCCAGCCCGAGAAGACATTGGTGAAGAGCGGCATTTCCTTCTTGTTCAACTCGGTGCGCCAATTGGCACCGGGCACCTTGTTGATGGTCGTCTTGATGCCGATCTGGGCGAGGCTTTCCTGGATGAGCACGCAAACCGGCTCGTTGACGCCGGCAAAGCCGAGATCGAAGGAGAGCGTTGTCTCGAAGCCATCTGCAAGACCAGCCTCCGCCAGCAGAGCCCGCGCCTTTGCAAGATCGACGTTATATTTATGCGCCTGCGGCCAGGAAGGTTGCGTCGTGGCCGCGGCGGAGGCGCCAAACAAGGGCTTGGAAAGGCCATAGAGCGCGGCATCCATGATTTTTTGATAGGGCAGCGCATAAGCGACCGCCTGCCTGACCTTCGGATTATCGAAGGGCGGCTTCTTCACATTCATGCCGAGATATTGAACGCCGTTTGAATAGGGCGTCGAGATGATCGAAAGTTTCGGATTGGATTTCAGCTCGACGAAATCCTTGTTGGGCAGATCGTAGGAAATATCGGCATCGCCGCGTTCCAGCAAAGCGCGGCGGTTGCCGGCAGACGGAACCATGCGCCAGATGATGCGCGGAATAGCCGGCATCTTGCCGCATTTCCACGCCTCGTTACGCTCGAACACCACTTCGGTGCCCGGCGTCCATTTGGTAACTTTGTAAGCGCCCGAACCGGCCGTGTTCTGCTTGGTATATTCAAGCCCCCAGGGATCCTGCGCTGTGGCGTTTTTCTTCACCAGCTCGGAATTGATGACGCAGGGCACGATTACCGCGAGATCAGGAATGGTGAGCTTGTCGGGGCGCAGGAAGTCGATCCGCACCGTATGATCGTCCACGACAACGAATTGCTCGGGCTTTTCGAGCGAGCCCGCCTTCATCTGGAAGGTCGGGAAACCGCCCACCGACACCGCGCGATCGAGCGACCATTTCACGTCGCGCGCCGTCACCGGCGCACCGTCATGGAAGGTCGCGTCCTTGCGGAGTTTGAAGGTCACGGAATTCGCGCCGACATTCATGTCCTCGGCGAGTTCGGGCTTGAACTTCTCGCGGTCGTAATAGGGCGCGCCGTTTTCGCCGGTCTTCATCTCATGGCTGATGAGGCGGTCGTAGCAATTCCATGACACTTCATAGCCCGGCACATTGGTGCCGACGCCGTGGATATCGAGATTGTTGGGGCCGCTCTCGGAGACAATGAGCAGGGTTTCGGCGCGCGACTGCGCCATGGCCGAGGTCACAATGGCAGGCGCGCTGACGCCCGTCGCGGAAACCGCAGCCGCCGCGCCGGCGGTCTTGATGAATTTACGCCTGTCCATGAGAACTCCCGTCTATCCGAGCCTTGCTCTGGACGCGATTTTGCATACAATCCGCTCAAATCGCATGCCTAAATGGTTGCCTTGTGCGCTCAAATTTCAGGACCCAACGCCCAAGAAGAAGGCACGAACTTCGCGGTGAATGCCGCTATAGGTGAATCAACGACCTGCGGGAAAACAATGCCGACGCGCGCTGAACACCTTGCTTCCGAAATAGCCGATGCGATTCTGGCAGGCACGTTCGCGCCTGGCGCAAGGCTCGACGAGCAGGGGCTTGCCGACCGCTATGGCGTGTCGCGTACGCCCGTTCGCGAGGCGCTGCGGCTTCTTGGCACCACCGGGCTGATCGACATACGCCCGCGCCGCGGCGTCACGGTAGCCGAAGTCACCTGCGAACAGCTGGACGAGATGTTTGTCGCCATGGGCGAGATCGAGGCGACCTGCGCGCGCCTCTCGGCCATCGGCATGACGCCCATCGAACGGCGGCGGCTGGAGGCTTTGCACGAGCGCATGGGCGACCTCGTGCGCGCGCAAAATGAAGTCGACTATGCAGAGGCCAATGTCACCTTTCATTCCACCATTTACGCGGGCACGCATAATTCCGTGCTGGTGGAAATCGCCACCAATCTGCGGCGGCGTCTCCAGCCGTTCCGCCGCGCGCAATTTCGCGCGCCGGGCCGCATCGCCTCGTCCCACACAGAACACGAATCGGTGGTGAGCGCGATCTTGCGCGGCCATGCCGCCGAGGCGCACACCGCCATGCTGCGTCACGTCAATCTGGTTGAAGACGCCTTCGGCCAGGTCAATGCGGGAAGCGCTGCAAAGGCCAAGGGCCGCGCGGCAAAACAGGCAGGATCAGCGCGCCGGGAATAGCCTGCCGAGGGCGCGAACCGCCCTGCCCCGCAGGCGTTTCCTTGACGCCGGGCGCCTTTGCCCCGCGGAGGTTCCCATGTCTGATCTCGATCTTGGCCAGGCCGCACGCGTCATCTGGCTCACCTTCAGTGGCGGCACATTGGGTGCGCGCGCGGCGCGTGAATTCCCGACCCTGATGCGGGCCGTGACCTTTGTCATGCAGGATCTGCACGAGGCCGAACGGGCGACCGCCGTCATCGCGATTGAGCAAATGCCGGGCACGCTCCCGCTCGAACGCATCGAGGAGATCTACGCCACTCTCACGCAGGGCTGAAGACAAGGCTCAGCCAAGCACGGGGCGGCCATTCCATGTCTGCACGAGCCAATGTTTCAGCCCGCCGAAAAGACCCGTGTGCCGCAAGCGCGCGATACGCTTGGAGGCAGCGCCCGCCGTCATGGTCCGGCCGTAGCGGCAGGAGCAGAGCATGTCATGGGCCTCGGCTTCAGTGAGATCGAAAAAGGCAAGCCCGTCGCCCAGGCGATCGCTGACAAGACCGGCCGCACGCAGCGCCGGATCCTTGAAGGCAATCGTCAGCGGGGAATCATCCACCCGCAGGCCCGCACGCTGGGCAGGCGGCGCCCATTCTATCTCTGGCAGCGGAAAAAGAACACGATTCGGGTCGCGATCCAGCGCACTGACCCAGAGGGCGATCTTCTGGTCGCGCGTCAGTTTCGGGGCGGCAGGCGTGACGTCGGCAATGTGGCGCAGATCAGCCAAGGACTTGAATTCCATGACACTCTCCCGGGGGCAAACCGCATCTCCGGGAGAACGTGCATCAAGCCGGTTCGTTCAAGCTGACTTCGCGCACACCTGTTTTACCCGGCAAGGCTCCAGGGTGCGGCCTCGCCCGAGAACAGGCTCACCAGACGCCCCGCGCCGTCGACCTCGATTTCCTGCGCGATCCGCGCCGGGCGCTCCTCATAGGTCACGCGCTCTTCATTAGCTGGCAGCCCATAGAAAGCGGGCCCATTGAGCGAGGCAAAAGCCTCGAAGGCCTCGAGCTTCCCCTCCTCGGCAAACACCTGCAGATAGGCAGCCACCGCGACGGGCGCGGAAAAGACGCCCGCACAGCCGCAATCGGCTTCCTTGAGATGGCGCATATGGGGGGCCGTATCGGTGCCGAGGAAGAAACAGCTCTCGCCGCCGGTCGCCGCCTGGCGCAAAGCCTGGCGGTGACGCTCGCGCTTGAGCACGGGCAGGCAATACATGTGCGGGCGCAGGCCGCCCTGAAAGAGCGCATTGCGGTTGTAAAGCAGATGCTGGGGCGTGATCGTCGCGCCCATCCGGTCGCGATGCGCGCGCACGAGCGAGGCGCCCTCCTGCGTTGTAATATGCTCCATCACCACGCGCAGGCCCGGCAGGCGGGCGAGCAAGGGGCCAAGCACCTCTTCGGCAAAGCGCGCCTCGCGGTCGAAAATATCGACATCCGCGCGCGTGACCTCGCCATGGGTGAGCAGCGGAATGCCGTGCTCGGCCATGGCCTCGAGCACCGGCATGATGGTGTCGACAGACGTCACGCCATGGGCTGAATTGGTGGTGGCATGCGCCGGATAGAGCTTGGCGGCGGTGAAAATGCCGGCCTTGAAACCTGCCACCAGATCGGCGGGATCTGTGTGATCGGTCAGGTAGCAGACCATCAGCGGCTGGAAGCTGACGCCGTCGGGCACGCAAGCCATGATGCGCGCGCGATAGGCCTGCGCCATGGCGGCTGTGGTCACCGGCGGCGTGAGATTGGGCATGACGATGGCACGCCCGAAGGCGCGCGCCGTATAGGGCACAACTGTCTTCATCATCACGCTGTCGCGGAAATGGACGTGCCAGTCGTCGGGGCGGCGGAAGGTCAGGCTGCGCATCGGCGACAAGCTCCAGGCGTGAGGGCTGACGCGCCTCTTCGCATGCGCGCGCGCTTCTGCCAACCCTGCGGGCGAGACCTCAGGGCGCGCGGTAATCCTCACCCGCAAGATCATAGCGCTTGAGCTTGTCGTAGAGCGTCTTTTTGGGGATCGCGAGGGCATCGGCTGCCGCCGCCACATTGCCCTGATGGTGACGCAGCGCCTCGACAATCAAGCCGCGCTCGAAATCGGCGACAAGCTCGGTCAAGCCACGGCGCGCCATCGTCGCCTCGCGGAAGCGGCCCGGAAGCACGCCCAGCACGAAGCGGTCGGCGACATTGGCGAGCTCGCGCACATTGCCCGGCCAGTCATGGGTCATCAATTCACGCATCAGGCTTTCGCCAACAGCGGGCGTCTCGCGCCCATAGCGCAGCGCGGCCTGCGCCACCTGATGGGCAAAGATCAGCGGAATATCCTCGCGCCGGTCGCGCAAGGGGGGAATTTCAAGCGCCACCACATTGAGACGGAAATAGAGATCACTGCGGAATTTCTGCTCGCGCGACAAGGCATCGAGATCGACCTTGGTGGCCGCGACAACGCGCAATGTCACCGGCACGGATTTGTTGGAGCCAAGCCGCTCGACCTGCCGGAATTGCAGCACTCGCAGCAGCTTCACCTGCATGGCCATCGGCATGGATTCGACTTCATCGAGAAAAAGCGTTCCGCCAGAGGCATATTCGATCTTGCCGATGCGCTGCATCTGCGCGCCGGTAAAAGCGCCGCGCTCGTGGCCAAACAATTCGCTCTCGAACATGCTTTCGGGAATGGCCCCGCAATTGATCGCCACGAAAGGCTTGTCGCGCGCGGGCGAGGCCTCGTGCAGGCAGCGCGCCACCAGCTCCTTGCCCGATCCCGTCTCGCCATGAATCAGCACATCGGGGCCAGCTTCCGCCAATTGCAAAATATCGCGCCGCAGGCCTGCAAGCCCCGCCGACTTGCCGATGAGAATGCGCTCGATGCCATCCTTCTGCTGCAACTGACGGCGCAGATCCGCCATCTCGAAAGTCAGGCGGCGCTTGTCGAGCGCGCGCGTCGCTGTGGCGACAAGAAGATCGGATGGCGTCGGCTTTTCGAGAAAATCATAAGCGCCAGCCCGCATCGCCTGCACGGCCATGGCGACATCGCCGTGACCGGTGATGATGATGACCGGGAGTGCCGGCTCCACGCGCTGCACGCGGTCCAGCAGCGCCAGCCCGTCCATGCCCGGCAGCCGCACATCCACCAGCAGGACACCGGGAAAAAGCGGATGCAATTTCTCAAGCGCGGCTTCCGCCGAGGCGCAGGCATCCACCTCAAGACCAGCCAGTTTCAACGTTTGCGCATTGGCAAAGCGAACAGCAGGATCATCCTCGACGAGAAGCACATGGAGATTGGGTGGCATGGCGTGTGTCTGTGCTCCCTCTACCCGGCTTGCGCAAGCGTGGCATCGGCGGCGCGCAAGTCGAGAATGAAAAGCGCACCGCCCGCAGCGGCATTTTCCGCCCGCAACGCGCCGCCAAAGTCGCGCATGATGCGCTCGGAAATTGCAAGGCCGAGACCAAGCCCGGCGCCTGCCAGCTTGGTGGTGAAGAAAGGCTCGAAAATCTGCTTCAGCACGAGGGGCGTGAAACCGGGCCCCGTATCGCGGATATGCAGGCTGACGCCAGCGCCGGTCTGGAACACTGAAATTTCGATGCGCGGCGAAACCCCGCCTGCCATGGCATCAAGCGCATTGGCCAGCACATTGACAAAAACCTGACCGAGCCTGTCGCGATCTGCACGCACATATAGTTCGGGCCCGGCGCCCTCGTGCACAATATGCGCGCCGGTGCGGCGGATCTTTTCATCGAGCAACAACAGGCTTTCAGCCAATGTCGCGTGAAGCGGCACGGCTGCAAGCACGGCAGGACGCTTGCGTGCGAAGATTTTCAATTGCGTGGTGATGCCGCTCATCCGATCCACGAGTTCGGAGATGAGCCGCAGATTGCCCGTCACGCCGCCATTCTGCCCGCGCGCCAGAAACACGCCGGCATTGTCGGCAAGGCTGCGGATGGCCGCCATTGGCTGACTTAATTCATGCGTCACGCCCGCCGCGATCTGGCCGATGGCCGCAAGTTTTGCCGAATGCACAAGCTCATCCTGCGCAGCGCGCAATTGACGATTGGCCTCGATCAGATCCTGCGTGCGACTCTCGACCTCGCCCTCCAGCGCGCTGTTAGCCTCCGCCAGGGCCGCGCGCGCGGCGCGATCGATCTCGACCGCGCGCCGCCGCTGCATGAGATAGAGGCCAAGCAGCGCAAGCGTCGAGGCCATCAACGCCACGACCAATTGCACCCAAAAACGGAACAGGCCGACCTCTGCCAGATCGAGCAGCACGACCACGCGCCAGTCCGAGCCTGCGAGCACGCGCGAGACAGCCAGGGACTGCCCGCCGCCATAAGCATCCGGCAGATCGAAAATCGAGGATGTCGCATCGATCTGCTCGCGCAAGACAAGACCCAGCGGCAGCAGCGGCACATTTTCATATTGCCGCTCTGCGCGAATGCGGGCCAACGCGCTATCGGGCAATTGCGCCAATGTGCGATAGCGCCAGCTCTCTTCAGAGGAGAGAACGACGACGCCATTGCCATCGACAATCATCATGCGGCCAGCGCCGGGCCAGGCCGCCGTCTGCCATCTTTCAACTTTGACGACGCCTACGCCAAGCAGATCCGAAAGTGTCGGCAAAGCCTTTCCGAAATAATAGCCCGGCACGCCCGTTGTCGTGCCGATGCCATAGAAATGCCGTGCGCCGCTGCGCAAGGCCTCACGGAAATAGGGACGATAGGAGAGATCGACGCCGACAAAACTTGTCGGGTCGCGCCAATTGCTGCTGGCAATGCACAAGCCATAGCGATCGAGCACATAGAGCACGGCTGAACCGGCGACCTCATTGACATGCTCGAGATAAAGATTGGCAGCCTCCGCCTTCTCGACCGAGAGAGGATCTTCAAGCAGCGCCTGAATGCTTGGATGGAAGCGGATGAGTTCGGGCAGGTGATCGAAACGCCCAAGTTCGGTTGCCAGCTGCGCCGCATGGCGGTCAGCCTGCAGGGCCGCAAGCTCGCTCATCTGTCCAAGCCGCAGATGGCGTGCAGCCATGCCCGCCCCGACCACGGCGGCAACGACGCCAGCCACGAGCGCGACAATGGCGAAAAACTGCCGCCCCCCGCGCGCAGACGGGCCAATCCCCGACATGTCCGCCTCCGAAAGTAAAACACGGCGGCCCAGAGGACCGCCGTGCGCAGTATGACAGGGCGCGGGCAGAGGCGCCATAAGCTGAGGCAATCAGCCGGTGGTGACGGCCGTCTCCACATCGGACGGATCAACCTGGCGACCCAGCGCAGCATTGAGTTTCGCACGGTCGAGCTCACCCTCCCACCAGGACACGACGACGGTAGCAACGCCATTGCCGGTGAGGTTGGTCAGCGCGCGGCATTCGCTCATGAACTTGTCGATGCCAAGCACAATCGCCATGCCGGGAACCAGCGCCGGACTGACAACCGCCAGCGTCGCCGCCAGCGTGATGAATCCCGCGCCTGTAATGCCGCTCGCGCCCTTCGAGGTCAGCATGGCGACGACGAGAATCGTAATCTGCTGCGAGAAGGAGAGATCGACACCCAGCGCCTGCGCAATGAACAGGGTTGCCAGCGTCATGTAGATATTCGTGCCATCGAGGTTGAACGAATAACCTGTCGGCACAACGAGACCGACCACCGACTTGGAGCAGCCCAGACGTTCGAGCTTTTCCATGAGCTGGGGCAGCGCGCTTTCGGACGACGATGTGCCGAGCACGATGAGCAGCTCATCCTTGATATAGGCGATGAAGCGGAAAATGCTGAAGCCGGCAATTTTTGCAACAAGGCCCAACACGACCACCACGAAGAGGAAGGCCGTGAGGTAGAAAGTGGCGATAAGGCCAAGCAGATTGCCCAACGCCTGGGGACCGAACTTGCCGATCGTATAGGCCATGGCGCCAAATGCGCCGATGGGCGCGGCCTTCATGATGATCGCGATCACGCCGAACATGGCGTGGGCGACATCATCGATGGTGGTGCGCAAGGTGTGGCCACGCTCGCCCAGCGCCATCAGCGCAAAGCCGAAGAGAATGGCGAAGAACAGAACCTGCAGAATATCACCCGTCGCGAAGGCGCCGACAACCGTGTCCGGGATGATGTGCATGACGAAATCGATCGACTTCATCTCGCCCGCCTGCTTGGCGAAAGTGGCGACGGCAGCCGGGTCAGGCTTGCCGGCGAACCCATGGCCAGGCTGCAGGATATTGCCGACGAGCAGGCCGATGACCAGCGCGAAGGTCGAGATGACCTCGAAATAGATGAGGGCTTTCACGCCCACGCGGCCAACCTTTTTCGCATCCTGAATATGCGAAATGCCCGAAACCACGGTGCAGAAAATGATCGGCGCAATGGCCATCTTGATCAGCTTCACGAAGCCATCGCCCATGGCCTTGACCCAGGGGTCCGTCGCAAGGACAGGCGAGAGCCAGCCAAGCAGCCCACCCAGAATAATGGCTGCGAGCACCTGCACATAAAGCTGTTTGTAGATCGGCTTGCGTGGCGCACTCACCGCTGCGTCGGTCGTGGATATGGTTGTCATTTTTTCCCCCGTTTCTTCAGTTTTGCAGGGCGGCGTCAACCGCTGTGAGCGCCGTCATATTGACGATTCTGCGCACCGAACTTGTCGGCGTCAGGATGTGAACAGCATGGGCCGTGCCCAGCAGGATCGGGCCCACCGTCACGCCCTCGCCTGCCACGATCTTGAGAATATTGTAGGTGATGTTGGCGGCATCGAGATTTGGCATGACGAGCAGATTGGCCTCCGCCGTCAGGCGACCGCCTGGGAACATGCCGTCGAGAATCCGCTTCGACAAAGCCGCATCACCATGCATTTCGCCTTCGGCTTCAAGCTCCGGCACGGCTTGCGTGATAAAGCCAAGCGCTTCGCGCATCTTGCGGGCGGACGGCGTATTCGCGCTGCCAAAACTCGAATGCGACAGGAAGGCAACGCGCGGCGTCAGGCCGAAGCGGCGCACTTCTTCTGCTGCCAACTGCGCGATCTGTGCGAGCTGTTCGGCGGTCGGATCCTGATTGATGTAAGTGTCGGTGATGAACAAGGTGTGCTTGGGCAGCATCAAGACATTCATCGCCGCAAAGGTCGCAGCGCCCGGCTTGCGGCCGATGATATTGGCAACATGTTCAAGATGCGACGCATAGGGTCCGTAGGTGCCGCACAACATGCCATCGGCCCGGCCCCAGCGCAGCAGCATGGCTGACAGCAGCGTCGGATTGGTGCGCAACAACGCTGCCGCGCCATTGATGGTCGCGCCATTGCGCCGGTTCTGATTGTAATATTCTTCCGCCGCGCGGTTGATGAGCGCATCATCGGCAAGGTCGATGATCTCGATCTCGTGGCCATCGCGCAGGCGCAAGTTCTGGCTGACGATCAAGGCCTCGATTTCGGTGCGACGCCCCACGAGCACGGGACGGGCCAGCTTTTCATCGACGACAATCTGCGCGGCGCGCAGCACGCGAATGTCCTCGCCCTCCGCATAAATGATCTTCTTGGTGGCAAGGCCAGCAGCCTCGAACACCGGCTTCATGATATTGCCGGAGCGATAGACGAAGCTCTCCATGTCGCGGCGATAGGCCGCGAGATCGGCCAGCGGGCGCGTCGCGACACCGCTCGCCATGGCGGCTTCCGCAACAGCGGGCGCAACCGCGCTGATGAGGCGCGGGTCGAAGGGCTTGGGGATGAGATAATCCTCTCCGAAGCGGCTTTCCATCGCGCCATAGGCTGCCGTCACGACATCGGATTGCTCCGCATGGGCCAGCGAGGCAATCGCGTGAACGGCGGCGAGTTTCATCGCCTCATTGATCGTCGTCGCACCGACATCGAGCGCGCCCCGGAAGATGAAGGGGAAGCAGAGAACATTGTTCACCTGGTTCGGATAATCCGAACGCCCGGTCGCAATGATCGCATCGGGGCGCACCGCGCGCGCATCCTCGGGCAGGATTTCAGGCTCGGGATTGGCCATGGCCAGAATCAGCGGACGAGAGCCCATGCGCTGAACCATGTCGGGCTTCAGCACGCCACCGGCTGAAAGTCCCAGAAACATGTCGGCGCCATCGATAATGTCACCGAGCGTGCGCGCGGAGGTTTCCTGCGCATAGCGGATCTTGTTGTCGTCCATCGCCTCGGCGCGGCCCTTGTAGACAACGCCATAAAGATCGGAGACGAAAATATTCTCGCGCCGCACGCCAAGCTCGACGAGCAGATCAAGGCACGCCAGCGCCGCAGCGCCTGCACCCGAGCACACGAGCTTGATGTCCGACAGCTTCTTGCCGACCAGCTCCATCGCATTGACAGCCGCAGCACCAACCACGATGGCCGTGCCGTGCTGATCGTCATGGAAAACCGGGATCTTCATCCGCTCGCGCAGCTTGCGCTCGACGATGAAACATTCCGGCGCCTTTATATCCTCGAGATTGATGCCGCCGAAGGTCGGCTCCATCGCCGCGATAATATCGACAAGCTTGTCGGGATCGGTCTCGTCGAGCTCAATGTCGAACACATCGATGCCGGCAAATTTCTTGAACAGGCAGGCCTTGCCCTCCATCACCGGCTTGCCGGCGAGCGGACCGATATTGCCCAGACCCAGCACCGCCGTGCCATTGGTGATAACCGCGACGAGATTGCCGCGTGAGGTGAGATTGCGCGCCTGATCGGGATCATCGACGATTGCCATACAGGCCGCAGCAACGCCCGGCGAATAGGCCAGCGCCAGATCATGCTGGTTCGTCATGCCCTTGGTGGGCACGACGGAGATCTTTCCCGGTGTCGGGAAGGCGTGATAGGCGAGCGCAGCCTGCGCGAGTTGCTCATCCATGGATGTTGCTTTCAGAGGGGCGCGTCGACATCAGCGGCAGAGGCTGCCCAGCGGGAGCCCATTGCAAGACGCTGCGCGAAAAGCGCGACCTCGGTTCGATTTGTTAATCCGAGACGCGCGATCGCTGCCCCGACATGCGCCTTTACCGTAGCTTCAGAAATCCCCATGCGAAAGGCGATTTCCTTGTTTGAGTGCCCGCAACCCAGAAACCCGATCACGCGCCACTGCGTCGCGGTGATGCGATCGATCTCCTGGGGACGCTGACGACGGTCTGCAGAGCCATTCTCGCAGCGACGTAACGAAGCGCGCATTGCCTCGGCCAGAGCGCGCGGCGTGATCTCGCGCGGCAGGGATTTGACGTCACGGCAATGGTCGAGCGTCGCTACGCCGGGCGCCTGCGACAGCAGCAGAATGGGCGTTGCGCGGAACGGACGCAACCAGGCGCCGAGCACCTCCTGGCCGAGCGCCGAGATCAAGGTGGCATCGAGCACGATCAGCGCATGGCCGCGCGAATCGAAATGGCGCGCGGCGCGCAGATCAGCGAGGTCGGGCCGGATCACGGTTGCGGCTGGGAAATGGGCTGTGGCCAGCGAGGTCACGGCGAAAGCAAGCAGACCATCGCCCGTCAGCACGGCGATGCGGCTCTCCGCACGCACAGGCAGGACGGGTACATCAGGCGCAAGCGAAACTGGCGCAGCCCGTTCCGGACGCTCGAAAAGCGCCTCGGACACCAGATCACCCCGCTGCCGCACAGCTTGAGACGTTGTCCCCATGGCTTGTTTTTCCTGCCCTGGCACTTTTGTCGGGAGCCGGGCGGACCGTCGAGGGTAACCGGCTTCAGCCGGATAGAAAGCCAGAGCCATGCCAGTTTGAGCAGGAGCAGCGGCTTTTAGAAAACATCATAAAATCAATGAGGTCTAAAAAAGTTGCCCCGCCGTTTCGGGCGGGGCGTGCGTTTTCTCAGAAAAAGCGAAGAAAACCGTCTGGAAAACCGGACGGTTTTATTCAGCTCTTGGCGTAGAGCAGGCGTGCACGGATCGTGCCCTCGACCGCCTTCATTTCCTCGAGCACCGCCTCGGCATCGCCACCGCAGCCATCGGCCTCGACGACGACATAGCCGAGCTCGCCCTCCGTCTGCAGATATTGCGCCGCGATATTCACGCCGTGGCGCGAGAACACCTGATTGAGCCGGTTGAGCATGCCGGGCACATTGCGATGCACATGGATGAAGCGCGTTCCGGCGGCGCGCGACGACAATTGCACCTGCGGGAAATTGACCGCGCCGACCGTTGAGCCGGAATCGCTGTATTCGACCAGCTTGCGTGCGACCTCAGCGCCGATACGCTCCTGCGCTTCTTCCGTCGAGCCGCCGATATGCGGGGTCAGAATGACATTGGGCAGGCCCTGCAGCGGCGTGACGAATTTTTCGCTGTTCGAACCAGGCTCTACCGGGAACACGTCCACCGCCGCGCCAGCCAGATGGCCGCTGCCCAAAGCCTGCGCCAGTGCGTCGAGATCGACCACCGTGCCGCGCGAGTTGTTGATGAGATAGGCGCCCTTTTTCATCTGCGCGAGCTGGTCCGCGCCAATCATATTGGCGGTGGCGGCTGTCTCGGGCACGTGCAGGCTCACCACATCGGCAAGACGCAGCAGCTCGTTCAGGCTCTCCACCGGCTCGGTATTGCCGTGGCGCAGCTTGTCGGTGACATCGAAATAGATGACGCGCATGCCCATGGCTTCGGCCAGCGTCGAGAGCTGGCTGCCGATATTGCCATAGCCCACAATGCCCAGCGTCTTGCCGCGCACTTCGATAGAGCCCGTCGCCGACTTGTCCCAGCCGCCTTCATGGGCGGAGCTCGAGCGCGGCAGGATGCGGCGGAAGAGCATGACGATTTCGCCGATGACGAGCTCAGCCACGCTGCGCGTGTTGGAGAAAGGCGCGTTGAACACGGGGATGCCGCGACGGCGCGCAGCATCGAGATCGACCTGGTTGGTGCCGACGCTGAAACAGCCGACCGCAATCAGCTTCTCGGCGCGGGCGAAGACCTCTTCGGTCAATTGGGTGCGCGAGCGAATGCCGATGATATGGACGTTGCGAATGGCCTCGGCCAGCTCCTCACCATCCAGCGCCTTCATCAACCGCGTGGTCGAGGAATAGCCGGAATTGACGATAAGCTCGACAGCGCTGTCATTGATCCCCTCAAGCAGGAGGATGCGGATCTTGTCCTTGGCGAGCGAAAGCTGGGGGGTATCGTCAGTCATGGTCCGGGGCCCCGTTTGTGTGTGAATGGGGCTTGTAAACCCTATTTCGTTTGACGCAACTGCCTCCTCATGTCATATACCGCCCAGCCTCAATGAGGCACTTTGCGCTCCAGCCGCGTCAGGCGTTCCGGGTCCTTATGACCCCTCCCGCCCATCTGTTGAGCGCACGGGTACAACCCGACAGACAGGCCCAGGTACGCGGGGCTCGTCCCCTTCTATCGAGACTGTACACGTCGCGCCTCCGGCCGTGCTTCGCATGTCTCATCCCTTGGAAAGACAGTCACTTGACACAATTTTCGGATCTCGGCCTCGCCGGGACCATCCTCCGCGCGCTCAGCGAAGAGGGCTACACCACCCCCACCCCGATTCAGGCTCAGGCCATTCCTCCGCTGCTCAAGGGCCATGACCTTCTTGGCATCGCCCAGACCGGCACCGGCAAGACGGCGGCTTTCGCGCTGCCGATCATCAACCGCCTGCTCGAATATCCCGTGCGCCCGATTGCGTGCGGCGCTCGCGTGCTGATCCTGGCCCCCACCCGTGAGCTGGTTGCCCAGATCGCGGAAAGCTTCCGCACCTATGGCCGCCATGCCCATATCACCGTCGCGGTGATTGTTGGCGGCGTCGGCCATCAGCCGCAGGTCAAGGCCATGGCGCGCGGCGTCGATGTGCTTGTTGCGACCCCAGGCCGCCTGCTCGACCATATGTCGGGCGGCACCGTGAAGCTCAGCGCGACCGAAGTGATCGTGCTGGACGAGGCCGATCACATGCTCGACCTCGGCTTCGTCGTGCCGATCCGCAAGATCATCTCGCGCCTGCCTGCCAAGCGCCAGAGCCTGTTCTTCTCCGCCACCATGCCGCGCGAAATCGCGACGCTGGCGAATGAAATGCTGACCGATCCGATCGAAGTGGCGGTGACCCCGGTTGCCACCACCGCCGAGCGCGTGGGCCAGTCGGTCTATCTCGTCGAGACCAAGCAGAAGCGCGATCTTCTCGTCGAACTTCTGAGCGGCGTCGATTTCTCCCGCGTCATCGTCTTCACGCGCACCAAGCGCGGCGCGGACAAGGTTGCCACCTATCTGAGCGATGCCGGCATTGCCGCTGCTGCTATCCACGGCAACAAGAGCCAGGGCGCTCGCCAGCGCGCATTGGCCGATTTCAAGGACGGACGCACAGGCGTGCTCGTCGCCACCGATATTGCCGCGCGCGGCATCGATGTCGATCAGGTCTCCCATGTCGTGAATTTCGAATTGCCTGACGTGGCCGAAAGCTACGTTCACCGCATCGGCCGCACGGCCCGCGCTGGTGCTGAAGGCACGGCAATTTCCTTCTGCGACAATGAAGAGCGCCATCTGCTGCGCCAGATCGAACGCCTGACCCGCCAGACTCTGCCGGCCACTGACCGTCGCAGCGAAGCGGCGAAAAATGCGCCCGAGACAGCAGCTGCGCCCGCCGTGCGCCGCGGGGCCCGCCCGCCCCAGCAGCAGAACCGTCGCCCCGATCAGAACGCTCGCCCCGGCGGCCAGCGTCGCTTCGGCCAAGGCAACGGCAATGGCAACGGCGCTGCGCCCGGCAATGGTGGACGTCGTCCCTCGCGCCAGGGCGATGCCCGCACCAACTAAGCCCAGCGGCTTCAACACAATTCAAAAGGCCGGTGGGCATGCGCCCTCCGGCCTTTTTTCATGCCGCCTCGCAAACGAGTATGAGCGTCGCCAAAGGCGGCAGCGTGAGGCTGAGCGATTGCGCAAAGCCGTGGCTCGCAACGGCGCGCGCCCAAACGTCCCCGAAATTGCCCATGTTAGAGCCCCCGTAGGCCGCTCCATCCGTATTGATGATTTCGCGCCAGACGCCGGCGCGCGGCACGCCGATGCAATAATCCGCATGGGGCACAGGGGTAAAATTGCAGACAACGATCACCGGGCGCGCATCGCCATCGCCAAACCGCGCGAAGGCAAAGACGCTGTTGGCGCTGTCATCCCCCACCAGCCACAAGAAGCCAGAGGCTTCGCAATCGCGCTGATGCAGAGCTGGGAACGCGCGATAAGCCCCGTTGAGATCTCCCACCAGACGATGCATGCCAGCATGAAGCGCCGAATCCAGAAGGTGCCAGTCCAGCGAGACATCATGATTCCACTCGCGCTCCTGGGCGAATTCTCCGCCCATGAACAGCAGCTTCTTGCCCGGATGCCCCCACATGAAGCCAAAATAAGCGCGCAGACTGGCAAAGCGCTGCCAAGGATCGCCGGGCATTTTGCCAAGCAGCGAGCCTTTGCCATGCACGACTTCATCATGACTCAACGGCAATATGAAATTTTCGGAAAAGGCATAGAGCAGGCCAAACGTGAGATCGTGATGGTGATGGCTGCGGTAGAGCGGATCTCTTGAGAAATAGGCCAGAGTGTCGTGCATCCAGCCCATGTTCCATTTGAAACCAAAGCCGAGCCCACCGGTGTATGTAGGCTGCGACACGCCAGGCCAGGCGGTCGATTCCTCTGCAATCGTCACGACACCGGGCCTGGCCCCATAGGCCGCCTCATTCATATGTCGCAGAAATGATATCGCCTCGAGATTCTGGTTGCCGCCGAAGCGATTTGGAATCCAGGCGCCCGGCGCGCGCGAATAATCGAGATAGAGCATGGACGCCACAGCATCGACGCGCAAACCGTCGAGATGGAACCGCTCCAGCCAGAAGCGCGCATTGGCGACAAGAAATGTCGTCACCTCCTCACGCCCGAAATTATAAATGCTCGTGCCCCAATCCTGATGAAAGCCCTGACGCGGATCGGCATGTTCATAGAGATGCGTCCCGTCAAAAAGCCCAAGACCATGAGGATCGTTGGGGAAGTGGGCGGGCACCCAATCGAGAATGACACCGAGCCCGGCCGCGTGCGCGGCATCGACGAAGGATGCAAAATCATCGGGCGTGCCAAAGCGGCTGGTGGGCGCAAAAAGCGAGACTGGCTGATAGCCCCATGACCCATCGAACGGAAATTCGGTGATCGGCAAAAGCTCGATATGCGTGAAGCCAAGCTCCTGCACATAAGGCACAAGCTGCGCTGCCAATTCTCGATAGGTGAGGAAGCGATTCCCCTCCTCCACCACGCGCGCCCATGACCCCAGATGACATTCGTAAATCGACATCGGCGCCTTGCGCAGATCGCCCGCGCCCGCCTGTTGCGCAAGCCACTCGCCATCCGACCATTGCGGCTCCGGGGGCCCAAGCAGAAGAGAGGCGCTTGCAGGCGGACGTTCGGCGGCAAAGGCGAGCGGATCAGCCTTGAGCGGCAGCAAAGCGCCATGCGCATCGAGAAGCTCGAATTTATAAGGCACGCCGCGCGTAACGCCGGGAATAAAAATCTCCCAAACGCCCGCTTCATGGCGCAAGCGCATTGGATGACGACGCCCATCCCACGCATTGAAATCGCCAACCACACTGACGCGGCGCGCATTGGCCGCCCAGACGGCAAACAACGCGCCGGTGACGCCCTGATGGGTGAGAAAACGCGCACCAAGAACCTCTTCAAGAGGACGCCTGCCTTGCCCACGCACTGCCCGCAGGCCTTCATCATCAAGCACGGAGGCGAACCGATAGGGATCCTCCTGCACGAAAACTTCGCCATGCATATGAGAGCGAAAATGATAGGTGGGACGCGCGCTCGATTCGACAAGGCAGATAAAAAAACCTGCGAGATGCAGGCGTTCCATCGGCGTCATCGTCCCATCTTCAAGCTGGAGATCGACAGCGCTGGCCTCTGGCAGAAAGGCGCGGATCGACCATTGTCCCGCGCCGCACGCATGGGGCCCGAGCACTGCAAATGGATCGCCATGGCGCGCCTGCACGATGGCCTCCACAGCGCCAACGGCAGGCAAATGCGCGGGCACGCCTTTGTCGCTGGCCTTCATGCTGGCTCCCTCCGCCGATTCAATATGGCGAGAAGGCCATTGACCGGAATGTCGATCCAAGAGGGACGGTTCGCTGCTTCATATGCAATCTCGTAGATCGCCTTGGCCGCGAGATAATATTCAAGCCAATGGGAACGTGCGTCTTCATCGGCGATATGAAGCGGCGAATGCACAAGCACCTTGTCATAAGCAGCCAGAAACGTCGTCTCGACCAAATCGCGCCAGGCTAAGGCCGCTCCACGCACGCGTGCGCTTTGCTCGACCAATCGCCCTTCGGTATCGCGCGCTGCCATCTCGGCCGCATAATCGAAAGAACGCAACATGCCGGCAATATCGCGCAACGGCAGATCCTTTGCGCGTCGATCCTCAAGCGAGCGCGCAGGCTCCCCCTCGAAATCGACAAACAGAACATCGTCCTTGACGATGAGAACCTGGCCTAAGTGAAAATCGCCATGAATACGTATTTTCAGACCCAAGGCAGGGACGGTGGCGAGTGCGTCGAAGAACTGAAGAATTTCCTCACGCCGCGCAAGCAGCTCGCTGACATTCTCCGGACGCGCATCTCCTGACCATGTCATGCGCCCCAGCAACGCAAGGCTTTTTTGCGCATTCGCCTTTGCCGATGTCAGACGCGCCTGACGATTACCTATGGTCATTGGCTCGGCAGCAAAGGCGCTATCTTGCGTTGGCGTAGCAAGCGCAATATGCAATTCGCCCGTGCGCCGACCAAGCATGTCGACATAGGGCAGATAGTCGCCATAGAGCTCTGCCGGGCTATGTTCCTGGCCCGAGCCCGCAAGCGCCAGCGTTTCGAGCCCGCGCTTCAAGGCTTCCACAGTCCAGCCCCAGGCATCGCCCTGATTGCGAATGAAACTTTGCAAAACGCAGAGTGCGGTCGGGATACCGTCACGATCGATCCGCTCGATTGACCCAAGCAAGGCCGGCGTATGTGAAAAGCCAGCAACATCGGTCAGAAAGCGACCGATTTCGACTTCCGGATTGATGCCCGGAGACAGCCGCCGATAAATTTTCAACATCATGCGCTCGGCGACCGCGAGCGAAGTATTGCTTTGATCGCCCGAAATGCGGCGCACATCTGCCTGCACCACAGGCGCTTCTGCGCGCAAGCGTTCAGAGCCCGAAAATTTCAGATGGGCGCCTTCGCTCAGGCCCATCTCATGCTCGCCGGCCATGCTTCGAATCAACACGGCGCAGAAGGCCGGATCGGCATCGGCATCGAGCACAAGACCCATGCGACTGCCTCGCCGCAGCCGCGCAACCGCATAGGGAAGAATCTGCTCGTCATCGCGATGCTCATCGATAACCAGCGGCGTAAAATAGCTTTGCACCTCGCCGTTGCGGAGCGTGACCGCCAGCCGCACCAGCAAGAATGTCTTGCTGTCGCTTTCCCTCGGCAAAGCTGCAACGCCACTGACTGCAACCGAGGCAATCCCTGCATCCTTGCCCGCAAACCAGCGCCGGAGCGCCAGAAATCGCGGTGCAACCGTGCGCTCGAAAGCCAGCCTTTCGCGATGCTCCAGCAATTTATCAGCGCTGCCGGTGAGAACGAGTGTGAAAAGTTCGGGCGCGGGCGTTGGGCCAAATCGCTCCTCTGCACCCCTGCGCTCCAGCGCGAACCAGTAAAAGCCATGGCCTGCAAGCGTCATCAAATAAGGCAGGCTACCAATCTGCGGGAAGACGCTGCCAGCGCCAAGCTCGACCGGTGTTGCGCCCTTGAATTCATCAAGCACAAGCTCGACCGCTTGGGGCGCGCGCGACAGATTGGCGATACACAGCAAGACCTCACCGCCAAACTCGCGCAAATAGGCAAGCACCTTGCGGTTGGCAGGATAGAGAAAGCGCAGCGAGCCGCGCGACAAGGATTGCCGCTTGCGCCGCACCGCAATCATCCGCCGCGTCCAATTGAGCAGGCTTGATGAACTGGCAAGCTGGGCTTCGACATTGACGCTCGCAAAGCCATAAATCGGATCTTGAATGGCCGGCAAAACCAGCCGCGCCGGATCCGCCCGGCTAAAACCGCCATTGCGATCGGGCGTCCATTGCATGGGCGTGCGCACGCCATCGCGGTCGCCAAGATAGATATTGTCGCCCATGCCAATCTCGTCACCATAATAGAGCACCGGCGTGCCTGGCATGGTGAGAAGCAGGGATTTAAGAAGTTCGATCTTGCGACGATCATTTTCGAGCAGCGGCGCAAGGCGGCGGCGAATACCAAGGTTGATGCGCGCGCGCCGATCATGCGCGTAGAAACTCCAGAGATAATCGCGCTCGCGATCCGTCACCATTTCAAGCGTCAACTCGTCATGATTGCGCAGGAAAATAGCCCATTGCGCGCCATCTGGAATTTCCGGTGTCTGGCGCATGATGTCCGTAATCGGATGCCGATCCTCCATGCCAAGCGCCATATACATGCGTGGCATGAGGGGAAAATGAAACGCCATATGGCATTCATCGCCCTCACCAAAATATTGGGCTGTCTCCTCCGGCCATTGATTGGCTTCGGCCAACAGCATCCGGTCGGGATAACGCGCATCGAGTGCGGCCCTGATTTTCTTGATGACTTGATGTGTTTCTGGGAGATTTTCGCAATTCGTGCCATCTCGCTCGATCAGATAGGGAATGGCATCGAGCCGTAGTCCGTCCACGCCCATGTCGAGCCAATAATGCATGACATCGATCAAGGCATCGAGGACGCGCGGATTATCGAAATTTAGATCGGGTTGATGTGCATAAAAGCGGTGCCAATAATAGGCCTTTGCAACAGGATCGAACGCCCAATTGGAGGATTCCGTGTCGAGAAAAATGATCCGCGCATCCTTGTAGTTCTTGTCGGTATCCGACCAGACGTAGAAATCGCGCGCCGCGCTGCGTGGCTTGGCCTGACGCGCCCGCTGGAACCAGGGATGCTGATCGGAGGTGTGATTGATCACGAGCTCCGTAATCACCCTGATGCCGCGTTCATGGGCCTCGCGCACGAGCCGCCGAAAGTCGCGCATCGTGCCATAGGCCGGGTTGATTCCGCGATAATCTGAAATGTCGTAGCCATCATCACGCAGAGGCGAGGGGTAGAATGGCATCAGCCAGATCGTATTTGCGCCAAGATCGCGAATATAATCGAGCTTGCGCGTAACCCCCTCGAAATCGCCAATGCCGGAATTTTCAGAATCGAAAAACGACTTCACATGAAGCTGATAGATGATCGCATCGCGATACCAGTCCTTGCTCGTGCGATCGATCATAGGCCAGCACTCGCGGGCGGCAGCAGACGCCAGATCGCAACGGGCCCGCGGGCAGGATCAAGATCGATGACATGGGTCTTGCCGTGCAGCGTGAAGCGATTCCCATGCAGGAGGTCTTCCGCCTCGATCACAGCCCAGTCCGGCAGGCCAAACTCCCAAAGCGGCACTTCATATTCGCTTGCTTGCCGATTGAATGGATCGAGATTGACAATCACAAGCACGCAATTGTCACGTCCCTGCGTCATGCGTGCATAGACGAGTATATGTTCATTTGTTGAATTCAGCGCGAGACATTCACGATAATCCTGCAGAGCAGGGTTTGTGCGACGGATGTAATTCAAGGCGCGGATATGATCCTTGATGTGGCCCGGGCGATCCATATCGAAATGGCGGAGTTGGTATTTCTCCGAATCGCGATATTCTTCGCGCCCGGGCAATGCCTGCGCCTCGCAGATCTCAAAGCCGCTATACATGCCCCAAAGACTGGACAGAGTTGCAGCGAGCGTTGCACGCACGATGAAGCCCGGACGTCCGCTGGTCTGTAAATAATAGGAATTGATATCTGGCGTATTGACGAAAAAATGCGGCCGGTAATATGTGGCCATTGGCCCGGTCAGCTCGTGCACATATTCAAGGATCTCGCTCTTGGCGTTGCGCCAGGTGAAATAGGTGTAGCTTTGCTGAAAGCCGATCTTGGCGAGCTTTTGCATCATCTTTGGACGCGTAAAAGCTTCGGCCAGAAAGATCACGTCAGCGTGCTGCGCATTGATCTCCCGGATAAGCCAGCGCCAAAACGGAATTGGCTTTGTGTGTGGATTATCGACGCGGAAAATACGCACGCCTGTCTCGATCCAGAAAAGCACGACATCACGCAAGGCAAACCACACATCGGGGAATGCCGCACCGTCAAAATGCAGATTGACAATATCCTCATAAGTCTTGGGGGGATTTTCTGCATGTTTGATGGTGCCATCCGGCCGCCAGTCAAACCATTCAGGATGGTCCTTTATCCAAGGGTGATCATTGGAACATTGAATCGCAAAATCGAGCGCGATCTCGATTTGCTGCGCCTGAGCGGCCCCGACCAGTCTGCGAAAATCCTCAAGCGTGCCCAGTTGCGGATGAACGGCCGTATGCCCGCCCTCCTGCGCCCCGATGGCATAAACGCTGCCCGGGTCATCCGGCCCGGCACGGCGCTCGTTGTTGGGGCCCTTGCGGTTGGTGCGTCCAATCGGATGGATCGGCGGGAGATAGAGCACGTCAAAGCCGAGATCGCGAATATAGGGCAGGCGTGCAATCAGATCATCAAATGTGCCATGCCGCTGAGGATCGCCCGCTTGCGAACGCGGGAACAATTCATACCAGGCCCCAAAAACCGCCGCGCGTCGATCGACCGCCAATTCGAGCACCGGCGTGCGATGCGTGACAGCATGACGGGGCCCATGGCGCGCCATCAACGCCGCCAGATCTGTGCCAATCAGAATTGCAAGACACGCGTCGAGTGAGGCACGAGCCAGCCGCGTGCGCATTTCATCGAGCGCATCGGGATCGTGTCCGTCCGCTCCAGCAGCTTCCACAAGCGCAAGGCCCTCCTGCAACTCAAGCGTAACATCCTGGCGCGCGCCAAGCCGCTTTTGCACATCGCGCCGCCAGGACGCGAAGGGATCGCGCCAGGCTTCTATGGAATAATGATAGCGACCAATGACAGGCGGGGTGAAATGCCCCGACCACCGATCATTATCGACAAAATGCATGGGCGCCCGCAGCCATTGAGGAGCGCCCGCCCGCTGCCACAAAATATCTGCGGCGATCACCTCATGCCCATCGGTGAAAATATCGGCGCTGATTGTGAAGCGCGTCCCTTCTGCGCATTTTGCGGCTGCGCGACCGCCATCGATCTCGGGTTCGACGGCTTCGATGATGACGCGCCCCTCCTGAGAGGGAAGCGCGACAGGCGCATGCGCAGGCGCGTCCGCTCGCACCCGTCGTGCCTTCGCCCGTGCGGGTGGATCGGATGTCTTCATCTGTCTTTCCCCAGGATCAACCAAGGCAGACCTTGCGCAATATCTACGCATGCGACGGGCCCCTGCACGGCAAACGCAGCGCCAGTCAGGAGGTTGCGCCACAGGCCTTCCTCCAGCCTCAACATCGAGTCTTGCCAAAGCGCGGGGGCATTAAACGTGC
Organism: Beijerinckiaceae bacterium; assembly: GCA_947370975.1. Taxonomy (GTDB): domain Bacteria; phylum Pseudomonadota; class Alphaproteobacteria; order Rhizobiales; family Beijerinckiaceae; genus Terripilifer. The sequence goes on from CANBNG010000011.1 coordinate 75,507, forward strand.
CGCTGCGCTGAAGCAATCCGCGCGCGGCCATGTCGGTTCCGCTCGGTGCGCAGACATAAAGGCGCTGATCCTCGGCCACACGCTCGAAAGCAATCCCGACCCCATTGCGTCTTGGCTGATAATCGCCGAAGGCATAAAGATCTGGATGTTGCGCACGATGCGCAAGCAAGCGCGCAAGCAACCATTGCTTGATACGTCCATCCTCCCATGTTGCCAGAAGCGTCTGCGGGCTTGTTGATTCCGCCGCAGCCAGACACGTCGCACAGAGCTCGAAATCAACGGCCTTACGATTATCAGGATCGACAAACGCAAAATCCCAAAACTCGGCGCCTTGATAGAAATCAGGCACACCCGGCATGCTCAGTTTCAGAATAGTGCGCGCAAGGCCATTGAGCGCGCCAGGCCATGCGATCTGCGCGACGATCGACTGCAACAGGGCAAAAGTCTCGCCCTGCGGGTCGAGCGCGGCATCAAGACAAGCAAGTGCGTGTGCCTCATAGGCAAGGTCAGGGTCGCTCCAGCTCGAATGTCGTTTGCCCTCGCGCAGCGCCTTGATGAAAAAAGCCTGCGCCCGTTTGGGAAATGGTTGACCCTCCTCGCGCTCCACTTGCAGCGGCCACGCGCCGATCAGGGATTGCAGCAAAAGATAGGCATCATTTGCATCGATCTCTTTTGCCAAGGCCAGAAAGCGCTGCGAGTGCCTGGCGAAGGACACAGGGGCGGCGGTGAGCACGAGCAAGCGTGCGCGCGCATCTTCTCCGCGCTTTGTATCATGGGTTGCGGTGGCGATCAGGCTTGCCGGCCACTTATGCGCTCGGGCGCGGGCGCGCGCATGAAATGCGTCTGGCGTAAAACCAAAGCGAGATGGATCGCCGCCGACTTCATTGAGCGCGAGGCAGGCGACATGGCGATAGAACGCCATATCCTCCGCGCCTTTGGCCATGACCGGACCGCTCAATTGCTCGAAAGCCACTCGTAGCTTTGCAGCTTGCTCCGCGCGCGCCGGCATTTGGCCGCGCAGAACCCTCTCCACAAAGGTCAGCGCATTTGCATCGCCCGGGCGGCATATCAGGCGTGCTCGCGCCACAGCGGCCGCGATCAGCGCGTCGTCCGCGCCATCGGGACCATGATGCACTCCATAGGTGCGATAGACCGGCAGGGCCACAATCAGCGCCGACAATGCGCGCTGAAGCGCGAGCCGGTCCATATCCCGCAAATGCCGGTTATCTTGTGCAAGCGCATAAAATCCAGTCACAATGGCATCGTGCTCGGCGGTGAAACTGCGCGCAAGAACATCAGCTTTCGCTTGCGCCAGTGCCTCGGCATAGGTCTCGCTCTGGCCGACAAGGTTGCGATAAATATCTTGAAAGCTCTCGCGTGCAGGTTCATGCACGAAAAGCCCGTCCAGCTCGTTGAGCGCGTCATAGCCAGTTGTTCCGGCCAGCGCCCAGGGCTTGAGCTCTTCGCCTGAAGCCAGAATTTTTTCAGCAACGATGTAAAATCCCGGCCCGACACGCGCCTGCAAGCGGGTCAGGTAGCCCGCAGGATCCGCAAGACCGTCGATATGATCGACGCGAAGCCCCTGCACCTGCTGCTTTTCAACGAGCTCCAGAATCAATTCATGAGTGAGGTCGAAGACCTCGGGCTCTTCGACACGCACGCCCACCAGATTGTTGATCTCGAAAAAGCGCCGGTAGTTGATTTCAGTCGCGGCAAGTCGCCAATGTGCGAGCCGATAGGCCTGTCGCCCAAGCACCTCGTCCAGGGCATCGTGATCCTGCGAGAATTCGGCAAGCACATCATCCAGCGCCGCGCGGAATTGCGGCACGGCTGCGAGTTTTGCCACACGGCTCCCAAGCGAAGCCGCGCGCTCCACGCGGTGGGAATCATTGCCGCGCAGGTCGAGATAGGCACGCAGCAAGGGCGTAAAAACCGTGACCAGCCGGGATGCCAGCCCCAACAGCCGCGCCACAGGCTTGAGAAGCACGCCATAGTCGCGCGGACAGATCGGGAATACGCCATCGTGGTGGCGGAGCGTGATTTTCTCAAGCTTCACATCGAAGGCAAGTTGCAACGCGCCGGCATCCAGCGCCTCGCCATAGGGACGATCGAGAACAGGAAGCAGGATCTTGCGCCGCGTCCCGGCACGTTCGAAATCAATATCGAAGACATGGGCAAAGGGCGACACCTCACCCCATTCGAGCACGGACATCCAGAACGGGTTCTGCGCGTGCGCCGCCATATGGTTGGGCACAATATCGAGCAGCAGTTTCAGGCCTTGCTCTGCGAGATCTTCACAAAAGCGATCAAACCCCGCCTGACCGCCGAGCTCGGGATTGATCTCGCGCGGATCGACAATATCGTAATTATGGCTCGAGCCGGGCGACGCCTTCTGAATGGGCGAGGCATAAATGTGGCTGATACCAAGCTGTTTCAGGTAAGGCAGGATCTTTCGCGCCATATCGAAGGTGAAGCCGGCATGAAATTGCAGCCGATAGGTGGCGCGCGGAGGTGGGCTGGCAAGGCGTGACGCGCTGGCGCGCGGACTTCGTCGCACGCCAGCCATCAAGGCTCCGGTCTTGCCCAAGGGCCCGCCCTCTTGCGCGAGATGTTCTATTGTTTCACTCAAGCGCCGCCGCCAATTTGGGGGCCCCTCGGAAAGGCCCGGAAGATTGGCCTGATTGATCTCGTCAAGCACATCCTCCGCCTGCACGGCGACCAGCATGGAGGGTGTTTGCGCGAGGTAAAGGAGCGCATTGTTGCGTGCACGCGTATCATCCTCGATGGCTCCCGACAGGCCCTGTGCGCGCAATGCGCTCTGCCAGTGCTTCACATCGCGCGCGCGCGAAACATGCTCGCTTTTTGCCTCCGTTTCATGAAACACGCCAAAGCAGCTGCGCAGATCGATATCGAAGCCACGCAACCACCCCCGGAACGTTGGAAGATCATGCGTGGTGATGGCGGCGAGTGCATTGCGCGGATATTTTTCAGGCGCGAGAAAACCGCCATCGACCCTGCGTTCGAACGAAAGAACGCGATAACTTAAAATGCCGGACTTCATGATGGCCCTGGAAAAGCCTGCAGGCCCGGTGCCGAGGTCTTCGGCAATGACCATGCAGTGGTGCCTTACACTTTCAATGCGCAAAATCGCGAGCAGAGCCTCGAAGGGAAAGGCCACATAGCCCCCATGTTCGGGGCTCATGCGCGGCGGCACCAAAAAGAGCCGCTGCAATTGAAAGGCATGATCGATACGGATAGCGCCGGCATGGCGCATATTGGCGCTGACAAGATCGCGGAAGCCCGCAAAATTCTGCGCTTCGAGCGCGAGAGGATGAAAGGGAGGAAAGCCCCAATTCTGTCCCTGTGGCCCCAGCGGATCGGGTGGTGCGCCAACTGAAAGCCCAACCGCATAGCGCTCGGGCGCAGCCCAGACCTCCGAGCCAAAGCGATCCACCCCCACGGCAAGGTCGCGATAGAGGCCAAGCTCCATGCCACTTTCGCGCGCGGCGGCAGATGCGCGCGCAAGCCCCGCATCGCAGAGCACCTGCAACCAGGCGTGAAAGCCGACGCGCGCGCCATGCTCCTCGGCAAAGCGCCTGACCGAGTCGGAGCTTGAATCAAAATAGACGGCAGGCCAGACGCCAGCCCAATTCTGGCCTTGCGCGAGAAAATATTCCGACAAGGCTTCAAAGGTCGCGTGTTTTTGAAGCGCCTCGCCAAAGGCGGCGCGTTTTTCTTCCACCTCCGCATCGCCGCCCGAGGCGAGATATTCAGCATGGATAAGTTCAAGCAGCGGACGTTTCAGCGCCCATGCAGAGGCATAATCGACGAGCTGTGCTTCGCGCAGCCGCGCAATCGCGGGCGCGAGCTCCACGAGTTTTGTGGCACAGGTCGGACTTTGTATTTGCAGTTCATCAAGTGCGAGAAAAAGCGGCTCCAAAAAGAGCCGCGTGGAGGGTGAATAGGGCGAGATCTTGCTGCGGTCGGAGGTAAACAGCGCGTGGAGCGGACTGAGGCCCAGAAAAGACGCTCCGCTTTGTCCGGCCGCGCGCGCGAGATTGGCAATATCTGCAAAATCGCCGATGCCCGCATTGCGCACCGAGCGCAGACCATAGACCTGCGCTGTCAGGCCCCACCCGCGCGTTGCATCGTCGACAAAGGCGGGCGCCGTCCAGCAGCGCTTGGGCGCGGCCAGAACAAAGGTGCGCGCGCGCATCTGCGGTCCCTCGATATGCAGCTCGTAATAGCCAGCTTCCAGCGCAGGAACCGACACGCGACCATGCTCGCGCTGGGATCTTGAGAACCCTCGCTCCCCCACAAGCTGCCAAGCCGTAATGCGGGCCGCAAAAGCAGGCGCGAGATCGAGCACCGCGCCCCTGCCCGCCTCGATCACAAACCACGGCGGGAGAGGCCTGCGCTGCACGTCTTCGATCTCTTCGAGCGAGGCCACAATCTGCGACTGCGAGGCCACAGGAAAGCCCAGCGCCTCGACCAGGGCGCGACGCGTGTCCATTGCAATGTCATGACGCGTGCCCACCATATCGAGATAGGACGAGGCAACGCCGAGACGGCGTGCGAGCCGGGCGAGATCGTCATCACTCACGCGCAGCCTCCGCACGCATCATCTGGCCATCCGTCGCTGGCCGGAGGCGGAAAAGGCAAAGCGAACGGGGCTTGATAGGAAAAGTTCCTCCGGGCTTCAGCGAGGGTGGAGGCTCATCGCGCAGCCCCGCTGGTGCGCAAGTTGCAAATATTTGCGACCACGCGTGACCAGGAAAGTCTGGCGCGAGCTTGAAGTCGATAGTCTCGGGCGCGGCATTGATGAGCAGCAGAAAACGCTCCGCCTCTTTCCCGTCGTTTCCGAGCTGCATGCCGATGGTGCGGCGCATGTCCTGCTCCCAATCCTGCCGCGTCATTTCACGCCCCTCGGGTGCGAGCCAATAGACATCCTTCAGGCCGCTCGAGAGCGATATTGTTCCGCTCAGAAAATCCCGTCGGCTGAAAACGCCAATGCTTTTGCGCAAGGCCACGAGGTTGCAGACAAAATCGAGGAATGCCGGATCCTCGGCATGCTCAGGCTGCCAGTTGACCCAGCTTGTCTCATTGTCCTGGGCATAGGCATTATTGTTGCCGCCTTGCGTGCGCGAGACTTCATCGCCCATGAGCAACATTGGAACGCCGATTGAAAACAGCGTCGTTGCCAGCATATTCCGCCTCTGCCGCAGCCGTATCTTGACTATTTCTGGATTATGTGTCGGGCCTTCGACGCCGCAATTCCACGACAGATTATGCGGGTGACCATCCTTGTTGTCCTCGCCATTGGCCTCGTTATGGCGGTCGTTGTAGCTGACGAGATCCGTCAGCGTAAAACCGTCATGCGAGCAGACATAATGGATCGAGGCGCCGGGGCTGCGTCCGTGATGGCCAAAGATTTCGCGTGAGCCACTCAGCGCACGGGCAAGACCCGGCAATTGGCCGGGATCGCCACGCCAGAAGGCGCGCACACTGTCGCGAAAGCGGTCGTTCCATTCGCTCCAGCCCGCAGGAAATCCACCGAGGCGATAGCCTGCGTCGCCAATATCCCATGGCTCTGCGATGAGTTTGACCTGCGAGAGAACGGGATCCTGTCGGACCGCGCGCAAGAATCCGGCGCGCTCATCGACATCGATCGGATCGCGCGCCAGCGAGGAGGCGAGATCGAAGCGGAAACCGTCAATATGGAAAGCCTCGACCCAATAGCGCAAACTATCGAGCACCATCTGCATCACGCGCGGATGGTTGAGATCGAGCGTATTGCCTGTGCCTGTCGAATCCCAGGCAAAACGCTTGTTCTGTGCGGGCAATTTATAATAGCTCGCATTATCGATACCGCGATAACACAGGGTCGGCCCGAGATGATTGCCCTCCGCCGTGTGATTGTAGACAACATCGAGAATGACTTCGATGCCAGCCTCATGCAGCGCGCGAATGGCCGCGCGCAGGCCATAGACGCCATCGGGTCCAAGATAGCGCGCTTCTGGCGTGAAGAAATTGAGCGTCGAATAACCCCAGTAATTGCGCAGATTTCGCTCGTGCAGAAAGCGATCGTCGACAAAAGACTGAATCGGCATCAGCTCGAGCGCAGTCACGCCGAGGCAAACGAGGTGCTCGATCAAGGCCGGCTCCGCAAGCGCGCTATAGGTGCCGCGCAGGCTTTGGGGAATGGCGGGGTGACGCATGGTCAGCCCCTTCACATGGGCTTCATAGATCAGCGTCTGCGGCCAGGCATGACGCGGGCGATGATCGCGTCCCCACGTATGGGCGGGATCGCTCACCACTGATTTTGGCATCATCGACGCGCTGTCGCGTCTGTCGAAGGACAGGTCAGCGCGCATATTGCCGGGGCGATAGCCAAAGAGCGCATCGTGCCAGCGCAGATGCCCCGCCATGTCGCGACCATAGGGGTCGAGCAACAGCTTGTTGGGATTGAACCGGTGGCCTTGCGTGGGCTCATAGGGGCCATGCACGCGATAGCCATAGAGCTGGCCCGGCCGCAGCCCGCGCACATAGACGTGCCACACATCATCGGTGCGGCGCGGCAGGCGGATTCGGCGCAGCTCACGCCGACCGGTTGCATCGAAAAGGCAGAGATCGACCGCTTTCGCATGATCGGAAAACAGCGCGAAGTTCACGCCCAGAGCGTCAAATGTTGCGCCAAGCGGCGAGGCTGCGCCCTCCTCGACATCGCGCGCGTCCATTGCACCCTCACAACGCAGCCGATGCGACCGCCAAGCTGTGTAACGCGCAGGCGCTGGTGTTTGTTGCGCTCAGCCTTGCGGCGCGCTCTGGGCCACGTCGAAAAGCAGCGATTTGATCGTGACCGGCACCATGCCAGAGGGCAGGCGAATGCGGCCGATATCGACGAAATCGAAATCGCGCAAGGTAATGCCATCGATCACAAGCAGCGGATTGGCAATGGCCTTTTCATCGCGCAGGATATGGCCAAGCGTGAGCGCAACATCACCCTCAAGCATGATGTAGAGCGGCGCGCCGGATTCGATGCGATCGGCAAGGCCCGCCGCAATGCCATCGGCGAGCGCCCGCACGCGCGGATAATCGTGCTCACCACGCCAGCGAAAGGCGAGTGCAAAATCCTGCGCGGCGTCCTGCAGATCGAAATCGACGCGGTGAGCAGCAATGGCGGCGGCAATGGCAGCCGCATCGGGCATCCCCCTCAAGGAGACGGACGGCAGCACGACGGGCAGATTGCGGCGCGGCAGCAGCGTTGCGGGATGGGAGATGAAACTCGTCTGTCCGCTCATCTGCACGCTGAATTCAGAGGCCCCCAAAGCCGTTGCGCGGATACATTCGCCCGCCGGCAGCAGCGGAGCGGCGAAGGTTCCTGCCTCCATCCGCTGGCGTATCGCGCGGCCAAGCCTGCGGCCCATATCGCCAAAATCGCGCGTCTCGCGCTCATAGACATATTCTGCGACGCCACCTGAAAACAGCAGTCCCTCGGCAGGATATGCACGCACAGGTTCTGTCAGCCAGAGCGCGGACACGGCTGCAACATCTGCCAGAGCTGCACATAGGGCATCGGCCATGAGGGCGGCCAGACGCTCAAGATCTGGCCGGTTGATCTTGTCGCCAATTTTCCAGTCGAGACCGGCACGCGCCAGAAAGACTTCGGCGCTCGGCTCGCAACGGGTGATGACATCCTCGCGCGACCAGGCAAGCTGACGCCCGCCAATCGCGAGCGCGCCGCAGGCTTCGATATGACCATCGACGATGCGCGAGATTTTCGTCGTGCCCCCGCCTATGTCGATATTGATGAGTGTTGCGCTGCGCTCGAGCGAGCGGCGCACCGCACCCGAGCCGAAGGCTGCAAGCATGGCCTCCATATGGTGGCCAGCTGCCGCACAAACGAGTTCGCCGAGATCTTGCGCGAGCATCAGGGTGATGGCCTGCGCATTGGCGCGCGCCATGGCCTCGCCGGTCAGAATGACGACACCGGTCTCGATATCGTCAGGGGTGATGCCAGCCGCTGCAAAAGCGCGATCGATGATGGCGCGCAGGCGTATCTCGTCAATCTGGTGATTGGGTCCAAACGGCGTGAGCGCGACGGGCGAGAGATAAAGTGTCTCGCGTGCGGCAGCGTGGCGTCGCATGGCGACAGGCTCGCCGGGGCCCCGCATCAGCAGGCGGGAGAACGCGATCTGCGTCCCAGACGAGCCGACATCGAGTCCCATGCTGACCAGCGGAATGCTTTCGAGCGAGCGAGAATTGATATCGAGAAGGTGATGGCCCTGCCCATCATGATCGTGGTCATGATCGGCGGTCTCATCATGCACATGCTCGGCGCCCGCGCCCAGCAGATGGTCGCGCAGGGAATGCTGGAGCGAAAGGCGGAGAGGATCTTGCGGGCCACTCATCTTTTGGGTTCCGCACGCGTCGACATCCGGGAGAAAGGCCGGCGGCGTGTCGCCGCCGGCCCCAAATGTTACTTCTTGCCGCGAAGGCCGCGCAGATATTCGCGCACGATTTCTTCGTTGAGCACGACGCTCGGATCGAAGTCGGGCGAATCTTCCATCTGCTCAAGCGTGTTCAAGCCGATCTGCTTGAAGATGCGGTTGGTGGAGGAGATGAGACGCGCCGGCTTGGAGGGATCGGCATTGAAATGCTGATGCACCGTGTTCGGCGGGATGTAGATCACATCGCCTGCTTCCCAATCGTAGCGCTTCACTTCCGGCTGGATGTGCCATTCGAACGTGTCGCCGATTTCGACGTCGCTGTCCTGATGCAGATCGTAGCCGCAGCCCTCGATCACATAGACGCATTCTTCGGCCAGATGACGATGCTTGCCCGAGCGGCTGCCCGGCGGCAAGATCTGCATATAGGCGTCGACCGTCTCCATGCGGGTGTTCATGTTCTCGTTGATCAGGTGCTTCAAGAGCCCCTGGCGAGACATTTCCCACGGCATTTCGTCGGGAGTGATGATCTTCTTGCGGCGCGAGTTGCGGGAAGCCGCATCCTGCGCATCATCGAGAAGACGCTGATAGAGACGCTCGTTGCCCTTGCCCTCGAGCCAAGCTCCTGTTTCGCCCCATGCCATATCAGTAGCCTCCCTCGGGATGATTGTCGTCCTGCTCTGCTTCGCGCGCCTCGAAACCTTCCGATTCCGCACTGTGCTCAACCGGGCGCGCCTTGACCTGCTTCTGGAACAGCATGTTCAGGAAGAGGTACATCGGCTTCGTCTTGATGACGATTGCGCGGGCGGGCTTGGTGGTGGAGGCGTTGAAATGCTGATGCACGCAATTGTTGTGCACGATGGCGACGTCGCCAGCCTTCCAGTCGTAGCGGATGCCGTCATGAATCTCGTAGCCATTGCCATCGAGAATGTAGAAAGCCGCCTCGTTCACATGGCCGTGCTGCTGCGAGCAGGCGCCGGGCGCATATTCTTCGAGATGCAGATGGAAGGTCTGCGTGATGCCGTCCTTGGGCTCGACATAATGACGGCTGAAGCACTGCGGGCCATCGACGAAATTGGTGTCTTTGGCCTTGCGCACGCGCGGCACTGCGCGCAGGCGGTCGAGTTCGCCCTTGATGTTGTACTCGCCCTGGATCGCGCGCACGAACACGCGGTCTTTCTTCGAGTGGTAGAGATTGGCGATCTTTTCTTCTTTGGTCTGGTTCGCCGAATTATGCCCTATATCGGCGGAGGCGCCGCCTTTCGTTAGTCTTGTATCGTCTGCCATGGTCCATCTCCCTGCAAGAATATGGTCTCGTGTTCCGCTGCCTTACTGCATCAGCGGCTTCATTTTCTCCACGAGCTCTTTCGGGCTCGCATAGATTTGCTGCACCAGCGCTTCAAGATGCGCGCCGTCTTTAGGCTCGATCTCAAGCTTGAGCCGCGCCGCGTCCTCGATGAATTCGGGGTCGCGCATTGTCTTTCCGAACGCCTCCCGCAGCGCGTCGAGCTTGTCCGCCGGGAGGCCGGGCGGCGCCACGAATGGACGCCCGATCCCCTGCCCCGCATAGAGGAAGTTGATGGCTGCCTTTTCGTCGCTCGTTTTCGCAAGCTCGGTCACGAAAGGCGCATTCACATGCGGATTCGGCTCTGAGCCGCCCTGGAAGAGAATGCGCACCTTGCCCGAGGAAATCCAGTCCGGCCGCTTGCCGATCACGCTGTCGAGCGACTCGCAAATGCCGTCGACCTCGCCACGCTCCATGGCGAGAAACACGTCGGCCGAGGAGCGGAAGCCCGACACCAGGCGGAATTTCGTGCCAACCAGCGCATTGAGCGCGGCGGGGTAAGTATGCGTGCCAGAGCCAGGGCCGACATCGCCCACAATCAGCTCTTTCGCATAAAGATCACTCACGCTCTGCACAGCAGCGCTGGCATTGGCAATGCACACATTCGTATCGGTTGCCGGCGTGCCGAGCCAGGCCATCTTGAGCGCATCGAAACGCGCGCCCGGCGCGCCGATGATCGGCCCCACCGCGACATCGCGCGAGATAAGCGCAATGGTCAGCCCATCCTTGGGGGCAATATTATAAATCCAGCTCGCGGCGACATAGCCGCCGGCGCCCGGCATGTTCTGAACGATGACGGAAGGATTGCCCGGCATATGCTTGCCGATATGACGGCTGACAAGGCGCGCCCAGACGTCATAGCCACCGCCTGGCCCGAAGGCCACGACAATGGTCAGGTTCTTGCCGCTGGCAGCCGTCTGCGCCGCCGCAGGCGCTATCGCAAGCACAGCGAGAAGAAAACCAAGCACCATTTTCCTGAAATGCATCATTCCTGCCTTTTTCGCCCCAGAGCGCTGCATCTCCCTGCCTGCGGATGTGTTCTGCGACTTCCGTCTAGGTGGGGACCGAATAACCCGTCCCGTGGTCTTGTGCAAGATTCAGGCGTCGGGCCGTCGCCAAGCGAGCTCGCCCGCCTCGATATTGCGGGCAACCAGCGGCAGCAAGTCGGCGTGGAGCTTGTGCGCGCTTGCAGGGTCGAGCCCGCGGCGCGTCATCAGCACGAGGGTGCGGCTGATGCAGGGCGACACCACGCGCCGGGCCGCAAGCTGACCGCCCCGGATCTCCTCATAGAAAAGCCCCAGCGGAACGATGGAGCAGCGCCCGTGCCGAACGAGCAGCTCCCGCTTCACGGTCACCGCCTCCGCCTCGATGAGGTCGAGTTGCAAGCCCTGCTCGCGCGCTGCCGCCTCGATCAGCCGCCGCCCCGCCTGAAACCGTCCATCGAGCACCAGCGGCAGGCGGGCGAGTGCGCCAAAGCCGATATCCGGACCAGCGCCCACAAGCTCGGGCGGGCCGACAAGAAAAAGGTCTTCCGTATAGAGAGGCACGAGGTTGACCCGCTCGGCCCCGACGGGATCGTAGCAAAGCGCGGCATCGAGCTCGCCATTGGCGACCAGCCGGGCCAGTTCGTCGCTCAAGCCCTCGCGCAGGCCAATGCGCGGCCCCGGCCCCGTGGCTGCAGCCGCGACAAGGGCGGGCGCGAGCGCGCGGCCGGGCGTGGGCGTGACGCCGAGCGAAATCGCGCCGGGGGCTGGCCGCAGCGCGCCCAAGGCCGCCTCCGCAGCCTCGACCTCGGCCATGATGCGCCGCGCGTGTTCGGCCAGCACGCTGCCGGCGGGCGTCGGCTCGATGCCGCGCGAATGGCGGGCGAGCAGCGCCGTGCCAAAACGGGCCTCAAGCTGTTTGACCTGATAGCCAAGGGCAGGCTGGGAGACATGCAGCCGCCTGGCTGCGGCGGTAAAACTGCCGGCCTCAGCCACGGTGAGAAAATAGCGGAGCTGGCGCAGCAGCATGAGGGCCCCCTGCCCGGGCGATGACAGGCCACGGGCACGCCCGCTATAAAAACCATTTATAGCAGACCATCAAGCTCTGTATTTGCCAAAGAAGCGCGGGGCTGGTCTGTGGTCTCCATCCAAGGGAGGGACTTATGCGTTTCATCGACTCGTTCAACCACTTCTTCCCCCAGGGCCTCTGGGACAAGATGCTCGCCTCTGAAGGCGCGGCCAAAGACATCGGCAAGCGGATGCGCGCCATCCCCTGCATTTACGATATCAACGAGCGCCTGCGCTGCGTCGACATGTTCCGCAAGGACAATGACTACAGCCAGGTGATTTCGCTCGGCATGCCCCCGCTCGAATCCCTGGGCACGCCCGAAGAAGTCGAAGTATTCGCCCGTCTGGGGAATGACGGCATGGCCGAACTCGTGCGCAAGCACCCGGACCATTTCTGCGGCTTCCTCGCTTCACTGCCGATGAATTCCGAAAATGCCTGGAAGGAAGCCGAGCGCGCTTTCGCCCTCGGCGCCAACGGCCTGCAGGTTCACACCAACATCAACGGCGACCCGCTCGACCATCCGAAATATTTCCCGGTGTTCGAGACGGCCGCCAAGCATGGCAAGCCGATCTTCCTGCATCCCTCGCGCACCGCGGCCGATGTCACCGACTACAAGAACGAGTCCAAGTCCAAGTATGAAATCTGGTGGACCTTCGGCTGGCCCTACGAGACCTCCGCCGCAATGGCGCGTCTCGTCTTCTCCGGCATGATGGACAAGCTGCCCGAGATGAAGGTGCTCGCCCATCATCTGGGCGCGATGGTGCCCTTCTTCGAGGGACGCGTCGGCCCCGGCTGGGATCAGCTCGGCAAGCGTACCTCGGATGAGGATTACTCCATCGTTCTCGAAGGCCTGAAGAAGCGCCCGTTCGACTATTTCAAGGACTTCTACGCCGACACGGCCGTGTTTGGCTCCAAGCCCGCGACCGAATGCGGCCTGGCCTTCTATGGCGAAGACAAGGTGCTGTTTGCCTCCGACTCGCCGTTCGATCCGGAAAAGGGTCCCGGCTACATCCGCGACACGATGGCGGTTCTCGAATCGATCGAAATGTCGCAGGAAATGCGCGAAAAGATCTATTACAAGAATGCGCAGAAACTGCTCGGCGTGAAATAAGCGCTGTCAGCAAATGACTTTTTGAAACCCGCCCGGGCAACCGGGCGGGTTTTTTGTTTCAGGGCGACGCGCTGGCATCGTCTGCGAGCACATAATGCGTGCTGCGTCCCCCGCCTGCGCCCCGAACGAGGACCTTCGCCTCCAGCAGAGCGGCAAGATCGCGCGCGGCTGTGTCCTGAGAGCATTTGGCAAGCGCCGCCCATTTGGAGGACGTCAACTTGCTGTCGAAATCCTCAAGCAGGCGCGTGATGATCTTTCGTTGCCGTGCATTGAAGGCGACATCGGCATGGCGATGCCAGAAGTGCGCGCGCCTGTTGACCTTCAGCAATGCCAGCTCGCTTGCCCCAAGTGCAGCGTCAAGACAATCGAGGAACCAGAGAAGCCAGGCGGTGACGTCGAGCCCGTCCTTCTGTGTATGTTCGAGAGTGCTGTAATAGACGTTGCGCCGAGCCCTGATCTGCGAGGACATGCTGTAGAAACGATGACCCGAGCGTTCCGCGCGCGCGAGGCAATAATCGGCAATTGCGCGCGCAATGCGCCCATTGCCATCGTCGAATGGGTGGATCGTCACGAACCAGAGATGGGCAAGCGCCGATTGGATCACGGCGTCGTTTTCAGCCGGGCGGTTAAGCCAATCCAGAAAACGCGCCATTTCATCGGGCACGCGCGCTGCGTCCGGTGCTTCAAAATGGATGCGCTCGCGCCCGACCCGTCCAGAGACCACGCGCATGGGCCCATCGCGTCCGTCACGCCAGCAGCCGGTGATAATTTCATGCAGGCCGCTGCGACCTGTCGGGAACAGGGCACCATGCCAGGAAAAGAGCCGTTCCTGCGTCAGAGGCTCGTCGTAATTCTGCGTCGCGTCGAGAACCATCTGAACCACGCCCTCGACATGGCGATCGGCCGGCGCAAGACCTCCGGCCTCAAGGCCGAGTTGGCGGGCGATGGAGGACCGGACCTCGTCAGGGTTCAGGTGCTCGCCCTCAATCTCGCTCGAGGTCACGACATCCTGCGTCAAGGCCGACAACGCGGCCTCGTCTTGCGCGCCAAGACCAAGACTTTGCATCCGTCCAAGCAGAACGCCCTGCCGATACCTGACAGCGCCCAACGCAGGCTGAACCGCCGTGTGATCCAAGCGAAAATGCGGCCAGTCGGCGTCTTGATGGATGTAGCTCATGGACCCGTGCGGAGATTGTCAACGCCAATCTCCGCAGTCGATGCGGGCAGACAACAAAAAAGGCGCACCGAAGCGCGCCTTTTGTTGGTCTGCAATCCGTCAACCAGCTTAGCGCTTGACGGGACCCAGTTCCTTCACCGCTGCTTCGGCAAAGGAGGTATCGACCACCTTGTCGACCGTGACGGGGCCCGTCACATCGCCGGTCTCCTTGAAGAAGGCGAGGTCTTTTTTCAGCGAGTCGATGTTGAGCTTGCCGTCGGGATCAGCGCCGTGAACGATCATGCTGCGCAGGGTCTTCTCGTCCTTGATCACCGAATATTTGGCGAGGATTGCGACCATTTCATCGGCGCCCGGGCCGGTAAGACGACCATTCACCACGGCCGCGTTGAAATCGCGGACGGCGCGGATATAGGCCTTCATGACGCGCTTGGCGACTTCCGGACGCTTCTCGGCAAAATCGCCCGACATCAGGATCGTGGCTGTCTGGGCGTTGGGATAGAATTCGTCATTGCCCTTGAAACGCACGGCCGCGCCGAGTTCGACGATCTTGGACACCGTCGGCTCGGTTGAAATGCTCGCCGCAATCGCGCCGTTCTGGAAGGCGACCGCGTGCTGCGGGAAGCCGAGATAGACCTTCTCGACATCATTATAGGTCAGGCCACCGTTCTTCATGGCCTCGTTGAGCACCGAAGCATCGGAGCCGCCAGCGCCCGTAATGGCGACTTTCATGCCCTTGAGATCGGCGAAGGTCTTCACCTTGCCGCTGTCGATGAGATCCTTGCGGACCATGAAGGCCTGAAAGCCCGCGCCGCTCACATTATGCGCCTTGTCGGCGACGATCTTGATGCGGATGCCGCGATCGACCGCATTGTAGAGACCAGCTGACGCCGCGCCGCCGCCGATATCGAGCTGGCCTGCGCCGAGCGGAGCAACCATTTTCGCGCCGGTGTCGAAGGAAATGAATTCCGCCTCGATGCCCTCGGCCTTGTAATAGCCCTTGGCGTCAGCAACGAAGAGTGCCGCATCGCTCGAGGCATTCACCACAGCGATGGTGACCTTGTCGGCCGCCTGCGCAGCTGGTGCGAGGAGCGCAAGTGCGGCGCTTGCAAGAAGGCCAAGCGTCTTTGAGCTGGTGGTCATGGTTTTTCTCTCCCTGTTCGCCGTCATTGCAAACCAGGCCCGGCAATCCCGAGCGCGTGAGGCGCTCGGGATTGCTGCGTTGTTTTGCTCCTCGCAGTGACGGCCTTAGGTGCGGGAGCGCGCTATTTTCTCTCTTAGCCGGCGGGGTCGGTCTTGGAGAAGCCCGGGCCCATGTCCCATGTCTGGGCAACATATTTGCGGCTGACTTCGCGGCACCAGTTTTCCCAGCCACGTTCCCAGGTGAAGCCGGCGCGGCCACGCGTGTTGGCGGCGACTTCGCCATCATGCATGTATTCGACTTCGCCCATCTGCAAAGCCTTGATCAGCATTTCGGCATTGGCCTCCATATAGATGGAGGTGAAGACCGTCTCGCGGATCGAGCGGCCGACAACGACGCTGCCGTGGCCGCGCATCAGCGAAACTGTGCGATGACCAAGCGTCTTGGCGAGATCGCGGCCCATTTCCATGTTGGTGACGAGCAGATTGGTCTCGTAGCCGAACTTGTGGGCGATATCCCAGTTCGGAATGTCGGTGCCGATGGGCGCGCACATATGCATGATCGGGCGCATCTTGCGGCCAGTGACCGTGAAGGGCACGACATTGGGGCTGTGATTGTGGACGACGCACATGGCGTCCGGACGGGCTTCGAGAATCGCGCCATGGATGAAGCGCTCGGAATAGGGCTTGCCCGGCTCAGCGCCGACAATCTTGCCCTCGAGCGTGAATTCCATGATGTCCTCTTCGACGAGAACGCCGGGCGCGCGGGCGCGCGACATCAGGAAATGCCCGGGAATCGTGGGGTGACGCACGGAGATATGGCCGAAGGAATCGACGACGTGATGATGCGCCAGAATCCTGTTCGCCGTGACGAGTTCTTCCTTCAACTGGGCCAGATCGGTCATGCGTGTCCTCCGCTTCGGTGACGAGTAAAATTCGGGCGGCCCGGTATTCCGGTGCCGCCCGCACTCCATAGCGCTTTTAATTGCCGGTTGCCACGGCTCCGATGAGGGCAGGATCCTCAGGAGCAAGATTTCCACGCCAGACAATATGCATGTCAGGCCGCAGCAGGATCAGATCGAATCCATAGATCTCGCGCGCAATCCGATCGGGCACATCCAGCACGCTGAGCGGGGCGCCATGGGCGCGGATCGCAGCCTCAAGCGCGCTCGTGTCGGCCTGCGTGCTGCCAAGTTTCAGGAGCGTGTAACCATCAAGGATACGATCCTGTATCGGCGTGCCGTCATCGAGCCAGACATGGGGCAGACGCGCGCCGGGCCAGGTGGTGGACTTGTAGGTGCGGAAGAGATGTTCGGGCCCGCCCGGAATATCCATGATGATAGGCGAATCGACATAGCGGTAGCCCATTTCAGCGCCGATCATTTCATTGGTCTTGCGCTGCTCGACATCGGCTTCACGCGCGAGACTCTCGCGGTTCTGGCGGCCCTGCGGCGTGTTCTGCGCAATGTCGGAGCGATAGAGCGAGCGCCATTTGCGCCGTCCGTTGGATGCATAACGCGACGCGCCGACATTGCGCTCGCCGATCTGCCGGCGCTCGTGCTCATAGGAATTGAGAAGGTTTGCGCCACCCCAGCCCTGCAGGGTCGCTGCAAGTTTCCACGAGAGATCGAAAGCATCGCCCACGCCCGTGTTCATGCCAAGACCGCCGGTGGGAATGACAAGATGCACGGCATCGCCCGCCAGAAACACGCGGCCTTCGCGATAACGCTCTGCGAGAAGGAGATTCTGACGCCATGGCGCGCAGGAGAGCATTTCATATTTGACCGGAAAGCCGACGGCTTTCTCAAATTGCGCCTTCATCTCTTCATCTGAATCCACCGTCGCATGCAGCGTCCAGTGGCGTGTCGAATCCTGCATGATCAGGAAGGTCGCCTTGTCATCGGCCACATGATAATGGCGTCCGCGTCCCGGGCCATTGCCCACCGGCAGGCGGTCGAATAGCTCATCGCACCGGAACAAAGCCTGGCGCAATTCCATCAATCCGCCTTCGCCCCGCAATTTGATGCCGAGCTGCTTGCGCACGGGTGAATTGCCGCCGTCGCATCCCACCAGATAGGCCGCGCGAATGGTCTGTGTCTTGTCGCCCGATCTGACGGTCGCACTCACGCCGCCCGCATCCTGCGTGAAGGACACGAACTCGGTTGCAAAGCGCACGTCGACGCAGGGCAAGGCCTCGGCACAGGATTTCAGCAGCGGCTCCAGCGAATATTGCGACACCAGCTGATAGGGCTCCAGCCAGCCCGTTCCATCATTGGTGGCGCGCAGATCGGCCCTTGCCTCATCGACCGAGGCATAGCGCAGGCGCAGGAGCGGCGGCTCGTTGAGGCTGAGCACGACATAGACATCCATCGGACAATCGCCGCGCAGGCCCACCGCGCGGATGGGGTCGGCAAGCCCGATGCGGCGATACATTTCCATGGTGCGGGCATTGGCGCGCTCCATCTTGGGGAGGAATTGCGGCGCGTCCTTCTGCTCGATCAGCACGCATTTGACGCCGCGCTTGCCCAGATCGATGGCCAGCGTCAAGCCAACCGGCCCCGCCCCGACAATGAGAACCTGCGTATCCATTGGCCGCTCCTCCCTGAAAGGAAGCTTTGGCTCTATGCCTCTCCCGGGCACGGGTCAATGAAAATAGGTCAAATTCCCATAATGCGGGATTTAGCCAAGATTACGCTGGCGGGTGCTTCCGGCTCATCGGTGCGAGCAATGGTGCGGGTCACGATTCTGGCGCACAGCATCACGCGCTGCGCGACTTCGGCAGCCCACGCTTCGCTGACATGATCCTCGCCCATGGTGACGCTGAGCGAGCCCAGCACATTGTTGCGGCGATCGAAGATCGGCGCGGCAATGCCCGTCACCCCGCGTGTGACCTGGCTTTCGGTCTTGTCCCAGCCCGCCTGCCGCATGGCGCGCAGGCGCGCGCGCATGGCGTTCAGACTGTCGCCAAGGCCAGCCTCGCGCACGGCTGCGGGATCGGCATCGTAAAGTTTGCGGATCATGAGCGAGGGCAGGCTCGCCAGAATGATGCGCGAGGCCGCGCCCTGCAGAAGCGGGCGCGCGAGGCCGCGCTCATAATTTGAATGGAAGGAGGCCGTACCCTGTTCCTGATGCACGCAGAGCACCCGGTCGCGGTAGCGGCGGCAAAGCAGGGCAATGCCATTTATCTCCGTCACCAGCTCGGCCATGACGGGGCGGCTCGCCGAAATCAGCGGATCGCGCTCGCGCGTCTGATAATCAAGCTCGGCAATGCGAGGGCCCAAAGTATAGCCGACATCGGGCAGCGAGGTCATGAGACCGGCATCGGTCAGCACTTTGAGATAGCGATAGAGCGTCGAGCGCGTGTAGCCGAGCTCGGCCTGCATCTCTTCAAGCGTCCATTCCAGCCGCTCGCCCTCGAAAAGGTCGAGGATCACGATCATCCGCTCAAGAGAATTCACAGCGTCCCAATCCTGCTAAATCCAGCGCGACCCATAAGAGCCCAGCCACGCGCGCGCGCCAAGGGTCCATTGGGCGCAAGTTGGGCGCGTGAGTGCTTGTTACGGCCCGGCATAGGCCGCGGCCGCTTTTCCAGCCACGAGCCCCGTGGCGAAACAGGCCTGCAGCAGATAGCCGCCGGTCGGGGCTTCCCAATCCAGCATTTCACCACAGACGAACACGCCCGGCAGGTGTTTGAGCATCAGGCCCGCATCGACTTCGGCAAGCTTGATACCGCCAGCCGAGGAGATCGCGCGTGCAATCGGGCGCGGCGCGGTGAGCGTCAGCGGCAGGCCCTTGATGAGGCGTGCGAGCGCCAGCGGCTCTGCGGGAAGATCGCGCGCGACCTCGCGCAAAAGTCCAACCGCGACAGGTGACAGGCCAGCGCTCTTGCGCAGCCAGGTCGAGGCCGATTGGCCCGCGCGCGGCCGCGCCAGACGGACCATGAGATCGTCGCGATCGACATCGGGCCGCAGGTCGAGGCTCAGGACACAAGACCCCTGCGCCGCAATGGCTTCCCGCAAATGGGACGACAGCGCATAGACTGCGCCGCCTTCAATGCCATGTTGCGTGATCATCGCTTCGCCACGTGCGGTTTCCTCGCCAAAGGTCAGGCGCAAGGGTTTGACCGGCGTGCCGGCGAACTGGCTGATGAAATGCTCCGACCAGTTGGTCTCGAAGCCGCAATTGGCGGGCGCGAGCGCAGCCACATCGATGCCTTTCTGGCGTAACAGCTCGGTCCATTCGCCGTTCGAGCCGAGCCGGGGCCAGGATGCGCCGCCCAGCGCCAGCACATGCACATCCGCGCGCTCGGCAATGCGCGCGCCAGCAGCATCGAGAATGATGGCAGCGCCACTTTCATCAAAGCCCGCGAAGGAATGGCGCAACTTGAACATCACGCCCGCCTGCTCAAGGCGGCGCAGCCAGGCCCGCAGCAAGGGCGAGGCCTTGAAGCTCTGAGGAAAGACGCGGCCCGAGGAGCCGGCAAATGTCGGCTGGCCGAGGCCCTCGCTCCAAGCGCGCACGGCCTCGGGCGGAAAAGCGGCAATCATGGGCGCCAGCGCCGAGGCTTCCTTGCCATAGCGGGGCAGAAAAGCGTCGAGCGGCTCGGTATGGGTGAGATTGAGGCCCCCGCGCCCGGCCATCAGGAATTTGCGCCCGACAGAGGGCATCCGGTCATAAACCGTCACCGCAAGTCCGGCTTTGGCCATTTCCTCGGCCGCCATCAAGCCGGCAGGCCCCGCCCCGATCACGGCAGCTGTTTTCATATCCAAGGCGGCACCCGAGGCGTTGGGATGACCCTCTCGCGTGTGGAGAGGATGGCTCCAAAAGAGCCGGCTGAGGTGGTTACGGCTTATCCGGCGAGAAGGAAAGTGCGTGTCTCAACGCGACCAACTGTCTCCTGAATGAAGAAAGTTCAAAAGGAGCGAAGCGTTTCATTTCGCAGGAGCGCCGGAACGGGTTACAAGCTCCCCATGAACCAGCACGCGAAACGCCGTTACCAGGCGGGGATCACCGCCGAGGCCGAACGGGCCGAGAGGGTCAAGCCCCAGGCCCCGAAGATTCCGCCAGCCCCTCTCGCCACGGCGGAAGAGGGCATCATCACCTATGAGATCCTGCCCGAGGAGGCAGGACAGCGGCTCGACCGCGTGCTCAGCGCGCGCGCCGAAGCAGCGGCGATTGCGCTCTCGCGCACCCGCATCCGCGCGCTCATCGAGGAAGGCCGCGTCACCATCGGCGGTCAGGTCGCCAGCGATGTCGGCGCGAAAGTGCGCGCCGAACAGGTCATCACCATTGATATTCCGGCCCCCGTTGCGGCTGAGCCGCTGGGCGAGCCCATCCCGCTCGAGATCGTCTTCGAGGACGAGCACCTCCTCGTGATCGACAAGCCTGCTGGCCTTGTCGTCCATCCGGCTGGCGGCCACGAGACCGGCACTCTGGTCAATGCGCTCATCGCCCATTGCGGCGAAAGCCTGTCGGGCATCGGCGGGGTGCGCCGTCCGGGCATCGTCCACCGCATCGACAAGGACACCTCGGGCCTGCTGGTCGTGGCCAAGACCGACGCCGCCCATCAGGGCCTGTCCGCGCTTTTTGCCGACCATGGCCGCACCTTGTCCCTCACCCGCGAATATCAGGCCCTTGTCTGGGGCCGGATCAACCGCAGCGCGGGCATGATCGACGCCGCACTTGGCCGCCATCCCCACCAGCGGGAGAAAATGGCCGTCGTGCGCCCCGATCAGGGTCGTGAGGCCATCACCCATTGGTCGGCGGAGGAAGTCTTCCTCTCGGGCAAGAGTGCGGTGAGCCTCATTTCCTGCCGGCTGGAAACAGGCCGCACCCATCAGATCCGCGTCCACATGGCCCATATCGGCTATCCGTTGCTCGCCGATACCGCCTATGGCAGCGGCTTCAAGACCAAGGCTCTGCATCTGGGTCCACAGGCAGCCGTGGCGCTCGCCGAGCTTGGCGGGCGTCAGGCCCTTCACGCCGGGCGACTGGGCTTCCAGCACCCGGTCACGGGCGAGGAACTGATGTTTGAAAGCCCCCTGCCCGCCGATCTGGCAGCACTGGTCGAGGCGCTGCGGGCCGACAGGGACGCCTGAACGGCGCTGCTGACGGAGTTGTGAAGATATATTCCGAGCGCTCCGCCTGCCAAGACGAGAGACAGCAAGCTTGGCCGTAAACATAGCCCTGATGGGTGATTTACGGCCAAGACAAAGCTTTTTAATTTATTTGATGCGTAGTTTTTAAGTAAAAATCGCCTTCGTGGCAGGCCGTGAGCGCCATTTAACGTGGAAAAATACAGCCACCTTGTACGAATAGCTTGAGTTGCTTACATCGGCACAAAGACTTGAGGCGCAGCTCCTGCGACAACTTGTTTGACAGGGCGGGGGCTTGAACATCGGGCGGCAGAGATTATCTCTCTGATCCCTGCCCGGCGACGTGCGCCCTCTTTCGGCCACGAACAGGCAAAACTATATCTGAGACCGGACCGGGTGCGACCTGCGGTCGGACGGTCACGGACCTCCCCATTCCGGGGGGCCCGAACAGGAGGGAAGAATGGCTGCTGCGCTTCCGATGATTTCTGCCGAGGGTGGTCTGAACCGCTATCTCGCCGAAATCCGGCGGTTCCCCATGCTGGAACCGCAAGAGGAGTATATGCTTGCCAAGCGTTGGCGCGAGCACGGGGACCGCGATGCGGCACACCGTCTTGTGACATCGCATCTGCGTCTCGTGGCCAAGATCGCCATGGGCTATCGCGGCTATGGCCTGCCGATTGGCGAAGTCGTGTCAGAGGGCAATGTCGGCCTCATGCAGGCCGTGAAGCGGTTCGAGCCCGAAAAGGGCTTCCGCCTCGCGACCTATGCCATGTGGTGGATCCGCGCCTCGATCCAGGAATATATCCTGCGCTCGTGGTCGCTCGTGAAAATGGGCACGACCGCGAACCAGAAGAAGCTGTTCTTCAACCTGCGCAAGGCCAAGAGCCAGATCTCGGCGCTGGAGGATGGCGACATGCGGCCCGATCAGGTCGCCACCATCGCCACGCGCCTTGGCGTGACGGCGCAGGACGTGATCGACATGAACCGCCGCATGAGCGGCGACGCCTCGCTGAACGCCCCCCTGCGTCAGGAGGGCGAAGGCGAATGGCAGGACTGGCTTGTCGACAACAGCTCCAGCCAGGAGGTCATCCTGGCCGATCGCGAAGAGAGCGACAACCGGCTCGGCGCGCTGCGCTCGGCCCTTGGCGTGCTCAACGATCGCGAGCGGCGCATCTTCGAGGCGCGCCGCCTGATGGATGATCCGATCACGCTGGAACAGCTCTCGGAAGAATTCCACATCTCGCGCGAACGCGTGCGCCAGATCGAGGTCCGCGCCTTTGAAAAGGTGCAGGCCGCCGTGAAGGCTGGCATTGCGCAGCTCGAAGCCCTGCCTCCGCCAGCCGCCCAGATCGGCGCACGCCCGAGCGCGTGAGAGCAGAGCAGAAAATGCAAAAGGGCGGCCAATGGCCGCCCTTTTTTGTCTCTATATGCGCGCGCCGCGTTACTTCCAGGCGTCCAGAGCCTCGTTGAGCACGCGCTCGCCGGCAGCGCCTTTTTCAAAAGTGATCTTGGCGATGCGCTGATCCGACAGCAGCATCGGAATATCGAACCAGCCGCGCGTGCGCATGAGATCGACATTGCGCACGGACGCATTCTCGCCGCGCGTCAGGCCCACGAGGAAGAAATTGCGCAGGATCTGCGTGGGCACGCCTGTCAGCGCATCGCCAGCAGGCGTGTCTTCCTTGCGCATTTGCGGCGTCGAAATTTGCGCCACACCGGGAATCGGTCCGCCCTCGGCAGGGGTGAAGCGGATTTCAATCGTATGGGACGCGGGCAGGGTCTCATCCGTATTTTTCTGGATGAGCATCGACACCTTCAATTGCGCTTCCGGCAGATCGAGCTCGGCACGCACGCCGATGGCGAGCGGCTGGCCCGGGCCACGGCTCACATTATCAAGCCGCCAGACGACATTGCCGACAAAGGTGCGCACACGCTGGGGATCTTCGGGCGCATCGACCAGCAGCGCGGCACGCTGGGAGACCGGAATGGCGGGCGCATTTGCGACGGAAGATTGCGGCTGTGCAGGCAC
Source organism: Beijerinckiaceae bacterium (assembly GCA_947370975.1). Classification (GTDB taxonomy): domain Bacteria; phylum Pseudomonadota; class Alphaproteobacteria; order Rhizobiales; family Beijerinckiaceae; genus Terripilifer. The sequence goes on from CANBNG010000011.1 coordinate 98,900, forward strand.
GGCCGGGGTGACTGGCGGCGCAGCCGGACGGGCAGCCTGCCCGCCGCCGATCCGCTCGACAATCTTGCCGGTGCTCTCGGCAGGCGCTTCAGCGCCCGGCGCCGGGCGCAGCCTGGCGATATCGTCCGGATTGTCGCGATTGACATAGGCGAAGAAGGCAATCCCCGCGACCACGGCCGCGACCGGAAGACCGATCAGAAGCGGACGGAAATTGCGGACCCGGACCTCGGGCGCGACAGGAGCTGCCGGACGAACCGCGCCGCGCAAGGCCGGCACGTCATCCTCGGAGCCAAGTTCGACCGGCGGCATATCGGCAGCAACACCCGCTGCCTCCGCGCGGGGACCATATTTGCGCAGCGTGACATTGACCCGGGTCTCGCCCTCGCGCCGTTCGGGACGGCCCTCTGGCGAGATGCGGGCAGCCGCAATCTCGGCCTCGGTCATGCCTGTGCGATCTTGCCCATTGCCATTTTGCGGCTGGGCGGGCGTTTCAAGCGCAACGTCGAGGGTCTTGATTTCCTCGCTCGGCTCGGAGGCTGGCGCGATCTTTGGCGTCTCGGTGATGACCGGGCCCGGCATGCGCGCAGCGCCGGGGCGAGCAAGGCCCGCCAGCCGCGCACGTGCAGCCTCAAGCGCGCCAAGGGCCGGACGCTCGCCAGAAAACGCACCGGGACGGGGAGCAAGGTCTGGACGCGGGGGCAGGTCTGGACGCGGCGGCAAGTTAGGGCGCGGCGGCAAAGTGGGACGGGCCGGGAGTTGCGGCCTGACCTGCGAAATGACGGGGCGCGACAGCACGGGCGGCTCGGGACGCTTGGGCGGCTCGGCCGGCTTTTCGGCAGGCTTGCTGTCAAGCGTCTTGGGCTCAGGAGCCGCGACCGGTTTGGTCTCGGGCTCAGACTTGGGAGGAGTCTCGGACTTGGCAGGAGCCTCGGACTTGGCAGGAGTCTCGGGCGTCGGCACGGAGGCAGCGGCGGCCAGTTCGTCTTCGATCTGCTTGATGGCCGCGTCGAGCATCTGCCCTTCGCGGGCGATGTCGTCTTCCGCGATGGGCGGCTGAACGGCGCGCAACTGGCCGACGAGCGCGCCCCGTGCGCGGTCGTAAATTGCCTTGCGCGTATCCGGCGTTGACACCGGCAGCCCCGCAACGGCCCTGGCAAGCAGCGGGTAATATTCAGCCATTTCGCGTTACGACCAATCTGGGAGCTCCACCCGACTCAATCCTGGAAGGGATTGTGTACAAGGATCGTATCATCTCGTTCAGGACTCGTCGAAAGCAAGGCGACAGGCGCGCCAATAAGTTCCTCAATGCGGCGCACATATTTGATCGCCTGCGCCGGAAGATCGGCCCAGGAGCGCGCACCAGCGGTGGTGCCTTCCCAGCCATCGATCGTCTCATAGACCGGGACGACACGGGCTTGCGCGGCCTGGCTGGCGGGCAAACGGTCGATCTCCACCCCGTCCAGCATATAGCGGGTGCAGACCTTGATTTCCTTGAAGCCGTCGAGAATATCGAGCTTGGTCAGCGCGATGCCGTCAATCCCGGAGGTCTTCACCGTCTGGCGCACGAGTACGGCGTCAAACCAGCCGCAGCGGCGCGCGCGGCCTGTGACGGTGCCAAATTCATGGCCACGCTCACCAATGGTGCGGCCGATCTCGTCGGTCAGCTCGGTCGGGAACGGTCCCCCGCCAACGCGTGTCGTATAGGCCTTGGCAATGCCCAGCACATAACCGATGGCGCGCGGCCCCATGCCCGAACCCGTCGCCGCAGCGGCGGCGGTGGTGTTGGACGAGGTCACGAAAGGATAAGTGCCGTGATCGACATCGAGCAATGCGCCCTGCGCGCCCTCGAAGAGAATGCGCTTGCCCTGACGACGGATGCCATCGAGCAATTCCCAGGTCGCCGCCATATAAGGCAGCACCTGCGGCGCAACGGCCATGAGTTCATCGCGCACCGATTGCGCGGTGATTTCGGGCAGGCCGAGGCCACGACGCAAGGGATTGTGATGGGCCAGCAGGCGGCCGATCTTGTCGTCCAGCGTATCGGGCTCGGCAAGATCCATCACGCGCACCGAGCGGCGACCGACCTTGTCTTCATAGGCCGGGCCGATGCCGCGCATCGTCGTGCCGATTTTCGTGCCCGACGTGGACGCGGATTCGCGATGCGCGTCGAGTTCGCGATGAAGCGAGAGAATGAGCGGAGCGTTTTCCGCGAGCTTGAGATTGTGCGGGCCGACATCGACGCCCTGCGCACGCAGCTGGCCGATCTCTTTCACGAGATGGTGCGGGTCAACGACCACGCCATTGCCGATCACCGAGAGCTTGCCCTCGCGCACGATGCCTGAGGGCAGCAGCGACAGCTTGTAGACCTTGCCGTCAATGACGAGCGTATGGCCGGCATTATGTCCGCCCTGAAAGCGCACGACGACATCGGCCTCGATCGACAGCCAGTCGACGATCTTGCCCTTACCCTCATCGCCCCATTGGGCGCCGACGACAACCACATTCGCCATGATGATTTCGCTCTTTCGACCGCGTCTGCCGCGCCTAGCGGGAAGCCCCGCGCACAAGCAAAACCCCGGCACAAGGCCGGGGCTCATTGCGGGAATGGATTACCGAATCGTGAAGCCGGAGGCAAGGCAAACCATAGCCTCCCCTGCGGCTTACCCACGCCTGTCGACGCGCAGGCCCCTCAAGCTCATGCTTTCGGAGACAATATGGCGCCTGATTCTGCGCTTTTTGGCGTTTTCCCGCCAGCAAGCACCGTCATTGCGAGGCGCGAAGCGCCGTGGCACTCCATCTTTGCAACATCGGCACCATGGATTGCTTCGCTCCGCTCGCAATGACGGTTCTCGCTGGCGGGCGCGTGCGCACGACCCCCACCCACCCCGCTCGGCTTCGCCGAGTCGGCCCTCCCCACAAGGGGGAGGGACAGGCGCGCTGCCCTAAATCTCGCTTTTGGCCGATGCAAAAGCCCAGTCGAGCCAGCCTGTCAGCGCGATCACGTCGCTGGTCTCGACCGTCGCGCCACACCAGATGCGCAGGCCCGAGGGCGCATCGCGGTAGGAATCGATGTCGTAGGCGATCTTTTCCTGTTCGAGCAGAGTTGCGAGCTTTTTGGCAAAAGCCGCCTGCGCCGCTTCGGGCAAGGCTTTGACAGCCGGATCGACGACCCGCAGGCAGACGCTTGTATTGGAGCGGGTCTCGGGCACACGGGCGAGAAAATCGACCCAATCCGTATGCGCTACCCAATCGGCAATGGCCTTGAGATTGGCGTCGGCGCGCCCGATCAGGCCGTCCAGCGATCCGATCGACTTCGACCAATGCAGCGCATCGAGATAGTCTTCGACGCAGAGCATGGAGGGCGTGTTGATCGTATCGCCGACGAAAATGCCCTCGATGATCTTGCCATTATTGGTCATGCGGAAAATTTTCGGCATGGGCCAGGACGGCGTGTAGGTTTCAAGCCGCTCGGCCGCGCGCGGCGAGAGCACGAGCATGCCATGGGCAGCCTCGCCGCCCAGCACTTTCTGCCAGGAGAAGGTGACGACATCGAGCTTCTGCCAATCCAGACGCTGCGCGAAAGCCGCCGACGTGGCGTCGCAAATCGTCAGACCCTTGCGGTCGGCGGGGATGAAATCGCCATTGGGCACACGCACGCCCGAAGTCGTGCCATTCCAGGTGAAGACCACATCGCGGTCGAAATCGATGCTGCCGAGATCGGGCAGATCGCCATAATCGGCCTTGATGGCGCGGGCGTCCGTCAGCTTCAATTGCTTGAGCGCATCCGTGATCCAGCCCTCGCCGAAGCTTTCCCAGGCAACAAGATCGACGCCGCGCGCGCCCAGCAACGACCACATGGCCATTTCAACAGCGCCGGTGTCAGACGCCGGCACGATGCCGATGCGATAATCATCGGGCACGCCCAGAATTTCTCGGGTGAGATCGATGGCTTCCTTCAGCTTCACCTTGCCCACAGGCGCGCGATGCGAGCGCCCGACCGGCGTGCCCGAGAGAGCGGCGGGCGTCCAGCCGGGACGCTTGGCGCAGGGGCCGGAGGAAAAATTCGGATTGGCCGTCCGCACGGCCGGCTTGTCGATCGCTGCCATCTCGCTCCACCCAGTCGGGAATGCCCTGTTCAGGCATGGGCGTATGCGGGCGCGGGATGGAGGTCAAGTCAGGCGGGTGCGTCCCGCTCAGTCGATCATGTAGCGAAAGCCGGCGCGGATTTCATGCGCCTGCGCCTTGGTCTTGGCGAGCGTGGTCACACCGCTGCCCGACGCGGTTGCCAGAATCTTGTAGCTGCCAAGATTGATATAGCGGTAGCCGAGATCGAGCTTCACATTATCGCCCATGTCATAAGCAAAGCCTGCCATCAGCGCCCAGACGGGCGACCAGCTCCGCGCCTTGTAAAAGCGATCCCAATTCTGCTTGCCGGTGGTTGTGGCGGGCTGGGGATCGACAAGAAGCGCGCTGTTGGTCGCATAATACCAGCGCGGATCGGCGGTGGGCTCAGCCGTCAGATCGGCTTCGTAATGCGAGCCATCCGCCTTGTAATAAATTTTAGAATTGCGGCCGCTGGTCAGCGCAAAACCCGCACCGATGCCAAGATAGGGCGTGATGCCCGCAAAGGTGCCCAAATCGCCATAACCGCTCAGCAGCAAGGCGTTCTGGCGCAAGCTCGCGTTATTGGCCGGTGCGCAGGTGTCAGCCGCCCTGACCGAATATTTCAGCCTGATGGTGGTGTCGGCGGCATCCACGAAATAGCCCATCGCATAGGGACAGATGACGGATGCGCCATTGGACGAGCGGGTCTCGCCCGCGCGCAATTCCCAGGTCGCTTCGGTGCGAAACCAGGAATTCACCTGATAGCCGGCGCCAAAGGACATAGCTGCCTTCTTTTGCGTGACTGCCGCGCCCGGAAAGGTCAGATCGTTCGACAGTTTTGCGCTCTTTTCCAAAGCGCCCGACAGATCGCCGCGCAAATACCAGTTCGACCCCAGATCCGAGAATTGCGATTTCGACATGTCGAGATCGAAGGGGACAAAGGCCGGCTCGGCGGCCTGGGTTACAGCCAGACCAAGGCTCATGGCGCCTGCCAGAATGAAAGCCCCGATCCTGCGCATACCAAAAGCCCCTCGCCCCCGGGCCTTCTGGACCCATCCGGACGCGAGCTTGGCTCTGGATATGTTAACCTTAAGTTAAGGTTAATTTTTCCTTAAGATCAGGAGCAAATTCTAGACGGGGTTCGACTTTTTGGTCAGGCAGTTACAACCCGCCTAGCGCGAGACTGAACCGCGCCCGCAAAAAGCGCGGCGCGGCCCGGATCATTCCGCGGCGACCGAATCAGGCACGCGGCGCAGCGCCTCGCAGACCGAATCGACGGCAGCTTCGACCTCGGCTTTGTCCTCCCCCTCGCCCATCACGCGGATGAGCGGCTCGGTGCCGGACGGCCGGATGACGAGCCGGCCGGTCGCGCCCAGCATGGCTTCTGCGTCCTTGATCGCCGCCTGCACCTTGGCGTCCGCCAACGGCGCGCCGCCCGTGAAGCGCACATTTTTCAAAAGCTGCGGATAGGGCTCGAAGCGATGGCAGATTTCGCTCACCGGTCGGCCCTGACGTTTGACGACAGCCAGAATTTGCAGCGCCGCCACGAGCCCGTCGCCCGTCGTTGTGTAATCGGACAGGATGATATGGCCCGATTGCTCGCCGCCCAGATTATAACCGTCTTCGCGCATGCGCTCGAGCACATAGCGATCCCCGACCGCCGTGCGCGCCAGGCTCAGGCCGAGACTTTCCAGATGTCGCTCGAGACCGAGGTTCGACATGATGGTGGCGACAATGCCGGGGCGCGACAGGAGCCCGTCCTGCTGCCAGCTTTCGGCAATGACCGCCATCAGCTGATCGCCATCGACCAGATGACCGCGTTCATCGACAATGAGCACGCGGTCCGCGTCGCCATCGAGCGCAATGCCGATATCAGCCCGCATTTCGCGCACTTTATCGATCAGCGCTGCGGGCGCGGTGGAGCCGACTTCGTGGTTGATGTTGAAACCGTCGGGCTCGACGCCAATGGCGAAGACTTCTGCGCCGAGTTCCCAAAGCGCTTCGGGCGCCGCCTTGTAGCCCGCGCCATTGGCGCAATCGACAACGATGCGCAGGCCTTCGAGCGACAGGTTGCGCGGCAATGTGCGCTTGGCAAATTCGATATAGCGCGCGCGCACATCGTCAACGCGCCGTGCACGCCCAAGAGCGCGCGAGGTCGCAAGTTGCGGCCCGAGATCTGAATCGAGCAGCTTCTCGATTTCCTGCTCGACCTCGTCCGACAATTTGAACCCGTCGGGACCAAACAACTTGATTCCATTATCCGCGAAGGGATTATGCGAGGCTGAAATCATCACGCCGACATCGGCGCGCATGGAACGCGTGAGCATGGCAACCGCAGGTGTGGGCACCGGGCCAAGCAGCAGAACATCCATGCCGACCGAGGTGAAGCCCCCGACCATGGCATATTCGATCATATAGCCCGACAGCCGCGTATCCTTGCCGATGACGACCCGGTGGCGATGCTCGCCACGCTGGAAAGCCAGGCCCGTCGCCTGCCCGACCTTCATGGCCAGTTCGGGCGTGATCAGACCATTGGCCTTGCCGCGGATTCCGTCCGTCCCGAAATATTTGCGTCCCATCAAGCTTTTCCCGAGAGATGCCGAGCGGCATTGGCGCCGCGAAAAGCCCGATGCAACGGGCCAGTGTCAAGCCGAACCGGAGCGCGGAGCAAAGCCCGCGCCCGGGACTGGCAAAGTTGCCTGCATGAATCTACAAGGCCTCATGCGCATTTACCACAACCCCGCCTGCGGCACGTCCCGCACCGTCCTCGGATTGATCCGCTCAGCTGGGATTGAGCCCGAGATTGTCGAATATCTCAAGACCCCACTCGACCGCGTGGGGCTGACAGAGCTGCTCGGCCAGCTTGGCCTTGGGCCCAAGGAGATCCTGCGCCGCAAGGGCACGACGCTAGAAACCCTCGGCCTTGATGAAGCTGGCATGTCGGACGCGGCGGTTCTTGATGCCATTCTCGCCCATCCGATCCTGATGGAGCGTCCCATCGTAGTTGTGGACGCAGACGCCCGCATCTGCCGCCCGGCAGAGCGCGTGGAGCCCTTCCTCAATGCAGGAAAGAGCTGACGACAGGCAAGCTGAGCAGGGCCGAGATCGCGATCAACACGAAAGCGGCCTGACGATATTGCTTGTCACTTGAGCCGCGAAACACCCGCCCACCCAGATAAAGCCCCAGCGCATAAAGGGGTGCGGCCAGCAGCGCGTAGGACACCGCCTCGAAGGTGAACATGCCGCGCAGGTAATAGGCGGCGTCGGTGCCGAGCGCCGCCAGCGCATAATAGACCATGATATTGGCCCGCACTGTAGCCGCCGAGCTGCGGCTGCCCAGCCAATAGGCGATGATCGCCGGGCCCGACACGCCCGCGGCCGCTCCCAACACGCCACCCACCACACCAACGCCAAAGGAGACGACCGCGTGCGGCTCCTTCTGATAGCGCCAGCCCGAGACGAGCACGCCGAGCATAGCCAGCACCATGAGGCCGGTGCCCCAGCGCAGGATGACCGGGTCGGTATTGGCGAGAATCCACGCACCAAACGGCGTCGCGATCCAGCTGCCGATCAGCATGGGCATGACTTCGAGCATGCTGGCGCGGCGGATCAGCTTCAGCCCGTAGGGCATGGCCGTGCAAAGATCGACCAGATAGAAAACCGGCACGCCGAGCCGGGGCCCAAGCAGGGCCGAGGCCATGGGGATGAAGATCAACGCGCCGCCAAAGCCCGAAAAGCCACGCACGAGCCCGGCGATCAGCACCACGGCGACGAGAAACCAGGTCCGTCCCTGCGTGAGCACGTCACCCAGCGCCGCGATGCTCGCGCTCTCGATCATCAGAACTCCTGGCAGGAAGGGAGTGGCGGATTGCGTCAGGTAGAGGGACGCCAATTGGGGACGCCGCTGGCGGCGCCGCTGCGGCGGGGATAATCAGATTACATGAGTTTGCAACCGATTCGAATCCTCGGCATCGATCCTGGCCTGCGCAACACGGGCTGGGGAATCGTTGATTCGCTCGGTTCCCGGTTGTCCTTCGTCGCCTGCGGCACTGTGCGTTCCGATGGCACGCTGTCTCTGGGCGACCGGCTTCGGCAATTGCACGACGGCCTGACGAGTATTGTCCACGCGCATATGCCCCATGAAGCGGCGGTGGAGGAGACCTTCGTCAACCGCGATCCGCAATCGGCCCTGAAACTTGGCCAGGCGCGCGGCATTGCCCTGCTCGTGCCCTCGCTGGCGGGTCTTCCGGTTGCCGAATATGCCGCCAATCTCGTCAAGAAAACCGTGACCGGCGCGGGCCATGCCGAAAAGGCGCAGGTCGCCATGATGATCAAGGTGCTCCTGCCCCGCAGCGATGCCAGCTCGCCCGATGCGGCCGATGCGCTGGCGGTCGCCATCTGTCACGCGCAACATCGCGCGTCACGCAAGCTTGCAGCCTCACTTAAAGAGCGGGCATGATGCTTTCACTCAATCGCAGGCAGACGCAAAGATGATCGGCAAGCTCAAGGGCGTCATCGATTCCTACGCGGAAGACCACGTCATTCTCGATGTGCATGGCGTCGGCTATGTGGTGCAATGCTCGACGCGCACGCTGCAAAAGCTGCCGCGCCCGGGCGAGGCGGCGACGCTGGCGATTGAAACACAGGTGCGCGAGGACGCGATCCGCCTGTTTGGTTTCTCCTCCGATTCAGAGCGCGACTGGTTCCGCCTGTTGCAGAGCGTGCAGGGTGTGGGCTCGAAAGTCGCGCTGGCCATTCTCGGCATTCTGCCGCCCTCGGATCTGACAAGCGCCATTGCCTTGCAGGACAAGGCCGCAATCGCCCGCACGCCGGGTGTGGGCCCGAAACTGGCGCAGCGCATCGTTATCGAATTGAAGGACAAGGCCCCGGCCTTCGGGTCCGTGGACCCCACGCTCGCCCGGCTCTCGGGCGAGGAAGCAACCAGCGCGCCCAAGCCCGTGCAGGATGCGATTTCCGCGCTCGTCAATCTTGGCTATGGACGTCCGCAGGCAGCCGCGGCCGTCGCCGCCAGCGTCACGGCGCTGGGCGAGAACGCGGAGACGAGCGCTTTGATCCGGCGCGGCCTGAAGGAGCTGGCGCAGTGACAGGCTTGGCCCAGGGCTCGAAGGCCTACATCGAACGCCATCGTCGTGATTTAATTTTTGTATATACAAAAATGAGTCCAGAGGCCCGCTCATCATGACCGACAATCCACGCCTCGTCTCGGCTGAAAAGCGCGGCGACGATACGGACGCCTCGATCCGCCCGCTGTCGTTGCTCGATTTCACAGGGCAGGAAGCGGCGCGGAAAAATCTGAAGGTCTTCATCGAAGCGGCCAAGGCGCGCGGTGATGCGCTCGATCATGTGCTTTTTGTCGGGCCACCCGGCCTTGGCAAGACGACGCTCGCGCAGATTGTCGCGCGCGAGCTTGGCGTGAATTTCCGTTCGACCTCGGGGCCTGTCATCGCCAAGGCCGGCGATCTGGCCGCCCAGCTCACCAATCTCGAAGAGCGCGACGTGCTTTTCATCGATGAAATCCATCGCCTCAATCCGGCGGTGGAAGAAATTCTCTATCCGGCAATGGAGGATTTCCAGCTCGATCTCATCATCGGCGAGGGCCCCGCGGCGCGCTCCGTCAAGATCGATCTCGCCAAATTCACGCTTGTGGGCGCAACCACGCGCGCAGGCCTGCTGACGACCCCGCTACGCGATCGTTTCGGCATTCCGATCCGGCTGAACTTCTACACCGTGCCCGAACTCCAATCGATTGTTGCGCGCGGTGCGCGCGTGCTTGGCATTCCGATGACGGAGGATGGCGCGAACGAGATTGCACGGCGTGCGCGCGGCACCCCGCGCATTGCGGGGCGCCTGCTGCGCCGGGTGCGCGATTTCGCCATTGTCGATGGCGACGCCACCGTCACGCGCCAGGTTGCAGATGGGGCGCTGCGCGCGCTCGATGTCGATTCCATCGGCCTCGACATGATGGACCGGCGCTATCTCGACACGGTGGCGCTGAAATTCGGCGGCGGGCCGGTCGGCATCGAAACCATCGCGGCCTCGCTCTCGGAACCGCGCGACGCCATCGAAGACATCATCGAGCCCTATCTCCTGCAGCAGGGCTTCATCCAGCGCACGCCGCGCGGACGCATCCTGACACCGACCGCTTTCGCGCATCTGGGGCTAGATGCGCCCAAACTCGAAGCGCCACAATTGGGCCTGTTCAACGGGCAGGACGAGTGAGGCAGAGACGGGTGAGGCGGACTTGCAGAATGCAAGCTTGCCGACTAGGTTACATGTAACCGTGCCCGAGGCCTGCCATGACTGCACCCAGGAAGACGTCCAGCGACGATGAGACCCGCAAGCTGGCAGCTCGCCGGAAGGCGGATGCGTTTCGTGAGCGGCAGCGCGCGAAGGGCCTCCGTCTGGTTCAGCTCTGGCTACCAGACACCCGCACATCGGCCTTCCGGGATGAAGCGCAGCGTCAATCGCGCGCGGTCGCGACCGCCAAGGATCGCGAAGAGCAAGACTTCATCGATTCGATTTCGGAAATTTGGACGAAATGAAGCGCGGCGAGGTCTGGACCGTTTCGGGCACGACCGACTATGCGGGCAAGCCGCGTCCCGTGGTCATCGTTCAGGATGATTGTTTCAGCGAAACTGAGTCGCTCACAATTTGTTTGGTGACCAGCATAGACACCTATGCGCCCTTCATCCGGATCGCCATCGAGCCAAGCGAGAGCAACGGCCTGCGTCTTCCTTCGCGCCTCATGACCGACAAGATCGCGACCGTCCCCAAATCCAAGCTCGGGAAGAAGATCGGGCGATTGAGTGCGGCCGATATGGGCAGAATGAGCCGGTCCATCATCACTTTTCTTGGTCTGGGCGAACCCGGACCCGCCGTATTGGAGACGAGCGAGTGACACCTCCGCCCTCCCCCCACGCCTTCCCCGTCCGCGTTTATTACGAAGACACGGATTTTTCCGGTGTCGTCTATCACGCCTCTTATCTGCGGTTCATGGAGCGTGGCCGCACCGAGATGCTGCGCGCGCGCGATGTTCATCAGGGCGCGATTCATGCGGGGGACGCGGAGATCCGTTTCGGCTTTGCCGTGCGCGCCATGCAGATCGATTTTCTGCGGCCTGCCCGGATGGACGATCTGCTCACCATCGAGACATCGGTCGTTGAAATCGGCGGCGCATCAATGGAGCTGGCGCAGGCCGTGAAGCGGGGCGAAGAGACGCTCGCAACAGCGCTCGTGCGAATCGCCTGTGTGGCGGATAGTCGCCCCTGCCGCATTCCTGCCGCGATCCGCGCCAGTCTCGGCGTTTGAGCCCTCCCGGGCGCGGTGCAGTGCAACAGCGCTAACCCGATGTTAACCTTGAACAAGGATTAACTGGCACTGGCCAAAGGCCTGTCGCTGCGTTGCGTTGCCGGCAAGCCCCAGAATTGACCGATTTGGCGCAGAGGACAAGCCCGGGCGCGAGGCTTGCCTGCTGATGCCGATCGAGCGAAGGACGGATCGAATGAACCCTGCCGACATTGCTTCCGACGCGCTGGCTGCGTCGACCGAGGTTTCCTTCTGGCACATGTTCTGGGGCGCGCATTTCGTCGTCAAGGCGGTAATGGTGGGCCTCCTGGCGGCCTCCCTCTGGAGCTGGTCGATCATCATCAACAAATTCGTCCTGCTCAATCAGGCCAAGACTTCGATGGATCGCTTCGAGGAAAGCTTCTGGTCCGGCAATTCGCTGGAAGATCTCTATGCCAGCCTCTCGACCCGTCCGACCACCGCGATGGCGAGCCTGTTTGTGGCTGCCATGCGCGAATGGAAGCGCTCGTTCTCGACCGCAAGCTCCTCCTTCATGGGCTTGCAGGCGCGCATCGAGAAAGTGCTCGACGTGTCGATCGCACGCGAAGTCGAACGGCTTGAATCCAACCTTCTCGTTCTGGCCTCGGTTGCATCCGCCGGCCCCTTCGTTGGCCTGTTTGGCACGGTGTGGGGCATCATGAGCTCGTTCCGCTCGATTGCCGCCTCCAAGAATACATCGCTCGCCGTGGTCGCGCCCGGCATTGCCGAGGCGCTTTTTGCAACGGCCATCGGCCTGTTTGCCGCCATTCCGGCGCTGATCTTCTACAACATCCTGTCTGGCAAGGTCGCGCGCTCGCAGGCGCGCATGGAGAGTTTCGCGGACGAATTCTCGTCCATTCTCTCGCGCCAGATCGACAATCACGTCGGCCGCGACCGCGCCGCCTGACACAGACCAGAGGAACACCCGATGGGAATGTCAGTAGGAGCGGGCGCAAAAGGCGGACGCCGCAGACGCGGCGTGCCCCGCTATGGCGCCATGGCCGAAATCAACATGACGCCGTTCATCGACGTCATGCTCGTTCTGCTCATCATTTTCATGGTGGCCGCACCCTTGCTGGCCACCGGCGTGCCGATCGACCTGCCGCAAACCAAAGCCGCGGCGCTCAATATCGACCAGAAGCCGCTCTCCGTCGCCATTGACGAGAAAGGTGCGCTTTATCTGGCCGATCAGCCCGTCACCATCGAAGCCCTGCCCGAACGGCTCGCAGCCCTTGCCTCAGCTGGCTATGACGAGCGCATCTATGTGCGCGGCGCCAAGGGCGTGAATTACGGCCGCGTGGCCGAAGTCATGTCGATCATCACCGTTGCCGGCTACAAGAAGGTCGCTTTGGTGACGGAGCAGGAAAGGAAGTGAGCCCCGCGCCGTGAAGTTCAACCTTTCCGAACCGGGCACGCTTGTTTCCGCAGCCGGCCATGCCGCGCTGCTGCTGGCGACGCTTGTCGTTTTTTCCGATGCGCCAAAATTTCAGGAAGCGCAGGAGAGTGTGGCGGTAGACGTCATCACCGACCAGCAGTTCAACCAGATCATGCGCGGCGAAAAGACCGCCAAAGAGACAAAGCCCCTGCCCCCGCGCGCCGACAAGGTCGCCGATGTGACAGAGACCCGGCCGACGCCGGTGATCCGCGAAGCCAAGGTCGATACAGCTGCGCCACCCCCGCAAGGCAAGCGCGAGCCCGATCCCGGACAGGATGAAAAGCCGACGCCGACCCCGCCCAAACAGGCGGCCGCGCCCAAGCCAGAGCCCGTCAAGCCGGAACCGGCAAAGCCCGAACCGCCCAAGCCCCCCGAGAAGGCCGAGCCGCAAAAGCCCGAGCCGCCGAAGGATGCCGAGGCCATCGAGCCGCCAAAGCCGCCCCAGCGCCCCAAGGAAGAGCCGAAGAAAGCCGAGGCTCCGACGCCGCCGCGCATTCCCCCGCGCCCGAAGGAGACGCCGCCCGAGCCCAAGCTCGATCAGGTGGCCAAACTCCTCGAACAGCAAAAAGCGACCGACAAGCCCGCCTCCAAACCAAAGTCAGGCGACGAGCAAGCGCTGAAAGCCAAGACAGATCCGACCGAAATTTCGCAGCTGCTCTCGCGCGAGCAGGCGCAGCAACGCGCCTCGACCGGACAGGCCGTGAGCAAGCAGGCGTCGCTCGGCACGGCTACTGCGAACGCGCCGAAAATGTCGCCGTCTGCCTGGGCAGCGCTCGATGGGCTGTTGCAGGATCAATACAAGCAGTGCTGGTCCTATCTCGGCACGAGTTCGGGGCAGCGCTACATTCCGCAGATCAAGGTTGAATATACGCGCGACGGCACGCTTGCGAGCCAGCCCACCCTGCTCAATGCGCCCTCCGATCCCTCGCTTACCTCGCTGGCTGAAAGCGCCGTGCGTGCGGTTCGCCGCTGCAATCCGCTGAAAATTCCCGCGCAATACCTGCCCTATTTCGAACAATGGCGCGCCCGCATCCTGCGTTTCGACCCGGAAGAAATGCAGGGATGACGATGCGCCCGCGCCAAAATGACCCGACCCGAAATTTTCCGAACCACGACTCCAGCGCCCGAGAAGTCTCCATGACGGACCTGAAATCTCCCGCCCTCTCCCGCCGCCAGGCTGCTGGCCTTCTGACAGGCGGGCTCGTTGCCGCAAGCGGACTGCTTGTGCCGGCAACCGTGCGGGCGCAATCGGCCTATCTCGACATTCGCCGCGGCACGAATTTTCAGCCAATCCCGATTGCCGTGACCAATTTCGTGGGCGAACAGGGCCAGGCGCTGACGGGCATCATCACCAATAATTTCAAGCGCTCGGTCTTTTTGCAGCCACTTGATCCCAAAAGCTTCTCGCAGCAGATCACCAATCCCGATCAGGCGCCGCAGATGGATGCCTGGCGCATGATCAATGCGCAATTTGTCGTCACCGGCCGCGTCGCACGCGCACCCGACGGGCGTCTGCGCACAGAGTTCCGCCTGTGGGATGTCTCGACCGGCCAGCAGATCACCGGCCAGCAATATGTGACCGATCCGAACAATTCGCGCCGCGTCGCCCATATTGTCTCGGACGCGATTTTCTCGCGCATCACGGGCGAGAAGGGCTTTTTCGACAGCCGCGTGGTCTTCGTCGATGAATCGGGCCCGAAAGAACGCCGCATCAAGCGCCTGACGATCATGGATCAGGATGGCGGCAATGTGCGCTATCTCTCCAAGGGCGACGATCTCGTCGTCACGCCCCGCTTCTCGCCGTCCTCGCAGGATGTCGCCTATATGGCCTTTGGCCAGGGCGATCCGCGTGTGTTCATTCTCAACATCGAGACCGGCCAGCGCGAAGTCGTCGGCAATTTCCCGGGCATGACCTTCAGCCCGCGTTTCTCGCCCGATGGCCAGAAGGTCATCATGTCGCTCTCGCAGGGCTCGGCTTCCAATCTCTTCACGATGGACCTGCGCTCGCGCGCAACGACGCGGCTTACCGATACATCGGGCATCGACACCTCGCCCTCCTTCGCGCCAGACGGTAGCCAGATCGTGTTTGAATCCGATCGCGGCGGCTCGCAGCAGATTTATGTGATGGGTGCGGGCGGGGGCGGCGCCAAGCGCATTTCCTATGGGGAGGGCGCGCGCTATTCGACCCCGGTCTGGTCGCCCAAGGGCGATTACATCGCCTTCACGCGCCAGAAGGCCGGCGCATTCGGCATTGGCGTGATGAAGCCCGATGGTTCGGGCGAGCGCATCATCACCGAGGGCTATCACAATGAAGGCCCGACCTTTGCGCCCAACGGCCTCTACGTGATGTTCTTCCGCGATCCGGGCGGTGCGGCGGGCCCGCGCATTTTCATGGCCGACGTCTTTGGCCGCGGCGAATTCCCGGTCGCCACACCCGGCTTCGGGTCCGATCCGGCGTGGGGGCCGTTGTTGAGTTAAAACCTTCTCCCAAGGAAGAAGGACGTTCTCAAAATGCCACAGCTGCCAGCCATCGGCCGGCAGCAAGCCGCGCCGCCCCATTGCCGCCATCAACCACCGATTAACCACGAAGTGTAATTTGCTTAAATGCAACGCTTCGCATGAATGCTTCATCAAGGTTGATGGAACCTTCTCTTAACCAAGACTGGCTACGACTGGCTGCAACGACCGGCTGTCACTAAAGGAGTTCCGGGATGACATTTTCGATCAATGCGCGAAGCCTGAAAATCGTGGCCGCGCTTTCTGCAGCCCTCGCCATGGGTGCCTGTTCCAAGAATCCGAATGACGCCGATGGCACGGGCGGCGGCATCGGCGGCATGGGCGCTGGCGCGGCAACGCCCGGCTCGCAGCAGGATTTCGTCGTCAACGTCGGCGACCGCGTCTTCTTCGAGAGCGATTCGACCGAGCTGACCTCGACCGCGCAGGGCACGCTCGACAAACAGGCCCGCTGGCTGTCGCAATATGCGTCCTATGCGATCACCATCGAAGGCCATGCCGACGAGCGCGGCACGCGCGAATATAATTTCGCACTTGGTGCGCGCCGCGCCGAAGCGACCAAGTCCTATCTCGCCGCCCGCGGCGTGCCGGCCTCGCGCCTGCGCACGATCAGCTACGGCAAGGAACGCCCTGTCGCGGTGTGCAACGACATTTCCTGCTGGTCGCAGAATCGTCGCGCCGTCACCGTGCTCGGCGGCCCGACCTCGTAAGGTCTTTTTCGAGGCGCACGCGACACACCAGACCGGCGCCTCGAAAGCGCCGGTCTTTGTGTTTGAGGCCATAGCAAAGCCATCCAACTTTGGCCGAACTGCTGCCCCATGATATTTTGAAACCGCCGCGCGCGCGGCAGAAGGCACATGCCAATGCAGACACGATTGACGTTTCGATCCGGGCTACTTCTGGCGCTGCTCGCGCTGTGTCTTGTCCCCCGCCCTGCCGCAGCCCAGCTCTTTGGCCGCTCGGAGCCCGCCGGTGACACGGCAGAATTGCTGTTGCGCATCGACCGGCTGGAAAACCAGATCCGTTCGGTCAACGGCCAGCTCGAACAGATGCAGTTCCAGCTGCGGCGCAGCGAGGACATGCTGAAGAAATTCCAGCAGGACGTGGATTTCCGCTTCCAGGAACAAGCCGGCAAGGGCGGCCCGCGCCCACCCCAGAACGGCGGCCCGCCGCCCCCGCCACCGCAGCGCCGCTCGGATCTCGAGCCCGAGATCGGCAATCCAGTCGCCGAGGTCATTCCCGCACCCGCGGGCGTGCCTCGCGCTCCCGTGGCGCTCGGACCTGCAACGATTGGGGCTGGCATGGTGGCCAGCGCCACGCCGCGCAACGGGCGCAACGATGCTTTCGACCCTGCCGCCAACCCCGATGCGCCGGGCGCGCCCCGGACGTTGGGCAGCCAGGGCTCCGCAAGCACGCCGCTGGCGCGCGCCCCCTATCCCTCCGGGCCACTTGGCGCGGAGGAAGACCCCAATGCGCCGCTCGATCTCAACAGCCCGCGCCAGCGCCGCAACGATACGGCTGTGCTTGCGCCGGCAAATCCCGGCATCGCGCCGCCCGCCACCACGCCCAAGGACGAGTTCGAACTCGCCGTTTTCTCGCTCGAACAGGGCCAGTTCGAGGCAGCCGAAGCGGGTTTCAAGGGCTTTTTGCAGCGCTACCCCAAGGACCAGCTGTCTGGCGAGGCGGTCTATTATCTTGGCGAGAGCTTCTTCAAGCGCGGCAAGCATCGCGACGCCGCCGAGCAATATCTGAAAATCTCGACCGATTACCCAAAAACCGCCCATGCCCCCGACGCCATGCTGCGGCTCGGCCTCTCGCTTGAAAAACTCGGCGCGAAAGAACAGGCCTGCGCTTTCTTCGCCGAAGTGCCGCGCAAATTCCCCGCCGCCGCGACCGTCAAGGTCAGCGCGCAGCGCGAGGCGAAGCGCGCGCAGTGCTGACCACGTGAGCGATACGACGCCCGACACACTTTTTGCGCCATTCCTTCAGGCCGCTGGCCTCCTTGTCGCCGTTTCTGGCGGCCCCGATTCCCTGGCGCTCCTTGCGCTGGCCGCAGACTGGTCGAAGGGCGCCAACCGCCCTCCCGTCTTCGCCGCCACTTTCGATCATGGCTTCCGCGCCGCCTCCGCAAACGAGGCGAAACGTGCGGGCGATGTTGCAGCCAGCCTCGATATTCCCCACACGATTCTGACCTGGGAGGGCGTCAAGCCCGCGACCCGCATTCAGGAGACCGCGCGCGCCGCGCGCTATCAGGCGCTTTGCGCCCATGCGCAGGCAATCGGCGCGGATGTTCTGCTCACCGGCCACCATGCCGACGATCAAGCCGAGACAATTCTTTTCCGGATGATGCGCGGCAGTTCCATTGCCGGACTTGCCGGCATGCGCGCGCGCCGCAATCTCGGGCCCCTTCTGCATGCGCGCCCGCTTCTGGGTTTGCGCAAGGCAGAGCTCATCGCTATGTGCGAGGCGCGCGGCCTGCCCTTTGTCACCGACCCCGCCAACAGCGACCCGCGCTTTGCCCGCACGGGGCTGCGCGACCTGTTGCCGGTGCTCGAAACGGCAGGCATGGGAGCGGCCGCCTTCGGCCGCCTCGCCGCCCGCGCGGCCCGCGCCGAGGATGCACTGGCGCATTCGGCGCAGGCCCTGCGCGTCGCGGCGCGGCTTGAGAGCAGCGATTCCGAGACGAGGCTCGATGCGCGTGCGCTCGCCTGCGCCCCGGAGGAACTGGCTCTGCGCGTGCTGATGGGCGAAATCGCCCGGCTGGGACAGGCGCCACGGCTGGAAAAAGCCGAGCCGCTTGCCCTGACGATCTGGCGCCATGCCAGCGTAGGCACGCCCTGCCGCCTGACCCTTGGCGGCACGATTCTCGATCTTCGCGTCGATGCCGTTCTTGTGATCTGCCCAGAACAGCCCCGCCGCAGGCCCATTTAGAGCGAAAGACCGGCCTGCGCTGGCAGAATCGCGTCGGGCCTTCCCTTGGCAAGGCGGCGTCGCAAGCCTACATTGAGGGGGAGACAAAACTCCCTTCGGGGCGCGCTCGGGACGGCGGTTTCGCCGCATACAGGACCGAAATGAATCCGAACTTCAGGAATTTCGCCCTTTGGGTCATCATTTTTCTTCTTGTCGTCGCACTGGTGATGCTGTTCCAAAATCCGGGACAGCGCCAGCAGACGCAGGAAATCCCCTTCAGCCAGCTTCTGACCGAGGTCGATCAGGGCCGCGTGCGTGAAGTGACCATCTCGGGCAACGAGGTCTTTGGTCATTTCAACGACAATCGCGCCTTCTCCACCTATGCGCCCAACGATCCGACGCTGGTGCAGAGCCTCTACAAGAAGAACGTCTCGATCACCGCCAAGCCGCCATCTGACGGCAACAACTGGCTCGTGACCCTGCTGGTCAACGGTCTGCCGTTGATTGCCTTCCTCGGCGTCTGGATCTTCCTCTCGCGCCAGATGCAAGGCGCAGGCGGCAAGGCCATGGGCTTTGGCAAATCGAAGGCAAAACTCCTCACCGAGGCGCATGGACGCGTGACATTCGAGGATGTCGCGGGCGTCGATGAAGCCAAGGAGGATTTGCAGGAGATCGTGGAATTCCTGCGCGACCCGCAGAAATTCCAGCGGCTGGGTGGACGCATTCCGCGCGGCGTGCTGCTGGTTGGCCCTCCGGGCACCGGCAAGACGCTGCTGGCGCGCGCCATCGCGGGTGAGGCCAATGTGCCCTTCTTCACCATCTCGGGATCGGACTTCGTGGAAATGTTCGTGGGCGTGGGCGCAAGCCGCGTGCGTGACATGTTCGAACAGGCGAAGAAAAACGCGCCCTGCATCATCTTCATCGACGAAATCGACGCGGTCGGTCGCCATCGTGGCGCGGGCCTTGGCGGTGGCAATGATGAGCGGGAGCAGACGCTGAACCAGCTTCTCGTCGAGATGGACGGGTTCGAAGCCAATGAGGGCATCATCCTCATCGCCGCGACCAACCGCCCCGACGTGCTCGACCCCGCGCTGCTGCGTCCGGGCCGTTTCGACCGCCAGATCGTTGTGCCCAACCCCGATGTCACGGGCCGCGAGCGCATCCTCAAGGTCCACGTCCGCAAGGTGCCTTTGGCGCCTGACGTCGAACTCAAGACCGTTGCGCGCGGGACGCCTGGCTTCTCGGGCGCCGATCTCATGAACCTCGTCAACGAGGCGGCGCTGATGGCGGCGCGGCGCGGCAAGCGCATCGTCACCATGGCCGAATTCGAAGACGCCAAGGACAAGATCATGATGGGCGCGGAACGCCGCACCCTCGTCATGACCGAGCAGGAAAAGATGCTGACCGCCTATCACGAGGGTGGCCATGCCTTGGTCGCCCTCACCGTGCCGGCGACCGACCCTGTGCACAAGGCGACCATCATTCCGCGCGGCCGTGCCCTTGGCATGGTCATGCAGCTGCCCGAGCGCGACAAGCTGTCGATGAGCTACGAGCAGATGACCTCGCGTCTGGCCGTGCTGATGGGCGGACGCGTGGCTGAAGAGATCGTGTTCGGCAAGGACAAGATCACCTCGGGTGCGCAGTCAGACATCGAGCAGGCGACAAAGCTCGCCCGCGCCATGGTCACGCGCTGGGGCTTCTCGGATGCGCTCGGCACCGTCATGTATGGCGAGAACCAGGAAGAGGTGTTCCTCGGCTATTCCATGGGCAAGCAGCAGAACATTTCGGAATCGACGTCGCAGACGATCGACAGCGAAGTGCGCCGCCTTGTGGAAATGGGCCTGAACGAAGCCCGCCGCATTCTCACCGAGAAGCGCGACGATCTTGAGGCTGTCGCACAGGGACTTCTCGAATATGAAACGCTGAGCGGCGACGAAATCCTCGGCCTCATCGACGGCAAGCCGCCGGTGCGCGACACCGACGACGAGCCAACCTCACCGCGCTCCTCGCCCGTGCCCAGCGCCGGCAAGGGCCGCCCCCGGCCAGACGCCGGCCTGGAACCCCAGCCAAGCGCGTAAGGTTCGACGAATGAGAAAACCCGGCGGAAACGCCGGGTTTTTTTGTGTCTGCAAAAATAATCAAACTCATCGCAATGACCCGTAAGGGCGCTCGTGGAACTCCCTCCCCCTGTGGACAGGGTTGGGGTAGCGCCCGTCTTGGCCGCGAGTGCACGCTGCGCAGACTGCGACCTGCACCCGGATGGAATCGTGCGACCCCCACACCGCTCGCCTTCGGCGAGTCGGCCCTCCCCACAAGGGGGAGGGAGAGACCCCAGATCAGCGGATGATGTGAACCTGCACAATTGCGAGCGGAGCAATCAAAATTGCCAAATAAAAAAAGCCCTGCGTTTCCGCAGGGCTTTTTCAATTCAAGACGCAAATTTGCAATCAGCCTTCGAGCGACTTGTTCCATTCGCCCTTGGATGCGAGACCGTTCATCTTCGCGCGATGGGCGAAAGCCCGCTGTGCCGCAGGCACATTGGCGACCTTGCCGGCCCAGGCCTTCTGCGGCGCGGCCTGCAGGGCGCGGCCGTAGCTGAAGGTGACGTGCCAGGGCAGCGGGCCCATCTTGTTGATCGCGTCGAGATTGGCGGTAGCTTCCACATCGGCCTGACCGCCCGACAGGAAGGCGATGCCGGGCACTGCGACCGGCACGGTCTGCTTGAAGACGCGGATCGTCTGCGCCGCAATCTGCTCGGCCGACGCCTGCGTCGCGCACAGTTTGCCAGGCACGATCATGTTGGGCTTCAACACGGTGCCTTCGAGGAAGATGCGGGCTTCATAGAGCTCGTTGAAGAGCGTCTTCAGCACGAATTCCGTCACTTCATAGCAACGCTCGAGCGAATGTCCGCCATCCATGAGGACTTCCGGCTCGACGATCGGCACGATGTTATTGGCCTGGCAAAGCGCCGCATAGCGGGCAAGCGCCTGCGCATTGGCGAGGATCGCGCCGCGCGAGGGGATGCCATCGGCAATGTCGATCACCGCGCGCCATTTGGCGAAACGCGCGCCGAGCTTGTAATAATCAGCCATGCGCTCACCCAGACCATCGAGGCCCTCGGTGATCGTCTCATTGGGGAAATTGTGCAGCGGCTTCACGCCGGCATCGACCTTGATGCCAGGAATGGAACCGGCAGCCTCGATCAGCTTGACGAGCGGCGTGCCGTCAGCCGCGTTCTGGCGGATCGTCTCGTCATAGAGGATGACGCCGGAAATGTTCTGCGACATGGCGTCAGCCGTGCGGAACATGAATTCGCGATAATCGCGACGCGAGTCAGCCGTCGATTCCACGCCGATGGCGTCAAAGCGCTTCTTGATCGTGCCCGAGCTCTCGTCGGCTGCCAGAATGCCCTTGCCGGGCGCAACCATGGCCTGCGCGACCTTGGCGAGTTGATCCTTGTTCATCGTATGACTCCTCCGGAGAAATCTTGAGTGATTATTTGATGCGCAATGCTTCGACGCCCGGCAGAACCTTGCCCTCGAGCCATTCGAGGAAGGCGCCGCCCGCGGTTGAAATGTAGGTGAAGCTTTCACCCGCGCCCGACTGGTTGAGCGCAGACACCGTGTCGCCACCGCCAGCCACCGTGACCAGCGCGCCGGCCTTGGTGAGATCGGCCGCAACCTTGGCCACCGCATTGGTGCCGGCATCGAAGGGCTGCAATTCAAACGCGCCGAAAGGCCCGTTCCAGACCAGCGTCTTGCAGGCCTTGAGAATGGCTTCGACCTCGACCACAGAGCGCGGGCCCATGTCGAGGATCATCTCATCCTCGGCCACGTGATCCACATCGGTCACGCGGGCCACCGCATGAGCCTTGAATTCCTTCGCCGTCACCGCGTCGGTCGGCAGCACGATTTCGCACTTGGCGTCTTTCGCCTGCTTGATCATCTCGCGCGCAGTATCGGCAAGATCATGCTCGCACAGCGACTTGCCAACCTTCTTGCCCTGCGCGGCCAGGAAGGTGTTGGCCATGCCGCCGCCGATGATGATGAAATCGACCTTCTTCGACAGATTGCCGAGCAATTCGAGCTTGGTGGAGACTTTCGCGCCGCCCACGATGGCTGCGACCGGACGCTTGGGCGCCTCAAGCGCAGCGGTCAGCGCGTCCAGCTCTGCCTGCATGCCGCGGCCGGCATAGGCCGGCAGCACATGGGCGAGCCCTTCGGTCGAGGCATGCGCGCGGTGCGCGGCCGAGAAGGCGTCGTTGACATAAAGGTCGCCGAGACTGGCGAGCGCGGCCACGAATGCCGGATCGTTCTTCTCTTCGCCCTTGTGGAAGCGGGTGTTTTCAAGCAGCAGCACATCGCCGTCGGCAAGTTTTGCCACGGCAGCTTGCGCCGGTGCGCCAATGCAATCGCTTGCAAAAGCGACGGGCAGGCCCAGATGCTCGGGCAAGGCTGCGGCAATGGCCTCAAGCGAATTTTCCGCATCCGGCCCATTCTTCGGACGACCGAAATGCGCGAGCAAAATAACGCGCGCGCCTTTGCCGGTCAGCTCGCGGATGGTCGGCGCGATGCGCTCGATGCGGGTTGCATCCGAGATGCGGCCATTTTCCATCGGCAGATTGAGATCGACGCGCAGCAGCACGCGCTTGCCGGAAACATCTGCCTGATCGAGTGTGCGGAAGGAGCTCATGGCCGAAAACTCATGTCATCGTGAAGAAAAGGGCGCGTCCGCTTTCGCGTCGCGCCCCATCGATAGTTCAGAGCAGCTTGCCCATGGCGACAGCCGTGTCGCTCATGCGGTTCGAGAAGCCCCATTCATTGTCGTACCAGGACAGGATGCGCACGAACGTGCCTTCCATGACCTTCGTCTGGTCCATGTGGAACATCGACGAATGCGAGTCGTGGTTGAAGTCGATCGAGACATTGGCAACGTTGGTGTAGCCAAGAATGCCCTTCAGCGGACCATCGGCGGCAGCCTGGATCGCGGCATTGACTTCCGCAACGCTGGTGGCGCGCTTGGCGACGAACTTCAGATCGACGACCGAGACATTGGGGGTCGGCACGCGGATGGCCGAGCCATCGAGCTTGCCATTGAGTTCGGGCAGCACAAGACCCACCGCCTTGGCCGCACCCGTCGACGTCGGGATCATCGAGAGCGCCGCGGCGCGGGCGCGATAGAGATCCTTGTGCATCGTATCCAGCGTCGGCTGGTCGCCGGTGTAGGAGTGGATCGTCGTCATGAAGCCCTTTTCAATGCCGATGGCATTGTTGAGGACCATTGCGACCGGCGCGAGGCAATTGGTCGTGCAGGACGCATTGGAGATGACGAGGTGATCCTTCGTCAGCTTGTCATGGTTCACGCCAAAGACGACCGTGAGATCGGCATTGTCGCAAGGCGCGGAAACGATGACGCGCTTGGCGCCGGCTTCCAGATGGGCGGCGGCCTTGTCGCGGGTCACGAAAATGCCCGTGCATTCGAGCGCAATGTCGACGCCGAGTTCCTTGTGCGGCAGCTCGGCGGGATTGCGGATCGCGGTGACCTTGATGGGGCCAAAGCCGACATCGATCGTGTCGCCGGACACCGTCACCTCATGGGGGAAGCGACCGTGCACGGAGTCAAAGCGCAGCAGATGCGCATTCGTCTCCACCGGGCCAAGATCGTTGATGGCGACGACCTGAATGTCCTTGCGGCCCGATTCCACAATCGCCCGCAAAACATTGCGGCCGATCCGACCGAAACCGTTGATCGCGACCTTGACCGTCATGCTCGTGTCTCCTCGACTAGAGTGTCCCGGGCGACCTGCGACCGGTTGTTGAATGTTTCATACATGAAGGGATATCAGCCCGGCAAACGTTGCAGTGCCGCTTCGGCAACAGCCTTTGGGGTTATGCCGAAATGTTCGTAAAGCGTCTTGGCTGGCGCGCTTTCACCAAAGCTCTTCATGCCGATGAAAATGCCCTTTTCACCGATCAAGGCATCCCAGCCCATGCGGACTGCTGCCTCGACCGCAATGCGGATGGGGGCCGTGCCGATGATCCTGGTGCGATAGGCCTCATCCTGATCGAGGAAGAGATCCATGCAAGGCACTGAAACGACGCGGGCGGCAACGCCCCTCTGGGCCAGCAGATCGCGACCCTTGAGCGCGATTTCAACTTCCGAGCCGGAGGCAAAAATCGTGACCTGAGCCTGCCCCTCGGAAGCGGCAAGCTCATAAGCGCCGCGCGAACAGAGGTTTTCTTCCACAAAATGCGTGCGGACGGCAGACAGGTTCTGGCGGGTGAGCGCGAGAATGGAGGGCGTGTGAGCCGCCTCCAGCGCCGCCTGCCAGCATTCATAGGTCTCCGTCTGGTCAGCCGGGCGGAAGACATTGAGGTTGGGGATGGCGCGCAGCGAGGCGATCGTCTCGACCGGCTGATGCGTCGGGCCATCTTCGCCAAGGCCGATGGAATCATGCGTCATCACCTGGATGGCGCGTGTTTTCATCAGCGCGGCGAGGCGCAGGGCAGGACGGCAATAATCGGCAAAGACAAGGAAGGTCGCGCCCGAGGGAATATAGCCGCCATGCAGCGCCATGCCATTGACGGCCGCCGCCATGCCATGTTCGCGAATACCCCAATGGACGAAACGCCCGAGATATTGGCCGGGCGAAATCGCGGGCGTCGCCGCAACCTTGGTGTTGTTGGAGCCGGTCAGATCGGCCGAGCCTGTGATGAGCTCGGGCACGGCGGGCGCAATCGCCCCGATGGCGGCTTCCGACGCCTTGCGGGTCGCCATTTCGGTACGGTCATCGGCCAGGCGGAGCTTGGCGGCGCGCACGGTTTCAGCCAGCGCACTCGGCAGGTCACCCTTGATGCGGCGCTCAAATTCGGCGCGCTTGGCGCCGTCCATCGCGGCGAGCTTCTCGCTGCGCCACGCCTTGGCGACGCGCTTGCCCTTGCGGCCGGCCTTGCGCCAGGCGTCCATGATGTCCTGCGGGATGACGAAAGGCTCGTGCGGCCAGCCGAGTGCGGCGCGCGCGCCGGCAATCTCTTCCGCGCCGAGCGGTTCGCCATGGGCCTTGGACGTGCCCGCGCGCTTGGGCGCGCCATAGCCGATCTGCGTCTTGCAGGCGATCAGCGTGGGCTTGTCGGATTTCTGCGCCTTGCGCACGGCGCGCAGGATCGCCTTCTGGTCATGACCATCGATGCGCATGGCGTTCCAGCCAC
The DNA here is from genome assembly GCA_947370975.1 of Beijerinckiaceae bacterium. Lineage (GTDB taxonomy): Bacteria > Pseudomonadota > Alphaproteobacteria > Rhizobiales > Beijerinckiaceae > Terripilifer. The sequence continues at coordinate 124,415 of CANBNG010000011.1, forward strand.
AGGCCTTGAAGCGCATGATCTGATCGACGGAATCGGCAACCGAGAGCGGGCCGTCGATGGAAATGTCGTTGTCGTCCCACAGGACGATCATCCGGTTGAGCTTGAGATGCCCGGCAATCGCAATGGCTTCCTGCGAAATGCCTTCCATCAGATCGCCGTCGGAGGCGAGCACATAGGTGTAATGATCAACGACATCGCCAAATTCAGCATTCAGCATGCGCTCGGCGAGCGCCATGCCGACGGATGTTGCAATGCCCTGGCCGAGCGGACCGGTCGTCGTCTCGACGCCGCGCGTCACGAAATTTTCGGGATGTCCGGGGGTCTTGGAGCCGAGCTGGCGGAAATTCTTGATCTCGTCGATCGTCATGCCCGGCGTGCCGGTGAGATAGAGCATCGCATAGAGCAGCATCGAGCCGTGACCGGCCGACAGCACGAAGCGGTCGCGGTCGGGCCAGGCCGGGTCGGCGGCATCATATTTCATCACATCGCGGAACAGGACGGTGGCCATATCGGCTGCGCCCATGGGCAGGCCCGGATGGCCGGACTTCGCCTTTTCGACCGCATCCATCGCAAGGGCGCGAACCGCATTGGCCATCGACTGGGGGGTGACGCTCATGATGCTCTTTTCCAGTGGCGCGAGCCGCGTCTGTGGCAAGACGGGCCCGGAGGGGATCGCGTACCGGGCCGGTTGGCCGCTCGCGAAGACGAGATCCCGTGAAGATCGCAGGCGGGGGTTGAATATCAGCTCACCCCTGACTGTCAACGAAAGCGATGCCGGCGCGCACAGGGATTGTGTGTCGGCACGCGACACAATGAGCTGTGGGGCGGACCCACCCATGCGTTGACGCGCCCCACCTTCTTGCTCCTAATGAGCAAAATACGGTCAAGGACCTCATGAAACTGCCCGATCGCCTCGAGATGCCGCTCAAACGCCTCGCCGCCGCCCTCGATCATCTCGAGGCCGCAGCGGAGCGTCGCGCTGAGCTGGACGCACGCCGCGCCGATCTCGAAGAAGAACTGGCAGTCATGCAGGATGACCGCTCGCGCCTCGCCATCGAGCTCGACGGCGCCATGGCCCGCGTGCGCAAGCTCGAGGAAGCCAACGCCGACGTCGCCCAGCGCCTGAACATGACAGGCGCAACCATCCGCGCCGTGCTCGGGCTGGAGAGCGCAGAGCACCCTGCCCCCGGTGAGGACGACGAACCAGCCGCGCGAGAGGACTAGCCATGGCGCAGAGCGAAACCTCGACGGCCTCCGTCAACGTAACCATCGCCGGCCGCTCCTTTCGCATGGCGTGCGGCCCGGGAGAGGAGCCGCATCTTGAGTCGCTTGCCGCCCAGATCGATCGACGCATCACCGAATTGCGCGGCGCCTTCGGAGAAATCGGCGACCAGCGCCTGACCGTGATGGCGGCCATCACCATTGCCGACGAACTCGCGGAAAGCCGCCGCAAGATCGCCGAGCTGGAAGCCAAGGTCACGATTCTGAGCGAAGCGACCGCCAAGGCCGAGGACCACGCCACCGCCTGGGCCGAAAGCCTCGCCCAGTCGCTCGACCTGACCGCACGCCGCATCGAGGGCATCGCCCAGACGATGGGTGGCGGCCAGCGCGGGTAGACTGTTCCCGCGAGAGCAGCCTGACGTGCACGTGCAACCAATGACCTGATCGGTTACCCCTTCCCCTCGCCCGCCCCATGCCCTACATTGTTTAGGCGGCGCTGCGGGGTGCGTGTTGGATCAGTATTCCCGGGGCCTTATCGATCTCTAAGGGAGCTGTCCCTGGCCTTGTCCGTGGACTTGGTCACATGGCGCCCACCTACGCTGTAGGTTCCCGGGATCGATGTCCCACGGCCTTTGTGGCCCGCACCTTTTTTCTTTGCGCCGGTCAAGGCGAACAGGCCTTACCCACATGGGACCCGGCGGTTCAGACAAGCCCCTCAAGGACGCCCTGCGCAGCCAGGCTCTGGGCCGGCGCGACGCTCTGTGCGAGGCGAGCCGGCAAGAGGCCGCCCTCGCCATAGCAGGGCATCTGGCTGTCCTTGCCAAAGACCTTCCCCAAGGCCCCGTGGCCGCCTATTGGCCGATCCGCAGCGAGGCCGATCCGCGCGCCGGCGCCGATGATCTGCGCCAGCGCGGCCATGAAATCGCGCTACCCGCAGTTACGCCGCACGGCCTCGTGTTCCGGCGCTGGGAGGTGAACGATCCGCTGGCGCGCGCGGGCTTTGGCTTGTGGGAACCGCTGCCGGAAAGCCCGCAGATCGTCCCGCGCACCCTGCTCGTGCCGCTTGCAGCCTTCGACCGGCGCGGCCATCGCATCGGCTATGGCAAGGGCCATTACGACCGTGCGCTTGCCGCCCTCGGGCGCGTGCTCACCATCGGCATCGCGTTCAGCGTGCAGGAAATAAACCTCATCCCGGACGAGCCGCACGACCATCCGCTCGATTTCGTGGTAACGGAACGGGAAATTCTGAACACGGCCCAGCAGCGGGATCTCTGAACATGCGTTTGCTTTTCATCGGCGACATTGTCGGCCGCGCCGGTCGCGCCGTCCTGCTCGACAACCTTCCCGAACTGCGGGCGCGCTACAGCCTTGATTTCGTGGTCGTCAACGGCGAGAACGCCGCCGGAGGCTTTGGCATCACCGAGGCCATTTGCGACGAATTTCTGGGCGCAGGCGCCGATTGCGTGACGCTCGGCAATCATTCATTCGACCAGCGCGAGGCGCTTGTCTTTATCGAACGCCAGCCGCGCCTGCTGCGCCCGGCCAATTATCCTGCGGGCACGCCGGGGCGCGGGGCCAATCTGTTCGAGACCGAGCGCGGCCAGCGCGTGCTCGTCATGAATGTCATGGGCCGCATTTTCATGGATGCGATGGACGACCCCTTCGCCGCCGTCGAGCGCGAGATGGGGGCCTGCCCGCTGGGGATGGGCTGCGACGCCTTCGTGCTCGACATGCATGCGGAGACGACATCTGAAAAAATGGCGATGGGCCATTTCTGCGACGGACGGGCGAGCCTGGTGGTGGGCACCCATACCCATATCCCGACCGCCGATCACCACATCATGGCCGGCGGCACCGCCTATCAGAGCGATGCCGGCATGACCGGCGATTTCGACTCCGTCATCGGCATGGACAAGGAAGAACCGCTGCGCCGCTTCACCCGCAAAGTCCCGGGCGGACGCTTCGAGCCCGCCGACGGCCCGGCAACCCTCTGCGGTCTGGCGGTGGATATTGACGACGCCACAGGCCTTGCACGCGCCGTCGCCCCGCTGCGGATCGGCGGGCGGCTTGAACCAGCCCTCCCGCGCTTCTGGGATTGAGGCCCCGCCTCACCCCACCTCTTCAATTTCGCTCGGCTCAAGCGTATAAGGCCGCATAATTTAACTTCCAATCGTCCCGAGGGGTCCATGGCAGGCCATAGTCAGTTCAAGAACATCATGCACCGCAAGGGCAAGCAGGACGCCGTGCGTTCCAAGCTGTTCTCCAAGCTCGGCCGTGAAATCACGGTCGCGGCCAAGATGGGCATGCCCGACCCCAACATGAACCCGCGTCTGCGGGCGGCCATCGTCGCCGCGCGCGAAGAAAACATGCCCAAGGACAATATCGAACGCGCCATCAAGAAGGCGTCGGGCGGCGATGCCGAGACCTATGATGAAGTGCGCTACGAGGGCTATGCACCCGGCGGCGTCGCCATCATCATCGAGGCGCTGACCGACAACCGCAATCGCACGGCGGGCGAAGTGCGCTCCTATTTCACCAAGGCCGGCGGCGCGCTGGCCGAGACGGGCGCTGTCGCCTTCATGTTCGACCATATCGGCGTGATCGCTTATCCGCTCTCCATCGGCTCGGACGACGCGGTGATGGAAGCCGCCATCGAGGCGGGTGCGGATGATGTGACCTCCTCCGAGGACGGCTACGAAATCGCCACCTCGCTCGAATCCCTGCGCGACGTGCAGAAGGCCCTCGAAACCCGCTTCGGCGAGGCGAAGAAGGCCAGCCTGCTCTGGCGTCCGCAGAATGCGATTTCGGTCGATGACGAGGCGGGTGAGAAGATCCTGCGCCTTGTGGGTTCGCTCGAAGACAATGACGACGTGCAGAACGTCTATGCGAATTTCGAGATCTCGGACGCCCTCGTCGCCAAGATGGGCGGCTGAACAGACTTGCGGGAGCGCGGCTGATGTCGCGCTTTCGCCCAATTGGATTGCGATGAAGTCCTGACGCATCCCGCGCGTGGACTGCACGCGCCTGGCCGAAAGAACACATGTCCGCCACCGACAATTCCCAACGCCTTTATCTCATGCTGCCGCCGCTCGCCGAAGCGGGCGATGTCGCCGACAAGCTCGCTCTGGCGCTTGATGCCGGCGATGTCGCCTGCGTGCTCGTGCCGCTGGCTGCGCGCGATGAGAGCTCGGCCAAGAAAATCGTGAAGGCATTGATCGCCGTCACCGAGCCGCGCGGCGTCGCGCTGCTGATCGACACGCCCTCGCTCGTTGCCCGTTCAGGCGCCGATGGCGCGCATCTGCGCCTGAGCGCCGATTCGCTTGAAAAGGCGCTGGAAGGCGCTGTCGAGACGCTCAAGCCCGACCGTATCCTGGGCGCGGGCGGCCTGCGCGCCAAGCACGATGCCATGATCGCGGGCGAATATGACGTCGATTACGTGAGCTTCGGCGAGCCCGCACCCGACGGCTTCGTGCCGCCGATGGAGCAGGTGCTCGAACGCGTCACCTGGTGGGCCGATATTTTCAACGTGCCCTGCGTGGCCTATGCCCCGACCCTTGCCGATGTCGCCGCATTGGCGAAGGCCGGTGCTGATTTCGTTGCCCTGCGTGAAGCCGTCTGGGACGATGCGCGCGGGCCTGCCGAGGCTGTTGCCGAGGCCATGCAATTGGTCGCAGGAGCCAGAAAAGCCTGATGCGTTACCGGCACAGCCTTGCGCTTGGCGTCGTCCTTTGGGTCCTTGGGCCCGGCGGACTGGCGCAGGCGCAAATGCTTGTGCCCGGCGGCCCGCAGCTCACACCCGCCAATCCCGCCCTCCCGGCGGGCCTGCTGCCGCTCTTCCAGCCCCAGCGCCTGCCCACAGACACAACCCCTGCCAGACCCGACGCCGATATCGCCTATGGGGCTTATCAGCGCGGCTATTATCTGACGGCCCTGCAGGAGGCCACCAAGCGGCTCGACAAGAACAAGGACGACACCGCCGCCATGACCCTGGTCGGCGAGATCTACAAGGACGGCTTCAGCGTGCGCCGCAGCCTCACCGAGGCCGCGCGCTGGTACAAGCTCGCCGCTGACCGGGGCGACCGGCAGGGCGCCTTCGCGCTAGCCATAGCAGCCCTGCAGGGCGAGGGCGTGCCGCAGGACAAGGCGCTGGCAAAAAGCCTGCTCGTCAAGGCAGCGGCCGCCGGCCATGGCGGCGCGCTCTACAATCTCGGCATTATCGCCATCGACGCAGAAATCCAGGATTTCCAGGGCGCTGCGGCTTATTTCCGCGCTTCAGCCGAGGCCGGCAATGCCGACGGCGCCTATTCGCTTGCCATCCTCTACCGCGAGGGACAGGGCGTGCCGCGCGACATGACGCAGGCAGCCCTCTGGATGAAACGCGCGGCTGACGAGCATATTGCCGCCGCCGAGGTCGAATATGGCATCATGCTCTTCAATGGCGAGGGGCAGGCCAAGGACGAGGCCGCGGCGGCGCGTTATTTCCTGCGCGCGGCCACCCGCAACAATCCGGTCGCGATGAACCGCATGGCCCGCCTCTATGCGGCGGGTCGTGGCGTCCCCAAAAACATCATCGAATCGATGAAATGGCATATTCTGGCCCGCACCGTCGGGCTCAAGGATGACTGGCTCGACAGCCAGATGAACGGGCTCAGCGCCCGCGAAAAGGCCGAGGTCGAGGAGGCCGTTCGCCAGTTTGTCGGGCAGTAGGACAGACCGCGCAGACCAAGATCGCAGACGACAGGCCCGAAGTTCATTGATCTTGGGGCGTCCCACGGGGTAAGACCCTTCGCGCACCCAGCCCCTGAAAGATTTTCCCCCATGATCCGCTCCGCCCTGATGAATGTCATGACCGCCGCCGCCTTGAAGGCCGGACGCGGCCTGAAGCGCGATCTTGGCGAGATCGAGAATTTGCAGGTCTCCATCAAGGGCCCGGGCGATTTCGTCAGCGCGGCCGATGTGCGCGCCGAAAAGGTGCTGTTTGAGGAATTGTCGCGCTCGCGCCCCGGCTACGGCTTCCTGATGGAAGAAGGCGGCGAGATCGAAGGCGCGGACAAAAGCCATCGCTGGCTTGTCGATCCGCTCGACGGCACCACAAATTTTCTGCACGGCCTGCCGATTTTCGCCGTCTCCATCGCGCTGGAGCGCGAGGGTCAGCTGATCGCCGCCGTTGTCTATAATCCGGCGACAGACGAGATGTTCGTGGCCGAAAAGGGCCAGGGCGCCTGGCTCAACAACCGCCGCCTGCGGGTCGCCGCGCGCCGCGATTTCGCCGACGCGCTCGTTGGCTGCGGCATTCCCCACCTCGGCCGCGCAAGCCAGCATCCGCGCTTCAAGGTCGAGCTTTCCTCGGTGATGGCGCGCGCGGGCAATGTGCGCCGCATGGGCGCGGCCTCGATCGATCTCGCCATGGTGGCCGCTGGCCGCCTCGATTGCTTCTGGGAACGCGGCCTGGCCCCCTGGGACATGGCGGCAGGCATTGTGCTGGTGCGCGAAGCCGGCGGCTATGTGACCAATGCCGATGGCGGCGACAGCGTACTGGAGACGGGCTCGATCTGCGTCGGCAACGAACAGATGCACCGCTCGCTCCTGTCCGCGCTCCGCGCCGCCTGAAGGCCCGCATCAACACCCACGCTTGAATGCGCGGGCGATTTCGCGTCATCTAGGGCTTAAGGCCGCGCCGTCTCCTGCTTTTGCGCGGCGGGACATCAAAATGACTGCCGAGCGCGCGCCCTATCTTCTCTCATCGCCACGCATTTTTCTTGTGCGCATGGTGGTTTTCCTGATTCTGGCCGGTTTTGTCGCGCTGATCCTCTATCGCCAGATCGCGACGGCCTTCATGGCAAACCCCGGCTTGAACAGCCTGATTCTGGGGGTGCTGGGGATCGGCATCCTGCTCGGCATCCGCCAGGTGGTGCAGCTTTTCCCCGAAGTGCGCTGGGTCAATGCCATGCGCCGCGACCAGGCTGTCGGCATCAATCCGCCGGTGCTTCTGGCGCCGATGGCGCGCTTGCTCGGCGCCAGCGGCCTGTCGGCCATCTCGACGATGACGCTGCGCGCCATTCTCGATTCCATCGGCACGCGTCTGGATGAATCACGCGAAATCGCGCGCTATCTGACGGGTCTGCTCGTGTTTCTCGGCCTGCTCGGCACGTTCTGGGGCCTGCTGGAAACCGTTGGCTCGATTGGCGGCGTGATCCACTCGATGCAGAGCGGGGCGGATACGACCGCCATGTTCGACGATCTCAAGAATGGCCTTGCCGCGCCGATCTCGGGCATGTCGGTGGCCTTCACCTCCTCGCTCTTTGGCCTCGCGGGCTCGCTGATTCTGGGTTTCCTCGACCTTCAGGCGGGACAGGCGCAAAACCGTTTCTATACCGAGCTGGAGGATGTCCTCTCTGCAAATGCGAGCGATGTGAGCGCTCTGGCGGCAGAATCTGCTGCTGGCGGCATGACGCAGGATTTCCGGCTCGCCTTGCAGAAGCTGGCTGAAAATGCCGATCCTGCGACGGCGCGCGCGGCGTCTGCCGCCATGGCCAATCTCGCGGAGGGCATTCAGGGCCTGGTGCAGCACATGCGCGGCGAACAGCAAATGGTGCGCAGCTGGGTCGAGGCACAGGCCGAACAGCAGGCCGAAATCCGAAAACTGCTGGCGCGCCTCGCCTCCGAGACGGAGAAGCGCTGATGGCGCTCGGGCGCACCAGACGCAATGCGCGCGGCTTTGATTATTGGCCGGGCTTTGTCGATGCGCTCTCGACGATGCTGCTCGTCATCATCTTTCTTTTGTCCGTCTTCATGCTCGCGCAATATTTTCTCTCGCGCGAAGTCACTGGCAAGGATACGGCGCTTTTGCGCCTCAACCGGCAGATCGAAGACCTGACCTCGCTGCTGGCGCTTGAGCGCGCCAATCGCGGCGATGCGCAATCAACCATCCTGTCCTTGCAGGCAACGCTCGAGGCCAGCGAGCGCGAAAGGCAGCGACTGCTCGGCGTGGCTGACAGCAGTCGCGGCGGGCTTGAGGCGGCAGGTGGGGCTGCCGCAGATGCGCGCCGCCAGCTCGACAGCGAACGTCAGGTCTCCGCGCGCGCTCTCGCGCAGGTCGATATTCTCAACCAGCAGATTTCGGCCCTGCGCCGCCAGCTTGCAGCCATTGAAGAGGCGCTCTCGGCCTCCGAGCGGCGCGATCGCGAGAGCCAGGTGCGCATTGCCGATCTCGGCTCACGGCTCAATGTCGCGCTTGCCCAGAAAGTGCAGGAGCTCACGCGCTACCGTTCCGATTTCTTCGGCCGCCTGCGCGAAATTCTCGGCAACAGGCCGGGCATCCGCGTGGTCGGCGACCGGTTCGTTTTCGAATCCGAAGTGCTGTTTGAAACCGGCCAATCGGCGCTCAATCCACAAGGCCGCGCCGAACTGGAAAAACTCGCCAGCGCCATTGCCGATCTTGAGCGCGAGATCCCGCCGGAAATCGGCTGGGTGATGCGCGTCGATGGCCATACCGACAAACGACCGATTGCCGGGCGCTCGAACTGGGAGCTCTCAGCCTCGCGCGCCATTGCCGTGGTGCAATTCCTCGTCTCGAAGGGCGTCACGCCGCAACATCTGGTCGCGGCCGGCTTTGGCGAGTTCCAGCCACTCGATCCCGGCGACACCGAAGAGGCCTATCGCCGCAACCGCCGCATCGAGTTGAAGCTGACGGAACGCTAGCCCTATTCCGCAGCCTCGTCCTGCATGACGCCCGCCTCGAACTGCAGGCGTGCGAGCCTTGCATAGAGGCCGTTGCGGGCAACAAGCTCGGCATGCGTGCCTTCTTCCACAATGCGGCCCTCATCCATCACGAGGATGCGGTCGGCCTTGAGCACTGTGGCCAGCCGATGCGCGATGACGATTGTCGTGCGGTCCTTCATGATGTTCTCGAGTGCTGCCTGCACGAGAACTTCATTCTCGGCATCGAGCGCGGACGTCGCTTCATCGAGCAGCAGCACAGGCGCATCTTTCAAAATCGCGCGCGCAATGGCGAGGCGCTGGCGCTGGCCTCCCGACAAGGTCACGCCGCGTTCGCCAGCCAGCGTCGCATAGCCCTTGTCGAGACGGGTGATGAATTCAGCCGCAGCCGCGCGCTCGGCCGCCTGCTCGATATCGGCCATCGGCGCATCGGGACGGCCATAGGCGATATTTTCGGCAATGCTGGCGCCAAAGATGATGGGATCCTGAGGCACCAGCGCGATATGCGCGCGCAGAGCGGCCGGATCGGCTTCGCGCAGATCGACGCCATCGATCACCACGCGGCCGAGCGTCGGGTCGTAAAAGCGCATGAGGAGCTGGAACACGGTGGATTTGCCCGCCCCCGAGGGGCCGACAATGGCAATCGTCTCACCCGGCGCGACGCGGAAAGACAGGCTTGTCAGCGCCTTCGCCTCGGCCCGCGTGGGATAGGCAAAAGTCACATCGTCAAAGATGACTTCGCCGCGCGCGGGCGCGGGCAGAGCCGCCGGACTGGCAGGCGCGACAATGGCCGGGCGCACGGCCAGAATTTCAGCGATTCGGCCAGCAGCGCCCGCAGCGGCTGAAATCTCGCTCCAGACCTGGCTCAATTCGCCCAGCGCACCCGCGCCAAGGACGGCATAAAGCACGAATTGCGACAGCAGGCCGGCGCTCAGTCGGCCAGCCAGCACATCCTGCGCGCCCAGCCAGAGCACGCCAACGACGCTCGAGAAGGCAAGGAAGATCGCCACGCCCGTCAGGATAGAGCGCGCGCCAGTGGCGTTGCGGGCGGCGCGATAGGCCTCTTCCACCGCATTGCTGAACCGCGTGACGGTCATCTTCTCCGCGCCAAAGGCCTGCATGGTGCGCACAGCGCCGAGATTTTCCGCCGCAAAGGCCGTGGCGTCGGCCAGCGTGTCCTGCGCGGTGCGCGAGCGCGCCCGCACCGAGCGTCCCGAGGCCACGAGCGGCAGCACGATAACGGGAATGGCCACGAGCACCAGCCCCGACAATTTCGGGCTGGTGATGACCATCATGGTGATCGCGCCGAAGAACATGAAAAAATTGCGCAGCGCGACAGAGGCGGAGGCGCCGAAGGCCGATTTCATCTGCGTGGTGTCGGCGGTCAGCCGCGAGACGAGCTCGCCGATGCGCGCGGTATCGTAGAAGGGCGCATCGAGCCGCGTCAGATGGGCAAAGAGATCGGCCCGCAGATCGGCGACCACGCGCTCGCCAATGGTCATGACGAGGAAATAGCGGCAGGCGGAAGCGAGCGAGAGAACCCCCACCACGCCGACAAGCGCGCCAAAATACCAGTTGATAGCGCCCGCGCTCTCGCTGGAAAAACCGTGATCGATCATGCCCTTTACGGCCATGGGGACGGTGAGTGTGGCGCCTGCTGCAACCGTCAGGGCGCAAATGGCGGCAAGGATCCGGCCCTTGTAGCGCCGGGCATAGGGGATGAGGGGGACAAGCGCCCGCAGGGAGGTCGTGGGCTTTGCGCTGACTTTCGGATCGGCCATTTTACGTTCTCGAACCTTATGCGGGCTTTTCTGCGACGGGTCGCCTTGCGGGGACATCCATACACCTTGTCTCAGCCCTCTGCCTGCGTTATAGGGGCCCAACCCCGACATCGGGAAGATTTTTGGCGGCTGCGTCTTTGCTCCGGCGCGTTTCCGCTTCAGGCACCGTTCAAGGAACAGAGACGATGAAGGCCGACACGCACCCCAACTACCATTTCATCAAGGTCGTCATGACCAATGGTACGGAATACATGACCCGTTCCACCTACGGCAAGGACGGCGATACGCTGAACCTCGACATCGATCCCAGCACGCATCCGGCGTGGACGGGTGGCACGCAGCAGCTCATGGATCGCGGCGGCCGTCTCTCGAAGTTCAACTCGCGCTTTGGCGGCATCAGCCTCGGCAAGAAGTAAGCTCAGCGGCGAAAGCCCGGGCGACAGACGCAAAAACCCCGGCTCGCGCCGGGGTTTTTTCGTTCTGGAGCAGGCTGCCGGGGCTCGCTGTCAGCCAAAGGCCGCCCGCAGGCTCGCGAGCTGGCCCAGCACCGCCGGGACGCGCGCCTCGTCCACCGGCAGGCCATAGATCAACTGGTCGAGATGGAGAACGCGGGCCTGCAACCGCTGTGACTGGAGCGCAAGCTCCTGAAGCCGGGCCGGAAGGCGTGCAAAAACCTCCGGCGAGGTTGCAAGATCCTGACGCGCCAAGGTGACCTTGTGCTTTTCGCCCTGCGCATCGGCAAAAGTGAGATCACCCTCGTTGACCGCGCGCTGCAGCAGCAGCCAGGAGGCGAGCTGCATGAGCCGTGTCGTCAGCCGCATGCTCTCCGAGGCATAGGCCAGCGCATCGAGGCGGGGCAGCAGGCGCGATTCGCGGCGGCCCGGCCCATCGAGATAGGCAGCCGAGTCCTCGACGAGGAGCATGCCCTCGCGAAAGAGAAGCTTGAACGCCTCCGACCCCGCCAGACGATCGCCAATGGAGACCGTATTGCGGACCACACTCTGCGCGCTTTGCAACATTCTGCGACCTCCGCACGTGATGCACCGAAGGCAAAGGGCCTACGATCACCGCACGATTTCGGCAATTCTACCGGGAATCGACGGGGGCCGCCTTGGCAAGATGGCGTTAACCTTAATGTATATTTTGCAAAAGGCTTGTAGTCCCATGCCCTTGGGAAAGGGCGACGCAACGGCTGCCGAAACGGAAAGAGCCGCCCGGAGGGCGGCTCTGGTTTAGGCGACGAAACGGGGGGCTTGGGGTGTGTGACACCCGTCATCCTGTCGTCTTCAGGATAGTCCAAGCCTCGCCGATTATGGTTAACAAATGGTAAACTTGGCCATAAGCCTCACGTTGCGCAGCCTTTTTTCACGCTGCGCGGCCCGATAATTCAACCGGCGGCTGCCCCTCGTGCATGGCGCTTTTCAGCATGGCCCGGAGTTCGGGCGTGTCCTCGTGCCCATGCGCGCTGATGGCGTGCTGCACGGCGGCCTCCAGTAATTCGCTCTCGCTGTCGGCAAGCAGCGTCACCGAGCATTTCATGTCGCTGGGAAATTCGCGGCAATCGACAAATTTGCGTGTCATCTCACGCCTCCCTGCCTTGGTCCCCCGCCACCCGCCATGGCGCGCTACGGCCTTGTCATTTTTGCGGCAGCTTGTCTGCAACAGCCGACAAAACCGCGCTTTTGTCAGGATTTGAAGAAAGCATCCGCGGCTTTGCGGGAGGCCTCCTTGGAGTCGCGCGCGCTTTCGAGCCGGGCGATCTCGCCACGCAGAAGCTCGATGCGCTCGTCGATTTCAGCCACCGAGAGAAGATCGAGCAATTGGCCGATCTCATGGATCACCGGACCCTTGGGGCGGCGGGGTGCAAACGGGTCGTCTTCATCCATCCGTGCCATAACCGCACTCCTCACACGCCTTTTCGACTGGCCAACAGTTTAACCCCTCCGCGCGCGCTCTTCCATGGCCGACTGCCGCCCTTATGCTACAAAGCGTGCATCCATGACGCCCCAACACGAGGATCAGACCTTATGAGCTCCCTGCCGCAGGACATGACCGCCATCGTCATCCCCGCTCCCGGCGGGCCGGAGGTTCTGACACCGCAGAAGCGGCCCATTCCCATGCCGGGTGCGGGCGAAATTCTGATCGCGGTCTTAGCTGCGGGCGTCAACCGCCCCGATGTCTCTCAACGCCAGGGAAAATATCCGCCCCCGCCCGACGCGCCCCAGGACGTGCCGGGCCTCGAAATCGCCGGAACGGTCATCGCCTGCGGCGAAGGCGCGACGCGCTATCAACCCGGCGACAAGGTCTGCGCGCTGGTGCCAGGCGGCGGCTATGCGCAATTCTGCCTCGCCCATGAAAGCAATGCCCTGCCCGTCCCCGCCGGCCTGTCGATGATCGAGGCCGCCGCCATCCCCGAGACCTTCTTCACGGTCTGGACCAATGTCTTCCAGCGCGGCCATCTGGCGGCGGGCGAGACCCTGCTCATCCATGGCGGCTCCTCGGGCATCGGCACCACCGCCATCATGCTGGGCAAGGCCTTTGGCGCGACCGTCATCGTGACCGCAGGCTCGGCGGACAAATGCGCGGCCTGCGTGAAGCTCGGGGCCGATCATGCCATCGATTATAAAACCAGCGATTTCGTTGCCGAGGTGAAACGTCTCACCGGCGGTCGCGGCGCGGATGTGATCCTCGATATGGTCGGGGGCTCCTATGTCCAGCGCAATTACGAGGCTGCGGCTGTCGAGGGGCGGATCGTGCAGATCGCCTTCATGGAAGGCTACAAGATCGCCAATCTCGACATGCGCGCTCTCAGTGGCAAAAGGCTGACCCATACGGGCTCGACATTGCGTCCGCGCACCCCCGCGCAGAAGGCGATCATCGCGCGTGAGCTTGAGGCCAAGGTCTGGCCGCTGCTGGCAGGCGGCGCCTGCCGGCCGGTCATCGACCAGACATTCCCGCTCGATCAGGCGGCCAAAGCCCATGCGCGGATGGAATCCTCCGCCCATATCGGCAAGATCGTGCTGACGAATGGTGTGTGAGGCGCAGGCCCGGCAGCAAATCCATTGCTTTCGGGCCCCGCCGCATCTATATTCATCACTATTCCCGTCATGGATATGCGTAGTGAGGCTTGGCCTCGGCCGGGCCGGAGCCGGATGACGCATGTCTGAATTTCGCTCGTGCGATGCCGGATCGCGCGAACAGGAGAGAACGATGAGCAATGCGCCGTTGATGCCCAAGGCCACGGCTGTGTGGCTGGTGGAGAACACCTCGCTCACCTTCGATCAGATTGCCGATTTCTGTAAATTGCACCCGCTTGAGGTGAAGGGCATCGCCGACGGCGAAGTCGCGGCCGGGATCAAGGGTCACGACCCCATCACCTCTGGCCAGCTCACCCGCGAAGAAATCGAAAAGGGCGAGAAGAACCAGGACTATCGTCTGAGCCTCGCGCTCTCCAAGGTGCGCCTGCCCGAGCCCAAGAAGCAGCGCGGCCCGCGCTACACTCCGCTCTCGCGCCGCCAGGATCGCCCGAACGCCATTCTCTGGCTCGTGCGCAACCATCCCGAGCTGAAGGACGCGCAGGTCATGCGCCTCGTCGGCACGACGAAGACGACGCTGCAGGCGATCCGCGAGCGCACGCATTGGAATTCCGCGTCGCTGTCCCCGCTCGATCCCGTGACGCTGGGCCTGTGCTCGCAGCTCGATCTCGATCTCGAGGTCAATCGCGCCGCCAAGGATCGTCCCGCCGATGCGCAGGATCAGGGCCAGACCCTCATGCCGGCAGAAATCACCACCGCGCCGCGCCAGCCCGCGACTCAGGAAGATGTGTTTGGCTCCGCCTCCGCCCCGCAGCGCGAGGAAGAAGAGCGGATCGATCTTGCTTCTGTCTTTGGCAAGCTGAAGGCGCTGAAAGACGAAGATTGATCGCGCTATCCACTGAAGCGTGATGAACAAGGGCCGCGCGGCCGATTGCAGGCTGCGCGCGCCAATGCAATGCTGAGCTTGCACGGCGCGCGAATGCTCCGGCCACGCGGGGGAAGCAATGGAAGACAATAGAGCGGAGACGCTCCGGCCCTGGCTCGATCATTATCCGCCGGGCGTGCCGCACAGGATTGACGAGGACTCGCACGAGACAATCCTCGATCTCATCCGCCATGCCGCAACAGCCTATCGCGACCGCCCCGCCGCCGAGAGTTTTGGCGTTCGCCTGACCTATGGCGAGCTGATGACGCGCGCCGAGCAGGTCGCCATCGGACTCCAGCGTTTCGGCCTGCAAAAAGGTGACCGCGTCGCCATCATGATGCCCAATGTCATGGCCTATCCGGCCGTGCTCTTCGGCATTCTTCTGGGCGGCTATGTGGTGGTCAACATCAACCCGCTCTACACCGCGCGGGAAATGGCTCAGCAGCTGAATGATTCCGGCGCGCGCGTGCTCTTCGTGCTCGAGAATTTTGCCCATACGGTGCAGGAGGCTTCGCCTGAACTCACGACAGAAATGGCCATTATCGTGTCGCCGGGCGATCTCATCGGCATCAAGGGCGCGATCGTCAATTTCGTCTCGCGCCACATCAAGCGCAAGGTGCCGACCTATCATCTGCCGGCGACCACGCGCTTCTCGAATTTTCTCTTCTTTGCACAGCAGGGCAAATTCAAGCCCGTCGCCGTAAGCGCAGACGATCCTGCCTTTCTGCAATATACAGGTGGCACGACGGGGCGCGCCAAAGGGGCGACGCTGCTTCATCGCAATATCATCGCCAATGTCGCCCAATGCGAAGCCTGGCTGCGGTCGTTTGCCGGCGAGCGCCCCGATCATGTGATGGTCACGGCCCTGCCGCTCTATCATATTCTGGCGCTCACAGCCTGCTGCCTGTTTGTCGCCAAGATCGGCGGTTGCCAGATTCTCATCCCCAATCCGCGCGATCTGCCCGCCTTTGTGAAGACCATCAAGAACGCCCGCATCACCATGATCGTGGTCGTCAACACGCTCGCCAATGCGCTGGCCGGACGACAAGATTTTGCCGAGGTGGATTTCTCGCAGCTCACCTTTGCAATCAGCGGCGGCATGGCGACTCAGGCAGCTGTGGCCAAGAAATGGAATGCTGTCACAGGCAAGCCGATCATCGAGGGCTATGGGCTGTCGGAAACATCGCCCGTTGTTTGCGTGAACCGGCTCGACATTACGGAATTCACCGGCGCCATCGGCTATCCCGTACCCTCGACCGATGTCGTCATCCGCAATGCGCAAGGCGAGAATCTGCCGCTTGGCGAGCCCGGCGAAATCTGCGTGAAAGGCCCGCAGGTCATGGCGGGCTATTGGAACGCGCCTGAAGAAACAGCAAAGGCCTTTACGGCAGACGGCTTTTTCCGCACGGGCGATGTTGGCGTGCTCGGCGCCGATGGCATGGTGCGCATCGTCGATCGCATCAAGGACATGATCCTCGTCTCAGGGTTCAACGTCTATCCGAACGAAGTCGAGGACGTGCTGGCCATGCATCCCAAGGTGCTGGAGGCCGCCGTCGTTGGTGTGCCGGATTCGGCATCGGGCGAGACGGTGAATGCCTTCATCGTGGCGCGCGAACCGGGCCTTACCGAAGCAGAGCTGCGCCTCTGGTGCCGTGAAAATCTCACCGGCTACAAGGTGCCCCGCCATATCGAATTTCGCGAGAGCCTGCCCAAGACCAATGTCGGCAAGATCTTGCGGCGCGAATTGCGGGATGAATTGATGAATGGGTAAGCCCCCTCCCAACAAAGGGAGAGGGCTGCAAGCGATAAGCGTCCCTCAGACGCCCTTGTGCGACAGCGCGGCGGCGATCTCGTCCAGAATGGCGGGATCGTCGATCGTGGCGGGCGTCGACCATTCATCCTTGTCGGCGATCTTCTTCATCGTGCCGCGCAGGATCTTGCCAGAGCGCGTCTTGGGCAGGCGATTGACGGTGATCGCGATCTTGAAGGCAGCGACCGGACCGATCTTGTCGCGCACGAGCTGAACGATCTCCTTCTCGACCTCCAGCGGCGATTGCGTCACGCCCGATTTCAGCACGACAAAGCCGCAGGGCTGTTCGCCCTTCAGCGCATCCTTGATGCCGATCACCGCGCATTCGGCGACGGCGGGATGGGAGGCCAGCACTTCCTCCATGCCGCCCGTCGAGAGGCGATGGCCGGCGACGTTGATGATGTCGTCGGTGCGACCCATGATGTAGAGATAGCCATCGGCATCCTTGAAACCGGCGTCCGCGGTTTTGTAGAAGCCCGGAAAATCATCCAGATAGCTTTCCCGCATGCGATCATCCTGCTGCCAGAGCGTGGGCAGGCAGCCAGGGGGCAGCGGCAGCTTGATGACGATGGAGCCCATCTGGCCATTGGGCACGGGCTTTGCGGCTTCATCGACGATCTGCACATCGAAGCCCGGCATCGGCACGGTCGGCGAGCCATGCTTGATGGGCAGCAGGCCGAGGCCGACCGGATTGCCGACAATCCCCCAGCCTGTTTCCGTCTGCCACCAATGATCGACCACCGGCACGCCGAGCACCTCTTCGGCCCAGGCGACCGTATCGGGATCGGCGCGCTCGCCCGCAAGAAAGAGCGTGCGCAAGGTTTTCGTCGAATGCACCTTCAGGAAGGAGGCCTGCGGATCTTCCTTGCGGATTGCACGGAAGGCGGTGGGCGCAGTGAACAGCGCGACCGCGCCATATTCATCGATCACGCGCCAGAATGCGCCGGCGTCGGGCGTGCCGACGGGCTTGCCCTCATAGACGATGGTCGTCGCGCCATAGAGCAGCGGCGCATAGACGATGTAGGAATGACCCACCACCCAGCCGACATCGGACGCTGACCAGAACACTTCGCCGGGCTCGATGCCGTAGAGGTTTTTCATCGTCCAGGTGAGCGCGACCATATGGCCGCCATTGTCGCGCACGACGCCCTTGGGGATGCCGGTCGTGCCCGACGTGTAAAGAATATAGAGCGGATCGGTCGCCTTCACCGGCACGCAAGGCGCGGCGCGCCCTGCCGCCTTGGCCGCCTCGACAAGGCTCGCCCAATCATGATCGCGACCCGCAATCATGGTGGCCTGCGCCTGTTCGCGCTGCAGCAGAATGACGGTTTCGGGCTTGGATGCCGACAGGCCGATGGCCGTATCGAGCAGCGGCTTGTAAGCCACGACGCGGCCGGGCTCGATGCCGCAAGAGGTCGTGAGCACAAGTTTGGGCTTGGCGTCATCGATGCGGGTGGCAAGTTCCTTTGCCGCAAAGCCGCCAAACACAACCGAATGGATCGCGCCAATGCGCGCGCAGGCGAGCATGGCGACCAGAGCTTCGGGAATCATCGGCATGTAGACGATGATCCGGTCGCCCTTCACGACGCCGAAATCCTGCAACACGCTGGCAAGCGCGCTCACATCTGCAAGCAATTGCGCATAGGTGATCTTGCGCTTCGTATGGGTGACGGGGCTGTCATAGATGATCGCCGTCTGGTCCGCGCGCCCCCGCTCGACGTGGCGATCGACGGCATTGTAGCAGGTGTTGCAGAGAGCATCGGGGAACCAGCGGCCATAGGGGCCCTGCGCCGCATCGAACATCTGGCGCGGCGGTTCAATCCAGTC
>CANBNG010000012.1 GCA_947370975.1 Beijerinckiaceae bacterium
ATGAACGACGCGGCTGACCACCCAGAGCCATTCCATCACGACGAAAAGCGCATCGTCCTTCTTGGTGAGAATGGCGAGCGCGACCAGCGCGAAAAACAGCAGCGGCGTTTCAAACTGGCTGTGAAACGAGCGGCTGGCCTGTGCCGCCATCGGCGGCCAGACATATTCGCTCGCCGCCTCATTGACGATTTTCACCTGCTTGGCCTTTACCGCGACATAGCGGTGGCGGCCCATCCAGAACAGCAGAATGAAGGTGAGGAGCACCTGAACGAAGACCGGCAGCAAAACCATCTGAATGCTCATGCGGCAGATCCTCGTTCGGGAAAAAGTCAGAGGCCGGTCGGGTAATTCGGGCTCTCGCGCACGATCGACACGTCATGCACATGGCTTTCGCGCAAACCGGCCGACGAGATGCGCACGAATTCCGCGCGATCCTGGAATTCAGGGATCGTGGCCCCGCCGACATAGCCCATGGCGGCGCGCAGCCCGCCCGCAAGCTGATGCAACACAGCGCCGACCGGGCCCTTGTAGGGGACCTGCCCCTCAATGCCCTCGGGCACGAGCTTGAGTGAATCCTTGATGTCCTGCTGGAAGTAACGATCCGCCGAACCGCGCGCCATGGCGCCGACCGATCCCATGCCGCGATAGGCCTTGAAGGAGCGGCCCTGATACAGGAACACTTCGCCCGGGCTCTCGTCGGTGCCCGCCAGAAGCGAGCCGATCATCACGCAATCAGCGCCCGCCGCAATGGCCTTGGCGAGATCGCCCGAAAACTTGATGCCGCCATCGGCGATCACCGGCACGCCGGCTTTGCGGGCGACTTCAGCGGCTTCGAGAATGGCGGTGAGCTGGGGCACGCCGACGCCCGCAACAATACGCGTGGTGCAGATCGAGCCCGGCCCGATGCCGACCTTGACGCCGTCCGCGCCCGCATCGATCAGCGCGCGAGCGCCATCGCCCGTAGCAATATTGCCAGCCAGGATCGAGATCCGGCTGTTCTCGCGCTTGATGCGCGCCACCTGATCCAGCACATGCTGCGAATGACCATGCGCCGTGTCGATGACCAGACAATCGACGCCCGCATCGATGAGGCGCAGCGCGCGCTCATAGCCCTTGTCGCCAACCGTCGAGGCGGCAGCGACCCGCAGGCGGCCTTCGCCATCCTTGGCGGCGTGAGGATGCTGGATCGCCTTGTCCATGTCCTTGACGGTGATGAGGCCGACGCAGCGGAAATCATCATCGACGACGAGCAGCTTCTCGATGCGGTTGTGATGCAGGAGGCGGCGCGCCTCATCCTGCTTCACGCCTTCGCGCACCGTGATGAGATCCTTCGTCATCAGCTCGGAGATCGGCTGGAAGGGATTGTCGGCAAAGCGCACGTCGCGATTGGTGAGAATGCCAACGAGGGTGCCGGGCTTGCCATCCGCGCCGCGCGCGACAACCGGAATGCCGGAAATGCCGTGATGGCGCATCAGCGCCAGCGCGTCGCCCAGGGTCTCGTCAGGAAAAATCGTGATCGGATTGACGACCATGCCGCTTTCGAAACGCTTCACCTTGCGCACTTCCTCGGCCTGCTCGTCGGGCTCGAGGTTGCGGTGGATGACGCCGATGCCGCCGGCCTGCGCCATGGCAATGGCCAGACGCGCCTCCGTCACCGTATCCATGGCGGAGGAGACGATGGGCATGTTCAGCGTGATCGTGCGGGTGAAGCGGCTCGTGAGATCGGCCCCGCTCGGCATGATGGTCGAATGACCGGGGCGAAGCAGCACGTCATCGAAGGTGAGCGCTTCGATGAACGACATGCGGGCTGTGGGGGTCATTGCCAACTCCTCAAAAACGGCGGGCGGGGGCGCACGATCGTGGAATCGAGCGCCAACCAAGGTTGGCAGCGGCCAATATCATGCTTGTGACGGCAGGCAAAGAAAAAGGCTGCCTCAGCGCCTGCCCGATCTCAGCGCTCGTAATCCTGCGGGTCGTCACGCCGGCCACGGAAGCCCGTCGCCAGCACATAAAGCTCGGCAGAACCCGCGCGGCTCGCCTCGGGCTTCACATGGCGCACGGTCTTGAAATCGCGCTTGAGCTGGGAGAGCAGCTCGTGCTCGGTGCCGCCTTGCAAGACCTTTGCGACGAAAAAGCCGCCCATCGCAAGAACCTCGGTCGCGAAATGAATCGCGAGTTCAGCCAGCGCCACGATCTTGAGATGATCGGTTTTCTTGTGGCCCGTCGTATTGGCCGCCATGTCGGACATGACGCCATCGGCAAGGCCGCCCAGCATAACCTTGAGGCGGTCGGGCGCATCCTCGTCGAGAAAGTCCATGACCGTGAAATCGACGCCGGGGATCGGATCGATATCGAGCAGGTCGATACCCACAACCTTGCCCTTGGACCCGACCTTCTTGATGGCGACCTGCGACCAGCCGCCGGGCGCCGCGCCCAGATCGAGGATCTTCTGGCCAGGCTTGAGAAGGCCGTAGCGGTCATCCATCTCGATCAGTTTGAAAGCTGCGCGCGAGCGCAGGCCTTCCTTCTTCGCCTGCGCGACATAAGGATCGTTAAGCTGGCGCTGCAACCAGATGGTTGAGGAAATGGTGCGCTTCTTGGCGGTCTTCACGCGCACCTTGAGAGAACCGACACGGCCCCCTGAGGTGACTTTCTTGGTGGTCGTCATCGACGCTGCTGTCCCCTGTCACCGTCGCGCCAGACGCCATCGGCGCTCATGAGCTCGGCGAGAATGCCTTCGCGCAGGCCGCGATCGGCGATGCGCACGCGCTTCGACGGAAACGCCTGGCGGATCGCCTCCAATATGGCACAGCCGGCGAGCACGAGATCTGCCCGCTCCGCGCCGATACAGCCATTGGCGACACGCTCGTCGTAGCTCATTGCGCGCAGGCGGTCGAGTGCGTCGTCAATTTCTGCATCCATCATCCAGAGACCATCGACGCGGCGACGGTCATAGCGCAACAGGCCGAGATGGACGCCAGCCAGCGTCGTCACCGTGCCGGACGTGCCCAGAAGATGAAACGAATCACACCGGGTTTCCTCTGCGACACGGGCGCAAAAGTCCGCCAGCTCCTCGGCGACATGGGCGACCATGGCGTCGAAAATTTCAGGCGTCACATGCACGCCGCCAAATTTCTCCGCGAGCGTCACAACGCCGAGCTTGAGTGAGGCCCAATGACGCACGCGGCTGCGGATGTCGCCGCTGCGGCCACCCTCCGCACTCGCCTGCCCCCTGTCCTGACCCTGCGCCAGCCAGACGATTTCCGACGAGCCGCCGCCAATATCAAACAAGACCACGCCGCGCGCACGCGGATCGGCCAGAGCTGCGCAGCCGGCGGCCGCCAGATGCGCCTCGGTCTCGCGATCGACGATTTCGAGGTCAAGGCCGGTGCGCTCGCGCACCCGGTCGATGAATTCCGCGCCATTATCAGCCATGCGGCAGGCCTCGGTGGCGATGAGCCGCGCGCGGGTCACGCCGCGAAGGTCCATTTTGTCGCGGCAGACATCAAGTGCCGCCAGCGTCCGCCGAATCGCCTGCTCGCCGAGCCGCCCGGAAGCAGAAACCCCCTCCCCGAGCCGCACGATGCGGGAAAAGGCATCAATGATGCGAAACCCCTCGCGCGCGGGGCGCGCAACCAGCAGGCGGCAATTGTTGGTGCCAAGATCGAGCGCGGCATAAGTGTGCAGCCCGGGCGCGCGCCCGCCATTGGGATGCGCCGAATCGCTCCCCGCAGGACGCTGAGCGTCGGCGAGGTCGGGCCCGAGGCCTTTCGGGGCCCAGCCCTTCAGGTCCATGGCTGGCACGGCGCTAATCTCCTGTCGCCCGGATGCCGGGATTACGGCCAAGGCGGTTCAAAGCGAGTGTAACGGGCATCCGCAAGATTTGCCATGTGAATTGACACGCGCGGGACGCCAGATGCGAAAAGGCCAAGCCAGACGCCTGACATGCATTGACGGAACCAAGCTGGCGGGCTAATACCCCGCCCACTGGAACGCGCCACAGCTACTGCGCCGGCGCTTCTTGGGGGATAGTTCAACGGTAGAACTACCGACTCTGACTCGGTCAATCTTGGTTCGAATCCAGGTCCCCCAGCCAAACCGTTCAATCACGGTTTCAAAATCACTCTCTCGCCTGAAGGATTACCGGGTTCGTCGCAGTTTGAGTTGGTGACCCTCGCGGGGCGAACTTGGTCTGTAGAGCTCAGAAAAGGTCGAGTGGCTCGCGAGATGCAGCCCCCTTAGTTCTGAGGGAGATCGGCGTCGAACAGCATTCGGCGCGATTTCGCCGGCCAGAACGTAGTGCGCGGCTGTTCCCATAAGAATTGCGAAACGGCCCTTCGATCCTGTCCATCCACCCTACAAACGCAAAACCGGATCGGCGCGCTGGGCGCCGATCCGGTTTGACAAGGCTTTCAGGAATGCAGCGCGCGCTCAGTCGGCGGTGGGCTTTGCTGCATTTGCTGCGGCCTCGGCCTGAGCCTGGGCAGCAATCACCTTGGCGCCGACCTGCGCCGCGACGGCGAAATGCTGGCTGACCAGTTGGCGCAGTTCGTCGATCTGCTGCAAGGCGTAGTTGAGGCTCGGGAACATGGCAGGCATGGCCAGTACACGTTGGTCATCGGCAAGGAATGCCGTGCGCACCACAATGCCCTCGGAGGTGGTTTCAACCGCAAACACGCTGCGGCCATTCAATTTCTGATCCGCACCCGCAGCGCCGGCATCGGCTACCGGCTGAACTTGATTTTCATTGCTCATGGTACTTGTCCTCGATGGTCAACTTACGTGACTTGAATGTTATTTTTACAAGTTTCAGGGGCGCTTCACGACGGCTTTCTTCATCAAGCCATCCACCAGTGCCTGCCGACGTTGGGCTGACACGGCTTGCTTGATTTGCGCGCGCGAGTCCTCGAAGGACGGAATTTTGAAGGGCCGGATATCGTCCAGCTTCAAAACATGCCAGCCAGCATTGGATTGAATTGGGGTCGCTGCCACAGCGCCTTTTTGCAAATTGACAACCACAGCGCTGAGGATTGGCAACAGATCGGTGGGGAACACCCACCCGATCAAGCCGCCATTGGCCTTGCTGCTTTCCTCGATCGAGGCTTCGGCCAGCTTGGTAAAGGCTTCGCCTTTTTGCGCGCGCGCGATCAAATCGCGGCCTTCCTGCTCCGTTTTGACCAACACCTGGCGAAGTTGGTATTGCGGCGTGGTTTCCCCATTGCCCAGAACTTTTTTCTGGCGATCGTATTCAGCCTTTTCGTCGGCTTCGGTGATCGGATTCTTGGCGAAATAATCATTCACCAGAGCCTCGATCAACATGCGCTGACGCGCATCTTCCATTCTTTCAACGAAAGCCGGCGTGGCGTCGATCTTCATGCGCTTGGCCTCATCGACCAACACGCGCTGCACCACCAATTCAGCAATCGCCTGCTCGCGCATTTGCGGCGTCACGGCCTTGCCCTGGCTCGGCATCCTGGCAAGGAGGCTGTCGATGTCCTTTTCAGTCAGAGCCGCGCCGTTGACTGTTAAAAACGTGGGCGACATCGGGGCAGCCACGGGGGCGGCCAAAGGTGTCGGCGTCGGAGCGGGTGCGGGTGCGGGCTTTGAAGCTTGCGCCCATGCAGGCGCGCTCACGCCCATAAGCAGCGCCAATGCCAATGCGCGGATCGGCTTGATTTCTTGTGGGCTCATCATCTCACTCCCGGAACGCTTGAATTTCGTTTCGCCAACATGAAATTGCCCTGAACCTCCATCGCTGGATGTTCAGGGCAATGTTGGGTCACAGCAGTCTTAGTCGAGGATGTACTTGAAGCTCATGTCGACGCTAGACATGCCACCGGTACCTGCGGCGAGATCCATCGAGAGCAAGGCCTTCTTGGTCAGATAGACATTGGCTCCCATACCGACCGTCAGCTGGGTTGCAGCAAGGCCAGGATTTTGCACCGTGAAGGAGACAGCATCGCTTTTGGCGTTAGCTGTCAGCGTGTGCATGTTCTTGCCCAGCTGCTGCTGGAGGCCGAGCTTCACGTAGCCCAGGGAGTCCTGGCCCAGCGCATAACCCAGTCGCAGGTCGTTCTTCATGACCACAGCCGAACCGGACTGGTCACGCACGGACATGGCGTCGAGTGCCGACACGCCCGTTTCAGTGAAGCCCTGCATGTGCTGCTTGATGCCAAGCAACTCGGTGGTCGCCGTCAGCTTCATACCATCGAAGCTCTTAACATATTCGAGGCCAGGGCCGAAGACCGCCGTGTTGCCCCTCAGGCTGCCATAAGCGGCATTGCCCAAGTTGGTCTCACGTGTGCCGCTCATCGTGTAGAAGCCGTACATCACGCGAGCCGTGGCGCGCAGGTTGTCTGCATAAGCGAAGGGAATGGACGCACCCGCCATCACCTTTTCGCCTGTTGCCGAGCCCTTCATGTAGTTCGACTCTGTCCGACCATCCGAATGGGCGTAACCAATCGAGAACTGGCCGGCCTGGGTCTGCTGCGACATCCCCACGTTCACATTGGTCGAGGTAAACTTCGACACAACGTAGCCAGTGCTGTGCTGGGTCTCCTGACCAAGCCGGGCGAGCGAGCCATAGGGGCTATATTTGCCGTTCGCCAGGCTGGTGTAACCACCAAGTTCCGGCATGCTGTTGAGCATGGAGAACGTCATGTGGTCCATCATGCCCGTGTAGGCTTCCGGAGACCAACGATCGAAGGCTTTCGCGACTGTCGTGCCGCTGGCAGGCGCCAGAGCCGTTGTCACATATTCCATCAAGCGGCCACCGTAATACTGGTTCACGCCGCCGGTGTTGTTGACCATCAGAGCCTTCTCGATCGAAGCCTGATTGGCCGTGCCGGTGATGGCCGTCGTGAAGGATGCAGCCGTGTAATCACCCAACCCGATGACCGTACCTGTCGGCACGTTGTAGATCACCTTGTTGGTGAAGTTGCTGGTGACCGTGCCCCAATTTCCCGACACAGCGCCCGGGGTAAAGGCGAACATCTGCGCCTTCTGGGCAAGACCGAACTCGAAGCCAACTTTCTGAAGGTTCAAGGTCGAGCCAGGCTTCAGCGTCATGGCGCCGTTGATGACCACCTGGTCATAGCCGCCGCTGGTGCCTGGCGCGCCCAAGCCCGCCGCTTGCATGTTAGTGGTTGAACCGGTGTCCAGCACCAGATTGTCGACTGTCAGAACGCCAGGCGAGTTACCCGGAGCAAGGAAACCGTTCAATCCGATGATGGTCGAGCTGCGACCGCCATTCATGCCAGCAATCGTTCCGACACCGGTCAGACTACCGCCACCCGACACAACCATCGTGTTGGTGTCGATCGTCCCGCCTGAACCACCCAACGCGCCAAGGTGCAGGGTGCCGCCGCCGTTGACGTTCAGGACGTCGGCCGTCAGAGCGCCGGCCGCGTTCAGGATCGACGTATTACCCGTCACATTCATGACGCCGGAGGTGCCCATGGAGCCGCCCGCGGCCACCGAGAAAGCGCCGCTGCTCACGCGCACCGCACCGCTGCCGGTGACGTTGCCGAGGAAGTTGCCGCCATTGGCCAGTGTCAGGTTGTTGGCATTCAGGTTCAACGTGCCCGAGCCGTTCAGGTTATTGATCGACTGGTCACCCGACACCAAGGTCAGGTTCGCGCCAGACGAAATGTTGACGCGAAGGGCGCTGGCCAGAATGCCTGCGCCGTTCACCGCAACACCCCCCGCGTTGATGAACAACGCTGTCGGGGAGAAGCTGTTGGCCGCTCCGTTGAGGGTGAGCGTGCCCGAGCCGTTCTTGTTGACCGAACCCGTGCCGGTGATGGAGCCTGAGTAGGTTCCATTGGCCGTCTGGTTCAGGTTGAGGGCGGTGGTCAAGCCGGTCAGCGTGATGACGCCGCCCGCGCCCGACAGGGAGCCCGTCGAGATGCTCGTTGTCGTTGTCAGCGAGCCACCGTTTTGCACATAAGCGCCGGTGACCGCCAACGTGCCGCCCGAAGACCCAACGTTGATCGTGCCAGCGTTGTTGGTGAGTGTGCCGAACACATTGGTGCCGGCATTCAGGGTCATCGCGCCCGTCAGGCCGTTTAGACCTGTCGCTCCGTTGGTGACGCCGTTGGTGACGGTGAAGCTGGAGCCGTTGCCAACCACGTTACCCGTGTTGATCAGCGAGGCGAGCAATGTTGTCGAACCCGACATCATGTTGAGCGTGTGAAGGCTGGTGTTGGTGGTGATACCGGCAACCGACAGATAACCGCGGTTGTTGATGGTGCCGGGATTGCCCAGATTGCCAGCCAGATAGGCCGAAGCGCCGCTGTTGATGTCGATGACACCGCCCAGCATGTTGCTCGTGTGCCCACCGACAGTCAGCGAACCGTCGACAGTCAACGTTCCTGTGCCACGGTTGATGAGATCGCCGGTCAGCGTCAGCCATTGGCCTGCGCTGATGCCGGTAGCACCCGCGTTGCTCAGGCTGGCGATGGTGTCCGTTGTGCCAACCGTATAGGTCGCTCCCTGCGCCACGCTGACAGCCAGCGTATCCGCCAGATTACCGCCGCCTGTGGTGTCGATGCCGCCGGCCGCAACCGTCAGGCCGCCGGTGAAGTCGTTAAGCGCGCTTGTCAGCGTCAGCGTACCGTCGCCTTGCTTGACCAGCGCGCCAGCACCCGTGAAGAACCCGGTAAACGTGCTCGCACCGGACTGATCGAGGTTAAGCGTGTTGGGAACCAGAGCGGTCGCCCCGCCGAGGTTGACGACGCCCGAGCCGTTAAATCCCGTCGTGATGATGGTGCGGGTAGCTGGCGCTACTTCCGCATTCGTGCCCTGGAAGTCGCCGAGGACACTCAGAACACCATTGTTGGTGACCGTGCTCCCCACTGTCAGGTTCGCAGCAAGGCCGAGAACTCCGTAATTGGCGACCGTGCCGGAGGCCGTCACATCCCCGGTCATCATCATGATGCCGCCGTCCGACTGACGAACGTTGTTCACGATATTGCGCGCCGAAGTCGCAGCGGCAATCTCCATGCGACCGGAGTTCGTGATGTCACGAACTGCGGTCTCACCGGCGAACTTCAGTGTGCCGGTCAGACCATTGGTCACGTCATTGGCAGTCAGGCCGCCGTTGAGTGTCAGCGAACCGCCGTTGATGATGTTGCCCGCCGTGATCGCATCGTAGGTATAGAGATTGGCAAGAGCGCTGACGTTCAGGGCGTTGATTTTTTCCGCACTGCGGAGCTTCACCGTGCCGCCGGTGACGGTCAGATTGCCGCCAATTGTCGGATCGAACAAGCGGCCGATCACGTCTTCATATTGCGTGTCGATCGTGCCGTTCTGCACCGTCATATTGGTCAGGCTGCTCAGACCGGTCATGTAGGTCGTGCCGCCGTAACCTGCACTATTGAAGATCAGGCTGCCGTTGGTGAAGTTGCCCTGGAGCACGACATAATCGGTCGTTACATCGGGGTTGTCATAGACCGCGATGCGGCCGGTCTTCGTGTTCAGGTTGACGTCGTTGACCAGCGTCACGACGCCCGTGCCAAAGGCCGAACCGAAAACGAGTGTCTTGCCGTCGGGCACAAAGCCGTTGGAGTCCCACACAAGGGTCTGGCGTGCGGTGCTGCCGATGGCGCCGAAGTTGAGCGTCAGGCCACCTTCCTCGGCGGCAAAACCGCCGCTGCCGGCCCAGAATACCTGGTTCGGCAAATCGCCCACGCGGCGGTTGAAGTCGCCGCTGGTCAACAACACGCCCGCATTGGCGTCGGAGAGGGATTGGCCAATGGTGCCACCACCGTTGAACCAGATCTGGCTGTCGGTGTGGATGGTATCGCCATCAATTGCCTGCAGGGTCGCGCCACCGATCATGGTGCGGCCGGTGTAAGAATTGGCGCCTTCAAACTGCACGAGACCACCGCCGGTGATCTGGATGTCTGCGCCCTCGCCTGACGCCCATTGGCCGCCCATGCTTGCGGAGCTGTCATCGGCAATGGTGCCGCGGAAGGTGATGGTCTTGCCAGCTCCCGGCGAGAGCGTGACGTTGCTGCCCTTCATCATGAACAGGTCGGTACCCGCAGATTCACCCGCAGAGCCGCCATTGGTGCTGGAGCCCGCCAGAACGCCGTTGTTCTCGAACAAGGCATTGCCGGTGATCGAAAGTGTGCCGCCGTTGCGAACGAAAATTGCGCCGCCGAAGCCGGAGCCACCGCCGCCGCCCTTGCCGTTGCCGTCCGAGCCGCCACCGGCGCCAAAGCCTGCTTCGCCGCCGTCGCCGGCTGCGCCCTTGACGCTGGAGCCGTTGCTGCCACCGTCGCCGCCCTTGCCGCCCGCGCCGCCGCCGGCGCCAAAGCCGCCCGCGCCGCCCGAGCCGCCGTCGCCGCCCGCGCCACCGTCGGTGATGGGCGTCGCGCCCGTGCCGCCGTTACCGCCCTTGCCGCCGGCGCCGCCGCCGAAGAAGGCCGAGCCGTCGCCGCCCGAACCGCCAGAGCCGCCGTCGCCGCCGTGCGCAACGAGGCCCATGCCGAGGTCAACCTGCCATTTGATAAGGTCCGCCGTCGCGACCGCGACGTCATACCAGGCCATGACGATAGCGCCCGTCTTGGCAGCAGCCGCAGAGGGCTTGGGGAGTGGATCAGGGGTGCCCTCGGCGACCGCTTCCAACGTATCCTTGAGCGCGCCGAGCGTGCTCGATGTTACAGCCGCCATCGCGTCGAGGTTATAGGGCAAGCCACGGCTACCATCGCCGCCGTTGCCGCCAACACCGCCCGCAGCTCCGTTTCCGTTGCCCGCGTTATAGGCATTGGTGCCCGGCGAACCCTCGCCGTCATGCAGGATGGCGCTGTACATGCTGCCAGCCAAGCCGTTGTTACCAGTGCTGCCAACCGTGCCCGTCGCGGTCCGCCCGTTCATGGCGCCGCCGGTCGTCAGGCTCGCCGCGTTCGCATCAATGCGGTAGGTGACGACCTTGGTGGCAGTGTTGATGTTTGAGATCACGGCATTGGCTGGCACATCCGTGCCTTTCAGCAACGCACCCACCTTCAACCCGGCAACCGAGGACAAGGTAAGGGTGTTGCCCCCGCTGCTGATCACCGGCGAAGCCGACAGGATCATGTTGCCGGCGGCGACTGCCGCAACTGTGCCAGACGTCACCTGACTGCTGAGGGTCAGGCTCGCGCCATTGACGGCGACAATGGTCGTGTTCGCAGCGATGCCGGTGCCGGAGACTTTCATGCCAACGACAAGGTCGCTGCGCACCGACGGCAGGGTAATAACGTTGCTGCCCGTGACAGCGGCGGTGCTGCTGACCGTAAAGGCGGTCGGCGTGCCGGTGACAGGCTGCGAAAGCGTGATGACGCCATTTGAGGCAATGGCGGTGATCGTCGTGCCGCTCGCAATGCCGTTGCCGGTCACAGTCATGCCGACCTGAATACCCGCCATCTGGCTGGTCGGCGTGATCTGGTTGCCCGAGGCTGTGAACCGCGTGGCATCGAAGGATGTCACGCCGATCGCGTCGAAGTTGAACGAGGTTCCACCGATCGGCGGGGCGCTCAGGGTGACCGCGGAGACCTTATTGTTGGAGTCGAGGGTCGTCGACGCGATCTTCGTTCCCGGCGCAAAGTTCGCGCCGTAAACAGCCATGCCAACCGCAATGTCGGCCGTGCCATAGGTCGGGGTCGTCAAGATGATCGTCGTACTGCCGAGCGACGAGGTACCGACGAGGTTTTTCACCGCACTCGCGTTAACCTGCACCGGGTTCGTAAAGACGACCGTTGTGCCGTCTACCGACGCGATAGTGCCGTTCGAAAGGGTCGCCGAACCGAAGGACGCATTCGCGCCTGCCGCGATGAGCGAATTCGCGCCGGCCATGGTCATGCCAGTGACGAAATAAGTGCCGTCAATATCCCTGGTCAAGGCAGGCGTGCCGCCGGGAGCCGTGATCGCGGTGATGTCAGTCGACTGGTTGATCAGATTGACGCTCAGATTCGAGAGCGCGATCTGTGCCACGCTGCCGCCCGTGCCGCCCCGCGCCACGTTGCCCGACAACTGGACGTTGTTCAGGTTGAGCGTCGCGTTCTGATCGACGAAGAAGACGCCGCCCAAACCGCCGCCGCCGCCGCTGCCTGCGCCGCCGCGGGTGGTGAAGTTCGTGAAATTCGTGTTCGAAAACGACATGCCCGAACCGACGAACGTGCCGGTGCCGCCAGCGCCGTCAACCGTTGAGTAATTGTATGCCTGGGCCAGCACATTTGTCGGATTCAGGATCAACGACAGAAATGGCGTCAAAAACCAAGCAGAGCGATCGGTTCTCTTAATCTTCGACATGGTTCCGTTGGTCATAGATGCCTCATCTTGATTTTAATGCTGGCTTTCGTCGGCCATTCACTGAATTTCGGTCGCACGTTTCCTGCCGGGCCGGGATATGTACGTTCCCAAGGTCAAACTAACCTCGAAACCGCCACCCGAACCGAATCGCCGAACCGTTAACCAAGAGTTAGGAGGAATAGGCCTACAACAACAAGCATCCGCCGCAGCACTAACGTAATATTAACTAAAAATAATCTCAAATTACTTTTCTTTAATTGAAACAAAATAGATTTTGTACTGAATAAAATTTCAGACATTTCATATTGTGTTACTTTTTGTTCAAATTACGCACAAACATCTCGGTATTAGATGCCTATGGCGTATGCCGCTTCTGTTTAAAAAACGGCTGAGAGCCCGATCTCGCAAAAGCTTTTCTAAAGCTTTCAAAAAAATTCTAAATATTTCCAAATTGCGCCCAAAATATAAATGCCGCGCCGGTAACAGGTAATGTAATCTGGAATCCAGAAAATAGAGCGCCATTTTCCTTGAAGTATTTTGGACTTCGCCACACATGCCGCGATCGGAAAAGCAATTAAAAGAGCAAATTTAACGCGCAATCTCAGTCGAGATTTTCAACATCGTCGGCTTGCACAAAATGACCCATGCCATGAGCCGGCAACTTTTGTCCGCATTATATAGTTACGAGCCAAAGGATCGCCTTCTGGAACATTGCCCGCAGCCAAAGCACAGCTTTCCCTCTTCGATTTCATTTGGGAGACGCATCATGATTGTAACAAGCTGGGTGCGTCGGGTTGTTTTGCTTTGCCTGTTTTTGCTTCCCCTCGCCGGGAACGCCGTGGCGCAGCCGGCTGATCCCTTGCCCTCATGGAATGAGGGGGCAGCAAAACAAGCCATCCTGACTTTTGTTGCCAGTGTGACGCGCGAGGGCTCGGCGGATTTCGTGCCCCTGCCGCAGCGCATCGCGACCTTCGACAATGACGGAACCTTATGGGTCGAACAGCCCATGTATGTTCAGCTGGCCTTCGCCATCGATCGCGTGAAAACGCTCGCCCCCATGCACCCTGAGTGGACTGGCAAACAGCCCTTCAAGGCAGCAATTGACGGCGACATGAAAGCGCTGGCAGAGGCAGGCGAGCACGGCTTGCTCGAACTGGTCATGGCAAGCCATGCGGGGATGACGACCGCGCAATTCGAGCAGATCGTGAAAGACTGGCTTGCAACGGCACGCCATCCAAAATTCAACCGGCCTTATACGGAGCTCGTCTATCAGCCCATGCTTGAGCTGCTGGCCTATCTGCGCGCGAATGGCTTCAAGACCTTCATTGTGTCAGGCGGCGGCGTTGAATTCGTGCGCGTCTGGAGCGAGCAGGTTTATGGCGTACCGCCCGAGCAGGTGGTGGGGTCCACGATCAAGACGCGCTTCCAGATGCGGGGCGATATTCCGGTGCTCTTTCGCCTGCCCGAAATCACCTTCATTGATGACAAGGGAGGCAAGCCTGTCGGCATCAATGCCTTCATCGGACGCCGCCCGATCGCTGCTTTTGGCAATTCGGACGGCGATCTTGAAATGTTGCAATGGACGACCAAAACAGCGGGACGCCGCTTCGGCCTGATCGTCCACCACACTGATGCAGAGCGCGAATTTGCCTATGACAGACACGCGGCCTTTGGTCGGCTGGACATGGCGCTGGAAGCCGCCGCCATCGATGGCTGGACAGTCGTCGACATGAAGCGCGACTGGAAGCGGATCTTCAAGGCCCCGTGAGGGTCGATCTCAGCGCGAGCAGTCGGACACACGCAGCCGGCACTCGCCGTAATTGACGCGCTGACAGGCCTGGTAGGCCGCGTATTTTGCCGCTTCCCGGTTGGGACGCGTCGCAGCACCCCAGCCGCGATTGTTGGCCGTCGTTGCCAGAGCGCCGCAGGAATTGGCCCTGATACGCGTGACCACCACACAACCTCGGGTTCCGCATTCGGCCATGGCAGCGCGCGCAGCCTGCTGCGGGCGTGCATTCCAAGACCAGCCGGCGCGGCCCGAAAACTTGTCATAGGCGATGGCGCCATCGGCATGGGCCGCGAAGGTGGCGCAAAGGCTGGAGGCGCCGAGCGTCGCAATGACGAGGAGCGATTTACGAAACGACATCATGCGGCGGAACCCTTCCTTGAGCACGGCAGCCGAATGCGCCGCACTCAAGCAATCTTATGCGTTCATCACCAAACAACGCGTTACAAACATTCGATTAGTCAAAATGTTACTCGTGCAATCCGGGCGCTTCCTTGCCGGTGCGCGCGACATATTCCGTATAGCCGCCACCATATTGATGGATGCCTTCGGGGGTAAGTTCCAGCACGCGGTTGGAAAGAGCTGCGAGGAAATGGCGATCGTGCGAGACGAAAAGCATCGCGCCGTCATATTGCGACAGCGCGGTGACGAGCATTTCCTTCGTCGCCATGTCGAGATGGTTGGTGGGCTCGTCCAGCACGAGGAAGTTCGGCGGATCGTAGAGCATCTTGGCCATCACGAGACGCGCCTTCTCGCCCCCTGACAGCACCCGGCACCGCTTTTCAACATCATCGCCCGAGAAGCCGAAACAACCGGCCAGGGCGCGCAACGCACCCTGCCCTGCCTGCGGGAAGGAATCCTCCAGCGACTGGAACACCGTGCGGTCGCCCTCAAGCAGCTCCATCGCATGCTGCGCGAAATAGCCGAGCTTTACACTGCCCCCCAGCGTCACCGCGCCAGCATCCGGCTCGGTCGAGCCCGTGACCAGTTTCAGGAGCGTCGACTTGCCCGCGCCATTGATGCCCATGACGCACCAGCGCTCACGGCGGCGGATCTGGAAGTCCAGCCCCTCATAAATGATGCGCTTGCCATAGCCCTTGTTCACATCCTTCAGGGTCACGACATCTTCGCCGGAGCGGGGTGCGGGCGGGAATTCGAACAGGATCGTCTGGCGGCGCTTGGGCGGCTCCACCCGCTCGATCTTGTCGAGCTTCTTCACGCGGCTTTGCACCTGCGCGGCATGGGAGGCGCGCGCCTTGAAGCGCTCGATAAATTTGATTTCCTTGGCGAGCATCGCCTGCTGGCGCTCGAACTGCGCCTGCTGCTGCTTTTCATTCTGCGCGCGTTGCTGCTCGTAGAATTCGTAATCGCCCGAATAGGTCGTCAGGCCGCCGCCGTCGATTTCAACAATCTTGGTGACGATGCGGTTCATGAACTCGCGGTCATGCGAGGTCATCAGCAAGGCGCCCTCGTAGCCTTTCAGAAATTCCTCAAGCCAGATGAGGCTTTCGAGATCGAGATGGTTGCTCGGCTCATCGAGCAGCATGGCGTCTGGGCGCATGAGGAGAATGCGGGCAAGCGCCACGCGCATCTTCCAGCCGCCCGACAGCGCGCCGACATCGCCGTCCATCATCTCTTCGGTGAAGCTCAGGCCGGCCAGCACTTCGCGCGCCCGGCCATCGAGCGCATAGCCATCAAGCTCCTCGAAGCGCCCCTGCACTTCTCCATAGCGCTCGATGATCTCGTCCATCTCATCGAGACGGGCGGGATCGGCCATGGCGGCCTCGAGCTCGGCCAGCTCGGCAGCCACAGCGCTCACGGGGCCCGCGCCATCCATCACCTCGGCGACGGCGCTGCGCCCAAACATCTCGCCGACATCCTGGCTGAAATAGCCAATGGTCACGCCGCGATCGACGCCGACCTGCCCTTCGTCTGGCAGTTCCTGCCCCGTAACCATGCGAAACAGCGTGGTCTTGCCCGCACCGTTGGGGCCTACGAGGCCGATCTTCTCTCCTTTGAGAAGCGTTGCCGAGGCTTCGATGAAGAGGATCTGATGACCATTCTGCTTGCTGATGTTTTCGAGGCGAATCATGGGCTCACGGGACTGATTGAAATATGTTGCGGCGCCCTTATGCCATGGGGTGCTGCAGTCTGTCGCCTCTGCCTGTGCAATCAGCCCTGCGACTCTTGCGCAAACCCCGCCTCCAGCTGCGCAATAAGGGCCTCGGCCTCCGCGCGCTCATGCTCCCACCAGCGGCTCGCGCGGATGACATCCTGCTGGGCGGGCGTGAAACGGTGGCCGATGACACGGGCGGGCGAGCCCACCGCAATGGCGAAATCGGGCACGTCGCGGTTGACGAAGGAATTTGCCCCGATCACCGCGCCAAGACCGATGGTCACGCCGCGCCGGACGATGGCATCGACGCCGATCCACACATCCGGCCCGATCACGCACGGCGCTTTGGTCAGCTCATCATATGTGCAGGCGTAGAAAACGCTGCTGGTCGAGACACGATCAAGCTCGTGCTCGCCCATGCCAATGGAAACATTATTGGCAATCGAAACATAGCGGCCAAGCGTTGCGCGCGTGATGGCTGCGCCATGCCCGATGAAACTATAGGCACCGATCTCGCTGTCGCGCGTCACCACGGCGGAGGACGAGATTTTCACGCCCTTTGCGAGGGGCGCCTGACGGCTGACCAACTTGCGCGCGCCACGCAGTAGCGCTTTGACAGACATAATCTTACCTTTATGAAAACAAACATTAATTCTCTCCAAACGTGGCCTAAAATTTGGTAAAGAGCAAGCGCGGTCCGCCCCCATGTTTCACACTGCGCGCGATAATGATCGCGCGTGTACGCGCCCCCGTGCCATTATTTGTTAATGATTCGTAAAGGAGCGATTAAGTCGTGAACGAGGCTGAGCTGAACCATATTGCGCGCGTTGCGATGGAACTCGACGCGCTCGTGCCCAGGATTGCCGAGGCCATGCACGTCATGAAGCAGCCCGACGATTACCGCCGCCTTGCCTTGCTGCTCAAGCCGGCGGAAAAGTTTCTGCTCGATGCAGGCCCGATCGTTGCGCGTGCGCGGCCAGAGCCCGGACCGCTGCGGGACACCTGCGAACGCTTCATGCGCGAATTGCCGCGCCGCCTGCGGATGTTGCGCGATGCGCGCGCCATTTCACCTCCTGCCGCACCCGAGCCTCGCGTGCCATCGTTCCGCACACCGGCCTTTTCGCTGGCCCGCGCTGGCTGATCGGCACTTTCAAAGCGTAACATCTGGATCGAAGGCCTCGATGGGAATGGCGCGGGCAAATTCCAGCGCGAAGCCGCCCGGGAAGCTGCGCAGGACGCGCCCGCGCGTCCGCCCGATGGTGACCCACAGGCCTTTGTCCGGCTGCACCTCGCTCAGGAGAGCGACACCGCTGCGCGACAGGTCGATGATCTTGACCGCAGCCGCCCCACTCTCGCTCGTCAGAGAATAATCGACACGCCGCGGCTTGATAGATTCAAGGCCGCGTTCGCCATCCGCGCCCAGATGCTCGCGGTTGATGAGCCAGGTGAGCTGGTCGGCAATCTTGTCGCGCTTGCGCAAGGTGGCGCGGAAGGACATGCCGAACCCATCTTCGGTCAGGCGCACTACCTCGCCCTGCAAGCCGCCGATGAGTTCAAGGTAGACGACGAGCCTTTGCCCCAGCGACGGGCGCACCTCGGCCTCCAGGCACATGCCGCCGGCAGAAACATCGATTGTCTGGAGATCGAATTCCGCCCCGTCGGCAAGAAGCCCCCGGCCCGCAAGGCGCACGGCGACACGCGCATGACGCCGCTCGCAATGGACCAGCGCCCCTTCGAGATGGCGACCCAAAAGCCCGGTCATTTTTGCAGAAAATCTCGGCGTCATGTCCAAAGTGCCCGGAACCGCAAAAACCGACAGCCCGCAGGGTATCGCTGACGCCTATCTAATATTCTGCTAATTACTTGCTGTGAAAAGATAAATTTAAAAAAATTGCAAATTTCAGAGCATCTCTGCCAAGCTGCCGATTGCCCCTTGATGGGTTTTCGAAGGCACCCTAGACTGTTCCTCACCAGGCCGGGCCCCTCTGGCAGCTTT
The DNA here is from genome assembly GCA_947370975.1 of Beijerinckiaceae bacterium. Lineage (GTDB taxonomy): Bacteria > Pseudomonadota > Alphaproteobacteria > Rhizobiales > Beijerinckiaceae > Terripilifer. The sequence continues at coordinate 18,193 of CANBNG010000012.1, forward strand.
CAAAAAGCTGCGATGTCGGACTGGACGTTTTGTGGCCCGGTTTCTCTGGCTCTGCTCCGGTGGTTTGGGCAGGGGTGCGATTCCGGCTCACTTCCCGTTCATGAAGTGGACCCCAGATATGAGCGCCTATTTTACCCTCGATGCCCTCTCCGCCCTCCTCCAGGTCGTCATGATCGACCTCGTGCTTGCGGGCGACAATGCCATTGTCATCGGCCTTGCTGCGGCAGGCCTCCCCAAGGACCAACGCGCCAAGGCCATTATGATCGGCATTGGCGCGGCCACGGTGCTGCGCATCATCTTCGCCGGCATCACAATGCAATTGCTCTCGATTGTCGGCCTGCTGCTTTTTGGCGGCCTGCTGCTGATCTGGGTCTCGTGGAAAATGTGGGTCGAATTGCGTGCGGGCGAAGGCTCGCATGATCTCGACGCCGTTGAAGCCGGCATCGACTCGCCCGACGCCCCGCGCAAGACCTTCGCGCAGGCGGCCTGGCAGATCCTCGTCGCCGACGTCTCCATGTCGCTCGACAACGTCCTCGCAGTTGCGGGCGCGTCGCGGGACTATCCCTGGATTCTCGTTTTCGGCCTGGTTCTGTCGATCGGCCTGATGGGGATCGCTGCGTCCTTCATTGCCCGCCTGCTCCAGCGCCATCGCTGGATCGCCTATGTCGGTCTGGCGGTCATCGTCTACGTGGCGCTGGAAATGACCTGGCGCGGCGCGGTTGAGGTCTGGCCTTACCTGATCAAGTAAACGCTTCAGGAGCCGGCGCTGTCAGTGCCGGCTCCGCCCTGCTCTCTTCATTTCAGCAATTTCGGATCCAGTGCGCCAAGAGCCAGAAGTGCGGGCGGCAGGTTGACGCCCGCGCGCCGCATTTTCTGTGTGGCGTCGCGACAAGCGAGGAGATCCTTGCCATCAATGGCTGACTGCGCGGCCAAAAGCGCCTCGGCGCTTGGCTGCGGCGCGACCGGGCCGGCAACAGCTGCTGGCGCGGGTGCGGGCGCAGACTGGCTCGCCCGGGGATTGGCTTGCGCGGTGGGTGCTGTCTCCTGCGCCTGTCCCTGCGGGCCCGATGCTCCAGCACCCCCATGTGTCACCGGCGCGCTGAGCCCCGAGCTTTGTTGTGGCGCATCGCTGCCACCCGCCGCCGGACGTGGCTGATCTTGGGACGGCGCCTGCACGGCGGTGGCGGCCTGTGCGGGAGCTTGAGTCTTATCCCCCTCCGCCTTGCTCACAAAAGCCAAAAGCTCGCCGCAAAGATCCGCGCGCTCGGCCTGCGCGCTTGCGCTCAACCCGCACAGCAATGCGGCGGCAAGACCGGCATGGGACATGATGCGCATGGCGTTCCCCCTAGAGGCGTTGGCGCACGCCCTCGGCGGGCGGCGGCGGTTCTTCACGCGTGGCGCTGCCTGCGACCTCATCGGCCCAGAGGTCGTGATGCTGCCGCGCCCAGGCAAGATCAACGCTGCCATCGCCCATCGCATCGAACGCGCCCTCCATTCCGATCGTGCCAATGTAAATATGGGCGAGAATGGCAGTGATGAAGAGCGCGCCAATCGTGCCATGCGCGATGTTGGTCACTTGCATTGCGTTGACGCCGACGAAAACCAGCGGAAGCAGCAGCATCAGGCCAGACAGGAACATGGCAAGGCCGCCGAGCACAACGCCCCAGAACATGATCTTCTGCCCCGCATTGAACCGCCCGGCATGAACATGCGTGCGCCCTGTGAGACCACCGCCGGCTTTCAGCCAGGCCCAATCAAGCCGCCTCGGCATATTGTCACGCGACCACAAGACAACCATCGCCAGCACGCCGAGCGTGAACGGCCATGCGAAGAAATTATGCGCATATTTGGCCCATTCACTGAACGCGCCGAAAGCCGACGCGCCGAGCCATGGCATGATCAGCCGCTTGCCGAAAAAATAGTTCAGCCCCGTAAGGCCCAGAATGATGAAGGATGTCGCGACCATCCAATGCGTGAAACGCTCGACGAAGCCAAAGCGGATGATGCGCCGACCCGTGGATGCGGCAGCCCGCGTGGGGCCAGCGATCATGTAGAAAAGAACCAGCACGATGAGCATCAGCAGAATGGATGCGCCCGCGATCCACGGCAGATAGACTTCGTGAAACTGCCGCCAATAGCGGCCCTGAGGCTGAATCAGAACCTGCGCGCGCTCATCGGGAATTGTGATGCGCCCGCCAATCGTGCGCTCCTGCTTGAACAATTGGTCCTCGGTCGCCGATTGCGCGGTGGGATTGGGGCCGCTCGCCGGCTGCTGCGCAAAGGCAGGAGCGCCGACGAAAAAGAGGAGAAGAGCTAACAGGCGAAAGCATTTCATTTCGTGCTTCTCCTCAGTGCGTAGTCCATCGACGCGCCGGAGCCACCCTCTCCCTCTGGGAGAAGGTTAAATCGTGACCGTCTCGCGATAGGCCGTGCGCCACCCCCACGCACCCGAGCCATAGCCGCGCACCATGACGCGCTGCTTGTAGATATCCGCCACCATGTCGCTGTCGCCCGCCAGCAGCGCTTTCGTCGAACACATTTCAGCGCAAAGCGGGAGCTTGCCTTCCGCCAGACGGTTGGAGCCGTATCGCTCATATTCCTTGAGCGAGAGATCGACGTCGGGCCCGCCTGCGCAATAGGTGCATTTGTCCATTTTTCCGCGCGATCCAAAATTGCTGAGCTTGGGAAATTGGGGCGCACCGAAGGGACAGGCATAAAAGCAATAGCCGCAGCCAATGCAGATCTCCTTGGAATGGAGCACCACCGCATCGGCCGTCTGATAGAAGCAATTGACCGGGCACACCGCCGCGCAAGGCGGATCGGTGCAATGCATGCAGGCCATCGAGACAGACCGCTCGCCGGGCTTGCCGTCATTGATCGTCACCACGCGGCGGCGATTGATGCCCCAGGGCACGTCGTGCTCATTCTTGCAGGCAGTCACGCAGGCATTGCACTCAATGCAGCGGTCGGCGTCGCAGAGGAATTTCATTCTGGCCATGATTTTAAGTCTCCGCTCAGCTCGTGCGGATCTGGCAGAGCGTCGCCTTGGGTTCCTGCATGCCCGTCACTGGATCGAAACCATAGCTCGTGACTGTATTGGCGCTTTCACCCAGCACGATCGGGTCCGCGCCCTTGGGATAGAAGCCGCGCATATCCTCGCCCTGATACCAGCCGGAAAAATGAAACGGCATCCACGCGACGCCGCGCCCGACGCGTTCGGTCACCAGCGCCTTCACCTTGATGCGCGCGCCATTTTCCGCGCCATAGACCCAGACGACCTGTCCATCCTTGATGCCGCGCTCGGCCGCATCCTGCACATTCACCTCGATGAACATGTCCTGCTGCAATTCGGCAAGCCAGCGGTTGGAGCGCGTTTCTTCGCCCCCGCCTTCGAATTCAACGATGCGGCCCGAGGTGAGGACGATGGGGAAGTCGCGCGCAATATTGCGGTCAATGGCGGATTTCTGCACAGAGAAACCGATATTTGGAATGCGAAACTGCCGCTCGTCCGGGCGCGTGGGATATTTGCCGACAAGATCGGCGCGCGGCGTATAGATCGGCTCGCGATGCACCGGCACGGGATCTGGCAAATTCCACGCATTCGCACGCGCCTTGCCATTGCCATAGAACATGATGCCGTGATCGAGACACACGCGCTGGATGCCGCCGGAAAGATCGATGGCCCAGCTCACCGTATCGGGATTGTCGCCACCGATGCGCGTGATCGTGTCGCGTTCGTCCTGCGTGAGATCGGCGTCCCAACCGAGCTTCTTCATGATGCCGAATGTGATTTCGGGATAGCCGTCGGTGAGTTCGGAGCCGAGCGAAAAGGAATTTTCAGCCAGCAGGGTTTCACCCCCGCGCTCGACGCCGAAGCGCGCACGAAACGTGCTGCCGCCATCCTTCACATGCAGATTGGTGTTGTAGAGAATATGCGTGCCGGGATGGCGGATTTCGGGTTTGCCCCAGCAGGGCCATGGCAGGCCGTAATAATCACCGCCCACCTCGGGCGTATCCTTGGGCGCGCGCAAGGTGACGAGATCGAATTTCGACTGGTTGCGCATATGCGCCTTCAGCCGCTCGGGGCTCTGGCCGCAATAGCCCGTCGACCAGCCGCCGCGATTGATCTCGCGCAGAATATCGTCAGCCTGCGGTGACTTGTTGTCGACCTTGATGTGTTTGAACAGGCCCTCTGCAAAGCCGTATTTTTCCGCCAGCAGATACATCACCTGATAATCATCTTTGGATTCAAATACCGGATCGACAATTTTTTCGCCCCATTGCAGCGACCGGTTCGAGGCCGTGCGCGAGCCCTCCATTTCAAGCGAGGTCGCAATGGGCAGAAGATATGTATTGTCCTGGCGCGCATTGAGCGCCGCGAATGTCGTGGGATGTGGATCAGCAACGACAAGAAGATCAAGCTTCTTCATGCCTTCCACCGCCTGAGGAATGCGCGTCACCGTATTGCCGCCGTGACCAAACACCATCATCGCCTTGAGGCCCGTGCGTTGGTCAATCTGTTCAGCAGGAAGATTGACCGCATCGAACCAGCGCGTGGACGTGATGCCGGGCGTCTCCATATTTTCCTTGCGGGTGCGCGCCTTGCGTCCGGCAATGGCTGGCACTTCATCGAAACGGGCCTGAAGCCAGTCATATTCGACGTCCCAGACACGGGCCCAATGTTTCCACGCGCCTTCGACGAGTCCGTAATAGAGCGGCAGAGTCGTGACATCGAGACCGAGATCCGTCGCGCCCTGCACATTGGTGTGCCCGCGGAAAATATTCGCGCCTGTGCCGGGCTTGCCGACATTGCCGGTTGCAAGACAAAGGATGCAGAAGGCGCGCACATTGGCGGTGCCAACCGTGTGCTGCGTCGCGCCCATGCACCAGATCAGCGTTGAAGGTCGCTGCGTCGCAAAGAGTTCTGCGACATGTTTCAATTGCGCGCCGGGAATGCCGGTGACGCGCTCGACCTCGTCGGGCGTCCATTTCTCGACTTCCTTGCGCACGGCATCCATGCCGTAGACGCGCTCGGCGATGAATTGCTTGTCCTCCCAACCATTCTGGAAAATATGCCAGAGCATGCCCCAGATGGTGGGAATATCGGTGCCTGGCCGCAGCCGCACATATTCGGTGGCATGGGCCGCCGTGCGCGTGAAGCGCGGATCGATCACGATGAGATTGGCTTTGTTGAGCTCCTTGCCCGAGAGCACATGCTGGAGCGAGACCGGATGGGCTTCAGCCGGATTGCCGCCCATGATGATCATCGTCTTGGCATTGCGAATATCATTGTAGCTGTTGGTCTGCGCGCCATAGCCCCAGGTATTTGCAACGCCAGCCACCGTCGTCGAATGGCAGATGCGCGCCTGATGATCGACCGAATTGGTGCCCCAGAACGCCGCGAATTTACGCAAAAGATAGGCGGCTTCATTGGTGAATTTCGCAGAGCCCAGCCAATAGACGCTGTCTGCGCCATTCGCCTCGCGGATCGCCAAAGTCTTGGCCGCGATTTCGTCAATCGCGTCATTCCACGATATCCGCTGCCATTGACCGCCCACGAGCTTCATCGGATAGCGCAGCCGACGGTCGCCATGCACGATTTCGCGGATGGAGGCGCCCTTGCAACAATGCGTGCCGCGATTGAGCGGACTCTCCCATGAGGGCTCCTGCCCGACCCATACGCCATTGACGACTTCCGCCGTCACCGTGCAGCCCACCGAGCAATGCGTGCAGATGTTCTTGCGAATGACGACTTCCGGGCCAGATACGGATGAGCCAGCAGCCTTCGCGCGCTGCACCGCGCCAAGCGTGAGCGTGCCGAGCGTGGAAAGCCCTGCCGCAGCAAGGCCCGAGCGCGCCAGAAAGCTGCGCCTGTCAATTGCAGCAGAGGCCAGCCCGCTCAGCGCTTGGGCGGAAATATCTGGCCGTGCGGAGCCTCTGCGCTTTACCAGCATGGCGCGGACCTCAACGCTTCAGGGTTTCGTAGAAATTGGTGCGGTAGAAGGCCTTCACGTCAGGCGCATCGGCTTGATAGCGCGCGCGGCGCTCGTCGGGCCCAGGGTCATAGGCTTGCGCTGGCGCATTCAATGCCGGCAGCAGCACAGCGCCTGTTGCGCCAGCACCGGAGGCGCGACCGATCGTTGTCAGAAAATGGCGGCGGTCGATGTTTTCGCGCTTCATGATGCTCGCCTCCGGTCCACCCAACGCGCGGCGCTGCATTTGGATCCTCAGCACCGCCGCGACGGCGGGCCGCCTGCCTCGCGATTGCCAATGCGATCGCGCTGGCGCTTGATGAAGGGGCGCTCGACATGCCAACGCGCGACAAAATCGCCCAAGCCGAGGCGCAGGGCGTGGGGCATGGCGACCGCTTCCACAATCTCACCGATCCCCTCAGCCATGGCCTCGCCCTCATAGGGATCGAGCGTGACAGCCCCGAGCCGGGGCTCACCCGCGCACAGCCACAGCCCCACCCAAAGGGCGGGACGGCCCGAGCCGAGATTGTCGAGATAATGGGCGGTCTGCCCGGCATGCAGCTCGATCTCGACACCGCCCAGGACGCGCAAATCGCCATCGCCTTGCGGAGGCAGCGCAGAGCATTCGGGCAGATCCAGCGCTGCAACGGGCAGCCAGCTTTCCGCGCCCCAAAGCCCCGTCGTGCGACGGCGGGCAACAACAATGCCGACTCTCAGCGTTTCCTGTGCCATGTGTCTGCAACGCCGTCAGCCTGCCACAGGTTCAGACGTCCTCAATTCGCCCGATTTGGGCCTGCATAATCATACGTGAAAAGGGTGGGTGACCTCTTTATTCCCGTGTAGGTGACGCTAAAATGGCGCGCTCGCCGGATTGCTTGCAACAAAGGACGTTGCCTTGACGAATATGCCCCAGGATGGTCGCGCCGCTCCGGTGGATGGGTCAGACCACGACGACATCATCTATCCGCAAGCTGTCCCGTTCGTGGGCGTGCATCTGGCCTGTTTCGCCGCGATCTGGACCGGCGTCACCTTTGAGGCCGCCGCGCTTGGCATCGGCCTTTACTGGTTGCGCATGTTTGGCGTGACGGGTGGCTACCACCGCTATTTCTCGCACCGCACCTACAAGACGGGGCGCGTGTTCCAGTTCATTCTCGCCTGCCTTGCACAAAGCACGGCGCAGAAGAGCGTTCTCTGGTGGGGCGCAAAACACCGCCATCACCATCTGTTTTCGGATCTGCCCGAGGACATTCATTCACCGCGCCACAAGGGCTTTTTCTATTCCCATGTCGGCTGGATCTTCGCCAGGAAGAACGAGTCCACCGATCTCGTGAAGATCGAGGATTTCGCCAAATATCCCGAATTGCGCTGGCTGCATCGTTACGAGCTGACGCCTGCCATCGTGCTCGCCGTGCTCTGCTTTGCGCTGGCGGGGTGGAGCGGGCTCGTGGTCGGTTTTTTCTGGAGCACGGTCGCGGTCTATCACGGCACGTTCTGCATCAATTCGCTGGCCCATGTGCATGGCAGGAAGCGCTATGTGACGGGCGATGACAGCCGCAACAATTGGTGGCTGGCCATCGTCACCATGGGCGAAGGCTGGCACAACAACCACCACGCCTATCAATCGAGCGTGCGGCAGGGCTTCCGCTGGTTCGAGATCGACGTCACTTATTATCTACTCTTCGGCCTGTCGAAACTGGGCATCGTCTCGCAAATGAAGTCGCCGCCCGACGCCGTGCTGCGCAACGAGCACAAGTTAGGCGCGCGCGTCGTCAACAAGGCTGCGGCCGATGTCGTTGCGACTTTCAATATCGAGCAGATTGCCGCCAGCCTCAGCCTCGCGATCGCGAACCTGCCCAATGCAAGCGACCTGCGCGTGCGTCTTGCCGATGCACAGCATCGCGCATCCGACGTGCTGGCAGGCGTCCATCTGCCCCATGTCCCGACGCGCGAGGAAGTCTCGGCAGCAGCCGCCCGCATTCTTGCGCGCACGCCCTCGATAGATGAGGTCGTCGACCGCGCGCATCAATTGCTGCTGGAAAAAGTCGGCAAGCGCGTGCTTGCCGGGGCGTGAGCAAACGCCAATCATTGCGAGCGAAGCGAAGCAATCCATCTCTCAACCGACGCGGCGCCAGATGGATTGCCGCGTCGCTACGCTCCTCGCAATGACGAGGCTCTATTTCCCCGGGCGCAGGCTCGTGATCTCTTTCCAGAGCTGTGTCCACTTCTCGCCTTCATCCAGCAATTTTGCTGAATCCACGAAGTCGAGCTTCATGCCTGCGGGCAGCGCCTGAATGCGCTGGTTTGTCGGCGTGAACTCACGCTCCAGCAAGACCTGCTGGCCCTCCGAGAGCATAAATTCATAATAGAGCAGCGCGGCATTGGGGTGCGAGGGACGTCGCGTTGCCGCGATGCCATTCACGCGCCCCACTGCCGGGGGAATCATGAGCGGGGCAATCGGCGCGCCTTCCTTGGCAAGCTGGTCGACCTTGTAGGAAAAGACGTTGAGCGACACAGGCACCTCGCCCGCCGCGACCAGCGTCGTGATCAGCGTATGGCCCTTGCGCACGGAGAAACCCGCCGTGCGACCGATCCGCTTGAAGGTCTCGATGCCCTTTTCCTCGCCCATCGCCGAAACAACGGTCGCAAGCCAATCGTAATCGGTTGCCTCGACCGCAATCTTGCCGGTCCAGCGCGCATCCGCAAAACCCTCGTAGCTTGTGGGCAGCGACGCAGCCGACACGGACTTGGTGTTATAGGCGCCGATGATGATGTTCAGCCGCTCGCCAACCCATTCGCCATGCGCCGGGGCGGCTTGGGGCAGCAGCTCGGAATGGAAGCGCGAATAGACTTTCTGGAACACGTTCTCGCGGCGGATTGCCTCCATCGTCGGGCCATTGGCCTGCACGATATCGACATCGAAACGGCCCGCACGATATTCGGTCTCGGTGCGACGGATCAGCTCCTGTGGGCCGGCGCGCCAATAGCGCACCTTGATGGCGTATTTTTTCTCAAATGCCGTGAAGATCGCCGACATGTCCTCGACCGGGGCCGAGCCATAGACGATGAGCACGCCCTCCTCCTTGGCAGCCCGCAGGATGCGCTCGGCACGCTCTGCGCTGGTGTCCAGGGCGAGCTTTGCGAAGTCCGTTTCCTGCGCCCGTCCAATGGAGGGCAAGATGGCAAGACCAAGCGCTGCACCGGCGAAGGTGCGGCGCGAAAGTCCCGTTTTCTGATGCCGTTTCGGCATTTCTTTCTCCTGAAGGCGCGTAGCGCTCTTGGTTTTAGCGGAAAATATCCGAGAACGTCTTCGACCAGCGCGGCATGGATTGCTCAAGCTGCTCGGGACTGATGAAGATTGCCTTGAACTTGCCGTCGTCGGGACGCAGAGTCGGATCCATCGGCTTCACATTGGGATGCACGGGCAATTCGCCCGCATCCGCCAGCAGTTTCTGGCCCTCTTCTGAAGTGACGAATTCGACAAACAGTTTCGACGCATTGGGCTTGGGTGTCGACTTGATGACCGAGATCGTCGCGATGACCGCGAGCGAAGTATCGAGCGGAACCCAGGTCACCGGCGCACCCTGTTTGGCGCTGATGACAGCGTGATTGTTGAAGATCTGGAGCGCCACGGGATATTCACCCGCGATCACCTGATCGAGCACCTGACGCCCGGAGCTGGCAACAGACACGACATTCTGCTTTGTGAGCGCGCGCAGATAATCCATGCCCTTATCCTCGCCCATGCCCAGCAACACGGTGCCGACAAAGCCCGCGCCGGCCGAGGCTGACGAGGTGGCATTCCACAGCATCTTGCCCTTCCATTTGGGATCGAGCAGATCGGCATAGCTGCGCGGCTCCTGTCCCTTCTTGACCATCTCGGTATTGATACCGGGCGTCAGGACATAGAAGTTGGACGCGATCCAATAGCCTTCGGGATCGACGAACTGCTTTTCAAACTTGTTCTCGGGCACCCATTGCATGACATGCCCCTCGCGGCGGAGCATGACGCTGGTGGCTGTGCCATCGACCACATCGGCCATGACGCGGCCGCCCTTGGATTCGGCCGCGACCTTCATGGCAATGTCGGTCGCATTGCCGCGGAAATAATTGACCTTCACGCCGTATTTTTTTTCAAAGGCGCTGATGGCGGGGCGCACGAACTGGTTCACGATCTGCGTCGTGTACCAATTGATCTCGCCCTCCTTGCGGGCGGCATCGATCATTGCCTGATCGGCGGCCTGCGCGGGCGCGGCCAAAGCAAGACCGAGGGCGAGTCCGAGAAATCTGGTCTTCATGAATCCTCCCGATGCCGCTCATTTGCTGGCGGCTTTTATCGAAGTGCGGAGCTTAGAGCGTGCGCGCGGGGCGTCAATGGGGCGCGCGCGCGCCTAATCGAGACCCGGCATGAAGATCTCTTCCGGCAGGACGATGCGCGGCGAGAGGCCCTGCTCGAAAACATAGCGGCCAAGGGCTGCCAACGTCGGGCGGTTGGATTCCAGCCCATAGGCCCAGAAATCATGACCGAAGACCGACCACGCCTCTTCAATGTGATCGAGCAGCCAGGGGAGCGCGAGGCGCAGCGCGTCCGTGTCGTAGAGACCTTCCACCGCAATGTCGCGGGCTTCCACCAGCGCGCCATAGAGGCTGGCGGCTGCAAATGGATGCTCGCGCAAGACGTCATCGCGCATGGCAATCGTGTGCATGATCGGGAAGATCTTCGTGCGCTTGTAATAGTCCTTCTCGACCTCCTTGAAGTTCGGGAAGAGACGTTTGCAATGCTCCGAACCAGCCAGGAAAATCTTGGGCAGGTAGATCGAGAACAGGGCATCGAGCTCGCCTGCCTCCATCATCGCTTCCAGCGTCTTGCCGGGCGGCAGCATCTCGAGCGTGACATTGTCGGGCGGGGTGAACGGAATCAGCGGCGCTTGTGTGGGCGCATCGAGCCCGCCCATGAACCAATGCATTTCATGCGGGGCCACGCCATATTCGTCCTGGATCATGCCCTTCATGAAGACGGCGGCGGTCGAGCCATATTGCGTGGTGCCCACGCGCTTGCCGCGCAGATCCTCGGGCTTCGAGATGCCAGCGCCCGGACGCACATAGATGCAGGAATGGCGGAAGATCTTCGACACCGCCACAGGCAGCGCCCGGAAGCTCGTGTCGCCACGCCCAAGCAGACTTGCATAAGACGCCAGCGAGAGTTCGGAGGCGTGGAACTCCTTGTCCTCCAGCATGCGCGGAAACATCACGCGCGGGCGCAGCATCTTCACCTCAAGATCGATCCCGCGCGGCTTCACGCGTCCATCGATCAACGGGCGCGTGCGATCATAGTCCCAGCAGGCGAGGGTCAATTTAAGATCGGACATGCTTTGGGCCCTCTCGTCATTTCAAGGAGCGAAGCGAGCAGATGTCACACGCACGCTCGTAGAATCCCCTCCCCCCTGTGGGGAGCGGCTGGGGGTGGGGGTCGCGCAAATCTCGGAGTTCAGGACACGCCGCCCGAACTCAAATGTGTACAGGATGGAATTCGTACGCCCCCACCCCGCTCGCCTTGTGGCGAGTCGGCCCTCCCCACAAGGGGGAGGGAGACCAACTAGAGCATGATGCTCACGGATCCCAGCTGACCAAGCTCATTGGCCTGGATGACGATACGCTTCTCGCGGATGAGGAAGCTCTCGCCGTTGCGCACCAGCTTGTAGCGATAATTGCCGACATATTGGCCGACGCGCTCGTAGCGGCGATAGCGGTAGCAAATGAAATTTGCCGCCACCAGAATGACGCCATTCTCCTCGCCCAGCAGCCGCACATTGCCGACAATGCGCTGCGTGCGGGACTTGGGATGTTCTGCGTGGCAATTGGGATCGAGCACGCGAATGATGCGCTGGCGAATGCGTTCGCGATCATCGGCGATGATGAACAGCGACTTGCGATAATCGCCATCCAGATCGTCGTTGGGCGGAATGAGATAGGTCGCATCGTCGGTGAGCAGCTCCTGCCACTCGTTCAGCTTCCATTCGTCCAGCAGGGCAGCCTCGTGAAAGAGGAAGTCCTCGACGTCGGCGCGGGTCACTTTTGACTGCGTCATCATTCGGCTCCCATCATATCGTTCCAATGGCGCCAGAAGATGCGCAGATGATGCTCGTCGGAATTGAGCTGTTCGCCCTCGCGGCCCATGCCGCGCGACATTTCAGACCAGCGATCATCCGACCAATTGGCCAGACCCTGCTGCACAAGCTCAAGAGCCTCAACGTCGTCAGGCGTCGCAAAGCCGCCCGGGCCGTAGAAGGTCAGGAAGGCGTCGAGACGACGCGCCCGCGCGCTCTCGCTTTCTTCCACCGGGCCAAGCGCCCAGGCCGTGACATGCATCTTGCCGACGCCTTCGGGATAGAAGGTGCGCACCGTCACCGATGAGCCGTCATTGATGACGAGGTTGGGGAAGATCACGAGATTGCGGTTGGTATGGGCGACGCGGTTGGCGCGCTCCTCGCCCAGACGCTCGACGAGCTCGGCCTTGATCTCGGCGATCTCCGCCTTGGCTTCCTCGCCATAAAGCGAGATCCAGGCTGCGACCGGGCGACCGCGGAAGTTCACATTATCGGTCGTGAAATGGCCGTTGCCGAGATCGATGGCATAGCCCTTGGTCGGCAGGACGAGCCCCTTCTCCTTGGGCGGCTCCATCTTCACGCCCGAATTGGCCATGAAGTTCAGCCAGGTCGCGTGGGTCGAGGGCAGATGATAATCATCCACGCTGTTTTCGACCATCAGCTTCCAGTTCGCGCCGACGTCATATTCCTGCGTGCCGGGCAGGATTTCCATCTTGGCCGAGGGCGACTGATCGATGACCAGATCGAGATATTCGGTCGTGCGCCCCAGATATTCCGTCAGCGGCACGATTTCGGGATCGAGCGACATGAACCAGAAGTCGCGATATTGCTCGAAACGCGCGGGGCGCTTGAGGGCGAGCGTGTCCTTGTCGAAGGCAGGCGTATAGGCCTCATCACCCGGCACGCGCTGCAAATCGCCGTCATTGCCGTAGATCCAGCCGTGGTAGACGCAGAAGAAGCGCTTGGCATTGCCCTGGCGATCCGCGCACACCAGCGCGCCGCGATGGCGGCAGGTGTTGAAATGGCACTGTACCTCGCCCTTCTGGTCGCGCACGAAGATGACCGGGCGGCCAGCGACCCGACGGGTCACGAAGTCGCCGTTCTTCTTCAGCTCGGAGCCATGCCCCACATAGATCCAGGTTTTGGCGAAAATCTTGCGCATTTCCTCGCGCAGGACCTCCTCGGAGACATGAACCTCGCGATCGAGAAGGAAAACGCCCTTCTCGGGATCGTCGACGACATAGGAACGGGGCATCGGGTGACCTCTTGTGGGAAGGCGTTTCAGCGAAGATTTTTTAAGCTGACCTGCGAGGGTGTCAATCTCATAGTATGGGACTGGCTCAAGAAATATGGGACCAGCCCCCTCCCCGCGTCCTGCGGGACAAAACTTGCCCCGGGAGGCGAGATGGCTCTAAAAGGGCCGGCGCTCGCCCCATTGGAGGAAACAACGTGTCGGACAGCATGATCTTCGTCTGCAAGACTTCGGACCTCGCGCCGGGCAGCGTCAAACGCGTCGAACATGGCGAGTCGGCAGTTGCCGTCTACAATATCGACGGGGCCTTTTATGTCACCGACGACCGCTGCACCCATGGCCTGTCCAGCCTCTCGGAAGGCGACCTGATGGGCGACGAGATCGAATGCACCATGCATTTCGGCACCTTTCATGTTCCCACCGGCAAGCCGGTCGGCGCGCCCTGCTCAATCGCCCTGCGCACCTACAAGGTGGAAGTGCGCGGCGAGGATGTTTACGCGGACCTGTAAATCGCCCGTCATTGCTGTGCGGCTTCACTCATTCGTTGATTGGGGTCTCTCCCTCCCCCTTGTGGGGTGAACCTGCACAATTGCGAGGCCTCGCAATGACGAATTACTTCGTCAGCGCAAAACCCGCGACATTCTTGTAGCTGTCCGACATCTTCCGCAATTCATCCTGCGTGATGTAATCGTCGAGATTGTCGAACGGCTTGTCGCCGACAAGCTCTTCCACCTTGATGTTGATAAAATCGGGCGGGTTCGAGCGGTTGGTCAGCACGACATTCGAGGTTGGCCCCAGCCGCGCAGACTCATAGGCCTTGAGCGCATCCGTGACATGCGCCTCGCGCTCCAGACAATCGGCAAGGGTGCGCGCATCGATGGCGCTTTGCGCCGAGCCGTTCGAGCCGCGCGGATACATCGGATGGGCTGCATCGCCCGCCAGCGTCACGCGGCCAAAGGTCCATTGATTGAGCGGATCTTTGTCAACCATGGGATATTCGAGCACCATGTCGGAATCTCGAATGAGGGCGGCGACATCGAGCCAGTCGAAATGCCAGTCCTTGTAGATGTGATAGAAATCCTCGATCTTGCCGGCCTCGTTCCAATCGTTCTTTTCCGCGCTGTCGCCCTGGATTTCCGCCATCCAGTTGATGAGCTGCGTGCCCTCGCCATCGACATCGTTGACGATCGGATAGATCACGATCTTGCCTGTGTGGATGGAGCCGACGCGGATGTAAGAACGCCCCGTCAATATGGGCTTTCTGCGCGTCACGCCGCGCCAGGTGTTGATGCCGGCAAAGGCCACCTTGTCGTCGGGATAAAGCTGCTTGCGCACGGCGGAATTGACGCCATCGCACGCAATCAGCGCGTCTGCGCGAATGGTGCGCGCGCCCCCTGACGTCTGGAAATGGATATCGACGCCCTGCGCATCCTGGGTGAAGCCCGTGCAATGGTGATCGCAGAGAATGCGCTCGGGGCCCAATCGCTCCAGCGCGGCCTTGTAGAGAGTGAGATGCAAACGTCCGCGGTGGATGCCGACTTCAGGCAAGTCATAACCCGCATAGCGCCCGCGCGGCTCCTTGTAGATGAGCTGGCAGAAGCGATTGTAGAAGCAGCTTTCGAGATTCTCGATGACCTGCGCCTCAAGCTCCTTGTCGATGCCAAGCGCGGCAAATTCGCGCATCGCATGGGGCAGCAAGGTAATGCCGACGCCCAATTCCTTCACCTGAGCAACGCGCTCGTAAACCACGCAATCGATGCCGCGGCGATGGAGATTGAGGGCGAGGCAGAGGCCGGCAATGCCGCCCCCGACAATGGCGATTGTCATCTGGCGAACCTCACAGGAATTTGGCAAATTTTGCGGCCACACGCGCCTTCAGCTCTTCGCTGGCGCGCGCAACCGGCGGGAATGTGTCGATACGCTCGAACGGGCGGCAGGCATCGATAAGGCCGCGCGAATTCATGTTCTTGACCATGAGCGGATCGAGCGGGCCGCTCCAGGCCCGGCGCATGATCTCGATATCCTCGCCCGGATCGCAGCGCGTGGAAATCGCCCACAGAACATCGAATGTGTCAGTGGGATCGACATCGTGATCCACCACCACCGTGAAGCGGCCCATGTAGGAGGCCGACTGGCAGCTTGCCGCCGCATGCAGCGCCTGGCGCGCATGGCCCGCATAGGCCTGCTTGATCGCAATAATGTTGAACATGCGCGCGGCGCCCGCCTCGTGGCACCACACACCGGTGACGCCCGAAAGACCGGCGCGTTCCACTTCGTCCCAGATCATGCCGGCCTTCATCACGCATTTAGAGAAGGAGAAATCCGACGGCGGGCGAATGGGCGAGGCAATCGAGAGGATCGGATTGTCGCGGTGATAGATGCGCTTGATATGGACGATCGGCTGTTCGCTCTGCTCGCGATTATAATAGCCGGTGAATTCGCCAAACGGACCCTCCAGCTTTGTCTCGCCGGGATACATCACGCCTTCAAGCACGATCTCGGCATGGGCTGGCATCGGCAGGCCAAACAGCTCGGAATTGACGACATCGATCGGCGCGCCGCGATGGCCGCCCGCATAATCATATTCGGACAGGCCGTAGCGCAGCTCGTTGCCCGACGCCAGGAACAGCAGCGGGTCATGTCCGCAGCAGATCAGCACCGGGCACGGCTGGCCCATCTTGAAATATTTCTCGCGGATCTGGCGGCCCTGCTTGCCGGGCGACATCCACAGGCCGACCGTCTTCTCGTCCTGCACCATCGAGCGATAGGTGCCGATGTTGATCCAGCCATCGTCAGGATCGCGCATGATGACGAGATCGTCTGTGCCGATATAGCGACCGCCATCGAGCTCATGGAGAAACGGGACCGGGAATTTCAGCACATTCACATCGTCATCGCGCAGGATGTTTTCCATCACCGGGCCAGTATTGACGACGCGCGGGGGAATCGGCTCGTGCGTCTGCATCCGGTCGCGATAGCTTGAGACAATATCAATGGGCTTCTTCGACAGTGCAAAGCCCAGTGTCAGCGCGAGACGCTGCGAGGAATTGGTCATGCCCGAAAGACAGCGCATGCCCGGATAGCCCGGAATTTCTTCAAACAGAATGGCCGGCGGCGTGTCCGGGCTGTTGTGATAGATGAGCTCGGCCAGGCAGCCCATTTCGAGATTCCAGTCCGCGCCCTGCACGCGGCGCAGCTCGCCAATATCCTCCACCTGCTGAAGCAATTCGCGCAGATCGGTATAGGGGCCGTTGGTGCGGGTCTCGCCGATTTTCTTGTCCATTATCATGCGTCCTTGGAGACTTCAGCGCGCTGCTTTGGGTGTGTAGGGACCGAGTTCCTTGACTGCCTTTTCGGCAAAACTCATGTCCAGCATGTCTTCGGCTTTCATCGTAGCGCTCTCGACCCATTTCTGTTCCTTGAAGAAGGACAGATCGCGGTTGAGGCTCTCGACATTCACGCGGCCATCAGGATCGACAAAGGCGGGTGTCGTGCTGCGATGGACATTGGGATCCTTGGACTCTGTGGATTCGACCAGGATCCTGATGACTTCATCGGCATTGGGGCCGGCAATGCGGCCATTGGCAAGCCCGTCATTATAATCGCGCACGCCGCGCAGATAGGCGCGCATGAATTTTCCCGCAGCTACAGGCTGGCTTTTGGAAAAGGCCGTCGCATAGAGCAGCACCGCCACCTGATGGTCGGGATAGATCGTGTCGTCGCCCGGCGCACGCACGGCCAGACCGCGCGACACAGCTGTGCTTGAAAGCGGCTCATTGATGATGGAGGCATCGATGGCTTTGGTCGTCATGCCGGCGACATGCTGGGGAAAGCCAAGCTCGACCGTATCGACATCGCTCCATTTCAGGCCGCCCTTTTCCAGCGCTGCCATGAGCGTTGCGGCATTGCCGGTTCCATAGGCTGCAATGGCGACCTTCATGCCCTTGAGATCGGCAAAGCTCTTGTAGCGGCCACTCTCGACGAGATCCTTGCGTAGGACGAGGGATGAAAAATTATAGCCGGGCCGAATGGAACCCTTGTCGGCGACAATCTTGATATCGATGTTGCGCGCGGCTGCATTGTAGAGACCGGCCGCCACCGTGCCGCCGCCCACATCAAGCTGACCTGCGCCCAGCGGCGCGATCATTTTGGCGGCGGTCGTGAAGGAGATCATCTCGACCTCGAGACCCTCGGCTTTGAAATAGCCCTTCCGGTCGGCAATGAAGATGCCGATATCGCTTCCCGTACCGACAAGGCCGACGCGCACTTTCTGCGCCTGCGCGGGCAGGCTTAGCGCCAGAAGGCCAGCCGCTGCGACGAGGCCACGGGCCCAGTTTTTCACAAAGCCAATCATCAATTCCTCCCACACTGAGCCAGTCTGTTGCCGGTCTGAAAATGTGTGCGTCAGCTATAGCGTTTGGACATTCGGGTGGAAAGGCCCGCCCCAATGCGCAGCTCCGCGCATTGGGGCGGTCGCTTGTTACGGATAACCCGGGAAGGTGCCGAAAGAGCCAAAGCCCCATTGGCTGCGCCAGGTGTCCTTGGGCCAATGTTTCGGGCGCTGCGGGCGGTCTTCATGCCAGGGGCGCGGTTCGAAATAGCCGAGCGCCTCGTCCTTCATCAGGTCCATTTCGGCGTAAAGCTCGACGCGATGATCTTCCGGGTTGCGATGATAGGCGGCCACATTATGGCCGACGAGATGGCGGATCGGACCCCAGACAAGCTGCACCTTGTGGCGCGTCAGCTCATCGCAGGAGCGATGCAGGTCGGGCACATCCTTCATCTCGAAAGCGAAATGATGCAGGCGCTCTTCGGGATAGCGCGCGAAATTCATCGTATGATGATCGACGCCGCAGCGCAGGAAGGAAAAGTGATCGCCGATCCAGTCCGATTCACGAAAGCCCAGCATGTCGCAATAAAAGCGCGTGAGCTTGTGCACGTCGTTCACACGCCAGGCGATATGGCCAAGCTTGACCGGCATGACGCCGGTGCGGATACCATCGTCGGGCGCGAAGTCATATTCGGCATAGACCTCCATCTGCGTGCCCTTGGGGTCCTTGAAGGCCAGCGCATCCTTCACGCCGGGCGTGATGCCGCTGCGCCGCTCATTGGCGATGCCTTCCTTGGTGAGCATGGCCGAGAGTTCGCCGAGATCGGTGCCGGGCGCCACCTGCAAGGCGATGCCGGTCATCCAGGGTTTGTCGCCGGCCTCAAGCACCACGCATTCCTGCCCGACCTTGGTCGCCAGCACGCATCGCGTCGCCGTGCGCTCGACAATCGCAAGGCCCAGCACATTGGTGTAGTAATCAATCTGCTGGTTGAGCTCCGGCGTGCTGAATGTGGCGTGTCCCAGCCGTCTCGTCTCGATCATGGAAGCATCCTCTTTTTCTTGCTTAATTGACCAGCTGGCGCAGCCGGTCGATGACATCTTGTGGCACGGCGTCGATTTCTGCCATCACCTTCTCGATTTCGTCGCCACCGAGCGGACTGACATCGATACCGATCTTTTCGGCGTCCGCGATAAAGGCCTTGTCCTTCATGGTGGCGTCAAACGCCTTCTGCACCGCCTTCACGCGCGCGGCCGGCACGTCGGGCGGCAGCAGGATCGGATAGGTCGTCTTGAACTTGGTCGCATAGACGCGCAGCATCTGCTTGGCGGACTCATTATTGGCGAGTTCGATTGCGGTTGGCACATCCTTGAGCGCGGGCAGGCGTTCGGTGCCAAATTGCACAAGAATGCGGGCCTTGTTGGCGCGCATCCAATCGGGCTTACCGAGCAAGCTCGAAAGATTGGCGGTATTGCCGTGCACCTCGCCCTGCTCCACCGCGAGGAAAATATCGTTTACGCCCTTGTAGCCCGCGATGACTTTCATCTGCGTGCCGAGCAATTGGTTCGACAAGGTCGGCAGGATGAAATTGTCGCCGCCCGGCGCCGTCGCGCCGAAATTGCTGGGCCTTGTCTGCAAATCGGCAAAGCTCTTGTAGGGCGTCTCATGCCAGACCCAGAGCACCTGGGGCTGCTGCGCGGGCGTGCCGACAAAACGCATGTTCGCAAGCTCGAAATGCACATTGGAGCCATCGCGCGAGAGGCTCTTCAGTCGCGGCTCCAGCACGATGCCATTGAGCGGCATGCCCATGGCGGTGCCGTCGCGCGGCGCGCGGTTATAGAGATAATTCATCATCACGATGCTGGCCGCACCCGGCATGTTTTCAACGACCATATTGGGCTCGCCCGGAATATGGCGGCCCATATGCGCGGCAATGGCGCGACCTACAAAATCATAGGCCGCGCCCGATGCGCCGCCGACAAGAATGCGGATGCTCTTGCCCTTGAAGAAGGCCGCCTCATCCTGCGCAACGGCGCCGACCGGCGCCAGAAGTGTCGCAAGCCCAATGGCCGCCGCGCTCAAGAAATGTCTCATGCCACCCTCCCGAAACAGGAACGCTCATTTTGCGGCGCTCCCTGTTCAAACGACGTCGAAATCTCAAAAGCCATTGGCGTGTTGCAGAACCGCGCGCGCATCGACCCCCGGGCCGCCTCGCCAGGCCACGATCTGGTCGGGACGAATGAGTGCGAGCGGCGCGTCATACAAAGCGCGCGCAGCGGGCAGATCGAGCGCGACGATCTTGAGTTCAATACCTAGCTGCGCGGCGGCCTCGGCAAAGCCCTGCGTCGCAACAGCGGAATCGAGCTGCAGCAGCGTCCACTCAAACCCGAAGAGATCGTAGAGCGAGCGCCCATCATCGAGCCAGAGATGGGGCGGGCGACCGCCGGGACAGGCAGTCGGCACATAAACATTGGGCGTGTCAGGCGGCGGCGTGAGCCCGTCGGCCACAATGATAGGCGAGCCATCGTAGCGCCCACCGAAGGTGACGCCTGGGATGTTGAATTCGCGCCGCGCATGGGCGTTGAAATAGTCGCCCGCCGCAGCACGCGCATCATCGCCCGCAGCACTGCTCGCCTCGATCTCGTCGGGCGCCGCAAAATTACCAAGGGAATCGGCAAAGCCGCGCGCATAATTGGTGTTGCGGCGCGCGAGAGGCTGGCGCTCGGCCTGATAGGTCGCAAGCAGCCCTGCCCCGCCCCTGCCCTTGAGCACGGCGGCAAGTTTCCAGCCGAGATTGACGGCATCCTCAATGGCTGTGTTGTAGCCAAGTCCGCCTGCAGGCGTGAACAGATGCGCCGCATCGCCACCAATGAAGACACAGCCCTTCTGAAAGCCATCGGAGACCAGCGCATGGCCTGCCGTCCACGCGCCGCGTGCGAGAATCTCGACATCCATTTCCGCACCGGCCGCGCGCCAGAACATCTGCCTGGCGATATCATCGGTGATGGCGCTTTCATCCTCGCCGGGGCGCAATTGCGTGTGAAAGGCAAACTCGCCCTTGCCATCGACAGCAGCCATGAAGGTGCGTCGGTCGCCATTGAATGTCACATACATCCACGCCGGGGGATGAGGCACGATGGAATAAAAATCGGGCGCGCGCAGATAGACAGCGCACATGCGTCCGCCCATGAAATCGCGGCGCACGCCCGTCTCGCCCGTATAGCCAAAGCCGAGTTTTTCGCGCACCTGCGAACGCGGCCCGTCAGCACCCACAAGATAGTCGCCGCGCACCTGATGGAGCGTGCCGTCGGCTACGCGCTGAAGCGTCACGCCGACGCCGCTCTCGTCCTGCGCAAAGTCGGCAACGCGCCAGCCATAATTCACGCTGACTCCGGGCAACGCCTCGGCATGGCGGCGCAGCACGGTCTCGACGAATTTCTGCGACACGCGATGGGGCAGTTCCGCCGCGCTCCACGAGCCTGACAGCGTCTTGACCACATCGCCGGCCTGGCGCGCCGAGGGCAGGCTGAAACGCGCCAGCTCATAGCCTGCATAGCGCGTGAAATAGGCGATGTCGGTCGGATATTCGCCCGGCAACCCTTCCGCGCGCACATCCTGCGCAAAGCCGAGGCGACGGTAATGCTCCATCGTGCGCGCTTGCGTGGCATTGGCCTGCGGATTGAAGGCGGTCGAGTCTTTCTCGTCGGCCAGCAGCACGGATATGCCGCGCCGGCCAAGTTCATTGGCCAGCATCAAACCGCACGGGCCGCCGCCCGCAATGACGACCTGCGCATATTCGGGGAGTGTCATCTGCGCGTCGCTCAATAGGGTTTCACAGTGCCTTGAATGGTCGTGCGCAACATCAGTCGACGCTGGTCTGCCGGGAAATCGGTGCGCGCATGCGAGGAGCAGCGATTGTCCCAGAGCAGCAGATCGCCGACGCGCCAGACGTGCTCGTAGACGAACTCCGGCTTCTCGGCGTGATCGAACACAGCCTCGAGCAAGGGCAGAGCCTCCTCCTCGGCCATACCCTCGACGCCGATGGTCATGAGGCGATTCATGTAAACTGCCTTGCGCTGCGTTTCCTCATGCGTGCGGAAGGCAGGATGAACCGCGCCGCCAAAGGCCTCGGTGCCGTGGCCGTCACCCTTCTGGGTCGAGCCGTAATTGTAATGGTGGACGGCATTGCGCCCCTCGAGCCTCGCCTTGATCGCGGGATCGAGCGTGTCATAGGCCGCATAGCCGCTGGCAAAGAGCGTGTTGCCCCCGTGCGTCGGGATTTCGACCGAATAGAGAAACGTCCCGTTGTGCGGGATGTCGGCATGGATCATGTCGTGGTGGAACATCATCTCGCCGTCAGGCAGCGCGCCGATGGGCTCGCCATTCTCGCGAATGTTGGAGATGAGCATGATGTTGGGCAGGATGCGGTTGAACCCCGGCGGGAAGAATTTGGGCGGGCGGCGCAGCGCGCCGATCTCGCCGAAATAGGATGAGACGCGCAGCAGGTCTTCCTGCTCCAGCGTCTGTCCGGGGAAAATGATGACCTGATGATCGAGCCAGGCCTGATAAATCGCATCGCGAGTCGCATCATCGAGCGGTTCGCGCAGGTCGATCCCGCGAATCTCGGCGCCGATATGCTGCGTGAGCGGCACGATTTCGAGTGTCGATGGGGTCGATGCGACCATGATATCCTCCCGGAAGACGAAACGGGGGCTTGGCGCCCCTCGGCTTGAGGCGCTGAAATTATAGGGCCGAGGGCCTGTACGCAACTGTGGCGACGCGCCCGCTTCTTGACCGGGGCCGCCTCCTCCCGCACATTCACACCTCAAACCAAACCGAGCCGGAGACCGGCCGTGCCGCCCCAAGAGCGGCGAGGGAGGCGTGATGTCGAAGCCCAATGTCCTGATTTTCGCCCCGCGCGAGGAACCCGAAGATATTCTCGCGACATTGCGCGACAGCGGGCTCGACCTCTCCTTTGGCGAAAAAGCCTGGCAATTGCCGCGCACGGATTTCGAAGCCGATCTCGCCAATGCCGCCCGCGACAAGGTCGCGCTCATGGGCACCTCGATCCGCCATACGCCAATTACGCGGCGCGTGATGGAGGAGGCCCAGCGCCTGCGCGTCATCGCCAAATATACGGTGGGCGTCGATGATATCGATACGGACGCCGCCACCGATCTCGGCATCATGGTCTGCCATGCGCCCACCGAATCCAATTGCTTCGGCGTGGCCGAAAGCACCATGGCGATGATTCTGGCCATGCTGAAGCGCATCGTCCAGCGCGACCGCGAGGTGCGCGAGGGCAAGTGGCGCGAGCCGCATATGGCCACCACTTTTCTGGGCGCGCGCGCCGATGGCTATGGTGGCGTCACCATCGGCCTCGTCGGCCTCGGACGCATCGCAACGCGCGTCGCGCAATTGCTCGCGCCCTGGCGCGTGCGCGTGATTGCCTATGACCCTTATGCGGAGCCCGCGCGCTTCCTGCTCGCCAATGTGGAGCGCGTCGATTACGAGACACTGCTGCGTGAATCCGATGTGGTCTCCTTCCATGTCGTGCTGACGAAAGAGACACGCTTCATGCTGCGCGCCGAACAGATTGCGCTGATGAAGCCATCCGCCGTCATCATCAACACCGCACGCGGCAAGGTGATCGAGGAAGCAGCGGTTGCCACGGCAATCGCCGAAGGCCGCCTGCGGGGCGCGGCAATCGATGCCTTCGAGGAAGAGCCGCTCGGCATGGAGTCGCCACTCCGCCAGCTTGGCGACAAGGTGCTGCTCTCACCCCATTCGGCTTCCTTCAACGAAGGCGGGGAATTGCGGCCCGGCATCCAATGGGCGACGCGCGCGGTACTGCATGCGCTTCGGGGTGAAATCCCCGACAATGTTTATAACAAGGACGTGATTCCGCGCTGGCGCGAGCGCTTCGGCGGCGCAGGCGTGATCGATTGACACCAGACCAAAGGCGCCGGGACAAGGCTGCCGGGAAGCAAGAGCAAGGCACGAAATGAGCAATCTGAATTATGACTACATCATCGTCGGCGCGGGTTCGGCGGGCTGCGTGCTTGCAAACCGGCTCTCGGCAGATGGCGCGCGCGTGCTCTTGCTCGAAGCTGGCGGGCGCGACATCAACCCGCTCATTCATATTCCGCTCGGCATGGGCAAGATGCATGAATATGGCATGCATAATTGGGGCTATCATACCGAGCCAGAGGCTGCGCTGAACAACCGCCGCATCGAGGCCTCGCGCGGCAAGGTGCTTGGCGGCTCCTCCTCCATCAATGTCATGGCCTATACGCGCGGCAATCGCGGCGATTACGACCGCTGGGCGCGCAATGGCGCGACGGGCTGGAGCTACAAGGAAATCCTGCCCTATTTCAAACGCGCCGAAAGCTGGCAGGGCGGCCCCGACATGTGGCGGGGCGCGCAAGGCCCACTGGCCACCGAATGGGCCAAGACGCGCGACCCGCTGTTCGATGCGTGGATCGAGGCGGGCAGATCGGCCGGCTTCCCCGTCACCGACGATTACAACGGCGAGCAGGGCGAAGGTTTTGGCCGCAGCCAATATACGATCCGCAACGGCCGTCGCGCCTCGACCGCCAATGCCTATCTGCGCCCCGCGCGCGGACGCCGCAATCTCACCGTCGACACGCATGCCTATGCCCATCGCCTCATCATGGAAGGCACGGTTGCGCGCGGCGTCGAATATGAACATCACGGCATGATGGTGCGCGCCCATGCGGCGCAAGAAGTGATCGTGGCCAGCGGCGTGTTCAATTCACCCCAGCTGCTCATGCTCTCGGGCATCGGACCGGCGGCGCATTTGCGCGAGACGGGTATCGATTGCATTGCCGATCTTCCGGTTGGCAAGAACCTGCAGGATCATCTGGCCGTGCTCATCATGTGGCACCGGACGCATAGCGGGCCGTTCCGCGATTCCATGCGCTTCGACCGCATGGCCTTCTCGATGCTGCAAGCCTATTTCACCGGCACGGGCGCTGGCACTGTTGTGCCCGGCGGCCTGCATGCTTTCGTGAAGACCAGGCCAGACCTCGATGTGCCCGATATTGAATTCATGTTCCGCGGCCTGCCCACCGACGCCCATCTCTGGTTCCCGGGATTGCGCGCCGGCTACAAGGATGGCTACGGCATTCGCCCGACGCTGCTCCATCCCAAGAGCCGGGGCGAAATCCGCCTCGCCTCGAACGATCCGCGCGATGCGATGAAGATCCATTATAATTTCTTCTCCGAGCCGGAGGACATGCCGGCCCTCGTCGAAGGCTTCAAACGCGCGCGCGATGTCGGCTACCAGAAGGATCTCGCGCCCTTCCGTGGCGAAGAAAAGACACCCGGCCCCAAGGTTTCGACGGACGCAGATATCGAGGCCTATATCCGCCGCACCGCCATCACCGCGCACCACCCGGCAGGCACCTGCAAGATGGGCGAGGATGACACCGCCGTGCTCGACCCCCATCTGCGCGTGCGCGGAATCGCCAATCTGCGCGTGGTGGACGCGTCCGCCATGCCCGACATGGTCGGCGCGCATATCAACGCCTGCGTCATCATGATGGCGGAAAAAGCCGCAGACATGATCCTCGGCAAGCCGGCAGAAGCAGCACTAATGGGAGCCTGAAGGCAGGCAAATGATCCGCTGCGATTATGCAGATACGCTCATTCGCTGATCAAGCAGACGTTACAAGCGCGCTCGTGCAACTCCCTCCCCCTTGTGGGGAGGGTTTGGGGTGGGGGTCGCGCAAGCCTTAGGTATGCGCAGCACGCTGCACGGCGTCGGATATGTAATGGACGGAATTGTGCGCCCCCCCCACCCCGCTCGCCTTCGGCGAGTCGGCCCTCCCCACAAGGGAGAGGGAGACCGCGATCAGCGAAATTTTAAGCCTGCACAGAACTGACAAGGAACAGACGCAAGCGGTGAGGCGCCCGCTTCTCCCGGGGGGAGAAGCTGTCTGAGGAGCAGACTGATGAGGGGGCACCGACTGTGCATCCCCTCACCCGGCTCGGGGACGCTGCGCGCCCCGAGTCCGCCCTCTCCCTTTGGGAGAGGGTTGTTGCAAACTACTCCCGCGCGCGTGTCGCGACATTGAGCGTCACCGCCGTGCCATCGGCCACTTTCTGCAAGCCGCGCGCGATGGCGTCGACGAGCTTTGCGGGATCCTCCACCTTCTCGCCATAGCCGCCGCAGGTCTCCACGATCTTCTCGTAATCGGGCGAGGGCGTGAGATCGACAATCGGCAGCTTGTTGGCTTTTGCGGCCATGCCATCTGGATACATGCCGAGCGTCGCGCGGCGCACCGCATACCACATGGAATTATTCATGATGATGGTCAGCGTCGGCAGCTTTTCTGCGCGCGCGACATAATGAGCAGCTGTCGGCAGGCCGAACATGTAGGAGCCATCGCCACAACAGGTGATGACCTGACGCTCGCGCGCGGCAATTTTTGCACCCAGCGCCTGACCAAGCCCGACGCCGAGCCCGCCAGAGGAACCCGAGAGGAAGCAATTGGGCTCCTCGAGGTCGAGAAACGGCTGGGGCACGCCAAGCTCGTCGGAGATGATCGCATCGCGATCCTTCACCTGATTGAGCGCGTGGGCGACGAGCGCGGGATAGATGGGCGCAGAGCTCTTGGCCTGCTCGATGATTGCCGCACGGCGCGCAAGGATGCGCGTGCGCAGCTCCGCAATTCTTGCGCGGCGCGAGTCGACCGCAGGCTGGCGCTCGCGCAAGGCGTCGCGCAGCGCCACACGCAGCATGTCGATGGCAGCGCCGGGGTCGCCCGCAACCGCCAGATCGCATTCAAAACCGCGCATCGGATATGTCGAAAAATGGGGATCGTGCGCGATATGGATGAGCTTGGTCTCGCGATCGGGGCGCATGTTATGGGGCACCCAGGGCACGGGCGCATCGAGCACGACAATGAGATCGGCCATGGCCAAAATCTCCTGCGTCGCAAATCCGAGATACATCGGATTAGACGAGGCAATGCTCGACACCAGACCTTGCACGACCGGCAAGGCATGCTCGAGCGCCAAATCGCCAAGCGCATGAAACGCCGCGGCCGAGCGGCCCGAACGCCCCGCGATGATCAGCGGCATCTGCGCCTTGGCAATCATCGCCGCAGCTTCTTCAATAGCGGCAGGCGCGGGCACGGCCGCCAAGGCGCCAAGCGGGCGGCGCGGCATCGGGCCGACATTGACCACCTCGTCGCCCAGCACTTCGCGCGGCAGCTGGAGATAGACAGGGCCCTGGGGTTCGCTCAGCGCGATATCGAGCGCACGCGCGACAAGAGTCGCCACGGGTTGGCCCGCGCGCAGCTCATATTCCCATTTCACA
Organism: Beijerinckiaceae bacterium; assembly: GCA_947370975.1. GTDB lineage: Bacteria > Pseudomonadota > Alphaproteobacteria > Rhizobiales > Beijerinckiaceae > Terripilifer. The sequence goes on from CANBNG010000012.1 coordinate 45,195, forward strand.
TTCTCGCGGACGATGCCCGCCTGATCGAAATTTTCCTGCGCCCAGTGAATGAGCACATCACGCGAACCCGCATGTCCCGTCTCGGTCAGCGGCGTGCGCCCGGCAGCCAGCAGAACAGGCACATTGTCGCGCGCGGCATTCATCACGCCCATCACGGCATTGGCCGTGCCGACATTGACATGCACCATGACGCAGGAGGCCTGCCCGGTGATCTTGGAATAGCCCTGCGCCATCGCCATGGCGACATTCTCATGCGGCACGGTGATGAATTCCGGCGCCGGTCGCCCCTCCGCCTGCATCCGCACAAGCCCCTCGATCAGGGGCGCGAAATCGGTTCCGCTATTGGCAAAGACATGGCGGATGCCGCACGCATGGAGCGTTGCAAGATAGGCCTCGGCGGCGGTCTCGCCGTGGGGTCTGTGCGATGTCATGTTTCCTCCTCGGGGAACGCGCGGCCATTCAGCCACTGATTTTGAGGGGAGACATTACCGCGCAGGATCGTTGTGTCCAGCGCATCAGCTTGCGACATCGCGCGGGGCGAGCGCCTCGCGAATCTTGCGGATAAGGGCTGCACGCGAGAATGGCTTGGTGAGCAAATCATGCTCCGCATCGGCGCCACCCACCAGCGCATGGCGGGCATAGCCACTCACGAGAATGACCTTGAGGCCGGGCACGCGCTCGCGCGCCGCCGTGGCAAATTGGTGGCCGTTCATCCCATCGGGCAAACCAACATCGGAGAGAAGCAGCTGCACGGCTGAATTATCGGCCAACAGCCGCAGCCCATCGCGCGCGGTTGGCGCCGCCAGCACCGTATAGCCGGCATCGCGCAATGTATCGACGATGAGGCGGCGCACCTCGACTTCATCCTCCACGACGAGCACGACGCCCGAGCCCGCGACCTCCGCTGTGGGCGCACGCGGAAGCACAGCTGCATCCTGCGCCTCGCCTACCGCACGCGGCAGGAACAGCTCGACACTCGTGCCCTTGCCGATTTCGCTCGAAATCGTGACGTAGCCGCCAGATTGGCGAATGAACCCGTAGACCATGCTGAGGCCAAGCCCCGTGCCCTGCCCCACGGGCTTTGTCGTGAAGAAGGGCTCGAAGATCTTTTCAAGCATTTCGGCAGGAATGCCCTGCCCGGTGTCAGACACGCTGATGCAGACATATTGTCCCGGCGCGATATCGGGATGCCCTGACAAAAGGGCCTCGTCCGCAACGATATTGTTTGTGCGAATGGTAATGCGTCCACCCTCGCCCATCGCATCGCGCGCATTGGACGTGAGATTGAGAATGGCGTTTTCGAGCTGGTTTGCATCCACCAAAATCGGCCAGAGATCGCTGGCATAGATCGTCTCGACGACAATTTCATTTCCCGCAGTCTGGCGCACGAGTTCGGCCATGTCGGCAACCAGACGGTTGGCATCCACCACATCCATCCGCAGGGGTTGCTGGCGCGAGAAGGCGAGCAGCCGATGGGTCAGATTTGCGGCGCGGTCAATGGCAAATTGCATAGCGTCAATATCGCGCAGCGCAGGGGGCTGGCGCTGTTCGCCTGCCTTGTGAATACGCGCGAGACGCCCCAGCATCACCTGGAGAAGATTATTGAAATCATGCGCAACGCCGCCTGTGAGGCGACCTATGGCTTCCATTTTATTGGCTTGGCGCAGCGCTTCCTCGGCAAAGGCGCGGCGGTGCACCTCGCGCTGCAGTTCAGCAAAAATATCATCCTGCCGCCGCGCCTGCCGGACCGCCGCCAGCGAAATCACAAACAGCGCGAGCGTTGCAGGAAGCCCAAAATATAAATAGCGCAACATTGCCTGGCGCCATTGCCGGCGGATTTGCGCAACATCGAGACCGGCCAGCACATAGACCGGCAAAGGCGAGAGCGATCGAAAGACGAGAATACGCTCGACGCCATCGATGGGCGAGACATCCGTGTAGGAGCCACGATCGGAATTGATTTCACGCGCCCGAGAAAATTCCGAATTCAGCTTCAGCTGAAGGGGAATATCAACCATCGGCACGCGAGCAAGCACGCCACCATCGGCGCGCACGAGCGACATGACGGAGACGCCTTCCCCGAGCATTTTCGCATAAAACGGTTCAAAGGAGCGCGGATCGCCCGTCAGCACGATGGCGCCGCGAAAACCATTATCGGGCAAATGCCGCCGATAGCTTACCTTGAAAAACATGCCAGGCTGGAAAAAACCGGCGACGCGGGCGCTCACAAAAGTGCCCCGACCGGGCTCGCGTTGCGCGAGAAAAAAATCCTCTTTGGAAAAATCAACATTGCGTGGCGCGGGCGTGATGCCGCTTGTCACCAGCGGACGTCCTCTCGCATCCACGACCCAGATATCTTCTATTTCAGGCAGTGCCGAGGACAGCCGTCCAAGCTTGGCGCTTATCTCGGCATCGTGAGCTGCGATCCCGGCTTCGTCATATTCAATGATCGCTTCTTCCGTCTGAGATGCAGCCAGATCGAAGATCGCAAAGATACGCCGCGCATGCTGGAGCGCAAGATCGGCCTGGGATTCAAGATGCTCGCGCGAATTCTTGAAATGGGCCTCGTAGGAGATCGATGCCGTGACCAGAAAGATCGCCAACGGCAACAGCAGCGAAAGCGCGGCGACAAGTTTGAGCAGCGGAAGCCCAACAGGATGTGAGAGGCGCTCCTCTGCCTGGTTCCGTCCGCGATAAATCATCGATCCACCTGCACGCGACGCGGGACAGTAGCTTGCACAAGATATTGAAGCAACGAGAGAAAATTTAGCAGACCCGGCAATCTCCCGGTACGCTTAACGGGGCTTGCGCAACGCTCCAGCACAACGATAATCCCCTTCTGCAACGTTCGCCTTGAGCGCTGCATTCAAAGAGGTCGTGCATGATCGAGCTGCATTATTGGCCAACGCCCAACGGCCACAAGATCACCATTTTCCTTGAGGAAAGTGGACTTGCCTATCGCATTCATCCGGTGAACATCGGCAAGGGAGATCAGTTCAAGCCTGACTTCTTGAAGATAGCGCCCAACAATCGGATGCCGGCCATTATCGACCATGCACCTGCCGATGGCGGCGCGCCGCTTTCCGTGTTCGAATCCGGTGCAATCCTTGTCTACCTTGCCGAAAAGACCGGACACTTCTTGCCGTCCGATCTGCGCGGGCGCATGCGCGCGCTTGAATGGTTGTTCTGGCAAATGGGCGGCCTGGGGCCGATGGCCGGGCAAAATCACCATTTCTCGCAATATGCGCCGGAAAAAATTCCCTATGCGGTGGACCGCTACGTGAAGGAAACGAACCGTCTCTACGGCGTGCTCGACCGTCAGCTTGCGACCCACGAATTCGTCGCGGGTGCCTATTCCATCGCGGATATGGCCTGCTACCCCTGGGTCGTCCCCTATGAGCGCCAGGGTCAGACACTCGATGATTTTCCGCATGTGAAGCGCTGGTTCAGCGCCATGCAAACGCGCCCCTCCGTCATCCGCGCCTATGAAAAAGGTGAAGGCCTGCGCGCGCCCACCATGTCGGAAGAGGACAAGAAAGTGCTCTTCGGACAGACAGCGCAAAACACGCAACCGCGCTGAGGCAAGATCAATCGAGCCGGTGGCGGAGGAATGAGGTGAACTCGATCCCCGTCATCGGCCGCGCAAAAAGATAACCCTGCAGGAGATCGCATCCGCAGGCTTGCAGAAACTCCTGCTCGGCTTGCGTCTCCACCCCTTCCGCCGTCACGCCAAGCCCAAGATCACGCGCCGCGCAAATGAGCCCGCGCACGAGAGCCGCGCCTTCGGGCGTTTGGCATGTCACCACAACTTCCTTGCCAAGCTTCACGCGATCAAGCGGCAGAGCACGCATCAGCGCGGGCGTCGCCAGACCCGAGCCCAGATCATCGAGCGCAATGCTGACGCCGCGCGCGCGCAATTGCGCCAGCGTCGCCTTGGCGGCCTCAAGATCGCCAAAGGCCGCTGTTTCGGTGATCTCGATTTCGAGACGGTGCAAGGGCAGATTGGCCCGGCCTGCAATGGCGAAGATGACATCGGCGAAATCGACCCTCGCAAATTGCAGCGGCGAAACATTGATCCCGAGTTTCAGCTCGCCCCACGCCGCTGCCGTCTGGCACGCGCGCTCCAGCATGAAGGCGCCAAGCGGGGCAATCAGGCCCTGCTTTTCCGCAATGGTCACAAAGTCCGACGGCTCGATAATGCCAAAGCCCGGCCGCTGCCAGCGCAGCAAAGCCTCGACGCCGGCCACCCGTCCATCGAGAGTTGCAATCTGGGGCTGGTAGAGCGCGAAAAACTCGCCATTGGCCAAAGCCGCCGACAGGGAAGCATGCATTTGAAATCCGTGACGGAGCAAAGAACCAATGCGCACACTTTGCCGCCGCTCGCGCTGGAATGAAAGCGGGGGATGCCCAGTTTGAGCGCAAATCTCCAATTTACGACCAGCGCAGGCGCGGCTAGCATGGACTCAGAGCTCGCAAAGAGCCGCAAGCAACAAGAACCGTCTTTGGAGGAGACATGACCCGAGCCCGGCCCGATCCCGCGCCTGTCTGAAACACGTCCCGGCCCCGTCCGCACGCATCTGCGCGCGGGCCTGCTTCCGCGCGTTCGCGCGCACCCTTTCATGCGTTTCACATCACAGGTGCCCCATGTCCTCAATCTCGTTCGTTTCAGCGCGCAGGGCGATTGCCGCCACGGCGCTGCTCATGGCCTGCGCCCTGCCCGCGCAGGCCGACATGAATTTCTCCACCGGTCGCCAGGGCGGCTCGCAATATCCCGTCAGCGTCGCGCTGTCCCAGGTGCTTGAGAAGGTGCCGGGTGTCGGCACGGTCAGCCTGATACCGGGTGGCGGCGCGGCCAATATTGTCGCGGTCGACCAGGGCCTCGCCCATCTTGGCATCACGCTCTCCAACAGCGCGCGCGATGGCATCGTCGGAAACCCGCCCTACAAGGCCAAGACCGAGAATGTCGTGCAGCTCTATGCGCTTCAGGCCTTCAAGGTGGCGGTGATCGTCGCCGAGGACTCCCCGGTCAAGACCTTCAAGGATCTCGCCGGCAAGAAGATCAACACAGGCCCCAAGGGCTTCACCATCGTCGAGTTGGCAGACAAGCTGTTCTCGATGGCCAAGATCAAGGTCAATATGCAGTATCTGCAGATCGGCGCTGCGGTGGAGCAATTCAAGGACGGCAATATCGACGGCTTTGTCTATTCGCCGTCGGATAAATTTGCCGCCTTCATCGAACTTGCTCAGGCGCGCAAAATTCGCCTTATCCAGATTCCTGACGCCATCATCGATGACATCATGAAGGAAGACCCGAGCTTCTATGTGACGCAATGGCCCGCCGACAAGAATGATTACCGGGGCTTGAGCAACACCTCGAAGACGCTGGGCTACCCCAACATCATCATCGCCAACAAGAACAAGGTCAGCGACGAACAGGCCTATGCGATGACCAAGGCCACTGCCGAGAACATGGAGGTTCTGGGCCAGGTCGAGCCCGATCTGCGCGGTTGGGATCTCAAGAACATGGCGACCGAAGTGGGTGTTCCGATCCATCCCGGCTCCATGAAATATTTCAAGGAGCGCGGCTGGCGCTAAAAATACGATGACGGCGGCCTCGCGGAACGCGCGGGGCCGATCTGCGGCATGAATCCGGATTAACCGGAGGCCGCGCGGGAGGAGAAACGGGCATGGTTGAATCAGCGACGCTCAAGCGCCGGCTTATCTCCGTCATCGCCATCGCGATGTCGTGTTTCCATTTATATACGGGCGTCTTTGGCGTCTTCGAGGTCGCGATCCAGACGGGGATGCATCTCACCTTCGCAATGGCGCTGATCATGCTCGTGCGCCCGACCGAAGCGCCGGCCTTTCTCTCGCCCGCCGCTGGACGCATCGCAGCGCGCGTCTTTGATATAGCCATTGCCATCATGGCGCTTGCGCCCATGGCCTTCCGCTTTCTCAATCTCGATTATCTCACCAGCGGGCGCTTTGAATTCGTGACGCCGGTGACGCCGCTCGAGGCGGTCATGGGCCTTGCGCTCATCGTCGCCATTCTCGAATTGTGCCGCCGTGAAACCGGCTGGCCGCTCGCTGGCATTATCGTCGTCGTGCTGGCCTATCCGTTCATCCCCGGCCTGCCATGGATCTTCAAACATTCCGGTTATACGCTCGGGCAAAGCGTGGATGCGCAATATCTCACGCTGGCAGGCATCTTTGGCCTGCCGCTCTCGGCCTCTGCCGAATACATCATCCTGTTCATCATCTTCGGCGCGTTTCTGGAGCGCAGCGGTCTCGGCAAGCTCATCATGGATGTGACGGTTGGCCTTGTGGGTCGCTTTCGTGGCGGCCCGGCGAAGGTCGCTGTGCTCGCAAGCGCGCTGCATGGCACGATCTCGGGCAGCGCTCCGGCCAATGTGCTCACAGTCGGCGTGCTCACCATTCCGATGATGAAACGTCTCGGCTACCCCGCCTATATGGCAGGCGCCATCGAGGCGGCAGCATCCACTGGTGGCATCATCATGCCCCCGGTCATGGGCTCGGTTGCCTTCATCATGGCGCAATTTGTCGGCGTGCCTTACGGCACCATTGCGCTTTACGCAGTGATCCCGGCCTTTCTCTATTTCTTCGGCATTTTCCTCACCGTTCATTGGTCGGCCTTGCGCCACAATATCGGTGGCCTGCCGGAGGAGGAATTGCCGGATTGGCGCGCGACGCTGCGCGCCAATTGGCACACGCTCCTGCCCCTCATTGTCCTCGTCTACATGATGATGGGCGGCTATTCGGCGCAATATTCCGTCACCTGGGCGATTGGCGGCTGCATCGTCAGCTCGTGGCTGCGCAAGCACACGCGCATGGGCGTGCCCGAGATTTTGCAGGCGCTCGAAAATGGCGCCAAGGGCGCACTCATGGTCGCCATCGCGACTGCGGCTGCGGGCATGATTGTGGGCGTGTTCGAACTCACCGGCATTTCGCTGAAGTTCACGCAGGTCGCCACACTCATCGTCAACTCGCTCTTTATCGGCCTTGTCGTGACGATGATCGTGACGATCATTCTGGGCATGGGCGTGCCGCCTTCTGCCAGCTACATCGTGCAGGTCGCGGTCACGATTCCAATGTTGCAGGTATTCCTCAAGAATGGCGGAATGCCCGGAGGCACGGCGGTGATCGTGACGCATTTCTTCGTCATGTATTATTCAGCGCTCGCTGTGCTCACGCCACCAGATGCACTGGCCTCCGTCGCTGCGGCGGGGGTCGCGCAAAGCCCGTTCCTGAAGACCGGAATTCACGCGACGCGCGTGGCCTTTGTCGCCTTCGTCGTGCCCTTCATGTTCGTCTACAACCCGGCCCTGCTGACACTTGGAACAATGCCCGAAATTGCAGAGGCCGTGGTGATGGCCATGCTTGGCATCACGGCAATCTCGATTTCCTTCGAGGGCTATCTGCTGCGCCAACTCTCGTTGCTGGAACGCCTCATCGCCTTTGCCAGCGGCGCGTCCTTCATCTTCTCGGGTACGCAAAGCAATATTCTGGGCTTCTCGCTCGGCGGGCTTTTCCTGCTCATTCACCTGCGTCCCTGGAAGGCCGCGCTGACAAAAAAGACGGCCTGACAGCCACAAGAACAAGGACAAAAGAACATGACGTTTCCCCCCAACCTGATGTACGGCCACCGCGCGCGCATCGGCTATACCTCGCCCCCGCTCACCACCGAAGTCTTCCCCTACGAGTTCTACAAGATCGTGCCCGACGGCGTGTCGCTGGTCGTGACCAGCCTTGCGATTGTTGTGCGCAGCAAGGAAGAAATCGACCGCTCCTATGACATCAGCATGAATGCGGCGCGCGAAATGGCGGCGGCGGGTTGCGATCTCATCATGCTGGGCGGCGTGCCGATCAACCTGTCGCGCGGCACGAAGAATGCGCATGAGATGATCCTGGATCTTGAACAGGAACTGGGTGTGAAAGTCTCGACGAGCACGTCGGCGCAGACCAAAGCCGCCCATGCGCTGGGCGCAAAAAAGATCGTCGTCGCCCATCCCTATGCGGAAAAGGATACCGACCGGATCGCCGGCTATTCCTCGCATTTCGATTGCGAAGTCTTGGGCGCCATGGCGTTTGGCAGCCCCTTCAACCAGATCGGCCGCATTCCGCGCAATGGCGCGCTGGAGCTTGGCCGCGCGCTGATGAAGAAGCATCCGGATGCCGACACGATCCTCATGCCCTCCCCGCACTGGCCCACGATTGAATCCATCGATGCGCTGGAACAGGAATTTGGCGTGAATGTCATGACGGCCCTGCAGGTAATCGTCTGGGACGCCCTGCGCCGCTGCGGCATCAATGACAAGATCGAGGGCTTCGGCCGTCTGTTCCGCGAATTCTGAGCGCGCAAACGGTCGTCAAGGGAGGCGCATCGCATGAAGAGTCTGGCCATTGTTCTTGCGCTTGCAGCGCCCCTGCCCGCGCTCGCCGATCCGGTTGCCGATTTCTATCGCGGCAAGTCGATCACCATGCTGGTGGCAAGCGGCGCGGGGGGCGGCTATGACACTTATGCCCGCGTCTTTGCACGCCATGCCGTGCGCCATATTCCGGGAAACCCTGCCATTGTTGCCAAGAACATGCCTGCGGCAGGCGGGTTGGCGGCTGCAAGCACGCTTTACAACAATGCCGACCGCGACGCGCTGACAATGGCCGCGCTCGCCAATGTCGTGACGCTCGATCCGCTCTTTGGCAATCCGGGTGCGCGTTACGATGCGCAGAAATTCGGCTGGATCGGCTCCATCGGCAAATTGCAGAACGTCTGCGCCACCTGGCACACGAGCAGCGTGAAGACCATCGAGGATGCGCGCCAGCGCGAGGTCATCGTGGCGGGCTCGGGCGCCACCTCCAACACTGCCGTCGTGCCGCGCATCGTCAATGCGTTGCTTGGCACGCGTTTCAAGGTGGTGGCCGGCTACGATCCGGCTGGCGGTCTCACTATGGCGGTGGAAAGCGGCGAGGCCGAGGGGATTTGCGGGCTCTCCTGGTCGACCATGAAAGCCTCGCGGCCAGACTGGATCTCGGGCAAGAAGCTCAATGTCATCGTCCAGATGAGCATGGAGAAATTGCCCGAGCTGCCCGACGTGCCAAGCGCGCTCGATCTCATCACCGATCCTGCCAAGCGCAAGGTGCTGGAGCTGATCCTCATCCGGCAGGAGACGGGACGCCCCTTTGCCACCGCGCCCGGCGTTCCAGCCGATCGCCTCGCAGCCCTGCGGCGGGCCTTTGACACGACGATGAAGGATCCGGAATTCCTGGCCGATGCCGAGCGCAGCCAGATGGAGGTCGAACCTCTGACAGGCGCGCAGATCGATGCCTTCCTTGCCACCGCCTACAGCGCTCCGGCGGCCGTGGTGGCCGAGGCCGCAGCCCTCGTCGAGCCGGCAGCCGCGCAAAAGAAGCCATGAGGCAAAGGCATGGCTTGAAGGCGAAAACCCCTTGAAAAAGAAATGCCCGCCTCACGAGGAGGCGGGCCAGTCAAGGGAGGAGTAGCCCTGGGGAGCGATGCCCCTCTGGGGGACGGACATCGCAGGCTATCCCGCAGTGGCATACGTAGACGAAATTCTTCGGATCACCAGAGGCTCGCTGAAAAGTTCTGGAATTTTGTGCGTTTTGCGGGTCGATTTAGCTCATTTTAGGTTTCAGACTCCGATTACGGGCTGAAACCGCGCCTTTCGGCCATGAAAATCGGCCCATATTTAGGAAAGTTTACCCCGACTCAGGATTTTGGGCGGCGAACCGATGTGCGCTCCCGCGGGTAGAGAAAATTTATTCCATTTTTTATGTGAAATTCAGAAAAGCCATCTACCCAATGTGAATTGCTGGCGACAGGTCGATGCGCTAAAACTTTGCATTCCACCAGATGTGGCGGGCGCTCACCGGCGGCCGCACCGGAGGGATCCAATGGGTTTCGTCAATGTGGTCGATCGCGAGGGCGAGCACCGCGCGTTTGAAGCTGTCGAAGGCTGGCGGCTGATGGAAATCCTGCGCGATTATCGCGTCGGCATCGAGGGTGTGTGCGGCGGGGCCTGCGATTGCGCCTCCTGCCATGTCGTCATCGATGAGGCCTGGGCCTCAAAGCTCTTTCCCCCGCGCGATGACGAACTCGACAAGCTCGACGAGCTGCCGCTCATCGAGCCGACCTCCCGCCTTTCCTGCCAGATCATCTGGTCAGACGCGCTCGACGGCCTCACCCTCACGCTCCCACCGGAAATCTGATGTCCCCCCCAAAGCGCCCGCCCCTTCCCGTCATCCTGCTTGCCAATGACCTGCTCGACGGCGAGGTCGTGTTCTGGACGGGGGCAGATTGGTCGCCCGTGCTTGCAGCTGCGCGCATCGCCCAAGACGAGAACGCCGCCAGCGCGCTGGAAGAAGCTGCCCAGCAGGGGCTTGGCGTGCAAAAAGTTGTCGATGCCTATCTCGTGGATGTGAGGCTGGATGCGCAGGGGCACGCCGCGCCGCGCCATTATCGCGAAAAGATCAAGACACTGGGCCCCACCACGCGCCGCGATCTCGGCAAGCAGGCCCGCCCTCTCAACACGCCCGGCGCGGGGATCTGACATGTATCGCTATGACGAATTCGACGCCAATTTCGTGCGCGAACGCGTGGCGCAATTTCGCACGCAGGTGGAACGGCGCGTCGAAGGCGCGCTGACCGAGGATGAATTTCGGCCGCTGCGTCTGAAGAACGGCGTCTATCTGCAATTGCACGCCTATATGCTGCGCATCGCCATTCCCTATGGCACGCTGTCGTCGCGGCAATTGAACCAGCTCGCAGTCATCGCGGAGACCTATGACCGCGGCTATGGCCATTTCACCACACGCACCAACATGCAGTTCAACTGGCCAAAACTGCGCGATGTGCCCGACATTCTCGATCTTCTTGCCGATGTCGACATGCATTGCATCCAGACCTCGGGCAATTGCATCCGCAATGTCACGGCTGATCATTTCGCAGGCGTCGCCGAAGACGAGATCGAAGACCCCCGCCCCACAGCCGAACTCGTCCGGCAATGGTCGAGCCTGCATCCGGAATTCGATTTCCTGCCGCGCAAGTTCAAGATTGCTGTCACCGGCTCGCCGCGCGACCGCGCTGTGGTCAAGGCGCATGATATCGGCCTGCGCATCCTGCGCGCGCCAAATGGCGAAATAGGCTATGAGGTGATGGTTGGCGGCGGTCTTGGCCGCACACCGATGATCGCTAAAACCATCCGCAGCTTCCTACCGAAATCCGACCTGCTCGCCTACCTGGAGGCGGTTCTGCGCGTCTATAATCTCGAGGGACGCCGCGACAACAAATACAAGGCGCGGGTGAAAATCCTCGTGCACGAAATCGGCTCGGAAGCTTTCGCCCGTCTGGTAGAAGCTGAATTTGCCAAGCTCGACGGACCCTCCATTGCCGCCGATCCGCAAGAAGTCGCACGTATCGCGGCCTATTTTGCGCCTCCCGCCTATGAGCCTCTGCCTGCGCGCAGCCTGGCTTTTGAAACGGCGAAAAACGAGAACCGCAGCTTCGCCCATTGGGCCGCGATCAATCTCTTCCCCCATCGCGTCCCGGGCTATAGCGCGCTCACCGTTTCGCTCAAGGCCATCGGAGAAGCACCCGGCGACATTACAGCGGACCAGATGCGCGCTGTGGCGCGTTTGGCGGCGCGTTATTCGTTTGACGAAATGCGCATCACCCATGCGCAAAATGTCGTGCTGCCCCATGTCCGCAAGGATGATCTTTTCGCTGTCTGGCAGGGACTGGTCGACGCTGGGCTGGCAACAGCCAATGTCGGGCTGATCACCGATATCATCGCCTGCCCCGGCCTTGATTATTGCTCGCTCGCCACCGCGCGTTCGATCCCGATTGCGCAGGCGATTGCGCATCGTTTCGCAGATGAAAAGCGCCAGGCCGACATTGGCGAATTGAACATCAAGATTTCAGGCTGCATCAATGCCTGCGCGCATCACCATGTCGGTCACATCGGCATTCTCGGCCTCGAAAAGAGCGGCGAGGAATCCTACCAGATCACGCTCGGGGGCGACGCCACCGAAACGGCCGCCATCGGCGAGCGGCTTGGGCCGGGCCTTGCGGCCGAGGACGTGCCTGACGCCATCGAGCGCATTGTGGGCGTCTATCTCGCCCACCGCGCGCAGGGCGAAACCTTCATCGAGGCGGTGCGTCGCCTTGGCCTTGAGCCTTTCAAGGCTGCCTTTCAGGAGAAGACCAATGCCGCTGCTTGATCGCGACGGCCTGCGCGCGGATATCTGGCGCGCGGGCGCGGACGATGTCGCAGGCGCCGACTGCATTCTTGTTGCTCTCAGCGAGCTTGAGGCTGCACTGGCTGGCAACGGGCGCGGCCGCAGGATCGGCGTTGCCATCGCCAACGACGTCAAGGCAGCCACGCTGAAGCCTGTGCTCGACCAGCTCGAGCTTGTTTCCATCGCTTTCCCCAATCATGGCGACGGGCGAGGCTTCAGCCTCGCCAGACAATTGCGCGCGGCAGGTTTCAAGGGAAGATTGCGCGCGAGCGGCCCCCTGATTGCCGATCAATTCGCCTTTGCACTCGCCTGCGGATTCGACGAGATCGATCTGCCGGAGGCTCTTGCTGCGCGCCAGCCTGTCGCACACTGGCTGGCGGCTCTGGCCAGCATGAGCACCAGCTATCAGCGCGGCTATGGCGCGCAGAATATCCTCGATGCACGCCGACTTGCGCGTGCGCGCCCCGCCTCCTGACGAGAACTGGACAGGGCATGGATTCTATTGACCGCAAGATTCTGACTGCGCTGCAGGCGGATGCGACCATCTCCATCGCTGAGCTCGCCGACCGTGTCGGCCTGTCGCAGACACCCTGCTGGAAGCGCATTCAGCGGCTGGAGGCAAGCGGTGTGATCCTTGGCCGCGTTGCACTGGTTGCGCCCGAGAAGATCGGCCTCGGCCTCACCGTCTTCGTGCAGATCGAGACGCCTGACCATTCGGTCCATTGGCTCGACCGTTTCGCCCGCGCCGTCACCACCATGCCCGAAGTGATGGAATTCTATCGCATGGCGGGGGATGTCGATTATCTGCTGCGCGTGGTTGTCGCCGACATGGCCGATTACGACCGCTTCTACAAAAAGCTGATCGAGGAGTTCCAGCTCAAGAACGTCACCTCGCGCTTTGCCATGGAGCGGATCAAATCCACCACAGCTTTCCGGGTGCCTGAAACAGCCACGTGATTTTTTCTCCGCACTGGTGCAGATTAGGCGAGGACGGCAGCGGCGAGACAGCCGCGCCGGCGGAGGAAGATCATGATCCATTCACGTCTGTTTGCGCTCGCCTGTGTCTCGTTTCTTGCCCTTGAGGCCAGCGCCCGGGCTGACGACCAGCTCAAAGTCGCCGTCGGCCAGCGCGGCGTCTACGAAAATTCCATTTCCGAACTCGGCCAGGACAAGGGCTTCTTCAAGAAGCACGGACTTGTGCTCGACGTCCTCTACACGCAGGGCTCGGGCGAGACGCAGCAAGCGGTCATCTCCGGCTCTGTCGATATTGGCATTGGCGTTGGTACGCATTCGGTGATGGGCGCCTTTTCAAAAGGCGCACCGATCCGCGCCATCGGCTCGACGATTACCGGCGCTTATGAATTCTGGTACGTGCGCGCGGATTCCCCGATCAAGACGTTCAAGGACGCCGCCGACAAGATGGTGGCCTATTCCACCAATGGCTCCTCGACCATGATGATGGTCGCAGCCATGCAGAAGCAGTTCGACGTCAAGGTGAAGCCGACCGCCACCGGCAGCCCGACAGCAACATTCACGCAAGTGATGAGCGGCCAGATCGATGTGGGCTGGTCAGCGCCCCCGCTCGCCTATCAGCCGGTGATGGACGGCAAGACCCGCATGCTCGTGCCCGGCCGCGACATTGTCGCCTTCCGCAGCCAGTCGATCCGCGTCATCGCGGCCAATGCGGGTGATCTCGACAAGCGCCGCGACGTCTACGCGCGTTATCTTGCCGCCTATAAGGAGACGATCGACTGGATGTATTCCGATCCCGCATCGATCGACGCCTACGCGAAATGGGCCGAAGTGAGCCCGGAGCTCGCGAGGAAAGTCCGCGATGACTTCCTGCCCAAGGACATCGTGAACCCGAGTCGGATCGACGGCATCGATGCGATGGTGGAAGACGCCATAACCTACAAGCTGCTCGCCGCGCCACTGACGAAAGAGCAGCTGGCAACGCTGTTCCAGCGACCGGACGTGAAGTGAAGGCACAATAGCAAAACCCCGCAAAAGACCCTCACAAACCGCCACCTTATTCCCCTCCCCCTTGTGGGGAGGGAGTCAGGCGGCTTCAACCCTTCGCTTCTGCCTTGCCCATCGGCGTGAAGAACACGAACAGATTGGCGATCACGATTGTCGCGGCGAGAAAGTAGAAGGCAGACATGATGCCGTAAGTATCGGCGAGCACGCCGGCAGCGTAAGGGCCGATGGCCTGGCCGACTGCCTGCGTTCCAAACATTATGCCGATGGCGCTGCCGCCCATGTTGCGGGGCGTGGCATCGAGCAGCCAGGCCTGCAGCACAGCGCGAATCGAGAACAGGAAGAAGCCGAGCAGTGCGATCAGCAGTACGAAGAAATCCGAGCCGCCTGCAGCGATCATGGCCAGCAGCACGACAGCCGTCATGCCCATACTGGTGAGAATGATCTGACGCCGCCCCATGCGGTCCGACAAATGGCCGGCAATAGGCGCTGCCGCAAAGCCCGCGGCCTGCACGGCGAACATGCAGACGCCGACCCAGAACACCGAATAGCCCATGTCATTGGCCAGATAGAGCGGCAGGAAGGTCATCAGCGCGCTTTGCGTCAGCGCGCGAAACGCCGAGCTGCCCGAGATCATGACCAGCGCCTTGCTCTTGAGCAGCGTGCGGAAGGAGGAGAGCAGCGCCTTGCCCTTCAGGCGGCTCTCTGCCGCCTCGCCCTTGCCGGCGGCTTTTTCAGCCGAATAGATCCGGCCGAGATAGAACAGAATGGCGGCCGACATCAGAATGCCCGGCACGACATTCATCACCACCACTTCGCGCCAATTGTAGGTCTGCAAAAGGAAGCCGATGGCCAGCGGGGCGACCGCATCGCCAAAATTGCCGCCCATGCCGTGAAAGGCCATGACGAGGCCCTTGCGCTCCGGGAAGCGGTTGGCGAGCCAAGGGATGGCAGTCGGATGCCAGAGATTGTTGCCGATGCCGATCAGCACCGCGCAGGACAGGATCATCCAATAAGAATGGACATAGCCCATCACCAGATAGGGAAAGCCGATCCAGAACAGCGACAGGGCCATGAGAATGCCCTTGCGGCCCACCGAGTCGACAAAGATGCCGCCCGGAATATTGGCGATGGCGCCCGCCGCATATTGAAAGGCAATGATCGCGCCGATCTGGCTGTAGTTGAGCCCAAGCTCGCGCCCGATGAGCGGGAGCAGCAGATAGAAGGTCGCCGGATACCAATGGGTGAGCGCGTGGCCCGTGCAGACAACCCAGACTTCGCGGAAGGATCTGCGGGGCGCGACATCGTCCGTGCCAGTGGTGATCGCAGTCATTTTTCCTCCTCGTTGCGGGGCAAAGCATCGCGCGCGCCGTCCCTCTTTTCGGGGCTCGGCAGGGATGCACGTATCGAGGGTGTTTAGGGCGAATTGTCTGGTTTGGCCAGAGCCTGAAGGTCACACGGGCCAGAACAGCAGCGCCCAGCTGGCGCAGCCGATGGCGGCGGCTCCGGCCAGGGCGCAAGTGGCGGCGACACGGCGCAAAAGCCGGGGCGCGTAAAGAGCCGTGACCTGCCAGCCGAGAAAGACCGACCAGAGGCCTGCGCCCAGCAAGAGCGCGATGCGGAGGGCGCCGACGAAGGACAGCGTCAGCCCTTCCGCGCGCAGCATGGTCAGTGTGAGCGCCGACAGGCCGAGAAAGACGCCACAGCCGGCGACCGGAATCAGCACCTGCGCCAGATGATGAAAGCGCTTGGCATTCCAGAACCCCAGTGCGCGATTGGCCAGCGCGAGGCAGGCGAGCACGCCCGCCCCGATCAGCAGGGCCATTCCGATGATGTAGCCAACGAGCAGCACGCCATCGAGCGGCGTCAGCATGTCGTTCTGCGCCGGATAATTGGTGAGGATGAACCAGGGGAGATGGGGCTCGAGCAGCCAGGTCCAGCCCATGTCCACGAGCCTTTCGGCCAACGCCTGCTTGACCTCGATGAAGAGGTCGCTGGAGGACCAGTGGAAGGCGCCCGCTGCAATGCCCATCAGTCCGAAAACGATCAGCACCGTTTCCCACGGCTTGGTGCGCAGGCCAGCAACATGGACGATCTCATGGTTTGGCGAGCGCCGCGCCAATGTCACCGCGCCGCGAAAGCCGCTGCAACGCCCGCACATATGGCACAGGCTGCCACCCTTCATGGTGCGGATGGGCACCAGCGGCGCGCAATTGACGTGCGGCATGGGTGCATCCACCGGCTTCTTCCAGGCGCGCCAATCGTCCTGATTGACCCGGAAATGCAGCGGCGCGAGTTTCGAGAGGACGCCAAAGACACCTGTCACCGGGCAGAGATAGCGACACCAGACGCGTTTCGAGCGACCGTAGAGATAGCCGACAACAATAGCGCCCACAGTCGAGCCGCCGAGGATGAGGAGCGCGGGGCCGGGATATTGATAGACGCTCACCATCTGCCCGTAGATTGTCGTCAGCGCGAAGGCGACGAAGGGCCAGCCCGCCCACGTCAGCCAGCGCGGCACGGCAAAGCCCCTGCCCTTCTCGCTGGCAAATTCCGACAGCGCGCCTTCCGGGCACAAAAGCCCGCACCAGAGGCGACCGACCAGCACCATCGACAGCAGCACGAACGGCCACCACAGGCCCCAGAAGGCAAATTGCGCGAACAAGGTCACATCCGTCCAGATATGGGCGGCGCGCGTCGGCAAGGGCAGGAAGGCGGGAAGCGCGATCAGCAAACCATAAATGACGACCACGCCCCATTGCAGACAGCGGATCGCGCTCTGGTGGCGCATCAGCCAGTCACCGCTCGCGGCAAGCAGACGGTCGATGCCGGCGTCTGGCACGGCAAGGCTCATGTGCGGGTTCTCATGCGGTCTTCCTCACCTGCGCCGGCGCGAAGCGCGCGAACAGGAGGTATATGCTCATCCAGTAGATGCCGGTGACCGCGAGCTCCGCGACATCGGGCCGCGCGCGATAACCGGTGAGTGCGGCGATGAGCCCGCCAATAGGCCCGGAATCGGGCAGGATGGCGGACGTGTCCCAGAGTTTTCCGGCGGGCGCATTGATGTAGCCAAGGCTTACCAGATGATCGACGCCCGAGACGAATAGCGAGGCTGCGAGAAACAGCAGCATGATCTCGGTGATGCGGAAGAAAGTG
Organism: Beijerinckiaceae bacterium; assembly: GCA_947370975.1. Taxonomy (GTDB): domain Bacteria; phylum Pseudomonadota; class Alphaproteobacteria; order Rhizobiales; family Beijerinckiaceae; genus Terripilifer. The sequence continues at coordinate 62,601 of CANBNG010000012.1, forward strand.
CGCCAGTCGAGAATGCGGCTGCCGATCTGCAACAGGGCGTAAGTCGCGCCCGCGAGCACAAAGCCCAGCGCGATGGCCAGACCCGACATCAGGGCCGAGCCGCTGCCGCCAGCCGCCAGCGTGCCGTAAAGGAAGATCACCGTCTCGCTGCCTTCGCGTGCGACCGCAATGAAGGCAAGAAAGAACACGCCCCACCAGCGCGACGTATCGGCCGCGCTTTGCAGCGCGCCTTCAAGATCGCGCTTCATCGTGCGCCCGTTACGCTTCATCCAGAGCACCATCTGCACGATGAGCACGGCAGCAACCAGCACGGCGATGGTCTGGTAAAACTCCTGCGCATCCTCATCGAGATGTTCGGAGAAGAACAGCAGCAGCGAGCCAAACAGCAAGGCTCCCAGCAATCCCGCGCCGACGCCCGCCCACAGCCAGAGATGGCCGGTGCGGCGCGCTAGCGGATTGTCCTGACGTTGCAGCCACGCATTGAGAATGCCGACGACGAGCAGCGCCTCGACGCTCTCGCGCCAGATGATGAAGATCACATTGCCGAGCTGGCTGGACATGGTTTTACTTCGCTATCAGCGTGGCCGGCGGCTGGCCTGGATGAAAGTCATCGAAAAAATCGTAACGTCCGGGCGCGAGCGTGCGGATGACGAGCACCGAGCCAGTCTTTGGCGCGAGCACCTTTTCCTTCTTGAGTTCGAGACTCTCGAACTCGGCGGGCGTGTCGCCGGTATTGAAGAGTTCAAGCCGGATGCGCGTATTGGCCGGAACTTCGATTTCACGCGGACTGACAACGCCGTCCTTGAATTCGATCCGAAACGTCGGGTCTTCCGCCGCAGAGGCAGGCACCCCCGCGCAGAGCGCGAGCGCGAGGAGACCGAAAGCGAAACGCCTGAACATGATGTTCCCTCTTCCAAAAGACACTTAGTAAGCGCCCTTCTTGCCGGCCCCTGCATAAGTGAAATCATACTCGACCATAAAGGGCGCGAACCATTCGCCCACGCCCGTCTCCTTGTCGGTGTGACGGCCAAAATGCGCATGTGCACCCGGCGGCGAGACTGTGAGCTTCAGCTTGTATTTGCCAGCACCTGCGAGTTTGACGTTATCGCCATAGTGCGGGCCGTCATTTGCGACCATCGGCATGAAGTCGCCCTTGGCGACATCGGCCCCGTCCTTGGTCAGCACGAATTTCACGTCGAGATATGGAATCCAGTCACCTTCCGCAAAGCCGTTCTTGTTGTCGCCCGCCGCCTTGATGTCGGCTTCCATATGCACGTCGGATTCCGCAGCTGGCCGCATCATGCCAGCAGGCGCCATTTCGATGGGCTGCAGATAAACAGCTCCGACTTCCATGCCGGCCTTCACCTGAGGCTTGCCAATTGGAATTTCCTTGGCGATCGCGGCCGAGCCGAGAGCGAGCAGCATGGCGGCTGCGAGGGTGATTGAGCGCATGCAGAACTCCTCCGGGGCTATAGTTTAGAATGACTAGAAACTACTTTTGTTTCAGCAACTTCGTCGCTTTGATGACGAGCTTGCAGGCACCTGTCAATGCGCCCGGACGCCCCTGCCGCGCTACCTATGGTCTTTTGGAATCAGAACAATTCCAGACAGGGTGACAACGGACGGATGTTGCTGGAGAAGCCCAGACAGACGTTAAAAAAAGCGCGCGGAAAAATAAATTTCCGCGCGCCCTGCCCTGCTTGGCAATTCTGATGAGGAGCTTCAGAGCATGAAGGTCTTGCCCTCGGGCGACATCCGGCCCTTGAAGGTGACGTAGCCGCCATCGATCAGCAGATCCGTGCCTGTGATGAACGACGCATCCGAGGACGCCAGGAAGGCAGCGCCCGCCGCAATTTCTTCCGGCTCGCCGGGGCGGCCCAGCAGATGGCGCGGCCCGTTGATGACACGCGCCTTGTCCTTGCCACCCACACGCTTGCTCGAGCGCTCGGTGAGAATGAAGCCCGGTGAAATCGAATTGGCGCGGATGTTGTCGATGGCGTGATCCTGCGCGAGGATCTTGGTGAAGAAGATCAGCGCCGCCTTGGTGGTGCAATAGGGCGAGCGATGCTGCACCCCCATATGTCCAAGCTGTGAGGCAATATTGATGATGCTGCCCCCGCCTGCCGCGCGCATGTGCGGCACACCATATTTGCACATCAGAAACGCGCCGGTGAGATTGACCGAGAGCGCCTTGTTCCATTGCTCCAGCGACAAGGTCTCGACAGTGCCATCGGGGATCACCGTCGCCGCGACATTCACCAGCGTGGTGAGCCGATGAAAGGATTGCATCGCAACCGCGACCGCGCCCTCGCAGGCGAGCGGGTCTGACACATCGACGCCGACGAAACTGGCCCGCCCGCCCTGCGCGATGACTTTCTGCGCGGTCGCCTCGGCCTTCGCCGGATCGAGATCGCCGACCACAATCGCAGACCCTTCGCTGGCAAGCCGCAGCGCAATGGCGGTGCCGATTTCGCCGCCCCCTCCGGTGATCAGCGCGACCTGATCGCCAAGCCTGTTTTGAAGTGACATGAATCCTCCGCCGTGATGAACAGGCCCGATCATACCCCACAAGCGCCCGATTGCGAGTTCAAGCCAGGCCTGAACGGCACGTCCGCGTGCCAGCGCGCTTGCGCGCGGGGCGGCAATGCTGCACTTCTGGACTGAAGAAGACCTCGAGAGTCCCGCACGCATGGCCATATCCCTCACCCGAGTTTTTGCGCATCGCAATTATGCGTGGTTCGTTGGTGGGGGTGGGCCGAGCTATGTAACCTCGTGGATGCAGCGCGTCGGGGTGGGCTGGCTTGCCTGGGAACTCTCCCATTCCCCGCTCTGGCTTGGCATTGTCGCTGCCGCCGATCTCGCACCCATGCTGGTGCTCTCGCCTTTCGCCGGTGCGCTGACCGATCGGCATACGCCGCTCAATATCGTGCGCCGCACCGAATTCCTGCTCTTCATGCAATCGGTCGCGCTCTTCGTCTTCATGACGCTGGGTTGGCTCAACATCGGGGTGCTTGTGGCGCTCTCGCTCTGGTCCGGGCTCGTCTATCCGTTTCATCAGGCCGCGCGTCATTCGGTCGTGCCCGCTATCGTGCCGCGCGAGGAATTTGCCACAGCCATCGCGCTCGACTCGGCGCTGTTTCAGGTCTCGCGCTTTATCGGCCCCTCGATTGCGGCGATCATCATTCCGCTCGCGGGCGTGGGCGGCACATTCTTTGCCCATGCCATCGGCAGCGCCTGGTATGTCTTCTCGCTGTTCAAGATGGATGTCGCCGCGCCCAAGCGCGAGCCCAGGCCCGGCCGCAGCATCATGATGGATGTGAAGGAGGGCCTCGCCTTTGTCGGCAATGATATCGGCATCTGGCCGCTGTTTCTGCTGCTCAGCATCGCCTCGATCCTGCTGCGCCCGATACAGGACATGATGCCGGGCTTTGCCGGACAGGTCTTCGATTCCGGCGCTGTGGGACTTGCCTGGCTGACCTCGAGCATGGGCATAGGGGCAGCTGTGAGCGCTGTCTGGATTGCCAGCCGTGGCCGGCTGAAGGGCCTCACCATCGTCGTTTATGCGGGCTTTCTTGGCCTGATCCTCTCGACCGTCGCGTTTCTCGTCTCGCCCAATCTCTGGATCGGCACAATCTGCACCGGCCTGTCGGGCTTCACGCTCAACACCATGTCGACGAGCATCCAGGCGCTCGTGCAATCCTCCCTGCCCGACAATATGCGCGGCCGGGTGATGTCGCTCTATGGGATGATCTGGCGCGGCGCGCCTGCCGTGGGGGCGCTTGTTGCCGGGCTTGCGGCCGAAAAATTCGGCCTGCGTGCGACCTTCGAGGTCGCGGCCGGCATCTGTTTCATCGTCTGGGCTCTCGCCCTGCCCTTGCGCGGCAGGATCGCCCATGTCGCAGAGCGCGGGCGCGATGCGCCCGGCTCCCGACGTGGTTAGCTCCAAAAATCAGAGCTTGGCAGCTTCGCCGTAGACGCCTGCAAAGACGATATCGGTGAGCGCCTTGCGGGCGCGCGGCTCGCGCTCGCGGGTCGGCAGGTCTTCGGGCAAGCTGTCGGCATCGCCCTGATAGCCAAGCGCCAGACCCACCACGATGTCGGTGTCTTCCGGCACCTGGTACATCGCGCGGATATGATCCTTCTCGATGCCGCCGGCCTGATGGACGACGAGATCGAGCGCAGTCGCCTGCAGCACGAGCTGGGCAACGGCCGCGCCCGTATCGTATGCAGCAGCACCATTGGCCGCACCCGCATCATTGACCTTGCGGGCGAGCGCGAAAATCAGCACGGGCGCGTTTTTCGCCCAGCGCTGATTGCGCACGTTGAAACCGGTGACAGCCGCCGCATGGGCCTGCAAATCCGTGGTGGTCGCGACGATGAAACGCCAGGGCTGGACATTGTTGGACGAGGGTGCCCAGCGCGCGGCTTCAAGCACCGAGAGCAGCGCATCATGGGGCACGGGCCGCGTGTCGAACGCGCGCGGGCTCCACCGGTCGCGGATGATGGGGTGGATGTCGCAGCAGGTTTGCGCAGGCTTCTTCAGCATGGGTCTCAGTCTCTTTTTTCAGGAAATGACGTTGCGGCAAGACGGGCCTGCTGCCCAACATGAAGCGTCGGGCAGCGGCTTGCAAGGCTTGCGCTTGCGAGCCTTCAGGGCGCGATCAGCTTCTTCGCGCGCTCGACCACGGGCTTGGGGGTCGCATACATCGCGGCCACTATTTTCTGCACCTCTTCACCGGTCGTTGGCTCGACATCGGCGCGCATGATCGCGGCCTCCTTGAGGAATTCCGGATCCTTCATGGTCGCGTCGAAGGCGCGGCGGAGATTGCGTGTGCGCGCCTCGGGCAGGCCGGGGGGCGCAACGAAGGGGCGCGCAATCGCAGTCGTTCCCAGCAGCAGCGTGAGCAGCTGGCGATCCTCCTCGCTCTTGGCAAGATCCATGACAAGCGGCACGTCGGGCAATTCCGGGCTTTTGGCGAGCGCGAGCTGCACCAGCACATTCACGCGCTTGTCGGAGAGCCAGTCGGGCTTTGTGCTCTTGAGCGAGGACAGGCTCCAGCCGCAACGACCATCGACCTCGCCGCTTTCAATGGCCAGAATGGTCTGCTGGCTGCCGAGATAGCCGGTGATGACCTTGAACTTGCTACCCAGCAATTCATTCAGGACGAGCGGAAAAGTGTCAGTCTCCGAGCCCGCGCCCGTGCCTGCGACAACCACCTGCTGACGCGTGGCGTCGGCGAAGCTCTTTACCGGCGATTCCTTGCGCACGATGCACAGGCTGACATCCTTGCTGATCGCGCCGATCCAGGTGAACTGGCTCATGTCATAGCCGGGATTGCGATCGCCGATCAGCGGCTCAAGAATGGGGCCACCGGCAAAAATCGCCATGGCCGTGCCATCGCGGGGCGCTTGCTGGACGAGAAAATTGGCAGCGCGAATGCCACCGGCGCCGGGCATGACCTGCACCACGACATTGGGCTCGCCCGCAATATGGCGGCCAAGATGGCGGCCAAGCAGCCGACCGAACAGATCCACACCACCGCCCGCCGTGCCCGCAGCGTAAATGTTCAGCGTGCCGGTGATCGCGCCAGACTCTTGCGCAAGGGCGACAAAAGAAGTGAGCGAGAGCGCAAGGGCTCCCAGGATTGGAGTCAATCGCTTCATGTGGAATAAACCTCCCGGTATTTTTCTTGTCTTTGAATTACTCACATGGGGTGGCGTTGAAAAGCCTTTTTCGGCTGGCGTCTCTCGGCCCGTCATTGCGAGCAGAGCGAAGCAACCCAGTGCGCAATCCTTGAAGTCGTCCGCAGTCAAAGCAAGAGCCCCTCCACGGCACTCTGGATTGCTTCGCTGCGCTCGCAATGACGGCGCGGCGTCGCTCAGGCCGCTTTCTTCTTCCGCTTCTCGGACAACACGAGATAAATCGAACTCGCGACAATCAGCGACATGCCCGCAAAGCTCCATAAACCGGGCACTTCTCCGAACATGAAAAAGCCGATTGCGGCTGCATAGACGATGCGTGTGTAATCGAGCGGCGCGAGTGCGGTGGTGTCACCATAATGCACGCCGCGCGTGATGAGGCCCTGCCCGGCAATTCCGAGAAAGCCGACAAGGATCAGCAACGGCCATTCACTCAAATTCGGCGTGACCCAGACGAAATAAGCCGGAATGGACACGAACACGAGATTCCAGAACGCGTAATAAAACATGATGACGCGCGTGGGCTCGGTTGCTGACAGGCGCTTGATCGAGACGATCACGAGCGCTGCGAAAAGTCCGCCCGCCGCACCCACAATTGCATTGGGATCGAAACCCTCCGTAAAGGGCCGCGCATACATCCACACGCCTGCAAAACCGATCACCGATATCACGATGCGCCGCGTGCCCACGACCTCGCTGAGAAACATCAAGGCGAGCGGAATGGTCCAGAGCGGTCGCGAGAATTGCAGCGCCATGGAATCGGCGAGCAGCATATGGGTGATGGTCCAGAAGAAGCAGAAATTGCCAGCCGAGCCCAACATGCCGCGCAGCAAATGCATGCCGGGGCGTTTCGTGCGGAAGGGCTCGAGCAGATCCTTGCGGAACAAGGGCAGCAGAAAGAGAAAGCCGACGCCCGAGCGAAACAGCAAAAGCTCGAAAGCCGGCAGTCGGCTGCCGAGAAATTTTGCAACCGCCGCCATGATGACCAGCATCAAGGAGCCAGTCGAGACAAGCGCTACACCGCGCGCATTGGGCGAGAGGCTTTCAAACCAGAGTTCGAACCAGGCCGTGGGCCCAAGCCCCCGTGGCGAATCTTCTTTCGGAGGGGCTTTTGTGTCGCTCATCTCAAGACCATAGGCCCCCGCGCGCGCACGGCGCAAGGCCACGGGTGCGCGCGCCCCGCTGGCATGGTTCTGGCATCGATCTGGCGATGCTGTGTTTGGCTGTGACGCCCACCGGAACAATCAGAAACAGTCAGGTGCCAAAGGGCACAGGGCCCATACGCGCGCACAGCCTCCGCACGATTGACATTCTTGCCTGCGCTTTGTCTGCTCATGCGCAGAGACGGCGCAAGAACCGCTCACATTTAGCGACCCCGTGTCGTTCAAGGGAGGATCTTTGATGTTTGCACCCGCGCCAAAATGGCCAAAAGCACGCCCGTCGCTCGCGCGCAGATTCTGCGCGCCACTCACCCTCGCCTGCGGCCTGCTGACTGGCACGCAAGGCGCATCGGCAGAGCCGGTCGAGGAGTTTTACCACGGCAAGACGCTGCGCGTGATCGTGGGCTATGCGGTGGGTGGCGGTTACGATGTCTATGGTCGCTTCTTTGCCGAATGGTTCGGCAAATTTGTGGCGGGCAATCCCACCATCATCGTGCAGAACATGCCGGGCGGCGGCAGTTTCGTCGCAGCAAAATATCTCTACGGCGCAGCGCCGCGCGATGGCACTTATTTCGGCTCGCTGTCGCAGACGCTCGCGCTCGATGCCGCGATGAACGAAGATCCCTCGACCTTCGATGTGACCAAGCTCAACTACCTTGGCCGCCTGCTCGACAATGTCGATGTCGGCACCGGCCTGCCGGGCGCCTCCTTCAAGACCTATGACGACGCCAAGAAGAAAGAGATCGTGGTTGGCGCAACCGGGGGCGCATCGCCGGGCTTTCTCGTACCCGCCGCCCTGCAAAAATTTGGCGGCGCGAAATTCAAGATCGTGTCGGGTTACGGCGGCAGCGCAGATATCAATCTCGCCGCAGAGCGCAAGGAAGTCGATGTCATCGGATCCATCGGGCTTGCGCTCATCATGCAGCGCAATCCGGCATGGGTGACCGAGAAACAGGCGCCCATCCTCTACCAGATCGCGATCAAGCGGCACCCGCTGCTGCCCCACGTCCCCGCCATCAGCGAGCTTGGCCTGACGCCAGATGGCACCGCCGTGCTGCGCGCCATCGGCTCTTCCTCCGAGATCGGCCGCTCCATCGTGACGACGCCGAACGTGCCTCCGGATCGGCTCGTGGCGCTGCGCACGGCGTTCCAGAAAATGGTCCACGACCCGGCCTTTCTGGAGGCCGCAGCAAAGCGCGAGATTCCGATTTTTGCCGCCAGCGGCGAAGAGATGGACGAGATCACCCGCGACGTGATGAAAACCCCGCAGGCGGTGCTCGACGTCACCAAATCGCTAATGAAACAATAGACCTTGCCCACGCCGGTCCCGCGCCTGCAAAGGTGCGCGGGGCTGGCATCGCTGCGCCCGCTGACCTAAAAGGCAGGCTACATCAGCACGAGCGAGCATAAGCATCATGAACCTGCGCACAGATCCCGCCGCCAACGTCCTCAAGACCGGGCCGGCCTATGCGATCATTTTCACGGTGGCCTTTTGCCATTTGCTCAACGACATGATGCAGGCGCTGGTGCCGGCCATCTATCCGCTGCTGAAAGAGGCCTATCATCTCGATTTCGGACAGATCGGCCTCATCACCTTCTGCTTCCAGATGACGGCCTCGGTGTTGCAGCCGATCATCGGCGCGATCACCGACAAACGCCCGAGCCCGCGCTCGATTGCCGCCAGCATGGGCTTTACCTTTGTCGGGCTTCTGCTCGTGTCCCAGGCCGGGAGTTTCGAAATCATCCTGATGGCGGTGGCCATGATTGGCGTCGGCTCCGCGATCTTCCATCCCGAAGCCTCGCGCGTGGCGCGCCTCGCCTCGGGCGGTCGCTACGGCTTTGCACAATCCGTGTTTCAGGTCGGCGGCAATGCCGGTTCGGCGCTGGGGCCGCTGATGGCGGCGGTTGTCGTCCTGTCTGCCGGACAGGCGAGCCTGCTCTGGTTTGCGGGCGTGGCGCTCGTCAATATGGCGCTCCTTGCGCGCATCGGCAGCTGGTATCGCGCACACCGCATTGCCCGCGCGCAGGCCTCTGGCGCGAGCGCCGGGATCAGTCTCACGCGTCGACGCATCGGCTTTTCGCTCGTCGTTCTCACCGTGCTGCTGTTCTCCAAGAATTTCTACATGGCGAGCATGTCGAGCTATCTGCAATTCTACCTGATCGAGACATTCCAGGTGAGTGTCGCGACGGCGCAAATGTATCTGTTTGCCTTTCTTGGCGCGGTCGCCATCGGCACATTCGCGGGCGGGCCGCTGGGCGACAGGATCGGCCGCAAATATGTGATCTGGTTTTCGATCCTCGGCGTCTTTCCCTTCACCGCCGCCCTGCCCTTCGCTTCACTGGGCTGGACGCTGGTGCTCATCGTCCTGATTGGCCTGATCCTGGCCTCCGCCTTCTCGGCCATTGTCGTGATGGGGCAGGAATTGGTGCCAGGCCGCGTCGGGCTGGTGTCGGGCCTGTTCTACGGCCTGTCCTTCGGCTTTGGCGGCATTGGCGCTGCGGTGCTTGGCGAGATCGCGGATCAGACGAGCATCGGCTTTGTCTACAAGCTCTGCTCGTTCCTGCCGCTCATTGGCCTGCTGACCGCGTTCCTGCCCAATCTGCGCAAGCGCTGAGCACATAAAAAGGGCCGGTGTTTCCACCGGCCCTTGATTTTTACTTGCCGCCTTCAGGCTGAGCGATGCGGCGCAGGCGGGCGACGATTTCGGGCGGCGTCGCATAGGCCTCATCGACGATGCGCTTGGTCTCTTCTGCCGAACGGGGCGTGTTCACACCAAGATTGAGCTTTTCAGCTTCGGCGAGAAATTCCGGATCCTTGAATGTGTCCGCCATCGCCTTTTGCAGAAGCGCTGCGCGATCGGCAGGCACGCCCGGCGGCAGCAGATAGGGACGACCCAGCGCCAGCGGCGCAATCGCCGCCTTCAGCAGAAGCTTGTCGTCTTCCTTGGAGATGAGATCGGCGACATTGGGCGTATTGCCCGCGCCCTTCTCCTTCTCGGGGCCGTACTGGACGATATATTTGACCTTGCCGGTCTTGATCCAGTCCGGACGGGTGGAGGACAGCGAGCTCCAGAAAATGCTCGGATAGCCATCGACCTCGCCGCGCTCCATGGCGATGAAGGATTCATTCTGGCCCGGATAGCCGACGACGATTTTCAGCTTCAGGCCCAGCAATTCGGTGAGCAGGCGCGCATAGAAGCTCGGCGTCGAATTGGCGCCTGACGAGCTCACCGTCACCTCGCGCTTGCGCGCCTCTTCCACGGTGTTCACGGGCACCGTGTTCCAGACGATCAGCAGGCCTGTCTCGAAACTCGGCGAGCCGAGCCAGACGAATTTCTTGGGGTCATATTCTGCTTCCTTCGTGCCAAGCAGCGGCTCGAAAGGCGTGTTGTTCTGCACGCCGCCGATGGTGAGGCCATCCTTGGAGGCGATGTTGTAGAGATAATTCGTCGCCACAATGCCACCCGCACCGGGCATGTTGCGCACGGCAACGATCGGCGCGCCGGGGATATGCTTGGGCAGATGGCGCGAAATCGTGCGCGCCAGCACATCATAGCCCCCGCCCGCACTGGAGCTGACGACGAGCGAGATGGTCTTGCCCTTGTAAAACTCATTGGCAGGCTGCGCGCCCACCGAAGTCGCGCCGAGCACGGCGACAGCCGCCCCTGCGATGGATGAGATCATTTTCTTCATTGCGCGTTCCTGACCCTGCTTGACTGCGGGCAGACGGACGCATGCAAAATGGCCGCCACCTCACACCTCCCGGCAGAGACCACCAATATCCCCCGCCTGTCGAGGCCATCTGCTCATTTTTTAGCCGATGCGCCCGTCTCATCGCCCGAAATGAGGCGCGTGGACAGCCGGCCACTCGCGAGCTTCATCGTGACATGGCCGCAATGGGGACATGTCATCGGCTCGGGTTCGGGCGAGGTCATGCCGCCGCCGATCTCGATCACCTCGAAGGGTTCACTGCATTTCTTGCACTTCACAATTTCAGCCACGTGTCACTCCTGCTGTCACGTCTCGCCTCTGGTCTGCCCAATTTTTCATGCAAGCGCGAGCTCTGCCTGTGAGTTATGTGCGTAACCGGGTGCGATGCAATTGCCCAATCGCCCGGAATAACGTTTTGCTAACTTTGCACGCCGGGTCGAGGCCACCCACCGGCGGCACAGCGGCGAGCATCATCATGGCGCATTTTCACATGCATCTGCGAATGGGGTCGCATCTGCGCCCCGACATCGACGGGATGGAGCTGCCAGACCTGGCCGCCGTCATGCGCGTCATTCGCCTGGCTGCCACCGATGCTGCCACCGCAACCGCGCTCACCTATGACAGATTCGAAGTGACCGACGATATCGGCCGGCTCCTCGCCATCGTGCCCTTGGGCCAGCTCTGCGAAAGCGTGCATTAAGCTTGAGCTAGGCCAAGCCGCCGCGCGCAAGCGCCGCCAGCATGGATAGTTTTTTATTAAAATTCACATTTTAAGGTTGCGCTGTTCCTCCACCCGGCCATGCTGAACCAGCCTTGGCCGGACGTTGGGGAGCCGCATGTTTGAAGCCAGCGTGGTGATGGTGCTCGAAGACGAAATTTTCGTCTCCTCGCTGCTGGAGCTGATCCTGCAGGATCAAGGCTGGCTGGTCGGCGGGCCCTTTCGCACCAATCGCCTGGCGCTCGATTATCTCGAAATGTCCCGCCCCGATGTGGCGCTGATCGATTTCAACATAGCCGACGGCAATTCGAGCCAGACGGCCGCCCGCCTGCGCGAGCTCGGCATCCCTTTCGTCGTTGTCTCAGGCTACCCGAAGAGCATGGCGCGGGGGGAGGATTTGAGCGTTGCCGAATGGCTGGAAAAGCCGTTCTCCGAGGATCAATTGATCGACAGCCTTACGCGCGCGCTCGCCCAGCGCGGAGCGGCCCCCTGAGCGCTGCGGCGTTGCGTCCGGCCTTACAGCCCGCGCAGCCTGTGCTAGAAGGGCCCTGCCCGGCGGGTTGCCGGTTGCAGGACTTTCAAAGGGGCTGTGCATGTCGACGCCAATGGCGATTGCGGTTTACTTCACGATCTGGTGGACCGTGCTTTTCGCAATCCTGCCCTTCGGAGTGCGCTCGCAGCACGAATCGGGCGATATCGTAAACGGCACCGATCCCGGCGCGCCGGTCGCCCCGCGCTTGCTGATCAAGGCCGTTGTCACGACGATCGTGGCTGCAATCCTGTTCGCCGGGCTCTATGCCTATGTGGAATGGACAGCCTGATCGAGCGCCCCGACGGCTTGAATGCTTGACCCCAAGCGCGGGTCCGTTTAGGTGAACACCACTCGCACGGGACAGTCACCCGCTGCTTCGCCACCCAAACGGCGCGGCAATCGAGCGTAGAACGCCAGCACGCTGGTGGAAGGGTGAGAGCGCGTAGCTCAGTTGGTAGAGCACGTGACTTTTAATCATGGGGTCGTGGGTTCGAGTCCCACCGCGCTCACCACTTCTCTTCTCATTTTCACAATCTGAACAATCTTCCTGGCCGCGCCCCCGCGTATGTCAGCTTCGCGCTGCGCGCAATGACGGCGAAAGCCCCGATAAAGCCCTGTCCTTGCAAGGCTGCCGGTGACGCGGGAATCCATCGTGGCGATGCCCGCACCGCTCGTTTGCTTCGCTCCGATCGCAATGAAAACGATAATTGTGACGAGTAGCGTGCGAAATGCACAAATAAAAACATAATATTTCAAGTTATGAAATGTACATTTTCAAATATAAGCTAATTCAAAACAAATCCAAAGGCATTAACGAAAAGTAACGATTGAATATAGGCCGCCTCAATTGTAGAGATTCGCGCAGGTCAAAGTCATGCGACTCTGGCCTTTCGAGGAAAACGAATGATCCGGCGCGCGCTGCTGTTGCCTGTCCTGCTTGCATTCTCTGTTGCTGTTTGCGCAGAGGAAGCCGCTCCGACTCCAGACACCCCGGCCGCCGCCGAGCAGACCGCCGCCCCCGTGGCCCAGCCGGTCGCGCAACCCGTCGCGGCTGTGCCCCAGCCCCAGGCGGCAGCGTCTGTCACCAATGCAATCACGCGCGCAGCCGTGGCCCAAGGCATCCTCACCTGCGCCGCGCGTATCAATCAGGTCACCAATTACCTTGGCTTCAATGAGCGCGCAGGCGCGGTTCTGATGCCCAATGCCGGACAGCAGGCCGATCAGCGGCTTTTCCCCCTGATGATGGAAATTCCGACCGACACCGGCGCGGTCTATGTCTCGGCGACCTTTGCGCCCAACCAGGCCAATGGCTGCGGCGCAACCTATGACGCCGTCGCCTACTGGCCGCTCAAATGCGACCAGGTCGCTGCCAAGCAATTTTCCGGCTTCAAAAAAGCCGGCTCCGTTCGCAAGGACGTCACCATCCTGGATGGCGGCGTCGCGACAAAGGTTTTTCTGATGACGGCAGGCGCAGGCTGCATGTCGATCAAGAAAGAACTCGTTCTTTAATTCAACCAAACACCTACACTTCCGGAGATGAAAATGAACACGTCTTTCCAACGCTCGCTTCTCGTGACCACCGCGCTTTCCGCAGCGCTCATCAGCGGCGCCGCCCTCGCGGACAACGTCATCACCGACGGTGGCAATGCCAGCGTGGTCATCATCGGCAACTATGATAATTCCGGTGGCAATGAGGGCGTGTTCCTCTATTCCAACCGCAACAACGCGGTCGCATCTGTCACCGTGCAAAGCGACGGCACGGCAAGCATGAACGCTGCCAATACTCTTAGCTTGAATTCGGGCGGGCTCCTCAGCATCAACGGTAACGGGGGCGCCGTGAATGTTAACTCGAACACCGTCAGTGTAACTGGCAACTCGAACCTCACCTTGAACAGCGCGAGCATCAATGTGAACGGCGCGACGAACGTCAACACGGGCAGCAGCACCAGCACCGTGACGATCGGTAATGGCGCCAATACGACCTACCTCAACAGCGGCAACACCGTTGTGACCGGCACGACCAGCATCAATGCAAGCAACAATGCCGTTACGAACATCAACACCGGCAGCAGCAACAGCGCCGTGAATATTGGCAACGGCGCCAACACGACGAACCTCAGCAGCGGCATCACGAACGTGACCGGCACGACGAACGTCAACACCGCCGCCAATGCCACGACCAACATCAACAGCGGCACGAGCAACGCCGCCGTGACGATCGGTAACAGCGCCAACGCGACCAGCATCAACAGCGCCACGACCAACATCGGCACCGGCGCCTTTACCAGCGCCGTCAACCTCGGCAGCACGCAGACGGGAACGAACGTCAACACGCGGGCTGGCAATGCCGCCACGACCGTCGCGAACAACAGCATCACGTCCTATGTTCAGGGCGCGAGCGGCGTCAACGGTGCGCTTTCTATCGTGAACGCGAACCAGACCGGCGCGGTTGTTGACACGAACGGCAAGATCACGATGGGCACGACGACCCAGACGACGGCTGCCCTCACGGTCACCAATGCTCTGGGCAATGCGCATGGTCTTGCCGTGCAGCAGACCCAGACGGTTCTGACGGGTGGCAACACCTCGACGAGCTTCACGCTCAATGACAATGGTGCGACCTTCGCCAATTCCGCGACCGGCGCTCCGGTGAAGGTCACCGGCGTGGCCGATGGCGTGAACTCCTTCGACGCCGTCAACGTTCGCCAGCTGCGTGGCGTCTATGCGGGCGTTGCCGGAACGGCGGCCATGGCCAACATTCCCCCGATCGACGCTGGCAAGACCTTCGCACTCGGCGCGGGCCTCGGCGGCTTCAAGGGCCAGGGCGCGATTGCGGTTGGCGCGGCTGTCCGCGTCGGCGACAACGCGCAGGTGCGCGCTTCGATGTCCTCGTCCTTGAACACCGACACGGGCTCGCGCAACACCGCCTTCGCGATCGGCGCCGGCCTCTCGTTCTAATATTCGAGAACTGGACCAGGTTTGGAAAAGGGGCCGAGAAATCGGCCCCTTTTTTATTGCGGCTGTTTGCGCTTGCCGATCACGACATCGCCTTCGAGGATCAGTTTATCGAAGTCGGATATGAGCAGGTCGACGCGCATGATCCAGCGTCCAGACATTGGCAGCGGCACATCGGAAACGCTCCAGCTGCCATCATTCGCACGTGTGGCCTTACGCACCAGCTCGTCGATGCCGCCGTCTGGATGCGAGACATGCACCTGAACTTCCGCGACGTTCAGGGCTTCCATATCATTGTCCATGATGAGCAGGCGGGCCCGGTTGGCCCCTGTTTCACCCGGCGATAAAACCACATCAATCATCGCGCCCTGCCCGTGAATATGGGCGTTCAATCCGGCATTGAGGGAGGGGAGCGTGCGCGGGGGCGGCGTGAAGCGCCATCCGGCGACCAGACCAAAGATCACCGCCATCAGCAGGATTTCAACCCCGATCACGCGGCTCATCCGGCCGTGCGCATCCGGGCGGCCTGCGGCAATGGCCGGCGTCAGATATTGTCGATTAAGCGCCGCCAAACCCAGCAGACCGATGACGGCAGCAATCTTGGCGAACAGGATCACGACATAGCCGCTTGCAACAAGCTCTGCCGATCCGAGCTGAACAAAGCCAAGCAGAAGGCCAAGCGCAATCATGACAAGCAAGGCAGGCACGGCGACGCGCGAAAAACGATGAAGGACGAGATGCGCCTGCGGGCCATCTCCCGCCAACACGCCAAGCAACGGGAGCAAGGCTCCTGACCAGACAGCCGCCAGCGTCACATGCAGCGCGACAATCACGCCGACAAAAGGCCTCGGCTCGGCAAAGGACGCGTGACCTGTGAGTGAATAACTGACACCCATCAGCACAAGCACAAGGACCGATTGGGGGACGCTCTTTGTCGACAACACGCGCCAGCTCAAACCCAGCGCGACAAGTTGAACAAGCGCGCTGTTAAACAGCGACGACGCGGCGCCAGATCTCCAGACGCCGCCCTGCAACAGGCCCGAAAGCCCGATCTCCAACTGGCTGGCGCCCTGCAAGCCAATCGCAAGCACGGTGCAAAGACCGCCAAGAGGGATCAAGAAACGCGCAACCCGCGCGGGCCAATGGCTACAAACACCCGAAGGCGAAAGCCAGCTGAGCGAGGCCGCCGTCGCTGCCCCGAAGAACAGGCCGATATAGCCGAGCCACTTGACCAACCAGATGACCCTGGACACGCCAACATCGCCGCCGGGAACAAAGGCGGCAGGCGTACTGCGCGCCCCGACAGAAAAACTGATGGACCCGCCGACCGGATGCCCATCCTCCGACATGACGCGATAGCCAAGGATATAAGTGCCCTCACCCATGCCGCCGGGCGCTTCGATCTCAATGCGCTCGCCACGCAGCTTGAAGAGCGGCTCAACCTGCGCGCCATCGGGATAAACGATCTGGACACGCAGGGGGCTGACAGCCTCGGAAAAGCGCATCCAGAGCGTTGTCGGCGCGCTGGACATTTGCATGCCATCTGCGGGCATCGATCCCAAAAGGGCCGCATGCGCATGGGCCTTTTCAAACGCGCCGCCCAGACAGAGCATCAATCCGCACAGGATGACAGCAAGGGCAGCGCGCATCTGGCTGGCTCAGCTCTTCGGTTTGATGGTGATGAAGGGCGCAGGCTCCTTGTAGTCGCGCGACGACTTGCCTTCAGCGGGAATTTCAATCCAGCGATTCTGCCCGCGCTCGCAGTCCTGAACCACAGGCACATAGAGTTTCGAACCGGTCGGCAGCGTCTCGACAAGCGCGCCACGGAAACCGAATTCGTCGAAATGCGCGTCGAGCAGCTTGCCCGTCCAGATGATCTCGCGCACGCCCTCGGTCAGCGTCCCATGCAGATATTTCACCGGCTCCTTGAAGGGAACCTTGACGGTCTCCAGCGTCCAGCCAGCTTTGGGTACCGGCTTCACGCCAATCATGCCCTCGGGAATGCGCACCCGCACCTTGAGGGTCGCAGTCCCCTCGCAGCCATGGCCGATGCGCACGACGCCCTTGTAGCTCGCGCCAGCCGCAGCCTCTGTGACTTCGAGCGTGGCATGCGCGAAGACCGTCGCGGGCGAGAGAAGCGCAAAAGCCGCAGTTGCCAGAAGTGTTTTCAAGGAAATCGACGTCCCCATTTTCAAAGATCCTTATTACCAATTGAAACGAAGATATGCAGATATCCGCCGGGCGCGGGAATTTATCTCTGCGGTGTCACAAGCCACAAGGCCCGGTGGAAGTGAGCCTCGGTAGCCAAAGGCTCGCGAGGCAGACGACAGGCAATTCGAAATATTGCAAATAAACGCGCGCAAAATGTTACCAAACTGGAAATATACAGAGCCAGAGCAGAAAAACAAGGCGTGGAAATTCTCCTCTCAAGCACAATCTATCAAACTCACGCCTGTATAATCGCACTGCGAAACGTTATTCTTCGGAACAACCGAAGGTGAGGCACGTGAGCAAGTTCGAAGATCCGAACGTCAGTGAATACGTCTGGCACGGCGTCATTGATGATCTGCATGCATTCAAGATGACGATCCGGCGCGAGTGGTTTCTCATCGCGATCCTCGTGGTCGCTCTGGGTGGCCTTGTTGGATATTTCGAGCCTATGCCGCCTTCAAAAATCCGCATGGCAAGCGGCCAGCCTGACTCGGGCCTCGATATCATTGCAAAGAAATACAAGGCTCATCTTGCGCTATCGGGCGTCGAGGTGGAGCTGGTCCCGTCCGGCGGGTCGCCCGACAATCTCGATCTCGTCAACAAGGGCCATGCTGATATCGGCCTGTCCCAGAGCGGGCTCGAACCGGCTGACAATGTCGTCTATCTCGGCAGCGTCGCCTATCAGCCCTTCTGGATGTTCTTCCGTGGCACGCCGCCGCAAAACGACGATCTGGCAGCCTTCCTGAGCGGCAAGAAAATATCTGTCGGCATAAAAGGCAGCGGTACGAAATTCGTATCGGATGTCATTCTTTCGCGCTTGAATGATGAGGGTCGCTCCAAGATATCGACTGTCGAACTGAACAATTCCGCCTCCCTGCAGGGCTTGCAGGATGGGACGCTGGATGCGGCATTTCTGCTGGCGACGCATGAATCGAGAAATACGAAAGAGCTGCTCGCAGCATCCAGGATCGGCATCTATGATTTCGGTTACACCAAGGGCCTCGCGCATCAGCTGCACTTCCTTGAGCCTGTGTCGCTGACCGCCGGAATTGAAGCTTTCCATCCTGCCCGGCCGGCCAAGGACATCCATATGGTTGCCGCGACCGTCACCTTGATCGCACAGAAAACGCTGCATCCGGCAACTCAGCTGCTGCTTTTGACCGCAAGCAAGGCGATCACGGCAGATAGTGACGACCCCTTTCGTCGCGCTCAGGGTTTTCCCGGTTTTGTGGATCGCAAGCTCGCGCGCAGCCCTGTGGCGCAACGCTTTTATGAACGTGGCGAACCGATGTTGTCAGGCCGGATGCCTTACTGGATCGCAAGCCTCTTCGACTTCCTCTGGCCCTTTGTCCTGACGCTGATTGCAGTGGTGCTGCCACTCGTCAAGCTGATACCAAGCTACAGGAGGATTACCTTCTCGGCACTGGTATCACGCCGCCATTACATGATCCGCACGCTCGAACTCAAGGTGGCGTCCGCAACCTCCATCGAGACATTGCAGGAGTGCCTTGCGGAGCTCGATGAGCTCAAGAATTATGCGCGCGGAATATGGGTTCCTCAGGGATCAACCTCCGACTTCGTCGCGCTGACCGTAGCAATCATGCAGCTTGAACACAGTCTCAAAGCAAAAATGCTGGAAAGACACCATTATGTCGCGGCCTGACCTATGCGGGTCTCGCGATATCATTGAAAGCTGCAGAGTGCACAACCAGTCCACGGGTTGTGACACGCAGGCTCAGATTCTGGTCCTGAAGGAAAGCGACATCGACGATCTGTGCGATTTGCAGGCCCGCGTATTTGCTGCAATCCAGAACCCCGCGCTCTATTATCCCGAGACGCGTGAACGCCTGCTGCAGTCAATCGAGCAACGCGGCCTCACCATCGCGGCTTATGTCGAAGGACGCATGATCGCATTTCGCTCGGTCTTCTATCCGGGCGAGGATGCGAGCAATCTTGGCCGCGATATCGGGATGGCAGATCCCCACCAGCTGCGCCGCGTCGCCCATCTCCAGCGCACCTGTGTCGCGCCGGAGTTTCGTGGCAACAAGCTCCAGGTGCGCATGACGGGCTACGCGATCGAGCGCATCAGGCAGGCTGGGACGGCGCGCTATCTGTTCTCAACCGTTGCTCCGGGAAACTACGCGAGCATTGGCGATAAATTTTCCAACGACATGAGCATCGTCCGCCTGCTGCGGAAATATGAGACCTTTTATCGCTATGTCTTTTTTGCCGACATATCGGCGCCGCTCACAATAGATCCAGCGACAACGACGCCAATCGGCGCGATGGACATCGACGCGCAATGCGCGCGCCTTGCCTCCGACGCACTTTATGTGGGGCACAACCAGTCACGCTCCCAAGGTGGCAATGTCATCCATTACGCGCGCGCTCTGCGCAGATTTCCGTAGGGGCAGATTTGCATGCGAACGTCCCCCGCCCCTTACAGGAAGATCGCGGCACATTTTGCGCTTGCCGCAGCTGTCGTTCTTGCGCTCGCGTTCGGCGTGTTGAATGCAGCTGCGCAATCGGGGCGCGACGCCACGCTCGCGCCCAGAACCAACCACGGCAAGCCGTTCAAGATCGGCTATCTCGAAACGCGCCCCTTTGTGAATTATGCGGCGACACTCGCCAATCTCGTCGACGCCCTGAAGGACACCGGCTGGCTCAAGACCACAGAGACCGTGCCCTATCAACCCCAGCAAACCGATGCCCGCGTCATCTGGAATTGGCTGTCGGCACAGAAGAACGAACCCTTCGTTGAATTTGTGAAGGATGGTTTTTACACCTACGACGGCCTTCAGGGCGCGGAGGTAAAGGCGGCCTCTGCCAAACTGATCGACCGACTCAAGACAAAGTCAGACATAGACCTCATGCTGGTCATGGGAACGGATGCCGGCGTCGCACTGGCGGTGGACGATCATCAAACGCCCGCGATCGTCATGTCGACGAGCAATGCGGTCGAGGCAGGCATTGTGAAATCTGCCGGCTATTCAAAGCGCGATCATGTCTGGGCGCATATGGATCCGCTCAGATATCGCCGCCAGATCGATATCTTTTACGATGTGTTCCGTTTCAAGAAGCTTGGCGTTGTTTATGACGACGATCTGGCGGGCAGAACATTTGCCGCTATTCAGGATCTCGAAGCCGCGGCCGCCGTCAAGGGATTTGAAATCGTCCGTGAATATGTGAAGCAGCCGCAAAAATATGGCGAGCGGAAAGAGGCCTTCTACAGGGATCTTGAAGCGGCCCATGCGCGTCTGGCGGCTTCCTCCGATGCGGTCTATTTCGGCCTCTTCATTGGCATTGATGCCAAGCGGCTTCCGGCCATTTTTGCACCCCTGTCGAAGTCCGGCATTCCGGTTTTCGCACAACAAGCCACAGATGTGCGCGACGGCGCGCTGCTCAGTCTTGCACGCGTGGACTTCAAGGGGGTGGGTCGATTCAATGCAGAGGCAATGGCGCGCGCGCTCAATGGCGTGCCGCTTTCGAAGATTCCTCAGATCTATGAAAACAGTCCCAACATCATCATGAATCTCGAGGTTGCGACGAGGATCGGCTTTCGCCCGCGCTTCGAGCTGTTGCTGGTCGCCGATGAACTGATTGCGAAAATACGATGAGCGCGTCGCGGGACATCATGCACTATCGAACATTGCGCGCGTCCGTCGCCGGGCTTTCCGCGATGATGGTTGTCCTTGTGCTCTTGTTCAGCGGATTTCTGAACGCGAGCGCCTTCCACAAGAGCTACACCGACTCATTCGTGGCCTCGAACGGCGTTGCCGCGGGCGAAGCACGTCGCGTCATCGAATATGCGATCAAGTTTCACAAGCCGCTCGAAAACTTTGCCGCCATGAGCGAGATCCTCACCGGCGTCAAAAATGAAA
This sequence comes from Beijerinckiaceae bacterium, assembly GCA_947370975.1. GTDB lineage: Bacteria > Pseudomonadota > Alphaproteobacteria > Rhizobiales > Beijerinckiaceae > Terripilifer. The sequence goes on from CANBNG010000012.1 coordinate 83,469, forward strand.
CCTCGCTCATTTCCAATATCTACGTGGTGCGGCCCGACGGACGCATGCTTTACGACATCAACGGTCGCGTCGAAGGCGAGCTTCCAGCCTCCCTCATGGACAAGGCGACGAGCGATAGCAAATGGGTTGCTCAGGGTGGCGAATACCATTCCTTTCTTCCCATTCGCAATGCCGATGACAAGCGGATCGGCTTCATGGATGTCATCTTCGATGGCGCGAGCATCGAGAGCCGGACATCTGCCTATGTGTGGTCATCCATCAAATTGATGGGGCTTATCGCAGCCGCCATCATCGCTCTTCTGCTGGCCATTTTGTTCAAGATGCCGCTGTTTGATCGCAAGGGCCGTTTTCTGAAACTAAGGCTGACCATCCTGCTGGCGGGCGTTCTCTGCCTGACCCAAATTGCCTATGGCTTCATCAATATTGTCGCCTTCGAAAGTGCCTATACCGCGCTTGCCAAGAGCAACCTGACGCTGGTTGCCTCCATCATCGCGCGCCGCATCGAGCAGGTCATCAGTCTTGGCGTTACCTATAATGACCTTCCGGGCCTTGATGACTGGCTGCGTCACATTTCGCAATCCGTGCACGAAGTCGGCAGAATCGACCTGCGCGACAAGGTGAACGCGCTGATTTACTCGACGTCACCCTCCTTGACCGAGGCGGGCGCAGAGCAAGCGAGCTGGTCGCTGAAGGAGCTCTTGTCCGCAGATTCAACGGGGTCGAAGGCGACGCTTCTGGTCGCGATCTCAGGCCCGCATATAGAGGCACAGGTCAGGAACCTCGCGCTCGATGCCTTGACGGTGTTTCTGACCTCTCTCTTCTTCATGGCAGAGATGGTCGTTTTCATTGGTGTTCTGCTGCGCAAGCAGATCCTTTCTATTTCTGCGGCGATGATGCACCCGGCTGCACAATCGGAGCCGCCGGCCTCCATTCTCGATGATGTGAACGCGGTGCGTCCGCTCGCCTTCCTGCTGCTGCTGTCGAGCTACGTGTCTGTTACTTTCATCCCCTTGCTTGGCAGCCAATTCCGCGAGCCGCTGTTTGGCCTCTCGGCGCATGTCACGAGCGGGCTCCCGATTGCAGCAGAAATGTTTGGAGCCCTGCTCTCCTCGATTTTTGTCGGCGGCGCCATCGATCGCAAGGGGTGGAGACCGCCGTTCCTCGCAGGCATTCTGGCTCTGGCCTGTGGCACGGCGGCTTGCGCCTTTGCCACTGGCCCGCTGGCCCTCATTTGCTTTCGCGCTGTCACCGGCCTTGGTTATGGTGCCGCCTGGATGGGGCTGCGCGGGCTTGTCGCGGCGGGGCGCACCGACACGTCGCGCACCAAAGGCTTCTCGCTACTTGCGGCCGGCATAGCTGCGGGTCAAATTTGCGGGGCGGTTCTTGGGGCCATGGTCGCCGAGCGCATGGGCTTTGGAAATGCCTTTCTGTTTGCCACAGGCATTGCGCTTGTCACGGGCCTGCTGGCGCTGTTCGTCTTCGAGAACATCCGGCCAGAGAGTGCGGGCGCAAGCAAGGTTTCACTCAAGCGGATTGGTACATTCTTCTTTCACCGCGACCTCATTGCCTTCTTTCTGCTGCTCACGATTCCGACCGCCATTACCTCTGCATTCCTGACCTATTATTTCCCGCTTTTTGCCAAATCCATTGGCGTCACGCAGGGCAATGTGGGTCGCGCATTCCTGCTCTATGGCATTTGCATCATCTTCCTGGGGCCCCTGCTCATCAGCTGGGCGAGCGCGCGCATTCCGGGGCGGCAACTCATGATCGCCTCCTGCCTCACGACGGTGGGCGCCTTGCTTGTCTTTTGCGCTATGCCAACTTTTGCCGGCGTGCTCATCGCGATCTTTCTGCTCGGGCTTGCAGAAGGCCTCGGGCTTGTGTCGCAAAACAGCTATTTCATCACGCTGCCCGCCCCGCGTGCCCTTGGCTTTGGCAAGGCCTTGAGCTTCTACAGCGCCGTCAAAAAGGTCGGCCAGATGACGGGGCCTGGCATATTCGGCTTCGCCTCGGTGCTTGGCGCAAGCCTTGGAGTTGGCGCTGTGGCGGCAGGCTATCTGCTGACGACACTGGTCTATGCGCTGACCCTGCAAGCCAAGGATGATCCTGCCAAGCCGCAATGAGCTTGCGACACTAGGCGACACAACCGGAAGGTTTGCGACAAGATTCCTTGCTTAACACCATCCTCCTGCGACGAGCCGCCCCCCAAATGGCTCCATCAACTTCGAGGAGCCAGAAATCATGGACAGGCGCAATTTTCTTAAAGGCACGGCAACTTCGGCTTTGGCACTGAGCGCGGGGCTTGCTCTCAAGACGGCCGCAAAAGCCGCAACGGTTGTCGAGCTTCCCTCCTACCACCGCCTGTTCCCGGATCTTCCCGCTGCCAAATTCGATATGGCCGATCTTGAGCGTCTGGCCTCGGGCGATGGCAAGGACCTGCCGGGCATGAGCGCTGCCCCTGAACTGCTCAAGGACAAGGACAAGAAGCCGCTCCGCTCCGCACAGGGCAAGCTGGTGATGTCGGCCACGCCCGAAAACGAAATGGACGACGAAGAGAATTTCGGCCTGCCTGCGGGCTATACCTATCTCGGCCAATTCGTCGACCACGATCTGACCTTCAAGGGCGATGATGACTTCGCGGTCAAAGGCGCATCGGGCGTGAATGCACGCACCCCGCGCTTCGATCTGGATTCAGTCTATGGCGCGGGCCCCGGCCTTCAGCCCTTTCTCTACGAGGCCGACGGCCGGCGCTTGCAGCGCGGGCGTCATTTGACGCGCTCTGGCAAACCTTCCAACGCGCGTGACCATGTGCGTGTGGGCGACCGCGCGCTGATTGGCGACAAGCGCAATGACGAGAATGTTCTTGTGAGCCAGCTGCATGGCGTCTTTGCCGATTTCCACAATGCCGTCGCCGACGATGCGCGCACGATGGATTTCGATGCCCTGCGCCGCAACGTCAGCTGGCATTATCAATGGATGCTGCTGACCGATTTTCTGCCCCGTCTGTGCGGGCCCGATGTGGTCGCGAGCCTGCTCCCGGGCTTTGGCGAGAATGGCATGGTTGGAATGCCGCGCCCGCAACTCAAGCTCACCGCCAACATGCCCGCTGAAGGCATCCCGCTGGAATTCACCGATGCCGCCTATCGCTTCGGGCACTCGGTCATCCGGTCTGTCTATCGCCTGAACGAGCCCATGCGCGGAACAGCTGACGAGATCCGCCGCAACAAGGCCATGGCGGGACGCCTGGCCATTTTCGCAGCGGCAGAAAATGCCGGCCTCAACGGGTTCCGCACCTTTCCGTCGGAATGGGCTATCGACTGGAATCTCTACTTTGAAACCCGCACGCCGCTCTCGGTGGCCCATATTGCCGACGGCGCACGACGCGTGCAGGCCTCCTACAAGATCGACACCTCGCTCACCAATCCTCTCAGCCATCTGCCAGAATTTTCCCGCATGCAGGAGAACGGGCAATTGCGTCAGGACAAGGATGGTTTCGCCGTGCCAAAGCCCGGCGCCATGCCCAATCTGACCTTGCGCAATCTGACGCGCGGACAGGTCAGTGGCTTACCGAGCGGCCAGGATGTCGCGCGCGCTATGGGCATCGAGCCGCTTGCCGACGCGGATCTGCGGGTTGGCAAGGCGAGCGTCGATGGGCTGGAGGAAAATCGCTCCATCGTTGAATATGGCGAGAGCTTCCGCGGCAGCGCGCCTTTGTGGTTCTACGTTCTGGCGGAAGCCCAGCACGATTGGAGCCAGCGTGCGCGCGCGACCAAGGGCGATGAAAATGCCAAAAACGCGGTCCCGAGCCGCTTGGGCCCTGTGGGTGGCCGCATTGTCGCGGAGACCTTCGTTGCCTTGATGTCGCGCGATCCCGCAAGCGTCCTGCAGGCGCCGGCAACATGGCGTCCGACATACCAAGACAAGGGCAAGTTTGGTATGGTCGAGCTTGTCACGATCGCCGGGCACGGTTGAGACAAGGGCCCGGTGGGACAGATGACCAGACAAGCACGTATCCTGATTGTCGACGACGAGGCCGATATTCGCGAGCCCCTGGCTGAATATCTCTCGCGGCAGGATTTCACCGTCTACGTTGCAGCCAATGCAGCGCAGACGCGAGCCGAACTTGCGCGCACGGACGTCGATCTCGTCATTCTCGACATCATGATGCCGGGCGAAGATGGGTTGAGCCTGTGCCGCGACCTGAGAGCGCGGACGGATATTCCCATCATCCTGCTCTCGGCCCGGACAGATGATATCGATCGCATCATCGGCCTTGAAATGGGCAGCGATGATTATATCGGCAAGCCGTTCGTGCCGCGTGAATTGCTGGCCCGCATCCGTGCGGTCTTGCGGCGCACAGGCTCACGCGTGGGGCCAACGCAAGGCCATGCGCGCAAGATCTATCGGTTTGACAGGTGGATCTTGAAAGCCGACGAGCGCAGCCTTGTGGGTGAAGATGGCGTGACAGTGCCTGTTGGCGATGCGGAGTTTCGTCTCCTCCTTGCCTTCGTCATGCGGCCCCGCCAGGTGCTGTCGCGCAATCAATTGCTCGACCTTGCAGACGCCCGCGAGGCCGATCCTTTTGACCGCAGCATCGACAATCGCATCGTGCGTCTGCGCAAGAAACTGGAGCGCGATCCTGCCGATCCTGCTCTCATCAAGACCGTGCGCAGCGGCGGCTATGTGCTGGCGACAGATGTGAGGCAGATCGATCCATGACATCGCGCCTGCCCAAATGGATCAGCTGGATCTGGCCGCGCCAACTCGTCGGCCAGATCGCTGTCGTGGTCGCGCTGGCCTTGCTGATCGCGCAGACGCTGAACGTGTTCCTGCTCATGGGCGAGCGGCAGATCGAACAATTGGGCCGACGCCGCGACATGGCTGAAACAAGCTGCACGAGTGCGGCGAAAGCCATTTATCTCGCGCCCGAACGTCGGCGCGAGGAAGAAGCGCGCAGGCTTTCGACGAGCTGGCTGACTCTGACGTTTTCAAATGCAGGCCTGCGTCGCATTCCTTCCCTCACCGAGGACGCGCCGCTTGCGCGCCGCGTCGAGGGTGCATTGCGCAGTGACAGCTTGGTGCCCTACATGATCGAGGCCGGCACGCGGCCCCTGCCGGGCGGACCGCAGCAGCAAGACTTGCGCGAGATCCCGCCAAACGACCGCCGCGATGCCGGGCGGAGTGAGCCGGACCCGCGTTTTGGCGGGCCGCCACCACGGCGTTTTGACGGCCCACCGCCAAGACGCTTGGATGAGCCACCACCCCGACGCTTCGAAGAGCCGCCGCCAAGGCGTTTTGATGAGCCGCCACCCCGACGCTTCGAAGAGCCGCCGCCCAGGCGTTTTGATGAGCCGCCACCCCGGCCGCGCGACGAACTTCGCTATGCGGGCATGGAGCCTTGGCCCGTGCGCCCAATCGAGACTGTGGTGGCCATCCAGTTCGATCAGCGCTCGAACTGGCTGACCTGCCGCGTTATCAGCCAGCCGGAAGACCCCTTCATCAGCCTGCGGCTGTTGTCGGGCACTCTGGCGCTTTATGCCTTTGTTCTGGGGGCGACGATCTTGATCACGCGACGCCTTGGACGACCCCTGTCACAGCTTGCCGTTGCCGCCTCGCAAATTGGACGCGGCGACAAGGTTTCCCCCATCGAAGCGACCGGCCCCAAGGAAGTGGCCGCCGCAGCTCAGGCTTTCAACGAGATGAATGCGCGCATCACACAGCTTCTCTCAGAAAAAGACGCCATGCTCGGCGCCATCGGCCACGACCTGCGCACGCCACTCACCTCGTTGCGCATTCGCGCCGAGAATCTGCCGCCCTCGGGCGAAGTCGAGCGGATGATCGCCACCATCGGCCATCTGTCCAAAATGCTCGATGGCATTTTGCAACTGGCGCAATTGGGCAAGCAGGAGGAAGCACCGGTCGCAACCGATGTTGGCCTGCTGGTCACGACCATGGTTGAGGAATTCGAAGATCTCGGCGCGGATGTCACCTTCAAGCCTTCGCCGCGCGTCCTGCATAATCTGCGGCCACATCTGTGCATGCGGCTGCTGCGCAATCTGATCGAGAATGCCGTGAAATATGGCGAGCGCGCGCGCGTCTCTCTGGAGACGAAGCCGCACCGGCTGATGATCCACATTGATGATGATGGCCCGGGCCTCGATCCTAACGTGCTTGAGCGCATCATGCAGCCCTTCGAGCGGCTTGAGGCCTCACGCAACCGGCAAACCGGCGGCGCTGGGCTCGGCCTTGCCATTGCGCGCGGCATTGCCGACCTGCACGATGCCCGGATTGATTTCAAAAACCGGACAGAAGGCGGATTGCGCGTGACGGTGAGCATTCCCGCGCGCTGAAAGGATCAGCCCGCGCTTGCCGACAGGCCCTTGGCCTCGGCGCGAATGCGGACTGCCAGCACGAGCCCGTTGAGTAGCGAAAACACCAGAGCCAGATTGGGCAGGCCCAGGGCCAGCGGCAGGACAGCAATCTCGCCGATCACCACGAGATAATTGGGGTGACTCACCCAGCGATAGGGCCCCCGGCGCACGAGCGGAGCGCCCGGCAGGAGGATGATCCGCGTCGTCCAGCGCGCGCCAAGGCTCGCCAGCGTCCAGATGCGCAAGAGCTGCAAGAGCCCGTAAAGGGCGAGCCAGAGCGGAACGACCTCCGTGCTCCAGCCAAACCACCAGAGCGTTGCCAGCCAGCCCGCATGCAGCAGCACGATGGCCGGATAATGCCCCGGTGCAATCTCGACCGCGCCCTGCGCCATCAGCCGCGCAGTGTTGCGCCGTGCGAGCACGAGTTCGCCCAGACGCTGCGCCGTGACGAAAGCAAGCAGAAGGACGGCAGCACTCATGAGGACCGCCGCAAGGCGACACAGCTCGCCGTAAAGCCCGGTCCCATGGCCGTCATCAACATGGCCTCGGGCAATTGCCCCTGCGCCAGACGCTCGAGCACGAAAAGCACGGTTGGCGCGGACATATTGCCATATTCGGCGAGGATCGCGCGCTCGACATCGAGTGCCCCATCAGGCAAGCGCAGGCAGGCCTCGAGCGCTTCCACGACTTTCGCACCGCCGGGGTGGCAGATGTAGCGGTCGATGCGCGAGCGGTCGACGCCCTCGCGCGCGCAGATAGCATCGAGCGCGCCGCCCAGCTCGCTTGCAACAAAGGGCGGGATCGCACGATCGAAAATCACCCCGAAGCCCTGTGGCTCGACGTCCCAGCCCATGATGCCCAGTGTGCCCGGCCAATTGTGATCGCCCGCTGCCTCGATGGCTGCCAGACCCGGCGCGGCGGTGGAGACAATGCAGGCAGCCGCACCGTCGCCAAACAGGGCGGTGGCGACAATATTGGCCTTGCTCAGCGTATCGAGCCGGAACGAGAGCGAGCATAATTCAACGGCGACAAACAGGACGATGGAGCCTGGCTCCGCGCGCGCAAGCCGCGAGGCCAGCGCAAGACCCGCGACCCCGCCCCCACAGCCAAGCCCGAAGACAGGCACGCGCCGCACGCCGGGACGAAACCCCATGTCGGCAGCAACCCGCGCCTCAAGGCTCGGCGTTGCAATGCCGGTTGAGGAGACAGTCACGATGGAATCGACATCGCCCGGCGCCAGCCCCGCGCGGGTCAGGGCCTCGCCCGCGGCCTTGCGAAAGAGGTCGCACGCGCCCTCCAGATAAGCGGCTGTACGCTCGGGCCAGCCACGCGGCGTCTCATACCAATCAGCGGGGCGCACGGCGCGGCGCGTCTTGATTCCCGATGTGTGAAAGACGTTGGCAACGCGATCCCAGACGGCGAGGCGTTCGCCAAACATGCGGCCGGCGCGGCGCGCAATATCTCCCTGCTCGAGCACATGCTCGGGCACGGCGGTCGCGATGGAGAGAATGGAAGGCAAGCGGGTCATGCGTTTCCCTTCGAGGCTGACGCCAGACGAACCCGCGAGACGCCTGCTTGTTCAGATTTGCTCGAGTTCGACCAGCGTACCGTTGAAATCCTTCGGATGCAGGAAGAGCACAGGCTTGCCATGGGCACCGATTTTCGGCTCGCCATTGCCAAGCACGCGCGCGCCGCCAGCCTTCAGCCGGTCGCGCGCGACGATAATATCATCCACCTCGTAACAGATGTGATGCATTCCTCCATCAGCGTTCTTCTCGAGGAATTTCGCGATGGGGGAATTTTCACCCAAGGGTTCGAGCAACTCGATCTTGGTGTTGGGCAGTTCGATGAAGACCACGGTCACGCCATGCTCGGGCACGGCCTGCGCGGGAGAGACGCGAGCGCCAAGCGTATCGCGGTAGAGGGCAGTCGCCCTTGCAAGATCCTTCACCGCAATGGCGACATGATTCAGGCGACCGATCATAACCCTCTCCCGCTTATTGGCTCAGACTTCAACAACCAGAACATGCACCACGGGCTTCTTGCCCCAGACCTGACGCAGGGTGTTGCGGATGGCCCGCTCCACTGATTGCGCCGTGGCATCGGGATCGCGACGGCGCGAACGCGGCAGGGAATCGAGCGTCGAGAAGATCGCCTCATCCACCACTTCATCCATCGCCTTGCCGTCCTTGAGTTTCAGCGGCAGGCCCGTGAACATGACATCGGGATCGCCCGCCACTTCACCAGCCTTGGTGATGGCAATCGCCACCGAGATGATGCCGGCAAAAGACAGCGTCTGACGCGCCTGAATTGCAGCGTCGTTCTGGGCAATGAGCACATTGCCATCCTTGGCAAGGCGGCCATGCTGGACCTGATCGATGATGCCGGCTTCGCCGGGGCCAATCAGCACCATGTCGCCATTATGCGCTGAAACGACCTTGGGCACGCCCTGCGCGCGCGCAAAGCGGGCGTGTTCGGCCAGATGCATTGCCTCGCCATGGGCGGGCACGGCAATCTGGGGACGCGTCCATTCATACATGCGCGCGACTTCGGCGCGGCGCGGATGGCCCGACACATGCACGAGGCCGTCACGATCGGTGACGACATGCACGCCCTGCGCGACAAGACCGTTGATGATGTCGCCCACGCCCTTCTCGTTGCCGGGAATGGTGCGCGAGGAGAAGATCACCCGGTCGCCGGGCGTCAGGGTGACTTCGGGATGTTCATTGGCGGCAATGCGCGCCAGGGCGGCGCGTGACTCGCCCTGGCTGCCGGTCGCCAGAATGACAATCTGCTCGCGCGCGAGATAGCCGAAGGATTCAGCTGACAGGAAGGTCGGCACGCCTTCGAGATAGCCGCATTCGCGCGCCACCTGAACGACGCGCTCCATGGCGCGGCCCACCACAACGACGGTACGACCGCAAGCTGCCGCAGCATCGGCCACCGCGCGCAGGCGCGCGACATTGGAAGCAAAGGTCGTGACGACCACGCGGCCCGTGGCTTCTCTGATGAGAACTTCGAGGCCCTTGGCGACATCGGTCTCCGAGGGGCTCTGGCCATCGCGCAGAATATTGGTGGAATCGCAGACAAGCGCGAGCACGCCCTCATCGCCCAGTTCACGCAGGCGCTTCTCGTCCGTCGCCCAGCCCACGAGCGGGGTTTCGTCGATCTTCCAGTCGCCCGTATGCATCACGAGGCCCGCTTGCGTGCGGATCGCGAGGCCACAGCTCTCGGGGATCGAATGCGCCATGCGCACGAACTCGACAGAGAACGGCCCGAGCTGCACGGGCACGCCGGGCTCTACAATGTTGAGCGGCACCTTGGGTGCGCCCGGCTCGTTGAGACGCTTGGTTTCAAGCAGGCCCGCGCCAAAGCGGGTTGCATAAACCGGGACGCCCAGACGCGGCCAGAGATCGGCGACAGCTCCGATGTGATCCTCATGCGCATGGGTGATGACCAGGGCGATCAGATCCTTCTTCATCTTCTCGATAAAGGTGAGATCAGGCATCAGAAGATCGATGCCGGGCATGTCGGGCCCTGCAAAGCCGAGGCCCAGATCGACAAGTATCCATTTGCGGCTGCGCTTCGGGCCGAAGCCGTAAAGCATTGCATTCATTCCGATCTCGCCAAGACCGCCGAGCGGCACGAGAACCAGTTCACCATCCATCGACATATTCATCCGACTTCCTGCCCTGCGGCCGGTCCATTGGAGGGGGCGAGAAAGACATCTCCCGCCGCGATAGACTCCAAACCGGCCTGTGTTTCCAAAATCAATTGACCCGCTGCATCAATGCCGCGGAAGATACCGTTCAGTGTGCGCACGCCCGAGGCGACGCGGATATTTTCGCCCAAGCCCGCCGCATGGCCGAGCCAGGCCGCGCGGATAGCTGCAAAACCGGCCCCCGCTTGCCAGCGATCGAGCCACAGCGCCATCTCGGAAACGAGACGGCCCAGCAGAAGCTCTGCAGTCACTTGAGCGCCCAGCGCCGCAAGCGAGCTTGCCGCATAGGGCAAATTCTGCGGATGCGCCGCGATGTTCACGCCGAACCCTATCACGCAGGCCATGCGCCCGTCAGCAAGTTGCGAGGCCTCCAGCAGAAGACCGGAGATTTTCGCACCCTCATGCACGAGATCGTTCGGCCATTTCAGCTTCGGGACGCTCTGGCCCGGACAGAATGAGGCCACAGCCTCCGCCAAGGCTACGCCCGCCACAAAGCCCAGTTGGGGCGCCATCGCCATGGATGCGGGATCGAGCAGGAGCAGGCTTGCGGCCAGATTGCCGGAGGGCGACGCCCACACCCTGCCCTGACGTCCGCGCCCGCTCGTCTGCTCGCGCGCGGCAAGCCAGAGCGGCTGCCTCTCCCCCGCGCGCGCACGCGCCATCGCTTCGCCATTGGTGGAATCAATCGACGCGAGCCATTCGACCCGCGTCGCGAAAGATCCCGAATGTTGGACCAAGCCGCTCAGAAGAGCGACTTTGCTGCATTGGTGGCCGCCGTCAGAACGGGCGCCGGATAGACCCAGAACAGCAGGATACCGAAGCTCGCAACCCACAGCACGCCGGTGACTTCACGCTTGACCGGCGAGAAGGCCTCGGCGGGCGCGTCGAAATATATCACCTTGACGATGCGCAGATAATAGAAGGTCGAGACCACGCTCAGCAGCACGCCGATGGTGGCGAGCCAATAGAAGCCCGCGTCGATCGCCGGCTGGAAGACGTAAAGCTTGGCGAAGAAGCCCGCCAGCGGCGGGATGCCGGCCAGCGAGAACATCGTCATGGCCAGGAAGAACGCCATCGAGCCATTGGTGCGCGAGAGACCCGCGAGATCGGGGATCGTCTCGACATAACGCTCGCCCACCCGCATCGACAGCAGCGCCGCAAAAGCGCCGAGCGTCATGGTGAGATAGATCGCCATATAGATCAGCACGCCGCGAATGCCCTGCTCCGTGCCGGGCACCAGGCCGACCATGGCAAAGCCCATATGGCCAATCGAGGAATAGGCCATCAGGCGCTTGAGATTGGTCTGGCCGATGGCGGCAAAGGAGCCCAGCGCCATCGACAGCAGCGACATGAACACCACAATCTGCTGCCATTGCGGGGTAACACCCGGAAAGGCCGTGATGATGATGCGCAGCGTGATCGCAACCGCCGCCATCTTCGGCGCGGAGGCGAAGAAAGCCGTCACCGGCGTCGGCGCACCTTCGTAAACGTCGGGCGTCCACATGTGAAACGGCACCATGGACATTTTGAAGGCGAGGCCCGCCAGCAGGAAGACGAGACCAAAGACCACGCCGATCGACACATTGCCATGGATCGCATCCGCAATGCCGGTGAAGGACACGGTGCCGGCAAAACCATAGATCAGCGAGGAGCCGTAGAGCAGCATGCCCGAGGAGAGCGCGCCGAGGACGAAATATTTCAGGCCCGCTTCCGAGGCGCGAACATTGTCGCGATGGAAGGCGGCCACGACATAAAGCGCCAGGCTCATGAGTTCGAGGCCGAGATAGAGGCCGATCAGGTTCTGCGCCGAAATCAGCATCAACATGCCGGTCGTCGCCAGCAGGATGAGCACGGGGAACTCGAACTGATCGATCTTCTCGCGCGCCATATATTCGCGCGAGAGCAGCAGGCTCACCAGCGCGCCCATCAGGGCGAGGCCCTTCATGAAGCGCCCGAATGTGTCGTCGATGAAGGCGCCGTCCCAGATGAGGGCCTTGCCCTCGAGCGGGAAGAACAAGGTGAGCAGCGCGATGCCGAGCAAGCCGATGGCGAGTTCGGAGATGATCCAGTCACCCTTGCCGGCGCGGAAGGCGCCGAGCATGAGCAGAACAAGCGCGCCACCTGCCAGGATCAGCTCCGGCAATGTGTGGGCAAGCGCGAAGGAAATGGGAGTCATGGTCTCGTTTCCTTAGTGCAGCGCGACGGCGGCTGTCTTGGTGACCGCGAGCGCGCTGTCGAGATTTTTGACAAGCAACGTCACGGAGGCGGCACAGGCGTCGAGGATCGGGCCCGGCTGCACGCCGTAATAGATGGTGAGAACGAGCAGCGGCGCGAGCAGCGCAATCTCGCGCGCCGAAAGATCCTTGATGGTCTTCAGGCTCGGCTTGTCGAGCACGCCGAACACGACGCGACGATAGAGATAAAGCGCATAAGCAGCCGAGAGGATGACACCCGTCGTTGCAAACAGCGCCACCCAGGAATTGGCGTTGAAGGCGCCAATCAGCGTCAGGAACTCGCCGACAAAGCCCGACGTGCCCGGCAGGCCGACATTGGCCATGGTGAAGACGAGCAGAGCCACAGCATAAAGCGGCATGCGATTGACGAGTCCGCCATAGGCCGCGATCTCGCGTGTGTGCATGCGGTCATAGACCACGCCGACACAGAGGAAGAGTGCGCCAGACACGATGCCGTGCGACACCATCTGGAAGACAGCGCCCTGCACGCCCTGCTGGTTGAGCGCGAAAATGCCCATGGTCACGAAGCCCATGTGAGCCACCGACGAATAGGCGATCAGCTTCTTCATGTCCTCCTGCACCAGCGCCACCAGCGAGGTGTAGACGATGGCAATGATGGAGAGGGTGAAGACGAGCGGGGCAAAATATTGCGACGCATCAGGAAACATCGGCAGCGAGAAGCGCAGGAAGCCGTAGCCGCCCATCTTCAGCAGAATGCCGGCCAGGATAACCGAGCCTGCGGTGGGTGCTTCCACATGGGCGTCGGGCAGCCAGGTGTGCACCGGCCACATCGGCATTTTCACCGCGAAGGAGGCGAAGAAGGCCAGCCACAGATATTTCTGCATGCCGACCGGGAAAGCCGTCTTGAGCAGCGTGACAATGTCGGTCGTGCCCGCAACGCCATACATGGCGAAAATGGCAAGCAGCATGAGCAGCGAGCCGGCGAGCGTATAGAGGAAGAACTTGAAGCTCGCATAGATACGGCGCTTGCCGCCCCAGATGCCGATGATGAGGAACATCGGGATCAGGCCGCCTTCAAAGAAGACGTAGAAGAGCATCAGGTCGAGTGCGCCAAAGACACCGATCATCAGCGTCTCGAGCACGAGGAAGGCGATCATATATTCACGCACGCGCGTGTTGATCGTCTCCCACGACGAGGCGATGCAGAAGGGCATCAGGAAGGTTGTCAGCAGCACGAAAGGCATCGAAATGCCATCGACGCCGAGCTTGTAGAGGATCGTCGCGCCCAGCCATTCCTTCTGCTCAACAAGCTGGAAGCCGGGGTTGGTGATATCGAAGCGGCTCCAGGCAACAAGCGAGAGACCGAAGGTGATGAGCGTCGTCACCAGCGCTGCCCAACGGGCATTGCGGCGCGTGGCCTCGTCATCCCCGCGCAGTGCAAGGATGAAGGCAGCGCCGACGAGCGGCAGGAAGATGAGGCCGGAAAGGATGCCGAAGCCGAACATCAGCGCACTCCCCCGACCAGATACCAGGTGATGATCACCGCCACGCCGATCAGCATGGCGAAGGCATAATGATAGACATAGCCGGTCTGCAATTTGACCACGCGGTTTGTGACGTCGATGACACGAGCGGAAATACCGTCGGGACCAAGCCCGTCGATGATGCGCCCGTCACCGCCCTTCCAGAACAGGCGACCGAGCCAGAAGGCCGGACGCACGAAGATGAAATTATAGAGCTCGTCGAAGTACCACTTGTTGAGCAGGAACTTGTAGACGAGCTGATGCTGCGCCGCGATGCGCTGCGCAGTGCCCGGCGCAATCACATAGACATAGAGCGAGCCGAGGAAGCCCAGCACCATCATGACCGTGGCGCCATAAACCGCGACAGCCGGCACATCATGCATGTCATGCAGAAGGTGGTTGCCTGCGCCTGTGAAGAGCGAGCCCTTCCAGAATTCGTCATAGGCATGGCCGATGAAATGGCCGTTGAAGACGATGCCCGCGAGCAGCGCGCCAATCGCCAGCAGCGCCAGCGGCACCAGCATGACGATGGGCGATTCATGGGGCGCATGGTGACCATGCGCGTGATGGCCATGATCGTCATGCGCGTGAGCATGACCGTGATCGTCATGGCCGGCGCCTGCGCGCGTGCCATAGAAGGTCATGAACACGAGACGCCAGGAATAGAAGGACGTCAGGCCAGCCGCGATCAGCGTCATCAGGAAGCCATAGACAGCCGCGCCCGAATGGGCACTCGCCGCATAGGACGCCTCGATGATCGCATCCTTGGAATAGAAGCCCGCCGTGAAGGGGAAGCCCGTCAGCGCCAGAGTGCCAATGGTCATCATCCAGAAGGTGAACGGGATGTCCTTGCGCAGGCCACCCATGTTCCGCATGTCCTGCTCGTGGTGCATGGCATGGATGACCGAGCCCGCGCCCAGGAACAGCAGCGCCTTGAAGAAGGCATGCGTGAACAGATGGAAGATGGCGAGCGAATAGCCGCCCACGCCCAGCGCCACGAACATGTAGCCGAGCTGCGAGCACGTCGAATAGGCGATCACGCGCTTGATGTCGTTCTGCACGAGGCCGACGGTGGCGGCGAAAATCGCCGTCGTCGCGCCGACAACCGTCACGACCGAAAGCGCAACCGGAGCCTGTTCAAACAGCGGCGACAGACGCGCCACCATGAAGACGCCTGCGGTGACCATGGTCGCGGCATGGATGAGGGCCGACACCGGCGTCGGGCCTTCCATGGCGTCGGGCAGCCAGGTGTGCAGCAGGAATTGCGCGGACTTGCCCATCGCGCCCATGAAGAGCAGCAGGCAGGTCAGCGTCATCGCATCCATGGTCAGGCCGAATGCATGGATCGGCTTGCCGGCAAGGCCGGGCGCAGCGGCGAAGATCTGGTCGAAGGCGACCGATCCCGTCAGCGCGAAGATCATGAAAATGCCAAGCGCAAAGCCGAAATCGCCGACGCGATTGACGACAAACGCCTTGATCGCAGCCGCATTCGCCGAGGGCTTCTCATACCAGAAGCCGATCAGCAAATAGGAAGCAAGACCCACGCCCTCCCAGCCGAAGAACATCTGCACGAGATTGTCAGACGTCACCAGCATGAGCATGGCGAATGTGAAGAGCGACAGATAGGCAAAGAACCGCTGGCGGGCGGGATCTTCGTGCATGTAGCCGATGGAATAGAGATGCACGAGCGCCGACACCGAGGTGACGACGACCAGCATGACCGAGGTCAGTGTGTCGACGCGCAGCGCCCAGTCGACATGCAGCGCGCCCGAATTCATCCAGTTGGCGATGACCGGCACATTGAGCGCCGCATGGCCGTAGCCGACGCTGATGAAGGTCACCCAGGCCAGAATGGCCGAGACGAAGAGCAGCCCCGTCGTGACGAGTTCCGCAGGGCGAGCGCCGATCACGCGGCCAAAGAGGCCGGCGATGAGAAAGCCGAGAAGCGGCAGGAAGACAATTGCCTGATACATGCGGCCGCTCAGCCCTTCATGACGTTGATATCCTCAACCGCGATCGAACCGCGGTTGCGGAAATAGGTGACGAGCACCGCAAGACCGATGGCGGCCTCCGCGGCGGCGACAGTCAGGATCAGGAGCGAGAAGATCTGCCCCGTGAGATCGCCGAGGAATGTCGAAAAGGCGACAAGGTTGATGTTGACCGCGAGCAGGATGAGCTCCACCGACATCAGGATGATGATGATGTTCTTGCGGTTGAGGATGATGCCCGCCACGCCCAGCGTGAACAGCATGGCCGCAACGATCAGATATTGGTTCAGTCCGATGGCCATCACCTGATCCTCACACGCCGGCCCGCGAGGGCACTTTCTTGAGTTGGACGTCCGACTTGTCGCGCGCATTCTGGTCGGCAATGACCTGGCGCTTGACGTCCGGCTTGTGGCGCAACGTGAGCACGATTGCGCCGATCATGGCGGTGAGCAGGACAAGGCCCGCCGCCTGGAAGAAGTAGACATATTTCGTATAGAGTACGCGGCCGATGGCCAGCGTGTTCGACACATCGGGAGGCGTCGGGGAACCCGCGCCGCCGATCGCCGCAGGCGCCATGGTCCAGGCGCCGACCACCAGCACCAGCTCGATCAGCACCGCCGCGCCAATCAGCGCGCCGACAGGCAGATATTGCAGGAAGCCCTGTTTCAGCTCGGCGAAATCGACGTCGAGCATCATGACGACGAAGAGGAAAAGCACCGCCACCGCGCCGACATAGACGATGACCAGGATCATCGCCAGGAATTCGGCGCCCAGAAGCATGAACAGCCCCGAGGCATTGACGAAGGCGAGAATGAGAAAGAGCACCGAGTGCACAGGGTTGCGCGCGGCAATGACCATGAAGGCCGAGCCGATCATCACGGTCGAGAACAGATAGAAGAAGGCCGCGGCGGCATTCATGGCTTCAACCCCTCAGATCAACGATAGGGCGCGTCGAGCGCGATATTGCGCGCAATCTCGCGCTCCCAGCGAGCGCCATTATCGAGCAGGCGCTGCTTGTCATAATAGAGCTCTTCGCGGGTTTCGACCGCGAATTCCTGATTTGGGCCCTCGACAATGGCGTCGACCGGGCAGGCCTCCTGGCAGAGGCCGCAGTAAATGCACTTCACCATATCGATGTCATAGCGCGTGGTGCGGCGTGTGCCGTCATTGCGGCGCGGCCCCGCCTCGATGGTGATGGCCTGCGCGGGGCAGATCGCCTCGCACAGCTTGCAGGCAATACAACGCTCTTCGCCATTGGGATAGCGGCGCAGCGCATGCTCGCCACGAAAGCGCGGCGAGGTCGGGTTCTTCTCGTGCGGATAATTGATGGTCGCCTTCGGCTTGAAGAAATAGCGCATCGAGAGGCCAATGGCCCCGACGAATTCCTTCAGCAAAAGCGCCTTCGCAGCCCTGTCGAGTCTCATGCCAACCACCTCAATTGCCGAGCAGCCGCCCGGCGGCATAGCCGATCGCGGGAAGCACTCCAAAAGCTCCGACGAGAAGCGCCCAGCGAACTGGCCGCATCCGCGCGCTGAAGCCCGCGAGATCCATATTCTCCGAACCGCGCTTGATTTCGCGGCCCACCGACGTGCTGATCATCGACAGCACAAGCATATATTTCACCACGCCCAGCCCAAGGCCGAACAAAGCGCCGACGAGACCCGGGTTCCCGCCAAGCGTCATGATCAATGCACCACGAACTGCAACACGGCCGCCACCAGCACGACCATCGCCAGCGAGATCGGCAGGAACACCTTCCAGCCAAGACGCATGAGCTGATCGTAGCGGTAGCGGGGAACAAACGCCTTCACCAACGCGATCATGAAGAAGAACACCGTCACCTTCAGGATGAACCAGACGATGCCCGGAACCCACGTAAAGGGCGCGATCGGAACCGGCGGCAGCCAGCCACCCGCAAACAGGATCGTCATCAAGGCACACATGGTGATGATGGCGACATATTCGCCGAGCATGAACAGCAGGTAGGGCGTGGAGGAATATTCCACCATGAAACCCGCAACGAGCTCGGATTCGGCTTCCACCAGATCGAAGGGCGGACGGTTCGTCTCGGCCAGCGCCGAGATGAAGAAGATGATGAACATCGGAAACAGCGGCAGCCAGTACCAGCCAAAAATCCCGAGCTTGGTATCTTGCGCGCGCACAATATCGGTCAGGTTGAGCGAGCCCGCACACAGCAGCACGGTGACGATCACAAAGCCGATGGAGACTTCATAAGAGACCATCTGCGCGGCCGAACGCAGCGCCGACAGAAACGGATATTTCGAATTCGACGCCCAGCCGCCCATGATGACGCCATAGACGCTCAAGGACGAGATGGCGAAAATATAGAGAACGCCGACATTGATATCGGCGATGGCCCAGCCATCCATGACCGGCACGACTGCCCAGGCGCCAAGCGCCAGAGTGCCGGTGATGAGCGGGGCGAGCAGAAACACGCCCTTGTTGGCGCCTGCCGGAATGACCGGCTCCTTGAGCACGAATTTCAGCAAATCCGCGAAGCTCTGCAAAAGCCCCCACGGACCCACGACATTGGGGCCGCGGCGCAATTGCACAGCCGCCCAGATCTTGCGGTCGGCCCACAGATAATAGGCGATCAGCGCAAGCAGGATGACGATCATCGCGACGCTCTTGGCGAGCATCAGCAGCACAGGCAGAACCCAGCCGTCTTCAAAGCCGTTCATGTCGTCACTCCGCCGCCTGTTGCAGGCGTCCTTTCGCAAGCGCCGAACATTCAGCCATGACGGCCGAGGCACGGGCGATCGGGTTGGTCAGATAGAAATCCTGCACGGCACTGGTGAAAGCGCCGGGCTGAAGCTCGAAGGTCTGGGTGGCGAAGGTCAGCCCGCCCGCCTCGATGGCATCAAGCCGCGCGAAATGCGGATGGGCCGCATAAAGCGCCTTGCGCAGGGCCGGCAACGAGTCAAAGCCCAGCGTCGCACCAAGCACATCCGAGAGCGCCCGCAGGATCGCCCAGTCTTCACGCGCATCGCCGGGCGCGAAATTGGCGCGGTCGGCAAATTGCACGCGACCTTCCATATTCACGTAAGTGCCCGACTTCTCGGTATAGGCGGCACTCGGCAGGATGACATCGGCGCGATGCGCGCCACGGTCGCCATGCGTACCCTGATAGACAACGAAAGCACCCGGCGCGACGTCGATTTCGTCAGCCCCGAGGTTGAACAGCACATCGAGCGCGCCCGGCCGCGTCATGGCCCAGGCATCGAGCCCGCCCGCGCCCGGCACGAAGCCGAGATCGAGGCCACCCACACGCGCCGCAGCGGTGTGAAGGATGGCAAGGCCGTTCCATTCAGGGCTCGGATGCGCAAGTTTTGCAGCCGCCGCCAGCACAGCCAGGCCGTCTGTCCGCATCAAGGCGCCCTGCCCGACGATGACGATGGGACGCTGCGCCTTCGCAAGTACCTCGGCAAAACCACGGCCCGAAGCGAGTTCGGCCAGCGTTTCAGCGCCCGCGCCCAGATATTGATAATCATAGGTCAGCTCGACGCGCTCGCCGATGAGCCCCACGGGCAGATTGCCCATGCGCCAGCGCTTGAGAATGCGCGCATTGAGAACCGGCGATTCCTTGCGCGGATTTGAGCCGATGATCAGGATCGCATCCGCCTGCTCGATACCGGCAACGGTCGGATTGAAGATATAGGAGGCGCGGCCCATTGCGGGATGCAGCTTCGTGCCATCCTGCCGACAATCGATATTGGTAACGCCAAGACCCTGCATCAGCGATTTCAGCGCGAACATGTCTTCGACGCTTGCCAGATCACCGGCAAGCGCACCGATGCGCGCAGGCGTCGTTGCGCTCACGCGCGCGGCAATGGCCGCAAAGGCCTCACCCCAGCTCGCGGCAACCAGACGGCCATCGCGGCGGATATAGGGACGATCCAGTCGCTGGCTCTTGAGACCATCGACAACCTGACGCGTCTTGTCCGAAATCCATTCCTCGTTCACGGCCTCATTCACGCGCGGCAGAATGCGCATGACTTCGCGGCCGCGCACATCCACGCGAATGGCGGAGCCCAGACCATCCATCACATCGATCGACTCGGTCTTGCCGAGTTCCCACGGACGCGCCTTGAAGGCATAGGGCTTGGGCAGAAGCGCGCCGACCGGGCACAGATCGGCAACATTGCCCTGCAATTCCGAGCCCATCGCGGTTTCGAGATAGGTGGTGATTTCCATATCCTCGCCGCGACCGATGGCGCCCATATCGCCCGTGCCAGCCACTTCCGCCGTGAAGCGGACGCAGCGCGTGCAATGGATGCAGCGGTTCATCGAGGTGCGCACCAGCGGCCCGATATATTTGTCTTCGACCGCGCGCTTGTTCTCTTCATAGCGCGACGTATCGACGCCGAAGGCCATGGCCTGGTCCTGCAAATCACATTCGCCGCCCTGATCGCAGATCGGGCAATCGAGCGGATGGTTGATGAGCAGGAATTCCATGACGCCGTTGCGCGCCTTCTTGACCGTCGGTGACTTGGTCACGACGGTGGGCAGCTCGCCATTCGGGCCCGGGCGACAATCCTTCACCGACCATGCGCAAGACGCGATAGGCTTGGGCGCGCCTTTCAGCTCGACCAGGCACATACGGCAATTGCCGGCAATGGACAGGCGCTCATGGAAACAGAAACGCGGAATTTCCGCGCCCGCTTCCTCGCAGGCCTGAAGGAGCGTGTACTCCCCCGGGACATCCACCTCTACGCCGTCGACGACGATCTTCGTCACTTGGCCTACTCCAGCTTTCAGCCCGTTATCCGAGCCTGCAATCAGTTCAAACGTCACAGCCAGCTTGCGCCGGCCACATCACTCCGCCGCGACGCCGAACGGCAGCACGGGGTCGCTGTGCGGGTTGGCCGCATAATCGTCGATGCGCTTTTCGATCTCATGCCGGAAATGCCGGATGAGACCCTGCACCGGCCAGGCCGCTGCATCGCCGAGCGCGCAAATCGTGTGGCCTTCGATCTGCATCGAGACTTCGAGCAGCATGTCGATTTCGCGCTTCTGCGCGCGGCCCTCGCACATGCGCGTCAGCACGCGCCACATCCAGCCCGTGCCCTCGCGGCACGGCGTGCACTGGCCGCAGCTCTCGTGCTTGTAGAAATAGGAGATGCGCGTGATCGCCCGCACAATGTCGGTCGACTTGTCGAGCACGATCACCGCCGCCGTGCCAAGGCCCGACTTCAGGCCGCGCAGCGTGTCGAAATCCATCGCAGCGTCGGCAATCTCATGCGCCGGAACGCAGGGAACCGACGAGCCGCCGGGAATGACCGCCAGAAGATTGTCCCAGCCGCCGCGAATGCCCCCGCAATGACGATCGATCAGCTCGCGGAAGGTAATCGACATGGCTTCTTCGACATTGCAGGGCGTGTTCACATGGCCCGAAATGCAGAAGAGCTTGGTGCCGGTGTTGTTCTTCGCGCCAAAACCCGCAAACCACGATGCGCCACGGCGCAGGATGGTCGGGGCAACGGCAATCGACTCGACATTATTGACGGTCGTCGGGCAGCCATAGAGGCCCATGTTCGCCGGGAACGGCGGCTTGAGCCGCGGCATCCCCTTTTTGCCCTCGAGGCTTTCAAGCAGCGCTGTCTCTTCGCCGCAGATATAAGCGCCCGCGCCGTGATGCACGTAAATGTCGAAAGGCCAGCCATTGGCGTTGTTCTTGCCAACGAGATTGGCTGCGTAGCACTCCTCGACCGCCGCCTGCAGGCGCTCGCGCTCAAGAATATATTCGCCGCGCAGATAGATGTAGCAGGCATGCGCGCCCATAGCGAAGGAGGCGATCATGCAGCCCTCGATCAGCAAATGCGGATCGTTGCGCATGATCTCGCGATCCTTGCAGGTGCCGGGCTCGGATTCGTCGGCATTGACGACGAGATAGCTCGGCCGCGCCGGATCGGGCTTGGGCATGAAGGACCATTTGAGACCGGTCGGGAAGCCGGCGCCACCGCGCCCGCGCAGGCCCGAGGCCTTCATCTCTTCGATGATCCAGTCCTTGCCCTTCTCGATCAGGCCCTTGGTATTGTCCCACGCGCCGCGCGACTGCGCGCCACGCAGGCGCCAGTCGCCGAAGCCGTAGAGGTTTGTAAAGATGCGGTCCTTGTCGTCGAGCATAGTGCGTCGCCTTCAGGATTTGGATGTTGCGGAGGCGGGGCCGCTGTGGCCATCGGCGCCATAAAAACTCGTCAGCGACGTCAGTCCGCCAGCGGGCTCGGAGGTCGAGCGGCCAGTCTGCGAACCGATATGCACCGGGCGACCGGCGGCCAGATCATCGAGAAGCGTCTCGAAATTCTGCGCGCTCAGGTCTTCGTAATAATCGTCGTTGATCTGCACCATGGGCGCATTGCAGCACGCGCCCAGGCACTCGACTTCGAGCCAGCAGAAATTGCCGTCGGCCGAGACCTTGCGCTGTTCGCCGACGCGGCGTTGCAGCACGGCCTTGATGTCATCGGACCCGCGCAGCATGCAGGGGGTTGTGCCGCACATCTGGATGAAGAAGCGGCCCACCGGTTCCAGATTGAACATGGTGTAGAAGGTCGCGACTTCGAGCACGCGGATAAAAGGCATGTCCAGCATCTCAGCGACCTTTTCGATCGCGGGCTTGGGCAGCCAGTAATTATGCTGTTTCTGCGCCTGCCAGAGCAGCGGAATGACGGCTGAGGCCTGACGCCCTTCCGGATATTTGGCGATCTGCGCCTCGACCCACACCAGATTTTCGGGCGTGAATTCAAAGTTCGCCGGTTGTTCGTCTGCCAGTCTGCGCACGGACATCGATCAGTTCCTGGAATTGCGTTGCGCCGAAACCATCAGCGCGAAAAGAATGAAAGGCCCTGCGACAAGGCCGCTCCAGAGCAGCGAGTTGATCCCCTCTTCCGAGGACCAGAACATCGGCCGACCGGCGAGCAGGTCGAAGAGAATACGACTTATGACAAGAATAATCACAGCCAGCGGCGCAAACCGCACGGCATCGCGCAAGCGCGCAGCAACTTCGGGACGCAGGACACTCATCAGCGGTCCACCTCGCCAAAGACGATATCGAGCGATCCGAGAATCGCCGAGACGTCAGCCAGCATGTGCTTGCGGCACATGAAGTCCATCGCCTGCAGATGGGCAAAGCCCGGTGCGCGGATCTTGCAGCGGTAGGGCTTGTCGGTGCCATCGGAGACGAGATAGACGCCAAATTCGCCCTTGGGCGCTTCAACCGCCGCATAAACCTCGCCGGCAGGCACGTGGAAGCCTTCCGTATAGAGCTTGAAGTGGTGGATGAGCGCTTCCATCGAACGCTTCATCTCGGGGCGTGAGGGCGGCGAAACTTTATTGTTGCGGATGGAGACAGGCCCCTGGCCTGCTGGCTCGCGCAGCTTGACGATGCACTGGCGCATGATGCGCACCGACTGGCGCATCTCTTCCATGCGGATCACCTGCCGGTCGTAATTGTCGCAATTCTTGCCGACCGGAATGTCGAAATCCATTTCCTCGTAGCACTCATAGGGCTGCGACTTGCGCAGATCCCAGGCCGCGCCAGAGCCGCGCACCATCACGCCCGAAAAGCCCCAGGCCCAGCATTCATCGAGCGAGACAACGCCGATATCGACATTGCGCTGCTTGAAGATGCGGTTGTCGATGAAGAGCGCTTCAAGATCGTCGACTACCTGAAGGAAGGGATCGCAGAAAGCCTCGATATCGTTGATGAGCGCGGGCGGCAGATCGCGCGCGACGCCACCCGGACGGAAGTAATTGGCGTGCATGCGCGAGCCCGAGGCGCGCTCATAAAATACCATCAGCTTTTCGCGTTCCTCAAAGCCCCAGAGCGGCGGCGTCAGCGCGCCGACGTCCATGGCCTGCGTGGTCACGTTGAGCAGATGCGAGAGGATGCGGCCGATCTCGGAATAGAGCACGCGGATAAGCTGCGCGCGGCGCGGAACAGCAATGCCGAGCAGCTTCTCTATTGCGAGGCAGAACGCATGTTCCTGATTCATCGGCGCGACATAATCGAGCCGATCGAAATAAGGCACGTTCTGCATATAGGTGCGCGCCTCCATCAGCTTCTCGGTGCCGCGATGCAGCAGGCCGATATGCGGATCGACGCGTTCGACGATTTCGCCGTCAAGCTCCAGCACAAGGCGCAACACGCCATGGGCCGCGGGATGCTGCGGGCCGAAATTGATCGAGAAATTGCGGGTGTTGTGCTCGGTCATTGGCGCTCGGCCTTTTCGTCACCCGGCAATTGGTAGGGCGTGTCGCCCTCCCAGGGCGAGAGGAAATCGAACTGGCGGTATTCCTGGTTGAGCCGGATGGGCTCATAGACGACGCGCTTTGAATCGTCATCATAGCGGACTTCGACATAGCCGCTCATCGGGAAATCCTTGCGCAGCGGATGGCCCTCGAAACCATAATCGGTGAGCATGCGGCGCAAATCCGGATGACCGGAGAAGAACACGCCGAACATGTCGTAGGTCTCGCGCTCATACCAATTGGCAGCGGGGAAGACCGGAATGGCGGAGGCCACCGGCGTCATCTCGTCGGTCTCGCAGGTCACGCGGATGCGCTGGTTCAGCCGCGGCGACAGCAAGTGATAGACGACATCGAAACGGGCCGCGCGCGCCGGGTAATCGACGGCGGTAATGTCGATGAAACAAAAATAGAGGCAGGCGGCATCATCGCGCAGGATCGTCAGCGCAGCGAGAATGTTCTCACGCGCAACCCTGACATTCACCTCGCCCCAGGCCTCGCGCACATCAAGCGCAAGCGCGCCCAAGGCGGAGCGCGCAGCTTCCGCCGCACTCGGGGACGCGGCAAGTGCCTCTGCCGGAACGTCCGTTTCAACAGCCAT
Source organism: Beijerinckiaceae bacterium (assembly GCA_947370975.1). GTDB lineage: Bacteria > Pseudomonadota > Alphaproteobacteria > Rhizobiales > Beijerinckiaceae > Terripilifer. The sequence goes on from CANBNG010000012.1 coordinate 108,133, forward strand.
CGTTCAACCCTCAGCGTTCGATGGTGGCGGTGCGGCGAATCTTCTTCTGGAGAAGAAGAACACCGTAGAGAAGCGCCTCTGCGGAAGGCGGGCAACCCGGCACGTAGATATCGACGGGCACGATGCGGTCGCAGCCGCGCACCACCGAATAGGAATAGTGATAGTAGCCGCCGCCATTGGCGCAGGAGCCCATGGAAATGACGTAACGGGGCTCCGGCATCTGGTCGTAGACCTTGCGGAGCGCGGGCGCCATCTTGTTGGTCAGCGTGCCGGCAACGATCATCACGTCGGACTGGCGCGGCGAGGCGCGCGGCGCAAAGCCGAAGCGCTCGGCATCGTAGCGGGGCATCGACATCTGCATCATCTCGACTGCGCAGCAGGCAAGACCAAAGGTCATCCACATCAGCGAGCCGGTACGCGACCAGGCGATGAGATCGTCAACCGAGGTCACCAGAAAGCCGCGGTCGGCGAGCTGGTCGGAGACGGATGCAAAGAAAGGATCGTTCGCGCCAACCGGCTTGCCGGTCGCGGGATCGAGAATGCCGCGTGGCGCGGGGGCGACGAGAGTCTGGGGCACGTTGTCCATCAATCCCACTCCAGGGCTCCCTTTTTCCATTCGTAGACGAAGCCGATCGTCAGCACGCCAAGGAACAGCATCATCGACCAGAAGCCAAAGAGGCCGACATCCTTGAAGGCGATGGCCCAGGGGAAAAGGAAGGCGACTTCCAGATCAAAGATAATGAAGAGCAGCGCCACGAGATAGAACCGCACGTCGAATTTCATGCGGGCGTCATCGAAGGCGTTGAATCCGCATTCATAGGCGGAGAGCTTCTCCGGGTCGGGCTTGGAATAGGCCACCACGAAAGGCGCAATCAGCAGGACAGCGGAAATACCGCCTGCGACGGCCATGAAAACCACGAGTGGCAAATAGTCAGACAAAAGGCTCGACATGCGCTGACCCGAGAGCTGGAGACGTCCAGGCTGTCGAGGGGACCAGCCGCGATCCGGGCGATGGCGCGGGCCCACAAGACGGGCGGAGGAGTATCGCAGCGCAGCGTATGGCGCAAGATGGCAGGAAGGCGCATTGCACCGAATGCGTGGCGTGATTGTGGCCGCTCCTGCGACTTTGCGCCGCTGCAGGCTCTCAAAGAAAGCCGAGCCGCCCGGCCGCAAGGCCAATCAGCGCCCCACCGGCGATGGAAATGAGCGGATTGCGCCTTGAAAGGGCGACGAAAAGCGCCGATCCCGCAACAATTGCAAAGCCCAGCGCCCCGGAAACGGCGGCGCGCGCCGTCACCACGCCGCTGGCCACGATCAACCCCAGCACGAGGGGTGGCAAAGCCGCTTTGACAATCGGAAACCAGGCTTGCTTGGAAAAACGGGTATAAAGTCGCCCGACAATCACCGCGATGATGCTGGAGGGGATGATTGCGGCGAGCGTGGCGGCCATCAATCCCGCGAAACCCGCGACTCGCCAGCCGACCAGCGAGATCATCATGAAATTGGGTCCGGGCGCCGTCTGGGACAAGGCGAAGTCGCGGGCAAATTCGCCATTGGTCAGCCAGGGATTGATCTCGACAGCCAGACGGTGAATTTCAGGCATCATCGCCGGCGCGCCGCCGACCGAGACCAGCGACAGTGCCCCGAAGGACATTGCGAGCTTCAGGATGAGATTGTCGCCACTCACTTGCGGACGCTCCACCAGGTCGCGGCAATGCAAAGCGGCGCGAGCACCAGAATCGTCGCAATGAAGGGCAGACGCAGGACGCCCATGGCGAGAAAGGTGACGAGCGCAAAACCGATATGGACAGGCGAAAGCCGCAAGGCGCGCCCCATCTTGAGGCCCATGCCGATAACCAGCCCGGCAGCTGCGGCCCCTGCCCCGATTGTAGCGGCCCGCACATCGGGAAGCCCGGCAAAGGCATCGTAGATGACGGTCAGCCCAAGCAGGATGATGATCGGCATGATCATCAGGCCAGCCAGCGCGACAACGGAGCCCAAAGGCCCCTGGAAGCGATCGCCGAGCATGACTGTCATGTTGATGATATTGCCGCCCGGTAGAATCTGACCCATGCCGAGAATTGCCGCGTAATCGTGTTCTGACAGCCAGCGTCGCTTTTCAACGATCACATGGCGCGCAATTGTCGCAACACCGCCAAAGCCGCAGAGCCCCATTTCCGCAAAGCCCATGAAAAGTTCGAGCCGACCGATAGCGCGCGCCCCTGTGTGGGGCTGAGGCTCGACGATCTTGTCCATGCGCGACGCTCATTCAAAGGGGTGAGCCGCCTTTGTGCGCCTGTTCGCCACCTCGATCAAGACAGCAGCGCGGAACCTTGGTCCGGCCGCAGCATTTCAAGGCTTCCGCGCCGGGCCTGTGGGGGGTGGGCGCGCGCAAACCACGGAGATTCTTCATGCGCAAGGCTATTGCTATTGGCGCGCTGGCGTTCTCGGGCCTTATGGCCCTGCCGCTTGCAAGCGCCCTTCCCGCACAGGCGCAGAGCATCGAGGTCGGGCCGCGCGGCTTCCGCGTCGAACCCGATGAGGATGGACAGCGCTATCCGCCCCAAAACCGGGGAAGGGAGGAATATCGCGAACGCCGCCGCGACACGATTGGCGAAGGGGAAGCCATCGCCATTGCGCGCAGTGCTGGCATGGAGCGGCGTCTGCGCGTTTCGGGCGGCTTTGGCCGCGAATGGCGCATCATCGGGCTCGACCGTTCCGGGCGCGAGGTGAGATTCGTGATCGACGACCGCACGGGCAGAATCCTGTCGCGCGACCGCGAGTGAGAATGACAGCCCGCCGAGCAAACGGCGGGCTGCGTTTTTGTGGTTCCGATCAGCCGCGGAACAGCGACAGGATCTGCTGACTCGACTGGTTGGCAATGCTCAGCGATTGCACGCCGAGCTGCTGCTGGACCTGAAGCGCCTGAAGCCGTGTCGATTCCTGATTCATGTCGGCATCGACGAGCTGGCCAACACCCTTGGTGACAGCGTCCATGAGGTTGGACACGAAGTCCGTCTGCATGCCGATACGCGTCTTGGCAGCGCCGAGATCGCTCGCGGCTGTCGTGACGTCGGTCAGCGCTGAATCCACAATGCTGATGTAGTCTTTCAAGGTCGTCAGGTCCGCATCTGCATCCGTAAGCTCAGAGATATCGAGGTCGCTGACTGCGATATCTGCAGTGTCACCGGCAGTTCGCAGCTTGTCGATAATCCCCTCGCCGTCAGCATCATCATCGAACAGCGAAATCGTCGACGTATCGATATCAATCGTGCCGACGGACACATCCGTGCCCGAACGGGTGAAGGATGCGACGATGCTTTTGGTCGCAGCATAATCATCGGCACCCGAATCGACCGAGAGCCAGTTCTGGCCCGAGAAGGTGGACGAATCGGACACGCTCTTGATCTGGTCCTGCAGCTGCTTGATTTCCGCCTGCACTTTCGCGCGGTCGATGCCGGGCTCGAGGGCAGCAACCAGCTTCGACTTGATCTGCGTGGTGAGGTCGGCTGTCGTCTTCAAGGCGGCGGATGCCACATCGACTGTGGCTGAGCCCATGCCGAGCGCATCCTTGACGGTCGAAAGAGCGGAATTATCAGACCGCATCGTAGTCGCGATGGACCAATAAGCGGCATTGTCCGATGCATTGGCAACGCGCATGCCCGTGGAAATACGGTCCTGCGTGGTCTGCATCGCACGGTTGGTCGCGTTCAGATTCTGAAGCGCGGTAATGGCAGAGGCATTTGTAAGAAGGCTTGTCATGAGCTTTGTCCCGTTAAAAACGCAAGGGGACATACTGGGCTCTCACCAGTACGACGGACTGGCATCATGCCGCTGGGTCAAACATCAACAACCCATGCACCGTCGTAGGATCAGACTGCCTGAAGAGTTTTAACCGGAGGTTCCGGAGCACAGTTAACAAAGCGTGCCGATTTTACTCGCAAGTGATCGTGCGACCGCTGCGTCCGGCCACACAATCCAGCTCCGCAACAGGTACGCTCGGGGGCGGCGGCGGCTCGCCTTGCGACGCCTCGGCCTGAAGAGGCTCTGCCTGCACAATTGTGCTCGGGGGTGCGCTTGCCTCCATCCCCGGCAGCGTCACATTGCAGCCAGCCAGAAGAAGGCCGCCAAGAAGAATGCCGAACCGAGTCATGTGCATCCTTTCAGGACGGGATCGGGGAAGCCCCGACCAGACCACAGATCGCGACGCCGGCCTAGCCAGGGAGCCGCTCCGGCCCAGGTTTGCGGCCCTTTGCCCACACCCTTGATGCGGGCGGCGCAAGAGAAGCCTCAGGCTTCCGCGCGCTGGGAGGGCTCTGCGGACTCTGCCTGATCCACCAAACGCTCGCCGACCCAGGGGCAGCTATCCACGCCAACATCAGCCGGGTCCATCTTGAGCGGCCCGGCCACAGGGCAGAGCTGCGCAAGCGGATGATTGGCGTCGACCTTCGCGCGTGCAATGCCAAGGCTCGTCCAGATCGCGTCAAGCGCGGCCAGCAGGTGATCGATATCGGCATCGCTGTGCAGGGGCGAGGGCGTGATGCGCAGGCGCTCGGAGCCGCGTGCGACTGTGGGATAATTGATCGGCTGGATATAGACGCCGAACTCATCCATCAGGCGGTCGCTGATCGTCTTGCACAACACCGGATCGCGCACCATCACGGGCACGATATGGCTGGGGTTATGCATATGGGGAATGGCCAGACGGTCGAGCCCGTCGCGCAGACGCCGCACGCGATCCTGATGGCGCGCGCGTTCACCCGAGGACGCCTTGAGATGCTGCACCGAGGCGCAGGCACCCGCCGCAAGCGCGGGCGGCAGGGCTGTCGTGAAGATGAACCCCGAGGAAAAGCTGCGCACATAATCGCAAAGCGCGGCCGAGGCGGCGATATAGCCGCCCATGACACCATAGGCCTTGGCCAGCGTGCCCTCGATCACCGTCAGGCGATGGCTCAAGCCCTCGCGATCGGCAATGCCGCCGCCGCGCGGGCCATACATGCCGACCGCATGGACTTCGTCGAGATAGGTCATGGCGCCATAGGCATCGGCCACGTCGCAAAGCTCGGCGATGGGCGCAATGTCGCCATCCATCGAATAGACAGATTCGAACATCACGAGTTTCGGGCGCGCCGGATCAAGATCGGCAAGGCAGCGCTCGAGATCGCGCGGGTCGTTATGTTTGAAAATCCGCTTCTCGACGCGGGAATGGCGCACGCCCTCGATCATCGAGGCATGGTTGCCCTCGTCCGAAATCACGATGCAATCGGGCAGGCCCGCGGCCAGTGTGCCGAGCGACGCCCAGTTCGAGACATAGCCCGAGGTAAAGAGAAGGGCCGCTTCCTTCTGGTGCAGGTCTGCAAGCTCGCGCTCAAGCATGACATGCTGATGGGTGGTGCCCGAAATATTGCGCGTGCCGCCGGCCCCTGCCCCGGCCGCATCGAGCGCCTGATGCATGGCGGCAAGAACCTGCGGATGCTGGCCCATGCCCAGATAATCGTTGGAGCACCAGACGGTGATGTCGCGCTTGCCATCGGGGCCATGATAGGCGGCCTTGGGGAACGCGCCCGCGACGCGCTCGAGATCGGCGAACACGCGATAGCGACCCTCGCGACGCAGCCCGTCGAGTTGCCCGAGGAAAAAGGCTTCGTAGTTCATCACAGGCTCCCTTGGCAGGCGCATCGGCAGAGGATGGACCGGCGCAAACGACGCGCAGCCGTCACCCTCTTACTTCAAATCTTTCCCGAACCGCAAAGCACGAGATGACGCAGGGGGGGGCAAAAAGCGCCCTCCCCGCCTCAGGGCGTCACATCCAGCTCGATCAGGTCAAAACCAAGCGCCGCATTGAAATCCTGCGGCTCCTGATAGATGGCCTCGATCTTCATGCCCGGCTTGAGATGGGTGCGGTCGGGCACGCCCTCGATATTGGTGTCGGAGCTCACCCGCAGCCGGATTTCCTTGCCGTCAGCCTCGATAGTGAGATTGCGCCCGGCCTCCACCACCTTGGTAAGCTTGCCCTTGACCTCGCGCTCGGTGATTTTGACGACGATGGGGCCAAGGCCGGAGAGTTCGCGCCAGATGGTTTCCGCCATCCAGTCGAAATGGCTGGCGCGGTCCCAATCCTTGAACTCGTTCATGTGGAACTGCTTGATGATGTCAGGCAGCGCCAAACCCTTGTCCATCATGACGCGCACTTTCTGGCGCGCGAGCAGGACATAATCGACCATGGCCTGAAGGTCGCCCACATTGCTCAAAGGCCCGTGCGAGGGCACGACCATGCGCGGCTTGAGCGCCAGCAGCGCCTCCAGTTGCTTGAGCATGGTGATGGTGGTGCCATGGCTGTAATCGGGCCGGATGTCGGGATGGCGATCCTTGTAGGCGGCAAAAGACCCATGCAAAACGCCACTTTCCGGCAACCAGACCGCGACATCGCCGATGTTGTATTGATCGTCCACATAGATGAGCTCGATGCGCTTGCCGCCTAGATTGAGCGTCATGCGATCAGGGAAACTCATCATCATGTCCTTGGGCGATAGTCCCTGCAGCGCAGCCGTGCGCTCGGGGAAACGCTTGCGCCAGGATTTGATCTGGTGGGGCTTCATCGCGCCAATGTCGCGCGCCACGCGATCATGCACGATCAAGGTTGCCGGCGGCGTGAACAAGGGCGAGCCGCCAAAATGGTCGCCGTGATATTGCGTGATCACAACCCAACGCACCGGCTGATCGGTGACGGATTTGATCCTGGCGGCAATATCGCGCGCATCGGGCTGGTTGTTGCCGGTATCGACCAGCACGACGCCCTGGCTGGTGACGATGACCATGGCATTGGCGTCATTCTTCTTGCCGACATAGGCATAGACATCATCCGCCAGCCGCACGAACTCCGCCGCATCGCCCGTGATCGCAAAAGCGGGTTTGTAAACGCTCAAACCAGACAGAACGACAAAGCTGAAAAAGGCGAGTGCGGCTCTCATCATGTTTCCCCCCGGACTTTTGTTTTGCCGAACGGTCGCATTGTGCCGGGATGGCGTCAAATCGGGGCCGCAGCTGTGCGGGGCGAATGCTCTCAGGCCCCCTTGCAATAGGGTTCGACCTATAATAATTATAGGTATGCCTTGAGATGGATGGATGACCGCCGAGATAGTCCCGCTGACGCTGACACCGGAAGCCGCCACCCGCAAGGTCCGCGAACTTGCGGCGACGAGCGCCAACATCGTTCTGATTCCGCACGCAAGCAAACGCGGGAAACAGCGCGTCATCAATCGAATCATGGTTGAGCGCTGCCTTCGGCTCGGAACGCTCTGTGAGGGTCCATATATCGCCAATGGCACCGGACATTGGCGCATGAACTTTTTCCGCCATGCCGCCGGTGAAGAGATGACGTGCGTGATTGAGATCGACTGGCCGCGCAGATTGCTGGTCGTGACGGTGTTTTGAGGGGGATGACAAGCCATGGCCTACCATTACCGCGACTGCGGCCTCGACAACGTGTGGCTGGAAAACGGCTACGAGCTGCATGAGACGCCGTACGGGGAAGGCGTTTCGATCCACGACACCGCAAATTTGCACAGGATCATCGGGCTTTGGCTAATAGACCTTCCGAAGCCGCTGAACGGCGCGGAGCTGCGGTTTGTCCGCACCGAGATGGAACTGACGCAGCGCGATCTCGCGGGCATTCTTGGCGCAACCGAGCAGACGTTGCGCCTATGGGAAAAGCATCGCAAGAAAGCGCTGCCGGGACCGGTGGACCGTCTCCTTCGTGCGCTCTATGGCGAATATTTGAATGGTGACGGGTCCGTTCGCGCCATGGTGGATCGGCTTGCTTCGCTCGATCAAATCGAGGTTGCAAAAGCCTGCCTGCGGGAAACGGGAGCTGGATGGCAAGTGGATCAGGGCGAGCTTTGCGCGACCTGAATGCACTGCACGGGCAGCGCAAGCTGCAAGCCAAGGTCGCAAAAAGACAAAAGACCAAAATCGACCACCGATTTCAGACTTTTCGGACTTTAAGAGATTTCCGTGCCATTAAAAAAATGGCGAGAGAGACGGGACTCGAACCCGCGACCTCCGGCGTGACAGGCCGTCTTTTTAGCAATGAATTCAAAGGCGGTTCCAACTAAGGCAATAGTCAAGCTCCCTCGGGGAGCGTAACGCTGAGTTGGAACATGAGCTATGCTTTCGGAACCTCCGAATCAGTCGCATCTGCCAGCCCGCCAAACCGCGCCGCGCATTGATCCAAAAACCCATGCGGGCCGCGCCGGGGACAGCCATCGGTCAGCTCATCAAGGAGATCGGTAAGCCGATGATCTGGCCCGAGCCTGGCAATCAGGGCTGCGACCGAATAGGAGCCGCGGCGCTCGCATTTGGCGCAAGCGACCCCCAGCCGCTGGGCGGTCAGGTCGGAAAGGATCATGGAACCGTTGCGCGGCATGGCCATCCATAACATACAAAAAAAGCCGACCGCCACCCCCTAGGGAATGACGGCCGGCAAGTTAGGAAGGATGCGCCACAAGGGCTGCCCCGGAGGGCTTCAGAGGCCAGGCATATGGCCGAGCCAATTCATCAGATCATCAGCCGCTCAATGCTTGCCGAGGAAATAATTGGACGCCCATGAAAGGGCCGCGCCGGCCATTGCCGCGATGGCGAGCACCGCTTTCCAGCCGCCGCGCACCTCGGCGAACTCTTCGCGCAAATATTTCACTTCCTGGCCAAGCTCGGAGACCAGCCAGGTCAGCGTCTCGACTTGGGCCTCCAGCTTGCCAATGTCTCGGTCTACCTCGCCCATCATTTCCCCCCCTGGCAGAGTGTGGTCCAAACTGCGTTGTGTTGTTTGATCTGGCCGACCGTTTCCGCCGTGTCCTTGGCAGACCACGAGATCGGTTTGGCTAAGGTGCAAAACGAGGCGCTTTTGAAATCCGGCGGGGCTTCAATCCCGCCGGAACCCGTCATTGTCGCGCAAGACGCCAGCGGGATCGCGAGCAGCGGCAGCAGCAGCATTCGCCCGAGCCGCGCTTGCTTTGATAAGGTCATCAGCTTGGCCCTTTAAAATTTCCGCCACCATCTGCGCGCCGCCCGCTTGCAAAAGCTGTCGGTTGTTCGCCCATGAGGCGAGGGAACCGGCCGCTTTCACGCAAGCAAGGATGATGGCGAGCCAATCCATTAGGCCGCCGGGGGCGTCGGGGTGGTTCCATTGATGCCAGCCGCCGCGCCAGCCACCAGCGCAATCGCGCCCGTGAGGACCACCGTCACCGTCTGCGCCGTCGAGGGATCAGACAGAAACATGCCGAGCGCCGGCTTGCCGATGGCGATGGTAATGGTGCCGAGAAAGGCGAGAATGCCGCCGATGACGCCCGGCGTGATGAGCGATTTGACGTTCATGCGTGGTCTCCTTTGAACAGAAAAAAACCGCCCGGAGGCGGCGGACTAGGCTTTGGCGACCCGCGTCGGGCTTGGCGAATAGAGAGGGTCGGGAAACCAGCTTCCGGCGAACAAGCGCGGCTGGTCTTGCACCGCAGTGCGCTGCACATGCCCGGCGTCGATGAAGGTGTGGCGCTTGGCCGGTTCGCCCCAATCGATGCCCGAGATCAGGCCGTGCTTGGCGCATAGATCGACGAGGAAACGATAGGGCTCGGCGGCGCCGATGTAGCGGCCGAGGATGTAGAGGCCGAGGTCGGCGGCGCAGCCGTAATGATGCACGCCGACGGTTTTCAGCTTGCTCGCGCCGCGCCCGAACAACACCGCCTGGCGCTCGCACGAGCGATAGGTCTCCAGCACCCGCAGCTCGTGGCGCATAGCTTTCGCCTCGGCGACGATCGCCTGCACCGCGGCGCGGGTGACCGGCTCCAGCAGCGCCAGATCGTTGACCGCTCCGGTGGTGTGGAACAGCGGCGATCGGGCGATTACGTCCGTGTAAAACGACATTATAAAAACTCCGATACCGGATCATTTTTTGGGACGAGCTGAAGCCGGCATCAGGCCGGCGCATCGCCAGCCGTCGCGCTACTAGCTGCCGTTCGGGGCGAGCTCGACTTATGTCGAAATAAGTTTGAAGCCGATCGGCCGCCACAACAAGGTCGGCAAAGCAGCCTGTCCGAAGGTTGCTCCATCGGTCGTCATATAGGTCTCAAAGTCGACATTCGTCGGATGATAAATTGTTGCGCCAGTGTTGCCGTTGACGTCGATGTAATCATTTGGAAATCCGGTGCGCAGGAATAAGACCAGCCGGTCCCCCATGTTCATCGGTGCCCCAAGCCCGCCGTTGTTGATACTCGTTGCCAGTGGCGACCATGATTTCAGATCGACGCTGGTGGCGATTTGCCTGTAAGGCGCGACGCCGGTGCTGCCGGTGGCGTAATAAAGCCCTTTGAAATAAGCGACCCCGCCCACATAGGCGGTGCCTTGCACCAGCGAGACGTTATTGCCCCACGGGAGCGCCTGTTTGGTGAAATTGGCGAGGTCGGTCGAAAAGGCGATTTCGACATTGCCGTTTTGCGGGTGCGCGCCGATGATCCAAAAGCCATTTGAAAAATCGACGGAATTGATCGGCGCGGCGCCTGAGCCATTGGCGGTGGCGCCGCCTGCCGAGGGCCACAAATCTGGACGGCGGGCGAAACTTACGCCATCGCTCGACGTCGCATAGGCGGCAACATTGTTGACGGTGTCAAAGCCGAAAGCGAAAAACACGCCGTTGACGAATGACACCTGCGCCGAGCCGATGAAAGGCGCGCTCCGCGCTGTCCACGCGCTGCCATCAGGCGACGTGTAAATCGTGAAATATCCCGACAGATCAGGCGTCGCCAGCACAAAAAGGCCGCGCCCGAAGGCGATGCTCGATCCAGCGAAAAAGGAACTGCGTCCGCCTTGCGGATGGGCGTAGCGGGTGAAAGTTGCGCCACCGTCGCCACTTACCGCCAATGCGAAATTACCCTGCGTCCAGCTACCGCTGATTTCGCTGCCCGTCGCAACGATCAACTCGTTGCCGGCGGCAAGATCCTGGCCCAGCCCGGTCCATGGCAGCGATGATGTCGTGAATGTGGACAGGTTATTGGTCTGGATCACCGGCGGATTGCCGCCCGGCGTGAGCGGCTCGCCGGTCAACATCAGCTTGTAGGCGATGCGCGCGGCACCGCCGCACGCCATCAGGAGATCGTCATAAATGCCAGCAAGCATTAGACCATCCCTTTCAGCAAACCACAGACGATATAACTCGAGGTGATCGCCTTGTAGACGATGACATCGACCGCATTGGGCGCGGTCGACAGGCCCGGGAATCCGCCATTCGGGAAATGGAAGCTCGAGCCGGAAGCCACGTTAAGCGTGCGACCTCCAACATTGTCCTGGGAGATGGCAAATGCGCCGGTCTCGCCACTTTTAATAGAGCCGGAGACCGGGTTGTTGAGCAGCAGATTACCCGCCAGCGTCATGGCGAAATTGAAACCCGACGAGAGATCGGGCGCCCACGACGAGCCATAGGAGACGGTCTGAAATCCGGCGGCGCTCCACACCGCATCGGGGGTTAGCGCGAGGCCCGGCGAATTGCCGGAATAGGCGGCGGCACTCGCCAATTGAACCGAGCCGCGTCCCGTGGTCGAGGCATTATCGATATTGATTGGCGTGCCAGAGGTGCCGTCGCCATGGATTGGCGAGGTGGTCGCAATCGCAGTCAGGCCGCCGGTCGAGGTGCTGGTCGAGGTCGCCTGCGCGGTGCGCAGATAGAATTGGCTGCCGTCATAGGTAAACGTGGCGATGGCACCAGAGACCACCTCGCCGCCGGTACACGCCACGCCCGAGGGCTTCATGACCGTCTTAGCGCCGAGGCCGTTGACGTTTAGGGTCAGTGCGCCGGTATTGGTGCTGCCCGCCTTCACATCGATCGACATGCCGGCGACATAGGCCGCCGGGACCGGGGCCAGCGTCACCGCCATCGCGTTAAGCGTGCCGGAATCTGCGCCATATTTCCATTTACCGGCCTGCGTCCAGGCTGGCACCTCAGTCAGCTTCGGCGTGATGAACGGCGCGCTCGCCAATTGCGAGATATTGCCCGAGGCGATCTGCGTCGCGCCCTGCGCCACGGTGATTGCAAAGAGGCCTACATAACCGACGTCGGGTGCCGGCGTTGTCTGTGTCCCGGCGGTGGCGGCGACGCCGGCTTTCAGCGAGACTTGGACCGTCTGCTGACGCGTCTGCGGCTGTGAGGTGCCGGAATTGTTTGGCCCTGACCATGGCGCGGCGCTGGCATTGATCAGCGATGCGGGATTGAAATAGGGCAGCGTCGCGACATCGATATCTTGCTCGAGCAAAGCTACTTGCACGAGATAATTGATCGCCTGCCCGGCGGTGCCAGGCGGCGTCAGCGTCCGCACCAAGCCGTCCTGCAAGATGCCCTGCTTGACGATCGAGTGGACGGTGTCTGAAGCCAGCGAGCCGAAATTCGAGCCGTCGATATTGGCGAATTGGAAAATTTCGCCAGCAGCAATATTGACCGACAATGATGCTGGGCTGGTAGGCGTGCACGCGAGGCCATCAACGAAGGTATTGGTTCCAAGCACACCTTGGGCAAGGAAGCCGTTGGCGACCATCGCGTTGCGCTGGATTTTGAGGATGTCGATATCCTGCGGGATGGCCCCGATGTAAACGATGCGGCGGTCCAAAAGCGTTCTCCGAAGAAAAAGGCCGCCTGATGAGGGCGGCCTTGGAGGGGAAAGGGGCGGAGCGGTTTAGCCGGTCAGGTTGGACCGGAAATATAGATCGCGGAGCCGTCGGGCATGACCAGCGCATCGCTGGAGGGCGTCAGCAACGCGATATAGGCGGGTGCGAGATCGGGCGGCGGCAGAAAATCCTCAAGCCGCGTCCAAACCGTGACCCCGATCGGGCGTACCGCTTCCACCAATCGATAGATGTCGAGATCTGTAACCGGCCCATCGACCTGATCGATCCCGGTCCACTCGCCGCGGCCCTCATAGGCGCCGCTGCTCGCAGCATAGCCCACCGCCGAGGAGCCATAGCCGCCGATCAGCGGGATGCCTTGGCCCAGCGGGCGGCAGACATCGATATAGACCTGATTGACCAGCTCCAGCGAGCCATAACGGCCGGCGAAGGAATAGCCCATTGTCGGCTTGCCATAGGCGCCGGTATCGCGCGGATTGGCCGGCTCGAAAATAATCGGCGCGACGCCAGTCAGATCGAGAATGGCTTGCGCCATGCCGGTCCGGGTGGCGCGCACCCGGAAGATTTCCTGGCTGATCGCTTTGCGAAATGAATCGTCATTTTGCGACGACCGGCGGCGGAACCGTAGCCCGAAGAAATCGAAGGCGATCAGATCGAGCCATGAGCCAGCCGCCGTGCCGATGCGCGTTTGCGCGCGGGCGTAGCCGATCAGGCCAAAAGTCCCGGCGAGGCCGTCGGAGAGCCCGCCAGCGACCGAATCTAGCACCGGCGCGGGATCGCCAAACCAGCGCGTCGGGAGCAGGCTTTTTAGCCGCGCAAGGATATTTGCGGTATCGCCCGTTGCCATCAGACCACCGTCAATGTTGAAATCTTGACGACTTGCTTGGCGGAAATAGAGAGGTCGCCGCCCTGCGCGCCATTGAGCGTCAAGGCCACGACGTTTTGTACGCCTGGCGAGGCGTTCAGCGCGACTTGCGCGATCTTGAGGTAGGCCAGCGATGCGCCCAGTGGCAGCGTGTTGATATATGTTTGCACCGCTTGATCGACGATGCCGACCACGCCATTGCGGTCATAGCCAGGCGCGACCGCCAGCGAGAGGGCGATCGAGGCCGAGACGATCTGCGGCGGAAAGACTGCGTAGGTGACGCCAAGCGGGCGCACCATTTCAATCGCGCTCGCGGCTTGCTGGATCACGCTCGCCGGCGGCGCTCCGGAGCCGTCATCGACGACAACAAAGAACGAGCCGGGCTGCGCCGCCCCGTCATAAGTCTGGTTTTCAGTGACCGTCGCCTGCAAGCCCAATTGCAGCGAGCGCACCGCATACAGGATCGCCAGCGTGGTGGCTTTCGACAGCGAGGCAATAAACAGCGGGAAACGGGCGCGCAATTGCTCATCGCTCTCAGCATCGGCTCCATTGCTGAAATCGCCTGCATTGACCACCGTATCAATGCCGGGGATTGAGGTGGCAATGATGGCGATGGTCCCGGCCGCGGCGTTGGACGCAAACGAGGCAACAGCGGCTTGCACCGGCACCGCCAGGGTGGCAAGGCCAACGGGAAGCACATAGCCGCCCAGCCCGGCCGAGAACGCTGCATTGGCCGCATCGGCGACCACGGTGAAGGTCTGCGTCAGATCGGCGGTGCGAACTTGCGCGCCAATCGGGATGAAGCCTTGCGCGGTGGCGGTAAAGCGCGAGAACGCTACCCGCCCGGTCGCCGGCGTAGCAGACAGCCGGATCACCCCCAGGTCGTTCATCCACGTATCGAGATCGGATCCGCTCGAGGTCACCGCGCGGGTGGTGAGCAGCAATTGCAGGATCAGGCCCTGCAACCACAGGGCGACGCCGCCGACCGCTTCCGCGAGCGCGCGCAAGGTCGAGCCGACCGAGAAATCGAGCACGGCGGCAGCGCGTCCTTGCATGCCGGCGGCGATCGTTTGGACGATAGCCGAAAAGGATTTGATCGGAAGCGACGCCATGAAAGCCTCAGATAGAGAGGGCGAGCGAGACGTGCTGGGCGGTCAGCGCGTCGGTGTAGGAAATGAAAATTGTCTGCAAGCCGGCGCGCTGCGCGGCGATTTCGACGCGCGCGGGCGGGCTGCTGGCAACCGACGCCTCCAGTGCCAATTGCGCCCGCACTATTGCGCCGACGGCATGCGGGTTGAGCGTCGAGCCGACTTTTTGTGGCAGGCCGGCGCCATACTCGAGGTGGAAGACGCTGCCGCGCGCAACGGTAAACAGCCGCCGGATCAGGCGCTGCTTGACCAGATTGTCGCCATCGGCGAGCGCGAGGTCGCCAGCCGGCGTCAGCGCGAAATCAGCATTCCAATTGAGCGAGGCGTCAGGCATCAGGCCACCTTCATATGCTGGGCGCCGCCGATGATGACGGCACCGCATGCGGCGACCGAACCGCTGCGGGCAACCGGCTGGCCCTCGACTTTCCAGATCTGCGAGCCGGTGGTGATCTGCTGGGCGCCGTGGATTGGGCAGTGCAGGATGGAGCCGACTGTCGCGACGTTCTGGCCCTCGACGGTCGTATGGCTGGCGCCGGTGGTGATAATCCCGCCATGCGTGCTGCTATCACCCGTGCGGGCCACCGGCGCGGTCACGCTGGCCCCGTAAATTGAATGTCGTCGCTCTGGATGGTCAGCTTCGTAGCTTTCACCGTAGCGTTGCCCTGGCCGTCGAAGACGAACGTCGAGCCGCTGGCGTCGGTCAGCGTCAGCG
>CANBNG010000013.1 GCA_947370975.1 Beijerinckiaceae bacterium
TGCGGCTCTGCCTGAAAGTGCAGGCCGCGCAAAGTGCCCTCATGCGGATTGCTCGAAAGGCTTGCCTGGACGGGTTGAAATGCGAGGCCTGCGCTTTCGAAATCCTGCGCGCACCATAGCCGACTGAACGCCCCACGCGTATCGCGCGCGGGCTCCGTGCGCAGCAGCCTCAGTCCTTCAAGCGCAAGTGCTTGGCTTTGCATATGGGAATCTCGCTGATGACAAGTTGGGGAATGGCCGTGACCATGCGGCTGCCGCGCAGCCCCAGACGCGAAAGCACCGCGCGAATTTCATCGGCCAGGTTCCACGGCAGGACCACAATATAATCAGGTTTGCGCGCCGCCAGCGCCTCGGGCGAAACGATGGGAATATGGGTGCCTGGCAAAAGCCTGCCAATCTTCAGGCGATTGACGTCGGCCACGCACGTGATTGCGCCGGCGCGCGCGCCCAGTCGATTGAGAAACGTATTGCCCTTGGCCGCCGCGCCATAGGCGGCCACACTCTCGCCCCGTGCCTCGCATTGGGCCAGAAAGGTTTCGAAACCAACGATGATCTGGCTGACGAGGGGCTCGAAGCCGCGGTAGAAAATATCGCTATGGACACCAAGCGCCAGCTCCTGTGCGCGGATGATGCGCAGCATGTCGGAGGGGCCCTGCACCTCGTCCGCATGCGTGGCGGAAATCCGCAGCGAACCGCCATGCGTGCGCAGCCGCTCGACATCGACAACCGCCAGCCCATGGCGCGCAAAAAGCTGTTCGACCGCATGAAGCGACCAATAGGCGTAATGTTCGTGGTAGATCGTGTCGAATTGCACGTCCTGCACCAGCGAGACAAGATGGGGCGTCTCAATCGAGATCAGGCCGCCCGGCGCCAGAAGACGCTTCATGCCAGCGACAAAATCATTGATGTCGGGCACATGGGCGAGAACGTTGTTGGCAATCAGCAGATCGGCTTTGCCAAAGTCGCTCACAACCTCCCCGGCCGTCTGCACGCCGAAGAAACGCACAAGCGTTTCGATGCCCTTGTCACGCGCCAGCGCCGCAACATTGGCGGCGGGCTCGATGCCAAGGCATCTGATGCCCACCGACTGGAAATGCTGCAGCAGATAGCCGTCATTGGAGGCGAGCTCGACCACGAAATCCGGCACGCGCTTGCGCAAGATCGTGGAACAAAAATCGGCCGCGTGCTGCACCCAGCTTTCCGACATGGAGGAGAGATAGGCATAATCGGAAAAAATCGAACCGGCATGGGCCAGATGATCGAGCTGCACCAGACGGCATGTGTCACACACCATCGCGCGCAGCCGAATGCGCAATTCCGGTTCACTCGCCTGCGCGGGCTCAAGATAGGAATTGGCCAGAGGCTGCTCGCCGAGATCGCAGAACGGCAAGGCGAGCGTGCCTGAACACACACGACATTGCGTGATTTGACGCCACGAAGGCGAGCCGTCGCTGATCGCGCTCACGCCCTCTCATCCATCCATGACACGGCGGCCTGCTCGAAATCACGCGCGAAGAGATCGGGGCGACCAAGCGGGTTGTCGGCAATCTGGCTGCGCGCTGCGGTACGAAAGCGCTTGCGCCATTGGTAGTCGGCAGCAAGACGGCGGGCGATCGCAATATAGCTCTCGCGGCTGTAGGCCACGAGCTCTGGCAGACCGGCATTGACGAGATTGGAATAGGAGAGGCGCTCGAAGAACGAAAGCCCGGCCAGCGTCACCACCGGCACGCCCATGAACAAGGTTTCGCAGGTGGTCGTGCCCCCGGTGTGGGGGAATGTATCGAGTGCAATATCGATCTGGTTGTAATGGCGCAGATGGTCGCCGCGCACCGGCACAAAGGCAATTCTGTCTGCCGCCACGCCCTCGCTCTCGAACAGGCGCGAGAGATTGCGCCGGAAACTCGGCGCGCCGCCTTCGGGCCGCACGAACAGAAAGCGCGATCCCGGCACGTCGCGCATGATCGCTGCCCATGTCCGGATAAGCTCGGGCGTATATTTGTAAGGATTGTTCATCGTGCCGAAGGTCACGTAGCCATTGCGCTCTTCGGCAGAGGTCGGCTCGATGTCAGGCAATTCGCCAAAACCCGGGCGCGTCATGCACACCCATGAGCGCTGCAACTGGAACGGCTTTTCCAGCATCAGATTGGTGTAGGCCGGGCGCGTATAGGGATCGACCAGCAGCCTGTCGATGCGCGACAGACCGGCCGAATGGGGATAGCCAAGCCAGCTCGCCTGGCGCGGGGCGGGACGCCAGGCCATGACATCGAGCTTGTTCATATGCGTCGAGCCGCCAAGCTCGAAGAGCATGTCGAGATCATCTCCCGCAATGAGCGCGGCGGCATCCCTGTTGCTGATGACAGGCACGTGCCGGAACGTATCAACCTTGGCCTGAACGCGCTGCTGGATGGGGTCGGCAGCCTCCGCCGACCAGGAATAGCAGAAGATCTCGAAACGCGACCGGTCGAGATTTTCGATCAACGGCGCCACGAAATAGCAGACCGGATGGTTGCGCAGGTCAGACGACATGAAGCCGATGCGCACGCGCGCGCGGCCGGTGATCGCGGGGCGGGCGGGCAGCGGCGCAAGATCGGCCAGCGACTGCATCTGGTCTCCGCAGACGCGGTGGCAGGCCATGAGATGAAGGCGCTCCTCGGGCGAGCGCACCTGCCCCATCATGGAATGGAGGGCCGCAACCTGCCCCCTCTGGGCCCAGTCGCTGCACAGGTTATCGAACGAGCCAAGCGCGGCGACGCCATCATAATCGGCCACGCGCGTCATGATTTCATGCAGCTCCTTGGTCTTGGAGCGCGGATTCTGGCCCGTGGCCAGTGCACGCTGGGCGAGCTGGTAGCATTCCTCGATATTGCGCGCCTCCTCGGGCCCGCGCGTGCGCTGCAGGCGATTGGCGAGATCGAGGATCGCCTCGAAATCATTGGGCAGCCGGGCCACAACCTCGCGGTAGAGAGGCACCGATTTAGCCCCGTCGAGCACGGCGACCGTATGGGCCATTTCGCGCCAGAGGGAGACTTCCTCGCGGTTTTTCTCCAATTCGCTCTTAAGCCAGACGATCAGCTCCCTGTGACGGCCCTGCCGGCGCTCCAGGACGGCGCGCAGGCGCACGAAACGGGGATCGACGCCCAAAGCCTCGATGCCGGCCAGAGCAAGCGCCAGGGCCTCCTGCTGCTTGCCTGTCTCTTCCAGAAACCAGGCAAGATCGACAATTGCCTCAAGGTTTTGGGGCGCCATGGCATAGGCCGCGCGCAGATAATCCTCGGCTTCGGAGAATTGTCCCGCGCGACGCAGCGCAACGCCGAGGAAGCGGTGATGATCGGGCTCCGAGGGCGCGCGATCGACGAGTTGCCTGAACAGCGCAATCGCTTCATTCACCTGCCCCAGCGAGAGATGAAGCCGCGCCTTGCGCAAGGCGGCATCGGCCCAAAGCGCCGTATCCCCCGACGCGAGCCCCATGGCGCGCCCGAGACAGGCAAGCCCCTCGGCCAGACGTCCGAGCCGGATTGCAGCCACGCCCAGCATTGTTTCGAGGCGGGCGTCGGCGCCAAGGGAAAGGCCCTTGCGGCAGGCTACCTCGCAGACCACGAACTCGTCACGCGCGAGCGCCGCCGCGGCCTGGGCACGATAGGTTTCGTGCACGTCCACCGCGCTGACGGGCGGGAGCGTAACGCTTTTCGGGCCTGAAGATCTTTTGGGTAATTTGGGCACAGCAAATCCGGGCAATGACTAAAAAGTAAAAAAGCAACGACTCAAAAACCGAAAACAAGTGAGGCTAAATTAGTGAGAGCAGCGCCTCCTATCAAGCTCGCACTGCGCAATTCAAGACCGCACTGCACAATGGGTTAATGCAACGCCCACGCTTGCATACGCCAATATTCTGATTAAGCATGCCAAGCATGAGACTAGTTATTCTGTTTATTGCCCTTTCCTTTTCGATTTCCCTTGCGGCAGGATCACTTGTCGCAGCTGCCGATGGCGCGCCCGACACCCATGGCTGGGCCGGGCAGAGCGGGGTTTCCTGGCACTGGATCTTGCCGCCAACTGCCAATGGCCTGCAGCCCAACCAGAGCTGGCACGCGATAGCGGGTGCAGGCGATGGCGCGATTTATGTCGCTGGCATGGACCATCTGACCAATTCCGCGCTCTATCGGATCGACCCCGAAACGCGCGCGCTTGTCAGCGTGGGCGATGCGCGCGCGGCATCGGAAGCTGCCGGCAATTGGACGGCCGGCGAAACAGTCGAGAAATTTCACACCCGGCCCTTGTGGCACAAGGGTTCGGTCTATGTGGCAAGCATGAACCGCTCGTCGCTCAACAGCGACTATCTCGATGTGCGCGGTTTTCATTGGTACGCTTACGAGGCGCAGCAGAAGATATTCAGGGATCTGAGTGCTGTAGAGCCTGGCGGCGCAAGCGCTGAACACGGCAATATTGTCGCCACAGCATCTGACCCGAAGCGCAACCGCATCTATGGCGCGAGCGTGCCGACAGCCGACCTGTTTCTCTATGATGTTGCGAGCGGGACGACGAAAAACCTCGGGCGGCCGGCAACCTTTGATCGACCCTATGTCTATACGGGCCGCGTGATGTGGGTGGATTCACGCGGCCGTTTGTATTTTACCGCCGGCAATCCGATCAACGGCGCGCATGATCCGGCGATTTATGCGCATGTCTATTTTTACGATCCAGACACAGGTTTTGGCGAGCGCACGGATTTCAAACTGCAGGAGCCGCGCGCGCTGGAGTCAGGGCAATGTCTGGACAAGGGTCGGCGCTGCGTTTTTACCGATGATGCCGGCCACATCTATCTCTTCGAGGATGCAGGCCCGAGCTGGCGCTATATCGGACAGATCGATCGCCAGAACCAATGGAGCTTCATCTGGATGATGCAGGTGAGCGCGGATGCGCGCACGCTCTTTGCCTCTACCAGTCTCGGGGTCAAGCCATCGGTTCTCTTCGCCTTCGATCTTGCAACGGGCGTCACGCGCCCGCTGTGCAGGATTGGCGATCTCGACCCCGCACTGGCTGGCTATGAAATCCATACCGGGGCCAATGCGTGGGACCGCAAGGGGCGGTTTTATTTTGCAAGCTCGGGCCCGCGCGGCGTGATCGTGACGCGTCTCGATCCCGCAGCGCTGCTGCGCAATGGCGTGCAGGGAAGCCCCTGCAAGGCGCCAGCGAAAACCAGATAGTCGTCAGATCTTCTTTTCAGCTTTCCAGCGGCCCGAGCATTGACGGCTCGGCAGGCTCCAGCGTCCCGATCCATCAAGGCCGGACAAGGTGCCCGTTGCCGCCAGCTGGTCGGAGCCACGCGAGAAGGTGACATTGACCAGACCGCGCCGATCGACCTGACCATTGGCTTGCGCGACAATGCCGCGTTCGTTGATCTTGCCGCCCGCCACGCCGAGATCCCAGCGATAGACATCGCAGCTGCCCTGTTCGGTGACGACGACGACGGACCATTGGCCATCATAGGAAGCAGCGTGTGCCGGCGCGCCGGCAAGTGAAACTCCGGCGATCAAGGCGGTGAGCCCGCAATACAGCAGTTTGGAATGCATTTTTTATCCTCATGTCAGGGAGCGTGACCGGGCTGTTGCCGTGCAAACGGGCCTGCCGTTTGCCGATCTCTCCCGACAAGGATCAAATCCCGCGGTCGCTCCGCAAAGACCTCTACGCGAAAGGCGTGCAGAGATGCGAGCGGAGCAGAAAGCTTTTTTGCAGCAGAGCTCGAACCACTTTGCCGCAGGCTCTCAGCCGAGCACGTCCGCACAATCGGGATGCCGCTTGAACCAGGCCGCGGCATAGCTGCATTGGGGACGCAGCAAAATGCCCGCCGCCCGGGCATGGTCAGCGATCTCGCCCATCAGCCGGGCTGCGGCCCCCATGCCGCGCAAATGGGGCGGCGCCTCGACATGTGTGAGCAGGACAATGCCACCGACCGTCCTGTAATTGGCGAAGACAATGGCGCCCTCGATCTCGCATTCGAAGCGGCTGCGGTCCTGATTGTCTTGCAAGGGCGACCCTCCCCGGTCTCGACCTTCCCAATATAGAAAGCAAATTCAGAAACACAGAAATAGAGCCTCCGAGGGGGCTCTCCTATCGGCATAAAATATGCTAGAAGCTCAAGCTTAAGAACGGGAAGCCGTTCCAGTAGCATGGCGCGCGCCAAATGGCTGCGTGCGGCTGCTACCTGTCTTGAAGGAAACTCCTCTGCATGGCCCACCCCCTGATCGTAAAATATCAGGCCGCCGATTTTGCCACCCTCAGCCCGAGTGAACAGGCCGAGGGGCGCGCGGAAATCAAGGCGCTGCTGGATGCAAGCAAGACCAAGCTCAAGGGCACCGGCCTTACGGCAAATGATCGCATCCTGCTCCTGAAAATCTGGATCAAGGCGCTCGAAACACAAGAGGCGCCCCCGGAACAGGCCGACAGCGCCCCGTTGACGGCAAGCTCGACGAAGGCCGCAAAGAAGGCGGCCAAGCCCGCCTTCTACAAGCGCTTCAAAATGCCCGAGCTGCTGTTTCTGCGCGCGGTCGCGCGTGCCTTTACCATTCTGACGCGGGCGGATCTCATCTTCCTGCTGATCCTGGTCTCCATCGGCACGTCAGTTGTCTATCTCGGCGGGCACGGCATGCACGAGGCAAGCCGCATCGAGGAGGTCAAGCGCGAGGCAGAAGCCCTGGCTGCCTGGATCAAGGAAGCGGGCGACCAGCGCGCGACAGCCGCATTCGAGCCCGAAGCCTGCCGCAAGGATGCCAGCGGTACCGCCACGTGGAAAGACTGCGCCGCCGCCCTTGTCGGCACGAAGGGCCCCGCCGCCGGAAAGCTCAATCGGTTTGACGAAGCCCATCCTCTTCTGGCCGCAAAATGCGACGGCGCAGAAGCCACCACGATTGGCGGCATCGTGATTGAAAAAGGTTCCTATCCGCCAGGAACTGCATCCTTGGCCTATGTATCGCTGGATGGCGCCGAGCTGATGAATCAGGTTTTCACGTTCCGCATCAGCATATGCGGACGTGGCTACCACATGATCAAAGTCGCCGGTGAAGTTGCGTTCTAGCGCGGAGTCCAGAACATGAATGCGCAGACACACTCACTGGCAACCAAGAGCAAGCACCGCATCAGCAGCGCGGTCTATAATTGGCTCTATGCGCCAGGACAAGAGAAGACACGCGGCGCGAGTTTCGAGGGTTGGCTCTCCATCCTCATTCTTGCAAATATCGGCTGCATGCTGGCCGAGACCATGCCGGCCTTCGATGCCTATCATCACAAGATGCATGTCTTCGAGAACATCTCGATGGGCGTGTTCATTCTCGAATATGTCGTGCGCCTGTTCATCGCCTCGGCTGATCCGGAATTCACGACATCCCGGTTTCCCAGGCTGAAATATATCTTCAGCTTCTTTGCGCTGATCGATCTTGCAGTGATCGTACCCTTCTTCCTTGCAGCGCTTTTGCCGATCGACCTGCGCGCCTTGCGAATTGTGCGACTGCTGCGCCTCTTCAAGCTGCTGCGTGTTCTTATTCCCGCCTTCAATGAATTCGTGCGCCTCAACAAGGGACGCACATTCAGGCAGCGCGTTCATGCGCTGGTATTTGAAAGCCGCTATGGCGGCGATCTGCACCATTATTTCGATATGTTCATCGTCTTCTGGGTGCTGATCTCGGTTCTGGCCGTCATTCTCGAGTCGGTCGATTCCATCTTCTACAATCTCGCGCTTGAATTCGCGGTGATCGACGCTGCGGCCGTGTTCGTGTTTTCCATCGAATATCTGATGCGGCTCTATTCCTGTGTCGAGGAACCTGGCTTCCAGGAAAGGATCAGCGGGCGTTTTCGCTATGCGAAAAAGCCGAGCCCGCTGATCGACTTTCTGGCCATCCTGCCGTTCTTCCTCGAAGTCTTCCTGCACCATCTGCTCGATTTGCGATTCCTGCGCTCGTTCCGGCTCATGCGCCTGTTCAAGCTGGCGCGCTACAGTGGTTCCATGTCCTCGCTTGTGGGGGTTGTCCGGCGTGAGCTGCCCATCATCACCACATCCTGCTTCTGCATGATGCTGCTGGTGGTGCTGGTCGCGAGCCTTGGCTATCTCTTCGAGCATGATGCGCAGCCCGAAAAATTCGAGAACATCCCGACCACGATCTATTGGGCCGTGATTACGCTTGCCAGCGTGGGCTACGGCGATCTCTCGCCAATTACGCCATTCGGACGCGCCATGACCAGCGTGATGGCGCTCATGGGCATCGGCATTTTCGCGATCCCCGCCTCCATTCTCTCCTCCGCCTTCATGCAGGAGATGCAGTCACAGCGTCAGCGCGTCGAGAACGAATTGTCACTCATGCTCGCCGATGGCGTGTTGTCTGATGAAGAGCTCGCGAATGTGCGCGAACATGCGGCGCGCATCAATATGTCGCCCCAGCAACTCGATGTGTTGATCGAAAAGACCCGGCGCGAGGCGCAGGAGAGAGCGACCAACGACCTCTTCATTCCCGATGAGTTCCTGGTCAAACACACCGAAATCGCAATGGCGCAGTTCAACATTCTGTACGAGCAGATGAACCGGCTCGCGCAATTGCCCAATGCTGGCGACATGACGGAGCGGCTGGAAGCCTCAAAGGACACGACAGCGACCAAGATGGCTCTGTGGCAGATCCTGAAGACCCCGCCATCGGCCAAGTAAACGCAAAAACCGGGCGATGCGGGCGTTTGGCTCCATCGCCCGGTTTGTGAACCTGCCTTACCTGGCCTTGGGAATGTAGGGACCAAGGTCCTTCACAGCCGCCTCGACAAAAGAGAGATCGACCAGCTTGCCAAGGTCAGGGTCGCCAGTCAGCGTCCCGCTCTTGCGGAAGAAGGCAATATCGCGGCGCAGCGCCTCGAGATTTGGCCTGGCATCGGGATCGAGCGCCTGCACATAGGCCTCGCGTATATCGGCCTCTTTCATGTTCAGGCCCTTCGCCATGATTTGCACGATGGCCTGCGCATTGGCGTCCGCACCGAATTTCCCGCCTACGATTGCGTCATTGTAATCACGCGCGGCGCGGATATAGGCCTTCATGAATCTTGCGCCGATGTCGGTCTTTCCGCTGGCGAATTTTTCGCCGAAATACAGCAGGGCGATCTGTGCGCTCGGAATGAAATCTTCAGTCGTTGCAATACGCACGCCCTCATTGGCCCGCACAATGGCTGTTGCAAAGGGCTCGACCATGATGGACCCGTCAATCGCCTTGCTGGCAAAAGCGCCCACCTGCAACGGATAGCCGAGATAGACCTTCTCGATGTCGTCAAAGGCGATGCCGCCTTTTTCTGCGGCCGCATTCAGCATGGTCGACGGTGAAATAGCCGGCGCCGCCAGCGCGATTTTCAGGCCCTTGAGATCGGCATAGGATTTGAAGCGGCCGGACTCGATCAGATCCTTGCGGATCATCAGCGTCATGTAGGAATAGCCCGGCGCCATGCGCGAGCGGTCGCCAACGATGCGCAGATCGATCTTGCGCGCCGCCGCATTGAAGAGCCCGGCAGATGTCGCGCCGCCCCCGACATCGAGATCGCCTGTGGCAAGCGGCGCGATGAGCTTGGCTGCCGAGTCGAATGTCGTGGACTGGATTTCGAGGCCAACGTCGCGGAAATAGCCGCGCGCATCGGCAATGAGGATCGGCGCGTCGCTCGAATTGCCGATGAGGCCGACCTTCACCAGATCGGCAGCCCTGGCGCTGCCTGCCGCAGCCAGCGCCAACACAAGCGCCAAGGCAGCGCGGAATGGACGTTTCCTCATGATCTCCCCCTTCAGGGTCTGATGCCCTTGAAGGAGGAGTTCAGCACGCGGAGCCCATCGGGACAAGGGCGCGCGGCTCTGCGTCCCCGGAGGGAGGTGCTGGGGCGGGCGTCAATACGGCAGCAATCGTGCGGTCGAGATCGTCGGCCCGGAACGGCTTGGACAGCACTCCGTTCATGCCCGCGCGCAGCGCCAGATCGCCTTCCTCATCCAGCACGGCGGCCGTCAGGGCGAGGATCGGCACGCTGTTGCGGGGGGCCGGAAGCGCGCGAATAAGTCGCGCGGCCTCGCAGCCGCCCATCACCGGCATTTGCAGATCGAGAATAACGAGGTCGTAATCCCCCCCGCGCACCGTTTCGAACGCCTGCGCCCCATTGGCAACTTCGTCCACACAATGCCCACGCTTGCGCAACAGCAGGCTGGCGAGCATGCGCGAAGGCTCGGCATCGTCCGCGACAAGGATCTTCAAGGCCGGAAGGACTGGCGCGAGCGGCTCGCTGGCCTGCGCGACCGGGCCTTCAACCGGTTCAAACGGCACGGTGAACCAGAAGACGGACCCCTCGCCCGGAGCGCTGACAAAGCCGATTTCGCCCCCCATGGCATCGACGAGGCGCTTGCTGATGGCAAGACCGAGGCCGGTGCCCGCCGCGCGCAGATTGCCGGAGGCTTCGCCCTGCTCGAAGGGCGTGAATATGTTCTTTTGCACGTCCGGGTCGATGCCCGCACCGGTATCCTGAACGACACAGCGCAACATGCGCCGGCCCGACCTGTCTTCCTGCCTGGCTATGCTCACGGCAATCGATCCGGCATCGGTAAATTTGGCGGCATTGCCGACAAGATTCAGCAGAACCTGATAGATGCGGCCCTGATCGCCCATCACCTGCGCCGGCAAGGCGACATCCAGATCAAGCCGCCCTACGACCGGCTTGGGCCCGATCAGAGCCTTGAGAACGCCATTCAGCCTGTCCGAAATCTCTTTCAGCGAAAAGGGCACGCTCTCGACCTTCAGGCCGCCGGCCTCCAATTTCGTGAAGTCCAGAATATCGCTGACAATCCCCATCAGGTGACCGGCCGAACTGTTGATCGTCTCGACAAAAAGCCGCTTCTCGTCATCGAAGGGCTCGCCGTTGCGAGTCTGCGACAGGAGCGCGGCAAAGCCGACGATGGCGTTCAGGGGCGTCCGAATTTCGTGGCTCATGGTGGCCAGAAAGGCCAGTTTGGCGCGGGCCGCCTTCTCTGCCGCATCCACCAGGCGACGGAGTTCCTCCGCCTGTTCCTTGGGAGCGGTAATATCGGTGCGAATGCCAACGATATAGCCACTGGGCGTGCGCTTTTCAGAGATGCGGATCCAGGATCCATCCGGGCGGCGATGCTCGATGGCGCCGACCGGATGCCTGTGCTGGACCAACCGCGCCTGAAACGCGGCCGGCGTCATCTTGCTGGCTGCTCCGGCGCGCAGAACTTCCTCGAATGTCACCCCCCGCTTGATCATAGGGCTGGCTATCGGGCTCAGAGCTCGATAGGCGTCATTGAAGATCACCAGCCGGTCGTGCTCGTCATAAAGGCTGAACCCGTCAGGAATCGCAGCCAGGGCCTCGTGGAGATATTCCTCGGCCCGTTGGCGCTTGCGAATGTGCCGCCGCATGTCGCGCCCCTTCCGCAGAACCAGAAGCGACACGGATAAAAGGGCGCATGCGGCAAGCGCCAGGACAACCCCATAGGTCAGCAAGGTCCGGTACCAGACCGAAACGACGGCCGCGACTTCGGTGCCAAACACAACATAAAGGGGATAGCGCGAGAGCCGCCGAAACGCATAATGCCTCGTGACCCCATCGATGGGCGAGGTCAGCAACATACCCCCGCGCGGCTGCCCATGCTCGATGCGAGTGGCTATGGGGAGCAGTACGATGGGTGTCAGCGGAGGGGCGGGATAGCGCGAGAGAATGATGCCATCGAGCCGCGTCAGCGTCGCGGCATTGCCTGTGGTCGGCGTAATCTCGTCGTAAAAATGCGAAAAATAAGTGGAGCTCAGGCTGACGCTGACAATGCCGGCAAAACTGCCATCGGCCGCGCTTCTGCGCCGGCTCAACACGAAGGAGGGAAAGGCATTGTCGCCCTCAAGAAAGGGGACGCTGATGAAAAGCCCGGTTTCCTTCTCGACATGCGCGTGGAAATAATCCCGATCGGCGATATTGAGCACGCTTTTGACCGGCCGGCTGCTGGCGATAACGCGGCCTGCGGAATCGCTCACCGAAATGGTTTCGATCTGGCCGAGCTGCACGCCGAGCGCATGCAGAAAATCGCTCGAATCTGTAGAGGCTGCCATTTCAGCGTCGGCGCTTTTGAAACGGGTGGTCACGAGCTCAAGCAGCAGAGACACCGAATCGAACACTTTTTGCGCGTGCTCGTCCATGGCGGCCGCCATTTCGGAATCATGCGCGCGCGCGGCGCGCTCCTGCTCTTGCCAGTTCAGCCAGGCAGCCAGCATGAAAAGAACAGCAGGAACGAGAATGCAGCACGCCAGAAGTAGATTCTGGACCCGAAACAACGAGCGCACCGACATTATTCCGCCCTGTAAAAATGATCTTGGCGCTATCCAATTCTAAAAATTATTGCACTGCAAGCAATTGTCCAAGAACGGAACAAAAAAGAACCTGAATAATATATAGTATTATATAAAAGAAACAAAAGTATCTAAGTAAATTACGAAGTTTGCCAATTGCTTTGTTGTGTATGGCAGAACTTGAGTCGCCACCCCTTCATCGAGACGCCAAGGTCGCGATAAGTCTCCGTAAGGGAGGAAGCAAAGCCTTCGGGAACGACGCATCTGCAGCGATTGCCGAGCATAAATTTTTATATAAAGTCTCTGAAAACAAGACACTCGTAAAATGAGATTTGAAATTGAAGAGAATAATATCAATCGCTCTTTGTTTGTGGCCCCTGAGCGCATTTGCTCAATTGCCCAAAGAGGGAAGCTATGGGGCGGCTCCAGATGAGATTTTGCTTAACAATGGCAGGGCGTGGCACCATCGCACCGGCACATCCGAAAATATTCAAAAATTAGCGAACAGAGTTCCTACAAATCCGGAATTGCGGGTTATCGAAAAGGGAAAAGACCTGCTCGCCAACACATCGGCTAAAAGCATTGCGCTGATCGATGGAAATAAAATTGTGTGGGTCGGATTTAAGGAACCCGCAACAGACAGCACGAGATTTCTTAGTTTTAGTGTCGGAAAAACAATAACATCAATGGGTATTGGTAAGGCGATTTGCAGTGGCAAAATCTCCCTGAAGTCCGTGACACAAGACATTATCCCAGAACTCAAAGGTACAGATCTCGGAAAAGCTACGGTCAGAGACTTGTTGACAATGAGCTCGGGTACCTGGATGGGGATTGGTGATGGAACGATCTATACTTCAGAGCAAGAATTTGAAGTGAACAGCGGGCGGATGAGCTGGTTCAATGTTTTGCTGAATGCGAGAGTCAATTCAGCTGCTCTGGATCCATCCGGGAACAAGCGTAGCTCAGGCCAATGGTTTGGCTATCACGATACGGACCCCTTACTACTTGGAGTGTTGATTAACAAAACGACAGGCATGTCATACGCCGAATGGATCGAAAAAGAAGTTCTTTTGCCCGCTGGCATATCTAATTTTGCAGTTATTGGACAAGACTGGTCTCATTACGGAACCTCCCATGGCAATATACGAATGACCATGGACGATTGGATTCGATTCGCTTTATGGGTGAAAAACAACGAAGAAAAACCAAACTGTTTTGGTAATTATGTTCGCGCGGCCTCAAAAACCAAGATCAAAAATATCAGCAAAATTACCGGAAGGTATTTTGACGGCTATGGATATTTAACGTGGACTGAGAACAGATCTCTTAAGGATAGTTATTGGGCAGTCGGTCATGGCGGACAGCGGATTGGATGGAACCATCACAACAAGCGAATGCTGATCGCATTTTCAAATGTAGAGAGTTACATGGATAAGTTATATGTTCTTTATGCTGACTGGGCTGCATTGCGGTAGCTCTGGAACATCGGACGTCACGACAGTCGTCGCTGCAGCCATCGTCCAACGGCTTGCGCATGCGTTTCCCTCGAACCCCATCTTTCCGACGCCAGACGGAAGCTCTTCAGCGACCTTTGGTCGCTTGTTCAACCAGTTAAAATCGCGCCAGGAAAATTCGAGATTGCGCTCACCAGGATGAGGCGCGCGCTCAAGACCAGCTTGAGCTGGGATGATTGGCGGAGGAGGCGGGATTCGAACCCGCGATACGGTTTCCCGCATACACACTTTCCAGGCGTGCGCCTTCAGCCACTCGGCCACCCCTCCGTCATGCATGCTCAAGGTGCATACAAACCCTTCGTCCATCTGAAACGACGCCTGGCCGCGTTCATCAGATGTGCGCGCACTATAGTCAGGACGGACGCCCGCGCAAGGACGCGGTCGAGCTTTTTATTAAACATGGGTGGAATGGTGCGTCTGCGCGCCGGAACTGACCCCCGTGACCAGAGTTCACTCCGCTCAACAATGTCCCCGGAGGATTCCATGAAAGCCGCCCCGCTAGCTCTGGCTTGCGCCCTTTTGAGCGCGACTGCCCTTGTGCCCGCGAGCTTCGCGCAGACGCAACCCTCCCTCGGCGAGCCGAGTCCCTCCACGTCAACCGCTACGAGCAATCGCGCCGACACGCTGGCCCAGAGAGACGGGCGTGAGCAGGACAGCCGCTCGCGCGCCCCGCGCGAGGAGGGCGGTTACAGCGCCGGGCGTGGCCAGCAGTCCGACATGGATGATGATGATGATGATGATGACGACGATGAGGACGACGATGAGGACGACGACGCCATGATGGGTGCGGGCGACAACGGCCATATGGATATGGCCCATGAGAAAGATGACGACCACGACCATCCCCTGCGCGAGGGCATGAAACAGCGCATGAAACAGGGCATGCAAGGGGGCCTGGGCCGCGGCATGATGGGACAAGGCATGGCCCTGGACCCTGCCATGCTGCGCATGCATCTGCGGATGATGGCCGCCAACCGTGCCTTGGGTGCGCGCCTCAGCCTCAAGAAGGGCGATGCATCCATCGATATTCATTGCCCGGCGGGCGAACAGATCGCGGCCTGCGTGGAAGCCGTCACCAAGCTGATGGACAGAGTGCAGGCCATGCCGCAGACTCGGTGAACGGGACGGGCGGCGCAAGGCGTCGCCCCTTTTCCGCCCGATAGCGGGGGGACAGGACTTTCGATGATCCGTTTTCTGCTGCGTACGGTCGCCCTCCTCATTCTGGCCGGAGCCTTTGTCGCGCTGGTGCTCGATGGAACCCGCAGCATTGCGGCAAGCGGGCTTGCGCTGATGGATGTCGCAACCTTGCTTGGCAGTCTCGCGCCGCGCCAGCTCGCTGCCCTGCAGCCCGCAGCCGAACAGCTGCACCCGCTGGCGTGGGATCCCGTGCTGGCAAATATCCTGAAATTGCCATCCTTTCTGGTGCTGGCCGTGCTCGGGACCGGCCTCCTGCGCCTGACGCGCCCGCCCCAGCCCAAGATCGGCTTTTCGAGCCGTCCCTGAGATTTGAGGGAACATGATCGCCGGCACAGTCGCCAAGCGCGCCACCACGCCCTAGATTAAGGGGATCGTCTTTCTGCGGCCCGCTTGAGGATCCTGCCGATGTTCTCCTTCATGAAGCGCACATCCCTGCCCGCTCCCGGCGAGGCCCTGCCTGGCCGCGCCACGCCTTTGACGACCGCGCAGACCCATTATGTGACCGGCCGACCCCTCCAGGGGCCCTTCCCCGAGGGGCACGAGAGCGTGCTTTTTGGCATGGGCTGTTTCTGGGGCGCGGAGCGCAAATTCTGGCAGATGGGCAAGGAGCGCATCTGGGTGACCGCCGTCGGCTATGGCGCCGGGCAGACACCCAACCCCACCTATGAGGAAGTGTGCTCGGGCCTCACCGGCCATAATGAAGTGGTGCTGGTCGTTTACGATCCCGCAATCACGCCCTTCAGCGAGCTGCTGACGACCTTTTGGGAAAACCACAACCCGACGCAGGGCATGCGCCAGGGCAATGATGCCGGCACGCAATATCGCTCGGGCATCTATGTCAGCAGCCCCGCGCAGCGACAGGCGGCCGAGGCCTCCAAGGGCGCTTATGGCGCAGCGCTGACGGCAAAGGGCTTTGACCCCATCACCACCGAAATTCTCGAAGCCCCCGCCTTCTATTATGCGGAGGCCTATCATCAGCAATATCTCGCCAAGAACCCGAGCGGCTATTGCGGCCTCGGCGGCACCGGCGTCGCCTGCCAGATCGGTGCAGGCGTCGGCAGCAGTGCATCCTGAGGGTGACGGGAATGATCGACCGCTACCTCGAAAAATTCCTCTTCGCGAGCCGCTGGCTTCTCGCGCCCTTTTATGTGGCGCTCGTCATCAGCCTCGCGGGGCTTCTGCTCAAGGCCCTGCAGGAGCTCTGGCACTTCACCGCCACGGCGATCACGGCATCGGAAACCGATGTGATCCTCGGCGTTCTCGCATTGGTCGATCTCACGCTCACCGGTTCGCTGATCGTGATTGTCGTATTTTCGGGCTATGAGAATTTCGTCTCGAAAATCGATGAAAGCACGCATCGCGACTGGCCCGAATGGATGGGCAAGATCGATTTCTCCGGCCTCAAACTGAAGTTGCTCTCCTCCATCGTCGCCATCTCGGCCATTCAATTGCTGAGAAGCTTCATGGATATTCACAACAAGAGCGACCGCGACCTGATGTGGCTGGTCATCATCCATGTTGTCTTCGTCATCTCGGGCATTCTCATGGCCTGGACGGACAAGATCAGCGGCGCGAGCCATTGCGCACCGGCCCCTGCCCAGACTGCGCCTGCAAATGAGGCGCATTAGCTCATTTGGCGTCAAGCACGGCGCGGCAGGCTTGCGGCAATTGTGCGAGCGTGACGGGCTTTGGCTGTTTGTCCGGCGGCACGGGCTTGGGATGCAGGGCCTCGTCGCCAAACCACCAGGCAAGGCTCGCATCGCAGCCATCGCCCGAGGATGGCGGCTCCTGCGGCCGGCAGGAGGCAGCGCCCGCCGGGCAGGCGAGACGAATATGGAAATGATAATTATGCCCGTACATGGGGCGTATCTTTGCCAGCCATGAACGATCGCCGCGCACATCCGCGCACAGCGCCTTCTTGATCGCCGGATTGACGAAAATGCGCTCGACCTCGCGCTGCTCGGCCGCAAGTTTCAAAAGCGCGATGTGGCGTGCAGAGAAGGTTTGCTGATCGATATCGAGCCAGTCCGCGCGCACGAGATTGGTCGCCGACATCTCTTCGCGCTCGCTGCGCGTCAATGTGCGCGCGGGCATGGGTGTGAGCCAGACATCGGCATCGAGCCCGATCTGATGGGACGCGTGTCCGGTGATCATCGGTCCGCCGCGCGGCTGCGACATGTCGCCAACCAGAAGGCCCGGCCAGATCTGCGCCGCGCGCGCCTCATGCGCCAACCGCTGCAGGACATCGATCAAGGCCGGATGGCCCCAGTTGCGATTGCGCGAAAGCCGCATCACCTGCCAGGCATCGCCATCGACGGGGAGTGCAACAGCACCCGCCACGCACCCGCGCGAATAAAAGCCGATGGTCTGTGCGGGCCCTTTGGCGGGCGTGCCGCGCCGCCCGAACAGCTCCTTGGCCGGCAGCGCGGGATCGCCGGGGTTGGCGAGCGGCGGCAGCGGCCTGGCATTGAGCGAGCCGGCATCCTGCGCCGCGCAAGACAGGCTGACGCAGACCAGTGCGGCTGCGATCAACCCTCCCGAAAATACCGACTGCGCCTTGCGTGCCATGTCGCTTGCGCTCCCCGCAACGAGGACGATAAGCGCCTCAATCGGCGAAGACGACCGTCTTCGACCCATTCATGATGACGCGATCTTCCAGATGATGACGCACGGCGCGCGCGAGCACGCGGCGCTCGATATCACGGCCCTTGCGGACAAGATCTTCGGGCAGGTCGCGATGACTGATGCGCTCGACATCCTGTTCGACAATCGGGCCTTCATCGAGATCGGCGGTGACATAATGGGCCGTCGCGCCGATCAGCTTCACGCCGCGCGCATGGGCCTGGCGATAGGGATTGGCGCCCTTGAAGCCCGGCAGGAAGGAATGATGAATGTTGATGCAGCGACCCGACAGCTTGGCCGAGAGGCCCTCGGACAAGATCTGCATGTAGCGCGCGAGCACGACGAGATCGGTCCCCGTGTTGCGAATGAGATTCCAGATCTGGGTTTCCTGCTCGAGCTTGGTCTCGCGCGAAACCGGCACGTGGTGGAAGTCGATGCCATCGAAATCGAGATGCTCGTAAGTGTCGCGCGGATGGTTCGAGACAATGCCCGTGATGTCCATCGGCAATTCGCCGATGCGCCAGCGATAGAGCAGATCGGCGAGGCAATGATCGAATTTCGACACGAGGATCATGACGCGCTTCTTGGCGGCGACGGGGCGCAGCACCCATTTCATCGCGAATTTGTCGCCCAGCGCGCCAAAGCCGCCGCTCACTTTTTCAAAAATGGCGTCCTCGACCCCGTCAAAGACCACGCGCATGAAAAAGACATTCGATTGCGTGTCGTCATATTGCTGGGCATCGAGAATGTTGCAGCCGTGCTCGAACAGATAAGTTGACACCCCGGCGACAATGCCGGGCTTGTTCGTGCAGGACAGCGTCAGGACATATTGGGCGCTGGTCGTGAGGGTGGCGCTGGACATGAAGCGTCTTCGATGTGAGCCGGAGGAACCAAAACCCCGGAAAAGGGGCTCCGTGGTATAGGGCCTGCGCGAGCTGAGCTCAACCGCGCCTTGACGCCCCGACGCGCCCGACCGTAAAATGTTCGTAAATCGCCCCTTTGTTCTCTATGCGAACGCCTGAGGAAGAGCCATGACTGAAGCCTATCTCTGCGCCGGTGTGCGGACTCCCGTTGGCCGTTATGGCGGCGTGCTCTCGTCTGTGCGTCCTGACGACATGCTCGCCCATGCGATCCGCGAATTGATGGCCCGTCATCCGAATGTGCCTGCCGACAGAATCGACGAGATCTTTGCGGGTTGCGCCAATCAGGCGGGTGAAGACAATCGCAATGTCGCGCGCATGGCGGGCCTGCTGGCCGGCCTGCCGCTCGAAGTGCCGGGCACGACCATCAACCGCCTCTGCGGCTCGGGCATGGATGCGCTGGGCACAGCCGCGCGCTCGATCCGCGCCGGCGAGAACGAGCTCGTCATCGCAGGCGGCGTCGAATCCATGTCGCGCGCGCCCTATGTCATGAACAAGGCGACCGAAGCCTTTTCGCGCAATGGCGAACTCCATGACACGACCATCGGCTGGCGCTTCATCAATCCGCTGATGAAGGCGCAATATGGCGTCGATTCCATGCCGGAGACCGCCGAGAATCTCGCCGAAGACAAGCAGATTTCCCGCGCCGATCAGGATGCCTTTGCCTTCCGCAGCCAGCAGCGCGCCGCGCGCGCGGTGGCCAACGGCCGCTTTGCCCGCGAGATCGCGCCCTATGAGATCAAGGATCGCAAGGGCAACATCACCCGCGTCGCCCAGGACGAGCATCCGCGCGAAACGACCATCGAGAAGTTGGCGTCGCTTGGCACGCCTTTCCGCAAGGGCGGCACCATCACCGCCGGCAATGCCTCGGGCGTCAATGATGGCGCGGCGGCGGTGCTCATCGCCTCGGCCGCAGCCGTTGCAAAATATGGCCTGACTCCGCTGGCCAAGATCAACGGCCTGGCCACCGCCGGCTGCCCGCCCCGCATCATGGGCTGGGGCCCCGTGCCCGCAACCCAGAAGCTGATGGAGCGGCTTGGCCTGAAAATCGGCGATTTCGACATTTGCGAATTCAACGAAGCCTTTGCAGCGCAGGCGCTGGCCTGCACCCGCGCGCTCGGCCTGCCAGACGACGCCGAACATGTGAATCCGAATGGCGGCGCGATTGCGCTTGGCCATCCGCTCGGCATGTCGGGCGCGCGCATCGCGCTCACCGCCGCAATCGAGATGAACGACCGCGGCGCCAAGCGTGCCCTCGCCACCATGTGCATCGGTGTCGGCCAAGGCATTGCCATTGCGCTTGAGGCTGTGCGCTGAGGCGCTTGCCCGAAGCTGCATGACCAGACAGGATGAACAGAGCGCAGGCAAACCCTGCGCTCTTTTTGCTGACGGAGTGCAAGCCGCGTGAAAATCGCCCTCATCCAGATGAATTCCACCGACGACAAGGCCGCCAATCTCGCGCAGGCCGAGGCGCTCATCGAGGATGTCATGGCCCATGAGCGGCCCGACTGGATCAGCCTGCCGGAGGTCTTCTCCTTCATGGGCGGGACGCGCGCCGACAAGATCGCCGCTGCGGAGACTTTTCCCGAGGGCGCGGCCTACACGCTCATGCGCGATCTCGCCCGCAAGCATGGTGTGCATATTCATGCCGGCTCGATGCTGGAGCGCATCGCGGGCGAAGACCGGCTCGGCAATACGACCGTCGCCTTCAACCGTTCGGGCGACGAGGTCGCGCGCTATCGCAAGATCCACATGTTCGATGTGACGACGCCGGACGGTCAGGATTATCGCGAAAGCGCCACGATGAAACCGGGCGAAGACGTCGTGACCTATGCGTGCGAGGGCGTCACCATCGGCTGCGCCATCTGCTACGACCTGCGTTTCCCGGCCTTGTTTGCAGCGCTTGTTGCGCGCGGCGCGCAGATGATCGCGCTGCCCTCGGCCTTCACCCTGCAAACCGGCAAGGACCATTGGGACGTGCTCTGCCGCGCGCGCGCCATCGAGACACAGACCTATTTCGCAGCCGCCGCGCAGACAGGCCAGTTCCGGCAGGGCAAGGAGACGCGCGCAACCTATGGCCATTCATTGCTGGCCGATCCCTGGGGCCTTGTCGTTGCGAAAGCCTCGGACGGAACCGGCTATGTCACAGCCCGCATCGACACCGCCCGCA
This sequence comes from Beijerinckiaceae bacterium, assembly GCA_947370975.1. Classification (GTDB taxonomy): domain Bacteria; phylum Pseudomonadota; class Alphaproteobacteria; order Rhizobiales; family Beijerinckiaceae; genus Terripilifer. The sequence continues at coordinate 20,771 of CANBNG010000013.1, forward strand.
TTGCCCGCGTGCGCAGCCAGATACCCGTGGCGCAGCAAGCGGTGTCGCTTATTTGAGCATATCGGTCAGGCGCAGCAGGGCGATCTTTTCGACTTCGGCCAGCGCTGTTGCAAATTCTTGCGGCTCGTCGTGATGGAGCCGTGTCTCGAAGGAGGCCAGGATCTCGGCCTTGGACTTGCCCTTCACCGCGAGAATGAAGGGGAAGCCAAAACGCGCCTTGTAGGACTCGTTGAGCTGCGTGAAGCGCGTGCGCTCGGCATCAGTCAGCATGTCGAGCCCGGCGGAGGATTGCTCCTTTGTGGAATCGGCCGTTAGGCGTCCCGCCGCATGCAGCTTCCCGGCAAGATCGGGATGGGCGTTAATCAGCGCCAGCTGCCTCGTTCTGGGCGCGGCGCGCATGATCGCCACCATGTCGGCATGCAGGCCCTCGGGCGTGTCGCTTTCAGCGCCCAGCCCCTTGTCGTAGGCGCCCTCTGCGACCCAGGGGGAATGTTCGAAAATGCCGCCAAAACGGGCGATGAAATCGTCGCGGGACAGGGTTCTCACGATCACCGACGTCACTCCACTTCCAAGGGGCCGTTTCAATTGCACAGACGGCGCTGCGCGTCTAAGCAACATGGCTGGAACAAGGCTGATTGCTCAGGCAACGTACTGACCCTAGCATGCCGCAGATCGCGCTGCAGCGCCAAGGAGTGGATATGACAATTCTGGCGGCAGGTGGGCGGCTGACCACCCATATTCTCGACACAGCCACGGGCCGCCCGGCGGCTGGCGTCAAGATTACACTCCATGCCATTGGCGCTGACGGACAGGCGCAACTCGTCTCCACGCATGTGACCAATGCGGACGGGCGCTGCGACCAGCCGATCCTGTCGGGCGCGAGCCTGCAGACCGGCGTCTATGAACTCGTCTTTGAAATTGGCGACTATTTCCGTGCAAGTGGCACGCCGCTTGCCGAGCCTGCCTTTCTGGATCGCATTCCGATCCGCTTCGGTCTCTGCGACGCGGGCGCGCATTATCATGTGCCGCTGCTCGTCTCGCCCTACGGCTATTCGACATACAGGGGAAGCTAGTGACACTTGCAATCATCGCCAGCGAATGGGCCAGCTTCCTGATCCGCTGGGTCCATGTGATCGCCGGCATCGCCTGGATCGGCTCGTCCTTTTATTTCGTCCATCTCGACCTGAGCTTGCGCAAGCATGACGGGCTCGCGCAGGGCGTCGGCGGCGAAGCCTGGCAGGTGCATGGCGGCGGCTTTTACAACATGGTCAAATATGTTGTCGCTCCGCCGCATCTACCCAAGGAGCTGACCTGGTTCAAATGGGAGGCCTATGCCACCTGGCTGTCGGGCTTTGCGATGTTCGTCGCGCTTTATTACACCAATGCCGAACTCTATCTGATCGACAGGACGGTGCTCGATATTGCGCCCTCGACAGCGATCGGCATCAGCCTTGCGGGCATCGTTCTGGGCTGGGTGATCTATGACCTCATGTGCAAGTCGCCCCTCGGGCGCAACGACCTTCTGCTCGGGCTCGTCGGCTTCGTACTGCTGGTGGCGGCAAGCTACGGCTTCACGAAAGTCTTTTCGGGGCGCGGCGCCTTTGTGCAGATCGGCGCGATGATCGGGACCATCATGGTGGCCAGCGTCGCCATGACGATCATCCCCAACCAGCGCAAGATCGTGATCGATCTCCTGGCTGGCCGCTCGCCGGATCCCGCGCTCGGCGCGGCCGGCAAGCAGCGCTCGGTGCATAATAATTACCTGACCTTGCCGGTCGTCTTCCTGATGATCTCGAACCATTACCCGCTGGCCTTTGCGAGCCATTGGAACTGGCTCATCATCGCGCTGGTGGTGGTGATCGGCGTGTCCGTTCGCCACTTCTACAATTCCGGCCATGCGCACAAGCCTTCGCCCTGGTGGACATGGGCTGTGGCAGCCGCCGCGTTCCTGGCCATCGTGTTCCTGTCCGCGCCCTCGGCCTTCACCGGCCGGTCGGCCGCGACGGGCGCCGGCGTGCAAAAGGTCGCCTTCAGCGAGGTGCAGGAGATTATCACCTCGCGCTGCTCCATGTGCCATGCCGCACAGCCCGTCTGGGAGGGCGTCGGCGTGCCACCCAAGGGCGTGATGCTGGAGACGCCGGACCAGATCCGCACACATGCCAGCGCGATTTACGTGCAGGCCGCAGCCACGCGCGCCATGCCGCCCGGCGGCAATCTTACCGAGATCAGCGACGAGGACCGTCGCCTGATCGCGGCCTGGTATGAATCTGGAGCGCCCGTCCCGTGACAGGCCGCTCGACCCGCGCCATTGTCGTTCTCGGCGAGGCGCTGGTGGATATCGTGCCAGACACCCAGGGCCGCGCGCAGGCCCTGCCCGGCGGCTCTGGTCTCAATACTGCGCTCGGGCTCGCGCGCCTTGGCCACGACGTTCGTTTCTGCGGGACGCTGTCATCAGATGTCGATGGCGCGCAAATTTCCGCCTTCATGCGCGCCGAGCGAATCGATCTTGCGCTGGCGCGGTTGAGCGCAAGGCCCTGCCCCATGGTTTTCGTGACGCCGGGAAATGGCGATGCGCTTCCGGCCTACGATCTGCGCCTTGCCGGCAGCGCGCTCGATGATGCGCCACACATCCCCGAAACCTGGCGCGACCATTGGCGTACCGACTTTGCCCATGTCCACGCCACATCCTTTGCCGCCACCATTGGTGCGCCCGGCGCTGCAGCACTGGACCTGATGGCGCGCGCGCGGCCTTTCGCCTCCACAAGCTTTGACCCCAACATCCGCCTCGCTGCCTTGCCCGACCTCGCACACACGCATGCATTGATTGCCGCGCGAATCGCGCAGGCCAACATCGTCAAGGCGAGTGCGGAAGATCTCGATGCACTCGCGCCGCTCAGTGAACAAGGCGCATTGCTGCGTGCATGGCAGGCGCTTGGACCAAGGCTTGTCGTCGTGACGCGCGGGGGCCTCGGCGCAACTGCATTTTTCGGCGACCAGATGATCGAGGTTCCAAGCCCTGCGGTGATCGTGCGCGATACGGTGGGCGCTGGCGACACATTCATGGCGGGACTGCTCGCGCAAATGGCGAGCGAGACTCGCCTCGGCCACAATTTGCAGGGCGATCTGCGCCCTGAAGATGTCGCACGCTGGCTCGCCTTTGGCGCGCGCGCGGCTGCCTTTTGCTGCATGAAAACGGGCTGCGACCCGCCGCATCTGGACGCGCTCGCACTGTAAGCCGCAAGGCAAGAGTTGCGTAGCGGCGCGCAAGCGCCTAGAGAAGCGCGCCACCAAGGGTAAGGATTTGTCATGCGTCCCTCGAAACGCGCCGCCGACGAAATGCGCTCCGTCTCACTGGAGCGCGCCGTTGCGCGCTATGCGGAAGGCTCCTGCCTCGTGAAGTTCGGGGAGACCCATGTGCTCTGCACGGCGTCGCTCGAAGACAAGCCGCCGATGTGGCTGCGCGGCCAGGGTCGTGGCTGGGTGACGGCAGAATATTCCATGCTGCCGCGCGCCACTGTCACGCGCACGCGCCGCGAATCCACCTCGGGCAAGCAATCTGGCCGCACGCAGGAAATCCAGCGCCTCATCGGCCGCAGCCTGCGCGCTGTCGTCGATCTGCAGGCGCTCGGCGAGCGTCAGATCACGGTCGATTGCGACGTGTTGCAGGCCGATGGTGGCACGCGCACCGCCGCGATCACCGGCGCCTGGGTCGCTCTGCACGATTGCCTGAAGTGGATGCGCTCGCGCTCCATCATCAAGGACATGCCGCTGCGCGACCATGTCGCCGCCATTTCCTGCGGCGTGACACGCGGCATGAGCGTGCTCGATCTGGACTATGCCGAGGATTCGACCGCCGAGACGGATGCCAATTTCGTCATGACCGGCACGGGCGGACTCGTGGAAGTACAGGCGACCGCCGAAGGCGCGATCTTCACCGACGAACAACTCGCCGCCATGATGGGCCTGGCGCGCGCCGGTATTATGCGTCTCGTCGACCTGCAAAAGGCAACGGTGGCCTAATTCTACCGCTGCACTTGGACAATGCTGCACCGCAACGTACAGCGGAGCCGAAAATTGCGCTTGCGGATTACACATTTCGTAGCATGTGGCGCGATGTTTGAGCTTCCGCTTGGGGCGCAAGTGTGATTACCTCCTAGTCCATAAGAACAATACGCAGGAGCGAAAAGCTCTCGTTCGATATCCGATCAGAGGGAACGTCGCGAGAAAGAGCCGGAATGACGCCTATGCGGCGTCTTCGATCAAGCCGCCGGAGCCACGGGCCCGGCAGCAGGGCGCGCTCCTCCACTTCTGACTCAAAAACGACAATCGCGCAGCGAAAGACCGGGACTGGAATGAGCAGGTTGAAGGGCATGGGCAGATCGAAGGTCGCGGGAAGTCTCGCCACCTATCTGCACGCCTTCATTTTGCTCGCCTCGCTCGTGCTCGTGCCAGCCGACCCGCTCTTCAAGACCTATGAAAATGCCGCGACCATGGCGCTGGCCGACCAGCTGCCCGATGAGTCCGTCGACAAGATTTCCATGGGCGGTGAAGACCCCACATTTTTACATTCCGTGCTGCTGGCCAAGGTTGGCCTGCTCGATGGCGAGCGCAAATCGCATTGTCAGGATGCGCCGCGTGTCAGCGGCTGCGGCCGCGCCTTTCACGCTCGGGGCCCTCCGTCCCTGAACGTCTGATACGAGGAGCCCACAAAGGGCGCCTCGCGGACTTCATTGTAACGACGATACTCTTTCCCGCGCGCCACACGGCCTGCGGAACCCGGCTCAACCATAGATCGCCGGCGTGAAAGAATTCCGAGAAGAATCAGGGGACTTTTATGGACATTTGGGATGCATTAGGCCAAGGCCTTGCGCTGATCATGGAGCCGCATCGCATGATGCTGCTCTGGGGTGGCGTGCTCGCCGGACTGGCGCTGGGTATTCTGCCGGGCATCGGCGGCGTTGCCGGAACGGCACTCCTCCTCCCGTTCACCTATAATATGGACCCGGCTGCAGCCATGGCGCTGCTGCTCGGCCTTGCCGCGACGACGACCCATGGTGACCCGATTTCGGCCATCGTGCTCGGCGCGCCGGGCCATGCGGCGTCTGCCGCAACCGCGCTCGACGGCTACCCCATGACCAAGCGGGGCGAAGGCGCCCGTGCGCTTGGCGCGGCTTACATGTCGGCCCTCATGGGCGGCCTGTTCGGCGCGGTCCTCATGGCCGTTGCCCTGCCGATCGTGCGTCCTCTGATCCTCTTCATCGGTTCGCCGGAATTGCTGGCGCTCGCGGTGTTCGGCATTTCCATGGTCGCCGTGCTCTCGGGCAACACGCCCCTGCGCGGCCTGACCATGGCGTGCTTTGGCATCATGCTCGCGATGATCGGTTCTGACCCCCAGACCGGCACGCTGCGCTGGACGATGGACAGCCTTTACCTCTGGGAAGGCCTGCCGCTCGTTCCGCTCACCCTCGGCGTCTTCGCGCTTCCCGAGCTCTGCGATCTGCTCGTCGCCCGCACCGCGGTCGTCGAACAAGGCAAGATGCAGAACAACTGGAAGGGCCTCTGGCAGGGTTCGGCGGATTGCTTCACCCATTGGTGGCTCAACCTCCGCTGCGCCTGGATCGGCTCCGTCATCGGCGCTATCCCCGGCATTTCGGCTTCGGTCATCGACTGGATCTCCTATGCTCACGCGCTCAAGACCGAAAAGGGCGCTCGCCTGACCTTCGGCCAGGGCGACGTTCGCGGCGTTATCGCTGCCGAAAGCGCGACCTGTTCGCGTGAAGGCGGCGCTCTGATCCCGACGATCGTGTTCGGCGTGCCCGGCTCGGCCGGCATGGCGATCCTGCTCGGCGCGTTCCTGATGCATGGCCTGGTCCCCGGACCGGAAATGCTCACGAAGCACCTCGCCATCACCTATTCGATGGTCTGGTCGATCGCGATCGCCAACATCCTGGGTTCGGGTCTCTGCTACATCTTCTCGAGCCAGTTCGCGAAGCTTGCAGGCCTGCGCTACACCCTGATCCTGCCGCTGGTCCTCTCGCTCGTCTACATCGGCGCGTTCGAAGGCCATCGTAACTGGGGCGATCTGTTCTCGCTCCTGTTCTTCGGCATCTTCGCCTGGGGCATGAAGCACTTCAAATGGCCGCGTCCGCCGTTGGTCCTCGGCTTCATTCTCGGCGCCATTCTCGAGCGTTACATGTTCATCTCGATCCAGCGTTACGGCGCTGACTGGATGATGCGTCCGCTCGTCCTGGTGCTGTTTGCGATGGCGCTGATCAGCCTCGTGCGTCCGTTCATCGTGGACGTGAAGGCACATGGCGGCATCAAGGGCATGCTCTCGGAGTTCCACGCCCCGAAGTTCAACCTGACCCACATCTTCCCGATCTTCATGCTCGGCCTCTTCGCCGTCATGATGGCGGAAGCCGTGACATGGAACTTCTCGGCGAAGATCATTCCGATGATCGTCGGTACCGGCGCTATCCTCTTCTGCTCGGTTTCGCTGCTGAACGAAGTGTTCAAGGGCGAGATCCACAAGAAGCGCGAAGAAGACATGCTCGCTCGCGGCGAAACCGCCGAGAAGATGCATATGGATATCGCCAGCACGATCGACCATATGGAAACCAAGGACATCATCCTGCGCGGGGCCATCTTCTTCGGCTGGATGATCGGCTTCCTGGCTTCCATGGCGTTGATCGGTCTCATCCCGACCGTGCCGATCTTCATCATCACCTTCATGCGTGTTGAGGGTCGTGAGCCCTGGCGGATCACCCTGCCGATGGCCTTCTGCGTGACGGCCCTCGTCTACGGTCTGTTCGACCAGCTGCTGACGATCCCGTGGCCGGGCTCGGTGCTTGGCGATCTCCTTCCCTGGTGGAAGGCGCATATGCCGAGCGCCTGATCCCGCCGCAAGGCAGGCTCAAGACATCGAACCGCCGGGGCATCCCCCGGCGGTTTTTTTATTGCCGCGCAGGGCTCCGTCTTGTCACGCAGAGATGTAACAGTATAACATCACGCTCTGTAACCGAGAGGCCCGAGCCGACCTTGACCGCCCCCAGCCAGACCCGTCACCACCATGGGCACGAGCATCATGCGCATGAGCACCGTGAACATGACCATGCCATGGATGCGCCCGCGAGCCTCGCCCGCCCGGCGCAGCTGCGGGTCTCGTGGCTTCGGCACGCCGCCGCCAGCCGACTGCTCGGCGTCAGCGCGCTCGTGATCTGTCTCTGGCTCGCTGTGTTCTGGGCGCTTGCATGAGCACGCCGACCTCCCTGCGCGCGGGCGCAAAAATCGAGCTTGCCGACCTGACGCTTGGCTACGATCGCCATCCGGCGGTCCACCACCTGAGCGCGACCATCGAGCCGGGAAGCCTGGTCGCCATTGTCGGGCCCAACGGGGCAGGCAAATCGACCCTCCTCAAGGGCATTGCCGGCGCGTTGCGCCCGCTCAATGGCTCTGTCTCGATTCGCAGCGGCGCAATGGCGGTCGCGCCGCACCGCGCCATTGCCTATCTGCCGCAATTGGCCGCGCTCGATCGCTCGTTCCCGATCTGCGTCTTCGATCTGGTCGCCAGCGGCCTGTGGCGGCGCACCGGCCTGTTCGGAGGGCTGAGCCCGGCTGATTACGCCTCGGTCGAGCAGGCGCTGGCATCTGTCGGCCTCACCGGCTTTGAGCGCCGCACCATCGACGCACTTTCGGGCGGGCAACTGCAGCGAGCGCTTTTCGCCCGCCTCCTCTTGCAGGATGCCGATGTCATCCTGCTCGACGAGCCGCTGACTGCCATCGATACGCGCACAGCCGCCGACCTGATGGATATGGTGACGCGCTGGCATGCCGAGAAGCGCACGGTAATTGCCGTGCTGCATGACATGGCGCTGGTGCGCGAAATTTTCCCGCAGACCCTGATGCTGGCGCGCGAACTGGTCGCCTTCGGCAAAACCGATGATGTGCTGACGCAAGACAATCATCTTGCAGCACGGCGCATGATCGAAGCCTTTGATGAGCACGCGCCCATCTGCGCGCATGACGAGAAGGTGGCGTGATGACCTTGTATGACGCGCTCATCGGCCCCTTTGTCGAATTCGAATTCATGCGCCGCGCGCTGGTCGGCTCACTTGCGCTTGCGCTTGGCGCCGGGCCCGTCGGTGTGTTTTTGATGCTGCGCCGCATGAGCCTGTTTGGCGATGCCATGGCCCATGCCATCCTGCCGGGCGCAGCGCTCGGCTATCTTGTCGCCGGCCTCTCCCTCACCGCCATGACCATCGGCGGATTGATCGCGGGCTTTGCCGTCGTCATTCTCGCGGGGCTTGTGACACGCAACACCGTATTGAAAGAAGATGCCTCTCTTGCAGCCTTCTATCTCATTTCGCTCGCGCTGGGCGTGACCATCGTCTCCCTGAAGGGCTCGAATGTCGACCTGCTTCACGTGTTGTTCGGATCGGTGCTCGCGCTCGACAATGCGGCCTTGATCCTGCTCGCGACCATGGCGTCGGTGACCCTTTTCGTGCTGGCCCTGATCTACCGTCCGCTGGTCATGGAATGTGTCGACCCAAGTTTCCTGCAATCGGTCAGTCGCGCGGGCGGCCCTGTGCATCTCGCGTTTCTTGCGCTTGTCGTGATGACGCTTGTCGGCGGATTCAACGCGCTCGGCACGCTGCTGTCGGTGGGCATCATGATGCTGCCGGCTGTTGCCGCGCGGTTCTGGGCGGTGGAGCTGACAGGCCTCATTTGCGCTGCAACGCTGATCGGACTCCTCTCCAGCGTGACCGGGCTGATCGTCTCCTATCATCTCGGCCTGCCGTCGGGTCCGGCAATCATCCTTGCTGCAGGACTTGGCTGCGTCATCTCGCTCGCCTTTGGCCCGCGCGGCGGGCTTGTGCTGCGCCTGCTGCCGCGCCGCCATCTGGAGGCGTGAGAACATGCTGTGCCGCAGGGTTTTTTCGCTTCTCTGCCTTGCCGCAATCGCGCTGGCAGCGGTCCCGTCGCGTGCGGATGGACGGCTTGAAGTTGTCGCCAGCATGTCGATCCTCGGCGATCTGGTGCGTCAGGTCGGCGGCGAGCGCATCGCCCTCACCATTCTTGTGGGCCCAGGCGAAGATGCCCATGTCTATCAACCCTCCCCGGCCGATGCGCGGCGCGTGGCGCAGGCAAAACTGCTCTTCGTCAACGGGCTCGGACTTGAGGGCTGGCTTCCGCGCCTTGTGCAGGCGTCGGGCAGCACGGCGCAGATCGTCATTCTGTCAAAGGGCGTTCAGGCGATACGAGAGGAGGCTGGAGGCCACGCGCAGGAACTCGATCCTCACGCCTGGCAGAATGTCGCCAATGCAAAGATCTACGCCGCCAATATCCGCGATGCGCTCAGCGCCGCCGATCCTGACGGAAAGGCCTGGTATGCAGGCAGAACCGAAAACTATCTCGCAGCGCTCGATCGTCTCGATGCCGACATTATCGAGGCCATTGCAACCATCCCGCAGGCACGCCGCCGCATCATCACCACGCACGATGCCTTCGGCTATTTCGCCAAGGCCTATGGCCTGACCTTTATCGCGCCCCAAGGCGTTTCGACGGAATCGGAAGCCTCCGCGCGCGATGTTGCGCGCATCATCCGCCAGATCAGAGCCGAGAAAATTCCTGCTGTATTTCTTGAAAATATTTCCGACCCGCGTCTGATGAACCAGATCGCCAAGGAGACCGGTGCGACATTGGGCGCTAAAATCTATTCGGATTCCCTCTCGAGCGCGGAAGGCCCGGCTGCAACCTATCTCGAGATGATGCAGCATAATCTGCGCGCGTTTACAGGCGCGCTCGTCAGCGCTCGATGATGAGCTCGAACATGTCGGGCGAGAAACAGGGCTCTTCCGCACCGACATGGTCGTGCAGGAATGTCTGGTTCTGCAATTCGAGAAAGCGCAGGCCATCGCCATGGGCGGGCGTCGTGACAATGTCGCGCACCGTGTAGATGCGCCCCTTCACCGGCAGGCTCAACTCGTCCATGGCATAGGGCAGATCCGTGTCGAGCCGCTCTACCGTGTGCAGGCACCGCACCTTGTCGCCCTTGATGAACCTGAGCTTCGCCATCTGCCTCGTCCGCGCGAATCGTCAGACATAAAAGGCACATCGTGCAGAGAAATGGTCAAGCTGCCGGAATATGGCCGCACTGGGCCCCTAAGCCCTGTCCTGTCGCGGTGACAGGAGCGTGCCCATTGCAGAAAACAGCCAAGGATCTTCTCACGACGCCACACGCGCACAAGCCGAAGGGCAACGGAGCATTTGCCGGCTTTGCCATTCGCTCTCTGCTGGTGAGCGGTTTGATGGCGTCCGGCTCCATGGCCGCGCTCTCCTCCTTCAGCGGGCCGCGCGGCGAGCCGAACAGAATCCTGCGCGCATCTCTTGCGCCGCCTCTGCTCACCCTTTCCAACGCGCCCGAGCCGACAAGCGTTGCGGCCACGCCGGAGCTGTCGGAGGCCGAAATTGCGCGCAAGGCGGCCGATGCCAAGATGGAACTGGCTGCAGCAAGCCTCATCACCGAGGCGGTGAGTGAGGCGACGCACAAGGCTGGCGCGGGCGCCCGTCCCGATTATGGCTTCGCACGCCTGTTCAGCAGCCTCATCATTGCCAAGCCCGATGAACTCAGCCTGTCATCCGACCTGCTGAAATTTGGCCCCGTGCGCATTCGCCAGGATCTTGTCGCGACCATCCTGCGCGCTGCCAAGGAGACGGGGGCCGATCCTGTTCTGCTGATGGCCATTGCCGACAAGGAATCGAGCTTCGTGCCCGGCATCAATGCCTCGACCTCATCGGCTGTCGGCCTGTTTCAATTTGTCGAAGGCACCTGGTTCAAGGTGGTGCGCGACTTTGGCTCGAGCCACGGCCTTGTGCGCGAAGCCTCACTTCTGCAGGGCAACGACGAGTTGAGCGCGCGCGAACGGCTGCGCATTCTCGACATGCGCAAGAATCCTTATCTTGCGGCGCTGATGGCCGCTGAAATGCTCAAGCATGATGCCGCCGATATTGGCGGAAAACTCGGTCGCGACCTGAGCAATGAGGAAATTTATCTCGCCCATTTCCTGGGGCCGGGCGATGCGTTCAAATTTCTCGCCAAGGTCGATTCACAGCCCAAGGCCGTTGCGGCAAAACTTCTGCCCAAGCCCGCGCGCGCCAACAAGCCGATCTTCTATGCCCGCAGCAAGAGCCTCTCGGTGGCTGAAGTTCATCGCAAGATCGAACAGGCGATGGGCCTGCGTCTCGACCGCTACCGCAATGTGACGGATTCCGTGCCGACAGCGACTGCCTATCGCTGAACATCGTCGGGCATCTTAAAGAGCGGAATCACACGGACCTTTCGTTCCCCCGGCGGCTGGTCGGGCGCAACGGAGATGGGCTGTGTCGGCAAAGATGATTGCGGCGCTGCGCGTTTCGTCGACACGCCCCGCGCCGCTTCGACATTTTTGGTCGACAGTGCGGCCGAGCGCTTCTTCTGGACCACACGCTGCGTGCGCACGCGCTCGATATCGCGGATGATGGGCGTGGGATCGATACTCAGGCGCACCGGCCCATCGCGTTCAGCCGAACGATCATATTCATAGACCAGCTGCATGGCGCCAGGTGGCGAGACGCGCCGCAGCGGCAGGCCTTCGCCGGGCTCAGGATAGATTGCTTGCGCCTGCACGCCGCCGAGCCCAAGCAACAATTGAAACCCCAGCGCCCCTGCTCCCATCCGCAACATGATACGCTCCAACCCGATCTGCCCTGTGCCTCACTCCAAAACGCAGCAATGGCCTCTTGGTTGCCAAGCTAGGAAGCACAAACGCAGCTGGCTGGACGGATGGCAGCGGCAAATCTATCCTCCGCCCCATCGAACCCAAGAGCCGGAAAGCGCCACCCGATGAAGCTTGTCTGCTACGATCCACATGCGCGCCGCTCCGATCTCGCAGAGGCGGTGGCTCCCTTTCCGCAGGTCGTATTCGAGCGTCCCTCGACGCTTGATGAATTGGCGGCAAGCCTTGCGGGCGCGCAGGCGCTCGTCACCAGCAATCGCGCCTATGAGGCCGCGGCCGCAGCGGTCATTCGCGAGAAGGGAACAGAGCTGCGCTGGATCCAGTTCACGACCTCGGGGCTCGACAAGGCGATTGGTCTTGGCCTGCCGCCTGGCGTTGTCGTCACCAATGCAGCAGGTTTGCGCGCCTTCAGCGTGGCCGAACATGCCCTGTTCCTGATGCTCTCGCTCGTGCGGCAGGCGCGCTTTGCCGAGCAGGGCCAGCGCGACAATCACTGGGTGCGCGACGCCATTACTCCGCGCATGGATAATCTCGCCGGCAAGCACCTGCTCATCATCGGGGCCGGCGCCATCGGGCAGGAGATTGCGCGCAAGGCCAAAGCCTTCGACATGCAGGTGACGGGACTGAGCCGCTCCAGCGCCAGCCTCGCCAATTTCGATGCGATCCGCCCGCGCGCGGAGATTGGCGCCTGCATCGCCAGCGCCGACATTGTTGTCATGGCGGCAAGCTATGAAGCGCAGACGCATCAGATGCTGAGCCGCCCGCTGATCGGGGCCATGAAGCCCACGGCCTTTTTCATCAATATCGGACGCGGCGGCCTTGTCGATGAGGACGCGCTCGTCGAGGCGCTGCAAAAGGGGAGCATTGCGGGGGCGGGGCTCGATGTCACGCACACCGAGCCTTTGCCCAAGAGCCATGCGCTTTATGAGCTGCCCAATGTCATTCTCACGCCCCATGTTGCGGGCGCAGGCTCCAGCGGCACGGGGGCGGGCATGGGTCGCATTCTGGCAGATAATCTGCGGCTCTGGCTCAAAGGCGAACCCTTGCAGAAAATCGTGATCGAGCGCACGCCATGAGCACTGACAAGCCTTGTCCAGACAAGCCTTCGCCCGACAAGCAGATTGCCTCACCCTCCTATCGCCTTGCCGCGCTCGATCAGGATTTCCTGCTCTCGGATTCCCAACGCGGCCTGCGTTTTCTGCTCGAATATGAAAAGGCCGAGGAAGCGCTCCGCGCCTGGGGCGTGCGCTCCACGGTCGTGGTGTTTGGCAGCGCGCGCGTGCACGAGAATGGCGATGAGCAACATGCGCGCTGGTACAATCAGGCGCGCGCCTTCGCCAAGCTCTGCTCGCTGGAGGGCGGCGCGCTCGATCGCAATGGCGGACAGCGCGACAATGTCATCGCGACAGGGGGCGGCCCGGGCATTATGGAGGCGGCCAATCGCGGCGCGCAGGATGCCGGCGCGCCCAGCATCGGCTTCAACATCACGCTGCCACACGAACAATTGCCTAACGCCTATTCGACGCCCGACCTCACCTTCCGCTTCCATTATTTCGCGATGCGCAAAATGCATCTGGCGATGCGCGCCAAGGCGCTCGTCGTCTTTCCGGGCGGCTTTGGCACATTCGACGAGCTGTTCGAGATTCTCACTCTTCGCCAGACCGGCAAGGCGCCGGAGCTGCCGGTTGTCTTGTTCGATGAAAAATACTGGCGCGCCTGTATCAATTTCGATGCACTGGCGCAGGCCGGCATGATCGACAAGAACGACCTGCATCTCTTCAGCTTCGCAGAAAGCGCCGAGGCCGCCTGGGCGCACTTGCTGGCGCGCGGCATCACACGGCACAATGAGCCCAAGATCACTTGAGAGCGGGGCTCCAGAGACAAGCATGATCAAAGCCGCGCGCGCTGCCTTGCCTGAAATCTTCACGCCGCCCTTTCGCCGCGTGCTCATGAAAATTCTGGCCCTGACGCTGGCGCTGCTCACCCTCGTCTGGATCGGGCTCGACCGCGTCATCATCTCGAGCATCGCCGTGCCCTACCCGTGGGTGGCGAGCCTTCTGTCCTTCCTGACCGGCGTCGGCCTTTTTCTCGGCCTCGCCTTTCTGGTCGCGCCGATCTCGACGCTGGTCGCGGGTTTCTTTCTCGATGAACTGGCAGAGCGCGTGGAAGCCGACACGACAGGCACGCCAGGGCGTGCGCTCCCAGCCGGCCGCGCCGTCTGGCTCGCGACAAAATTCACCCTTGTTTCGATTCTGGTGAATGTGGTCGCGCTGCTCGTATTCCTGCTTCCCGGGGTCAACATCGCCGTCTTCTTCGTGGCGAATGCCTATCTGCTGGGGCGGGAATATTTCGAGCTGGCGGCGCTGCGCTACAGATCGCTCGAGGAGACGCATGACATGCGTCGCCAGCATCGCTTCTATATTTTTTGCTGCGGCCTGCTCATCGCCTGTTTCGTGGTGGTGCCGATCGTCAATCTGCTGACCCCGCTTTTCGGGACAGCCTTCATGGTCCGCATCCACCAGAAATTGTCACGCGACGACGGCTTGCCCCTCGCTCAGGCAGGGCGCTGACGTTCGAACTGGCCGGACTTGCGGAAGCGGTAGAGATAGGAGGGCACGATAGCCCCGATCGATTCCGCCTCGATGCCCAGACCGCCCAGAGTGCGGCCTTCGTTGAGCGCCTCCTGCGACACCACATTGTCACGCTGCAACAGGCGCACCTGATCGCGCGTCGTCAGCAGCATTTTCGGGAACAGGCCCAGCGAGGCCTTGGCGGCGACCTCTGTGCCGAGCGCCATGTAGTGGGCCGCGCTGAAAGGAATGGGCGCCAGCAGCCGCTTGCGGCCGATTGTGGCGCAAGTGAATTCCATCAGCTCGCGGAAGCTCTTCACCTCCGGGCCACCCAGCTCGTAAACCATGCCCGGCTTGATCTGGCCCGAGAGCGCGCGCACGAAGACCTGCGCGACATCGCCGACATAGATCGGCTGAAAACGTGTCTCCCCGCCACCGATCAGCGGCAGGACGGGCGACATGCGCGCGAGCGCGGCGAAGCGGTTGAAGAAATCATCCTCCGGCCCAAAGATGATGGAGGGGCGCAGCACGATGGCGTCGGGGAAAAATTCAAAGGCTGCCGCTTCGCCCGCGGCCTTGGTGCGGGCATAGGCCGAATCCGACTGCGGATCGGCGCCCAGCGCCGACATCTGCACGAAGGTCTTGACGCCCGCCTCCTTGGCCGCCCGCGCCACCGCGCGCGCGCCAAAACCCTGCACGGCATCGAAGCTCTGGCGGCCGGTCTCGGTCAGAATGCCGACGAGATTGATAACCGCATCGGCCCCGCGCACCGCAGCCGCGACCGATGCGGGGTAGCGCAAATTGGCCTGCACGGCATGGATTTGGCCAACACGGCCCGAGGGCTGGAGATGGCCTGCGAGATCGGGGCGGCGGCAGGCGACGCGGATCCGCCAGCCCTGCTTGGCCAGCGCACGCACGACATGGCGTCCGACAAAGCCCGTGCCGCCGAAAACCGTGACCAACCGGCCCGTCTTGTCGCCTGTCTCAAGCATGGAAAACTCCGCGTCGTCAGCCCAGCCTTATGCTGCCAGCTGATTAATGGACGCGGGGGCGTCTGTACAGAGGGCGCGCTATTTCCGGCGCACGCGAATCGGGATCGGAATGAGCTCGCGATGCCCGCCGCCGGGCCCATCATCCCTGTCATCGCGCAGGCCCATGATGGCGGTGCCGCAGACAGCGCTGCCGAAGGTGATGGCAAAGCCGCCAAACAGCAGGAAAAGCGCAGGCAGCGGCCTGTCGCTCTTGGCCAGCAGCGAGCCAAGGCCGGCGACGTCCCAATAGACAAGGAAAGCCGCGAACAAAATTCCCAGCACCGCGCCCGCAAGCGCGTTCCACGCCAGCAGGCGGATCATGTTTTGCTCGGAACGCGGCATGGCAGGCACCCCTCGTTTGAACGGATAAGCGCCAAACGCAGAGGGCAGCCTATCTGTTGCAGCGATCTCCGCAAGGGCATTTGGCCCCGACAGCATCGCTTGCTGACTTCAATATAGAACGGCTGTTTCAGGTTTTCATGGGGCAGATGAAAGAAATAAGTCACACCCGATCACTCCGGCGCGATTGACAAGCAGCGCCTCCGCCCCGTAGAACCCGCCCGTGCCCAGGTGGCGGAATTGGTAGACGCGCTGGCTTCAGGTGCCAGTGGCTTAACAGCCGTGAAGGTTCGAGTCCTTTCCTGGGCACCATTACCCCGAGACTGTACGTCGTTCGACGTATTGTCCTCAGCGGTAGACATGTCCCCCTCCCCGATCAGTTTTGCTCCACAGGCTGGGGCAGGGCGTCGATAGCCTCAAGCAGTTTTTGAGCGTCCGCACCGCGCCGTGAGGCCTCGGCTGTGGCCGCCAATTGCGCGAGTGCCGGCATGTCGAATGTGGCGAACAATCCGCGCAGCTTGTGAGCGATTCGGGAAAGACCGGCCTCGTCCACAGACAGGCAGGCAGCAAGCTCGTCTCGTCCGGCCTGAACCTCGGACAGGAAAAGCAGCCGCAATGACGGATCCCCGAGAAAGACATCCTCAGCCCTTGGATCCTTGCGCGTCGTGCTGGACGCCCCGCCCGCGCCCGCCAGGGCTGCAACGAGATTGGGGATCTGCACCGGCTTGGTCAGGCAAAGGTTCATGCCGGCTTCCAGCATCAAGGCGTGCTGCTCGGGCTCGACAAAGGCTGTGAGGCCGATGATCGGCATGTCGCCCAGCGGCTTTGGCATGCGACGGATCGCCCGTGTCGCCTCGATACCGTCCATTTCCGGCATCTGCACATCCATGAGGATCGCGTCGAAATTCCATTTTCTTATCGCGTCCAGCGCTTCCAGCCCGTTTGCGGCGAGGTGCACGCTATGCCCCTGCCGCCGCAGCAAGGCTTCAATCACCATCCGGTTGGCCGCGACATCTTCAGCAACCAGGATATGAAGCGAGGCCGATGTCTGGGGCGCTTCGCGCGTCTCTGCCTGGACTTGAAGGGACGCCGCCTGCATGGGCAGTTTGACTGTGAAAGTCGACCCGACGCCGCACACGCTGCGCAACGAGATCGTGCCGCCAAGGGCTGCTGTGAGCTGGCGCACGATGGTCAGCCCGAGGCCTGTGCCCTCGACGCCGGATTTGACGGCCTGTCCTCGCTCGAAGGGGCGGAAGATCGCCTCCTCTTCGCTCGGCGCAATCCCGCAGCCGGTATCGGAGACCGCCACGACGAGCAAACCGGGCCCGGGCTCGTAGTCCACACGCAGCACGACTGACCCTTTCTCCGTGAACTTGATGGCATTGCCGACAAGATTGAGAATGATCTGGGTCAGGATGCCGAAGTCGCCCAGAAGGATCTTTGGCGTCTCGCTCCTGACCGTCATCTGCACCGCGAGGCCCTCGGCCCCTGGCAGCGACCGCGCGATATCCATGATCGTGTTGAGCACGGAGAGAAGTTCAAACGGCGCGACCTCGACGCGCGGCTTGCCGGCCTCAAACCGGGCAAAGTCGAGAATATTGTTCACCAGAAACAGAAGATGCCTGGACGAGCGATGGACGAGACTCGCAAACTTGCCAACCTCGGTCGGCAGATCATGCGCGGCTATGAGTTCCGCGCTTCCCGCAATCGCATTCAGCGGCGTGCGGATTTCGTGGCTCATCGCCGACAGGAATCGCGTCTTCGCACCAGCATGGGCCACAGCCTCCGCGCGCGCGGCCTCCATCTCGACGAAGAGTTTGTAGACGCCGAAGGTCAAGAGCAGAACGAACAACGAAATGGCGCCGCCGCCAACGCCCGCAACAAGGGCGTTCTGTTTCCATTGGGCAAGATAGGCGCTGCCACTGATCCCGACGACGGCGACCATCGAAATCTCGGGAATTCGGCGCATGGCGATCAATCGAGTCAGCCTCTCGTCCAATTGGCCAGCGGTGGGATCGGACGTGACGAAAACGGCGCGATCCTTTTGCTTGAGCGCGGCGTCAAATTCACGAATGGGGGTTTTCTTGCCCATTTCGCCAGCACTGTTTGCCGAACCGGCCAGCTGTAGGCCGTTTTGCGTCAAAAGATTCACGCAATAGCCATCGTTGATCGGCAGGTGGCTGTAAAAGTCGCCAAAGTGCCGGCCTTTGATGCCAACGCCCACAGCGCCCAAAAACATACCAGACTTGCTGAAGACCTTGCGTCCGACAGCGATGATCCATTGCCCCGATGGCGCAATCACAGGATGGAACGCATTGGAAAAAATCTTGTCGACATTCTTGTCGTCCAGCAATTCGTCTTTCAGCGCATCCCACTGGGAGAAGGGATAAGGGGGAACGAATTTCAAGGAATTGTTCGCCACCATTCCATCGCCGTCGATCAACGCCAAAAGGGCTATATGCGGCGCGCCTTTTATGCGACTTGCAAGGCTTTCGTGAACCTCCTGCGTTGCAAGCCTGCGTCTGAATTCCTCGACGCTCGATATATCCAGCGCGTTGATTGTCTCGACAACAGCGAGAAGGATTTCGTCGCTGGATTCCACGCTCTGCTTGGCGTGGGCGGCGATCATTTCGGACAGTCCGGCAACCCGGTGGCTCCACTCTTCCGTCGCAGCGCGGTAGCTCGACCAGATCACGCTGACAGTGGCAACAGCGAGCACGATGGAGAGCAGCGTTCCCAGAAGCAGGATGGCTGCGCCCTTTTTGAGGGAACAAAGATCCAGAACGGCAAGAAAGCGGTTCAAGAAGCCGCCGTTTGCATACCCTCGCCATATCCGGCGCATCGTCGTGCTCCTTCATTCTTTCGCCTGAAGGGTTTAGCGCAAAGATTCAGCTCGTTATGGGCCATCAAGACAGGCAACGGGTATGTAAAATTGGTACAATCCAAGGCTGCAGGTCAGGCTTGGCGGCTGGCACACGGATTGCTAGGCGATAGGGTTGCTGTTGGAGTGAACCCCTTGTCCATTACCGTTCTCAACCCCGCGACCGGACGTTATGTGACCAGTGGCGTCACTACGCCCGCGTCACCCCCCACTCCTGCGCTCAAGACGCAATCGGGGACGCAGGTCACGCTGGGCCAGGCGACCAGCTCGTCGGTGAAAGTCTCCATCTCGACACAGGGCCAGGCGGCGGCCTTTGGCGGCGTCCCGACCAGCATGGACACGCTGCGGGCCAAGCTCGATTCCTACGTGAAGATAAGCGACCCGACCAAGAGCCTGAGCTTTCAGGCCTACTCGCAATTGTCCGCAACCGATCAGGCCGCCTACCAGATTGTCGACTTCGATCCCGCAACCCTGCCGCCCACCACGCTGACGATCAGCGCGAGCCTGTCCGAGCTTGTCACGCCGCCGATGTCAGCCACCGGCCAAAGCCGCCTGCAGGCACTGGCTGCGAGCGGGGCCGGGCATAAGCTGATGTCCGTCCGCACTGCAACGGGGGCAACGGCCAGCATCGATGCTGCGGCGGCTGCCGGACTGTCCGCCAATATTCTCAACCTGTTTGCCGGCAACCTGTCGCTGAACCTTTCCTCCGACCTGTCCTCGCTCGACAGCCAGACGAGCGCCAAGCTCAAGGCGCTCGGCCAGGCCAACAAGATCACCACCCTGACGGTCGAGGGGGCGAGCCCCAATGTCACGCTGAAGGCCGCCGATGTGGCAGCGCTTGGTCCCAATCTCTGGGCGCGCTATGGCGGCGACGTGACCGTGACCGATACAACCGCCAATATTGCCGAGCCGACGGCCTGGGAAAGCATCCGGGTCTTGAACAATTACCGCAATCTGCCGGTCAATATGATCACCGGACTTGCCGACGGCTCGGGCCTGAACACCGACCCGCCGCAGAAGGACATGACGCTCTCCTACGATCAGCTGGTCTCGGGCTACAGCCTGCTCAAGAACATCACCACGCAGCCGCGTCAGGTCTCCTTTGGCCCGGCCACCCGCGATCCCGTGAGCCCGACCGCGCTCAACCAGAAGCAGTCGCTGCTCGTCTACGGACAATTGCAAAACCGCGATGAATTCAAATTGTCGCTGGTTGCTCCGGGCCAGACCACGCCGACGCAGCTCACAATTGGCCCGCTCGACATTCAACCCGGCGACACAGCTGTCGACCGCGTTCGCGCGCTGCGCAACGCCATCGCCGCGGCCATTTCGATCTCACCGGCTTTCGCCGGGCAGAACGCCCCCACGATTGGCGTGAAGGCCACCGGCAACCAGCTGCAATTCACCTATGCGGGCGCAGCGCCCGGTGCAGCCGATCTCGTCAGCCTTACCCAGACGGTGCGCGGCGCCGACAGCGGCATGGCGAACACGATCGATGTGACCGGCGTCCCCCCCGATGCGGTCAAGACGCTCAAGCAATATCCCGAGGTCAGTTCGGTGAGCCTTCTGTGCTCGTCCGACCAGATGAATTATTTCAGCAGTTCGCTGAACCCGCTGGCTGCCGGCGGCTTCATCAAGAAAGTCAATCTGACGAATATTGGAACGGTCCGCCTCACCGCCGCACAGGCTGGAAATTGCGTGCCGCTGCTTGAAAAGCTCAACGGATCGCAGATCGTCATTTCGGATGCGCCCGCCGCGGCATCGTCCTACGCCCGCCTGACGCCCGCCGCGATGAGCAAACTCGCGGTGAGCGCCGACATCAAGGGCACGTTCAACGACATCATGAAATCACTCGACTCGCTGGGCGCACTCGCGGCCACCGGCAAGCTGCACAGCCTGGCCATCACCGATAAAAAGGGCGGTCAGATAGAACTCAGTGCAACGCAGGCGGAAAAATTGTCGGCCTTCATCCGCAAATATTTTCCGGCCTCATTCACCATCAAGATCCGCGTGCCCTGAGCGCGCATAAAAAAGGGCCCATGCGCATCGGAAGATGTGCACATGGGCCCTTTGGTATGTGGTGGCGATCAGCGCGAGAGAATTTCGCGCGCGCGCTTGGTGACGGCTTCAGGCGTCGCCAGCGTCTTGCGGACTTCCTCTGCCAGTTTCTCGGGGCCAAGCGGCTCGAGATCGAGATTGGCCTTCTTCATTTCCGCGATCATCTCGGGATCCTTGGTCATTGCCATGAACCCGTCCTGCAGCGACTTCATGATCGGCGCAGGCACGGCGGGCGGAGCGATGAAGGCGCGGCCGATGGCGCCACCGCTGGCGTAAAGACGCAGCAATTGGCGGTCACCCTCTGTGTCGCCCAATTCGCCAAGGGCCGGCACGTCGGGCAATTCGGCGCTGCGCTCGGGCACGTCCTGCAGGATGATCTTGACCTTCTTTTCAGCCAGCCATTGCTGCTTGCCGGTGCGCACCGCCGCCCATGATGTCGCCGTGCCCTCAACCTCGCCACGCTCCATCGCCAGCATGCCTTCGGCCGACGCCGGGAAGCCGGAGATGACCTTGAACTTGGTGCCGATGGTGGCGTTGAGCAGCTTGGGCACGATTTCAGAAATATTGCCGGCCCCGGCGGCTGCCACGGGCGTCTCATATTTCTTCGCGTCATCGACCGATTGCGTGCGCGCCGTATGCCACTGCAGGTGGATGTTGTTGGACGAGGCGATGCGGCCAACCCAGTTGAATTTGGCGGCATCGAATTGCACGGCCGGATTGGCGGTGGCCTGCTCCAGCGCGAGCGTCTCGGTGACAATGCCGATGGCCGTGCCGTCCTTGGGCGCGATCTTGTAGATGTAATTGGCAGCCACCAGCGTGCCTGCTCCCGGCATATTGGTCGCGACCACCGTCGGCGCGCCCGGCAGATGCTTGCCGATATAGCGCGCGACGACACGACCATAGAGATCGTAGCTGCCACCAGACGTATTGCCGATGTAAATGGTGACGGTCTTGCGCGCGAAGGAAACCTCCTGCGCCTGGGCGCTTACGCCCAAAGTGACGCAACCCGCGAAAATGGAGCCGGCCAGAAGCGCGCGGCGCATCGCATTTTTTGTCATGCTTATGTCCTCCCATATTTGGGCGGAAACTAGGGCAAGGCCAAGGCCCTGTCCATGCTCGCGGGAGAGCAATTTCACGCGCTGGACCTGGCCTTCGCCAACGGCTTGGCGCGCTCGGACACGATGGCTGCCGCAATTCTTTCGACAACATCGGCCCAGGGCTCGCTATGGGCTTGGGTCTTGGCGCGCCGCCAGAGGCGTGTTTTGGGATACCAGATGTTGGTCTGCGCCAGATCGAGCCAGCGCCAGTCCGCCCAATCCTGCGCGAGCAGAAGTTCGACCGGGCAATGGAGCGCACCCGCCAGGTGACCAAGCGAAGTATCGACGCAAACCAGCCGGTCGAGCAGCGTCAGTATGGCAGCCGAATCGACAAAGGCATCGGGGCCGGCGTCGAAATCGGGCCCCGGCCTGATAATCTTCTCGGCAAAGCCACATGCGGCAATTTCGTCCTCCGTGGCATCATATTGCAGGCAGACCAGGCGCACGCCGGGGATCGCGGCGAGCGGCGCAAGATCGGTGAGTTTGCCCGAACGCTCGGCATCGCCCTTGTGCTCGGGATTGCCCCGCCAGACTATGCCGATAAGCGGTCCGTCCTGTCCCCCTAACGTCTCGCGCCAGCGCGCGACGCGCTGGGGATCGGCCCGCAGATAGGGCTCGGGCGCGCCATAATCTGGCGTTTGCAACCCAAGCGCATGCGGCAGATCCATCATCGTGGTCCAGGCTTCGACCTGCGAGACAGCGCCGGGGATCTCGGAGGGCAGCAGCGCGGGCGAGGGATCGAGCGTCCGCAAAAGGCCAAACAGGCGCTGGGGCGCGACCACCTGCAAGTCGACGCCGGCCTGCACCAGCCTTGGCAGAAAGCGGCAGAATTGAATCGTGTCGCCCATGCCCTGCTCGGACATGACGAGCAGCTTGCGTGGCAGTGGTCCCTGCGTGTGACGCGCCAGCGGACGCGGCGAGCCGTCGCGATTGCGCGCTGTCACCTTGGGCGGGCCGGCCATCAGGCTGAAGCGCACGTCGAAGGCCGGCCAGGCCTCGTCCCATTCCTGAAGACAGAACAAAGCGCGGGCAAGCTTGGCGCGCGCATCGACATAGGTGGGAATATGGGAGAGCACGAGCCGATAAAGAGCAGCGGCAGCGCCATGATCGCCAAGGGTCTGTTGCCGGTCGGCAAGCGTGATGGCCGCAGCAAGATCGGTCGCGCGGAGCGCGGGCTTTGGGTTTGAAGACATGAAAATGGGCCGATGAAATAAACAAATGGTATCAAAACGAATCGTGGCGTCAGCATGGCAGTTTTCAAGGCCTCAGGCGAGGCTCTGTCTGTGCGCCTGTGACCACTTGGCGCTTGCAGCGTTTGCGAGGTGGATGTGACCCAGCGGAGCCCCGCGCCATGATCGAGATCGAGCCTGCCGACGACTGGGTGCGCGTGCTCTGGGGCGCCTATGAAGTGGCAAGCACCGGCCGTGCGCTCGTTTTGCGGGAAGGCACATTGCGACCCGTGCTTTATATCCCGCGCGAGGACGCACGGATGGACCTCATGGAGCCCTCGAGCCATCGCAGCCATTGTCCGCACAAGGGCGAAGCACATTATTTCTCTCTGGCCGCGCCCGACGGCCAGCACGCGAAAGATGCGCTCTGGTCTTATGAGACGCCGCATCCCCAGGTCAGGGCAATCGCGGGCCATCTTGCCTTCTACCCGGACCTGGTGGTGATCCTTGTCGAGCCCCCGGCCGAAGACGTCGCCCCCGAGCCTCCCGAATGATCGCGCCTCGACAGGGGAAGGGGCGCGGGCTAAACCGGCGCGACCGCAGCGGAGCGACGATCCCATGAGCCCTGACAGCCTTCCCGACGCCGCCCTTGTTGCGGCTGAACTCGTCTCGCCGCGCGACTTCCTGCGCTTTGCGTTGAGCCATTTCCGCGCCCATGAGCTGGTCTTTGGCCACGGCACCACCGATGCGCTGGATGAAGCCGCCTTTCTGATCCTCGAGGGCCTGTCTCTGCCCATCGACAAGCTCGACCCCTTTCTCGATGCCCGCCTCCTGCCCGCAGAGCGCATGCGCCTCGCCGAGCTGATCCTGGCGCGCATCACCACGCGCAAGCCCGCGTCCTATCTGGTCAAGCGCGCCTATGTCGGGGGCGTGCCCTTCTATGTCGATGAACGCGTGATCGTGCCCCGCTCCTTCATCGGCGAATTGCTGCGCACTGGCCTGTTTTCGGGCGAAGAGGGGCCGATCCTCGTCGATCCGGAGACTGTCGTGTCCGCGCTCGACCTGTGCACAGGCTCGGGGTGCCTGGCCATCCTAACCGCCCAGACCTTCCCCCACGCCCATGTCGATGCGGTCGATCTCTCGCCCGACGCGCTGGACGTGGCTAGGATCAATGTCGCCGACAGCGGCCTTGGCGAGAGGCTGAGCCTGTTCCACGGCGACCTTTTTGCCCCGCTGGCGGGACGCCGCTACGATATCATCATCACCAATCCGCCCTATGTCGGGGCCGATGTGATGGCCGCGCTGCCGCCCGAATATGCCCACGAGCCGGAAATGGCGCTTGCATCGGGTGAGGACGGACTGGACATCGTCCGCCGTATCCTGAGCGAGGCCGGCAACCACCTGACCGCCGAGGGCGGCCTGCTGTGCGAAATGGGCGAGGGTCGCGAGATCCTCGAGGCGGAATATCCCGACCTGCCCTTCCTGTGGCTCGACACCGCTGACAGCGCGGGCGAGGTGTTCTGGCTCGACGCGGCAGCGCTGCGGCGCGGGACATAGGGTCCGCGTCCATATAAAGACATGTTTATATCTTCATTGCGGCAAGTGGCAGAGCCTGCTATAGAGCCAGCCACAAACAACCGAGGCAGATCATGAGCGCTCATTTCAACGATTACGTCGTCGCCGACATCAAGCTCGCGGAATGGGGCCGCAAGGAAATCGCCATCGCCGAGACCGAAATGCCGGGTCTCATGTCGACCCGCGCGGAATTTGGCGCGTCGCAGCCGCTCAAGGGCGCACGCATCGCCGGCTCGCTGCACATGACCATCCAGACGGCCGTGCTGATCGAGACGCTGCAGGCGCTGGGCGCCGACATCCGCTGGGCCTCGTGCAACATCTATTCGACCCAGGATCAGGCCGCTGCGGCCATCGCTGCTGTCGGCACCCCGGTCTTTGCGATCAAGGGCGAGAGCCTCGAAGATTACTGGGATTACACCCATCGCATTTTCGAATGGGCTGACGGCGGCACGCCGAACATGATCCTCGACGATGGCGGCGACGCCACCATGCTGATCCACCTCGGCATGCGCGCCGAGAAGGGCGACGTCGCCTTCCTCGAAAAGGCAGGCAATGAAGAAGAGGAAATCCTCTTCGCCGCGATCAAGAAGCGCCTCAAGTCCAACCCCGGCTGGTACACGCGCAACGGAACCGCCATCAAGGGCGTCTCGGAAGAGACGACCACGGGCGTGCATCGCCTCTACAATATGGAGAAGGACGGCTCGCTTCTGTGGCCGGCCATCAACGTCAACGATTCCGTCACCAAGTCGAAGTTCGACAATCTCTACGGCTGCAAGGAATCGCTGGTCGACGGCATCCGTCGCGGCACCGATGTGATGATGGCGGGCAAGGTCGCCATGGTCGCGGGCTTTGGCGATGTCGGTAAGGGTTCGGCGGCTTCGCTGAAGAATGCCGGCTGCCGCGTGATGGTGTCTGAAGTCGATCCGATCTGCGCCCTGCAGGCGGCGATGGAAGGCTATGAAGTCACGACGATGGAAGATGCCGCAACGCGGGCCGACATTTTCGTCACCGCGACGGGCAATGTGGACGTCATCACCGTCGACCACATGCGCGCCATGAAGGACCGGGCGATCGTCTGCAACATCGGCCACTTCGACTCGGAGATCCAGGTCTCGGGCCTGCGCAACTACAAGTGGTCGAACATCAAGCCGCAGGTCGACGAAATCGAATTCGTCGATGGCAAGCGCATCATCCTGCTGTCGGAAGGCCGCCTTGTGAATCTCGGCAATGCCACCGGCCACCCGTCCTTCGTCATGTCGGCCTCCTTCACCAACCAGACGCTTGCGCAGATCGAGCTCTGGACGAAGCAGGGCCAGTACGAAAAGAAGGTCTACACGCTGCCCAAGCACCTCGATGAAAAGGTCGCGATGCTGCATCTCGCCAAAATCGGCGTGAAGCTCACCAAGCTGACGCAGGAGCAGTCGACCTACCTCGGCCTGCCCGAGCAGGGCCCCTTCAAGCCCGACCACTATCGCTATTGAGCAACAGCTCCAGCTAAAAACAACTTTATTGCGCCTCCGCCCCCCGGGCGGAGGCGTTTCCTTTTTGTTAACCACTTTGTCGAAGCGAATCGTCCAGCTAAAGTGAACTGATTCGGGGACAGGCGAAGTTTTGCGTTGCGCCACGCATCCAGATCGCGCGGGAACGCGCCAGCCGACGCAGGGGCAAGACGGGGAATGGGAAGGCAAAAACGTTGGCGGCAGGCGATCACCGCATGCACAGCCCTATGGCCTCTCCCAGCAGTGCTTGCGACCACCGCTCTGGCGAGTGCAACCCATGTCAGCGCAGCCGGCGAGGCTTTTGCCGATCAACCTGAAATGATTGGTGTTTCAGCCGCTATTGCGCTGGGAATTTTTGCCACCGCAGCGACCTTCCTGCATATGGCGGGACGCAAATCGGCCGAGAAGCGCGAGAGCGCGCTGGCCGGCGAACTCAATGCCGTGCGCGCCCGCCTCGACCGTGCCGAAGTTTTTCTGGCTGCCGAATCCCACATCACGATCTGCTGGGGCTATGCCCATGACGAGCCCGATATCGAGGGCGAAGTCACGCTCCTGACCGATGTTGCGCCGGCGCGCCGCGTGCTGGCCTTCGGGGCCTGGCTCGCGCCGCAGGCGGCCCAGCAGCTCGAGCGCGTGGTCGAACGCCTGCGCCTGCGCGGCGAAGCCTTCCGCCTGCCGCTCGTCACCCTCACTGGTCGCCATCTGGAAGCCGAGGGCCGCGCGGTTGCAGGCCGCGCCGTGCTGCGCATCCGCGACGTCTCGGGCGACCGGCTCGAACTGACGCGCCTGCGCGAGGCCTATGGGCAGGTCATGATCGAGCGCGACGGCCTGCGCGCCATGCTCGATGCAGCGCCCGGCCCCGCCTGGCTGCGCGACGGGCAGGGTCGGCTCACCTGGGTCAACCGCGCCTATGTCCGCGCCGTGGAGGGTAACCGCCGCGACGAAGTGCTGGACGCGGGAACCGAACTGCTCGACCAGACCGTGCGCAATGCGGTGACAGAGGCGCGCGGCAGGGCAGAGACCTGGCGCGCACGCGTGGCCGCAGTCGTTGCCGGCCAGCGCCATATGCTCGACGTGACTGATGTGCCGCTGGAAAATGGCTCTGGCGGGCTTGCGACCGATGTCTCCGAGCTCGAGCAGGTGCGCGCCGATCTTGGCCGGCAGATGGATGCCCATGCCCGCACGCTCGACCAATTGTCGACCGCGGTCGCCATTTTCGACCAGAGCCGCAGGCTGGCCTTCTACAACACCGCCTATCGCCAGCTCTGGTCGCTCGATGCGGCTTTTCTCGATCAGCATCCAGCCGATTCAGAAATCCTCGACCGGCTGCGCGCCGAAGGCCGCCTGCCCGAACAGGCCGATTTCCGCAGCTGGAAAGCCGGCCTCATGGAGGCCTATCAATCGGTCGAGACCAGCGAGCAAGTCTGGTATCTGCCCGGCGCGCGCACCTTGCGCACCGTCATCAATCCCAATCCGCAAGGCGGCGTGACCTATCTCTTCGATGATGTCACCGAGCGCTTCCATCTCGAATCCTCCTTCAATGCGCTGACGCGCGTGCAGAGCGAAACACTCGACTCGCTGAAGGAAGGCGTCGCGGTGTTTGGCACCGACGGGCGGCTGAAACTCTTCAACCCGGCGTTTACGACGCTCTGGCGTTGCGATGCTGCAGCGCTTGCCGAAAGGCCGCATTTCGACCAGGTGATGCGCGCCTGCATGGCACTGCATGATCGGCGCGAAGATTGGGACGATCTGCGCAGTCTCGTGGCTGGCCTGCAAGATGCCCGCACCGGTTTCGAGCGCCGTTTCGCGCGGCGCGACGGCTCAATCGTCGATTGCGTGACCGCGCCGCTGCCCGATGGCGCGACGCTGTTGACCTTCATCGATGTGACGGCGGGCGTGAGCGTCGAGCGGGCGTTGACCGAGCGCAATCAGGCGCTGCTCGATGCCGAAAAGCTGCGCAACGATTTCGTACATCATGTGAGCTACGAACTGCGCTCGCCGCTGACCAATATCATCGGCTTCATTCAGCTGCTGGGCGATGGTGCGGTGGGCCCGCTCAACACCAAGCAGCGCGAATATACCGGCTATGTGCTCAAATCCTCTGCCGCGCTGCTCGCCATCATCAACGACATTCTCGATCTCGCCTCGATCGATACGGATGCGATGGAGCTGTCGCTCGAGAGCGTCGACATTCGCACCACGATTGCTGCTGCGACCGAAGGGCTGCAGGACAGGCTCGCGGAATCGAGCATCCATCTCAATATTGTCGCGCTCGACGATATTGGCTCCTTCCGGGCGGACGGCAAACGCATCCGTCAGGTCTTGTTCAACCTCCTGTCGAATGCAATCGGCTTCTCCGAGCCCGGACAGACGGTGACGCTGGCGGCTTTGCGCCGCCCCGGCGAAATCGTCTTCAAGGTCACCGATCAGGGCCGCGGCATTCCGCTCGACGTGCTTGACCATGTGTTCGACCGTTTCCACACGCATACGGTGGGCTCGCGCCACCGCGGCGTTGGCCTTGGCCTCTCCATCGTGCGCTCTTTTGTCGAGCTCCATGGCGGGGATGTACATATTGAATCCGCGCCCGGTGAGGGCACAATCGTTACCTGCGTATTTCCCGATGACGGCGCGCTGGTGATACAAGCCGCTTTTGCATGAGGAGCTCTGCTTTGGCGGATGCGTTGACAGCACGTTTCGAGCTCGATCTCGTCGATGAAGCGGCGACCGCCGCGCTCGCCCACCGCATCGCGGGCTTTGTCGCGCCCGGCGACCTTGTGACGCTTTCGGGCGATCTTGGCGCGGGCAAGACAGTCTTTGCGCGTGCGCTGATCCGCGAATTGGTGAAGGACCCCGAGCTTGAAGTGCCAAGCCCGACCTTCACCCTGATGCAGATCTACGATGGCGAGCGCTTTCCCATCGTGCATGCCGATCTTTACCGCATCAAATCCCCCTCCGAACTCGCCGAACTCGGCTGGGACGAGGCGGCCGAGGGCGCGGTCGTTCTGGTGGAATGGGCGGAGCGTGCGGGCAGCGAATTGCCCGCCGACCGGCTCGATATCGAGCTGCGCCTCAACATTGCGCGCGGCACCCAATATCGCAAGGTCGTGCTGACAGGGAGCGGCGTCTATGCCGAGCGCCTCGCGCGCGCATTATCGCTGGAGAGCCTGCTCGCGCATGCCGGCTGGACCGATGCACGGCGCACCTTCATGCTGGGCGATGCCTCGACGCGCGCTTATGAGCGGCTCGAAAAGGACGATGGCAGCCGCGCGATCCTGATGATTTCGCCCCGCCGTGCGGATGGTCCGCCGGTGCGCTACGGCAAGCCCTACAGCGCCATTGCGCGGCTGGCGGAAGATATCGCACCCTTCATCGCCATCGATCATGCCTTGCGCGGCCAGGGATTTTCCGCGCCCGAAATCTATGCCGATGACAAGGACAATGGCCTTGCCATTCTCGAAGACCTCGGCGGGCAAGGCATTGTCGATGACAATGGCCCGATCCCTGAGCGTTATGCGGCAGCCGTCGGCGTGCTGGCCGCGCTTCATGCACGCAAATTGCCCGATAGTGTGGACGCCAAACCCGAGCCCTATCGCATTCCCCCATACGATCTCGATGCGCTGACCATCGAGATCGAATTGCTGGTGGGCTGGTATGCGCCCCATATCGCCAAGGCCAATCTGGCGTCGGGCGCGCGTGCGACCTTCGTCAATCTATGGCGCGAATTGCTGGTCGAGATCGTGGCCGCGCCGCGCACTTGGACGTTGCGCGATTATCATTCGCCCAATCTGCTCTGGCTTCCCGATCGCGAGGGCCTGGGCAAGGTCGGCCTGCTCGATTTCCAGGATTGCGTCATGGGACACCCGGCCTATGACGTCGCATCGCTGTTGCAGGATGCGCGCGTCACCGTGCCCGATGGCCTCGAAATGCAGCTGCTTGGCCATTACCTGCGCCAGCGCCGCGAGAGCGATCCCACCTTCAACATCGAGGCCTTTGCCCGCGCCTATGCGATCATGGGCGCGCAGCGCGCAACCAAGGTGCTCGGCATTTTCGCCCGCCTCGACAAGCGCGACAGCAAGCCACAATATCTCGCGCATATTCCGCGCATCCGGCACTATCTGCGCAAGGATCTCGCCCATCCGGCGCTGGCTGGAATCAAGAACTGGTACGAGACCAACCTGCCGCTCGTGCTTGCCAAGGATGAGAGCGAATGATGCCGCGCGCCTTGCCAGACACAGCGATGGTTTTTGCCGCTGGCCTTGGCACGCGCATGCGGCCGATCTCGGACACAATCCCCAAGCCGCTGGTCAAGGTCGCGGGCAAGGCGCTCATCGATCATGCGCTCGATCTGTTCGCACGCGCGGGCGTGGCGCGCGCCATCGTCAATGTGCATTACCTTGCCGACCAGATCGAAGCCCATCTGCAAGAGCGCAGCGCGCCTGAAATCGTGATTTCGGACGAGCGCGCGCGTTTGCTCGATCAAGGTGGCGGCATAGCCAAAGTGCTGCCGGAACTTGGCGGACGGCCGTTTTTTCTCTGCAATACGGATGCGTTCTGGATCGAGGGACCGCTCAACAATCTGCACCGGCTCGCCGATTTCTGGGATCCGGCGCGCATGGATATCCTGCTGCTGGTGGCCGCCACCTCGGCCTCCGTCGGCGTCGACTGGCAGGGCGATTTCCACATGGACCCACAGGGACGCCTGACGCGGCGCGCCGAGGGCGATGTCGCACCCTTCGTTTATTCGGGCGTCGGCATCATCAAGCCCGAGCTGTTTGCCGACCAGGCGCAGGACGTCTTCAAGCTTGCGCCTTTCTTCTTCGAGGCCGCCGAAAAAGGCCGGCTGTTTGGCTTGCGGCTGGATGGCACATGGCTGCATGTCGGCACGCCGGAAGCCATTGCAGACGCCGAGGCCGCCATCGCCCTTTCCACAGAATGAGGCCGGCTGAATGACACGCAGCCCGCGCGTCTTCACCATCCATCCCGGATCGCCCTTTCTGGCGACCTTCGCCGAGAAGCTTCTTGCCGGGGATGTCGTCTCCAGCATCGGTCCCGGCACGGCGCCGCTCGATTTCGCAGCCGCGACCATCTACGTGCCGACGCGGCGCGCCGCGCGTGCGCTGGCCTCCGAATTCATTCGCCGCCTGCCCGGCCCCGCCGTGCTCATGCCCAGAATCGTGCCGCTCGGCCAGCTTGAAAGCATCGAGACGGGGCTGCTGTTCGAGGTGAGCGAAGGCCCCGTCGAGGGCGTGCCGGACGCCATCAGCCCGATCGACAGACGCCTTGCCCTGATGCATCTCATCCATGCCTGGGCAAAGCAGCTCGAACACGCCATCACCCATGTCGAGGGCGGCGAGATCAAGACCGACCACAGCGAGGCCCTGCTTGTCGCCAAGGCTCCCGCACAGGCCTGGCATCTGGCCGGCGACCTCGCCGCGCTGATCGATGAAATGATTGTCGAGGATGCGGATTGGGACAAGCTCAAGCATCTCGCGCCTGATGAATTCGACCGCTATTGGGCGGTGACGATCAAATTCCTGGAAATAGCGTCCCTGTTCTGGCCCGCGGCCTTGCAGGAGCGCGGCCTTGTCGATGCGGCGACGCGCCAGCGGCTGCTGGTGGAGCGCGAAATCGCCCGCCTGTCGCGCGATGGTTTCATCGCGCCCGTCATCGCCATTGGCTCGACGGGCACAAATCGCGCCACCGCCAATCTGCTTGCCGCCATTGCAAGGCTCGATCAGGGCGCCGTGGTTCTGCCTGGCCTCGACGCATCGCTTGATGCGCGCGCTTGGCAATTGATCGCGGGCGATCGGGCCAAGGACATCGAGCCCTCGGCCGGCCACCCGCAGGCTGCGCTCGCGCGCTTGCTCTCCTTCCTGCACATGCCGCGCGAAGCCATCCGTCAACTCGGCGCGCCCGATCCGGCGCTGGCAGAGCGGCACAGGTTGCTGAGCGAATCCTTCCTGCCCGCGGACGCCACCGAAAGCTGGCCGGAATTTCGCAAAGGGTTCACACCCGAAAGCATGGAGGCCGCACTGGCCGGCATCACCATGGTGGTGGCGGCTGATGAGCGCGAGGAAGCGCTGGCGCTGGCGTTGCGCATGCGCGAAGCGCTCGAAACACCGGGCCAGACGGCAGCACTGGTGACGCCCGACCGCGCGCTTGCGCGCCGTGTGCGCGCCGAACTCGCGCGCTGGAACATCGAGATCGACGATTCCGGCGGCGAGCCGCTGGCGACATCCTCCTATGGCGTGCTCGCGCGTCTGGCTCTGGCCTGCGGCGAGGCCGCCTGCATGCCGGCCGAATGGCTGGCGCTTCTGGCCCATCCGCTTGTGCGTCTGGGGCTGCCGCGGCCCGAGATCGAACGGCTGACGGCCTTGCTGGAAATAGCGGTGCTGCGCGGCGTGAACGCGGATCGCGAACAGCCGCAGGACATGGTCGCCGCCGCGCGTGTTGCAGCTGCCAATATCCATGCCCACCCCGCCTGCAAACGCATCGATGCGCAGGATTGGGAGAAGCTTGCCGATCTCGTCTCGCGCATCACAACGGCCCTCTCGCCGCTGCGCAGCCTCGCACGTCAGGACACGCTGCCCGCCCATATCGCCATGCACAGGCAGGCGCTGGCCGCCCTGATAGCCACGGGCGAAGAGGCAGGCGTGCGATACGACGAGAGCTTCGATATTTTTGAACAGCTTTTCACCGAACTCGCGATGCGCGCGGGCGATACGATTTTGTTCCGCGCGGTCGATTATCGCGCACTTGTCGATCTGGTGACGCGTGAGGCGATTGTGCGCGGACCCGCGCGCGCCCATCCGCGCCTGAAGATTCTGGGCCTGCTCGAAGCCCGCCTCATCAGCGCCGATGTGATGCTGCTGGCTGGATTGGACGAGACCATCTGGCCGCCGCAGACAACAAGCGGCGCATTTCTCAACCGCCCCATGCGCAGCGAGCTTGGCCTGTCTGCGCCCGAGCGGCGCATCGGCCAGACAGCACATGATTTTACCCAAGCTTTGGGCACGCCGCACGTCATCATCAGCCGCGCCCTCAAGCGCAATGGTGCGCCCACCGTTCCCTCGCGCTTTCTGCAACGGCTGGAGGCGCTGGCAGGTCCGGCCTTTGCCGCCTGCAAAACCTCCGGCGAGCGGCTGATCGGATTGGCGCGCAGGCTCGACAGGCCGGACCGCATCGGCGCCATCGAACGCCCCGAGCCCAAGCCGGCGCTGGCGTTACGCCCGCAATCCCTGAGCGTGACGGCTATTGAGACCCTTCGCCGCGACCCTTACGCGACTTACGCGCGCTATATTCTGAAGTTGCAGCCCTTCGAGGATATTGGCGCGGAGCCCGGCGCGCGCGAAGCCGGCACGCAATTGCACGACGTCCTTGGCGCTTTCGTCCAAAGCCACCCGCGCGGCCCGCTGCCAGACGATGCGCTGGCGCAGTTGCGCGCGCTCGCGCACGAAAAACTGGCTGTGCTGCTTGAGAATGCCGATTACCGCGCCTTCCAATGGCCGCGCATCGAGGCCGGTCTGGCGCAATGGCTAGATTGGGAAGACGAGCGCCGCACCCGTCTTGCCGACAGCGCCATCGAACTGTCGGGCAAGCTGTCCATCGATCTCGATGACGGCAGCATTTTCACCTTGCGCTGCTTTGCCGACCGCATCGACATTTTGAGCGACGGCGGTTGCGAGATCATCGATTACAAGAGCGGGCGAGTGCCTACAGCGCGCGAAATCAAGGCGGGCTTTGCCGCGCAATTGCCGCTCGAAGCCACCATGGTGCAGCAAGGCGCTTTCGCCACGCTTGGCCGGCTCGATGTGCGCGATGCGATGCATGTGAAGATTGGCTCGGCGGAGGCCGTCGAGCCCAAGAGCATCGTGCCCAGAGGCAGTACGCTGGCTGATATTGTAAACGAGAATTATGCCGGCCTGCTTGTCCTGCTCAATCAGTTCCGCATGGAAGACACGCCCTATCTGGCGCGGCCTTTCCCGCAATTTGCCAATCGGTTTTCAAATTACGATCACCTGGCGCGCGTGAAGGAATGGTCGGCCGGGCCAGGCGAGGGGGGCGAGGCATGAGCCGCCGCCCGATCCCTCCACAGACCAAGGCCTTGCAAACAAGAGCCTCCAATCCGCAAGTTTCTGCCTGGGTCTCGGCCAATGCGGGCTCGGGCAAGACGCATGTGCTCGCCCAACGCGTGGTGCGGCTGCTGCTCTCGGGCGTGCCACCCGCACGCATTCTCTGCCTCACTTTCACCAAGGCGGCAGCGGCAAACATGTCGATGCGGGTCTTTGGCATTTTGTCGAAATGGACCGTGCTCGACGATGCTGAGCTGACGGACGAAATTGTCGCAACCGGCGAGCCTCATCCCGATGCCGCTCGTCTCACATTCGCACGTCGCCTGTTCGCACGCACAGTCGAGACGCCGGGCGGGTTGAAAATCCAGACCATTCACGCCTTCTGCGAAAAGCTGCTGCATCTCTTCCCCTTCGAGGCCAATGTCGCCGCGCGTTTCGAGGTGATCGAAGATCTGCGCCGCGCAGAATTGCTGGCCGAGGCGCGCCGCCTGACGCTTGAGCGCGCCATCCATGATGAACAGGGCGCACTGGGGCAGGCCCTGCGCGTGCTGGCGGCTGAAACGAGCGGAGCAACCTTTGGTGCGCTCATTACAGAAGCGCTCGGCAAGCAGGAGCTGGTGGCGCAGGCGCAGCGGATGGATGCCGATGAGCCGGGCGCCTATGCGGCCTTGCTCGCCGGACATTTCGGGCTCAAACGCGGCGAGACTTTTGCCGGCATCGAGCGCGAAATGCTGGAAGAAAGCCTGATTGCAGGCGACTTCTCCGACCTTGCCAATGCACTTGCAACCGGCAGCGCCAATGATCTCAAGCTCGTGCAGAAGCTGCGGACTGCCGATGCAGCGCCACCTGCGGCGCAGCTTGCGATTTACGAGGATATTTTCGTCACGAAGAAAGACGGCGAACCGCGCGGAACCGGCAAGACGAAGCTGGTGACGAAAAAGGTCTACGAGGCCTATCCCCATGTTCTGGCCGAGCTGGAAGCGGAACGCGATCGCATCTGCGATCTGCGCGAACGTCGCAAGGGCGCGCATGCGGTGGCGCGGACAACGGCGCTTCTCGCCATCGTGCAGGACATCTTGCAGACCTATCGCATCGAGAAAGAAGCACGCGGCCTGCTTGATTTCGGCGATCTGATCGTTGCCACCAACCGCCTGCTCAAGCGCACGGCGGCAGGCTGGGTGCTGCACAAGCTCGATCGCGGCATCGATCATATCCTTGTCGATGAAGCGCAGGATACTTCGCCCGAGCAATGGGAAATTCTGGCAACCATCGCTATGGAATTTACCGCCGGGCGCGGACAGCGCGATCTCGTGCGCACTTTTTTTGCGGTTGGCGACGAGAAGCAATCGATCTTTTCATTCCAGGGCGCGCAGCCGCGCCAGTTCGATGACATGCGCAAGGAATTCCAGACGCGCGTGCGCAATGCAGAGCAGATTTTCGAACATATCGAATTGAAACGCTCGTTCCGCTCCAGCAAGGGCATTCTCGACACTGTCGATGAAATCTTCGCCCGGCAGGAGCATTACAAGGGGCTGTCCTCCGACGAGGTCAGCACCAAGCACGAAGCGTGGAAAGACAATCTTCCAGGCCTCATCGAACTCTGGCCGCTGGCAGAGCCCAATGTCACGGATGAGCCGCGCGATTGGGCCTTGCCGCTCGATGTGCTCGACAAGAACGATCCGCCGGTTGTCGTTGCAGGACGCATCGCAAAGGAAATCGCTGCCTGGCTTGGCCCCGAGGCCGCTGACAGCGTCGAGGACGAGGCGACGGGTGGACGCAGGCGTATCAGGCCCGGCGATGTGATGATCCTCGTGCGCAGCCGCGGCCCGTTCTTTGAAGCCGTGATTCGCGCACTGAAAGAAGCACGCGTGCCGGTGGCGGGCGCGGACCGGCTCGAACTCACGCAGCATATTGCGGTGATGGATCTCATCGCGCTGGGGCGCACAGCGCTGCTGCCGCAAGACGACCTGACACTCGCGACCTTGCTGAAATCGCCCTTCGTGGGCCTCACCGACGATGATCTTCTGGCGATTGCGCCCGGCCGCACGGGCGCGCTTTACGATGCATTGGGCGCTTCGCCCGAGGCATCGCACAAACAGGCGTATGCAAAAATCACGCGCTGGTGCGCGGCCGCCGCGCGGCTCACGCCTTTCTTCTTCTATGCCGAGGTGCTGGGCGCACAACATGGCCGCCGCGACATGCTGGGCCGCCTTGGCCCCGAGGCTGGCGATGCCATGGACGAGTTCCTGCGTCTGGCGCTTGAACATGAGACGCGCGAAGCGCCCTCGCTGGTCGGTTTTCTCGCAGCCCTGCAGGCCGCCGAGCTTTCGATCAAGCGCGACATGGAAGCAGGCGGCGACGCCGTGCGCGTGATGACCGTCCATGCCTCGAAAGGGCTTGAGGCAAAGATCGTGTTTCTGGCCGACACGTGCGGCCTGCCCTCGGCGCGACACGATCCGAAATTGTTTGAATGCCCCGCCGGTCAGTTCGGCCATCTTCTGGCGTGGTCGCCGGGCAAGACGGGCGAACCCAAGGAAATTGGCCAGGCGCGCGAAGATGCGCGGCGCATGGCGGAAGAAGAATATCGTCGCCTGCTTTATGTCGCGATGACGCGCGCGGAAGAGCGCCTCTATATCGCGGGCTTTCGCGGCAAGCAGGCGCTGAAAGACGGCTCCTGGTACCAGATGATCGACGTGGTGATGCAGGAAAGCCTGCAGGGCTTGCAGAGCGTGCCCGCGCGCTGGAACGCGGAGGAGCGGATCCTGCGCCGGATCACCGGCGACATGCCGCGCCTGAGCGCGCTTGGGCCCGTGGCTGTTGCTGACCCCGAGGCGGCCCTGCCCGCCTGGGTGACGACGCCAGCGCCCGCAGAATCCCTGCCTGCCCGCCCGCTCACACCCTCGAACGCGCTGGCCGCTGCCGATCAGCTGGAGCCGGCTCCGCGCGATCCCGCCAGCCCGGCGGCGCAGGCTGCCCAGGCCGGACGGCTTGTCCACGCATTGTTGCAGCATCTGCCCGAGGTCGCGCCCGAGCATCGGCTGGCTGCAGCCAGCCGTTTTCTCGCCGCGCGCGGGGCGAGCTTTGATGAGGCGCACCGCACCGCTTTGGCCGCACAGGCGCTGGCGGTGCTGGACGATCCCCTGCTCGCCGCGCTGTTTGGCCCGGGCTCGCAGGCCGAGGTCGGGCTTGGCGGCAAGGTCGCCTTGCCCGGTGGCCGCAAAATTGAAATTTCCGGCCAGATCGACCGGCTCGCGGCTGGCCACGACGAAGTGCTCATCGCCGATTTCAAGACCGGCCGCCCGCGCGAGGCAAAGGACACGCCCGCCGCCTATCTCGCCCAGCTCGCGCTCTACCGCGCAGCCGTCGCCCCGCTTTATCCCGGCAGGCTGGTGCGGGTGTTCCTTGTGTGGACCGAAGGGCCAAAGGGCGTCGAGATTGCAGCAGCCGCGCTCGACGCCGCGCTCCTTGACGTTGGCGGGGCGCGTTCCTAGGTTCGGGCGACCGATTCCAATCCGAAAGGCAGACCATGTCCGAGAAAGTCACCGACGCCAATTTCGAAGCCGAGGTGCTTCAATCCACGCTGCCGGTCGTGGTCGATTTCTGGGCTGAATGGTGCGGACCCTGCCGCATGATCGCCCCGGCGCTCGACGAGATCGCCACCGAGATGGCCGGCAAGGTCAAGATCGTCAAGATGAACGTCGACGAGAACCCCGGCGTCCCCGGCAAGTTCGGCATTCGCTCCATCCCGACGCTCATGCTGTTCAAGGACGGCCAGCTGTCGAGCCAGATGGTTGGCGCCAAGCCCAAGGGCGAGCTGTCCAAGTGGATTGCCTCCGGCGTCTGAAAGATCTGCACGAGACCGGGACAGGGCCGCGCGAGCGGCCCTTTTTCGTTGGTGCGGCGGCCTTGCGCCTTTATGGTCGCTCTCGCACCCACCTGAAGCGTCAAAGCAGAACGAGCCCATGACCAAGGCAGCACGGCCCGTCGGCCCCGGCGATCACATTTTCCTCGTCGACGCGTCGAATTTCGTCTTTCGCGCCTATTTCCAGTCGATCCGGCAGGACCCGCGCTACAATCAGCGCTCCGACCGGCTGCCGACGGGGGCCGTGCGGCTGTTCTGCACGAAAATGTTCCAGTTCATTCGCGAGGGCGCGGCGGGCATCAAGCCGACGCATCTGGCCATTATTTTCGACAAGTCGGAAAATTCCTTCCGCAAGGCGCTCTACCCCGCCTACAAGGCAAACCGCTCCGAGCCGCCCGAAGATCTGGTGCCGCAATTTCCGCTGATGCGCTGCGCCGTGCGCGCCTTTGGCCTCATGCCCATCGAGCAGGACACCTATGAGGCCGATGACCTCATTGCGACTTACGCGCGCCAGGCGCGTGAACGCGGCGCGGATGTGCTCATCATCTCCGCCGACAAGGATCTCATGCAGCTGATCGGGCCGGGGGTCGCCATGTTCGACCCAGCCTCGGGCGAGGCCGGCAAGGCAGGCGCGCGCGAGGAGCGGCGCATCGGCGAGGCCGAAGTCGTCGATTATTTCGGGGTGCCGCCCAATCGCGTCACCGACGTGCAGGCGCTGGCGGGAGATTCGACCGACAATGTGCCGGGCGCACGCGGCATTGGCATCAAGACCGCCGCCCAGCTCATCGCCGAATATGGCGATCTCGACACGCTGCTGGCGCGCGCTGGCGAAATCAAACAGCCCAAGCGCCGCGAGACGCTGACAGACCCCGAAAGCGTCGCGCTGATCCGCGTGTCGCGCGAGCTGGTCAAGCTCGTCGACGATGTCGCGGTGGAGACGCCCATCGACGATCTGACGCTTTTTGAGCCCGACGGACGCCAGCTCGTCGCCTTTCTGAAAGCGCTCGAATTCTCGACCATCACCAAGCGCGCTGCCGACATCTACTGCGTGGACGCCGCTGCAATCGATGCCGATCCCGAGCTTGTCGGTGCGGGCGCCTGGCGCGGCCGCAATGGCGAATCCATTGCCCCGCCAAGCCTGCCGACACCGCCCGTGCCTGAAGGCGCTTCGCCCCTGGTGCCTTCCACGCTAGGCGAGCCTGGCGCGGCTTCGCCCGCAGCGCTCGCCGCCGCGCGCCTCACCGAGGCCGCAGCGACCAAGATCACGCGCGACCGTTATGAGTGCGTGCAGGACATGAGCCGGCTCGATGCCTGGCTGCAGGAAATCTACGAGACCGGCATTGTCGCCATCGATACCGAAACCAGCTCGCTCGATGTGATGCAATGCGATCTCGTCGGCGTGTCGCTGGCAACAGCGCCGGGCCGCGCCTGCTATATCCCGCTTGGCCATCGCGGCGAGGGTTCGGGCGATCTGTTTGGCGGCAACGATTTGCTGCCGGGGCAATTGCCCTGCGCGCAGGTGATCGAAAAATTGCGCCCGCTGCTCGAAGATCCCGGCGTGCTCAAGATCGCGCATAATATGAAATTCGACTGGCAGGTCTTTGCCGCTTTCGGCATCGAGACACGCGCCTATGACGACACGATGCTCATGTCCTATGTGCTCGACAATGGCATCAACGGCCATGGCATGGACGAGCTTGCCGCAAAACATCTTGGCCATACGACCATTCAATTCGGCGAAATCGCGGGCACGGGAAAGAGCTTCATCGGCTTTGCCCGCGTGCCGATCGATCGCGCGACCGAATATGCCGCTGAAGACGCCGATGTGACGCTGCGCCTGTGGCGTCTGTTCAAGGCGCGCCTGCCCGCTGAACATATGACCAACGTCTATGAAAGCCTGGAGCGCGCGCTCTCGCCCGTGCTGGCGCGCATGGAACAGCGCGGCGTGTCCATCGACCGCGCCATTCTCTCGCGACTCTCGGGAGAATTTGCGCAAAGCATGGCGCGGCTTGAGGCCGAGATTCACGAACTCGCGGGCGAGAGCTTCAACCTCGGCTCGCCCAAGCAATTGGGCGATATCCTGTTTGGCAAGATGGGCCTGCCGGGCGGCAAGAAGACCGCCACCGGCGCATGGTCGACCTCGGCCAGCGTGCTCGATGAACTGGCCGAACAGGGCCATCATCTGCCCGCCCGCATTCTCGACTGGCGTCAGCTCGCCAAGTTGAAATCAACCTATACCGATGCCCTGCCGGGCTATGTGAACCCGCGCACGAAGCGCGTGCACACAAGCTATGCCATGTCGCTGACGACCACCGGGCGCTTGTCCTCCTCCGAGCCCAACCTGCAGAATATTCCGGTGCGCAATGAAGAGGGCCGCCGCATTCGCACGGCCTTTGTCGCCGAGACCGGCAAGAAGATTCTCTCGGCCGATTATTCGCAGATCGAATTGCGCATTCTCGCCCATGTCGCCGATATTCCCCAATTGCGCCGCGCCTTTGCAGAAGGCCTCGACATCCATGCGATGACCGCCTCGGAAATGTTCGGCGTGCCGATCGAGGGCATGCCATCGGATGTGCGCCGTCGCGCGAAAGCCATCAATTTCGGCATCA
Organism: Beijerinckiaceae bacterium; assembly: GCA_947370975.1. GTDB lineage: Bacteria > Pseudomonadota > Alphaproteobacteria > Rhizobiales > Beijerinckiaceae > Terripilifer. The sequence goes on from CANBNG010000013.1 coordinate 61,304, forward strand.
TATACGGCATTTCCGCCTTCGGCCTTGCCAACCAGCTTGGCATCGGGCGCGAGGAAGCAGGCGCTTACATCAAGCAATATTTCGAGCGCTTCCCCGGCATCCGCGACTATATGGAGGCCACCCGCAAAACTGCGCGCGAGAATGGACTGGTCACCACGATCTTCGGGCGCAAGTGCCATTATCCACGCATCAGCGCGTCCAACCCGTCCGAGCGCGCCTTCAACGAGCGCGCGGCGATCAATGCGCCGATTCAGGGCTCAGCCGCCGACATCATCCGCCGTGCCATGGTGCGCATGGACGATGCCCTGGTCGAGGCGCGGCTCTCTGCACAAATGCTGCTGCAGGTGCATGACGAACTCGTGTTCGAAGTGCCCGAGGCGGAAGTGGAGGCCACAATCGCGGTCGTGCGCCGCGTGATGGTGGATGCGCCCCACCCTGCCGTGCAGCTCAGCGTGCCCTTGCAGGTCGACGCCAAGGCCGCCCTCAATTGGGATGAGGCGCATTAGCGCCTCTTGATTGAGCTCTGGCTTTACGCCCTTATGTATCATCATTGACGCAAGTTCATTCATTCGATGATCGATCAAACGTCACACACGCGTCGGGGGAATCCCCCCTTGTGGGGAGCGGTTAGGGGTGGGGGTCGCGCAACTCTCGCTTCACGCCACACACCCCCGCACCTGTGTCGGATGGAATCCTGCGACCCCCACCCCGCTCGCCTGCGGCGAGTCGGCCCTCCCCACAAGGGGGAGGGAGTCGCGCCGATCAGCTCATGAGTCATCCTGCACAGCAAGAATGATCCGGAGGGAGACGTGCAGTTGAAAAAGCTACTCACAGCCTTGGCCCTTTGCCTCGCCCTCACCTCGCCCGCTTTCGCGGCTGAAGGACTGGACGGTTCCAAAATGGCGCTGTTATGGGCGATCCCCTTCGCTGGCATGCTGCTCTCGATCGCACTCGGGCCGCTGCTCTTTGCCGACATCTGGCACCATCATTACGGAAAGATATCGGCTCTCTGGGCCGCTCTTGTTCTCGTGCCGATGGCGATGATCTACGGAGCCGACATTACCGCCCATGTGCTCTTTCACACGGCGGCACTCGAATATATTCCCTTCATCCTGATGCTCACCGCGCTGTTCACCGCTGCGGGCGGGCTTGTGCTGCGCGGCAACCTGCATGGCGCGCCTGTGCTCAACACAGGCCTGCTCGCGCTTGGCACGCTCATGGCCAGCGTGATTGGCACCACCGGCGCAGCCATGGTGTTCATCCGCCCGCTGCTGCGCGCCAATGACAACCGCAAACACAATGTGCATGTCGTCGTGTTCTTCATTTTCCTTGTCGCCAATATCGGCGGCTCGCTGACGCCAATTGGCGATCCGCCCTTGTTTCTGGGCTTTTTGCGCGGTGTCGACTTCACCTGGACGCTGTCACATCTGTGGCTGCAAACACTGTTTGCCGGCGGCGTGCTGCTCGCGCTGTTCTTTGGGCTCGACAGCTGGCTCTACCGGCGCGAGGGCGTGGTCGCGCCCGATCCGACGCCCGATTCTCCGCTTCACGTCACCGGCCTCGCCAATCTCGCGCTGATTGGCGTGGCTATCGGCGCCATTGCGCTCAGCGGCGCCTGGAAGCCTGGCCTTGCCATCGAGATTCTGGGCGCGAAACTGGAAGTGCAAAACCTTCTGCGCGAGGCCGTGATGATTGGCGTGACGCTCGCCTCGCTCGCGCTGACGCAGAAGGATGACCGCGCGCAGAACGGATTTGAATGGGATCCGATTGTCGAAGTCGCCAAGCTTTTCGCGGCTATTTTCGTCACCATCATCCCGGTGATGGCGATGCTGAATGCCGGCAAGGCGGGCGCTTTCGCGCCGCTGGTGGCACTTGTCACAACGCCTGCTGGCGGGGCCAATAATGTTGCGTTTTTCTGGCTGACCGGCCTGCTCTCGTCCTTCCTCGACAATGCGCCGACCTATCTCGTCTTTTTCGAACTGGCGGGCGGGGATGCGCAGCGTCTGATGAGCGAGATGGCGGGCACGCTCGCCGCCATATCGCTCGGCGCGGTCTACATGGGCGCAAACACCTATATCGGCAACGCGCCGAATTTCATGGTCTATGCAATTGCAAAGCGGGCTGGCGTGATGATGCCGAGCTTCTTTGGCTATATGGCGTGGTCGGGCGCGATACTCGTGCCGCTGTTTCTCGCGGTTACGGTGCTGTTCATGTGTTAGCGCTTGCGAGCGCCGCGAAACAATCCAGTGGGCAGACATGGCCAAGATGGATTGCCGCGTCGCTTCGCTCCTCGCAATGACGAAGACATAAAAAACGGCGGCCACCAGGGCCGCCGTTTTCAGTCGTGACTTGCAAAGAGGCTTATTCGGCAGCCATTTTCGAGGTCGGCGCGGCCTTGCGGACCTTTTCGTCGACATGGCTCTCGAAGTTCACAAAGTTCTTGCGGAACATTTCGCGCAGATGCTTCGCGGTCGCGGCGAAGTCGGACTTGGAAGCCCAGGTCTTCACCGGATCGAGAATGTGGGGCTCGACGCCGGGCACCGAAACCGGCACCGCGAGGCCGAAATAGGGGTCGGTGCGGAACTCGACCTTGCTCAGCGAGCCATCGAGTGCAGCGCTCAGCAGACGGCGCGTGACGCGGATCGGCATGCGACGGCCTGTGCCTTCCTTGCCACCGGTCCAGCCGGTGTTGAGCAGCCAGCAATCGACATGATGCTTGGCGATGAGCTCGCGCAGCAGGTTGCCGTATTCGGAAGGATGCAGCGGCAGGAAGGGATGTCCGAAGCAGGTCGAGAAAGTGGCCTCGGGCTCCGTCACGCCCTTTTCGGTGCCCGCAACCTTGGCGGTGTAGCCCGAAAGGAAGTGGTACATGGCCTGCGCCGGATCGAGCTTGGCGATGGGCGGCAGAACGCCGAAAGCGTCGCAGGTCAGCATGACCACATTCTTGGGGTGACCGGCGCGGCCCGTCTCCGAAGCGTTGGAGATGAAGTCGAGCGGATAGGCAATGCGGGTGTTTTCCGTCTTGCTGTCATCGTCGAAATCAGGAACGCGGGTGATCGGATCGAGAACGACATTCTCCATCACGGTGCCGAAGCGCTCGGTCGTGGAATAGATCTCGGGCTCAGCTTCGCGCGAGAGCTTGATCGCCTTGGCGTAGCAGCCGCCTTCGAAGTTGAAGACGCCTTCCTTCGACCAGCCGTGCTCGTCGTCGCCGATGAGGATGCGGTTGGGATCGGCCGAGAGCGTCGTCTTGCCGGTGCCAGACAGACCGAAGAAGATCGCGACTTCGCCTTCATTGCTGACATTGGCCGAGCAATGCATCGGCATGACATTCTGCTTGGGCAGGATGTAGTTGAGATAGGTGAAGACCGACTTCTTCATTTCGCCGGCGTAGCTGGTGCCGCCGATCAGCATGATCTTGCGGGCGAAGTCGATGGCAACAATCGTCTCGGACTTGCCGCCGTGGCGCTTCGGGTCGTTCTTGAAGGTCGGCAGATCGATGATCGTCAGATCCGAGGTATAGGACGCCAGCTCTTCGCGCTTGGGACGGATCAGCAGGTTGCGGATGAACAGCGAGTGCCAGGCGAACTCGCAGATGACGCGCGGCTTGCAACGGAAAGCCGGGTCGGCGCCGCCGAAGAGATCCTGAACGAACAGGTCCTTGCCTTCAGCATGCTTGATGAAATCGGCCAGCAGCGTGTCGAACTGCGCGGGGGTGACCGAATTGTTGTTTTCCCACCAGATCACGTTCTCGGTGTGCTCGTCGCGGACTGTGTGCTTGTCCTTGGGCGAGCGGCCGGTGTGGATGCCGGTCTCGGCATTGATCGCGCCACCGGGCACGAGAACCGCTTCACCGCGGCGGATCGATTCCTCGTAAAGCATCGGGGCTTCGAGGTTGTAGGCGACGGTTCCGAGGTTCTTGAAGCCGAATTGTTCGACCGTGAACGACGGATTGAATGTGCCGATCTGTTTCATCGCCTTCTCCAGGATGCATCGGTGCCGGCCGGCAGGCCCAAGACTTGCCGGACTAGAAATGATGAACGGACCGTTTATTCCGCGCACGCCCGGAGAGCAAGGGCAAGATCACATCAATGTCATTCAACGTAAACATACCGCACTGCACAATAGTTGAAGACTTATTCAATCCGGGCCCGCGCCGCCAACTCCATGAGACACTTGCGCAGATCCTGGGGTTCCTGAACGGGCTGCGGGAAGACCAGTCGGGCGGTGAGGTCACCACTGGCCAGATCCATCCCCTCCGGGTCGATGCCGCTCACCCGCCAATCGCGCTGGGGCGCTCCGCAGAGTTTGACCGCATAAAGCCCAAGCGCCTCCCTGTGGTCGGCATTCATATGGGCGATGGCGCTCGCTTCCGCCTGCGCAAGCGCGCTCGCCCCCTTGGTGTCGAGCAGGATCTGCTGGCCCTCATAGGAGGCCGCCTTGGCAAAACCGCCGTTGAGATGGGCGCGCGCGATTTCCAGGCGCCAGAACGAGAAATCGCCAAAATCGGCATAGAGGGCGGATTTGGGATGGCGTGCGAGAAAGCGGGTGCGCGCGGCCGCCCGCGCGTCTCCCTCCAGCCGCAGAGCCTGCCCGGAAACGGTCAGGCGCGAATGGGCGAGCGGGTCGCCCTTGCCGGTTTCGGCCAGCAACAGCGAGACCCTCGACTCAGCAGCAAGATAATGCGTGTGGGCGGAGAGACCGGAGACGAGCAGCAATGGGGCACCGTCAAAGGCGGTCGCCACATTGACGAGGGAGGCAAAGGGCGCGCCCGAGGGGTCGACCGTAGCCAGCGCGCCCGCACGGGTCATGCGCAGCAGGCGGCGGGCCTCGGCAAGGCCGTCATAGCCTGGCGGCAAGTCGAAAGTGCGGCCCGGGCCGGCCGGCGGTTCGCCCATGGCCTGGCTTGTGGTCTCGTTCATGAGCGCCTCTCCCAAAAATGCGGCCGCGCGGTTTGGGGGTGATTTTGCCGCCGATGCCCTATATAAGAGGGGCAGTCCCCGCGGCCAAACACAGGTTTGCCCGAAAACTTTGGCCACGGCCAAGTTGTCTCCGCAAGGCCGCCACATTTCGGCCTCCAAGCGTGCCGATTCTCAGCCCTGCCACGGTCATGATGGCCGTCGCGTTTCTGAAGGCCCTCTCCGGGCCAGGCGAAGAGGTCCCGCCGGGACCCAATTCTAGGTTTTGGAATTCATGCCGACCATCGCCCTCGTCGACGACGATCGCAACATCCTCACCTCGGTCTCCATCGCCCTTGAGGCAGAAGGCTACCGGGTGCAGACCTATACGGACGGCGCCAGCGCGCTGGACGGGTTGAAGACGAACCCGCCCGATCTTGCGATCTTCGATATCAAGATGCCCCGCATGGACGGCATGGAGCTCCTCCGCCGCCTGCGTCAGAAATCCGACCTGCCGGTGATTTTCCTCACCTCCAAGGATGAGGAAATCGACGAGCTCTTCGGCTTGAAGATGGGCGCGGACGATTTCATCCACAAACCCTTCTCGCAGCGCCTGCTGGTCGAGCGCGTCAAGGCGATCCTGCGGCGCGCCAATCCGAAGGAAGCTTCGGCGCAGAAGGAATCGGAAGCCAAGATCCTCGAGCGCGGCCTGCTCAAGATGGACCCGGAGCGTCACACCTGCACCTGGAAGGGCGAGCCGGTGACACTCACCGTCACGGAATTCCTCATCCTCCAGGCGCTGGCCACCCGCCCGGGCGTGGTGAAAAGCCGCAATGCGCTGATGGATGCCGCCTATGACGATCAGGTCTATGTCGATGACCGCACGATCGACAGCCACATCAAGCGTCTGCGCAAGAAGTTCAAGGTCGCTGACGACGACTTCGAGATGATCGAGACGCTCTATGGCGTCGGTTATCGCTTCAAGGAATAGGCGCAGACCGCAATCTGCGAGCCGACGGCGGTCTTCAAGCGCCGCCGTCGTGACGGGGTATCATGAGCGTTGACGTCGAAACCGGCCCTCTCGCGCCAGCCCGACCTCGCGAGGAGGTTGCGGGCAAGCGGCGTCGTGCGCGCCTGCGCCGGTTTTTTGCCGTCCTCGGCTCGCGCTTTTCGTCTTCGCTCACACGCCGCATTCTCGTCCTCAACCTTGGCGGCCTTGTCGCGCTGCTGGTCGGCTTTCTCTATCTCAACCAGTTTCGCGCCGGGCTGATCGATGCGCGCGTGCAGAGTTTGCAGACGCAGGGCGAAATCATCGCCGCCGCGGTTGCTGCCTCTGCGACAGTTGAAACCGATGCGCTGGCGCTCGATCCTGAAAAGCTGCTGCAACTTGCGCCCGGCCAGAGCTACGGCTATCGCGACGAGAGCGAATCCGGGCTTGAGTTTTCGATCAATCCCGAACGCATCGGCCCGGTGCTGCGCCGCCTCGTGTCGCCGACGCGCACACGCGCGCGCATCTACGATCGCGAAGGCTATCTGCTGATCGATTCGCGTTCCCTCACAGGGCGCTCAAACATCCTGCGCTTCGATCTGCCGGCGATCGGGCAGGATGAAAAGCCAGCCACCATGCTGGAGCGCTGGTGGACCAATGTGAAGCGCTGGTTCAATTCGAGCGAATTGCCGCTCTATGAAGATATTGGCGCGGGCAATGGCAAGGCCTATCCGGAGGTCGAGCGCGCGCTTAACGGCAGCGCCACCTCCATCGTGCGCGTCAATGCGCGCGGCGAGACCATCGTCTCGGTCGCCGTGCCCGTGCAGCGGTTCCGCGCGGTGCGTGGCGCGTTGCTGATGTCGACGCAGGGCGGGGATATCGACAAGATCATCGCCTCGGAACGCTGGGCTATTTTCCGCGTCTTTCTTGTCTCTGCCGGCGTGATGTTTCTGCTCTCGCTCTTTCTGGCGGGCACGATTGCCGAGCCGATGCGCCGGCTGGCGGAAGCTGCCGACCGCGTGCGCAGGGGCATCAAGTCGCGGCAGGAAATTCCCGATTTCACCGATCGCGCCGATGAGATCGGCCATTTGTCGGGCGCGCTGCGCGACATGACGAAAGCGCTCTACAATCGCATCGAGGCAATCGAGAGTTTTGCCGCCGATGTCGCGCATGAATTGAAAAATCCGCTGACCTCGCTGCGCAGCGCGGTGGAAACATTGCCGCGCGCCCGCAATGAAGAGTCCAAGGCCCGCCTGCTGGAGGTCATCCAGCACGATGTGCGTCGCCTCGACCGACTCATCAGCGATATTTCCGACGCCTCGCGGCTCGATGCCGAACTCGCCCGCGCCGATTACGAGCCGGTCGACATGGTGCGCCTGCTCAATGCCATTCGCGATCTCGCCAATCAGGTGAAGCGCAATGATGGCGTGACCGTGAGCCTCGATATTGCACCCGCCGACCCCGCCCGGCAGGGCACGGATTACCTTGTGCTCGGGCACGATTCGCGGCTCGGTCAGGTGGTCAATAATGTCGTCGACAATGCGCGTTCCTTCTCTGCATCCGGCGGCAATGTGCGCCTGGCGCTGCGGCGCGCACGCTCGGACCTGATGCGCAACGGACTTATGCAGGAAGGGATCGAGATCATCATCGACGATGACGGCCCCGGCATTCCCGGCCATGCGGCGGAGCGCATTTTCGAGCGCTTCTACACCGACCGGCCGCAAACGAATTTCGGCCAGAACAGCGGGCTTGGCCTGTCCATTTCGCGCCAGATCATCGAGGCCCATGGCGGCTGGATCAAATCGCAGAATCGCACCCTGCCCAGCGGCGACGTACTGGGCGCCCGCTTCACCATCTGGCTTCCGGCCGCCGCCCGATGAGCCCGGCCAGCCAAGCCCCCGAGCCTGGCCCCGCCGCCCTGCCGGCTGCGATTCACGCCTGTGCGCTGATTCTGGGAGAGGCCGGCGTGCTCATTCGGGGCAAATCAGGCAGCGGCAAGTCGTCTCTGGTCATGGCCCTGCTTGCGGCTGCTCCCGACAAGGGGCTTTTTGCCGCTCTGGTGGCCGATGACCGGGTCGCGTTAAGGGTCGCTGGCGCACGGCTTCTGGCTTCCCCCCACCCCGCCATCGCCGGGATGATCGAGCAGCGTGGAACTGGTATCCTATTGTTAAAACACGAGAAAGTGGCTCGCATTAGTTTGCTCGTTGATCTATTGGAAGCAGGCCCCGAGGGTGAAGGTTTGGCCCGCATGCCCGAGGCCGGCGAGGGCTCGATCTGCCTCTCCGGGGTCACCTTACGGCGCCTGATCCTGCCCGCCGGCATGCCTGCGGAAACAGCAGCCAGGCGCGTCATGGCAATTTTTTGATGCGGTTCGAATCCCATATGGCGCATTTCGCTTGCCAATTTGCTCGCAACGCACAAAATGGCGCCTCTCGACCGGGGCCACACCCGGACAGTCTCGTGGCGCACATCTTCAGGAACGGTATCTTCCGATGATCGGCATGGTCCTGGTGACCCACGGGCATCTCGCGACAGAGTTTCGCGCGGCTCTCGAACATGTCGTTGGTCCGCAAAAGCAGATCGAGACAATCACCATCGGTCCCGAGGACGATATGGAGCAACGTCGCAAGGATATTCTTGCGGCTGTCAGCCATGTCGACACAGGCGGTGGTGTCGTCGTGCTCACGGACATGTTCGGAGGCACGCCCTCCAATCTCGCCATCTCCGTGATGGACGGGGCGCAGGTCGACGTGGTCGCAGGGATCAACCTGCCCATGCTGATCAAGCTCGCCTCGGTGCGCGAGGATGCAAGCCTTGAGCAGGCCGTGATTCAGGCGCAGGATGCAGGCCGCAAATATATTTCTGTGGCGAGCCGGATCCTGAGCGGGAAATGACCATCGAAAAGACCGAAGACGGGCAGCCCTGCCCGCCAGCCCCCACCTTCGCCGATGGCGTGAGCTGCGAAATGCGCATCGTCAATCGCAAGGGCCTGCATGCGCGCGCGACCGCGAAATTCGTGCAATGCGTCGAGCGCTTCGAGGCCGAGGTGACAGTGACGCGCTGTGCCGAAACGGTCGGCGGCACCTCGATCATGGGCATTCTGACGCTGGGCGCGGGCATCGGCACGACGATCACCGTCTCGGCGCGCGGTGTCGAGGCGCAGCCCTGCATCGAGGCCATTGCCGCGCTTGTGGCAAACCGCTTTGGCGAAGACGAGTAAGAGCTCTACGCCCCCGTCAACATCCGCCGGTAATCGATCAAGCCCGCCGTGCTCGCATTGAGCCCCTGCGTCGAGGCCTCGTCATCGGCCACAATCGGCGCGAGACGATTGGCGAGCTCCTTGCCCAGCTCCACGCCCCATTGATCGAAGGCGTTGATGTCCCAGATTACCGATTGCACGAAGACCTTGTGCTCATAGAGCGCCACAAGGCGGCCGAGCATGTGGGGATCAAGACGCCGATACATCAGCATGCTGGAGGGCCGGTTGCCGGCAAACACCTTGTGGGGCGCGAGCCGTGCGGCTGCGGCCTGAGAGAGCCCTTGCGCTGCGAGCTGAACATCGACCTCGTGGCGCGAGCGGCCATGCATCAAGGCTTCTGATTGCGCGAGGCAGTTTGCGACAAGCAATTGATGATGGCTTGCATCCGCATCGATCGGCTCGGCCGCGACAAGGAAATCGACGGGCACGATATCGGTGCCCTGATGCAGCATCTGGAAGAAGGCATGCTGGCCGTTGGTGCCAGGCTCGCCCCAGATGACAGGCGCTGTCGCCATACTCACCTGCCCCCCGCCACGGCGCACGGATTTGCCGTTGGATTCCATGTCGAGCTGCTGAAGATAAGCTGGAAAACGCGCGAGCCTTTGGTCGTAGGGAATAACCGCATGGGCGCCATAGCCCCAGACATTGCGGTACCAGACGCCAAGAAGTCCCATCAGGACCGGGATATTCTCCTGCAGCGGAGCCTCGGCAAAATGATCGTCGACCTCATGACCGCCGCGCAGGAAATCATCGAAATATTCAGGCCCGATGGCAATGGCCAGGGTGAGGCCGATGGATGACCAGAGCGAATAGCGCCCGCCCACCCAATCGCTGAACCCGAACACGCGCTCCTCGCGAATGCCGAAATTTGCAACGAGATCGAGCCGCGTCGAAACGGCCGCAAAATGATGGCCGACAGCGTCTTCGCCCAGAGCCGCAGCAACCCGCGCGCGCGCCGAGGCGGCATTGGCCATGGTTTCCTGCGTCGTGAAGGTTTTCGATGCGACGACGAAAAGCGTGGTGGCAAGATCGAGCGGGGCCAATGTGTCGGACAGATCCGCGCCATCGACATTGGACACGAAATGCGCGCGCAGGCCCTTCTGCACGAAGGGCGACAAAGCCCGCGCGGCCATGGCGGGGCCAAGATCCGAGCCGCCGATGCCGATATTTACAATATCGGTGAAACGCTTTCCGGTTGCGCCGCGCACCGCGCCCGTGCGCACCTCGTTTGCAAAGGCATAGAGTTTTTCGCGCACGGCAAAGATGCCGGGCATGACATCCTGGCCCTCGACCATGACAGCGCGACCGGAGAAATTGCGCAGCGCCATATGGAGCGCCGGGCGATGTTCGGTCAGGTTGACCTTGACGCCCGCAAACAGCTCCGCCCGCCGTTCCTCAAGATTGGCGGCGCGCGCCAGCGCAATCAGATGGGCGAGCGTCGCGTCGGTGATGCGGTGCTTGGAATAATCGAAGAGCAGGTCGCCAAGGCGAAGGTGAAGGCGGTCGAACCGGCCCGGGTCGCTGGCGAAAAAATCCGCGATGGTGTGGTGGCCGATCTCGACGCGATGGGCCTCAAGGGCCGCCAGCGCCGCCATCACATCCCTGTCCACCATCATTCCACTCCCTTCGTTTCACATAGTGTGACGCAATCTTGTGTCGACCGGGTTAATGCGCCCCGATGCCGCGTGCGTCGCAGCACCACGCTGGCTTGCGCGGCCCAGCTCCTATAAGGGTGACGCCTGTCCCCGCGCGTTTTGCACGCGGGCGCCCACACAGAGTTTGATATGGCCCCCCCGATACTGCTTCTTCAGGACATTACGCTGACCATCGGCGGCAAGCCGCTGCTTGAGGGAGCGGAGCTGTCGGTCAGCGCCGGCGAGCGCCTCTGCCTTGTGGGCCGCAACGGCTCTGGCAAGTCGACGCTGCTCAAGATCGCTGCCGGGCTGATCGAGAAAGACGGCGGCACACGCTTTTTCCAGCCTGACGCCTCGGTGCGCTACCTGCCGCAGGAACCCGATCTCTCCGGCTTTGCCAATGTGCTGGCCTATGTCGAAGCGGGTCTTGGCCCCAATGACAATGAATATCGCGCGCAATATCTGCTCCACGAGCTTGGCCTGACGGGCGAGGAAGACCCTGCCCATCTGTCGGGCGGCGAGGCCCGGCGCGCGGCGCTGGCCCGCGTGCTCGCGCCCGAACCCGATCTTCTGTTTCTCGACGAACCGACCAACCATCTCGATTTGCCGGCCATCGAATGGCTCGAAAGCGAATTGGCGTCGCTGCGCTCGGCACTTGTGCTCATCAGCCATGACCGGCGCTTCCTGCAGACGCTGTCGCGCAACACGGTCTGGCTTGACCGTGGACGCACCAAGAGACTCGATCGCGGCTTTGGCGAATTTGAGGCATGGCGCGACAAAGTTCTGGAAGAAGAAGAGCGCGATCAGCACAAGCTCGACCGCCTCATCGTCAATGAAGAACATTGGGTCCGCCACGGCGTCAGCGGACGGCGCAAGCGTAACATGGGCCGCATGGCCAGGCTCACCGATCTGCGGCAGGAACGCCGCGACGTGCGCCGCAATGTCGGCGATGTGAAATTCTCCGTCACCGAAGGCCGCACCTCGGGCAAGCTCGTGGCGGAAGCCGAGAATATATCCAAGAGCTGGGGCGACCGTCCCATCGTCAAGGATTTCTCGATCCGCATCCTGCGCGGCGACCGGCTGGGCATTATCGGCCCCAATGGCGCGGGCAAGACGACGCTGCTCAATCTCATCACCGGCAATCTCGAACCCGACAGCGGCGGCGTGAAGCTTGGCGCGAGCCTCGAAATGGCGACGCTCGATCAGAGCCGCAAGGCGCTGAAGCCCGAGTGGACGCTGAAAGACGCGCTCACCAATGGCGGCGGCGATTTCGTCGAGATCAACGGCGAGAAGAAGCATGTCATCGGCTACATGAAGGACTTTCTCTTCATGCCCGAACAGGCGCGTACGCCCATCTCGCGTCTGTCTGGCGGCGAGCGCGGCCGCCTGATGCTGGCGCGCGCCCTGTCGCTGCCCTCTAATTTCCTCGTGCTTGATGAGCCGACCAACGATCTCGATCTCGAGACGCTCGACCTGCTGCAGGAAATGATCACCGATTATCCCGGCACGGTTGTTGTCGTCAGCCATGATCGTGATTTTCTCGATCGTGTCGCGACCTCGGTGCTGGTGGCCGAAGGCGAGGGACGCTGGATCGAATATGCAGGTGGCTATACCGACATGGTCGCCCAACGCGGACATGGCATTGGCCAGCCGGCTGCCGCTGAAGTTGCGCCCAAGGCGAAAGTCAGCGCGCCCAAGGCCAAGAACGCTCCGCCTGCGGGCGAAAAGCGCAAGCTCTCTTTCAAGCACAAACATGCGCTTGAAACCCTGCCGGCCCGGATCGACCAGCAGCAGAAAGGCATCGCACTGCTGCAGGACAAGCTTGCACAGCCCGGCCTTTATGCGCGTGACCGCGACGGGTTCGACAAGATGAGCAAGCAGCTGACCGATGCCGAGAAAAAGCTTGCCTCCATGGAGGAGGAATGGCTCGAACTCGAAATGCTGCGCGAGGAGGTCGAGGGCTGAGCCCTCGCCTCGTGCAAGGCCTTGCCTGACCGGCACGGCCATGCTGAGATCCCCATGCCGGATGCGAACGCGGGATAAACCGCGAAGACCGGCCTGGGAGGACGATCATGGCTACTGCCCTGCGACGTGGCGCGCGCATCGCGCTTGCCTTGGCCTGCGCCCCGAGCGCTCTGGCGTTTCTCCCCTGCAAGGCGAAAGCAGATCCTGTCGCGGATTTCTATCGCGGCAAGACTATGCAGATGATCATCGCGACCTCGCCGGGTGGCGATTACGACACGCGCGGACGTCTCCTTGCCCGCCATATGGGCCGGTTGCTTCCGGGCGACCCCACCATTGTCGCGCAGAACATGCCAGGCGGTGTCGGGCTCGCGGCCACCAATTACATGGCCAGCCTCGCCCCGCGCGATGGCACCGTGCTGCATATGCTGATGCAGAACATGCCCGCCCATCAGGCGGTGGGCGGACAGGGCGTGAAATTCGACACGCGCAAGCTGATCTTCATCGGCAATACGACAGACACGCCCAATGTCATCAATTCCTGGGCCGAGACCGGCATCCGCACCATCGAGGATGTGAAGACGCGCGAACTCATTGTCGGAGCCGCCGGCACGGCAACGCCCGCCGCCTATTATCCGGCCGCCCTCAACGCGATGGCCGGCACCAAATTCAAGATCGTCACCGGCTATCCGGGTGGCAATGACGTCAATCTCGCCATGGAAAAGGGCGAAGTGGGCGGACGCGGCTCGAATGCCTGGGCCTCGTGGAAAAGCTCGCGGCCGCAATGGCTGGCCGAAAAGAAAATCCACATTCTGGTCCAGATCGGCCTGAAGCGGCACCCGGACCTGCCCGATGTGCCGCTGCTCTTCGAACTGGCCAGCAATGACGCCGACCGCGAGGTGCTGCGCTTCATCTCCGCCGATACGGCCATTTCACGCTCGGCCGTCACCACGCCCGAGACCCCGCCCGAGCGCGTGGCCGCCCTGCGCAAGGCCTTCATGGCGACGATGAAAGACCCGCAATTCCTGGCCGAAGCCGACAAGATGGGCGTCGATATCAGCCCGCTGTCGGGCGAGGAGGCACAGATCGTGGCCGACAGAATCGTGGCTGCGCCCCCCGAGGTCGTTGCCCGCGCCAAGCTGTTGCTGGAGGGCACGGGCAAATAGCCCCGCCCCGGAGGGCTTAAACCGCTTGCCCTGCTACCCGCCCCCGGCTAGCAGAAAGCATGGCAGAAACCCGCGCACCTCAAGACACATCCTACCGCACCCTTGCCATGCTCAGGCGGCTCTTCCTCGAGCATGGCAGGCCCCATATCCGGTCCTATATTCTGGCCGGACTGCTGATGGGGGTCGGCGCTGCCGCCACCGCCATGTCGGCCTGGCTGCTCAAGCCCGTGCTCAACCACATGGTGGAAGCCGACGGCTTCAAGACCCTGCGGATGCTCTCCTGGGGCGTCGCCGGGCTGTTCTTCCTGCGCGGGCTGGCGACCTATGGCTATCAGGTCGTTCTGGCGCGGACCGGCAACCGGATCGTGGCCGGCGTCCAGCGACGGCTCTACGATCACCTGCTGCGGCAGGACATGCGCTTCTTTCAGGATCGCCATTCGACGGAATTCATGACCCGGCTCGCCATGGCGGCGGGCGGCGTGCGCGACACGTTGCAGGTGCTCATCACCAGCGCCGGACGCGATATTCTGACGCTCACCGGCCTGATCGTGGTGATGATCATCCAGGATCCGATGATGGCGCTGATCGCTCTCTCGATCATGCCGATCGGCGGCTATCTGCTCGGCCGCCTGATCGGGCGCGTGCGCAGATCCGCGCGCCGCTCTTACGACGGCTCGGCGCGCATCATGGAAACGATGCAGGAAACCGTGCAGGGCATCCGCATCGTCAAAAGCTTCAATCTTGAAAACGTCATGCGCAAGCGCATGGCGGAGTCGATCCGCGAGGTGGAGCGCTCGGTCAATTCCATGGCGTCAGGCATGGCCGTTTCCAGCCCCATCTCGGACACTGTGGCCGGCATCGCCATTGGCGCGGTGATCTTCTATGGCTCCTGGCGCGTGACCATCGCCGGGGCCGATCCGGGCTCGTTCTTCTCCTTCGTCGCCGCCTTGCTGATGGCCTATGAGCCCGGCAAGAAACTGGCCCGCATGAATCTCGACATTCAGCAGGGCCTCACCGGCGCGCGCATGATCTACGAAGTGCTCGATACGCCGGCGACCGAAGAGCCCCGCAGCGATTTGCCCAAGCTCGAAGTCGGCGCGGGCCGCATCGTTTTCGAGAAGGTGCGCTTTGGCTATCGCCCGAATGAATATGTGCTCGATGGCCTCGATCTCGTTGCCGCGCCCAATGCCACGACCGCACTGGTTGGTCCCTCAGGGGGCGGCAAGTCCACGATCATTGCGCTGATCCAGCGTTTCTACAGCCCGGAATCCGGGACTGTCACGATTGACGGCCAGGATGTCAGCGGCGTCAATCTCGCCTCGCTGCGCGATCGCATCGCCTTCGTGTCGCAGGATGTCTTCCTGTTCCGTGGCACGATCCGCGACAATATTGCGCTCGGCCGCCCCGATGCGACGGAGGCCGACATCATGGATGCCGCGCGCATGGCCAATGCGCATGATTTCATCATGGGCTTCAAGACCGGCTATGACACGAGCGTGGGCGAACAGGGCGCGCAATTGTCGGGTGGGCAGCGCCAGCGCATCGCCATTGCGCGCGCCTTCCTGAAGAATGCGCCCTTCATCCTGCTCGATGAGCCCACGGCCGCGCTCGATTCCGAATCCGAGCGCGAGGTTCAGAAGGCGCTCGACTCGCTGCGTCAGGGCCGCACCAC
Organism: Beijerinckiaceae bacterium; assembly: GCA_947370975.1. Lineage (GTDB taxonomy): Bacteria > Pseudomonadota > Alphaproteobacteria > Rhizobiales > Beijerinckiaceae > Terripilifer. The sequence goes on from CANBNG010000013.1 coordinate 76,883, forward strand.
GCTGGTCGTCGCCCATCGCCTGCAAACCATCGTCAATTCCGACCGCATCTGCGTGATCGAGAACGGGCGTGCGGTGGAAGCAGGCACGCATGACGAATTGATCGCGGCAGGGGGCACCTATCAATCCTTCTTCGCCGCGCAATTTGGCGAAGGCGCGACGCCGCTCAGGATTGTATCTGCGGCGACCCCGCGCTGAGCACCTGCGCCGCGGGGCGCACCGAGCGATACTGACCCTTCAGGACCAAGGCAAATTGCACGCCGACAACGGCGAGCAATGTCATCCACCAGAGCTGCGCGGTGACAAGCCCCGACAGGCTGATGATGAGGCCGCAGACGAGCGCCGCCAGCAGAAAGGCCGCTGCGGGACGCGGCGCCAGCGACGCCCGGTGGAAGGCGAACAGGACGAGCAGCGCCAGCGCCAGCGCGCCGACCACGCCGAACTCGTACCAGATCTCGAACAACACGCTGCGCGGCGTGCCTGCGGGCAGATAGGCCAGCGCAATGCTGCGGGAGAGCGAGTCGAGCCCGTGTCCGGTCACAAGGCGCAAGCCCTCGCCCAGCACGATCCGTTCGGCCGTTTGCATGGCAAGCGCAAACGCGCCCGCGCCATGGCGCATGAGAGGCGCCAGCGCCAGCGGAATGGCTGGCGCAAGCATGATGAGCGCGCCAAAAAACACACCCAGCGCCCGACCGACGCGTTGCGGCAGCGAGGTTGCGAGCGAGAAGGTGATGGCCCCCAGCGCCAGCGCGGCGAGCGCGGTTGGCGTCCAGACGGCGATAATGGCGACAGCCACAGCCACCGCCAGAGCGCCTGCGCTCGCCCAGCGATCACGCACGGCGAGCGCGGCAAGTGCTGGCCAGACCAGCAGGGTGAGCGTGAGCGCGGCACGATCGAGCGTCGAGGTCTCGATGTCCTGCCCCGGCGCATGGGGCGCCACCACACCCATGGCGAGCGCACCCAGCGCGGCAATGGCGAGACCCAGCGGCAGCAGATAGAGATTGGACGTCTTGGTATGGGCAGGAAGGCTGGCCGCAGCAACCGCTGCCAGCAGCAAGGTGCCTGCGGTCTTGATATAGCGCTCGGCCGCCAGACCCGCGAAGGGCGTCCAGACGAGGGTCAGCCCCGCCCAGGCCAATATGAACAGTGCCGTCACCGCTGCGGGGGATGACAGGAGGCTGCGCAGCCGCTCGAGATGCGCGCGGCGCGGATCGAGCGCGACACCAAGCAGAATGAGGACCGCCCCAACCGGCATGACCGAAAAGATGACGCGGCGCGACAGCACCGCGCCACACGGCACGCCGATGGCCAGCACGGCAACACCGAGGCGGATCAGAAGTCCGGCAGCCTGCTGCGCGGGATTGTCGAGCGGGCGGGAAGGCGTGGACGCGGCCATGGGCAAAACACTTTGATCGAAAAGGCGAAAAACTCACCGAAGCTTCGCGGTCTACAGGATCTTACATGGCGCGCAACGTCTGGACTGTGGGCGCGCGGCAACAGAGGCCACGAATCAGCACAAGCTGATGGTTAATGCTCCGAATCGGGCGAGCGGCGCAGCGCCTTGACCTTGCCGCGCACGGCCTTGGCCTCGCGGCGGCGGATCTTGGAAGCAAAAGTCGGGCGGGTGGCGCGGCGCTGGATGGCGCGGAAGGAGGCGTCCTCGATCAAGCCCGCGAGCCGCTCCAGCGCATCCGCGCGATTGCGCTCCTGCGTGCGAAAGCGCTGCGCCAAGATGACAATCACGCCCTCGCGCGTCATCCGACGCCCCGCCAGCACGACGAGCCGCTCCTTCACATAATCCGGAAGATTGGGGGAATTGGCGGCATCGAACCGCAATTGGACGGCGCTCGAAACCTTGTTGACGTTCTGCCCGCCCGGGCCAGAGGCCCGGACGAACGTCTCCTCGATCTCGCTCTCATCGAGGCTGATCTTGTCGGTCATGCGGATCATGGGCGGAATCTATGCGCTCCGCCCATCGCTGTCACCGCTCAGTCGCGCCGACCTGCCGTATGGCCGCGATTATTGTCGCCCGGCGCGCCGACATCGACGCGCGCATCGATGACATAGGGACGCCCTGCCCGCACCACAGCCTCACCGCGCAGGATAGCGGCTGCCAGCTCGCCTGACGTTTCGAGCGGACCTTCGCCCTCCACGCCCTGCGCGCGCGCAAGCCCGACGAGATCGACCGGAGGATCGTTCATCTGCTGGCCGACGAATTTATTCTCGACCGGACGACCGCGCACGACCGCCATGCGCTCCTGATGGGCAACGTCATTGTAATAGACGCGGTTGTTGGCAACCACGAGCAGCAGCGGAATGCCCATATGGGCCGCCGTCCAGAGTGCATTGCCGCCCATGGTGAAATCGCCATCGCCCACAACGCCCATGCAGAAGCGCCCAGAATCCTTCAAGGCAAGCGCCGTGCCGATGGCATTGGCCGGGCCAGAGCCCACGCCACCGCCGCCATCGAAGCCGACATAATCAAGCGGTCCTGTGAAGTTCACCGTGTCGGACGGCCAGCCGAGCGAGAAGCCCGCCATGGTGACATCGCGCGTCTGCGTGAAATCGCGCACGACCAGCGCCAGATCGCGCAGGCCCATCATGCCTTCAGCGCGCGGCTTGGCGAGCGGGGGCATGTTGCGCACGGGGAATTTCGGCGTCGCCTTTTCGCGCGTACCACGCAGGCGAGCCACTGCCTCCGTCAAGGGACGCACGAGTTCGTTGGGAGAGGCCAGGATTTTCAGATCGACCGCAGGCAGGCCGAAATAATCCATGTTCCAGCCATTGTGCAGATATTCGTCGAGCGAGCAGTGAATGACCTTGGCGCCGACGGGCACATTCTTGCCGAGCGTCTGGGCGAAATGGCCCTTCAGATCCATCCAGTCGAGCGAGAGCACGACATCGGCTTCCTTCATCGCAGCCGAGGTTGCAGGCGAGGGACGGAAGCGCGGCTCGAAGGCATGAAGCGGATGTTCGGTCGGGAAGGCGGCAGCCGTCTTCATGTCGGTGAGCACCAGCGCGCCAATGGCTTCCGCCATTTCGATGCGCGCATCCCAATCTTCCTGCGAGCGCGACACGCGGCCCATGAGAATCACGGGCTTCTTGGCATTGACCAGCAGGCGCGCAGCTTCTTCCACCGCCTCTGCCGCGGGCGCGGGCGGACGGCCGGGCTTGTGGCGCTCGATATCGGGGAATGTCACCGGGGCGTCGAGCTTTGATTCCTGCAAGGCGACATCGAGACAGACATAAGTGGGGCCGCGCGGCTCGGTCGCCGAAATCTGATGCGCGCGCATCATGGCTTCGAGCGTCGCGCCGATCGAGCGCGGCTCGTCATCCCATTTGGTGTAATGGCGGATCAGCGCGCCCTGATCTTTCGACGTGTGAATCCAGTCGATCCACGGGCGGCGTTCTTCGGCATCGCCCGGACCGGTTGCGCCCAGCATGAAGACCGGCGCGCGGCTGCACCAGGCGTTGAAGATCGCCATCGTCGCATGCATGAGGCCGACATTGGAATGGAGCGCCACGCCCATCGGGCGTTCGGTGACTTTCGCATAGCCCTGCGCAATGGCGACCGCATGTTCCTCATGCAGGCAGACCAGCATCTGCGGATCGCGGTTGCCGAGATAATTGACCATGCTGTCATGCAAGCCGCGATAGCTCGCGCCCGGCGTCAACGCAATATAGCGCAGGTCGAGACGGCGCAGCATTTCGGCCATGGCGTCAGACGCCCAGCCAAGCTCCGCATTGCTAGGCGCAACCAGCGCGTCCTTGTCCGGAAATGTCGCCGTCGCGAGCTTGGGGCTCTTGCTGTCATCTGCGGAAGTCATGCGCCTTATCCTCTCCCTGATGGCCGTTCGGAGGGGATGTTTTCGCGGGGGCCCGCCTGCGCGGTCGATCCACGGAAATTCCGCCGACCGACGGCTCGTTTCGTTGCAGCGAAGTCTAAGGGCAGGCCTGCATCGAGGCAAGGCGAGTGGACAGATCGGGAGCCGGCTTTCTGCCGGCCCCCCTCTTGACGCGTTTCCTGTCAGGTCAATTGGTGCAGACCTTGGTCGTCTTCATAGCGCTCTGCGCTTCCGTCTCGGTCTTGTAGATGACGCTATCGCCGCCCACGATTGTCATCGACGCGCCAAGCGGCTTTTCATGCACGATGGTGCATTTCTTCGTCGCGACATCCTGCACGATGTAATAGCTCGATGCGCTCGGACTCGTCGTCATTGTCGAGGTCTGCGCAAACGCAGGCGCGGCAATGGCAGCGCTCAGCAGAGCGGCAAAAGCGAGTGCGGTTTTCATCGGGAACCTCCAGAGCACGAAAGCAGGCCCTATTGCCTGCCTCGCGCCCTACAATCACCGCACCGGCGGTGGGTTCCATTCGCCATTGCCGGGCACTACCGCATGCGAGACAGACGCGCTAGCATGAGGCCACAGCCGCAAAGTGCTGACCTCGGGAGGATTATGATGGCCTATCTGAAACCGTTTCTGCACGCCCTGACTCTTGTCACCGCGCTGTCTGGCAGCGCCCATGCTGACGCGATTTCGGAGTGGAAAGATATTGTCCTGCCGCCTCCGCCCGAATTGAAAGCGGCCAAGATAGACCCTGCGACAACCGCGCTTCTGCTGCTCGATTTCACCAACCAGACCTGCACGCCTGAACGACGCCCGCGCTGCGCGGCGCAAGTGCCGGGGCTGGCAAAACTGCTGGGCGAAGCCCGCGCGCATAACATGCTCGTCGTCTATAGTGTCGCGACCGCGGGCTCGGGCGCAAAGGACATACTCGCGCCACTTGCCGCCCGCGACGGCGAGCCCGTGCTGCCCCCGCTCGGCCCCGATAAATTCATCAGCAGCGATTTCGAGAAACTGCTGAAGGACAAGAATATCCAGACACTCATCGTCACGGGAACAGCCGCCCATACGTCCGTGCTGCACACGGGCGGCGAGGCGGTCCTGCGCGGCTTCAAGGTTGTCGCACCAGTCGATGGCATGTCCTCGAATGAATCGTTCAGCGAGGCCTATACCGCCTGGCATCTCGTCAATGCCGCACGCATCATGAATGGCGTCACGCTGACACGCGTCAACATGATTTCGTTCTGATCGACACGGGCTTTGATTCACGCTTTTGCTCGATGAACCTCGCGACCCCCACCCCGCTCGGCTTTGCCCACAAGGGGAGGCGTTCGGGTCAACACTCCATCTGATCCCCCGCCCCCTTGTGGGGAGGGGCTAGGGGTGGGGGTCGCGCAATTCGATCCGAAGAGAGGCGCAGCTTGATTGCTTCGCTCTGCTCGCAATGACGGTGTTTGCTGGCGGGCGAGTGCGCCCACCCCCCCACCCCGCTCGGCTGCGCCGAGTCGGCCCTCCCCGCAAGGGGAAGGGGATTTAACGAGGTAAGGAAGTCACTGCCTCAGAAGGATATCATGTCAATCTTGGTAAGTTTGACGCGCTCGGCCAGGCCCGGACCGTTGACGAGCTGCCAGGCCGTGATCTGTTCGGAAAAGGCAGATGAGCCCGACATGCCATCGATCGGCAGGAGCACATCGTAATTGCGATAGGCTGCACCCGTAGCCGTGTAGAGCACAGCGCCATTGGCCGCCGTGCCGACCGGGATCACGGTCTTGATGCCCTTTTCCTTGAGCGTCTTGTCGAGATCGGGATTGAGGAATTTATCGGCGCGCGCGGCAAAAATGGGCTCGCCGCTCTGGGCTGCGAGTTCTGGCAGGAAGCCGCTCATCACAGGATCATTGCCGGTGACCGTATAGATCACGGTCATGCCTTTGGCGCGGGCCTCCGCTAGCAACTTCTTCACCGGCGCAACGCTTGCCACACAACGCGGGCGGGCCTGCTCGGTGCAGGAGGCTTTCATGAAATCCATGACGAGCAGCGCTGTGGTCTTGGGATCGGCGCTCACCTTTTGCAGCGGCGGCATCGCGGGCGTCTTGATCGTGGCCCATTCCGCGGCCAGATCTTCCGCCTGCGCAGGCGCAAAAGCACCCGCAAGGCCCAGCAGTGAAAGACCCGCAACAGCGGCAATATGTGTGTTCATGCGCATAGAGTGTGCTCCAAACGTTCAAGGCTTCAATGCGCGGCGCGGCTCTGCAGCGCCTGCATGTCCGCGTCGCTGCGCACCGTCATGACGGCAACGCGGCGTGTGCGGGAATAGGGCAGCACGACCTGCATCTTTCCATCCTTCTCAAGCAGAGAGACATGGCGCGTCTCGGTGCCGCGAGAGGGCAGGTCGAACAGGGTCCATTGCGACGTGGTCGGATTATATTTGGCGACCGCATCCGTGCTCCAGAGATTTGTCCAGACATTGTGGTCCTTGTCGACCTCGATCTGGTAGGGCTGCTGGCTTGCCGGATTGGGCAGGGGAATGAGATCGACCTTGTTGGTCTTGATATCGATGCGGGCGAGATTTCCGCCAAAGGAATTGCCGACCCAGACCGTATCGCCATTTTTATCCGCACCCATGCGGCGCGCGCCCTGCGCATAGGGGTAGGGCGTGTTGAAATCGGGCACGACATAATTTGCATAGAGCTTGCGCTCGTCGGGCGTCAGCCGATCGAGCTCGGCTTGCACGGGCGGCAGCTGGATCTCGACCGTCTGGCCGGTTTTGACATCGCCCTTCTGCACGCGGTCGAATTTCATATCGAGCCACCAACCATTGCCAACGCTGTCGGCAGCCGTGCCATAGACTGTACCGACACCTTGGGGCGTCTTGTAGGTGACGGATTTGAATTCCGTGAAGGTCTCGGCTGCCGGATCAAACCGCAGCACGCCATCGGGCGTCGTCACCCAGATAAACCCTTGCGGATCGACATCGAGCGTGCCGGCTGTGCCCGACATGGGCTTGGGCGGGCTGTAGACCGTGACCTTCTCGGTCTTGGGGTCGAGCTTGGCGATGCCTGTCGGCTTGCCGCCCGGCGAGGCGCCGGGGCGCGTGTTGAACCAGATGAAGCCCTTCTGATCGCGGATGATGCCATGCGTCTGGCTGGCGAAACCGTTGGGTTCCTCGATCTTGATCGCCTTGAACGCGCCGGTCTTGGCATCGATGCGGCCCACCGTGATGGTGCGGCTCGGCCAGGAATGCGTGAACCAGAGATTGCCGTCGAGATCGGCCTCCGCATCATGCACGCCATAGCCGCCAAACATACCCGAGGGCGTGCCCTTCGACCAATCGCTGCCGTCGTTCTGATAATAGGTTCCCGGCAGTTTCAGATCGGGATCGAGCGGAACGTCATATTCTTTGAACACGGCACGCGCAGCCTCACCCGTGGGGCGCGTGCGCAAGTTGAAATTCATCGACGTTTCGCCGGGGCCGCGCGCGCGCGCAAGATAACGCGCGAGTTCGTCCTGATGCGCATCGATGCTGGCATTGGGCTTTTCGTGCTCGCCGCGATAGACGCCAAGCACATTGACGCGCTTCATGAGTTCGAGGATCGCCGTCCACCCCGCCTCGTCGAATGTGTGCTGGAGCGGGAAGGCGGCCGTGTGGCAGCCGGTGCAGGTCTTGCGAATGAAGGTCTTCATTCGCGCATCGTCGGCAGTGGCTTCGGGCAAGGCGGCGAGCATTTCATCGCCGGGCAATTGGCGCACGAAATCACGCGTCGGTTGCAGGCTGAAATCCTGCACCCGGGCAGCTGTCAGCGCGACATCGCCCTTCGCCATTTCATAGGCGATGGCCTGCGCCCAGACGCGATATTTGCCCTCGGGCATATCGGGGAAGAAATAGCGCCCTGCCTGATCGGTGAACACCGTTGTCGTGATCGGCGTCCCCTCCATCTTTGCCGAGACCGTGACGCCGGCCATGGCCGCCCCGTCCTTGGTCCTGATGGAGCCACTCAGCATGGAATCGGCCTGCGCCTGCCCCATGCCAAGGGCGGACATGAGCGCAAGCGCGCTGACTTGAAGCAATATCTGGGAATGTTTCATGACATCCTCTCGCAGCATCATCGGATGAGGGGTGCGCCGGGCTCAATTATCGTCGCGGCGCTCGCCTGACGTGCGGGCTGTCGGCGGGGCATCGGGCGGGGGCGGAGCCAAGGTCTGCACATAGGCGACGATGGAGCGAATCTGCCCCTGGCTGAAATGATGCTTGAAGCCCGGCATGCGCGGCACGCCCTCGCTGATGACCTGCGCCATCACATCGGCCTGCCCGCCAAGGCTTTCGCGCGACAGGGCGGGACCGAAGCGGCCGCTGTTGATAAGGGGCTTGGTGTGGCAAACGCCGCAGGATTGTTCGTAGAGCTGGCGACCCGTGGCAAGATCGGGAGCAGCCGCCGTCCCGCCCGCGCTTTGGGCCAGAACCGGCGGCGCGGCAAGGGCTGCAAACAGGAAAATTCCCGCAAATCGGGTCATCGGCTCCTCCCTGAAAACGTCTTTTCATGGAGCCTATGCCCAAGGGGGCCGGTCTGAAAAGCAAAAAAGCAAAGCTCGAACCGCCCTGCCGAATTGCGGAGACGCCTTTTTCGTGGCTCACTCACACCAACAAAGAACGACCGAGACCGGGAGAGATCGCCATGAACATCGAGACCAGCCGCCGCAACTTTCTTGTCGGCGCAGGCGCCCTGACCATTGCGATTGCCCTGCCCGGACGAAAGGCCAGAGCCGGACTTGCTGCCACCCGCCTGCCGCTCAAGCCCGAGAATCTGGCGACCTACATCAGCATCAATGCAGATGGCAGCGCGGTTGGCTGGGTCGGCAAGATCGACATGGGCCAGGGCACGGATGTCGGCTGGGCGCAGATGATCGCGGAGGAACTCGATCTGCCGCTGGCGCGCGTCAGCATCGTGCAGGGCCATACGGATGTCACCATCAACATGGGTGGCGCCTCGGGCTCGACCGGCATCTGGAAGGGCGGCGTGGCGTTGCGCGCGGCCTCTGCCGAAGCCCGCCGCGTGCTCGTGGAACTCGCCGCCGACAGGCTCGGCATCGCGCCGGGCGATCTGCGCACGCAGGACGGCCGCGTGATTGCAAAGACCGATGCCGCCAGGAGCATCGGTTATGGCGAGCTGATCGGCGGCCGCCATTTCGATGAAACGCTCGAATGGAACAAGATCATCGGCAGCGATCTCGCCATCAAGGGCAAGGCGCAACCAAAATCTCCCAAGGATTACAGGATCATTGGCAAGAGCGGCATTCCGCGCCGCGATGTGGCGGGCAAGATCCTGGGCACCAGCGAGTACATGGTCGATGTGAAGGTCGAGGGCATGGTGCATGGCCGCGTGATCCGTCCTCCGGTCGCGGGCGCTGTGCCTGTGGCGGTGGATGAATCCTCGGTGAAGGATATTCCGGGCGTCATCATCGTGCGCGACAAGGGCTTCATCGGCCTTGTCGCGCCGCGCGAATGGGATGCGATCAAGGCCGCGCGCAAACTGGCGGTGACGTGGTCGGATGCAAAGCCACCCTTCCCCGGACATGAGAAACTCTACGACCACATTCGCAATGCCCCTGTCATCAAGCGCGATGTCGACAAGGAAAAGGGCGCGACCGACGCGGCCTTTGCATCCGCCGCGCGGGTGATCGAGGCCAGCTATGAATGGCCGTTCCAATCGCATGCGCCAATGGGCCCGGCCTGCGGCATTGTCGATGTAAGACCAGGGGGCGTGCGCATGTGGAGCGCCAGCCAGAAGCCCCATTATGCGCGCGACGGCGTAGCCAAGCTGCTGGATATCGACCCGGAGAAAGTGGTCTGCATCTCGACGCTGGGGCCAGGCTCCTACGGGCGCAATGATTCCGGCGATATTGTCATGGATGCCGCAGTGCTCTCGCGCGCGGTCGGCAAGCCGGTGCGCGTCCAAAGCATGCGCCACGAGGGCCATGGCTGGGATCCGAAATCCCCGGCGGGCGTGCATACCTCACGCGTTGCACTCGATGCGCAGGGCAAGATCACCGGCTGGCATTTTGAATCGAAGGTCTTTTCCAAGCGCGACTTCCTCAACAATGAAGGCGATCCCTCGCATACGCTTGCCGGCCAATTGCTGGGCCTACCGCTGAAACCCGTGCTGCTGTTCGGCGCGCCCGAAGAAAACTACGGCTTTGAGAATTTCAGCAAGATTTCGAGCATCATAGCGCCCCTGCTCGACCGCGCTTCGCCGCTGCGCACGGCCCATCTGCGCGATCCAGGCGGACCCCAGACACATTTTGCCGTCGAATCCTTCATGGATGAAGTGGCCGCGGCGCTCGGTCAGGATCCGCTCGAGTTCCGCCTGCAATATGTGAAAGACCCGCGCGATCTCACCGTCATCAAGGCCGCGACCGACAAGGCTGGATGGCAGAAGCGCACGGGCGCGCGCAAGCAGCTGCGCGGCGATGTCTATCTGGGACAGGGCCTCTCCTATGCCGTGCGTGGGGGCACGCGCGTCGCCATGGTTGCCGATATCGAAGTCCATCGGCTCACCGGACGCGTCTGGGTGCGCAAATGGACGGTGGCCCATGATTGCGGGCAGATCGTCAATCCCGATCTCGTCCGCCTCGCCATCGAAGGCAATGTCATGCAATCGACCAGCCGCGCGCTCTTCGAGGAAGTGACCTTCGACACGAAGAACGTCACCAGCGTCGACTGGAACGGCTACACCATCGCCGATATCAAGGATGCGCCTGAGACGATCGACATCATTCTGATCGACCGGCCCGATGTCGCCCCGACCGGTGCGGGCGAAGCCTCCTCGCGCCCGACAGCAGCGGCCATCGCCAATGCCATTTTCGATGCAACAGGCGTGCGCCTGCGCCGCGCGCCGCTCACACCGGATCGTGTCAAGGCGGGCATGGCATGAGCGCAATGCGCGAGCACAAGACCCCCGTCTGGGAACGGGCAGAGGTGATTGCCCACAGCCAATTGCTGCTCGGCTCCTTCCGCGCCCGTGTCGGCCGCGATCTGATGGATTGCAGCGGCCACCCACAAGGTGACGCCAAGGCGCTCTACGAGGCGCCCTTCGCACTGCTGTCGCACGGCACGCAGGATGACCCCATCCTCAATTACGGCAATGAAACCGCGTTGCGGCTTTGGGAGATGGACTTTACCGCCTTCACCGCCATGCCCTCGCGGCTGACCGCCCAGCCCATGCTGCGCGAGGAACGCCAGCGCCTGCTCGAGACCGCCGCACGCAAAGGCTATATCGATGATTATGCCGGCATCCGCATCAGCCGGACCGGCAAATTGTTTCGGATTGAAAATGTCATCCTGTGGACGATCACCGATAAGGTTGGCGTAAGTCACGGACAGGCCGCATTTTTTGACCGCTGGACGCCGCAGGAATGACGTAAAGTCCCTGCGCGCAGCCCATATTTTCTCTGCGGCAGTTTCGTTTTATCCAAAGGAAAAATTTATCTTGTCCTGAAAAGCCCCATGTTTATGCGATCGTTTTTACCTTCTCGAGACTCTTTCCCCGCAGTTTGAGCGCGACAAAGGGGAAAGGCCATGACGAATATCGGATCCTTGACGCAGGCGAAAACCGCGCTGAGTTTGATGCGCGGCCTCTCCGTCGAGCCGACGCCGACGCCAACGGCAACGCCACGTGTAACGAGCAGCGCGTCTGCAATCGCGCCGATTTCGAATGCGACCAAGTCGCTGGCGGCCAGTCTGGCGAGCGCGCAAATTTCCAATGCGGCGGCAGCCACCCTCAATGCAGGCGCGCTGGCCAGCAGCCCGATCACGCTCAGCAAAGGCTATCCGCAATATGAGCTTTATGGCTCGCGCACGGTCAATCTGTCCGCGCCGCAAAATTCTGCAACCGAGACCGTGGCTCTGGAGGCCGGCAAAACCTATGCAATCGGAACGGCTTTTGGCCTGAGCGACAGCCGCGGCCAGATGAAGGTCGAGATTCTCGATGGCAGCGGCAAGGTCGTAAAGTCGGTGCTGGCGGGAACGAGCAAGACCAGCGCCTCGATCAGCCTTTCGACAGTCGCCAGCGGGACTTACAGCATCAGGCTGACGGGGCAGCCCGTTCCCAAGACGCCCTCGTCGACCAATATTTACGGCGGCTACCAGATCAGCATCGGGCAGGCGCTCTCGAAATTGCCGACCACCAGCGGCGACGCCAACATCAATGCGCTTGTGCAGGGCGGCACCAATTCATGGCTGCATGCGGCCGGCTCAACGGCCACGGCCTCGGCCAATGTCGTCAAGACGGGCGTGAAATCGCTCAACAATGTCATCGGTCGTCCGGTGACCTATGCCTTCATGGACAGCGCCTTCATTCAGAAACTGACCGGGGCCGATGCCCATGGCGCGAGTGCCATGCAGGACACGCAAAAGGCAGCTGTCGCGGATGCGTTCAAATATATTTCAGGCATCATCAATGTGAATTTTACGGAGGCCTCGGATCCAGCCACCGCAGATATTGTCTTTGGCATGAACAATCAGAACGGGACCAGCGCGGGTTATGCCAATCCGCCCAATCAAAGCGGCTCGCATCAGCAATATCTTTTCCTCGCCTCGGACCAGTCGACGAACAGCAATTTCAGCAATGGCTCCTATGGCTGGGAGACGCTGGTGCATGAAATCGGCCATACGCTCGGCCTCAAACATCCGGGCAATTACAATGCGGGCGGCGGCGGTGCGCCAGGCCCCTTCCTTTCGAAAACCGACGACAATCGCCGCAACACAGTCATGTCCTATTTCCAACCGGCCCGTGTCTCGGCCAATCCGCAGACGCTGATGGCCTATGACATCGCAGCGCTGCAATATCTCTACGGTGCCAACACCAATCCGACAGATACAGAGGCACTCTCTGCGCATCAGAAAACGACCTTTACCGATGCCTGGACCGGTCTTGAATCGCTCTGGACGCCAACCGGCGGAACGATCGATGCCAGTGCGACGACCAGGAATAATATCGTCGATCTCCGCGAGGGCGCTTTCAGCTCGATTGCAATCGGAGCGGACGCAAAGGCCAACAACAATGTCAGCCTCGCCTATGGCAGCCATATTGATGCCGCCAAGGGCGGCAGCGGAACGGACGCCTTTTATGTGCGTGCAACCGGCAATGCCACAATCGACGGCGGCGCGGGCGCTGACACGCTCTATCTCGCAGGCACGGCCAAGGAATGGACACGCGACGGCGATACGTTCACGCGAAAAGTGAGTGGCAAGACTGTCGCCACCGTGCAGGCTGCCAAGATCGAAAACATTGCCTATTACGACCCCGCAAAGGCAGCACTTTTACACGCATGAGGAGAGAAAATATTCTATTTTAGGGTTTTTACACGTATTGCGCGAGTTACAATCCAAATTTAAATCACGATTTACAAAGCGGTATATTTTGTATATTTGAGTAACTGAGTGAAAGCTCGTATTCGGCACTTCGGTTCGGCGTGTTTTTGCAGTTGAATTTGCCGATACATAATACCGTTTTAATTTAGCAAGCGACTTGTCATTTGTTTGCCTCCCGGATTGCGAATGCCGGAAACATCGACAACGTGATTTCGGCGAGACCTGATGCGACGTAATGTGACCTCTCTCCTCGCCGCGCGTTCTGCTCTGATTGACATGGAGTACCGCCTTTTGCGGACTCAGCCCCAGATTGGGCTGGAAGTCATGCTCTGCTTTTTCAGCGGCGGTGGGTCGTGCGAGGTCGGCAACATCTATCGCAATGTGCGTGCGACGGAGGCTGCTGTCAGGCGGCACCTGCGGCAGCTCGAAGCCCAGGACCTCATCACCCAGCAACGCGCGCAAGATGACAGGCGCAAGACGCTCCTCACCCTGACCGACAAGGGCCGCGCCCTGCAGGCGCGCTATATGTCCGAGGTCGAGGCTTTGATTTCGCAGGGCGCATCGGCGCAGGCAAAACAGGCCGAGTGAGTTTCCTCACCCCGTCCGATCTCCGCCCGGAGGCGGAGATCTGTCTTTCGGGCTGACCAGCCTCAGAACTTCGTCTGAAGATTGCCCTTCACGCCCTGGCCGCGTGTTTCGCCCGTCAGGGCGCCAGAGCGGATATATTCGACAGAGCCCGTGACATTGCCGCCTGACGCCCGCAGCCCGACTGCGCCCGACACATTGTTGCGCGCGACCGGCGTGATGCTGAGCCCATAGGTCGAGGTGGGATCGGCCACATAGCTCATGGCCTGGAAGAGCGAGCCGCCTGCCACATGGCTATATTCGAGGCGCGCCAGCGGCGAGAGTGTGCCCCACGGCACGCTCACGTCATATTGCCCGCGCAGGCCCAGAACCAGGGAGGCCGAGGACTGATGCGCGCGGCTGAAAGCCAGCGTCCAGTCGGCAGCGCCATGTTCTGAAAATGCGTCGAGCTGGAGGCTCGTCACATCGGCGCGGATATAAGGCGCGACCTTCCATTTATCCCACGCCTGTTCGCTGGTCAGGATGAGCGAACCATACAGCGTATGGCCATTGCGTTCGCCGGTGAGCATGTCGCCGGTGAGCCCAAAATTGCGCGTGGTGGTGAACTTCGCACCGCCATAGCCAGCCAGCGCATCGAGGAAGAAACTCTTCGTCAGATTCCAGCTTGCATAGCCGGTGGCAGACACACTGCGTCCGGAGCTGCGCGTGCCATCGGTTCCGATGTCGGCATCGTCATTGCCAAAGCCGAAGGCAAAGCCGGTGCGCAGGCCAGCCATCGCCTGCATGTCGAAACCAGCCGTGAGACCGCCCGTCGAGAAGCGATTGCTCGTCTGCTGGCCCGAAATATCCTGCCGGCCAAACATCAGCGAGCCTGCCGTCCAGATCGCAACCGGCGTGTTCACTGCGCTGCTTGCACCTGCTGCCACAGGTTGCTTGTCATCAAAAAAGCGACTGCCGCGCAGGGCGCTCTTGCTGGCCGCGCCATCAGGCCCGGCTTTCTCGAGGCTCGTCGGACGATCCGTGCAGCGGCTGTTGGCCGCGCCCGGAACTTCCACGCAGGACGTCATGGTTCCTGTCACAGACACGCCCATGGCAACTGCAGGCACGTTCTCGCTGTGCAATTGCTCAAGACGCGATTGCACATTGGTCATTTGCGACGAGGCAAAACGTGCAAGCGCGCTGGCTTCGGCGCTGACAAGGCCCCGCACATTGGGATCTTGCGAGGGATCGGGACGCGTCACATTCACGCTGACGGGCGCGCTCACCGAGAGGAGATTGCTGGCGTCGCCATTATAGGTCGCGACGAACACATGCGCGCCCGGCGCGATCAGCCGGGCCACATAGGTTCCGACGCCACCCGTGACGAAAACGACATGGGGCGCCGCGCCGCCGTCGGTAAAGGTGATCGTGCCCGTCGCCGTATTTGGCGTAACGGAGGCGGTCAGCGTGACCGAGCCACCGGCGATGACACTCTGAGTGGAGACCTGCAACAGCACGCTGGTCGCACGCGACGTCACACTGATCGTGTAATCGCGCATCCCGGTGAAGGGGCCGCTGCCGGTCGTGCTGTCGGTCGCGGTGATCCGGAAGGAGAAGTTTCCGGACGCCGTCGGTGTTCCGCTGAGCAATCCGTTCGCGTTCAGCGAAAGGCCTGGCGGCAATGCGCCCGACGTAATCGCAAAACCATAGGCCGCAGTGCCGCCCGCAGCCGTGACCTGCTGCGAATAGAAAGCCCCGATTGTCGCGCCGGGAAAGGACGCAGGCGTGACGCTCACGCTCGGCGGCGCGATCACCAGGCTGAAGGCGCGCGTCGTGACCGGCATGATCCCGTCGGAGAGCGCGAGCGTGAAGTTGAATGTGCCCGCAGCCGTCGGCGTGCCGGACAAGAGCCCGGCCGACGTCAGGGACACACCGGCCGGCAGAGCACCGGCGACGACAACAAAGGTATAGGAGCCCTGCCCGCCCGTGCCTGAAAGGGATTGCGCATAGGCCTGCCCCGTTGTTCCTGAGGGTACGCTCGCCTGCGTGATCGCAAGGGGCGCCAAGGCAGTCCCCGCATAGGTCCGCGCAGCCGTGATGGCGTTGGCGTCCGTTGCCGTCACGACAAACGAATAATCGCCCGCAACCGTCGGAGTGCCGGTGATCGCGCCTGTGGCTCCATTGAGGCTCAGGCCCGCAGGAAGCGTGCCCGACGTGACCGCAAAGGTCACAGGCGCAGTCCCGCCCGAGGTCGCCACCGTTTGCGCATAGGCCTGCGTCAGAACAGGCCGCGGCAGGGTGGTTGTTGTGACAAGCAGCGCAGCGGCGATGGTCCCCCCATAGGTCCGCGCAGCCGTGATCGCGTTGGAATCCGTCGCAGTCATCGTGAATGAATAAGTGCCCGCAACCGTCGGTGTGCCCGTGATCGCGCCCGTGTTTGTGTTGAGGCTCAGGCCTGCAGGAAGCGCGCCCGCCGTGACCGCGAAGGTCACAGGCGCAGTCCCGCCCGAGGTCGCCACCGTTTGCGCATAGGCCTGCGTCAGAACAGGCGTCGGCAGACTGGTTGTTGTCACCGCAAGCGCGGCGGCAATGGTCACCGAATAGGCACGAGAAGCCGTGATCGCGTTGGTATCCGTGGCAGTCAGGGTGAACGAAGACGTGCCCGCAGCTGTCGGCGTGCCGGTGATCGCGCCCGTATTTGTATTGAGGCTCAAGCCCGCAGGAAGCGCGCCCGCCGTGACAGCGAAGGTCACAGGCGCAGTGCCGCCCGAGGTCGCCACCGTTTGCGCATAGGCCTGCGTCAGAACAGGCGTCGGCAGAGTTGTTGTTGTGACAAGCAGCGCGGCAACATAGGTGTAGCGGTCGCCTGCACCCGTGGCGCTCGTGCCGCCAGATGTCGAGACCCTGACATCCACTATCCCTGCAGAACCCGCCGGAGCTGTCGCCGTGATTTGCGTGGCACTGTTAACGCTGAAGCTTGACGCAGCATTTGTGCCAAACGTCACCGCAGTCGCGCCCGTGAAATTGGTCCCGTTGATCACCACACTCGTGCCACCGGTGACCACGCCGCTTGTCGGACTGAGAGAGGTCACAGTCGGCGCGGCAATATAAGTATATTGATCGGCAGCGCTCGTGGCGCTTGTGCCGGCCGCTGTCGTGACAGTGATATCCACGGTACCGGCAGCCCCGGCAGGCGTCGTCGCTGTGATGGAGGTCGCGCTGTTGACCGTGAAGCCGGTCGCATTGGAACCGCCAAACCTCACCTGCGTCGCAACGCTGAAATTTGTTCCCATAATGGTGACACTTGTGCCGCCGGTGACCGGGCCGTTCGTCGGGCTCACTGAAGTAACAGTCGGCGCGGCAATATAAGTATATTGATCGGCAGCGCTCGTGACGCTTGTGCCGACCGCTGTCGTGACCGTGACATCAACCGTGCCGGCAGACCCCCCCGGCGTGATCGCCGTGATCGACGTCGCGCTGTTCACCGTGAAGCTCGGCGCCAGGGATGCGCCAAACCGGACCGCCGTCGCGCCAGTGAAGTTGGCTCCGGTGATCGTCACCACAGTGCTGCCGCTCGCCGGGCCGCTCGTTGTCCCCAAGGACGTAACTGTCGGGGGCGCAAGATAGGTGTATTGATCTGCAGGAACGGTGGGGCTCGTGCCAACGGCCGTCGTGACGGTGATGTCGACGATGCCGGACGCATGTGGAGGCGCGGTCGCTGATATCTGCGTGGGGCTGTTCACAGTAAAGCCGGTCGCAGGCGTTCCGCCGAAATTCACCGATGTCGCGCCCGTGAAGCTGGTCCCCGTGATCGTGACATTCGTACCGCCGCTGACCGCGCCGCTCGAAGGCGAAATGGCCGTCACCGCAGGCGCGGGTGTGCCGCCAGCTATGGTAATGTTGATCGGGCCAGAAATTACCCAATACGTGGTGTCCACAACTTCATAATTGACGGTGAAGGAACCAGCCTGGGTCGGGGTTCCAGAAACAATCGGCTGGGCGCCGTTCCAGTTGATCGAGAGTCCTGGCGGCAAGGAACCTGAAATTGGTTGAGGGCTAGCGGGAAAATTTACTGAATCTCGGTAATTGCCGACAGGCCCCGCACCGAAGGTTCCGGAAAAGGTAAGCGTCTGATTATAGGCTGTTCCAACCGTTCCAGATGACGGGTTGTTGAAAGTCGCCAAAGCGTAGCCCGCCTGCGCCATCGAGGTCGCACCGAGGGACGCCATCAGAAACAGCACAAACGCAAAGGCCTTGCGGAAAGAATGTGTCATTTGCGTTTCTTTCGATGAACAGGCGCCGGGTCGCGGCTTGCGCGGACCGTCTCGACGATTGACTGGAAGGGAAGGGCCACCAGCGTGGGAAGCGTGAAGGGAGACGTCATCTCCGCGCGCGGCAGACCAAATTTCATGCGCGCCGCGACACCGGCTGAAACAGCGTGCCGCGTGCCAAACAGCAGATCCCAGAACGAAAAGATCGTGCCGAAATTGCCATGCGCCTCGTCAAGGCGAGCCGAATGATGGATGCGGTGAAAATCCGGCAGGACGATCAACCAACCGAGCGAGCGCGAGAGTGCGCCGGGCATCCGCAGATTGAGATGGGAAAAGACGGCGTGAAGCCCGACCACGGCTGAATAGGCCATGATGACAACAACAGGCATGCCCACGAGCACGAAAACGATCAGCGTCACAATCGTGACGTAAAGCATCTCGAGGGGGTGATGCAGAAGCCCAGACAGAGCGCTGAGCTGATCGTCGGCGTGATGCACCTTATGCAGCCGCCAGAACACAGGCACGCTGTGGCTGAGCACATGCAGGCCGTAGTGCAACAGGTCGATCAGAAGAAAGCACAGGATGAAACCAAGCCATTCGGGGATCGGCAACGCGGCGAGGCTCATGAACTGGAAAGGACTGGCGGTCGCCACGATCCCGGCCTGCAACGCGCCCATGGTAAAATGGAGAAGCGTGTAAGCGACCGACGCGAAAACCAAAACGGTCAGGCTATGGGTTCCCGATGCTCTCGCCTGAGGCGAGGCGGGGCGTGCATGTTCCAGCGGAATCGCCACGACCGCCAGCAAGAACGGCGCGGTCATAATGGCGAGTAAGAGCAAGCCGGAGTTCATGCACACATGTCCTGAGCCGAGCTTTGTTAAGCAAAACTCGGTAGTTTGATGCCCGACTTTCGGGCTCCTTTCAAGAAATAGAATTTGAATCTGTGTTTTTAACCGTGCTTGCATTATAATACTACAATATATATTTCTTTTAAAGTTACATTGCTTTCATATTTACACTTAAACTTCGCTTGCGGCTGTGGTTGGCGCCGGTTTGCGCCTTGGGACGCGCGTGAAATTGGCGCTGGAACGGGGAGGATGGTAAATGCGAAGCTGGACTCGTCGCTCATGTCCGCGATTTTTCTTTCCCATAGTTTGAGGCAATGCTCGATGTCGCTTGCAGCTGTCGAAACCAGACATGAAGTCCAGGTCATCTCGGTTGTCAGCTGCGCCCATCTGCTCAGTCATCTTTACATGCTGGCATTGCCGCCGCTGTTTCCGCTGCTGCGCGGGGATCTCGGCGTGGGCTATATCGAACTTGGCCTGACGATCACCTCCTATGCGATCACCACCGGCCTGCTGCAAACCTCCATGGGCTTTCTCGTCAACCGCATCGGCGGACAGAAAGTGCTGGCAGGCGGACTTTTCCTGAATGCGCTCGCCATAGCGCTCGCCGGCCTTGCCACCCAATATTGGCAGTTCATCGTTCTGATGCTGCTGGCGGGTGTGGGATCGAGCGTCTTTCATCCCGCCGATTATTCGATTCTGAATGCCCGCATCGGCACGGGCCGGCTCGGGCGCGCGCTGTCCTCCCATTCGCTGGCGGGCAATCTCGGCTTTCTCGCCGCGCCGCCGCTGATGGTCACGCTCGCAGCACTGAGCGACTGGCGCACAGCACTCATCCTTGTGGGCCTTGTCGGCATGACGCTTGGCGTCGCCATTTTCTTCATGTCGGCCAGCCTGTCTGGCAAGGGCAGCGCGAAGGCCGCCCGGAAAACCAACGATTCCTGGCGCAAGCTCGTCACCTCGCCCAAGGTCATGCTGCTGTTTGCCTTCTATGTGCTCTCCTCGGCCGCCAATTCCGGCATGGTCCATTTCTCGGTCGTCGCCTTCAAGGACATTTACGGCCTGCCCGTGACTGTCACCGCCGTCGCGCTCACAGCCTATCAGGGGCTGCAGATGATGGCCGTGCTGCCCGGCGGCTGGCTTGCCGACAAGGTCGAGAACCATGAAGTGCTCCTCGCGCTTTGCTTTGGCATCTCCGGTGTGCTGGTGCTGCTGGCAGGCACCGGCGGTCTGCCCTTCTGGATTGTCATCGGCCTGCTGGGTGGCGCGGGCGCGCTGCGCGGCCTCGTGAATGCCTCGCGCGACGTCTCGGTGCGCCATGCGGCGACCGATGTGAGCGTCGGCACGCTCTTCGGCTTTGTGACGACAGGCTATAGCGGGGGCCAGATCATCGGCCCGGCGCTCTATGGCTGGATCATGGATTTCGGGCGTCCCGAGCTCGTCTTCTGGGCCTCGGCGGGCTTCTCGACGCTGGCGATCTCGACCATGATGATCAACAAGCTGACACCGCGCCCCCAAAGCGCCTAGGCGGGATTGCTGCCCCGCACCAAAATCGGGCTCGACAAAGGCGGATCGCCCGTCTAAGGCCTCCGCTCATGCCGAGCGCAAGCTTGCAGCCGGCTACCGGCGAGGGTCCGTCCCCTTGCCTGCTTGCGCCGCCCCTTGTGAGAGCATTCGAACCGCATGCGTTGGCTACTGCGTTCCAAGATCCACAATGCAACCGTGACCGAGGCCAATCTGGCCTATATCGGATCGATCACGATCGACACCGGTCTGCTCGACCGCGTCGGCCTGTGGCCGGGCGAGCGCGTGCTTGTGGTCTCCAACACCTCGGGTGCGCGGCTTGAGACCTATGTCATCGCAGGCGAGCGCGGCTCCGGCGCGATCTGCATGAACGGGGCTGCCGCCCATCTGATCAAGGCGGGCGAGCAGGTCATCATCATGGGCTTCGAGCTGAGCGACACGCTCGTTGACGCCAAGGCCGGGCTGGTCGACAGCCAGAACCGCTTTGTCCGGTTCCTGGCTGAAAAAGAAAAGACCATCCTGGACGATTGAGCCGCCTAGAGCGTGTCCTCGCCGCGGCCCTGCGCCTGGGCCTTGGCCTGGGGCGTCTGCATGTAGAAATTCAGGAACTCGTAGCCGAGCGAGGCATCGTGCACGAGGTTGAAATTGGCGAGCGCCTGCTTGTTGAGCACGCGCTTGGTCATGGCCAGCGCATAGGCATTGCGCTTGAGCAGGCGCTGCACGATCTCATCCGTCTTGGCGTCCAGCTCGGCCATCGGCACTGCATAATTGACGACGCCCATGCCCGCCAGCTCCTTGGCGGTGAAGGGCCGCGCGAGCATGAGATATTCCTTGGCCATGTTCATCGGCATCTTGAGCGGCGCAAACACCGCCCCGCCATCGCCCGTGACCATGCAATGCTCGGCCGAACCCACCACATTGCCATCGATCACCAGCTCGCCCGCGCTCATGTGATGATCGGCGATGATCGCATCCTCGCGCGCGATGATGAAATCGCAGGCCAGCACGAGATTGGCGCCAAAGCCAACCGCATGGCCGTTGACCTTGGCAATCACCGGCTTCTCGATGGTGCACATGACCTCGACCGCATGGGTCACGCCGCTCATTATATCCCAGTCATTGCCGGGATTGCCGTGATGGCCATAGGAGGAAGGCGGAATGGTGAAGACATCGTCCTTGCCGGTGATGACAATGACGCGAACGGAATTGTCGTGCCGCAATTGCGTCAAGGCGCGCGCCACTTCGGAGGCGCGCTGCGAGCCGCCGCGCTTTTCCGTGCGCATCAGATCGCGCACGCGCTTTTCAATGCGCTTGAGCTCGATGGTCGCGACCTGGCCGTTGCGGGTAATGTCGAGCAAATTGAAATCTGAATCGGACATGGATGGGCTCACTTGTCGGCGAGGAGGCGCGCGAAGCGCTGGCGGACGGGCTCGGGCGTCTGCGCGGCTTTTTCAAGCAGCGCCGTAACGGCCATGCCATCGATGGGGCTGGTCATGATGCCCGCTTTCAGCATTTCGGCGCGGAAGGTTTCATCCAGCGCCATGTCCATGAAGGCCTTGCGCAGGAGCGCCACACGATCAGCCGGAATGCCGGGCGGCGCGACGACGGGCAGCGCCATGAAGAAGGGCAGTTCGGCAAAATCGAGCAAGGCGAAATCATCCGCATTTTTCACAAGCTCGCGCGCAATCGGCAGATCGGGGAACTCGGGCAGGCGCTGCGTGCGACCAAAGGCAATCAGCGGACGCAGCTTTTTTTCCGCCCATAATTGCGGACGCCCCACCATGATCGCGCTGATATCGACAATCTGCCCGTCGACCTCGCCGCGCTCCATCGCAAGCCAGATTTCATTCGCGCCCGGAAATCCGCGCACGACATCGACATTCATGCCGACCAGATCCTTGCCGATGAGGCCGAAGGTGATGTTGGTGGAGCCCCCGCGCGTGCCGCCCAGAATCGCGGGCTTGGGCAGCCGGGCCAGCTCCGCGATATTTTTTGCCGGAAAATTCTCGTTCACCACCATCAGATAGGCATCGTCCTTGTAGGACGACAGACTGCCCAGCCAATTGAGTTTCAGCGGATCGAAATTCGCATTGGGATCGCCAAGCAGCGCCAGTTGTGGCAGCGCGCGGCTCATCACGACAATCGATGTACCATCGCGCTCAAGCGTATTTGCAAGCTTGTTGGCAATGGCGAGCCCGCCCGCGCCCGGCTGGTTCTGGACAATGATATTGGGCTTGCCCGGAATGAAGCGGGCAAGATGGCGCGCGATGGTGCGGCCCGCCGTGTCGTAATAGCCGCCGGTGGAGGAGCCGACGATGATATTGAGCGTGCGCCCGGCATAAAAACTGGACTGCGCGTGCGCGGGCGCAGCCAAAGCCCCCGCGGCCATTGCGCTCATGGATGCGAGCGCGCCCCTGCGTGTGAACATGTGCCTCTTCCCGTGCCGCGAGATCGCCGGCGCGGGGCGGCGATCCATATGGACGCCGCCTCGCGCGTTGCAAGAAAGGCCTCAGAGACCGGTGAATTCCGCCATCGGGCGCACTTCGCCTTCCTTCGGGGCCTGGTAGATCCAGTCTTCCATGCGCGACTTCGCGCCTTCGCGCGCAAGGGTCGCTTCATATTCAGCGCGGATGTAGGGATCTTCCTCGTCATAGGGGATGGCATTGCCGCCATCGCGCGTATCGATGGCGCCCATATCCTTTTCTTTTTCACCCGGCCGGCCCGGCCGGCGACCGCGCGCATTGTTGGGCCCGAACCAGGCGGTCATGCGCAGCGGACCTTTGCTCACGCCAAAATGCTGGTGATACCAGTCGCCGCTCATCGGCGCGGCGCTGACCATGCCCACGGGCTCGTAATCGACACGGAACACCTGTTCGGCCTTGCCTGCTGCCCAAGGCTGGGGGCCAAGCTCGGAGGGCCAGGTATAAGTATAACCCTTGCCGTTGACGCAGATCAGCACGGCGGCCGAGCCATGCTTGTGCGCCTTGGAATAGCGGCCCGTCTCATGCTGGCCGATCCAGGTGTAGAAGCGCTGTCCAGCCATATGCGGCTCGATGCGCCGATAGCCGGGCGACCGGCGATTATCGAGCGGCAATTCGCAATTCATGATGTCGGGAATCATGTTTGTCTTGCGCATGGCCAGACCGCGCACGGGATCAGACGCAATATCCTCGCGCGGCTTGAAATAATCGCTCTCGCCGCTGAAACGGTCTCGGAAAATATAGGGATTGTTGAAGATGAAATCCTCATTGCCATAGAGGTTCATGGCATTGGGCGCGGAGGTTCCAGCCAGCAGAAGAGCGGGTGAAGATGAAGCATTGACGATGCGGTGAAAGGCATTGATCGGAATCGCAAACATCGATCCCTTCTGCCATTCAAACACATGTTTCGCGCCGCCTTCCTGCCAGACCTCTGTGGTGCCGCGCCCCTCGATGACGAGGAACTGCTCTTCATAAAGGTGACGCTCGACATTGAGCGCGCCAGAGCCAGGCACTTCGACGACATAAGCGCCCCAAAGGCCCTCTGTTCCAAACAGCTGGATGAAAGAACCCTTGCCGCCCATGCGGCTCCACGTTTTCAAGGGCAGATTCTGCACCTTGCTGACGCCGACCGCGCGCACGATCGGAATGTCCTGCTCTTCCATGAACACGTCATAGGGCATGGGCGGACGCTTGAAGGTGCCAAGCCCGGCCTTTTTCGTCAGGCCTGTGGGTTCGTGCCAATGGCTTTCTGCATCATGGGGCATGTGTCGTCCTCCCTTGGAAATGTTGTTCTTGTTCAGGCGGAGAAATATTTTTCCATGCGCGGCGTAATGCCGGCTTTCTGCATCTCTTCGAGCCAGAGCGCGTGGATGCGCGGATCCTGATCTTCGAATTCGATCTGGTTGCCACCCTGTTTCATGCTGAGCGAGGAGCGTTGCTTCTGGCCCTTGTCGCCAATCATCGTCTGGCGCTTTTGCATGGTGAAGGGATAGCGCACATTGCCGATGCCCATCGCGAGATAGCGCGCGGGTTCGTGGCTTGTGTTGAAGTGCTGGTGGATCTGACTCTGGCAGGGCGGAAACACCACGCCATGCTTCCACTCGATGCGCGTATAATCGCTCTCGCCCTCATACCAGAGCAGAGAATAGCCATGGCCGGTGACGCAGATGACATGCGTTCCAGGCCCGTGCCTGTGGGCTTTCTTGTAGGTGCCGACCGGCATTTCCGACATGTGGCCGGACATGATGCCATCGGCGAGCACGAATTTGATATTGCTCGATCCTCCGCCCCGATCGGCATAATCATGCAGCTTGATGCTTGCCATATCGGGCACAAAATTGGTTTCCCAGAGATGATTGCCCGGGCGGATCGGAATGAAGTCGCCTTCACCGGTGTAATAATTTTCCTTGCCCGCGCGATCCTGAAAACTGAACGGATTGTCGAAGATGAACCGCTCATTGTGGAACGTGTTCATCAGCAAAGGCATGTTGGTGGTACTGACGATCAAGGCGCGCTCGCGCCCACCTGCGTTGAAATGGCGATGGGGCATGTTGATCGGAATCGAGAACATCGATTTCGGCGACCATTCGAAGCTGCGCTTGCGGCCGTCCGGCATTTCGATCTGCGTGCTGCCATGGCCTTCGAGCACGTAATAGATATCTTCATAGAGATGGCGCAGCGGCGCAGTGGAGCTGCCGGGCTCGATCTCGAAGAGGAACATGTTGCAGAAGTCGCCGCGGCCCTTGAGATGCACGGCAGCGCCCTTGGACCCGACGCGCGCCCAAGGCGTCGTCTCAACCTCGAAGAGGTCGATCGCGTAATCCCCCTCGATCACGGGAATGCCCTCCGCATTCACCCAATCGAGATAGGCGTCGATCCCGTAGCGCGGTGCGCTCTCGTCGCTCATGGCCTTGCATCCTCCCCCGGTGGTCCTTTTTTGCGGCAGATGACAAGCCGCGGACCTATGCGTAAAGTTAGCAGAACAAGCACCGTGACAACAAGCGGTCGCCTCGCCACGCAAAGTGGCGCAATCGGGGGGAGGGGTCATTGCAAAAAGCAATGTCGCGGATCGTCAGCTCAGGTGTGGCCGCATTGTGGGCCGCATTCAGCACGTGTGTCGTCGCGCAGGCGGCGGACACCCCCCTGCTCTATCGCGGGCCCGATCGCGAGAAACTGCTGATCGAGGGTGCGCGCAGCGAGGGCGAGGTCGTCTTCTACTCCGCCATGATCGTCAATCAGGCGCTCCGCCCGCTCTCTGAAGCCTTCATGAAGCGCTACCCCTACATCAAGGTGAATTATTGGCGCGCCGAATCAGCGGGCATTTTCACCAAGCTCTCGGCCGAGGTGCGCGCCGGCAAAGTCGTGGCCGACGTTGTCGAGGGCACGGGTGTGGGCGAATCCGTCATCCAGGCCGGCTTTGCGCAGCCCTATGCCACGCCGGCCATCGAGGATATCCCCGAGGCCTATCGCGATCCCAACGGGCTCTGGACGCCGACGCGGCGCAGCTTTTTCGGCATTGCCTATAACACCAAGGCAACCCCGCAAGGCGACGTCCCCAAGACCTATGAGGATCTGCTCGATCCGCGCTGGAAGGGCCGTATGGCCTGGCATGCGGGCAGCGCCAGCGGGGCGGATCTCTTCGTCACCAATCTGCGCATGGCATGGGGCGAGGAGCGCACCCGCGCTTATCTGACAAAGCTCGGGGAGCAGAAAATCGCAGCACTGAGCGGGGCCAGCGCGCGCGGCCTTGTTGACCGTGTCATCGCGGGCGAGATCGCGCTTGCGCTCAATATCTTTGCTCACCATCCGCTGATCAGCCAGGCCAAGGGCGCACCTACAAGCTCGATCCTGATGGACCCGGTAGCAACCACCGTCGGTACGATGATCATCCCCAAAGGCATCCGGCATCCCCATGCCGCCATGCTGCTGGCCGATTTCATTCTCTCCAGGGAGGGCCAGAGCATTCTTTCCGAGGCCGGTTATTTCCCCACCCACAGGGATGTGCAAACGCGCGCCGATCTCGCGCCCATCACCGATGCGTTGAAAAATATCTCAGGCCAATTCATCTCCCCCGACGCGCTCGTGAAATTCACGCCCTCGTCCGACGAGATGATTGCGCAGATCATGCAGAAATAAAATCGCCTGCTTGCCAGATCGCCAAGGGCAGACGAATAATAGGCTAGCAGACCTAATGCCAAAGGCAGGGCCTGCCGGAACCACGCCGCAAAGGCGGGCCGAAAAAGACATATGGGAGGGTACCCTTGATCATTCGCGACTATGCCTCGCATCCGAATGTCATGCGCAAGGAAGATCCGAACTGGAAATTCGCACTCGGTGCGAGCCCGGTGACCGAAGGCTCGATCCTGCGCATCGCCGATGATCAGGGCAATGAAGGCTTCGGCTATGCCTCCGCCACCCCGCATATGGGTGCGATCCCCGGCACGCTTGAGGCCGAACTCGCCTATTTCCGCCCGCGTGTGGTTGGCCGCGATGCCGATGATATCGAGGCGATCTGCGCCTCTCTCGACCGCGCCATGCGCGGTGCGCCGCAAGCCAAGGCCGCCATCGATTGCGCCTTGCATGAATTGCTCGCCAAGCGCCTCGGCGTTCCGCTGTGCCAATTGTTTGGCGGAAAAGTCCGCGACAGCGTGCCGATCCTGCGCATTCTTGCCATCAAGGCGCCGCTGGAAATGGCCGCCCAGGCGCAAAAGCTGGTCGATCAGGGCTATCGCTATCTCAAGATCAAGGTGCATGGCGAAGTCGATCTCGATGTCGCGCGCGTAGCCGCCATCCGCAAGCAGGTGGGCGATGACGTGCATCTGACCATTGACGCAAACCAGTCCTACACAACCAAAAACGCGATCATCGCCATCAATCGCATGGCCGATTACAATATCGATCTCGTTGAACAACCGGTCTCGGCGGATGATTTCGAGGGGCTGGCGCTCGTCACCCGCACAGTGCCGGTCAAAGTCGAGGCTGATGAGGCGGCAGGCTCGCTGGCTGAAATCTATCAGCTTGTGACGCGGCGCGCTGTTGATGCCGTCAGCCTGAAAATCCCCAAGCTCGGAGGCTTTCGCAACACGATTGCGGCCGCGCGCTTGTGCGAACAGGGCGGCATTGCCTATCGGCTTGGCGCAGCTGTCGGCTCGCGCCTGCTGGCTTCCCACGCGCTGCATCTGGCCTGCGCGCTGCCGGGCGTCGATTATGCCTGCGAACTCGGCGAATTCGCGCGTCTGCTTGATGATCCTTTCGATGGCATCGAAGTCGTGGATGGCGCGTTGCACCTGCCGAAGGCCGCTGGCTCCGGCGTTTCCTGGAACCGCGCGTGAGGCCGGGGGGGGAACGCATGACTTTTGTCAGTTCGATCTTGCAGCGACGCCGCCTGTTGCTGGCAAGCGCTGCGCTTTTGCTCGCAGGCGCAATGCCCGGCGCGCTTCCCCGCGCGCAGGCGCAGGAAATTCTCACCAGCCGCGCCCCCGACCGCACGCAAATGCTGATCGAGGGCGCGCGCAAGGAGGGGCAGGTCGTCATCTATTCTGCCGCTATCGTCAATCAGGCACTCCGGCCCATGGCCGAAGCCTTCATGAAGAAATATCCCTTCATCAAGCTCACTTATTGGCGTGGCGACACAGAAGAAATCGTCGCCAAACTCTCTGCCGAAGTGCGCGCGAAAAACGTGATGGCCGATCTCGTCGAGGGAACGGGCGTGGGCGAACTGGCGGTTGAGGCCGGGCTTACCGTGCCGTTCACGACACCTGCGACCGACGATCTGCCTGCCATGTATCGCGATCCGCGCGGCAATTGGGCGAGCACACGCGTCAGCTATTTCGCCATTGCCTATAATACGAAGCTCGTGCCGCCAGATCAGGTGCCAAAAACCTATGACGATCTGCTCGATCCGCGCTGGAAGGGCAAGATTGCCTGGCGCATCGGCACATCGAGCGGCACGCCGCTTTTCCTCACCACGATCCGTCTCTCGCGGGGCGAAGACAGGGCGAAGGACTATTTCGAAAAGCTCGCCCAGCAGAAAATCATCAATTTCGGTTCGGGCAGCGCGCGCACGTTGGTGGATCGCGTAATTGCAGGCGAGTTTCCGATCGCGCTGAATATTTTTGCCCATCATCCGCTCATCAGCAAAGCCAAGGGCGCGCCGGTGAATACGCAATTGCTGGAACCCGTGCCCTCGACGGCCGGCACGATGGTTGTGCCCAAGGGCGTGCGCCACCCCTATGCAGCCATGCTGCTGGCGGACTTCATCCTGTCGCAGGAAGGTCAGGCAATTTTCGCCAAGGCGGAATATTTTCCCGTGCGGCCCGACGTCGCGCCACTTGAAACATTGGCGCCTGTCGTGCCGAAAACGGCTGGCGTGAAGGAGCTTTTCGTCAGCTCTGAAATGCTCAACCGCTATTACGACAGCTCTCAGAAGATTTTTGAAGAGCGCTTCCGCTGATCATATCTGCAAGCGATGGCCCGATGAACAATGACAGCAGGCGCCCGTGACGACACAAGTGCATGAATCCCGTCGCCGCGCCCTTTCCTGGGACGCATTGCGCGTTCCCGAATATTTGCGCATCTCGCCCCTCGTCGCCGTTCTGATTGCAATCCTGCTGATTGCCATCGTTCCGCCTGCGAGCTTCCTCATCAATGCGAGCCTGCACGAGACGCTGCCTGACGGTTCGCCCGGGGCCTTCACCTGGCGCTATTATCAGCAACTGGTGTCTGGCCGATTCTTCCTGCCGAGCCTTGTCAATACGCTCATTTATGCCTGCGGCTCCGCTGTTATCGCCATTTTCATCGGCACCGCACAGGCGCTGATTGTCGAGCGCACCAATGCGCCAGGCCGCAAGCTCGCCTTTCTTGCAGCCATCATCTCGCTCGGTGTGCCCCATGTGCTCTATGTCGTCGCCTGGCTGTTGCTGCTTGGCCGCTCGGGCCCAGTCAATGACCTGATTGCGAGCCTGTTCCACCATGAACAGGCGCTGGACGTCTATTCGCTCTGGGGCATGATGCTGATCGAGGGCATTGGTTTTGTGCCGCTGACGTTCCTGCTCATGTCTGCCGTTTTGCGCTCCACGGACGCCTCCTTCGAGGAAGCGGCGATGATGTCGGGCGCGAGCCCCTTGCGCGCCTTCACCAGCGTGACGCTGCGCATGGCGCTGCCGGCGCTCTGCGGGCTGACGCTGCTCATTTTCGTCAAGGCGTTCGAATCCTTTGAAGTGCCGGCATTGGTCGGTCTCGCGGGCAATGTCAGCGTCATCACGACGATGATTTTCCAAAGTTCGCGCCGCGCCGGCTCGCCCGATTATGGCGAGGCGGGGGCTTATTCCATGTGCCTCGTCGTCATCCTGCTCGGGCTCATGCTCTGGCAGAACCGCCTGTCGCGCAATGCCAAGCGCTACCAGACCATCACCGGCAAGGGCTTCCGCCCGCGTGTCATCGACCTTGGCGCGTGGCGCTTTGCTGCCACAGGCGTACTCGTCGGGCTGTTCCTCATGGTGACAATCATTCCCGTCGCCATGCTGGCCTTCACCTCGTTCCAGCCTTTCTATGGCGGCGTGTCGGTCGAAGCTTTCAGTCGCCTGTCGCTGGAAAATTATCAGGCGCTGCTGGGGCCAGGCTCGTTCCGCGATTCCATCGTCAACACATTGGTGCTGGGCGCGATGACGGCCACGCTTGTCGTCCCCTTTACCGCGCTCTGTGCGTGGCTTGTGGTGCGCCGCGCGCCGGGTGCTGCGATCATCGACCAGATTGCCTCGGTACCGCTGGTGTTTCCCGCGATCATCCTCAGCGTCGCCTTTCTCGATGTCTTCGTGAACATGTCGATTCCGCTCTATGGCACCTTGCTATCGGTGATTCTGGCCTCGTCCGTTCGCTATCTGCCCTATGGCATGCGCTACGCTTTTGCGGGCACGATGCAGATCCACTCCGACCTCGAGGAAGCCGCCACGATCTCGGGTGCGAACAAGGCGCGCGTCTTCCTGCGCATTCTCGTGCCGCTGCTGGCAGCAACGCTCGTCAGTTCGTGGCTTCTGATCTTCCTGCTCTCGGTGCAGGCGGTCTCGCTGCCGCTGCTGCTGGTTGGTCCGGGCTCGGAAGTGATGGCCGTCACGCTCTTCGAACTCTGGCAGAATGGCCAGGTGACGGAACTTGCCGCCATGGGCGTGTTGTGGATCGGCTTGATGACAATTGTCAGTGTGCTGTTTCACATGTTGACGCGGCGCCATCAGATCAATGTCTGACAGCGCCGCGGCGTGTCGCCTTTAGCTCCTGACCGGCTCGCGTAGCCCCGCACGCTCGAGACGCGGCAGCAGTTCGTCGCGGATATGCGGGAAGTCGTCGATATAATTGATCATGCCGCAGGCCAGACCATCAAGCCCCATCTCGTGCAGCTTGAGGAATGTCTCAACCGCATCGTCATAAGAGCCAACCATCGGATAGCCTGCGCCGCTGATGAGACGCGCCTTCAGGTCGGTCTGTTCCTTCATCCATGTGTTGAGGCGCGTGCCGCGGAAATTGGCGGCATAGGCGGCGGCTTCCCAATCGCCTTTCTCATGCACGATGTAATGGTGATAATCCTGCGCCTCCTTGCGCGTCTTGCGCACCATCAGATGGCAGCTTGCAAAAATATTGCGGAGCTGGCCGGGAGGCGCTGCGGCGCGGAACCCGTCGATCTTGGGCTTGAGATCCTCGAGCTTGGGAATTGAGGTGAAGAGGCAATCGGCATTGCCGGCTGCAAATTCCCGGCCCGTGGAGGAATTGCCGGCACTCACGAGAATAGGGCGCGTGCCCCACCAGGGCTTGGGCTTGGCAAGCACCGCCTTGAGTTTGTAATAGCGCCCCTCATGATCGAAGGGCTCGGTCTCCGACCAGATGCGCTTGACGATGCCGATCCATTCTTCGCTATAGGCATAGCGATCGTCATGTTCCTGCAGCTCGACGCCGAACATGCCAAATTCCACCGGATTCCAGCCCGACACAATATTCAGGCCGAAGCGCCCGTGGCCGATGTGATCGGCCGTGACCATCTGCTTGGCGGCAAAGACCGGGTTGACGAAGGCCACATGCAGCGTGCCGAAGGTTGTGATCTCCTGCGTGGACGCGAGAAGCCCGCAGGCCCAGGCCAATGTCTCGAAAGTCGTTCCCTGCGTGTCGCTTTGGCCCTGATAGCCATGCCAGCGCCCGATGGGCAGAAGGAATTCGAGACCAGCCTCGTCGGCCAGCTTGGCCGCGCGCACATTATTGTCCCAAGATGCATCCCAGCGTTCGGGCGCGAGCGTCAGGCTGAGGCCGCCCGAGCAATTCATGCCAAACAGACCGAGCTTGAATTTATTATTATTGTAGATGCGGGTCTGGTCGCGATTTTCCGCCGCCATGGCCTGCCCTCCCTCGAAAACCGGCGTTCTGAACGACGCCTCCAGGGCCCATGATAGCGACCAAAGGCGCGAAAGCAAAAGCCTGCAATCAGCCGCGCGCGCAAACTTGCAGGGCGAACAGGCGCGGCATAGTCTTCTCTCCAACAAGCGCCACGACATGAGCGTGCAAGGCCTTTGGCCACAGGGAGGAAAGATATGGACCTGATCGCTGATCGCGGCCGCCGCGTTACCGTCGAAGAACTCAACACGACGAAGCTGCTCGCCCATGCGAGCGAACAGGCGCGTGATCGCAAGTTCGATGACATGCTGATCGTCGATTGCGACGCGCATCATTACGAGAACGAAAATTTCGCCGATATTTTCCAGTTCATGGAAAATGACGTGTTCCGCCAACTCACCGTGGGCGGTCGCCTGAAGAATGGCGTGCAGGCCTTGTTGCCGACCCAAATCGGCTATCAGGACATGGGTGGGCGCGTCACGCGCTATCCCCTGCGCGGCTCGGAAAAGACCGATCCCGACCGCCTGCGCGACGTGCAGCTTGGCGAACACTGGATGGACGCCATGGGCGTCGATTATTCCTGCCTCTTTCCAACCGGCATGTTGAATGTCGGCTTGCATCCGCAGAAGGAAATGGAGGTCGAACTCTGCTGGGCCTACAATCGCTGGCTCACCGAAGTCGTTTTGCCCGACAATCACGGCCGCTTCTATTCCCAGCTTGCCTTGCCATTGTCAGATCCCGACGCCTCGCTGCGACAGGTTGAAAAATTTGGCGCCTGCAAGGGCGTCACCGGCTTCATGGTCACGACCGTGCGCACGCTGCCCGTACATGACAATTCGCTGATGAAGGTCTACCGCGCGATTGAAGAGCGCGGCCTGAGCCTGGCTTTCCATTCGGGTCCGAACTGGGGCGAGCCGGTCTTCAAAAGTTGCAACCGCTTCCTGTCGGTTCATGCTCTGGGCTTCAGCTTTTATAATATTCTTCATTGCACCAACTGGGTCATCAACGGCATGGGCGAGCGTTTCCCCAAGCTGCCGGTCATCTGGATCGAGGCGGGCCTCGCCTGGATCCCGTTCCTGATGCAGCGTCTCGACCACGAGTACATGATGCGCCCGTCAGAAGCGCCGCTGCTCAAGAAAAAGCCCTCGGATTACATGCGCGACATGTTCTATTCGACGCAGCCGATGGAAATGCAGGATATGGACGCGCTGGAAACGACGTTCCGCATGATCAATGCGGAAACCCAGCTTCTCTACGCCTCCGATTATCCCCATTGGGATTTCGATCTGCCGAGCACGATCTACGATCTCCCCTTCCTGTCGGAAAAAGCCAAGCACAACATTCTCGGCGGCACGGCGGCGCGCCTTTTCGGGCTCGAGCCGCGCAACGACAAGCAGAAAGAAAACCTCATCAAATACGGCAATTACAAACCGGCCTGAGTCACGGCAGTATCGCCAGAGCGTCAAATTGCTGGGTCGCGGGCGCATCAGCCTGGCCCAGTGACTGCTCTCAGCAGACGGGTGCGAAGGAATCCGCATTGGCCATGTCCCAGGCCTTGCGGAAGCGCGCGTCCTGCGTTCCCGCGAGCAATTCACCGCTTGCGAGCTCGGGATAAAGCTCGGCGAGCGTGACCACCGCGCTTGGCGAGATGCGGCGCGAAATGAAGGCGCTCTTGAAGCCTGCCGGATGAGGCAGGCCAGCGGCGGCCGTCAGTTCCGCCAGAGCCTCAAGGGTGGAGTGGTGATAATTGGCGACACGTTGCGCCTTGTCGGGCACCACGAGCGCGCGCTGCCGATGGAGATCCTGCGTGGCCACGCCTGTCGGGCATTTGTCGGTATGGCAGGCCTGCGACTGGATGCAGCCTAGCGCGAACATGAAGCCGCGAGCGGAATTGCACCAGTCTGCGCCCAGCGCCAGAGCGCGCGCAATATCGAAGGCAGTTGCGATCTTGCCACTCGCGCCGACCCGGATGCGGTCACGCGCGCCAATGCCGATCAGGGCATTGTGGACGAAGGACAGGCCTTCGCGCAACGGCTTGCCGATGTGATCGAGAAATTCGAGCGGGGCCGCGCCCGTGCCGCCTTCCTTGCCATCGACCACAATGAAATCAGGATAGACGCCTGTCTTCACCATGGCCTTGCAGATGGCCAGAAATTCCCAGTCATGACCGATGCAGAGCTTGAAACCGACGGGCTTTCCACCCGACAGCCGCCGCAGCTCGGCGATGAACTGCATCATCTCGACCGGTGTCGAAAAGGCTGAATGGCACGATGGCGACACGCAATCTTGCCCTATGGCGACGCCGCGCGTGGCGGCGATCTCGGCTGTGACTTTGGCAGCAGGCAGCACGCCGCCATGGCCGGGCTTTGCGCCCTGGCTCAACTTCACTTCGATCATGCGGATCTGGCTATTTGCTGCCGTCTGCGCAAAAAGCTCGGGCGAGAAATGCCCATCGGCAGTGCGCGCGCCAAAATAGCCCGAGCCCAATTCCCAGATGATGTCGCCGCCGCCCTCGCGATGATAGGGGCTGAAGCCACCCTCCCCGGTGTCATGGGCAAAGCCACCCTTTTTCGCGCCAATATTCAGCGCGCGGATTGCATTGGGGCTGAGCGCGCCAAAGCTCATCGCCGAAATATTGAAGACCGAACCCTCATAGGGATGAGCGCAATCGGGCCCGCCGATGGAAACGCGAAACGGCTCGCTGGAAACCGGCAGCGGGGCGAGCGAATGGTCCATCCATTCAAACCCGTCAGCATAGACATCGTAGTTGGTGCCAAAGGGGCGCTTGTCGAGCACCAATTTGGCGCGCTGGTAGACGATCGCCCTTTTGTCGCGGCTGAAGGGCATGCCGTGCTTCTCGTCCTCGAAGAAATACTGGCGTATTTCCGGACGAATGGCTTCGAGCAAAAAGCGTAAGTGAGCGGCAATGGGATAATTGCGCAGCACCGCATGGCGCGTCTGGACAAGGTCATGGATGCCCACCAGCACCAAAGCGGCGGCAGTGAACAAAACAAGCACCGGGAGAAGCGCGCCTGGAAAGGCCCAAACCGCAACCAGAGACCCCAAACCCGCAACGACGGACAGGACGAGCGGAAGAAAGCGAGGGCTGAGCATAAGATGAAGCGGCATGACCTGTCCTCGATGCAGGAATCCTCAAGGATCCAATGCGCAGCCTAAGCTACAGTGAAGACAGTTAAAAGAAGCATTTGCCGACCGCTGGCCTTCGCGCGCTCATTTCGGGGCAGATGGGCCTCCCACACCAGACAAGACGACGTCCAATTTTTGCTGCCGCAATTCATCGCGCTGCAAGAGTTCGATTTAGCTGATGTGCTAAATTGTCCGATCTGCCATATTTTATAAAATTGAGTGTATCGGTAGTGCGGCCCCCGCATGGAGGCGTGTTGTGAGTATGAATCCCCAACTGGAATTCCCCTTCTCGATCGCCCATATCGACACGGATGGGATCATTGCCTCGTCGCGAGATGCAAGGGCGCTCGCACTTGCCTTCGAGCAATGCTGTGATAGCGAGCTCTCGCAGCTCTGGAGCCGGTTCGCAGACTTTCTCGACGCGTCGGAAGCCTATCTCACGCAAGACGGGCAAGCCGCAGCCGCTTGAGGCTCCGCCAAGAGCGCCCACCGAGGACGCTCTTGGCTGCCCATCACGCTGTCATTGGCCAGAGGAAACATCCTCACACGTAAAGCCAAGATGGCACGCGCGCGTATCTTTCGTGCGGACAAATTCGGGAACGAGATCGCGCTGCGCACCCGGACAAAATTCAGCATCGTGATAATAGCGATCCCAGCGATTGGGGCCGGTCTTTAGGACGACGCCCTCGGGCCGTGACTGCACCAATTGCGTGGCCTGCGCGCAGGTCATCTGAAGCGTATCGCCCTGGGCGTCAGAAAGCCCCGGCCGGGGCAAGGGTGTCCGCGCTCTCTGCTGGGCAAAAGCTGAACTGCCGATGGCAAGAATTGCAACGAGTGAAATGGCGGCCTTGAGCATAGGACTTTCTCCTTGAGCGGACCACGGAAGCAAACTGACCAGCTCCTCCCGCGCTTAGCGTAACGGCAGTTGATGCTTAAGGTTTCGACCCCCGCGAGAGCGCGCCTATAAAACGGCGCTTTGTGCGAAACGGCTCTGTTGGATGGCACAAATGCAAGACACCCGTCATAGATCCATTGCCGATGACGGGTGTATTGTCCTTTCAATATCTGCCTCTATTGCGCGTGCTGCTTGCGCATGGCCTGTTCGATCTGCGCCTTCACTGCGCTGAGACCAAAACTTGCGCCCGCCTGCAGTGGCGGAAATTCAAGCGCCGTTTTTGCAAGCTCTTCCACCTTTTGCTGGACGAACACGAAGCGCCAGAATTCATATTGATACCAATTCATGAATTGCAGAGACCCGACATTGCCCCTATGCCAGGCCGTGCGCTCGAACGGATCAAGCCGGAGGTTGATCACTGTGGGCGCACCCAAGGTCACCGTGTCGCCAAGCCAGCCGCCCGGCTGTTCCTTGAATGTATATTTGAAATTGCCGATACGCGCCGCGCCCAGCGTGCTTTCGGCAAAGTACCAGATTTCATCCCGGCTGGAGGGGCCTTTCCCAGTGATCAGGTTGGTCTGGTCGTAGCCATCAAGATGCACCTTGTAATTTACCCCGTTGAGTTGCGTACCTTTCTTCAGATCCTCGACAATATTCGGATTGCCCGCAGCCGTCAGAAGGGTAGGAAACCAATCGAGGCCCGAGATGACGCCGTTTCCGATGGATCCTGCCGGAACCTTCCCCGGCCAACGAATCATGGCCGGCGCACGGAACCCGCCTTCATAGGTTGTGCCCTTGCCACCGAAAAACGGCGTCTGGCCGCCGTCAGGCCAGGTAAAATTCTCGGTGCCATTATCTGTCGTGAAGATGACAATCGTGTTGTTGTCAGCGTCCATATCCTTGATCTTCTGCATGGTCGCGCCAACGATATCGTCAAGCTGCGCCATGCCCGCTTCGTGTATCGACCATCCATTCTCGGAATTGCGCATCTTCTCGTATTTTTCGGAGAGATGCGTCACGATATGCATGCGGGTCGGGTTGAGCCAGATGAAGAAGGGTTTGCCGTCTGCCTTGGCCTTGTCCATAAATTTGAAGGACAGATCCTGGATCTCGTCGTCGACCGTTTCCATCCTTTTGGGATAGAGCGTGCCGGCATCTTCGATTCGTTGCTTGCCGACCTTTCCCCAGCGCGGCATGATCATAGGATCATCCACATTCGTCGCCCATGAATGCACCATGTTGCGCGGGCCGACGTCATTGAGAAGGTTCTGCGGATAGCCCGGGTGAGCAGGATCTTCCATCGCATCGAGATGGTAGAGATAGCCGAAGAATTCATCGAACCCGTGCACTGTGGGCAGGAATTCGTTGAGATCGCCGAGATGGTTCTTGCCAAATTGTCCCGTGGCATAGCCTTGCGCTTTCAGCGCTGCGGCAATGGTGGGCGCAGCCGCCGGAATGCCAATTGGCGAACCCGCCTGACCGACCGTCGTCAAACCCGTGCGCACGGGCAGTTCTCCGGTGATGAAATTGGCGCGGCCTGCGGTACAACTCGCCTCGGCATAATAATCGGTAAACAGCATGCCTTCGGCTGCGATCTTGTCGAGATTGGGCGTGCGCCCCGCCATCATGCCGCGATGATAGGCCCCGATATTCCAGATGCCGATATCATCGCCCATGATGACCACGATGTTGGGCTTTGCAGCCGGCGCCTGAGCCATAGCTGGCCCCTGCGCAAGCAAGGCGCCACATAGCAAGCTCGCAACAAAGATCGGGCCCCGCTTTCGCCTGCAAAATTCACGCATCCAAAATCTCCCCTTGATGAACGTCGCAACTCGCGCGTTGGGACGTAATGGCAGAGCCAGGATTTAGTTGCCCGAAGGGACCGGGGCGTTCGGTTTTGAACAGGCGCATGTCGGTTGCCGACCAGCGGTCGAGGCGAGCCAGGCAGGCGCCTCCCAGTGCGGCCACCACCCCATGTTGACGATGTTTTCAAAGGCTATAAGCTCAGGCTTAACATTAACATATGACTTTGCTAGGATTAGCGTAGTCAGGCGCGGGACAATTGCGATGGGGGACTACACAAACATGTCGTCATATTACGATGTCATCATGACATCGGGATATTACGACTATGCCGAGATCGTCGATGATCTGGAGCGGCACGGCCCCTTCACCAATATTCTGGAAATCGGCTGCGGAACCGGCCTCATCCTGGAAGAATTCGGTCGCCGTCAATCGTGCCCGCGCATCACCGGCATCGATCTTACCGAGGCCATGCTGATATTGGCGCGCAAGCGGCTCGAGAGGTTTCCGGCCATCACGCTCGCGCAGCAGAATGTCGTCGAACTCTCGCTGACCCAACATTTCGATGCAGCCTTTTCCTATGGTGGCGTCTGGTATTTCGTCATCGACGGCGAGAACGAACCCTTCATGGTCAGCCATATTCCGGGCGAAGCGGACAATGCCACGGGCCTGAAAAAACTGGCGGACCAGATCTCGTCCGGCGGCATGTTGTTGCTGGGCATTCAGGGACCGCATTTCGATTATGAAAAGCCGATTTCCAATGGCATGACCTATGCCCAGAAAATCGCGCCCCATGATTACGGGTTCACCAAACATTATTATCTGATCGACGCGGGCCAGAAGGTCATGGCGCAGACGATCGATTACCGTACCTATTCCTGGGCGCAGACGCTCGAAATGCTGGGCGCATTGGGGTTCACCTTCCTTCCCCAATCTGGGGACACCGGCAAGTTCCTCGCCTTCCGGAAGGCGTGAGAGCGTCCATGTCAAAACCATCGATCCTGTTTATTGGCCTCGGCAATATGGGCAACCCCATCGCGGCCAATCTGCTGCGTGCGGGCTATCGCCTCGTTCTGGCCGATCTCGACGAGGCGAAACTCGCCAATCTGCTCCCCTTGGGCGGCGTGAAGGCAGATGATCTTCTGGCCAGCGCGCAGGCTGCCGATGTCGTGTTTCTCTCGCTGCCCGGCCCCCAGCAGGTCGAAGGCCTGCTCTTTGGCCAAGGCGTGCTGGCCGCCATGAAAAAAGGCGCGTGCCTGATCGACACGACGACAAGCTCAGTTGAACTGGCCCGGCGCATCGGCGCACAGGCCGAATGCCTCGGGCTCGATTATCTCGAATCCCCCGTCACCAATGCGATCGATGGCGCACGCGAGGGGCGGCTTGGTATTTTTGCAGCCGGCAGCCAGAGCGCCTTCGACGCCTGCAAGCCGATCTTCGATGTGATCGGCGAAAAGATTTTCCATGTCGGCGCGCATGGCAATGGCGCGACGATCAAGCTCATCACCAATCTGCTCTGGTTCGTTCATGCTGCGGCCATTGGCGAGGGGCTCATGCTTGGCGCAAAAGCTGGCATTCCGCTCGATATTGTCGCGGAAGCGATCAAGGCCAGCGCCGGCAATTCCTGGGTCGCCGAACATGATATATCCTCGATCTTTGCTGGCCATTATGATCCCAGCTTCTCGCTCGATCTGTGCTGCAAGGATCTGCGCCTTGCCCATGACATTGCCGCTGAACAAGGTATCGAGTTGAAAATGGGCGGCCTCGCGCGGGAACGTTTTGAAGAGGCGCGCAAAATCTATGGCGGCGATGCAGCAGAATTGCATGTCGTCAAATTGCTCGAGGACAGCGCCGGCCTGCTGCTGCGCCCGCCTTACGGACAAAAGCCATGAACCGCCCCGAACAGACGCGCCTGCTCAAGGAAGCCCATCGGCACATGCCCCAGGGGGTGGCTGAAAACTATCGCTATTGGGGCGAGGATCGCACCCTCTTCATCCAGGGCGCGCAAGGCTGCGAGCTGACCGATTGCGACGGCAAGACCTATGTCGATTTTCGCCTCGGCTATGGCCCGATCATTCTGGGTTATCGGGACAGGCGCGTCGATCAGGCTGTGATCGACCAGATCACCACTGGCGGCACGCTCTCTGGTTTTTCGACGCCACTCGACATCAAGGTCGTGCAGCAGATCAAGGCGCTCTGCCCCAATATTGAAAAAATGCGCTTTGCCAATTCCGGCACCGAGGCCGTCATGGGCGCGGTGCGCACAGCGCGCGGCTTCACAAGGCGCAAGAGAATTGCCATCGTCGAGGGCAGTTTTCACGGCCTCCATGACGAGGTGATGTGGAAATCCGATCTCGAAAACTGGGACCCGCGCGGCAAGGCTGCGCCCGATATCATTCCCTTTGGCGCAGGCGTTCCAGACACGACGCGCGATCTTGTCACGCTCATCAGGCTGAATGATTTCGATATACTCGAACATCTCTTCCAGGAGCAGGGAGAGGATCTCGCCGCCGTCTTGCTCGAACCCATCATCGGCAATGCAGGCTCGATATCAGCCACACAAGACTGGCTGCAGCGCCTGCGTGATCTGTGCACGCATTATGGCACGATGCTCATCATCGATGAGGTGAAGACAGGCTTTCGCGTGGCAGCGGGCGGCGCGCAGCAGCTTTATGGGATCAGCGCCGATCTGACGACCTATGCAAAGGCTATGGGCAATGGCTATCCGGTGGCGGCTTTTGGGGGACGCGCCGATGTGATGGATTGCGTCGGCGCCTTCAAGGGCGGCGTCGTGCATGGGGGCACCTATACTGCCAATCTCGTGGCGCTCAGCGCCGCCTCGGCGACGCTCGATATTCTCACCAACACCGATGCCCTGAAAACCATCGATGCGACGGGCGAGAAAATCACGGCCGTTCTTGGCCGCGTCTTTACCGCAGCCGGTATCCAGCATTGTTTTGCTGGCCCTCCCGCCATGATCGGAATTCATTTTTCAGAAGAAGTCCCGACCAATTACCGCGATTGGCGCTCAACCGATTCAGAGCTCTATGCGAAATTTGCCTGGAAGCTCATCGACCATGGCTTGATGCTCGAGCCTGATTCACGCGAGCCATGGTTCCTCTGCGAGGCGCATGCAAACATGGATCTGGGCTGGCTTGAGGATGTAGCAACCCGCGCCATGCGCGAGGCGTGCGGCTAGAGCGTCTCCCGCTGGTAAATAGATTCATTCAAATTTTACCATGTCCACAGTGCCAGACACCGCGCAGCCTCGACTGCGCCTATGGTGCGGCTCAGGAACGTGAACATGGTCATTTTCATGCGCAATTTTTTCATCCCCCTTGCAGCTTTTCTGCTGCCAGTCTCCGTTTTGGCCGCTGACCTCGACAGATCCTACCAAGCCGATATCGGAAGCGAGACGCGCCCGGGCAGCTTTTCGGGCCTTTACGCGGGGGCTGACGTCGGTGTTGGCATCGGGACTGCTGGCGGGGCCAACACGTCGGGCTATATCGGGGGCGCGCATCTTGGTTACGATCTCCAGTTCAGCCGACTGATGGCCGGTGTCGAGATCGACACTTTGTCGACGAGCATTTCTGCGGGTAGTTTCAACTCCTCCGAATTCAGCCAGAAGTTTCTCTCGTCCCTCCGCGGACGCGCCGGCTACATCTTTGGCAATGTTGTTGTTTACGGCACCGGCGGCTTTGCCTATTCGACATCGGCCTATCGCGATGTCAGCGGGATTTCACGCGCAACGATCAAGGGAACGGCCTTTGGTCTTGGGGCGGAATGGTCGCCCATCTACAAGATCAGCCTTCGCGCAGAGGCGCTGCGCTATGATTTCGGCAGCAAAAACTACGCCACTCCGCTCGACACCAAAACGCTGAGCAGCGCCACAAATCTGCTTCGCGCCGGCGTTCATTACAGATTTTAATTCACCCCCTTCAATACGAGACATTTTGATAAAGCTGCATTCATAGGCCCGCTCGAAAAAACATGTTAAGAGTATTTTTTCGACGATTCGAGCTTTTCAGATGCGTCTTATTTTTAATGCTGCACTTGCTTCATTTTTGCTGAGCGGTTGCTCGACATTGCCCTCGGCGGGTCCGAGCACCAGCGATGTCATGAAGCAGGGCGTTGTTGCCGATGTTGCGCGCTATGCCGTTCTGGACGTGAGCAAATCCGTCGTCGATGTGCTCGCTCAACGCAAGCCCGACAGTTTTGCAGCAAGCTTTGGCGACTACCGCCCCTCTGTGGATCCACGCATCGGCATCGGCGACACGGTTGCTGTCACCGTCTGGGAAGCGGCTGCCGGCGGCCTGTTCTCCGCCCCCGTCATGGATCGCCTGACGACGGGCTCGAAAAGCGCAACCATCCCCGAACAGGTGGTCGGGCGCGACGGCTCCATTTCCATTCCCTATGCCGGGCGCATCAAGGTGACGGGCCAGAGCCCGACACAAGTGCAGGAGACAATCGAGAAGGCGCTTGAGGGCAAGGCGATACAGCCGCAAATCCTCGTCAATGTGATGCGCCCCTTCAGCAGCTCGGTGACCGTCACAGGCGAGGTTGCCAATGGCGCGCGGGTGCCCTTGTCGGTCAAGGGCGACCGCCTGATGGACGTGATCGCGGCGGCCGGCGGCTTGCGTGCGCCCGTCAACGAGACCTGAATTTCCGGCCGGTTAAGTTTCACATTCAGGCGGACAACGAAACTGCCGATGGCGGAGGTGAGCTCAACCGGCAACCAGCGCATCAGCCGATAGAGGCTGCGCTCCCACAGATCGACAAGGCGCACGGTTGCGCTCATCCCGGCCTCCCCTCGCGCGGATGCACATTGACCGGGAGGCCGTGCGCGGGACGAAGCGTCAACCGACAGACGGGGGCCACCTGATAGCCCGCGCGTGGGACCACCCGAAACCTCTGGGCCAGTACCGCCAGGCACAAGGCGGCTTCGTCCTGTCCGAAATTCATGCCGGCGCAAATCCGGGGGCCGACCGAAAACGGGATGAAGGCGAAGGGATTGATCTTCGCCTCTCCCATGAAACGCTCGGGCAGAAAATGATTGGGCCTGTCCCAGAGAT
>CANBNG010000014.1 GCA_947370975.1 Beijerinckiaceae bacterium
CGATCACGATCATCGAGGCGGCAGGCGAGGGCCGCTGATAGGCAAGTGCAGGATTGCCCGGCGCAGTGGCAACGCCCGCAAGGCCGGTGAAAGGCGCGTCGGAAACGTCGCTCAAAGCGGCTTGACCACGCTCAAGACCTTTGGCGGCACGGTTTCAAACCCATGCATGCGCAGCGCCCATTGATAGGCGATCAGCGCGCCCTTGAAGCGGGGCAGGAGCCAGAAGACCAGCGCCAGCGTCAGCGTGGGCCAGACCAGAACGTGAATCCAGAGATCGATCGCGTCATTGCGTTCTTCGACAAAAAGCATTGCCGCACCAACAATATGGGCGACAACGAGAATTGTGAAATAGGGCGGCGCATCATCGGCGCGGTGGTGGTGCAATTCCTCCCCGCAGGCCGGGCAGCAATCGTTCACCTTGAGAAACTTGCGGAACATCTGCCCCTCGCCACAGGCAGGGCAATGGCCGCCGAAGCCGAGCTTCATCGCGGGCCACCAGTCGCGGGTGGATGCGACGGGCGCCGATGTTGCCGTGAACGTCATGTGAATCAGCCTCTGGATTTCTTCCTGAAGCCCTTACTTGGCCCTTTGGGGCCTTTCGGGCGAGAGGACTTGGTGTCGCGCCCTCCTTTATATTTTCCCTTGCCCGTGAGGCCGAGACTTCTGGCGGTCTTGCCGTCGCTGAGCAGCTCGAAGCGCAAGGCGCCGGCAAAGGGCGCGGCCTCGACGAGTTTCACTTCCACGATGTCGCCCAGCCGATGGGTCTCGCCGGTGCGATTGCCGATCAATGCGTGGAGCACATCGTCATAGCGGAAGTAATCGGTCCCCAATGTCGAGGCCGGGATGAAGCCGTCAGCTCCTGTTTCAGCCAGTTTCACGAAGAGGCCCGCGCGCGTCACGCCCGCGATGCGGCCGTTGAAAGTTGCGCCGATCTGTTCAGACAACCAGCCGGCGATGAGCCGGTCGATGGTTTCGCGTTCGGCCGCCATGGCGCGGCGCTCGGCCGCTGAAATGCGGGTGGCGACTTCTGCCAATTCGCCGGCTTCGAGATTGGGCAAACCATCTGGCCCAAGCTTGAGCGCGCGGATCAAGGCGCGATGCACGATGAGATCGGCGTAGCGGCGGATGGGCGAGGTGAAATGCGCATAGCGCTTCAGGTTCAGTCCAAAATGTCCGTAATTTTCGGACACATATTCAGCCTGGGCCTGCGTGCGCAGCAC
This sequence comes from Beijerinckiaceae bacterium, assembly GCA_947370975.1. GTDB lineage: Bacteria > Pseudomonadota > Alphaproteobacteria > Rhizobiales > Beijerinckiaceae > Terripilifer. The sequence continues at coordinate 1,221 of CANBNG010000014.1, forward strand.
GATTTCATTGACGACATTTTCATTATCGCTGCCCTTCACGCGGGCCAGAATCGCATTGAATTGGGCCGGGCGCATCACCTCGCCCTTGGCGAGTTTCACGCCGATGGAGGAAAGAAACTCCGACAGATTGGTGAGCTTTTCCGCCGAGGGTTCATCATGTGCGCGATAGATCAGCGATTGCTTGGCCTGCTCCAGCGTTTCGGCGGCCGCGACATTGGCGAGGATCATGAATTCTTCGATGAGGCGATGGGCATCGAGCCTGCCGGGCACGATGACGCGATCGACGGTGCCATCGGCCTTGAGCAAGATCTTGCGCTCGGGCAAATCGAGATCGAGCGGGCTGCGTTTTTCACGCTCGATTTTCAGCGTCTCATAGGCGGCCCAGAGCGGACGCAGCACGCTCTCGAGCAGCGGTGCGGTTGTCTCGTCGGTGCGCCCGTCGATGGCCGCCTGCGCCTGATTGTAGGAGAGCTTGGCGGCCGAGCGCAGCATGATGCGATGGAAGGTGTGACGCTTCTTTTGGCCCTGCGCGGTGATGACCATGCGCACTGCAAGTGCGGGCCTGTCTTCGAGCGGGCGCAGCGAGCAGAGATCGTTTGAAATGCGCTCGGGCAGCATAGGCACGACGCGGTCGGGGAAATAGACCGAATTGCCGCGCTCAAGCGCCTCGCGATCGAGCGGACGGTCTGGCCGCACATAAGCAGCGACATCGGCAATGGCGACGGTGACGATAAATCCGCCCGGATTATCGGGGTTTTCGTCAACACACGCATGGACCGCGTCGTCGTGATCCTTTGCATCGGCTGGATCGATGGTGAGGAGCGGCGTCTGCCGCCAATCCTCGCGATGATCCATGGTGGCGGGGCGCGCGCTCTCGGCTTCGGCCAAAGTGTCGGGCTGGAAGACGTTGGGAATGTGATGGGTGTGTATCGCAATCAGGCTCACAGCCTTCTCGCTTGTCATTGATCCCAGCCGTTCGCGCACACGCGCGGCAGGCAGGCCGAAGCGGCCCTCGCGCAGCACTTCCACGGCAACGAGATCGCCATCTTCCGCGCCATGTTCTGCGCCGGGCGGCACCACGAGTTCGCGGTTCATATTCTTTTTGTCGACGGGCAGCAGGCGGCCGCCCCCGCTTGGCAGCGAGCGGTAAATGCCGAGCACCTGCATCTTGGCGCGCGCGATCAGCTTGATGACGCGGGCCATATAGACGGGCGCCTCCGCCGTGCCTTCATCCGAGATTTCGGTGCGCAACAAGGCGCGGTCGCCGATGCCGGGCGCTGGCTGGCCGGGCCTTGGCTTGCGCGATACGCGCACGATGATCTTGGGCGGGGTCCCTGCGTCCTCGTCCCATTCAACGGGCGTGGCGATCAGATCGCCGTCGCGGTCGCGGGTCTTGATGTCGGCGAGCACGACATTGGGCAGAATACCGGCCTTGTGCAGGCGCTTGCCGCGACGCTCGACCTCGCCACCGGATTCGAGATCTTTCAGCAAGGCTTTCAGGCCGATGCGGTCAGAGCCCTTGATGCCGAAGGCGCGGGAAATTTCACGCTTGCCGATCTTGAACGGAGCCCCGCCCGCAGCTTCGCGCTCGCGGGCGATGAACGCCAATATGTCGGCGCGCGAGGGCAGGGGCGTGCGGGTTGTGGGTTCGGATTTCTTCGACATAGCGCCTGTCTAGCACAGGAATAGGGAAAGAACCCTCTCTCAAAGGGAGTGGGTGGCCCCCGCTGGGGCCGGGTGAGGGGTTACGCTCGGCGGGCTTTTGCGTCCGCGCCGGATGCGGTAACCCCTCATCAGTCTGCTCCGCAGACAGCTTCTCCCTGTGGGAGAAGCGAAGCGCACGTGCGCCCTGTTCTACTTCTTCACAGCCGCCTTTTTGGCGGGAGCCTTTTTCTTCGCTGCAGCTTTCTTTGCAGGCGCTTTCTTTGCAGGCGCTTTCTTGGCTGCAGCCTTTTTGGCGGGGGCCTTTTTCGTCGCTGCCTTTTTAGCTGGCGCCTTGGCGCGGCGCGCTGCGCCGGGGCCTTCTTTTTCCTCGATCAGGCGCAGCGCATCTTCGAGGGTGATGTCGTCGGGCGACAGGCTCTTGGAGATGGTCGCATTGACCTTGCCCCAATTGACATAGGGCCCGAAGCGCCCGGCGCGCATGGTCACGGCGCCACCGGCTGGATGTTGGCCGAGCATCTTGCCAGCCCCGTCGCCCGCGCCGCTTTCCTTGGCCTCGATCAGGGCAACGGCCTGCTCGAGCGTGAAGCTCTCGGTGTCTGTGCCCTTGGGCAGTGTCGCATTGACCTTGCCCCAGTTCACATAAGGCCCGAAGCGTCCCGACTTCAGGCTGATCGCGCCGCCCTTGGGATGGTCGCCAACCGCGCGTCCCGCCGTTGCGCCAAAGCGCCCGCCGCCACCGCCGCCCGATTCCTTGGTCAGGATGAGATCGACGGCGCGATTGGCGCCGATGCTCAGCACATCGTCGTCACGGCCAAGATTGGCATAGGTCTTGGCATGCTGCACGTAGCTGCCATAGCGGCCGATGCCGGCAACAATCGGATCGCCACTTTCGGGATGGCGTGCGACTTCGCGCGGCAGCGCCAACAGCGCCAGCGCTTTTTCAAGATCGACATCGCCTTGCGACAAGCCCTTGGGCAGGGAGGAGCGCTTGGGCTTCTCGCCTTCGCCAAGCTGCACATAGGGGCCAAAACGCCCGTCGCGCAGGGTCACTTCATCGCCCGTTGCAGGGTCGTTGCCGAGCACTTTCACACCCGGACGTCCCGACGCATCGCCGTCATCGCCCGGCGTCAGCGTGCGCGTATATTTGCATTCGGGATAATTCGAGCAGCCGATGAACGCGCCGAATTTCGAAAGCTTCAGCGACAGCTGGCCCGCATTGCAGGAGGGACAGGCGCGCGGATTTCCGCCATCGCCCTTGTCGGGGAAGATGTGTGGCGCGAGCAGGTCGTTCAGGCAATCGAGCACCTGGGTGGTGCGCAGCTCTTTGGTGCCGGCGAGCGCTTGTGAGAATTCCTGCCAGAAATCGCGCAGCAACTGCTTCCAGTCGGCATCGTGGTTCGAGACCTTGTCGAGTTTTTCTTCAAGATCGGCCGTGAAATCATATTCGACGTAACGCGGAAAGAAGCTCTCCAGAAAGGCCGTGACGATGCGGCCCTTGTCCTCTGGCACAAGGCGCTTCTTTTCAACGCGCACATATTCGCGTTCGCGCAGCACGGCGAGCGTCGAGGCATAGGTGGAGGGCCGGCCGATGCCGAGTTCTTCCATGCGCTTGACGAGCGTTGCTTCGGTAAAGCGCGGCGGCGGCTCGGTGAAATGCTGGGCTGCCTTGATGCGCTCCTTGGCCAGACGCTCGCCCTGGCTCATCGGCGGCAGGCGGTTTGCATCCTCGTCTTCCTCGTCGTCCTTGCCTTCCTGATAAAGCGCAAGGAAGCCGTCGAAGCGGACAACCTGGCCGGTCGCGCGCAGGTCGATCTGCTTGTAGGCACCTGCATTCACATGGGCTGCAATATCGACAGTGGTGCGTTCGAGTTCGGCAGATTCCATCTGGCTCGCGATGGTGCGCGTCCAGATGAGTTCATAGAGCTTGGCCTGTTCGGGCTCGAGGCTGCGCGCGACATGGCGCGGCAGGCGGGCGAGATCGGTCGGGCGCACGGCTTCATGCGCTTCCTGCGCATTTTTGGCCTTGGCGGAATATTTGCGCGGCACGGAGGGCACATAGCGCGGGCCATATTCCTTGCCGATGACGCTGCGCGCACCCGCAATGGCTTCGGGCGCCATGTCGACGCCATCAGTACGCATATAAGTAATGAGACCGACGGTCTCGCCGCCGATGTCGATGCCTTCATAGAGACGCTGTGCGAGCTGCATGGTGCGGGCCGGCGCAAAGCCGAGCTTGCGGGATGCTTCCTGCTGGAGCGTCGAGGTGGTGAAGGGCGGGTAGGGATGACGCCGGGCGGGCTTTGATTCAACCGACACGACGTCAAAGAGCGCCGTATCGAGCGAGGTTTTGAAAGCTTCCGCCTCCTCGCCCGTGCCAATGTCGAGACGCGAGATCTTCTTGCCGTCAGCGCCGGTGAGGCGGGCGGAGAAGGACGCGCCTTCTTTCGTCTTCAGAAAGGCGACCAGCGACCAATATTCGCGCGCCCGGAATTTTTCGATATCGAGTTCGCGTTCGCAGACGAGGCGCAGCGCCACCGATTGCACGCGGCCCGCCGAGCGAGCGCCCGGCAATTTGCGCCACAGTACGGGCGAGAGATTGAAGCCCACGAGATAATCGAGCGCGCGGCGGGCGAGGTAGGCCTCCACCAGCGCAACATCGATATCGCGCGGATTTTTCATCGCGTCGAGAATGGCGGATTTGGTGATGGCGTTGAAGACGACGCGCTGGACCGGCTTGTCCTTGAGCACGCGCTTGCTCTTGAGCACTTCAAGCACATGCCAGGAAATGGCCTCACCCTCGCGATCCGGATCGGTTGCGAGAATGACGCGGTCGGCTTCCTTCACTGCCTGGGCGATGTCGGACAGGCGCTTGGCGGCCTTGGCGTCGACCTCCCAGAGCATGGCGAAATCAGCCTCGGGATCCACCGAGCCATCCTTGGCCGGCAGGTCGCGAACATGGCCGAACGAGGCGTAAACCTCGTAGCCGGGCCCCAGATATTTGTTGATCGTCTTGGCCTTGGCTGGCGACTCGACGATGACCACGTCCATGGAAATATCCTAATTTCAATGACTTGGCCCTCGCTAGGAGAGCCGTGTGACCATCTCCGGCGGGGTGGCCGGGGGTCAAGCTTGCGACGCGAAACATGGTGGAGGGGGGCCGGGCTGTCAAATGAGGGGGCTTTGCATTGAAAACCTTGCCCGCTTTTGCCAATCGTCTATGCAGGAGAAATGGCGGCTCTTCCGACCCAGACCTTCGAACGTTTCCTGCCGCATTGGATGCGCACTTATGTGCGGGCGCGCGAGAGCGGCCTTGCCATGGCGGCGCTGGTCATCGGCCTCGTGTCGGGCGTGCTGGTGGGGCTCATAGCCAATGCGGCCCAGCTGCTGCACGAAATTTTCTTTGCCCTGCCGCTCGACCAGAGATTATCCGCCACGATGCGGCTCGACACCTGGCGCGCGCTGGTCGTGCCGGTCGCAGGCGGCTTTCTGCTGTCGCTGATCGCCTGGATCGCGGGCAGCCGCTTCAAGGGCCGCATGGCGGATGCGATCGAGGCCAATGCCCTGCACGGCGGGCGGCTCAGCATCGGCGGCTCTCTCTACATTACCTTGCAGACCTTCGTCTCCAATTCCTTCGGTACGTCGGTTGGGCTCGAGGCCGCCTATACGCAGGTCTGTGCGGCGCTGTCTTCCTTCATGGGGCGCGGCCTTGCGGCGCGGCGTTCGGATATGCGCCTGCTTGTGGCCTGCGGTGCTGCGGGCGCGATTTCGGCCGCCTTTGGCGCGCCGCTGGCGGGCGCTTTCTATGCCTTTGAAGTCGTGCTCGGGGCCTATGCCGTTGCTTCCCTCGTGCCGGTGGTGGCCAGCGCCATTGTCGCAAGCGTCGTGTCGGGGTTCGTCACGTATCGGCACGGGCCCTTGCCTGTCATCACGGAATTCAATGCCGCGCCGGGGGAGTTTTTCGGCCATATCCTCATGCTTGGCGCGATCTGTGCGGCGGGCAGCATCCTGCTCATGAAGGGCGTCGCGCTGGCGGAGCGGATTTTCAGCCATCGCCATCTGCCCGAGGCCTTGCGCCCGGCGCTCGGCGGGCTGATCGTTGGCTCGTTTGGCCTTATCTCGCCTCAGGTGCTGGGGGCGGGGCATGGCGCCTTCCAGCTCAATCTCATGCACTCGGTCCCGCTCGGCATGTTGGCCGGCGTGATCCTGCTCAAGGGGCTGGCCTCGGCGATTTCGCTGGGCTCGGGCTTTCGCGGCGGCCTGTTCTTCGCGTCCCTGCTGCTCGGCGGGCTGATTGGCCGTCTCTATGCCGAAACGGCGACGCTCTACACGCCCTTTTATTTTCCGCCCGGTCTCGCCGCCATTGCCGGCATGGCCGCCTTTGGCACGGGCGTGCTCGGCGCGCCCGTGACCATGACGGTGCTGGCGCTCGAGACCACGGGCGATTTCTCGGTCACGGCGGCGGCGCTGGCGGCCTCCGCCCTTGCTGCGCTGATCGTGCGCGAGAGTTTTGGCTATTCCTTTGCCACCTGGCGCTTTCATCTGCGCGGGGAGACGATCCGTGGGCCCCATGATGTGGGCTGGGTGCGCCAGCTCAATGTCGCCCGGCTGATGCGCAAGGATGTGCGCACGCTTCCCGGTGACGTGACCATTGCGGTCGCGCGCGAAATGTTCCCGCCGGGCACAACCAAGCAGGTGGTGGCCCTCGATGGGCAGCAGCGCTACGCCGGGCTGGTGCTGACCGCCGACCTGCATGGCGCGTCCGCCGACCAGGCGCAGACACAGGTGATCGAGATCGCCGGCCAGCGGAACGCCAAATTGCTGCCGGGCATGAATATCCGCGAGACGCTGGACGCCTTCGAGAAAAGCGAGACCGACGTGCTCGTGGTGGTCGATGCCGAGGAGAGCGGGCAGGTGCTGGGGCTGGTCACGGAATCCCATGCGCTGCGGCGCTATGGCGAGGAGCTGGAGCGGCGCAATCGCGAGTTCGCGCGGTAGAGCTTGCCTGTTGACGGCTCAGCCGGCTCGGGTCGGGGTGCTTGCGCGCAGGGCGGTTTCGACCCTATAGACGCTTCCTATGTCCATCGCGCGCTCGAAACTTTCTTTCCCGCACCGGCACCTGCTCGGTATCGATGGGCTTTCCCGGCCCGAGATCGAATATTTGCTCGATACAGCCAATGAGGCTGTCGAGGTCTCGCGGCAGGTCGAGAAGAAACGCACCGTTCTTTCGGGGCGCACCCAGATCAACCTTTTCTTCGAAGCCTCCACCCGGACACAATCCTCCTTCGAGCTGGCGGGCAAGCGGCTCGGCGCGGACGTCATGAATATGGCGGTCGCCAATTCGAGCGTGAAGAAGGGCGAGACGCTGATCGATACGGCGGTCACCCTCAACGCCATGCGGCCCGACATTATCGTCGTGCGCCATCATTGCTCGGGCGCGGTCGATCTGCTGGCGAAAAAAGTCACTTGCTCTGTCGTCAATGCGGGCGATGGCGCGCATGAACATCCGACGCAGGCATTGCTCGATGCGCTCACCATCCGCCGTCGCAAGGGCCGCATCGACGGGCTCACTGTCGCGATCTGTGGCGATGTGGCCCATTCGCGCGTGGCGCGGTCCAACATCATCCTGCTGACACAGATGGGTGCGCGCGTGCGCGTGGTGGCCCCCTCGACGCTGCTGCCCGCCGGTATCGAGCGCATGGGCGTCGAAGTGCATCGCGATTTTATGAAGGGCATTGCGGGCGCTGACATTGTCATGATGCTGCGCTTGCAGCGCGAGCGCATGGATGGCGCTTATGTGCCCTCACTCAAGGAATATGCCCGCTTCCACGGGCTCGATGAAGACAAGCTGCAACGCGCGGCTCCCGATGCGCTCGTGATGCATCCGGGTCCCATCAATCGCGGCGTCGAGATTGCGTCTGCGGTTGCCGATGGTCCGCAGTCGCTCATCAATGAACAGGTGGAAATGGGCGTTGCCGTGCGCATGGCCGTGCTCGAAGCGCTTGCGCAACATCTACCGAAATAGAATCGGAAACAGACGCACATGTCCCACGCTCCGATTGCACTCATCAACGCCCATCTCGTCGATCCCGTCTCCGGGCAGGAGGGGCGCGGTGGCGTCCTCGTGGTCGATGGACTCATTCAGGATGTCGGCGCGCATGTGACGCGCGCGGCGCTGGGCAGCGAGATTGCGACAATCGATTGCGCGGGCGATGTCGTGTCGCCCGGCCTCATCGACATGCGCGTGTTTGTCGGCGAGCCCGGCGCTGAACGGCGCGAGACGATTGTCTCGGCCTCGCGCGCGGCTGCTGCTGGCGGCGTCACCACAATCTGCGTCACGCCCGATACCAATCCCGCGCTCGACAATACGGCGGTGATCGACTTTTTCGTGCGCCGCGCGCGCGACAACGGGCAGGTGCGTTTCCTCCCCGTCGCCGCTTTGACCAAAGGCCTGCATGGCCGCGAAATAGCGGAAATGGGCCTGCTCGGTCAGGCCGGTGCGATTGCCTTTGGCAATGGCCGCCATTCGGTGAGCGATGCGCAGGTGATGCGCCGCGCGCTCACCTACAGCCGCGATTTCGACGCGCTCGTGATGCATGTCGCGCAGGATGCAGATCTTGCCGCCGCAGGCGTGATGAACGAGGGCGAATTTGCAAGCCGCCTCGGTCTTGCAGGCATTCCACGCGAGGCCGAAGTCGTGATGCTCGATCGCGACATGCGGCTCGTTGCCATGACAGGCGCGCGCTACCATGCAGAACTTGTCAGCACCACGCTCTCGCTCGATGTGATCGCGCAGGCGCGCGCGGCGGGCCAGGCGGTCAGCTGCGGGGTGTCGATCAATCATCTGACGCTGAATGAAAACGACATTGGGGATTACCGCACCTTCTTGAAGCTCATGCCGCCGCTGCGCCATGAGGAGGAGCGTCTGGCGCTGGTTGCGGGGCTGGCGTCCGGCAAGATCGATGTGATCGTGTCCGACCATTGCGGTCAGGATGTCGAAGCCAAGCGCGTGCCTTTTGCCGAAGCCGAAGCGGGCGCCATCGGGCTTGAAACCATGCTGGCGGCGGGCTTGCGTCTGGTCCATGCGGGGCAGGTGAGCCTGCCGGTTCTGCTGCGCGCCATGACCTCGCGCCCGGCAGAAATTCTGGGGCTCCCGCAAGGACGGCTTGCCAAGGGCGCGCCGGCCGATCTCATTCGCTTTGATCCTGAAGAGCCCTTCGTGGTCGATCCCGGCAAGCTGCATGCGCGTTGCAAGAACACGCCCTTCGATGAAGCGCGGCTGCAGGGCAGGGTCAAGATGACCATGGTTGCAGGCCTGCCCGTCCACGAATAGGCTCCGCTCATGCTCGAACAAATTCTGGCGCTCGCTTTCGGTTATGTCCTCGGCTCGGTGCCCTTTGGCCTCGTGCTGACCAAGCTTGCCGGCACGGCCGATCTGCGCGGCGTTGGCTCGGGCAATATTGGCGCGACCAATGTGCTGCGCACGGGCCGCAAGGATCTCGCCGCCGCCACCTTGCTGCTCGATGCGCTCAAGGGCACGCTGGCCGTGGTCGTGGCCGGGCAATTTTCGCGCGAGGCCGCGATCATTGCAGGACTTGGCGCGTTTCTGGGTCATCTTTATCCGGTCTGGCTGCGCTTCAAGGGCGGCAAGGGCGTTGCAACTTTCCTTGGTTGCCTGCTGGGCCTCTATTGGCCCGCGGCTCTGGTCTTTGTGGCTGCCTGGCTCGCAACGGCTGCCATCACACGCTATTCTTCGGCGGGCGCCTTGGTCGCGAGCCTTGCAGTGCCGGTTGCGCTGCTGCTGTTTGGCGTGCGCGACGCCGCAGAATTATTTGTCGCGCTGGCGATCCTGCTCTGGTTCCGGCACGGGGAAAACATTCGTCGTCTGCTCAACGGGACCGAAGGCAAGATCGGCCAGAAGAGTGCGCCGAAAGAGTGATTTTTGATAAGTTCGATTTTTAAGCCTGCGCCTTTTTCAGCACGATTTTTTTGTCGAGGCGGCCATGAAACTCTCCGACGCACAGCGTCTCGATTGGCTGCGCCTGATCCGCAGCGAGAACATCGGTCCGCGCACGTTTCGCGGGCTCGTCAATCGCTACGGCGGCGCGGGCCCTGCGCTTGAGGCTCTGCCGCATCTGGCCAAGCAGGGCGGGCGCACCGTGCGCATCGCCACGCGCGAATCCTGCGAGCGCGAGATGGAGGGCTTGGCGCGGCTGGGCGGCAAACTCGTCTGTCTGGGCGAAGATGTCTTTCCGGCAAGCCTGCGTGCCATCGATTCCCCGCCGCCGGTTCTTTCCCTTCTCGGTGATGTGTCTGTCTTCGCGCGGCCTGCTGTAGCCATTGTGGGCTCGCGCAATGCCTCTGCGGCCGGGCTGACATTTGCCGAGCGCATGGCGCAGGAGCTTGGCGCGCAGGGGTTTGTGATCGTATCGGGGCTGGCGCGCGGCGTCGATGCGCGCGCTCATCGCACCAGTTTGCGCAGCGGCACGATTGGCGTGCTCGCGGGCGGGCTCGACAAGATCTATCCGAGCGAACATGAGGATCTGGCGCGCGAGCTGGCCGAGCATGGCGCGCTGGTCAGCGAAATGCCGCTCGGCTGGGAAGCGCGCGGACGCGATTTTCCCCGTCGCAATCGCATTGTCTCGGGCCTCTCGCTGGGCACGATTGTGGTTGAGGCGGCGCGTCGTTCAGGCTCGCTCATCACGGCGCGCTTTGCCGCCGAACAGGGCCGTGAAGTCTTTGCCGTGCCGGGCTCGCCGCTCGATCCGCGTGCGGAAGGCACAAACGATCTCCTGCGGCAGGGCGCGACCTTGTGCACGCAAAGCGGGGATGTGATCGAGGCGCTGGCGCCCATTCTGCGCGATGGTCTGCCCCAGCCCGGTACCTTGTTCGAAACGCCCTCGGCCTTGCCCCAGCCCGAGCCTTTGTGGGACGAGCTCGATCTCTTTGGCGATGCCGTGCCCACCACCATGGCCGGTCATGAGCTCGATGAAGATCCCGCGCCACCGTTCAAGGTTGCCGCAGAGGTCGCGCCGCGCGGTGAGGATGCGGGCGCGCGCATTCTGTCCTTGCTGGGGCCTGCGCCCGTAACCATCGATGATCTGGCGCGGCTCAGCGGCGCAGCTGTCGCGGATGTGCGGATGATTTTGCTCGATCTTGATCTGGCCGACCGCATCGAGCGCCATGGCGGCAATCTCGTGTCGCTCAAGGGGACGCCCGAGGATTATTCCGCGCGATAGGGCGCTTGCGTATCCGCATGCGGCGCGGCGTCGGCCTGCCCGCCGATGGCCTCGGCCTCGGCGCGCGCCATCGCCAGAAAATAGGCGAGCAGTTCCAGATCGGCCGTATTGGCGAGCCGTTCGAGTTCCAGTGTCATCTGGGCGATATAGCGCCCGACATCGGCGCGTTGCCGTGACGGGTTGGACTGCTCCACAGGCGCGTTCTTGCGCGCCGGCTTGCGCAGGGCGGTCACATTGCTTCCCGGTGTAAAGGCGCGCGCGGACATGGCGATTGGGCCTGAAATTGCGAGCTGAAGGCTCTGTAACGCAGTTAAGATTAACCGTACCACAGCCCGAAATGGTTGCCACCTGAAAAACCGCGACCGTGCTTTGTATCAACAGTCCAAGCACTTGCCGTAACGGCATTTTTGCCGCGGGCGGTGTGCGGAACTTCGCAGGTTGCGCTGAATTTTCTCGCTAACTGAGGGAGTTCAGCCATGACCTTCTCAAAGAAGTACACAGTTCGAGCAGCTCTCGGGTCGGTTCTGCTGGCGACCATGGCGGTCCCGGCATCGGCTGGCCTGTTGAGCGTTACCCCGGCCTCCGAGGTCAGCCTCGGGGCGCCTGTCACCGATGTCGTCTATCGCGCAAGCAAGGCGCGTCGTGCCCAGCCAGCGAAAGTGCATCGCCGCTATGTCGGCCATCGTCGCTATTATTACCGCCACAACAACGCGTTCCCGGCGGCAGCCCTCGGGCTTTTTGCCGGCGCGCTCGGCGCGGCGGCAGCCTCAAGCTATTACGATGATTATGGCTACGGCTACCCGTATTACGGCTATGGCTACGGCTATCCCTCCTACGATTACGGCTATGCCTATCCGACCTATAATTACGGCTATGGCTATCGCCCCCGCATTTATGGCGGGCGTGGCTTTGTCGGACACGGCGGTCGCGGCTTTGTCGGGCATCCGGGCGTCGTGCGAGGCGGCGGTGGCGCAATGATGCGCGGCGGTGGCGGTGGCGGCGGAGGTGGCCGCGGGGGCGGCGGCGGTCGCGGTCGCTAAACTTGCAGCGCTCTGGATCAGAGCTCTTCGCCCATGGGCGGAGGGCTTTTTTCGCGCGACAGGCGCTCCATGCGGTCGAGCGCGCTTTGCAGAATATAGGCGGCCGCCATCTTGTCGACGACCTGCGCACGCTTGGCGCGCGAGGCATCCTGCTCGATCAAGGTGCGGGTGACGGCGGCGGTCGAAAGGCGCTCATCCTGGAAAATGACGGGCAGGGCGACATAGGTCGACAGGTTGCGCACAAAGCCGCGGGTTGCCTGGGACCGCGGCCCCTCGGTGCCGTCCATGTTGAGCGGCAGGCCAATGACGAGCGCGAAAATGTCGTGCGCGGTGGCGAGCGCGCCGAGCTTCTGCACATCGATGGAAAATTTCTCGCGGCGGATGGTTTCCAGCGGGCTCGCAATGCGCCGCTCCACATCCGACATGGCGATGCCGATGGTCTTGGTGCCAAGATCGAGCCCGAACAGGCGCGCATGCCGGGGCAGACGGTCGAGGAGCGTTTCAAGCGAGAGGATTTCAGTTGCCATGGCCTTCGCCTAGCACTTTCCGCGCGCGGATCAAAACAGGCCCCTTGCCGCCGTGCTGGTTCCGTCTAAGTTCCCGCTCGACACATTCAAGGAGCGTCCAATTATGAAACTCACCTGGCTCAGCCATTCCGCCTTCCGTCTCGAGATCGGGAGCGCGGTTGTGATGATCGATCCGTTCCTCACCGGCAATCCGGCGTTCACGGGCGATGCGCAAGCCGCCAGCGCGGGCGCGACCCATATTGTGCTGACCCATGGTCATGACGATCACATTGGCGATGCAGCCGCCATTGCCCAGCGCACCGGCGCGCAGATCGTCTCCAATTACGAGATCTGCATGTTCCTGCTCGGGCAGGGCGCGACCAATATCAATCCCGGCAATACGGGCGGCACGCTCGATTGCGGCGGCTTTTCGGTGAGCTTCACCCAGGCGCTGCATTCCTCGGGGACGGTGCGCGAGGGCCAGTCCGTCTATCTCGGCAATCCCAACGGCATCGTGATCCAGAGCGCGCATGCGCCGACGCTGCTGCATATGGGCGACACCGATATTTTCGGCGACATGGCCTTGATCGAGGAAATCTACCAGCCCAAGATCGGACTTGTGCCGATTGGCGACCGTTTCACCATGGGTCCGAAGACGGCCGCGCTCGCCGTGAAGCGCTATTTCCATTTCGACACTGTGGTGCCGATGCATTTTGGCACCTTCCCGATGCTCACTGGCAAGGCGGCCGATTTCGCCGCTGCGCTCGAAGGCTCGGCGACCAAGGTGCATGTGCCGGAATTCGGCGCGGTCATGACGTTCTGACACACTTCAACCGGGCCGCAACGCGCGGCCCGGTTTGCCTCCGCAAAGGCCCCGGTGCTATAGGCAGGCAACCATCTTCAACCGCCTTTCCGCTCCGGAGCGCTTCATGTCCGTCGACCAGGCCACTGTCCGCCGCATCGCGCATCTCGCGCGCATTGCCGTGCGCGACGAGGAGGTGCCACACCTCCAGGAAGAGCTGAACGCCATTCTCGCTTTTGTCGAAGAGCTCAGCGCTGTCGATGTCAGCGGCGTCGAGCCGATGACCTCCGTCATTCCGATGAAGCTGCCCTTGCGCGCCGACGTCGTTGCCGATCAGGCCGGGGCCGATGTGGTGACGCGCAATGCACCGGGCGCCGAGGATCACTACTTCACCGTTCCCAAAGTTATCGAATAAGCGGCAAGGCGAGACTCATGACAGACCTCACCAAATTCACGCTCGCTGAAGCGCGCGACGCCGTTGCGGGCAAGAAAGTTTCCGCGCTCGAGCTCACCAGCGCGCATCTTGCCGAAATCGAGAAAGCGCGCGGGCTGAACGCCTTTGTCGCCGAGACGCCCGAGCGCGCGCTCGACATGGCAAAGGCCGCCGATGCGCGCATCGCTTCTGGCTCTGCCGGGCCGCTCGAAGGCCTGCCGCTTGGCGTGAAGGATCTTTATGCGACCGAGGGCGTGCATATGCAGGCCTGCTCGCATATTCTGGACGGGTTCAAGCCCGCTTATGAATCCACCGTCACGAGCCAGTTGTGGCGCGATGGCGCGGTCATGCTCGGCAAGCTGAACATGGACGAATTCGCCATGGGCTCGTCGAACGAAACCTCGTTCTACGGTCCCGTCGCCTCGCCCTGGCTGCCGGCCGGCTGGGATGAGAGCAAAGGCCGCGAAGCGCTCAAGGGCGACAAGAAGGGCCTGCTCGTGCCCGGCGGTTCTTCCGGCGGTTCGGCCGCAGCCGTTGCGGCCCATCTCTGCCTTGGCGCCACCGCGACCGATACCGGCGGCTCGATCCGCCAGCCCGCGGCCTTCACTGGCACAGTCGGCATCAAGCCCACCTATGGCCGTTGTTCGCGCTGGGGCGTGGCGGCTTTCGCCTCCTCGCTCGACCAGGCTGGCCCGATTGCGCGCACGGTGCGCGATTGCGCGATCATGCTGCGCTCGATGGCAGGCTATGACGCGAAGGATTCCACCAGCGTCAACACGCCCGTGCCCGATTACGAGGCCTCGGTCGGACGTTCGATCAAGGGCAAGCGCATCGGTATTCCCAAGGAATATCGCATCGAGGGCATGCCCGCCGAAATCGAAAAGCTCTGGATGCAGGGCGTCGAATGGCTGCGTGCCGCCGGTGCGGAGATCGTCGATATTTCGCTGCCGCACACACGCACGGCGCTGCCGGCATATTATATTGTCGCGCCTGCCGAAGCCTCGTCCAATCTCGCGCGCTACGATGGCGTGCGTTATGGCCTGCGGGTGCCGGGCAAGGACATCAACGGGATGTATGAGAACACCCGCGCCGAGGGTTTTGGCCGCGAGGTGCGTCGCCGCATCATGATTGGCACCTATGTGCTCTCGGCTGGCTATTACGACGCTTATTATGTGCGCGCGCAGAAGATCCGCACGCTCATCAAGCGCGATTTCGAACTGGCCTATGCCGATGGCATTGACGCGATCCTGACGCCCGCGACGCCTTCTGCCGCTTTCGGCATTGGCGAAAAAGGCTCTGCCGATCCGGTCGAAATGTATCTCAACGACGTCTTCACGGTGACGGTGAACATGGCTGGCCTGCCGGGCCTTGCCGTGCCCGGCGGATTGTCCTCGCAAGGTCTGCCGCTCGGTCTGCAATTGATCGGCCGTCCCTTCGATGAAGAGACATTGTTCTCGGTGGCCGAAGTCATCGAGCAGGCGGCTGGCCGCACCACTCTGCCCAAGGCGTGGTGGTAAGCAGCGCTCCCTATATAATGAGCTGAACACAACGGCGCGCCCGCATGGGCGCGCCGTTGTGCGTTTTGCCGCGCAACCTCTGCCGGAACTCCCGCGCCCGTCCATGCGTTTTGCGGAACGGTTCGAGGGAGGTATGCATGACGCGAAGCACGGATTGCCTCGACGGCGAGAAGCTGGCGTCGCGCCTTTTTGCAACGCGCGCCGTGTCGCAGGCGCTTGCAGCCCCGCTCTCGAGCGAGGATCAATGCGCGCAGGCGACGGAAGATGCGAGCCCGACGAAATGGCATCTTGCCCATACGACATGGTTCTTCGAGCGCTTCCTGCTTGAGCCCCATCAGCCGGGCTATACGTGCTTCGACGCGCGCTTCAATTATTGCTTCAATTCCTATTACGAGACCCTTGGCGCACGTCAGCCTCGCGCCAAGCGCGGGTTGTTGACGCGGCCTTCGGCCCATGAGGTGCGGGCGTGGCGCGCCCATGTCGATCAGGCGCTGCATCGGCTGTTTTCTGCCCCGCTCGCAGATCAGCCCGAGATCGCACGTCTGCTCGAGATCGGCATCCAGCATGAGCAGCAGCATCAGGAGCTGCTGATGACCGATATTCTCGCGCTCTTTGCGCCAAATCCGCTGCGCCCCGCCTGGCGCGAGGCGTCGATCCTGCCGGCTGGAAAAGAAATCGCCCTGACCTGGAGTGGCTTTGCAGGTGGCATGGCGCAGATGGGACATGCCGGCGAGGGCTTTGCCTTCGACAATGAAACACCGCGCCACGATGTGCTGCTGACGCCTTTTCATCTCGCCAATCGGCTTGTGACCAATGCCGAATGGCGCGCCTTCATGGAAGATGGCGGCTATGACGCGCCAACGCTCTGGCTTGCCGATGGCTGGGCGCGTGCGGTGGCGGAGGGTTGGCACGCGCCATTATACTGGGAACGACAGGAAGGCGTGTGGCTGCATATGACGCTGCACGGGTTGCAGCTCGTCGATCCGGACGCACCGGTCTGTCATATCTCCTATTATGAAGCTGATGCTTTCGCGCGCTGGGTGGGCAAGAGATTGCCGCGCGAGGCCGAATGGGAACATGCCGTGACCCATGCGCCACAGATGGAAAATGCCCCTCCCGCAGGTCTTTTTTACCCTCGCGCGGCACGGGGCGAGGGCGGGCTTGAGCAGATGTTTGGCGCGGTCTGGCAATGGACGCAATCGCCATACACGCCATATCCAGGCTATCGCGCGGCGCCGGGCGCCATCGGCGAATATAATGGCAAGTTCATGGTTAGCCAGCAGGTGTTGCGTGGCTCCTCCTGCGTGACGCCGGAAGGTCACAGCCGCATTACCTACCGTAATTTTTTCTATCCTTGGCAGCGTTGGCAATTCACCGGCTTGCGGCTGGCGGAGGATGCCAGATGACGGGCGAAGCTGAGGCTTTCGCGCGCGATGTGATCGCGGGTCTTGGCGCGCAACGAAAGTCGTTGCCTTGCCGCTATTTCTACGACGCGCAGGGAAGCGCGCTGTTTGAGGCCATCACGCAACAGCCCGAATATTATCCGACACGCACCGAAATGCTGCTGCTGGCGACCCATGCGGCAGAGATTGCAGCCTTGCTCCCGAGTGGCGCGCTGCTTGTCGAATTTGGTTCGGGCTCAAGTCGCAAGACCGAGATCTTGCTCGCCCATTTGCATGACCTTGCGGCTTATGTGCCGATCGATGTTTCCGGCGATGCGCTGTCGAAGGCTGCAAGTCGGCTTGCCACGCGCTTTCCCCAGCTGCACATTGTGCCCGTGACAGGGGATTTTGGCGCAGACCTGCATCTGCCTGACGCGTTGGCGCGCGCGCCACGAGTCGGTTTCTTTCCAGGCTCGACCATCGGCAATTTCGCGCCCGACGCAGCACAGGTGCTGCTCTCGCAAATGCGCAGGCAGCTGGCAGGCGGGCGGCTGCTGATCGGTGTCGACCTGCGCAAGGATCTGTGCGTTCTGCTGCCCGCCTATAACGATCAGGCAGGCGTCACCGCCGCCTTCAACCTCAATCTGCTCGCCCGGATCAATCGCGAACTTGCCGGCACCTTCGATCTCGCTGCCTTTCGCCACGAGGCGATATGGAACGAGGCTGACGGGCGGATTGAAATGCATCTTGTCAGCTGCAAGGCGCAGGAGGCGCAAACGGCCGGGCATGCGTTTCATTTTGCCGAGGGCGAGCCCATCCATACGGAGAATTCCTACAAATACACGCCGGAGGGCTTCGCCGCGCTGGCCAGGCGGGCAGGGTGGGCCGTTGCCGCCTGCCATTCAGATCGGCGCGGATGGTTCAGTCTGCAGGAGCTGGAGCCTCTCTGAGCGGCTGGGCACTTGTTCCAGCGTGTGCGGGCCAGTAAAACCCGAAGCGAGATGCGCGGCACATTCCGCCGCGAGCCGCAAAACGGGACAGACCCCATGAACACCCACGCCAAACCCTCCAAGCTGATCAAGGGCGCGACCGGAGACTGGGAGATCGTCGTCGGCATGGAAATCCATGCGCAGGTCACGTCGCACTCCAAGCTCTTCTCGGGGGCATCGACCGCGTTCGGCGCGGAACCCAACAGCCATGTGTCGCTGGTCGATGCGGCCATGCCTGGCATGCTGCCGGTCATCAACGAAGAATGCGTGCGTCAGGCGATCCGCACGGGGCTCGGCCTCAAGGCGCAGATCAATCATCGCTCGGTCTTCGACCGCAAGAATTATTTCTATCCCGATCTGCCGCAGGGTTATCAGATCAGCCAGTTCAAGAGCCCGATCGTTGGCGAAGGCGAGGTCATCGTCGATGTGTCGGCGACCGAACAGATCCGCGTCGGCGTCGAGCGCCTGCATCTCGAACAGGATGCCGGCAAGTCGATGCACGATCAGTCGCCGACTGAAAGCTTCGTCGATCTCAATCGCTCCGGCGTCGCGCTGATGGAAATCGTGTCCAAGCCCGACATTCGTTCGGCGGAAGAGGCGCGCGCCTATGTCACCAAGCTGCGCACGATCTTGCGTTATCTGGGCACCTGCGACGGCAACATGGAAGAGGGCAGCCTGCGCGCAGACGTGAACGTGTCCGTGCGTCGCCCCGGCGCGCCGCTTGGCACGCGCTGCGAAATCAAGAATGTGAATTCGATCCGCTTCATTGGCCAGGCGGTCGATGTCGAGGCGCGTCGCCAGATTGCGATCCTTGAAGACGGCGGCAAGATCGATCAGGAAACGCGCCTGTTCGACCCCGGTCGCGGCGAGACGCGCTCCATGCGCTCGAAGGAAGAAGCGCATGACTACCGCTACTTCCCCGACCCCGATCTGCTTCCGCTTGAGTTCGATCAGGCCTATGTCGATGCTCTGGCAGAGGGGCTTCCCGAGCTTCCCGACGAGAAGCGCGCGCGTTTCATCGCGGAATATGGACTGCCCTCTTATGACGCGGGCGTGCTCGTGATGGAGCGCGAGTCCGCCGATTATTTCGAGGACGTCGCGCGCGGACGCGATGCGAAAATGGCGGCGAACTGGGTCATCAACGAACTCTTCGGTCGTCTCAACAAGGAAGGCGAGACCATCGCGACCTCGCCTGTGTCTGCCCAGCAGCTCGGCGCGATTGTCGATCTCATCAGCTCCGCAACGATTTCGGGCAAGATCGCGAAGGATCTTTTCGAGATCGTCTGGACTGAAGGTGGTGATCCCAAAGAGCTCGTTGAAAGCCGCGGCATGAAGCAGGTGACCGATACGGGAGCTATCGAAAAGGCCGTCGACGAGATCATCGCGGCCAATCCCGACAAGGTCGCACAGGCGCAGGCGAAGCCGACAATGCTCGGCTGGTTTGTCGGTCAGGTGATGAAGCAGACTGGTGGCAAGGCCAATCCGCAGGCCGTCAACGACATGCTGAAACAGAAGTTGGGCATCTGATTTTACACCATGCGCAACCGGCGATTTTTCTCCGGTTGCTCGATTCGAGCAGCGCCGCGGTCTCCGCGGCGCTTTTTTTTTGGCTCAAAGCAAAAAAAAATTCGCATGGGCCAAAAAAAAATTCAGGGCGCGAAATGGCGTTGCGCGCACCCGCATCTGCGCGTGTCGTGCGGCGTGCACGCCGCTTTCGGGACAGTGTGCGGACGGATAAAAAAGCACGCGATCGTTGATTTTCGGCTTGACAAGATGGGGTGCTCGAATCGCCTGAAGTAATCTTTGGCGCTGCCTGTAAATTTCAAGAAATGCCTGAAAACAGTATCTTTATTTGGAGGCGGTCCGCGCGGTCGCCTCGCCTGAAATGGGGTTTTGGCCGGGGTGATCCCTTGCGTGGGGCAGGCATCTGCCTATCTGTGCGGCGCATTGCACAAAGCCGGGGCGCATGCGGTGAGAGGCGTTGACGCAGGATGCGTAAATGCTTCCCGATCCATGTTTTGGAATGCGCATTACTGGCTCGGCGATGAGTAATCAGACGAACAGACACTTGCACGAGTGATTAACGAAGGTAGGTTACTCACGCCTAGTGCCGGTACTTTCTTTTTGCCGGCGGACAAATCAGAGGGGACCTCAGATGGCGAAGGCAACTACGAAGCGTAAGCCGGCAGCGAAGAAGACCGCTGTCAAGAAGACCGCGGCCAAGAAGGCCGTGAAGAAGACCGCCGCGAAAAAGACTGCCAAGAAGGCCGTTGCCAAGAAGGCGACGCGCAAGACGGCCGTCAAGAAGACCGCTGTGAAGAAGACCGCCAAGAAGGCAGTCGCGAAGAAGGTCGTTGCCAAGAAGGCGACGCGCAAGACCGCCGTCAAGAAGACTGCTGTCAAGAAGGTCGCTAAGAAGGCCGTCGCCAAAAAGGCTGTTGCCAAGAAGGCAGTTGCCAAGACGGCAGTTGCCAAGACGGCCACGCGCAAGACTGCTGTCAAAAAGACCGCCGTCAAGAAGGCTGCCGTCAAGAAAGTCGTCGCGAAGAAGGCCGTTGCCAAGAAGGCTCCTGCCAAGAAGCGCGTCGCTCGCAAGCCGAAGGTTGCTGCGGCTCCGGTCGAGGCCTAATGGCTGTCCTGTCCATGTGACAGGGTCAAGAACAGCCGCATTGGCACGCTGGCCCCTTCGGGCGGTCCGTGTCTGCGGCAGGTGAGATCGGTCACGCATCTGCGTTCAAGCATGTGGCGACCATTCTTCCGAGACGCCTCTCTCGTCCCTCAGCGGATCGGAGAGGCGTTTTCGTTTCTGGGGGTGGTGGGGCGCTTGGTGCGCGCTAGACAGCTCTTTGAAAATTCCCGCCAGATCAGCGTGCCCTCGGCGCCGCTGCGTTTCATCTTCTGCCATTCCGCGCCGCAAGCGGCGAGCCGGTGGCGCATGTCCGCCTTGGTCATTTCATCGGCGGCATCGCTGGCTGCTGCTGCAGGCACGGCTTGTAGCAGGAGGGCGATCAGCGTGATGTGGCGTGATGTGAACATGGAATCGGGCGCGCGCTTCCTGAAGGGCAGGTGATCCTTGCTAGCATGAGCCGATGCGCCATGCTCCCTCGCGCCGGCCTATGTCCACACGAGCCTGCATGGGCTTACTCGGCCGGTTCGGTCGTCTCGTCCTGCGTCTGCTGCGCGTCCAGCGGGGCGCTGCGTGCTGTGCGCAGGGTCTTCACGAGGCCCTTGCGCTTGGCCTCGTAATAATAGCCGCTCGAATAGAGCGATTGGGCGCGTGCCTCGCTGCCGCCCGACACAATCCACGCATTGGCGAGATAAGGCATGCCATAGGCGAGATTGGTCCTGGCATCGAGCAGGCCCGCAGGTGCACCCGCATAGCCCATCTGACGCGCGGTCGGCAGGCTGATCTGCAAGAGCCCGAAATGCGCGCGCCCCTTGAGCGCGGGATTGTAGCGACTTTCGCGCATGACGATGTGATGGGCGAGCGTTTCGGGCACGCCATGCTGCTGGGCAAAGCTGCTGACGAGCGCGCGCACATCCGTGCTGCCACTCGCCGTCGCTGGCAGGGGCCTTGCAGGCTTCGCGGTCGCGGCACTCTTGCTCGGCTTGCCAACAGTCGGCACAGGCTTGCTGGCGGCCTGCGGCGGCTTGCCGGCGACCTGCGTCAGCTTGGAGGCTGCCTGCGCGGGCTTGGAGGCCTGCTGCGGCGGCTTTGGGGCTGCCTGCGGCGGCATTGGGGCTGCCTGCGGCGGCATTGGGGTTGCCTGCGGCGGCTTGGCAACTGCCTGCTTGATCACAGGCTGCACCGCCTT
The DNA here is from genome assembly GCA_947370975.1 of Beijerinckiaceae bacterium. GTDB lineage: Bacteria > Pseudomonadota > Alphaproteobacteria > Rhizobiales > Beijerinckiaceae > Terripilifer. Next base: position 22,606 of record CANBNG010000014.1, read on the forward strand.
GCTGACCGCCTGACGCGGCTTGCTGCCAGTGTCTGGAGCCTGGAGAATAGCAATTGGCATCTTGAGAGCAGCTTTGACCGGCTTGGGGGCGGGTTTGGCTGCCTTTGCTGCTGAAGCAGTCTTGGTGGCGGGACGCGCCGCCTCACCGGTCTGCGCCTGAACCGCGCAGGGCATGAGACCGGCGACCAGAGCTGCGATCTGCGCCGCGGCGCGCCACTGTCCGATGGACAGGATCATTCAGGGTCTCCTCGGGGCGGTTCTGAAATGCGGACCCTTTCGGCTCCGCCCGACTTGCCCTAATGATGCGAAACAGGCTGCTGCCTTCTGGTCTCCAATTGCGGCGAGAAGGGGGCAGCGAGTCGGTGCGCCCCTTCCGGCAACACTTCCTTTTGAGATCCTCTCCCATGCTGCGCAAGAAGAAAATCCACCTGAAGCCCCGCAACAAGACGGCGCTGGATGCCGTGCGGCCCTTCAGCTGGCAGATTGCGCTGACCTATGTGCTGACCTTCGTCGAGGATCTTCTCGAATTGTCCTACCCCTGGGCCACGGGTCTGGCGATCGATGGTTTGATGGCCCATGAATTCCATCAGGCTCTGCCCATCGTGCTCGCCTGGAGCGGACGCGCTTGCATCGGCTGCTTCCGCCAGATGTATGACACGCGCGTTTACACCAAGGTCTACAACGAGATTGCCGAAGACACGATCATCCGCCAGCGGCGGGCAGGGATCGAGGCGACTTCGGTTGCCGCGCGCTCGGCCATGTCGCGCGAATTCGTCACGTTTTTCGAGATCGACGTGCCGGTGGTCATCACCTCGGTGATCCATATCCTCGGCTCGGCAATCATCCTGTTCTGGTATGATTATACGATCGGTGCGCTGGCCTCGCTGCTCTTCATTCCGGTCTATCTCGTCAATCGCGTCTATATTCGCGTGTCTTCGCGTCTCAATCGCGGACTCAACGACCAGCTCGAAAAGGAAGTCGTTTTCATCGAGCGGCACGATCCTTTGGAAGTGCGCGAACATTTCACGCAGGTGCGCAATTGGCGCGTGAAGCTGTCGGATGCGGCGGCCTATAATTGGACGATCATCGAGGTTCTCTCGATCCTTGTCTTTATCGCTATCTTGTTGCGCGCCACGGTTTTGCCCGAGACCGAGACAGGCGAGATCTTTGCCATTCTCGTCTATGTCTGGCGCTTGATGGAGGGGCTCGATCATGTGCCCACAATCGTCCAGCAATTGACGCGCCTGCGCGACATCAGCATCCGCATCAGCCAGGGCGCGAGCGTGGAAGATGTCAGCGAAACACTGGAGGAAACCGAGCCCGACGAAAAGCCGCTCTAAGCCAAATTGCGGAGTTCTAGATTGCAAATGAATTTAGACTCCGGGCGCGCACTGCGTCATCCTCTGCCTGCGGGGGTAGCGGGAAGAGAAGCTGATGGCTCAGAAATTCATGTCGGCGGCCAGCGAGGAATCGCTTCGTCCCCTGACCCAGGCGCTGGTTGGCGCTCTTGAAATCACGCTCGACGAGATTGCCGCGCTGCGCAATTTCGAGCACGGCCCCTGGACCGATGCACTGGAGGACATGATCCTTCAGACGGCTGCGGGCCTTGCCGGCAAAGGGCCGGATGCGGATTCCCTGCAAGTGGCGCAATCGGCCTTGCGGGCCTGTTTCCGGAACATGCGCGCGCAATTGCACTGACTTGCGTACGGTCTCAGCTCTTCGAAACATGGGTCTCTTCGGGCCGCTCGCGCGTTAGGCTTGATGTCTGACGCGGTCGATACCGCCAATCGGGAGCCACGACATGAAGATGTTGATCCGCACATGTGCAGCCCTGCTTGCGCTTGCAAGCGCGGGCCAGGCGTTGGCGCAGGCGCGCCCGGATACGTGGCGCATGTCTTGCGCCGCTTCAGCTGACATGGTGCGGCGCTATGGCGCGCTCGTCATGCATTCTGGCCCCGATATCTACGACCGCTATGTCTCGTCGCATGCGGCCTGCTATCTCGATGAGGAAACGGTCCCGCGCTGGGTGCCCGCTGCCGATAATCCGCAATGTTTCATCGGCTATGTCTGCCAACGCCGCTACGGCGGGCCAGGTCCACGCTGACACGGTGGGTTTGCGGCGAACAAGCATGAGCACGCCGCCGCAGGGACGGGAACATGGCCATGGAAGACCCGTTCAGCTTCTGGAATGTGCTTTGGCCCAAACCCGCGCCCCCGCCACCCGCGCTGGCGACGCTCACAGGCGTGCGGCTCGATTTGCCCACCATGCTGCTGCGCGAGCGCCCGCAGGATGCAGCCGGGCTCATGCCGGTGCTCATCGTCGCGCCCTTTGCGCTTCATGATGCCTCGATTGCCGATTTCGCGCCCGGCCATTCGATTGCGCAAACGCTCTGCGATGCTGGCCTCGATCATGTTGCGCTGACCCAATGGAAAACGGCCACGCCCGAGATGCGCGATTTCAGCATCGATCATTATCTCGGCGATCTCAATGTCGCGGTGGATGATCTGGGCGGCTGTGTCGCCCTTGTCGGCCTGTGTCAGGGCGGCTGGCTTGCTGCCGCTTTTGCAGCGCGCTGGCCGCGCAAGGTGCGGGCTTTGGTGCTGGCGGGCGCGCCGCTTGATCTGGCCGCCGCGCCTTCGCAGATCACCCGATCGGTTGCCGCCATTTCGCCCGCCATGCTCGCTCACATGGTGAAGATGGGCGGCGGGCGTCTGCTTGGCAGGCTCTCGCAAGCGGTCTGGTCGGAAAGTTTCAATCACCCGTTCGTTGCGCGCGAAGTGTTGCAGAATGGCGTTGAGGAGGGACTGATCGCGCAGGCCGAGGCGTGGAATATCTGCACGGTCGATTTGCCGGGCGTTTATTTCTTGCAGACCGCCGAATGGCTGTTTCGCGAAAACCGGCTCGCGCGCGGGGCTTTTCCGGTGCTTGGGCGCTGCTGCGATCTCGCAGCCATCGATGCGCCGATCTTCGTGCTGGCGGGTGCGGAGGATGAAGTCGTGCCGCTGCCCCAGGCGCTGGCGGTCAAAGAACTCTGCCCGCGCGCGCAGCTGAGCCTGTGCATCCTGCCCTGCCGCCATCTGTCGATCTTTCTCGGGCGTCACTCGCTGGATGAAGGCTGGGAGCAGGCCGCGCGCTGGCTCGTGCGCAAGATGAAGCCCGTGCGACCAAAACCCGGCGCCAGAAGCACGGGCTTGGCTGGACGCGGCGCGTGACGTGACTCTGCACCTAGCGTTTGGCCAGAACCTCGCCACACCAGGCGACCAGCGCGCGCAGGACATCGGCGAAGGCTTCGTTCATGGCGGCGGCTGCTTTGGGGCCGTCATCTTCTGCGGCCGGGGCTTGCGCACTGAAGGTTGCGGCATCCAGCACCTTGCCGTCTGCGCCCGCAAGGCGCGCAGCCAGCGTGATCTGCGCGTGGCGTTCGGGCGTGCGCGCGAGTTCGAAGGCGCGGATTTCGAGCTGCAATTGCACCTCTGCGGTTGCCGCCTCCGCGCCGCTGCTGCCATAGCGCAGGCCTGCTTGCTCAAGCCCCTGCAAGACCTTGCGCTGCACGAGTTTGGGGATCGTGTCGCTCCACTGCACAGCGCCGGGCGAGATTTCTCCGCCCGACGAGGCAAGGAGCAATTTTTGTGTGTCGTACATGACAAGGCCTGACGGATCGCCGACGGCCAATTGGACTGTCTCTCCGCCCTCGGGCCATTTTGCCAGATCGGGCACGGCGAGATCGAACATGCGCGGCGCGGCCGGTTTGTCGCCACCTGTCATGCGCTCGAGCCCGGCCAGAATGGAATCGACCCGCCCGCTGTTGCGCGCGAGCGCGGTCGCGAATGTGTCGATATTGGCGATGACGTTGTGCAGCGGCTCGGCATTGTCCGACATCAGGGCGCGCAAATTCGTCAGCGCCGCGCGCGCCTCCTGCGTGAGCGAGAGCGCGGGTCGGGCGTCGAGAACCGGCGGCTGGCCGTCGCGCCACACCAGTCGCTCCTGCGGCGAACCACCCTGCAGCGCGACCTGCACTGTGCCCACAATGCCCTGCGTATCGACATCGGCCTGCGTGTCGCGGCTGATCGGCGCACCGGCTTCGATCGACAGTCGTGCAAGCACGGCGCGTGGGTCTGCTGGATCGAACGTGAGGCGCGTGACTTCGCCGATCCTGATGCCGTTGAAGGTTACCGGCGCGCCTGCGCGCAGCCCCGTCGCCGGGCCATCGAAATGCAGCAGCAGATCGCGCCGGCCCCGCAGCGTGCCAGCATTTTGCAGCCAGAGCAGAAACACCAGCGTTGCAAAACCGGTGACGAGTGCGAAAAAACCGACGGCAATATAGCGGACGCGTGTCTCCATGGCCTCTCACCTCGCCCATTGGATGGCAGCACCGCGCCCGCCCTGAAAATAGGCCCTTAGCCACGGGTGAGGGGAGGCGAGAAGCGCGCTCATCGGCCCATCTGCAATGATGCGGCCCTCGTAAAGTGCGGCCACGCGGTCGCAGACCGCGTTCAGCGTTTCCAGATCGTGCGTGATCATGAAAAGCGTGAGGCCGAGCATATTGTGCAGATCGCGGATGAGCGCATCGAAATCGCCCGCCGCAATCGGGTCGAGGCCGGACGTCGGCTCATCGAGAAAGACAATATCAGGATCAAGCGCCAGCGCGCGTGCAAGCGCCACGCGCTTGACCATGCCGCCGGAAAGTTCGGCAGGCATTTTTTCCGCGTCCGTAGCGTCAAGCCCGACCATGCGCAATTTTGCGAGCGCGACCTCGCGGAACAGCCGCTCCGAACCATCGAGATATTCGCGCATCGGAAATTCCACATTCTCGCGCACATTGAGCGAGGAGAAGAGCGCCCCTTGCTGGAACATGGCGCCACAACGCCGCCCGATGGCGCGCACTTCGGCAGGGGTTGCGGCATCGAGCTTGAGGCCGAGAATTTCTACCTGGCCTGCACTTTTGGGCAGAAGGCCGAGCATGGTGCGCAGCAGCACCGTCTTGCCGCTGCCCGAGGCGCCGACAAGGCCAATCATTTCGCCGCGCTCGACCCGCAGCGACAAGCCATCGATCACGCGCCGTCCACCCAGCGTCACATCGAGCCCCGCAATGAGAATGGCCGGCGGCGTGGAATGTTCAGCCATGGTTTACATCCCGAGCCAGGCGAAAAGGACGGCAAAGAGGCCGTCGACCACGATGACGAGGAAGATCGATTTCACCACCGAAGCGGTGGTGCCCGCACCCAGCGATTCTGCGCTGCCTGCCACCCGCAGGCCCTCGATGGCGCCAACACTGGCAACAATCAGCGCCATGATAGGCGCCTTCACGAGCCCCACTTCGAGATGCGTGGTGGTGGCGGCCTCATGCAGCCGCATCAGGAAGACCGTGGCGCTCATATCCTCGTAAAAGGCAGCGACAAGGCCCGCGCCCAGCAGGGCGCTGAGAACGCCGAGAAACGTCAGCATGGGCACGGCGATCACGAGCGCGATCACGCGCGGCAGAATGAGCACATCGACAGGATCGAGCCCCATGGTGCGCAGTGCGTCGATCTCCTCGCGCATTTTCATCGATCCGATTTCGGCGGCATAGGAAGAGCCCGAGCGGCCCGCCACCATGATCGTCACCAGCAGCACGCCGATTTCGCGCAGTACCAGCACGGTGACGAGATCGACGACATAATCTGTCGCGCCAAAGCTGCGGAAGTGAAAAAAGCCCTGCTGCGCAATGATGCAGCCGACGAGAAAGGTCATCAACAGAATGATCGGCACGGCGCGCGCCCCCGTGCGGTCGAGATGATGCACGATGGAGGGCAGGCGAAAATTGGCGGGATGACGCAGTCCGGCTGCAAAACTGAACGCAAGCCGCCCGAGCATGGAAAAGACGGCGACAAGATCAGCGCCTGCAAAAACCAATGTGCGGCCGATGGCCTCTGGCCCGTCGAGCATGGAGCGGGGACGCGCGTCGCTGCGCTGGGTCAGACCCGGCGCCGCGCCGATCTGGCTGAGAATGGGCGCGTTGCGCGCTGCTATCCCGCGTAGAACTGCGTCTATGCCTGCTCTGCGCGCTGCCTCGCGCAGCATGGCGATGGAACAGGCTCCGAATGTGTCGAGCCTGTCAATGCCCGCGACATCGATTGTGAGACTTTGTGCCTGCGGCAGAGCGCCAAACGCGAGGCTTTCAATGCGGCGCGCATGGTTTGCTGTCCAGTCGCCGCCAAGCTCCAGCACGGCGCCATCGGGCCGAAGGCTTTGTGTGATACGCGGCTCCTGCGCCATATCTGTCCCCAGTTGTCACTTCAACGACCATGCCGCGCGCGTGTGAGAACCATATCGAGATTGGACATATCCGTGCCCGCCGAGCGAATGCCGACATTCTGCCTGTCGCCCGCAAAGCGGATGGTGATGGCCGCCGAAAAGCCCGTACCGATGACCTGTCCCTGAATGAGGCCCGACCCAACGCGGCCGCGGAAATTGCCGCGCGCATTGCGCGTCGTCTCGGACCATTCGCCGCTCAGATCGTTGCCGCTCAGCTGCAGGATGCTGGTGATGCTGAAGTCGGTTGAATCGCTCTTGCAACTCAAGCGTTGCCGCAATTGGTCGGGCGTGGGTGAAGCGTAAAGCGCCTGGCAGCGGATGCGCTCGGTGAGACCGTTTTGATGCTGCAAGGCCCCCGCGCCATTCCACTCGCCTTGCAAATTGATAAGCGCGACGCCTTGCGCTTGCGCGAAGGCGGGCGCGGCGAGCAGGAACGCGGCAAGAAAAACAAGTGTGCGCGGCATATTTCACCCGCTGATTGGATAGTGAAGCTGGCGGGATTCTAAGTGTCGGCACGGCTAATGGTTCGAGGGGGCGCGCCTGATACGGATCATGGTGGATGCGCGCGGGTTGGCGCAATCTGCCTGCTGGAGCCCGACATGCAGCAAAGCCTCAGCGCAGAGCGTATTTTTAATCGAGCCTTGATCGTGTGGGCCTTGCTGGCGCTGGCGCTTGGGCTTGGCATGTTGGTCTCCGGGCAGGCGTCCACCGCGCGCTGGGTGTGGACGGCAGGCGCTGCGCCGGTCGCGGCTGCGCTTTTCGTGACCATGATGCGCGGCTTCCTGAGCGGTCGCGTTGGCGTCGATGCGGTCGCGCTTGTTTCCATGAGTGCGGCGCTTGTGCTGGGCGAGGCGCTGGCGGGGATTGTCGTTGCCATCATGTATGCGGGCGGCACGGCGCTTGAGGATTATGCCGTCGCGCGCGCCGAGCGCGATCTCACCGCCTTGATCGACCGCGCACCGCGCATCGCCCATCGGCTGCGCGCAGGTGCGCTTGAGGATATTGCCGTCGAAACCATTGCGCCGGGCGATTGCCTCGTCGTGCGCGCGGGTGAAATCCTGCCTGCCGACGGCAGCGTGGATGATGAGGCTGCGATGCTGGACGAGGCGGCGATCACCGGCGAGCCCATGCCCGTGACGCGCCGCAGGGGCGAGCCCGTGCGCAGCGGCGCATTGAATGCGGGAGAGACCTTTCAGATGCGCGCCTCGGCGAGCGCAGGCGAGAGCACCTATGCGGGCATTCTGCGACTTGTCACGGCTGCGCAAACCGCCCGCGCGCCTTTCATTCGCATGGCGGACCGCTACGCCCTGGCGCTGCTTCCGGTGACGCTGCTGCTGGCAGGCGGGGCCTGGTTTGCGTCTGGCGATCCCGTGCGCGGGCTTGCCGTGCTTGTAGCGGCAACGCCCTGTCCGCTGATTTTGGCCGCGCCTGTCGCCTTTATTGCGGGCGTGTCGCAAGCCGCGCGCTTGGGTATTTTAATCAAGGGCGGCGGGCCGCTGGAGGCTCTGGCGCGCACGCGCACGGTGGTTTTCGACAAGACGGGCACGCTCACCATCGGCGGCGCGCGGCTGATTGCCATCGAGGCTGCGCCAGGCGCTGTGGCTGACGATGTGTTGCAATTGGCGGCCTCTCTCGAGCAGGCCTCGCATCATGTGGTGGCTGGCGCGATTGTCGCAGCCGCGCGCAGCCGCGCGCTCGCGCTCGCCATGCCCGAAAATGTGCGCGAGACGATGGGCGCGGGTCTTGAGGGCATGGTGGCGGGCCGGCTCGTGCGCATCGGCTCGCATGCGCTGGTGTTTGGCGCGCAGCGGCCCGATGCCTGGGCGGTGCGCGTGTTGCGCCGCGCCTCGTGGCGCTCAGCGCTTGCGGTCTTCGTATCCGTCGATGGGCAAGGCCTCGGGGCCTTGCTGATGGGCGATGAATTGCGCCGCGAAACGCCGCGCGCTGTGCAGATGCTGCGCGCAAGCGGGATCGCACGCATTCTCATGGTCACGGGCGACCGTGCCGATGCCGCAGAAACCATTGGCGCGGCGCTCGATCTCGATGCCGTGCTTGCCGACCGCGTGCCCTCCGACAAGGTGGATGCGGTGGCCGCCGAACAAAAGCTCGCGCCGGTTCTGATGGTGGGCGATGGCATCAACGATGCGCCCGCCTTGGCTGCGGCCCATGTCGGCATGGCGATGGGCGCACGCGGGGCAAGCGCATCTTCGCAAGCCGCCGATGTCGTCATTCTTGTGGACCGGCTCGACCGCGTTGCCGATGCGCTCGTGATTGCCAAGCGCACACGCGCCATTGCGATGCAGAGCATTGGCGTTGGCATGGGGCTTTCGGGCATTGCAATGATCGCTGCGGCGCTGGGCTATCTCACGCCCGTGGCCGGCGCGTTGACGCAGGAGGCGATTGACGTGGCGGTGATCCTGAATGCCTTGCGCGCGCTCGTGCCCGCCCATGCTTTTGGAAGCGGGCCAACGGTCTCGAGCGAGACGGTCGCGCAATTGCGTGCCGAGCATGAGCGTCTCGATCTCAGTTTGAACCGCCTGCGCGCTATTGCCGATGCGCTGGACGATGCGCCACCAGAGGGCGCGGTGACGCTCATTGGCGAAGCTGACGGCCTGGTGCAAACGCAGATCGTGCGTCATGAGCGTGCCGATGAAAGCGAGATTTATCCGCGCCTTGCTTTTGCCGACCGCGCGGGCCTTGGCGCAATGAGCCGCGCGCATCGCGAAATATTGCATCTCGCGCGCCTGCTCGAGCGGCTTGCGACCGATCTCTCACCGGCAGACGCCGATCGCTATCTCATCCGCGACGGGCAGCGCGTGATCGAGGCCATCGAGTCTTTGGTGCGAATGCATAATGCGCAGGAGGAGGATATTTACGAGCACGGCAGCGCGCGCTGACGGTGCGTCAGGCCTCGTCGGTATGAATGTGCAAATGTTCATGCACATGCGGATGGCGATGCAGCACGGCATGTTCGAGCCGCTGCTTCTTCATCAGCAGCGCGCGCGATGCCAGCCTGTCGAGCACCGGGCGATCGTGCGAGACGATGATCATGGCCGTGTCGAGCTGATTCAGGATTTCGACGAGCTTTTCGACGTGATGGGCATCGAGCGAATTCGTAGGTTCGTCGAGCAGCAGCACATCCGGGTCCATCGCCAGAATGGCCGTCAGGCAGACGAGGCGCTTCTCGCCGCCCGACAATTTGCGCGTGACGCGGGGCGCGAGATGGGCCAGTCCGAAGCGCGCCAGTGTGCGGAGCGCCTTGTCCATGGCGACATCCTCGCTCAGGCCCATGTTCAGAGGTCCAAAGGCGACATCCTCGATCACGGTGGGACAGAACAATTGGTCGTCCGCATCCTGAAAGAGATAGGCCGCGCGCAAGCGGACTTCGCGGAAATCCTCTTCCTTGTTGCGGTCGCGCCCGAAGGCGTGAATCGTGCCTGCACTTTTCTTTTGCAGGCCGACAATGGTGCGCAGCAGGGTGGTCTTGCCCGCGCCGTTGGAGCCTATGACTGCGAGCTTTTCGCCCGCGTTGAGCGTCATGGACACGCAATCGAGCACACGCGCGCCGTCGCGCTCCACGCTCACATCCTTGAGTTCGATGAGCTGTGTCATGCAAGTGCATCCCATGCCAGCAGAGCGGCCAACAGGGTGGCCAGCGCACCTGCGAAAATAATGTCCGCCGCCTGAAACGGTTTGGTGCCGCGCAGCGGAAACTTGCCGGAAAAGCCACGGCAGCGCATGGATTCTTCCACGCGTTCCGCACGCTCCATCGAACGCACCAGCAACATGCCGGTGAAATTGCCATAGGTGGCCCAGGTGCGCAGATTGAGGCGCGGCGTGAAACCGCGCGCGCGCATGGCCTCCATCAATCGCGCGCCTTCATCGCGAAAGAGCGTCTGGTAGCGCACGAGGAAGAGCAGGATATGCACGAGCCGCGCGGGCAGGCCGAGCGTCGCCAATCCGCGTCCGAGCCGCACGGGTTCGAGCGTTGCCAGCAGCGCCATGGTGGCAAGCACCGCGGCATTGACCTTGAGCACGATGGCGAAGGCCTTGCGCAGGCCGGTGTCGGAGAGCGCCAGCGGCCCGAGGCTGATGACGGCGCGTCCCTCCATGGTGAGTGGCAAGAGCACGAGCAGAACCACCATGAAGCCTTCGACATGCAGCAGGCGGTGGAACATGTCGCGCGGTTTGAGTGCAGCAAAGGAGGCGAGCGTGGCGCTGGCCGCCACCATGGCGATCTGTCCACTCACGCTATGCATGGCGACCGCCGCAAGCACCATGGCGCAGGCGCCAAGAATGCGCGTGCGCGGATCGAGCCGCTCGATGGCGAAATCCGTGTCGTCGCGTGTGGGGGCGAACGCCATCAGCTCACGCCCTTCTTGCGGTTGGAGCCCCAGAGCGCAAGTCCGGCAAGGCCGATGATCATGCCGATGCCACCCATGATATCGTTGAAACGTGTGCGGCCTTCGGCGGCCTCATAGGCTTCAAGCAGCGGGCGCATCTGGCGCGCGACGGCAGCCTCCACAGCCCGCTCGATCTGGGCTTGCGACAGCGTGACGCCTTCTTGCGTCGATGTAGCGTCGTCGGACTCTTCGCTCGTCGTATTGGCGGGCACGCCACCAAAGCGGCTGCGCTCGAGCGTTGCCTCGCTGACATGGCCGTCGCCCGCATTGACGGTGAGACGATAGGTTTGGGGTGCAGGCGGCTTCCAGCTGAACGCGCCTTGCGCATCGGTCAGCATGTCCTGCACCGGCTTGCCGGTGGCATCCGCAATCGAAAGTGCTGCGCCATGCGCGCGTCCACTGCCGACGAAAAAGGCGTAACCCGAAATCGTGCCGTCTTCGACCGTGGCAAAAAGCTTCAGCCGATGCGCGGCGGCGGGCGTCGCGAAGGCAAGGCAAGCGAGGAGAGCGACGAGCTTGCGCCTCATTGGGCGGCCTCGCTCTGCAGCGGGGCCAGCAATTCCGGCTTCACGCGCTTGACGAAGGAAATGCAGAAGCCCCCGACAAGGCCTTCAACGATCATCAGCGGAATATAGGTCGCAATCATCACGCGGGCCGAGAGCGTGTAATCGGCCGAGGACAGGGCGAGCGAGCAGGCCACGAGCAGCCCGGTGCAGGCAACCGCCAAGGCGCTCGCAAGGCCCGCGATCAGGGCCGCACGCTTTGGTGTCGCGCGGGCAATGAGGGGCGCGCAGAGTGTGCCGATAACCGCGCCGGGCAGGGCGATATTCACCACATTCACGCCCAGCGTCGTCAGCCCGCCAAAGCCGAACATGACCGCCTGCAGCAGCAGCGCGACGAAGACGGCGGGAAAAATGGCAGGCCCCAGCACAATGCCCATCAACCCGCCAAGCAGCAGATGCACGCTGGAGGGCCCGACCGGAACGGCAAAAAGCGAGAGGGCGAAAAAGCCGGAGGCGAGAATGGCGACGCGCGGAATTTCGAGATCCGTGATGCGCTTCAGCCCGACCGCGACTGCGCCTGCCGCCAGCACGCCGCCGCCGACCAGCACGGGAAGGGAGAGGACGCCATCGGGGATATGGGCCACGCGCTTACCTCTTGGCCTTGGAGGGGCGCGCGCTATCCATGTCTGTGGCCTGCACCCAGATGAGGCCGCCGAGTTCCACCGGCGCATCCTTGCCGTCGGGCCCCTTCATCGGCGTGTCGCCCTCAAGGAGCGCGGCAAAGCCCCACCAGCCGGCGCGCGGCATGGCATAGGCGAAGACGCCCTGCGCATCGGCCTTGATGACCTGGGTGATGAAGGCGTCATTGCTTGGCTTCACCGAACCGTCATTGACATATTCGACCTCGATTTGCGCGAAGGGCACGGGCTGGCCGTTCTTGCGCACGATGCCGCGGAAGAGATTGCCGGTCCAAAGGCCGGTCGGGCGCACCAAGGGCTCGATCTCGACGGGCAGGCCGACGGAAGCGTCCCAGCCCTTGCCCGAGGCGAAGCTGTCGACGACGACCTTGGCGTAATGGAGAATGTATTTGCCCTCTGCCTGCTCCCAATAGGGCTCGGGCTCGACGAAATAGACAGCCGCGCCTGGCTCTTTCAGCTCATGGGTGAGGGTCCAGCCCTGCTTTTTCCAGGGCTTCAGACTGGCCGCGAGATCGATGGTCTTGCCGCCGATCAGTGCGCCGACGCGCCTCGGCTTCTTCATGTCCATGACAGGCCCACCCTCCATCGGATGGGTGAAGAGCAGCTCGAGGCTGACCTTGCCGCCCTCGGGCAGCACGTCCTGCGAGGGGATGATTTCCTGAAAATGCGCACTGGCGGCGCTGCAACCAAGGGCGAGTGCGAAAAGGGCTGGCAAGAGTGCTGGCAAGAGTGCTGGAATGAGTGCCTGTCGTCCTGCCGTCCGCATCGCGTCCCCTCATGTATGCATTTTTGTATGGTTCTACATACACGGGGGCGCCGGAGGCAAGTGGCGAACATAAAAAAGGCGCGGCCTGAGCCGCGCCTTATCATCATGAAATGCTTGTAGCCTCAGCCTGCGGGGCTGTGGGCATGGCGGGCGCGGCGCTTGAGCAGAGCGCCGATGCCCAGCACGATCACCACACCGATCCCGCCCAGGACCAGTTCCGCCGTATGCGCCGGAATGTTGCCCAGGAGCCCGATGACGAAGGGCTCGGAGACGACCAGCTCACCCGCCACGAAGCCGAGCAGGCCCGCGCCGACCCAGACCAGCCAGGGGAAGCGCTCGATCATGGCGATGACCAGCTGCGCGCCAAAGACGATCAGCGGGATCGACAGGCCAAGCCCGATGATCACGAGGAGGTTCGAATCCTTGGCGACGGCGGCAATGGCGAGAACATTGTCGAGCGACATGACCGTGTCTGCAATCGCCACAATGCGCACCGCATGCCAGACCGAGCTCGCCTCGGTGACACTGGATTCATCCGTCTCCTCGGTGAGCAGTTTCACCGCGATCCAGATGAGCAGCACGCCGCCACCGATGCGCAGATAGGGCACGGCGAGGAGCGAGACGACGAGCAGCGTGAAAATGATGCGCAGCACGATGGCGACGCCCGCACCGGCAATAATGCCCATTTTGCGGTTCTTCGGCGGCAGTCCGCGGCAGGCCAGCGCGATGACCACCGCATTGTCGCCCGAGAGAAGAATGTTGATCCAGATGATTTGCAGAAGCTGGATCATGAAAGAGCTGACATCACCGTCCATACGTGTCGTCCGTTGCTATGCCGCTCCGTTCGGGGCCGGCTTGAATGTAAAAGTTTCAGGTCGGCGCGTGAGGCGTGCCGGACGTGCAGTCTGGCTGTGACGCCATAACAAGTCGTATTTTTTCAGAAAGCAGCGCTGAAGTCCATGGCGGGACAGAGCTCATCTGCGCCGCCCGCGATATAGAAGAGCCGCATCATGTGGCGGCGTCGGGGGCTTCCGCCTTGCCGATGAGGCGCGCGTAGCGTTGTGCCAGCGCGGCGCAGACCATCAGCTGGATCTGGTGGAAGATCATCAGGGGCAGGATCACAATGCCCGCCTCCGCGCCCGGAAACAGCACATTGGCCATTGGCACGCCGCTCGCCAATGTCTTCTTCGAGCCGCAGAAAACGATGGTGACTTCATCGGGCTTGCCAAAGCCGAAAGTGCGGGCGGCCAGCGTCGTGATCGTCAGCACCAGCGCCAGCAAGACGGAATCGAGCACCAGCAGCACAAGCAGGTCATGCCCGCTCAGGCGCTGCCAGATGCCGTTCACGACCGCAGCGCTGAATGCCGAATAGACCACGAGCAGGATCGAGCCGCGATCCGTCATGGACAGGATCTTCTTGTGCTTCTGCACGAAACTCCCGACGCGCGGGCGCAGGATCTGGCCGGCGATGAAGGGCAGCAGCAATTGCATCACGATCTTGCCGATCTGGCCAAGATCGACGCCCGTGTCGCCTTGCGCGCTCAGCAGCAGGCCGACGAGGACAGGCGTGATGAAAATGCCCAGCAGGTTGGAGGCCGTCGCCGAGCAGATGGCAGCCGGAATATTGCCCTTGCCGATCGAGGTGAAGGCGATGGACGATTGCACGGTCGAGGGAAGGGCGCAGAGAAAGATCACGCCGACCCAGAGCGGCTCGCTCAAAAGGCCCGGCATGAGTTTGTGCAAGGCCACGCCAAGCAGCGGGAACAGCACGAAGGTGCAAGACAGCACCAGCACATGCAGCCGCCAATGCGTGATGCCGCCAATCACCGTCTCGCGCGCAAGCCGCGCGCCTTGCAGGAAGAACAGCAGGCCAATGGCGATATTGGCCGCAACATCCACTGCGGCTGCCGCCGAGCCGGACGCTGGCAAAAGGGCTGCAAGGGTGACGACGCAGACGAGCGCCAGCAGAAAAGGGTCGGGGAGCAGACGGCTGAGCACGTGCGGACTTCCTGTGGCTTTGGCGCGGCGGGACTGGCCGGCAGGCGGGGCGTTCGAGAGGCAGTATCTTCAGGTTTTCAGCAAAGCAGGGTTCGTGCCATGCCTGCCTGCATTTATGAGCGCGCCAGAGCAAGTGGCACGGCGACCTTGCCCTGCATGAGGCAGCGCGCGGTGCGATAGACGCCCGCGCTGTCGGCAATCCAGCCACCCTCATTGCGCACATCTGCCCCGAAGGCGAGCACGCCCGAGGGATTGCCGACGCGGATCGGCTTGCCGTCTTCGCACCTGCGTCCCAACAGATTGGGCAGCGTGCCCTCGATGCGGCAGGCAACGGCCAGACACAGGGCGCTGGCGAGCGGCACGGCGCGATGGGCACGTTCCATCGAGATCATGCGCGTGCAGATATCGTGATTATCGTCGAAGGCAGCCTTGTCGAGCGCGGTGAAGCCCTGGGGCGCGGCGACCATGGCGATGCGTGGGCTCATCAAGGTGACTTCTTCGGGCGTCGCGCCGAGCCCCATCATCACGCCGGCGCGCCGGCGCACGGCATCGAGCCGCGCCATCAGCTGGTCGTCGGCCTCGATCAGGTCGGGCGATTCCGTCCCGCTGAGGCCGAAGTCCGCAGCGCGCACGAAAACCGTGGGGTGGCTGGCATCCACCATGGAGGCCAGAACCGGCGCGTGGCCCGGTGCATCGATCATGTCGGTGACATTGCCCGTTGGCAGCAGCTTGCCGGTGGTCGCGCCGCCCGGATTGACGAAATCGAGCCGCACGGGCGCGGCTGTACCTGCAACGCCCGCAATCTCCATATCGCCCAGAACCGCCGCCTTGCCGTTCTCGACGCGGAACCGCGCGTGGATGATCTTTTGCGTATTGGTCTGGTGGAAGCGCACGGTGGCTTCGCCATCTTCCCGCTGCACCAGGCCTTCATCGACGGCAAAGGGGCCAACGACGGAGGAGAGATTGCCGCAATTGCCGGACCAATCCGTCATCGGACGGTCCACAGCCACCTGAATGAATGTGTAATCGACATCGGCGTCGGGATGGGTTGAGGGGCCGATGATGACCGCCTTCGAGAGCGAGGATATGCCGCCGCCCATGCCGTTGAGCTGTCGGCCATAGGGATCGGGCGTGCCGAGCACGGCGAGCAGGATGGGATCGATCTCCGCGCGCGTGGCGGGCATGTCCTTGGCGTGAAAGAACACGCCCTTGCTCGTGCCGCCGCGCCAGAAGCTCGCGGGAATCCAGCCTTGGGTCATCGCGGTGTTCCCTGTCTCATGTTTCGCCTGTCATGTTTCATTTGTCATGGCAGAGCGCAAATGCCGGATCAATCCGATTTCGCGAAGCGTCTCGCAGGCCTGCTGTGCAACCAGCTCTTCAACCCTGCCGGGACGCGGGGTTGGCGCATGCTCATGCTGGAAGGCGCGCAGCCACAGCGCGATGCGGGCGAGCGAGGTGCGCACGCGATAGCTGCCGCCCTGCGTGGCGCGGCGCTGCAAGGCGATTTCAACGCCAAAGGCCAGAAGCAGGCCCGCCCCATAATCGAGCGGTGATGTCGGCAGAAGATGCGCGCGCTCTTTGCCCTGCGCACAGGCAAGGCCGCCCGCCGCCTGGATCACGCTGTCAAACCCGCGTCGTCCAGCAAAGGGCCCCGCGTGGCCATAAGCGCTGAGCGTGGCGCAGACGAGGCCCGGGCGCCGTGCACAAAGCACCTCTGGCGCAAGGCCGAATTGCGCGGCGACGCCTGGCCGATAGGCCTGCACGAAAACATCGGCGCGCGCGCTCATGTCGTGCAATCTTGCGAGCGCCTCGGGCCTGCGCAGATCGAGCGTCAGCTCGTCTTTGTCGCGATTGGCGTCCAGCCGGTAGGACAGAAGATCGGGCGTGACGGGATGTTCGATGCGCGTGACATGCGCGCCCGCTTCCGCCAGCACGCGCCCGCAGGTGGGGCCAGCCAGCACGCGCGTGAAGTCGATCACCTCCACGCCCTCAAGCGACCTGTGCGAGGGCAGGGGTTCGGGCGCGCTCTCCCCGATTCTCTCGATCTCGATAAGGGGCGTTTGCGCCAGGGCCTGCGCCTGTGGAGAAGCGTCCCATTCCGCAAAGCGCAATGCAGGGGCTGCGACTGCGCCACAGGCGGCAAGCGCATCATCAAGCGCCGTCATATTCCAGTTCAGGACGCGCGCCGCAATATCGGCATGGCTGGGCTCGGCCCGCAGGCAGGCCAGGGCGCGGGCGCGGTGGTGGGGGAAATTGAGATGCAGGAAAATCTCCCTGCCATCGCGCGTGGCATAAAAACCCGTCAGCGGATCGCGCGGCGCGGCCACACCGGCGCCATCGAGCCGGACATGGCGATAGCCCTCGCTCATCAGCGCCGCGTGATCGAGGTCGATGCGCAAAGACCCGCTCGATCCCGGCCGCGCAAGGGCCGCTGCGGCCAGTGCGACTGCGGTGAGCGTGCCCGCCTGAAAGCGGGTGGCGTAGAGATCATCCGCACCGGAAAATGTGACGCGCTCTGCAAGCTGCGCGGGCAAGCCAGCCTGCGCCAGCAGAGCGCGGAGCGCCTGCATGGCTGGATCGAAGGTTTGCTCTTTCTCGATCGCGGGCATGACATTCTCCGGGGCGGCGGAGGGTGGCACGGCGGGCTTCTGCCCACAAGATCGGCTCCCTTCATCGTTGCCAAATGCGCACAGACACGCCAGTCTGTGGCCAAGGCTGGCGCGTGACGTCCAGCCAATTGCGATAAGCCGCCCGTGTGCGGCATCAGGGGAGGGGAATATGCGCCAATCTTTGCGTTGTCTCATGCTGGGCGCAGCCCTTGGGGCGTTGGGCGTCTCCGCATTGTCGGCACAGGCGCAGCCTGCGAAATCTCCGCTGGAAAGCTGGAAGCCCGTTACCGAAGACATGATGCGCAAGCCCGCCGATGGCGATTGGCTGATGTGGCGGCGCACCTATGCCAATTGGGGCTACAGCCCGCTTGAGCAGATCAACAAAGGCAATGTGAAGAATCTCCGCGTCGCCTGGACATGGTCGATGACCTCGGGCGTTACCGAGATCGAGCCCATCGTCCATGACGGCGTGCTCTTCGTCACCAATTCGGGCGACAGGATTCAGGCGCTCAATGCCGTCACCGGCGACCTGCTGTGGGAATATCGGCGCGATCTCGCCCCCCAGCTCATCGCCCAGGGCGGCAATTCGCTCGCCAAACGCAATATGGCGCTGTTTGGCAATCAGCTCTACATCGCCACGTCCGATGCCCATCTCGTTGCGCTCGATGTGCGCACCGGCAAGGTGGTGTTCGACCAGACGGTAGACGATTGGAAGAAGGGCTATCGCTATTCGAGCGGCCCCTTCATGGCCAATGGCGTTCTTGTGGCCTCGATGAGCGGTTGCAATGCCGCACAGGCGGGCGGCTGTTTCATCACCGGTCACGATCCCAGGACCGGCAAGGAACTCTGGCGTCTGCACACGGTCGCGCAGGATGGCGACCCCAACACCAAGACATGGAATGGCCTGCCGCACGAGCAGCGCTTTGGTGGATCGGCCTGGATCGCGGGTTCCTACGATCCCGAAACCAACACCATTTATCACGGTGTTGGCCAGCCCTATCCCTGGATCGCGGAAATGCGCGGCACGACGCCCAAGAAAGATGGCTTCGACAATAGCGCGCTCTACACCGATTCAACGCTCGCCATCGAGCCTGCAACCGGCAAGCTGAAATGGCATCATCAACACCTGGCCAATGATACGCTCGATCTCGATTATGCCTATGAGCGCATCCTCGTGGACCTGCCGTTTGGCGGCAAGACGCGCAAGGCCATGGTCACCGCCGGCAAGCTCGCCATTGTCGAGGCGCTCGATCGCAATACGGGTGAATTCCTCTGGGCCAAGGAAACCGTCTTCCAGAATGTCGTGAAGTCGATCGATCCCAAGACCGGCGTGAAGACGATCAATGAAGACGCCATGCCCCATATCGGCAAGACGACCTTCAATTGCCCGGCTGACCCCGGCGCACGCGGCTGGCCTTCAACCGCCTACAGCCCGAAGACGCAGATGCTTTATCTGCCGTTGACGGAATATTGCTCCAACACAACGCCTACGCCGCTCGATGCGGGCGAAAAATATACCGGCGGCGGTCGCGCTGTTTATGCCCGCGTGCCGGTGCCAAACAGCGATGGCAAGTTCGGTCGCCTCGATGCGGTCAAGCTGAGCGACCGCAGCCAGGCATGGTCGCAGCGCCAGCGTGCGCCAATGTCGAGCGGCGTCTTGCCGACCGGCGGCGGTCTCGTGTTCGCGGGTTCGCTCGATCGTTATTTCCGCGCCTATGATGACAAGACCGGCAAGGTCTTGTGGGAAACGCGCACCAATAACGCGCTGAACGCGCCCCCGATCAGCTTCTCGGTGGGTGGCAAGCAATATATTGCAGTCGCTGTCGGCAATGGTTCGTCGCAATTGCGTTCTCTCAACACGCTCGTGCCCGACATCAAAAATCCCGATGGCGGCGCGACGCTCTGGGTGTTCGCGCTGTAATGATCAAAGCTGCAACATTGGTAATGGGCGCTCTGCTCTCCATGCCTGCCATGGCTGGCGAGCAGGCACCCGTTTTTTCAACTGAGCAGGCCGAACGCGGACATGCCGCCTATACGCATGCCTGCATGATGTGCCACGGCGAGCGGCTCGACGACGGAGACTTCGGCGGCGCACCGCTGCGCGGTTCCTGGTTCCGGGAGCATTGGGGTTCTGGCTCTCTCGCAACG
Organism: Beijerinckiaceae bacterium; assembly: GCA_947370975.1. GTDB lineage: Bacteria > Pseudomonadota > Alphaproteobacteria > Rhizobiales > Beijerinckiaceae > Terripilifer. Next base: position 42,026 of record CANBNG010000014.1, read on the forward strand.
CTTTTTTCTTACGTGCAGACTGCCATGCCGCCCGATAATCCGGGCGGGCTCAACGATACGACCTATGCCGATATTGTCGCCTTCATCCTGCAACGCAACGGCTACGCACCAGGCGCAGCCGAACTGCCTGCGCAGGTGGAGGCGATGGAAAACATGACCATGCAAAAATAGTGAACCCGTCATTCCTTCGTTCTGCTCGCAATTGTGGAAGTTCATTGATGAGTTGATCGGGCCTCTCCCTCCCCCTTGTGGGGAGGGTCGACTCGCCGAAGGCGAGCGGGGCGGGGGTCGTACGATTTCATCCGGTACACATTTGAGCCTGGGCGGCGTGTTCTGAACTCCGAGACTCGCGCGACCCCCACCCCTAGCCCCTCCCCACAAGGGGGAGGGGGATTCTACGAGCGCGCTTGTGACCTCAGCCCGATCGGCGAATGAATGAAACTGCACAGTGGTCGTCGAGCTTGACGTATCTTCCGCACCCTGATGATCTGCAAGGATGAGCATCGCGACAGACGATGCCGTCGGGAGGATGCTTATGCGAGCCAGACAATTCGGGCTTTGTGCGCTTGTCGTCGCGTTTCTTGCGCCCGCCATGGTGCGGGCCGAGCCGGTCGAGGATTTCTTCCGCGGCAAAAGTCTCACCATCATGATCGGCTATGGCGCGGGCGGCTCGGATGATCTCTGGGCGCGCCTGATGGGCCGTCACATGGGCCGCTTCATTCCCGGCCAGCCCACTGTCGTGCCGCAAAATGTGCCTGGTGCAGGCAGTCTTGTTGCAGCCAATCAGGTTTACAAGACCGCACCCAAGGACGGCACGGTGATTGGCCTCATCAATCGCGGCGTGCCATTCGAGCCGCTGCTTGGCAACAAGAGCGCGCAATTTGATCCGCGTCTGTTCAATTACATTGGCAGCCCGGATCGCGACACGATTGTCGCCTTCATCCGCACCGATGCGCCCGTGCAGAAATTGCAGGATTTGCGCAACAAGGAGCTGATTGTGGCCGCCACCGGCTCGGGCGCCGACAGCCTCACCTATCCGGTCATGCTGCGCGACCTGTTTCATCTCAACATTCGCATCGTTGCCGGGTATCCGGGATCGCGCGACATGAATCTCGCGGTCGAGCGCAATGAGGCGCATGGCACCTTCATCAGCTATGATACCGCGCTGCGCGAGCCCGGCCTGCGCGATGGTTCGCGGCGTCTGCTTCTGCAAGGCCGCATCGCGGCCGATCCGCACATCAAGGATGCGCCGGGTCTTGCCGAGCTCCATATGACTGGCGATGAACGCAAGGCGATGGAATTCTTCCTGCTGCGCGCGGATATGGGCCGCCCCTTCGTCGCCCCGCCCGGCGTGCCCAAGGACAGGCTGGACGCCCTTCGCGCCGCTTTTGCCGCGGCATTGAAGGATCCTGCTGCAATGGAAGACGCCGCCAAACAGGGCCTCAACATTTCGCTCATCACACCGCAAGAACAAATGACGACGCTGCAGCGTGCCTATAACGCCGATCCGCTGACCATCGCGCGGGTGCGCGAGGGCGTGCAGGATGCGGAGAAGGCGAAGAAATAGGCGTGTCTATGTCTGAGCACAGCAAGCTGCCGCTCTTTCTGCTGACGGGCTTTGTCGGCAGCGGAAAGACGCGGCTGTTGCGTGGCTGGTTGGATGCCCCTGACTTTGCCGGCACGCTGACACTCCTCGACGGCCTTGGCGAGGATGAACTCGATTGCGTCTTGCTGACCGCCGGCGAAAACGCGCCGGTTTCTCTGGCTGGCGGTTGCGCGTGCTGCGATGGGGATGGCGATCTTGTCGCTCTGCTGGAGCGACTTTTCTTCGATCGGCATTATAAAAACATAGCTGCCTTTTCACGCGTCGTCATCGAGGCGTCGGGTCTTGCCGACCCTTGGCCCATTCTCGACAGGCTGCGCGACAGCGAGATCTTGCGGGATGCTTACGATCCGCCAATCGTCATCGCCGCGCTCGCAGTCCCCGCAGGCTGCGCGCAGCATCGGCTGATCGCGCGCCAGATCGGGAGCGCGCAGATTGTCATTCTCACACAGACCGATCTTGCTACGCCTGAGGCCTGCGCAGATATGCACGCACAGATTGCTTGCCTGAATCCGGGAGCAATCGTCCTGCAAGCAGGACAGGCGACTGTGCTCGCCCGTGACGTGCTTGCGGCAGCAGCCTGCGTTGCGCCTGCGCGGCCAGCGCCAACCCAGCCCGTCTATCCAGCCTGGCATGCGCGCGGCCTCGCGAGCGTCTTTGTGCCTTTGCAGAACGCAGTTTCAGCCGATGGCCTGCGCATGGCGCTCACGCGCGCCATTACCGACCATGGCGATGCCTTGCTGCGCGTGCGGGGCCTTGTTCAAATTGTCGGCGCGGGCCTGCACGGCGTGCAGGCGACCCGGTCCACGGGCCTCACATGCGAGCCTGTCAAATTGCTGGCCGACGACAGCAGGACAGGCCTGACACTGATCGCGCGCGCGCCGCTTGTGGAGACCATCGGCGCGTCAATGGCCGCCCGACTGCGCTATCGCGGACTTGCCCTTACGACAGATTGTTCGAAATTGCCGTGAACTTGGCCGCGAGCTGCGTGCCGAGCGTCGAGACAGCAGTGATGATGACCACTGCAATCAGGCCCGCGATGAGGCCATATTCAATGGCGGTTGCGCCGGATTCGTCTGCAAAGAAGCGTTTCAACATGGCGTGCTGTCCTGTCCAGGAAGTGACGTCGCCATATTGGGTGCGCAAGCCTTGAGATTAACCCAAGGAAAACACTCAGTTTGTTCCTAAATTATTGGAAAATATCGGGAATTTACAATTTTTTCCTCACGGCGCGATGCGATAGGGCGCGGTGTAATGCCATGTCAGGTTGATCAGCTCCAGGATGATGACTACCACCACGACCCGGAAGGCCCAGAGTTTTGCCTGTGGCATGTTGGAGGCTTGCGCGCCCAGATAACCGCCGGCGACGCTGCCGATCGACAAGACAATGCCTTCGGCCCAGCGCACCTCGCCATGCCCCCAGAACATGAAGATCCCGATTGCCGTGCCGATAGAGAGCAGGAAAACCTTGAGCGCATTGGCCTTCGCCAAGGGGAAGGAGCAGACGAGCATCAAGATCAACAAGAGATAGGTTGCCCCGTCCAGGATGATCCACCCGATCCAGAAGCCTGCGGCCACCATCAGGGCGATGGCTTTCCACGACACATGGGGCGGGTCGGTCATGATGCGGAACAAGGCTTCCTTCGTTTTCGTGAACAGGAGCAGCAGGGTGACGAGAACAGCGCCCGTGATCGAGAGTCCCATGGCCCTGTCGCCGAGGTGTTCTGCAAATACGACGCCGGACACCGCACCAACTATCAGGGCCGGCGAAAATTTCGCGGCCGCGCCCCAGTCCAGCTGACCTTTGCGCGCAAAGGCAATGGTCGCCATCAGCGTGCCGAGGAATACTGGCACCCGGTTGGTCGCATTGGCGGCAGCCTCGGGAAATCCAAGCAGGATCATCAATGGAAGGGTGATGGCAGAGCCCGATGACGCCAAAGTGTTCAGAAAGCCACAAGCAACGCCCGCGATCACAAGAACGCCCCAATAAGCGATCGTGACTAGATCCATTTCCAACCCCGGCTTGCCGACCCTTTGGTGGATCGAAAGCTGGAGTTTAATTCATGTTTTTTTGCAGAGCTATAGCTATAGCGTAGCTGAAAGGCAGCTGCGATCAAAACACTCTGCAAGAGAGTCTGGTCATTTCCGCCGACGATAAATCTCGGCGTCTCACGAGCTTAAATGCCCAATGAGAGCTGCAAATCGTCAGCTGCTTTGGAACGTACTTTTGTTTTACGACCGGTCATGGGTATGCCCGCCTTGCGGCTACCGTGTTTTGCAACGATTTCGCGCGCCGCCTGCCCATGTCCAGAGCCTTTGCGCAAGGCGTAGAGCGCATCGCGCGCCGCCTTGCCGGCTACTGCGTGGTCCACGATGGGCGGCTGATAGCGCAGTGTCGACGCCCCGGGCCAACGCCATGGCTCGTGGATAAAGGCATCCGGCACAGCGTCAAGTTCAGGCACATGGGCGCGCACGAAGGCCCCGGTGGGATCCTGATCGATACCCTGCTTGACGGGGTTGTAGACCCGCATCGTGTTGATGCCCGTCGTTCCCGATTGCATCTGCACCTGCGACCAGTGGATGCCGGGCTCATAATCGACAAACTGTCGCGCAAGATGCAGCCCGCTGGCGCGCCACGGCAACCAGAGATGATAGCTTGCGAAGGACATCAACATCGCGCGCATCCGGAAATTGATCCAACCATGCCGGCTCAATGCACGCATGCAGGCGTCCACAAACGGAAACCCTGTCTCGCCCGCACACCATGCGGCCAATCGCTGAGGATCGGCGACGTCTGGCCGGATACCGTCATAAGCGCGGTGGAGGTTTTCAAATTCAAGGCGGGGCTCGTCCTCGAGCTTTTGCATGAAGTGGCAATGCCAATGCTGTCGCCCGATGAAAGAGATCAGCGATGCACGCCAGCTCTTTGATGTTGGATCATTCAAATGGCTGATCGCACGGATGCGCGCTGCACTTGCCTGTGCCACCTCACGCATGGAAATCGAGCCCCATGTCAGATGGGGTGACAGGCGTGAGCAGGCGTCAAACGCGGTTACGGGGCTCGACATCTCAAAGCGATAATTGCGGCCACGCTCGCCAAGAAAACTTTTGAGCGTCACCAGCGCGGCTGTTCGACCACCCGTTTGGCGATCAGGGCAGGGATCAGGCGCCAGACCAAGCTCCAGCCCTGTTGGAATATGTGTTGGCCATTCACCTGTTATGGGCTGGAGCGTTCTGGGTGGCGCAACGATGGGTTCGCCCATCGCGCGGTCCCATGAATTGGCCCAGCCATTGCGCGATTTCAGGCGCCGGATCACGCCGAATTGGCGTGGCTCGTGCCATGGCACACCTTCGCTCTTTGCCCATGCGGCGACAGCCAGATCGCGCGCAAAGGTCCAGCCGTTGCCTGTTTCCTCGTGGCTCCACAAACGCGCAATGCCGTGGTGCTTGTGAATATGCTGCAAGATGGAGACGGCTTCGCCCACCATGATGCAGAGCGGCTGACCGAGGTCTGCAAGCGCCTTTTGAAGTTCGCGCAGGCTCTCGGCCGCAAAAGCCCATTGTCGCGCCGATGCGTCCGGCTGTGCCCAGAGTTCGGGCTCGACAATGTAGAGCGGCAAGACAGGGCCAAGCTGTGCCGCTTCAAAAAGCGGGCGGTGATCGGCGATACGCAGATCGCGCTTGAACCAGACAATGTTCAGGGGCTGCGTCATACCAAGCCGCTCTCGCGCAGCAATGCCGGGATTTTCTCCTTGAAGGGGAAGAACCCTTTCTTGGCATGGGGCCAGAAGGCGCTGTCCCAAGCGCGGCGTTTTTGCACCAGCGTGATGCCCGCGCTTGCGAGTTTTGGAGTGAGCTGCGCCAAAGCATCCGCCACCGGGCCCACAGGGGCATAGGGTGTCAATATATGCTTGCACCCTGCAACATCTGCTGCGGCAATTAATGTCTGTGCATCGAGCCGCTCAATCAGGTGAGCGGTGCACCCAAACTGCGCGCTCGCGCGTGCAGCTGTGTCTGCTGCCGCGTCGCTGACGAAATGGCGTGCGCCATCCCCCCACAACAATTGTGCATCAGCGCAGACGAGAATTGAGCGGACATCCAGGGCGCTATCAAAAACTGATTCCGGAGTCATATCCTCATGGGTGACGAGCAAGAGTGATGGCTGCCGCACATCATGCGTGACGGGCTCTCTCAAGACTTGCGCGGCTTCGATAGGCGATTCCGTCAAGGCAATGGCTTCACGCGCCAGACCTTTGGGTGCAAAGCGGCCATTGGTATAGCGCGCGATATTATCGGCTGTGGCGAGATAGATTTTCCCCGGCGTCTGTAATCCCGCGACCCAGCGCCAGGACAATGTATTGCTGGCCGCATCAGCATCGAGCAGGTGACGCAGAAAGAAATCCGCGCCAAGCGACCATGGCAGGCGCAGCGTGAAGATCCAGATCGAAGCAAACCACATCCGCGCGTGATTATGCAGATAGCCGGTTTCGACGAGTTCACGCGCCCAGTCGTCAAAACCAACAATGCCGGTCAGACCCGTCTCGGCCGCAGCGATGGCGCGCGCAGCCGGAAAGCTGCCAAGCTGGCGATCACGCTCTTCCTGAAAGCGCAGCCAGACAGACGGGCGCATTTCAAGCCAGCCCTTCCAATAGGTGCGCCACAGCACCTCCTGCACAAATTTCTCGGCGACATCAAAATCATGCCGGACAAGCACCTGCGACACGACTTCGCTCTCACCGACCAGGCGATACCGCAAATAGGGTGAGAGCCTCGACACAGCAGCTGGTTGATCTGGACCCGCGTCCGTATTGCGGCCTGTCTCATATCGACGACCTGCGCCTGGAACGAACTGGGCCAGTCTACTAAGCGCCGTTTCGCGCGAGGGAGGAAATGTGGAGACGACCATGAGCCCAGAGTTACCCTTGCGCAGAACTGCTGCTCATTCTTACGAATGATACCCTTTGCCTGGATTGCAAGCCGAGCACTTGGGGACCGAACCTGGCGCGCACGGCAGCCTCAGCGGTTCGTTAGGGGCGTGCAAAGCTACGGAAATCATTTCGATTTCCGCGTCTCAATCGGGACGGTCGGGGGTCTGGATTGGTTTAGTGGCGGAGACGGTGGGATTCGAACCCACGATAGGGTTTCCCCTATGACGATTTAGCAAACCGTTGCCTTAAGCCTCTCGGCCACATCTCCGTACAGCGCAAGCATCTATAGGCAAAGGAGATTAGGGTCAAGCAGAGGTCCGAACAGAGCGAAAAAACCCTGAACATCAGGCGTTTAGAGCAGACACAAAAACGGACACAGCAGGGTCCGGGCCTGTTCTGCCAGATCGACAAGACTCAGCGCCTGACGGCAGGCGTTTCAATGCGTGGGCAGGCCTATACGCGCCGGCATTATGTAACCACTATGGTCGGCTCTCAGGCGGCGTTTTAACAAAGCCTGATCCGGAAACAACAAAAAGCCCGGCAGCTCATCAAGCTGTCGGGCTTTGTTTTATCACAGCGTCCCCCCGATCAGTACTGATCGAATTTGAGCTTGGATTGCTTGATCGTCAGGATGCGTTTCATCTGCGCGACAAGCTTGCCCTTTTTGTCGAAGGTAACCGGAAATTCGAAGCCGGTTTCTGTTCCCGGATCACAAACCGTCTGGTTGACCTTTTCTGTCCCCTTGATTGTCGTGAACCAGTAGCGCTCATCCGGATTGCAATGCATGCCGTTACATTCAGAAATTCCGTAGGTCATGTTTTTCTGGGTGAAATAGACCGTTGTGATGCTGCGGCGAGCATCTTCTTCTTGCGTCAGAAGAAACGGCCCCTGCTGATCGCTGCTATAGCTCAGCTCATTTTTGCCGGTGTCATAGACATGGTTGAGAGTGACCGAGAGATAGGGATCTTCGGTTTCAAACGTCTTGCAATAAATCAGCGGCTTGCCATTGATCTTGCAGCTAAATGCGATGGAGTCCCGCAAGCAAATCCGGTCATCGACATGCGCTGGCTGTTCGGAGGCGTTGCTGACAGCGGGCGCAGCAGCGGACGTCGGCGCAGCGACAGGCACGGGCGCAGGCGCGGCTGGTTTGGCCGCAGCCGGCTTGGGCTTGCTCTCGGGCGCTGGCGCGGGCTCCTTGGCCTTGTTGGCAATGGGCGGCGCGATCGTCTGCATGGTCCGCATCAATTCATTGAATTGCGCAAATGCAGTCGCGGGAGCAGCGAACAAGATCGCCGCAAGAACCAAGCTTTTTTTCATTTAGCCGCTCCGAAATTAAACAGGATAGTCCTATATTTCGTTTGCCTATGCTTGGCAACATTGTCGCCGGGGCAGACCCCGCGACGGGCGTCGACATGCAGCTCGCCGAAGTCCTTGGCGAGTTCTTTCATCTAGGTTGCGTAGTGGGTGGCGCGGGTGGCGGCGGTCGGAAGTACCTGTTTCCCGAAGAGAAACTGCAGGTTAAATATGAGGAAACAAATACTGAGCCGTGCGGGGAGGTTTGGCGCGCGGGGCTTGGCAAGCTTTCAGCTGCGGGTTTGCGGGACGCGCGCGATGAAATCACAGACATGGGCAATGCTGGGCGCATCGATCAGCAAAGGCGCATGGCCCTGGCCCGGCACGATGAGTGATTCCGCCTTGCCGTGGCGCGAGATCATCTGCTCCAGCGTCTGGGGCGAGAGCAGGTCCGATGTCTCGCCGCGAATCACCAGAAGCGGGATCTGCCGCAGGCCTTCAAACTGCGGCCAGAGATCGGGCAGGGGGGCTTCGAGATCGAGCGGCTCCAGCACTTTCATCAGCATCGGGTCGTAGCGCGACAGCAGGCGCCCGTCTTTTTCCTCAAGGGTCAGTTGCGCATAGGCGAGCCAGTCGGCCTCGCTAAGGGCGGTGAATTGCGCGCCCATGACCTGTTTGAACAGATCGACCGCATCGGGCCAGGATTTAGGGCTTGGTAATTTGCCGATATAGCCGCGGATGCGGGCAAGGCCCCGGGCTTCGAGCACCGGGCCGATGTCATTCATCACCACGGCCCGCATCAGCGTCGGGCGGGAGGCGGCCAGCAGCATGCAATGAATGCCGCCGCGCGACGTGCCGACAAAAACCGCTTCCTCAATGCCTCCCGCAGCCAGCATCGACTGGATGTCCGCGCTCTCGACGCCAAGATCGTAATGTTTCCAGTCGGGATCGCGCGCCGACAGGCCGCGCCCGCGATAATCGATGGCGACCACGCGACGCGGCGCGCCTGCCGCGCCACTGACCAAGGCGCAGGCCAGCGCATCGAAATCAGCCGCCGTGCGGGCCAGGCCCGGCAGGCAGACAACCGGCAGGCTGTCAGCCTCGCGCGGACCGTAATCGCGCATATGCAGCTTCAGCCCGTCGGGTGCGGAATAGAAGCGGGACTTGAAGGGGGACGTTTGTGTCTGCGTCATGTCACCAGACTAGACCGCGAAAGCCGCGCGCGTCCATGCTTGCCGGGCAGGGGTTGCCTAGAGGGGCTGCTCGGCTCCGCGCAGATCGGCGCGGATGGCGAAGGGCCGCGTATCGCCAAAGCGCAGGCGGTAGATTTCCAGATTTTCCGTGACCCGCTGCACGTAATTGCGTGTCTCGCTGAAGGGGATGCGCTCGACCCAATCGATGGGGTCGACAGCCGGATCGCGCGGGTCGCCATAGGCCTCGATCCATTCCTTCGCGCGGCGCGGACCCGCATTATAGGCGGCGAAGGTGAGGATGTAGGAATTACGAAAATCCAGCAGCAATTGGCCAAGATGCGCTGCGCCGAGCTGGGCGTTGAAGGCCGGGTCTTCCGTCAGCCGGCTTTTGTCAAACGGCACGCCGAGCAGCTGGGCCGTGCGCTTGGCCGTGGAATCGATCATCTGCATGAGCCCCTTGGCCCCTGCTGAGGAAATGACCTTTGGCGCAAAGGCGCTTTCCTGCCGCGCGATGGCATAGACGACGGCAAGTGGCGCAGCCGTGCCGATGGGGTCGTAGGGGGGAATGCCAAAGGTCGGGAAGGCCGCTTCATCGAGCAGATGGCCGCGCTGCACCGCCTGTTTGCCGATGGACAAGGTGATGCGTGCATCGCCCGCGCGCGCAACGACATCGGCAAGCGCAGCCATTTGCGCTTCATCCTTGAGGCTACGCACGCTCTCGCTCGCGAGGCTGGCGGCGAATTCATTTTCGCCCAGTGCGAGAAGCATTTCGACAACGCGCGTTACTGGCACGCGCGCCGCGCCGCGCGTCATTGCATTGGGCTTGCGCAGCGCGTCGATGGGCTCGCCAAGGCGTGCGCGGGCCAGCTGTCCATAATAGGCGACGGGTTCGTTGGCGGCTGTGCGGTAATGGGTGCGAGCTTCCTCGCGCGCGCCCAGCGCCTCGGCGGCGCGGCCCTGCCAATAGGCGACGCGAGCACGCGAGATCGGTGTTTCCGCGCGCGGCGCTGCCGTGTCGAAATGGCGCGTGGCGCGCGTCGGGTCGTTGAGAAAGCGCAGCGCAATCCAGCCTGCGTGAAACTCCGCCTCGATAAAGCCCTCGCGCCCGACTGCACTGTGTTGCGCGCAGAGAAGATAGGCATCCTCGGGCTTTTTCGCATCGAGCAATTTGCGCGCGAGCAGGCGCCGCTCCGTCCACCATTCGTCCGGGTCGCCAAGGAGTGCGCGCTCGCGCGGGGCGTCCTGCATGGCCTTGACCGCGCCATCGAGATCGCCGGCACGACGTAGCATCTGGATTTTCGAGAGCAGATACAGCGGCTCCTTTTGCAGCGGAGCAGAGACCGCCTGCATCAGCGTGTCGGGCTTGTTCTCGGCCACAACCGCCAGCCGCGCCTTGATGAGGGCTGCGACATCCTCCCCCGCCTTGGCCGAGGCGCGCTGGGCTGCCGCCTTGCCAGCATAGGCAAAGCGCAGGGCGCGGGCGCGGTAATCGGCCTCGCTCAGGAGCGATCCGAATTCCTTCTCCATCTGGCCCTCCAGCCAGAGGCTCATCTCTTCGCTGCGCCAGAGCGCGGCAACGATGGCGCGGGCCTGGGCTTCCTTGCCGGCGGATAAAAGACCACGCGCAGCCGCCAGCCGTCCCGAGGGTGTTTGCGCGGCGTGGGTGGCAAACCAGGCGGTGGCGAGCGCCGGGCGTGCCTTTTCGACAAAGAGGAGATCCTCGACGCGCCGCTCCACCGCCGCGCGCGCCGCCCAATCGGGATTGGCGGCAAGGAAGGCCGAGAGCCGCGCGAAGGAGCCGGGCCGCTGGCTTTGCAGCGCAACCCAGTCGAGGGTGAGGCGGGCGAGGGGATCGGTGAGGCGGGCAGCTTCCTCGTCTCCCTTGGCCATGTCGCCCGCGCGATAGGCGGCGAGCGCCTCGCGCAGGCCTGGCATTTCCGTATCGATGACGGCGGGCTGGTGCAGGAGCGGGTTGCCCGGCTCGTTCATGGCGGCATCGGGGGCATAGGCAACCGAAAGGCCGGTCCCTTGCGCATGGGCTGCCGCTCGGATGGCCTCAAGGGCGCCTCCCGGTGCTTCCACGGGGCTTGAGAGGACGGGCAGAACCGGATTGGCCGGCAGAGCCGCAGGGGTGCTTTGCGGGGCAGGGGTCTCATCGCGCAACGGGTTGAACGTCAGCGTCAACAGGCCAAGCGCTCCCGCCCCCGCCATCAGGCGGAAGGTGTTTTGACGGAAGGCATTGGCAAACAATGTCATCCTGTTCCTGTTTCTTGCGGGACAACCTGAAATCTGACCCTGCGCCAGCATGGTTGATGAATCATGAATGGCATTTGCGCCGGAGCCCTTTGGCCTGTGCGGACAGACAAATCTTCCTATCGGGCATAGATGCGGGGTCGTGCCCCTTTTCTCTGGCCCCACCAGAGGCTATCTGTGGGGCCGGCCTTCAGGAGGCCTGTGAATTGCGGCGTCGGTTAGGCGGCGCGACCAGTCGGGGATTTGAAGCACATGGCCATGCCCGCCCAGTTCAAGGGTTCGATGACCGCCCTCGTGACGCCCTTCCGTGATGGGCGCATCGACGAGGATGCCTTCCGCGCGCTGGTCTCCTGGCAGATAGAGGAAGGCACGCAGGCGCTGGTCCCCGTCGGCACGACAGGCGAGAGCCCGACCCTTTCCCACGCCGAGCACCACCGCGTCGTCGAATTGTGCATTCAGGAGGCCAAGGGCCGTGCACCGGTGATCGCGGGTGCGGGCTCGAACAATACGGCCGAGGCCATCGATCTGGCCCGCCATGCCGAGAAGGCGGGCGCGGACGCGGTGCTCGTTGTCACGCCCTATTACAACAAGCCGACGCAGGAAGGCATGTATCAGCATTTCAAGGCGATCAATGACGCCATTGGAATCCCGATCATCGTCTACAACATCCCTCCGCGCTCGGTGGTCGACATGTCGGTCGAAACCATGCGTCGGCTTTATGACTTGAAGAATATCGCGGGTGTGAAGGACGCCACCGGCAATCTCGCCCGCGTCTCGCAGCAGCGCTTTGCGATGGGGCCGGAGTTCATCCAGCTCTCGGGCGAGGACATGACGGCGCTGGCGTTCAATGCGGCAGGCGGGCAGGGCTGCATCTCGGTCGTGTCCAATGTCGCCCCCAGGCTATGTGCGCAATTGCAGGCCGCGACGCTGGCTGGCGATTATGTCCGCGCGCTTGAAATTCAGGACCGTCTCGTGCCCCTGCATGAGGCGATCTTCAAGGAGCCCGGCGTTGCGGGCGCAAAATACGGGCTGTCGTTGCTCGGCAAGGTGCGGGACGAAGTGCGTCTCCCGCTGCTGCCGGTGACGGAAGCCACGCGCGGCGTGATCCGCGCGGCGATGATTCATGCAGGCGTGATCGGCGGATAGTGGGCCAAGCGCCCCGGAGAGAGTGATTTTGGCCCCGAAAACCCAGCCTGAATTCAAGGTCGTTGCTGACAATCGTCGGGCGCGCTTCGATTATGAAATCGGCGACACGCTTGAAGCCGGGATCATGCTCACCGGCACCGAGGTCAAGGCGCTGCGCGCCGGTCGAGCCACCATTGCCGAGAGCTATATCGGGCTTGACCGCAAGGGCGAGCTCTATCTCATCAACGCCAATATTCCCGAATATCTGCAGGCCAACCGTTTTAATCACGAGCCGCGCCGCCCGCGCAAATTGCTCGTGAAGGCGCGCGAAGTCGTGCGCTTTGCCCAGGGCATCGAGCGCCAGGGCATGACGATCGTGCCGCTGAAGGTCTATTTCAACGAAAAGGGCATGGCGAAAATCGAAATCGCGCTCGGTCGCGGCAAGAAATTGCACGACAAGCGCGAGACCGAAAAAGCCCGCGACTGGAACCGCGAGAAGAGCCGCCTGATGCGCGACAAGGGCTGAGGGGCGGTCAACTCTCTCCCAGAGGGAGAGGGTGGCTCCGAAGGAGTCGGGTGAGGGGTTAGCGTCTGCTTCTTCCTATGGGAGAACGTTTGCTCGCTCCGCGCAATTCGCCTCAACCCTTTTGCGCCAGATCGCTCTTCACCGCCGCGAACACAGCCCGAAACATCTCCGTCGTCAGCACGCCGGTGTTCGTGTTGTAGCGCGAGCAATGGTAGCTGTCGTAGAGGGCGAGGCTGCCCGCTTGATGGCGTGCGCCATGGGAAAAGGGCATGGCCGAAAGCTTGCTGCCGAGCGCCCGCACGACGCTTTCATGGGCGATGCGCCCCAGCGCGACGATGGCGCGCAGCTGGGGCATGGAAGCAATCGTGCCCTCGAGAAATGTCCGGCATGTGGTGATTTCAGCCGGTGTCGGCTTGTTTTGCGGGGGCACGCAGCGCACGGCATTGGTGATGGTGCAATCGATCAGCCGCAGCCCGTCGTCTGGCCGCTCGTCATAGACGCCTGCGGCAAAGCCGAAGTCGATCAGCGTTTCATAGAGAAGATCGCCCGCCCAATCGCCCGTAAAGGGCCGCCCGGTGCGGTTGGCGCCGCGTAACCCCGGGGCGAGGCCGACGATGAGCAGACGCGCGGAATTCCCCCCGAAAGAGGGGACGGGCGCATTGTGCCAGTCGGGAAACAAAGCCCGCGCCTCGGAGCGGAATGTCACGAGGCGCGGGCAAAGCGGGCAATCTCGCCCGGGTGCGGACGGTTTGGGCAAATCAGTCATGACGCCAGATTAGGGCGTCCTGCTCAGGTGTCGAGAACCTCGTCAGCGGCGCCGGCCGGGCGGCGTTCCTGATAGCGCTGCACGCGCTCGCCGGGATCGCGACCGACCTTGGCGGCCAGATGGATCAGGTCGACGAATTCATCGGCCTGGCGACGAAGCTCGTCAGCCACCATCGGGGGCTGCGTGGTGATGGTGGAGACCACCGAGACCTTCACACCCTTGCGCTGGACCGCGGCAACGAGCGACCGGAAGTCGCCATCGCCCGAGAACAGGACCATATGGTCGATGTGGTTGGCCATTTCCATGGCGTCCACCGCGAGCTCGATGTCCATGCTGCCCTTCACCTTGCGGCGTCCCATGGAATCGACAAATTCCTTGGTCGGCTTGGTGACCACGGCAAAGCCGTTGTAGTCGAGCCAGTCGATGAGGGGGCGGATGGAGGAATATTCCTGATCTTCGATCAGTGCGGTGTAATAGAACGCGCGGATCAGACGACCCCGGGACTGAAATTCCTTCAGGAGCCGCTTGTAGTCGATGTCGAAGCCAAGCGATTTCGCGGTCGCGTAGAGATTTGCGCCATCGATGAACAATGCGATGCGTTCTGTTGACATGCCTCAAAACTCTTCTTTTTCATATTAAAGGGGGAGCTCTACGCAAATCCTGCCAGGAAAAGTCCGCACAAAACGCGGCCGAGCTGTTTCGCAAAACTCGATTGAACCAAACCCGGGACTCACATTCCGGGTAGCGCAACTGCGATGAACTTTCGTCCCAAGGCACTTTTCAGTCAAGGATGAAGAGCCGAAAAATTATATTTCGTAAGGGCTTGGCTGTAACTTGGCAGTGGATTAATCACGACAACCGGGTCCGCAGGGCGCAATAGGTCATTGGCCGGCCCCCGCTTTGGTTGCTTGCGGGGGGGCTTTCGTGTAACGAGAGCGTCAATCCTCTTTTTCCTCAAGGCAGGGATCGTCGCCCCATGGCACGCGTCACCGTTGAAGACTGCATCGACAAGGTCGAGAACCGCTTCGAACTCGTTCTCGTTGCCAGCCACCGCGCCCGGATGATCTCATCCGGCCAGCAGATCACGGTTGAGCGCGACAATGACAAGAACCCCGTCGTGGCGCTTCGCGAGATCGCCGATTCGACGCAGGCTCCCGAAGATCTGATGGAAGACCTGATCCATTCGCTGCAGAAGCACGTCGAAGTCGACGAGCCCGAGGCAGAGGTCGTTCCGGCCCTCAACCCCTCTGCTGCCGATGTCGGCGGCGCCGATGGCGATATCCAGTTCGATCGCATGACCGAAGAAGACCTGCTGCGCGGCCTCGAGGGCCTCGTGCCCCCGGCTGCGACCGACGACGAAGGCGAATAAGGCTCCGCCTTTTCACTCGTCTCTCTTTTAAAAAGGCGCGGGCGCTTCGGCTGCCGCGCCTTTTCTTTTTCGTGCGCCTGCGGGCTTGTCACTTGAGCGCAGCAAGCGGATATTGAACGCATGGTTGCGTCGCTTGGCGGTGCTGGTTCGATTTTCAGGTTTGTAACGAGATGATGCGGCAATATGAACTCGTCGACCGCGTGCGGAAGTACAATCCGCATGCTGACGAGGAATTGCTCAATCGCGCTTATGTCTACGCGATGAAGGCCCATGGCGCGCAGAAGCGGGCTTCGGGCGATCCTTACTTCAGCCATCCGCTCGAAGTTGCCGCCATCCTCACCGATCTCAAGCTCGACGATGCGACCATTGTCGCCGCCGTCCTGCATGACACGATCGAGGACACGTCCTCGACGCGCGAGGAAATCGACCAGATTTTCGGCCGTGAGATCGGCGCGCTGGTCGATGGCCTGACCAAGCTGAAGAAGCTCGATCTCGTCTCGAAACGCGCCGAGCAGGCAGAAAACTTCCGCAAGCTCCTGCTCGCCATCGCTGACGATGTGCGCGTGCTTGTCGTGAAACTCGCCGACCGCCTGCATAATATGCGCACGTTGCATTTCGTGCCGCCCGATAAACGCAAGCGCATTGCTGAAGAGACGCTCGATATCTATGCCCCGCTTGCCGGGCGCATGGGCATGCAGCACATGCGCGACGAGCTGGAGAACCTCTCCTTCAAGACTCTCATGCCCGAAGCCTGCGCGATGATCGAAGCGCGGCTGGCTGATTTGCGCATGAAGAATGTCGCGCTGATTTCCAAGATCGAAGATGAATTGCGCGAGGCGCTGAGCGCGCGCGGCATTGTCGCGGATGTGAAGGGGCGCGAAAAAGCCCCTTATTCCGTGTGGAAAAAGATGGAACGCAAGTCCATCGCCTTCGAACAATTGTCGGATATTTTCGGCTTCCGCCTGCTTGTTGGCTCGGTCGAGGATTGTTATCGCGTGGTAGGCATCATCCATACGAAATGGCCTTTCGTGCCGGGCCGTTTCAAGGATTATATTTCCACGCCCAAGCAGAATGATTATCGCTCGCTGCACACAACCGTCGTCGGTCCCGGCCGTCAGCGTGTCGAATTGCAGGTGCGCACCGAAGACATGCACGACATTGCCGAAAACGGCATTGCCGCACATGCGCTCTACAAGGACGGACGAGCAAACGATTCCGATGCGCTCTCGCGCGAAAGCCGCGCCTACCGCTGGCTGCGTCGCACAATCGAGCTGCTGGCCGAGGGTGATTCACCGGAAGAATTTCTGGAGCACACCAAGCTCGAATTGTTCCACGATCAGGTGTTCTGCTTCACGCCGAAGGGCCGCCTCATCGCGCTGCCGCGTGGCGCAACGCCCATCGACTTTGCCTATGCGGTACACACGGACGTCGGTAACAATGCCGTTGGCGCCAAGATCAACGGCCGCATCGCGCCGCTGCTCTCCGAATTGGCCAATGGCGACGAGGTTGAAGTTGCGGTTGCTGTCGGACAGGTGCCCCCGGCCGCCTGGGAATCGCTTGTCGTCACCGGCAAGGCGCGCTCCGCCATCCGCCGCGCCACGCGCGATGCCGTGCGCGAGCAATATGCGGGCCTTGGCCGCCAGATCGTGACCCGCGCCTTCGAGCGTGCGGGCAAGGCATTTTCCGACGACAAGCTGAAGGGCGCGCTGCCGCGTCTCGCACGCCAGAATGTCGAAGATATGCTGGCCGCAGTCGGGCGCGGGGAAATGTTCTCGGGCGATGTGGTGAAGGCGGTCTATCCCGATTTCAAGGAAGAGCGGAAGGCAGGCGTTGCCGCGCAGAAATCGGAAGCAGGCTGGTTTGGGTTGAAGAAGGCTGCGAGCCTTGTGTTCAAAGTGCCGGGCGCCGAGGTTCTGGACGACTCGCAGGCCATTCCGATCCGCGGGCTTGGCGGCGATCTGCCGGTGCGTTTTGCTCCCAATGGCGGGGCTGTGCCCGGCGACCGGATCGTTGGCATTCTGACGCCTGGCGAGGGCATCACCATCTATCCGATCCAGTCACCCGCGTTGATGGATTTTGACGATCAACCCGAGCGCTGGCTCGATGTGCGCTGGGATATTGACGAGGATCGCCGCGACTATTTTCCGGCGCGCCTGATCGTGACGGCCATCAATGAACCGGGCACGCTGGGCATGATCGCGACAGTTCTGGGCGATGCCAGCGCCAATATCGACCATGTCGAATTCATCTCGCACTCACCCGATTTCCGCGACATCGTGCTCGATATCGCAGTGCTCGACCTCGCCCATCTCAACGGCATTATCGCGCAGCTGAAAGCAAAGCCCGTGGTGTCGAAGGTGGAACGCGTCAACGGGTGAAGGTTTTCACGCCTGTCATTGCGGGGCGGGCAAGCAATCCAGAGCGCGTGTGTTGCCAAGATGGATTGCCACGTCGCTTTGCTCCTCGCAATGACGGCGCTTTACGTTTCCTCGCGCAGAAACGTTACGCCCCCATCTCCAGCATCCGCTTTTCCTTCGCGTAGCGCACCAGTGCCAGGAAACGGTAGATGCCGTGCACGAATTTGCCGTAGGGCATGGTGATGAAGAGCGCAAAGACGACGCCCAGATGCAGCGCGAGCAGCACGCCCATGGCGGGCGTTTCGCGCAAGACCAGAAGGCCAAGCCCGGTGAGGCTTGTCATGAACAGCATGGCGAGGAAGGCGACATCCATGCCCGTGCGCTTTTCATCCACGACAGCCGGATCGCGCTTGGATTTTGCCATCAGCAAACCAACGGGCCCGATGAGCAGGCCGACGCCGCCGAGCGTTCCGAGCAAGACGGGCAGATCATACCAGGGGTAGGGCGCGATGCGTCCGAGCAGGTAATGATAGAGAGTGGCCACGGAAGTCGCGGCAAAGCAGAGCAGGAAGCCGTAGAAGGTGAAGTGATGATAGACGCGGCGCGTGTCGGTGGGGCGCTCGCCATCGTTCATGCAGCCCACGCCGCCGCCATCGAGATAGCGCAGGGTGGAGGCATCCTTCATCGCCTGCCAGATCGACGGGGGCTCAACCAATGTCGCGGCCGGTTCGCCAATGTCCTTCCAGAAGAGGCGAATGCCCATGCCGATGGCGACCATCGCATAGAGGAAGCCGAGGCCAAAGATCAGCGCCATCGTATTATGCGGCATCAGCCGATAGAACGAGCCAGCACCGCTTTGAGCTGCAAACAGCACGGCGGGATCGCTCCAGGCGACAAAGCCCGCGATGAACACGGCAACGCTGAGTGCGGCAGCAATCGCGATCTTCAGGCCGTTGCGCTCGAACATCGGCGCGAGCGGGCGCGGCCAGGCGTAAGCGGCGTAGGATTCCGCGCGCGCCTGGGCCAGAACCTTGGGCACATTCATGTTGAATTCGTGCGGCGGCGAGAATTGGCAATCGTGGTAACACGCGCCACAGGAATGGCAGAGATTGGCGAGGTAATTGAGATCGCCATCGAGGAAGTCGCGGCGCATTTCCATGGCCGGAAACACAGCGCACAGGCCCTCGCAATAGCGGCAGCTATTGCAGAGCGTCATCAGCCGGTCAGCTTCGGCAAGCGTGTCAGTTGCGTGCATTGGCGGCAGCCTCCCGTCCAGCGATTCGTCCAAAGACGCTGCCGATCGTCATCCCGATGCCCGCGGCATAGCCGCGGCCGAGCACGTTTCCGGCCATGATTTCACCTGCTGCGAACATGTTGGCGGAGGGTTTGCCGTCCGCCATCATCATCCGCGATTGTTCATTCACCCGCACACCCAGATAGGTGAAGGTGATGCCCGGCCGCACCGGATAGGCATAGAAGGGCGCCTGCTCGAGGCGGCGCGCCCAATGCGATTTCTGCGGCGTCAGACCTTCCGTCCGGCAATCGTCGAGCTGGGTATGATCGAAAGTGCCGGGCTGCACGGCCGCGTTGAATTCAGTTACCGTTGCTTCGAGGGCCGCGACATCGAGTTCGAGCTTCTGGGCCAGCTCGCCGATGGTGTCGGCCTTGATCGGCGGGAAGCAGGACGGCATGAACAGTTCGAGCGAGCGCGCATCGAAAATGATGTAGCCAATCTGGTCGGGCTGGGCTGCGACAAGGCGGCCCCAGATCGCATAACGCTTGGGCCAGACATCCTCGCCCTCGTCATAAAAGCGCTGGCAATGCTTGTTGACGACAATGCCAAAGACCACGCAATCAAGACGCGTGATGATGCCGCCATCATATTCAGGCGCGCGCGCATCGATGGCGACCGCGTGGCACTGGGTCGGATCGCCGATTTCATCGACACCGGCTCCCGTGAGCATCTTGAGCACCGTGCCGCGATTGTAGCGCGTGCCGCGAATGAGGAAGTTGCGTGCGGCCGGGCCCCAGCTTTCCTCAAGCCATTTCTTGTTGGCCTCGAACCCGCCGGCAGCGGCAACCAATGCGCCCGCGCGCACGTCGACATGGCCCTCGCCCTGCTTGACGCGGGCTGAGAGGAACATGCCATCCTCGATCACCATGTCGGTGACTTCCGCGTCATAGGCGATGGCGACGCCAAGATCTTCGGCTGTCTGGTAGAGCGCGTTCAGCATGGCGCGACCGCCGCCGAGGAAGAAGGAATTGGTGCGCCCGAGCGAGAGCGTGCCGCCGAGCGAAGGCTGAAAGCGCACGCCCTGTTCGACGATCCAGTCCAGCATTTCCTTGGACTCGTGGATCATCATGCGGGCGAGCTTTTCATTCGTCTCGCCGCCGGTCACACGCAGCAGGTCTTCGTAGAATTCATCCTCAAAATAGGGGCCCGACAAGGTCTGCGTCGGCGCGTCGTGCGCGCACCGCATGTTGCGGGTGTGGCGCGTGTTGCCGCCACGGTAGAACTTCGGCGCGGCTTCCAGCACCAGCACGGACGCGCCATCGCGGCGCGCGCTGATGGCGGCGCAAAGTGCGGCATTGCCGCCGCCGATCACGAGAACATCATACCGTTTCGAAAAATCGGCCATGGAAACTCCGGGCAGTCAGTTTGGGTCGCGCTGCGATTTTTCAAGGCACCGCGAGTCGAGGCTTCCTTATCGGTATATCTTTGGATACAAATCAATGCAATCGAAGCGACGGAGTTGGGCCGAGGACGCAATGGCGGAACAGGATTGGCTTTTGGGTGACCGGAGCGACGGCCTTCCGCTCGGCGAGGCGGTGTTCCGCTCGCTCCGCGAGGCGCTGCGCAGCGGCCTCTACAAGCCCGGCGACCGCCTGCGCGAGGAAGATGTCGCCAGCCGCCTGCAAGTCAGCCGCACGCCGGTGCGCGAGGCTTTCGGACGCCTCGTCAGCAAGGGGCTTGTCGTGCCAGGGCAGGGCCGGGGGCTGATCGTGCGGCGGCTCGACACGGCCGAGGTCGTCGAGCTCTACGCCATGCGCGAAATTCTGGAGGCCGCAGCCGCCCGTCTTGCCGCCCGTCACGCCTCCGAACCCGAGATCGATGCGCTGCGCGATCTCGAAAACGATTTCGAGGCCGCAAGCGCCGACACGCAGGAAATGGCGCGGCTGAACAGGCTCTTCCACGAAAGCATTTTCGCAGCCTCTCGCAACCGCTACCTCGACAGCGCGCTGCAGGAGTTGCAGGACGCCATCGCACTGCTCGGCCGCACGACATTTTCAGTCGATGGCCGCCCAAACCCGGCCGCCCGCGAGCATCGCGCCCTGATCGATGCGATGGAAGCCCACGACGCCGACGCAGCCGAAGTCATAGCCCGCAGCCACATCCGCGAAAGCCTGCGGGCCAGGCTCAAGTTGATGCAGGCGGGGTAACGGAGTGGGGTGGCAATCGTAACCCGCCGGCAAACACCGTCATCGCGAGGAGCGCAGCGACGCGGCAATCCATCTTTGCAACATCGGCAGGCGCGCTGGCTGGCGGGTGAGTTCGCGAGAACCCCCACCCCGCTCGGCTGCGCCGAGTCGGCCCTGCTCACAAGGGGGAGGGAGTTCAGGTTGCAGGTGGTGCAGCTGGCTTTCGCGCCTCGATGATCACATGGGCCATGGCGAGCGGATATTCATCCGTCAGCGTCAGGTGGATCACAACCTCATGGCCAGCGGGCGTCAACCTGGCCAGAACAGCAGCAGCGCCACCGGTCAGCGCCATGGTCGGGCGGCCCGATGGCAGGTTCACCACGCCCATGTCGCGAAAAAAGACACCGTTGCGAAAGCCCGTGCCCAGCGCCTTGGCGCAGGCTTCCTTCGCGGCAAAGCGCTTGGCGTAGGAGGCTGCGCGTTGGGCGCGCCTGTCCGATCTTGCCTGTTCGACTGGCGTGAAGCAGCGCGACACAAAGCGGGCTGCGTGATGGTCCAGCACGCGCTCGATCCGGCGAATGTCGCAGAGATCGGAGCCCATGCCCAGAATCATCGTCAGGCCTCCGCGCGCCCCGCGTCCATGGCTGCCCGCATTGCCGCAATGGCTGCGGGAAGACCCACAAACAAGGCCTCGCCCATCAGGAAATGGCCGATATTGAGTTCGATGATCTGCGACAGGCCAGCGATGCGCCGTGCGGTCTCATAATCGAGCCCGTGGCCGGCGTGGCACTCAAGGCCGAGTTCAGCGGCCTTGCGCGCAGCCAGGCGAATGCGCTCGAACTCATGTTCAGCCTCGCTCGCGCCTTGCGTCACCGCCTCGCACCAGGAGCCCGTGTGCAACTCCACCACCGGCGCGCCGATGGACACAGCTGCCTCAAGGGCGGCAATCGAGGGTTCGATGAAGAGCGAGACGCGGATGCCCGCGCCTTTCAGGATCTGCGTTGCCGCGCGCACATGATCATGCCCGCCGATGACATCGAGCCCGCCTTCGGTCGTCCGCTCGCTGCGCTTTTCAGGCACCAGACAGGCGGCATGCGGCTTTGTCGCGGCGGCCAGCGCCACCATTTCGTCGGTTGCCGCCATTTCGAAATTCAGCGGCTTGGAGATCGCGGCCATCAAGCGGCTGATATCCTCGTCGCGAATGTGGCGGCGGTCCTCGCGCAGATGCGCGGTGATGCCATCAGCGCCCGCCTCGATGGCGAGCAAGGCGCCGCGCACGGGATCGGGCAACGCCCCGCCACGCGCATTGCGGACGGTCGCGATGTGATCGACGTTGACACCAAGACGCAGGCGCGGCGCAGCCATGTCAGACCTTCAGTCCGCGGCTGCCGGGCTTGACCGGCGGCATGGCGGCGAGTTCGGGAGGCAGATTGTCGGGCGAATAATTGGGAATATCCATGGTCGCCAGCGCGACGACCGGCACGCCGACATCGGCCTTGCCGCCCGAGCGGTCGATCAGGCAGGCAGCGGCAACGACGCTCGCGCCACCCGTCAGATGCTCCTGCAGCGATTCCAAAGTCTCGCGCACGGACAGGCCGGTGGTGACAATATCCTCGACCGTCACGACCTTGGCGCCCGGCTCGATCTCGAAGCCGCGGCGCAGGGCGAACTTGCCGTTTTCGCGCTCGACGAAAATCGCCTTCGCGCCGAGATGACGCGCGGTTTCATAGCCCGGCACAATGCCACCGACCGCGGGCGAGACCACGACATCGATCTTGCCGAATTTCGCCTCGATCTTTTCCGCCAGCGCCTTGCACAGGCGCTCGGTGCGCTTGGGATCCTGAAAGACGAACATCTTTTGCAGGAAAACCGGGCTGCGCAGGCCCGACGTCAGGATGAAATGCCCCTGCAACAGAGCGCCAGCCGCCCTGAATTCGTCCAGAACCTCGTTCTCGGTCATGCGTCAGCCCCTGTCTTTGATAGGGCGTGTTCTAGGGCGGCTTGAGGCTTGGCACAAGCCGCGCGTCTATTCCGCCGCATCGGCGAGGAAAGCCCCTGTCTGCGTCTCGACAAGACGGCGGTAGACACCGCCCTCGCGCGCCATGAGCGCGGCATGGTCGCCATCTTCCACGATACGCCCCCTGTCGAAGACCAGAATGCGGTCCAGCCGCTGCACGGTCGAGAGCCTGTGGGCGATGACGATGGTGGTGCGTCCCGCCGCGAGCCTGTCCATTGCCTCGCGGATGTAATGTTCGGACAGCGAATCGAGGCTCGATGTCGCCTCGTCGAGAATGAGAATGGGCGTGGCCGCCAGAATGGCGCGCGCGATGGCGACGCGCTGGCGCTCGCCGCCTGAGAGTTTCACTCCGCGCTCGCCAACCAATGTCTCGTAGCCCTTGGGCAGGCCGCGCACGAATTCATCCACATGAGCGAGTTTGGCCGCAGCCACGATCTCGGGTTCGGTCGCGCCCGGACGTCCATAAGCAATATTCTCGGCAATCGAACGGTGGAACAGCACCGGATCTTGCGGCACAAGGCCGACGGCCTCGCGCAACGAGGCCTGCGTCACCTGCGCAATATCCTGCCCGTCGATGAGAATGCGCCCGGCATCGAGGTTGTAGAGCCGCTGCACGAGTTTCACGAAACTCGATTTGCCAGCACCCGATTGCCCGACAAGCCCGACCTTCTGGCCTGCCGGAATGACCAGCGAGAAATCCGCATAGAGGGGCTCGCGCGCGCCCTTGTAGCGGAAGGTCACGTGATCGAAGGCAATGGCCCCGGACGCGACCGCGAGCCTGTGCGCGCCCGGCACATCGGCCACCTGCAAATCGGCATGGCGGAAATCGAGCACATCATCCATGTCGTTGATGGTGCGCTGGAGGGAGCGGACATGCTGGGCAATGTCGCGCAAATAGCCGGTGATGAGGAATTGCGTCGCAATGAGGCTCGCTATATCGCCGGGCGTCGCGCGCCCCTGCGTCCAGAGCCAAAGCCCTGTCCCCAACATGCCGATCTGCAGGACAACCAGCAGGACGCCCTGCAACAGCCCGGACACCGCGCTGCGATCCCACGAGCGCACCGCCCGCCATTCCCAGCCGCGTGCGATCTCGGCAAATTGCTTGTCCTCGCGCTCTTCGGCGGCAAAGCTCTTCACCACCGCATTGCCGGTGATTGAATCGGCGAGCGCGCCGCTCATCTTGGAATCCCATTCCCGCGCCTCGATATTGGCGGGCCGGATCCAGTAGATCGCGAGCCCCACCACAACCGCGAGAAACATCGAAATCGCAACCGCAACGACAAGGCCCAGCACCGGCCAGCGCCACGCAAAGACCCCCGTGACGCCACAGACCACGATGAAAGCCGGCAGCAGGCCAAAGGCCAGCGTATCGGTGAATGTATCGAAGGAGGTCATCCCGCGCGTGATCTTGCGCACGGTCGCGCCCGCAAAGGAATTGGCGTGCCAATCGGCCGAAAAACGCTGCACCTTGGCAAAAGCATCGCGCCCGATGGTGGTGATGGCGCGCGCGCTCAGCCGGTTAAGCAGAAAGGTGACAATCTGCCGCGAGCCCTGAAACAGCGCGCCGAGCCCGACAAACACCAGCAGCGCTGAAATCACCGGCTGCGGATTGGCGGGCGACCCCGACGCCACTGCATCGACCAGCCAGCCCGAGGCCAAAGGCACCGCCACATCGATCAGGGTGGAGCCCACCCGAACCCCGACAAGAATGGCAAACAGCCGCGGCGACAGCAGCCAATAATGCACCACAAAGGGCATCACACGCGCGATTTTGGCTTTATTCGTCCCAGGCTTCCTCATGAGGCCGGTTATGGCGCTTGAGGGGAGTGAGGGCAATGGGGCGTCCCGTCATTGCGCGCGGAGCTGCGTCGCTCTCCAGATCGTTGGTGCGACCCCCACCCCTAGCCCCTCCCCACAAAGGGGGCGGGGGATCAGATGGCATGTGCGACCTGAATTCCCTCCCCCTTGTGGGGAGGGCCGACTCGGCGCAGCCGAGCGGGGTGGGAGTTTTGCGGGATCTCCGGTCGGCCAGCTGCGCCTTTCCCCGGATAGATGGTGCGACCCCCACCGCTAGCCCCTCCCCACAAGGGGGCGGGGGACGAGATGGCATATGCGATCTGAATTCCCTCCCCCTTGTGGGGAGGGCCGCCTCGGCGCAGCCGAGCGGGGCGGGGGTTTTGCGGCCTCTCCGGTCGGCCAGCTGCGCCCTTCTCAGGATCGATGGTGCGACGAGCGACCTGTCAGCGGCTCATGTCTTCGGCTACGCGCGCCAATGTGGCAAAGCCTGCGACGTCGATTTCTTCTGCGCGCTTTGTCTCTTCGATGCCGGCGCTTTTCAGCAGCGTCAGCGCATCCAGCGTGCGGCCATTGACCGCGAGGCCCTTGAGGGATTGGCGCAGCATCTTGCGCCTTTGATTGAAGGCCGAGGCTGTGATGGCGGTGAGGATCTTCGGGTTGCAGGGCTCGGGCGTTGCGCGCGGCACGATCTCGACAACCGACGAGGTGACCTTGGGTGGGGGCGTGAAGGCCGAGGGCGGCACGTCGAAAAGAATGCGCGACTTGGCGCGCCAGCCTGCGAGCACGCCGAGACGTCCGTAATCGACGCGCTGTGCGGGTGTCGCCACAATGCGCTCTGCGACTTCGCGCTGGAACATCAGCACCATGCGGTCAAACCAGGGCGGCCATGGCTCGGTTTCGAGCCAGCCTGCGAGCAGTACGGTGCCGATATTATAGGGCAGGTTCGCGCAGATGCGCACGGGGCCGGTGATGCCTGCCACAAGCGCGCGCCAATCGGTTTCCAGCGCATCGCCCGGCACGATCTGCAAACGGCCCGGATAGGCGTCCGAGATTTCGGCAAGGGCTGCAAGGCAACGCTCGTCACGCTCGACAGCAATGACGCGCTCCGCGCCTTCCATCAACAAGGCGCGCGTGAGGCCGCCGGGGCCTGGACCAATCTCGACAATCGTCACGCCCGCCAGCGGGCCGGCGGCGCGCGCAATGCGGCCGGTCAGATTGAGATCGAAAAGGAAGTTCTGCCCCAGCGACTTCTTGGCGGCGAGCTCATGCTTTTCCACGACCTCGCGCAGGGGCGGCAGTCCGTCATCAGTTTTCATGGCAGTTTTTTCTCATGGCTTGCCTGCGCGTGTCGCCAAAAGATCCGCCAGGTCGAGCGCTGCAAGCAGGCTTGCCGCCTGCGCCTGGCCTTTTCCTGCAATGTCGAAGGCCGTGCCGTGATCAGGCGATGTGCGGATGAAGGGCAGACCGAGCGTCAGATTGACGGCGCTATCGAAGGCCAGTGTCTTGATCGGGATCAGCGCCTGATCGTGATACATGCACAAAGCCGCATCGTAGCGCGCGCGCGCAGCTGCATGGAACATCGTGTCGGGCGGCAGAGGCCCGCGCGCATCGATGCCTTCCGCAATCAGGCGCTCGACGGCCGGGCGGACAATATCAATATCCTCGCGCCCCATCGCCCCGCCTTCGCCCGCATGCGGATTGAGGCCGGCAATGGCGAGCCGCGGCGCGGCAAGGCCGAATTTTGCACGCATGTCAGCCGCGACAATACGGCCTGTCTCGACGATGAGATCGATGGTGAGGTCGGCAATCGCGCGCGCCAGCGCAACATGGATCGTTACAGGCACGACCGCGAGCGCAGGCGACCACAGCATCATCACCGGCAAAACCTTGCCGCCATAATGACGCTCGGCAAGTTCGCCTAGAAATTCGGTATGGCCTGGATGTTTGAAGCCCGCGCCATAGAGCACATCCTTGGCGATCGGATTGGTGACGATGGCGCAAGCTTGCCCAGTGTGAACGAGGGCGACGCCGCGCTCGATTGCCTCGATGGTCATGGCGGCGTCAGCGGGATCGGGTTTGCCGGGCGTGCCGCTGACGGGCGATGACAGCGCGACCACGGGCAGGGCGCTCGCAAAAGCCTGCGTCGCAGTTGCGGGCGTAACGCGCGCCACGGGCACATCGAGCCCAAGCGCCTGCGCCTGCCGCTCGAACAGCGCAGGGTCACCAAGCACCAAATAGGGCCGTGTCGCAGGCGTGCGCGCAAGCCAGGCTTTGAGCGTGACCTCGGGGCCAATCCCGGAAGGGTCGCCCTGTGTAAGGGCCAGCGGCGCGCGCGCGCTCATGTCAGCGCTTCACGATCACGGCGCGCGCGCGAAGTTCCGCGTAGAGTTTCGCGCCGAAAACATCGAGCCTTTTGCCGAGCAGCTCCATGCGGATGTCCTCGCCCGCAGCAGCATCGTCGCGCAGATCGCGCTTGGCGCAGAGCGCCACCATTTCAATGCCGGTGGGGCCGCGTTGCGCGGGCGTCAGGTGGCCGATGGGCGTCTTGTCGAGCACCGCGCGCAAGTCATCGGGCAGGGCGTTTCCGGCCCGACCGAACTGCGCCTTCACCACGACTTCAGGCGTGTCGCGCGCCAGGACGAGGCCGCTCGTGCAATCGGTGAAGCGCTGGCGAAATTGCTCGGCTTCGCGCGCGCGTGTCTGCCATTGCTCGGGCGTCGCGTTGATTGGCACGATCATGACGATCTGGCGCATGAGATATTCAGCCGGGGCGCCAGCTCCACCACGCTTGTCGCGTTCGGCGCGCACATCCTTCTCGGAGACTTCGAGGCCCTTGTTAAGCCCGCGCACGAGGATCGACCAGCCAGCTTCGGCGCGGAAGAAATCTCCCCATTCGCTCTCGGACAGACCCGAGCCCTGCAAGGCGCCGGCAAGCGCCATCGGCTGCATTTTCAGGTCGCCCGCGATCTTGGAGATGGCGCTGTTGCGCTCTTGCTGGCCGGGGACGAGATTATATTTCTTGAGTTCGCGCAGGCGCAGGCGATCGGCCACGATGGCCTCGATCGCGGCCTGTTGTGTCGCCGGGCGCTTGAGCACCTTCTGGAGCTTGATGCGCTGTTCGACATCATAGCTCGTGATCGGATCGTCATTGACGGTGGCGACAATCGCCTGCGCATGGGCAGGGGCGAGCGGCAGCGCCAGAACGAGCAGCGAAAGGCCAAGGCTGGCGAGGCGGATAAAGGGGGACGTGGCAGGGTGACTCATGCGCCATGTCTTGCGACGGGCGTGCGGCGGCGTCAATGGCCGACGCCGTCCTGACTCGTGGCGGCGCTGACACTCGAACTGATCCGCGCATCGCCCAATGTCCGCAATTGCAATTGCACGAGAACGGTCTGGTTGCGCTGCGTGCTCACGCCCGAGACCCCCTGGGGATAGAGCGAGGTGTAATTGAGGCTGAGCGTCGTGCACTCATCCGTATAGCCACCCCCGACGCCAAGGCCCGCGACCGATAAGACCGGGCGGCTGTCAGTCGCCGACGCGGTGTAGAGATGGCGCGACATATCGAAGATGACATTGCCCGTGACGAAGAAATTCTTGTCGAGATTATAACGCGAGCCTGCCGAGAGGCCCTCGCGGCGCTTGTCGAAACCGATGAGCGGCTGGGCCTCATAGCGCGCATATTGCAGGCTCGTGGCGAAAGCGCCCCAGCGTGCATTGGCCATCAGGTCGAGGCGGCGCAGATGATAGTCGGACGGGTCGAACCGGCCCTTGGCCATGAAAGTGTAATTGGTGTTGGGCGCAAAAGCCGCGCGCGTCACGAAATCCGATTGCTTGGAGTCGAGACCCGACGAGAGGCCAACATTGGCGGCGTCCGGCGAGGCGTAGGAATTGCGCCCGGCCAGCTGGTAGGATTGGCCGACGAGAATATTGGCATAGCCGCCATTGTCGAAGCTCGCCGTATATTGCGCGCCATAATTGGTGCGCACGCCACCCTCGAAACGGTCATAGCCGGAGAATTTGTTCCAGCTGAAGAGGTTCGTGTCGTCGAAAACGAGGCTTTGCGCATCTTCGTTGACGAGCGCGGTATTGGTCACTTCATCCGGGCGGATGATGATCTGCGTGATTGGTTCGAGCACATGGGTCACGCCCTGCGTGCGCGCGATCAAGGGCAGGCGATATTCGACGCCTGTGCCCAGAAGTGCGCGCCCGCGGAACGTGTCAGGCTGCGAGCCGACGAAATTCACCTGATCGATATTGCGGCTCAGCACCGCGCCCCCGGCGAAATAGGTGCCGGTCTTGTCGAGCGCCAGCCATGAGCCGTTGAGATGGGCGAAGGTGAAGGGCGTCCAGACCTGACCCACCGGATCGATGAACTGGCGCTTCCAGGAAGCGTTCAGCGTGGCGCGTGTATATTCGCCCGCCATGCCGCGCAGCAGGCAATCGGTGCGGTTATAGGCCGCCGGATTATAGGGCGTGCTGCACACGGGGTAGAGATTGTAGACCTGGTCGACAAGATTGCCCTTGGTCGATTCATAGACCGCAGCCTGACGCGAAATCGTCGTCATGTTGAAGTCGAGTTCGACCTGGCCGCCAATGCCGGCCGATGCCTCGGGGCGGATGTCGATGGTCTTGTTGTAATCGAGCACCGGCGCGACGAAGGGCTGCTGCTCCTGCCGGTCGGAATTCGACAGGCCCTGGAAGTAATAGCCACGCAGATCGAAATAGCCGCGGTTGGCCTGTCCGGTCAGATACATCTGCGAGGTGCGCTCACGGAAGTAGTTGCTCGAAAGGGACTGGCTCGGCTGCTTGTAGTCCTCGGTGAACCATTTGTCGGACGCATAGCCGACATCCCAGCCAAAGCGCCATTTCTCGTTGATGTAGAATTCGCCCACGGTGTCGAGCGAGCCGCGGAAGGTCCGGTTGCCCGGTCCATAAGGCGCGGCAATGAAGACGCTGGGATCGGCCTGCGCAATGCCGGCCGCGCGCACAGAATAGGAGCCATTGGCAAAACGCTGCCGGAACTCAGCCTCGCCCAGGAACCCCTGGCGCGTCAGCAGCGTGGGCGTCAGCGTCATGTCGATCGACGGGGAGACCACCCAATAATAGGGTGCAGCCACGCCCACGCCGAGGGTGCTCTTGGCAATATAGCGGGGCGTCAGCCAGCCGCTCTTGCGCCGCACCGTCTGGTCGGGCGCGGAGAAGAACGGCAGATAGGCCACCGGCAGGCCGAAGAGTTCGAGCGTCGCTTCTTCATAATAGAGCGTCTGCTCGGAATTCTGATGAATGACGCGCTTGGCGCGCACCTGCCAGAAGGGCGGCTTGGTTGAATCGTCCTTGCAGGGCTCGCAGGCCGTATAGATGCCGTTTTCAAAGACCGTGGTCTCGCCGTCGAGCCGCTCGGCGCGGGCGGCAGACAGATGGGTCTGGTCGGAGGTGTCGGTCTTCAGGCTGTCGATGAAGCCGGTTCTGAAATCGTCTGTCAGCTCGAAACGTTCGGCATAGGTCACCGTGCCGTCGGTCTCGGTGATCTTGGCATGGCCTTCGGCCGAGACGCGGTTGGAATTGCGGTCATAGCTGACACGATCTGCTTCGAGCACGCGGCCTTGATAATAGAGCTGGACGTCGCCCTTGGCCCCGACCGTGTTCGTCTTGCTGTCGTAGATCATCTCCTTCGCCTGCACGAGCAGGCGATCCTTGCCAGGCGTCGAGGCCGGACGCGCAATGCGCTCGGCCATCGTCTGGGCGCGTGCGGGAGTGGGAAGGAAAGCCTCGGACAGTGGGACGAGCGCGGTGGTGAGCAATAGCGCCAGCGTGCACGTACGCGCGTGCATCACCGACGTCGCAAATGCGACGCGCAGGACACAATCCAGCTGCCCCTTGAGGGGGAGCCGGAGAGCCGAGGGGCCAGAACGCCGCCCCATCAACCGTCCTCCTGATGCAAAAGAACCAATGTACTCAGCATGCTACCAACAACAGCCGGAGACCAGGCCGCAACCGGTGCGCTCAGAAATCCCGCGCCACCCAGATCCGACACCAGCTTCGTCGCAACATAAAGCACGAAGCCAGAGGCCACGCCACCTGAAACCATGCGGGAGACCCCGCCTGAGCGAAAGAATCGCAGCGAAAACGACGCGGCGATCAGAACCATGGCGACAAGAAGGAGCGGGCGGGCCAGAAGGGCCTGAAATTTAAGGCGGTAACCTGTTGCATCGAGCCCGGCTGCTTCCGTGCGGCGGCTGAATTCGGGCAGGCTCCAGAAGGGCACGGCATCGGGCGTGACGAAGGACTGGCTGACCTGATCGGCCGAAAGATAGGTCGCCAATTCATAGCGGGCGGTCGCATGAGGCTCTTCGCCAGGCGTCAGGACGCGAGCCTCCTCGAGCTCCCAATAGCCCGGTTTGAGCACGGCGCGCGCCGCCTCGACCCGCTCGATGAAGCGATTGTCGAGATTGAAGACAAAGGCCGTCACGCTGCCGAGCCGGCTGCCGCGCTCGCTCGATTGTTCGGCGCGCAGGATCGACTGGCCATCGAGGCTGCGCTGGCGGATCCAGAGGCTTGAATCCCCCTGCGAGGGGCCGGTGCGGCCAAACATCCCGATCTCGATGGCGTCAGCCTTCTGCTTCAGGAAAGCCGAGGCCGGATTATAGACCGTGACCGAAAAGATCCCGATCAGCAGCACGATCAGGACGGGAGGCGTGAGGAACTGCCAGACGGAGACGCCAGCCGCCCGCGCCACGACCAGTTCGAGTTTCCGCGTCAGGCCGATAAAGGCGACCATGGCGCCGCCCAAAGTGGCGAAGGGCAGGATCTGCTCGGTGACGGAGGGCACGCGCAGGAAGGTGAGCGCGGCAATGCCGAGCGTCGTCACATTGGCGATATCGCCCGCGCGGCGGAGCATTTCCACGAAGTCGATGAGATAGATCAGCACGAAGATGATGGCGAAGACCGCCAGGATCGACCGGGTGAACCGCGCTGCGAGATAAAGTCCAAGCGTGCGCCCGATCATGCCGGGCTCCCTGCCGATGTGCGGCCTGCGCGCAGGCCGCTACGGCGGGCCAGCAGATCGGGCACAGCGTCGGGCGCAAGCGCATGAAGAAGCGCGAGCGCGAAGGCTGCCATGGGCAGGCCATAGGCGAGCCAGAAGGCATTTTCGCTGCGTACCAGAAGGGCGGAGGTGCCAAACCCGCCCACCCGCAGCAGCAAGGTCGCGAAAATCGCCGCGCCGACCGCAAGCCCGCGCCCCTGGCGTGTCGTCCTTGGCTGGGAAAGCGCGGCAAAGCCAATCATGCTGAAGGCCAGCGCGTAAAGCGGGTTGAGAAAGCGGTCGTGCAATTCCTGCCGGAAGCGTCCGGCATTGGCGCGCACCAGCGGTTCATCAGGATCGCGCGCCAAAAGCGCCATCGTGCTGCGTTCGCGGGCGCGCAGCGGCGCTCCTTCATTGTCCGGGCTGAATTGCGCGAGGTCGATGGCGTAACGCTCGAAACTGACAACGGCAGGATCGAGCGATTCCGGGCTCTGGCGCTGGATGCTGCCCTTTTCGAGCACGAGATAATTTTGCGCGCCGGTTTCAATCGTCCGCCCGGCCTCGGCGATATAGGTCGAGGTGCGGCCGGTCTCGCGGCGATCCTGAATGAACAGGCCATACATTTCGCCGCTCGGGCCGCGCTCGCGGTAATGGAAGACAAAGCCATTATCGAGATAAACGAACTGCCCCTCGCGGATCACGCGGGTCAGCATGTCGGCGCGCACGCGCGTCAATTGCGCGGTGATTTCGCGGAAGCTCGCGGGCATGGCCCAGAGCGAGGTGAAGCCGACAAGGCCCGTGGCCAATACCGCCAGCAGGGCAAAGGGGCGCATGAGGCGGGCAGGCGACATGCCCGTCGCGCTGATGACCACCAGCTCGCTGTCGCCATTCAACTTGTTGAGCGTGTAGACGACCGCGATGAACAGCGCGATGGGCGCAATCACCATGACCAGCGAGGGAATGGTGAGGCCGGTGACAGCGAGGAAGACGAGTAGGGTCTGTCCCTTGGTCGCCATGAGATCGACCTGCCGCAGCGCCAGCGCCAGCCAGACCACGCCGGTCAGCAATCCGACACCGGTGAGGAAGGCGACCAGCGACGTCCGAAAAACATATCTTTCGAAAATGGACATCAAGGAACCGCTGGCTGCCATGGCGGGATTGGCTCACAAGCCAAGCGCCTCAAAGGGTAGGTTCGACTCGCAACCCAAAGGCATGAAGCCGCTCTGCATCAATCGCTAAACATTCGTTTCATCCGAGGCAAGGGTTGCGGGCGTTTCCGGCTGCCTCTGTCCACCAACGCTTGAGCCTTGTGGCCATACAGACACTGTCTTGGGCAAGCGCGGCCATTTCAGGGCAGGGGCAAGGACATATGGCGGCGAGGTCAACAAGACGTCAGTAAAAAAGGCGCTTATGCGACGGCTTGTCCCGCAATCGCTCTTGCAAAGAATGCGTTGCACATGGCACTCCGGAAAGGAATGATGCGGCGCTGCTGGTCCTTGCAGGATCAGGCGGCCCGTTCCAGCGCGAGGACCACATGGCCGAACCCGTCTCCATCGATTTCATCGCCCTGAAAGATGCAGGCGCCGCCCCCAAGGGCCGGGCCGCCAAGGCCGGCGCTGGAACGCTCGTCATTCTGGCGGGCGCGGATCTCTCCATGTCTGACGCCACCCGCACATTGCTGGGCGAGGCCACCGAGCTTGTGACGCGCGCCGCCGCCACTGCCAAATTCAAGGGCAACAGCGGCTCCGCGCTCGATCTGCTGGCGCCTGCAGGCGTCAATGCCGACCGCCTTCTTGTCATCGGCACAGCCAGGAAGACCGGCAAGAATGGCGCACCCGCTCCCGATTATCTCGCCCTTGGCGGCGCGATCATGGGCAAGGTCGATGGCACGGCCCGCGTGAGCGTCGTGTTCGATCTGCCTGACGCGCCCGAGGATGTCGCCAAGGCAGCTGCCGATGCCTCGCTCGGCATGCGCCTGCGTGCCTACAAATTCGATCTCTACAAGACCAAGAAGAAAGACTCCGACGACAAGCCCGACACGGCGACGCATGTGTCGATTGCGCTGGCCGATCCGGTTGGCGCCAAGCGGGAGGCGCGCAGCCGTGAGGCTCTGGCCGATGGCGTGACGCTCGCCCGCTCGCTCGTCAACGAGCCCCCGAACGTGCTCTTCCCCGGCGCTTTCGCCGATCGTGCGAAGGAGCTCGAGAAGCTCGGCGTCATCGTCGAAGTGCTGGAAGAAAAAGCGCTGCACAAGCTCGGCTTCCGGGCCTTGCTCGGCGTGGGGCAGGGCTCCGACTTCGACAGCAAGGTCGTCATCATGCGCTGGAACGGCGCGAAGAATGCCAAGGCCAAGCCCGTTGCCTTTGTCGGCAAGGGCGTGTGTTTCGACAGCGGCGGCATTTCGATCAAGCCTGCCGCCAGCATGGAAGACATGAAGGGCGATATGGCGGGCGCGGCTTGCGTTGTCGGTCTCATGCAGACGCTGGCTGCCCGCAAGGCCAAGGTCAATGTGATCGGCGCCATCGGGCTGGTCGAGAACATGCCCGACGGCAAGGCGCAGCGCCCCGGCGATATTGTGAAGTCGCTGTCTGGCCAGACCGTCGAACTCATCAATACCGATGCCGAAGGCCGCCTCGTGCTCGCCGACGTGCTCTGGTATGTGCAGGACAAGTACAAGCCGCAGTTCATGATCGATCTGGCGACCCTCACGGGCGCGATCCTGGTTGCGCTCGGCACCGAATATGCGGGCCTGTTCTCCAACAATGACGAGTTGAGCACGCGGCTTTTGGATGTCGGTCTGGCTACCGGCGAGAAAGTCTGGCGGATGCCGATGGGCGCGGCCTATGACAAGTTGCTTGAGTCCAAATTCGCGGACATGAAACATGTCGGCGGGCGTCATGCGGGCTCGATCACGGCGGCGCAATTCCTTCAGCGCTTCGTGAACGACACGCCCTGGGCGCATCTTGATATTGCGGGCACGGGCATGTCCTCGCCCCAATCCGACATCAACCAGAGCTGGGGATCGGGCTGGGGCGTGCGCCTCCTCGATCGTCTGGTTGCCGATCATTACGAGGTCTGACGGAGTCAATCGTGAAACCTCTGTTTGCGGCAAGCGGCCTTCTTTCGCTCGCTCTTCTCGCTGCCTCGGTTGTCCCGGCGGCTGCGGTGAGTTGCGGCATGTTCCAGTCCACATTCATCCGCGAAACGGGTGATGTGAACGCAGCCTTCGTGCGGCCCCTCGTGGTATCGCGCAATGCGCAGACGGGCGACTTCTTCGATCTCGTCACCAATGTGCGGATCGACGGATTGCTGCAATGCCGGGGCGACGCGCTGATGCGCTTCGAGGTGAAGGTGGGCTTGCCCTCCGACGCCGCTTCGCTGGCGCGTTTCGACCAGGTGCTCAACGCGGCGGTGCGCGCCGCGCTTGGTTGGCAGCCCGCGCGCGCAACAACGGCCATTCGCACGA
The DNA here is from genome assembly GCA_947370975.1 of Beijerinckiaceae bacterium. GTDB lineage: Bacteria > Pseudomonadota > Alphaproteobacteria > Rhizobiales > Beijerinckiaceae > Terripilifer. Next base: position 77,163 of record CANBNG010000014.1, read on the forward strand.
TGAACCGCGAGGCCGAGGATTATCTGCGCGCGTCTGGCCAGCGCGGCGATTATGTCGTCGCGGGCAAGACCGAATATCACGAGGGTGGCGCTGATCTTGGAATGATCTGGACCGCTGGAGAGCGCACGCTGATTATCGTCGGCGCGGGCTTCTGACCATGAGCGACACCAAGCCGGTCGAGATTTTCTTCTACCATCTGCAAACGCAGCCGCTCGAAAAGGGGCTGCCGAAATTGCTCGAACTCTCGCTCGAGCGTGGCTGGCAGGTCGTTCTGCAAACGCGCACGGAAGAGAAGTGCAACGCGCTCAATGATCTTTTGTGGACCTTCTCGGAAGAGAGCTTCCTGCCTCACGGCACTGCGCGCGATGGCGATGCAGAGTTCCAGCCGATCTATCTGACCCATGGCGCGGAAAATCCGAATGGCGCGCAGATACGCTTTTTCGTCGAGGGTGCGCAGATCCTGTCGGCTCTGTCTGGCGCAGATGAGCCCTATGAGCGCATCGTGCTCATGTTCAACGGCAATGACGATGCCGAATTGCAGGATGCGCGGGCGCAGTGGAAGGCGCTGAAGGAAACCGGCGCAGCTCTGTCCTATTACCAGCAGACAGATGAGGGTCGCTGGGAGAAAAAGGCGTGAGCCTTGCCGATGAAGCCGCGCAGAAAGCCGGCTTTATCGATGCGCGCGGCCGGTCTGAATTTATCCGCTTCGGCGTCGCCTGCCTTCTGGCCTCGCTGCTCAACGCCCATGTGGCGCTGCTCTCCATCGTCTTCACGCAGGCGGGGCATACGCTCCATTCGGCGGGCCTGCTGCTCTCGCTTTTTGCCATTCCCGTCATCGTGGTCAATCTGTTGGCCGGGCCCGTTGCCGCGCGCATCGGAACACTGGCAACAACGCGGCTGTCGATGTCGCTGATGATCGTGGGCTTTGGCTCGCTGGCGCTCACAGCCGAGAGTTTTTGGGGCGCGACTGCCTCGCGCCTGCTGCATGGCGTCGGCTTTGGCCTCTATCTGCCCTCGATCATGACCTATGGTCAGAGCCGCCTCAATCAGGTGCGGTTTGTCGGGCTGGTGATCGTCTTCTCGTCGCTGATCCCGTTTTCCTATGCGCTCGGCCCGGCGATGGGTGAAATCACACTCACCTGTTTTGGCCGCACGGCATTTTTCCTGTCGGCGACCGGTCCTGCCGCCCTCGGCCTGGCGCTCACGCTGGGCTTGCGACCGCTCGCGCGCCCCAAGGCGATGGGGCTCGATCTGTCAGGGGCCTTGCAGCGCAAATTCATCCTGCCTTTGACGGCGCTGTTTGCGGGTGGCGTCCTGCATGCCTACAGCATCGCATTCCTGCCGCCAGATCTGCTCTCGCGCGGCATTGCGCTGGCGCTGTTCTTCGTGCCCTCGACGGTGGCGACCGGGCTGACCCGCATGTCGGGCAATCTGTTTCAGCGCGTCTCGCCCCGCCTGCTGGTCGCCTCGGGGCTGAGCTTGATGGCGGTGGGGCTCGGCATCATTGCTGCATCCTCCGCGCTCGCGCTCATCATGAGCGGCGCGATTGCCTTCGGGCTTGGGTCGAGCGTGATTTACCCGGTGGTGTCAGCCTGGCTTGGCCAGGGCATCGAGCCCGCGCGTCGCGCCGGGCCGCAGGCGGTGGGCGCCGCCTGCTTCTATTTCGGCCTGTATGGCATGCCGTTCCCGCTGGCGTTTCTGGTCGAGCCAGCGGGCTATGTCACCACTAGCCTGTTGCTGATGGCCTTTGCCCTTGCCATTGCGCTGCTGCTGGCCTTTGGCAAAGACCGCGTGGATTAATCGTTGAGCGGCTCGCCGTCTGCCTTCCAGCGCTTCATCATTTTCGCATCGATATCGAAAAGGTCGAGCAGGCGGCCGACCGTATGGTCGATGATGTCATCGACGGTCTTGGGCCGATTGTAGAATGCAGGCATGATCGGCGCGATCACGGCGCCCATTTCCGACAGCGAGGTCATGGTGCGCAAATGGCCCGTGTGCAGGGGCGTCTCGCGCACGGCGAGCACGAGGCGGCGGCGATCTTTCAACACGACGTCTGCGGCCCGGCTCATCAGCGAACCCGTCACGCCGGTTGCGATTTCGCTCATCGTGCGGATGGAGCAGGGGACGATGATCATGCCCATCGTCTTGTAGGAGCCCGACGAAATATTCGCGCCGATGTCGCTCATCGGGTGATATTCGTTGGCCAGATCGCGGAGATCCTTGGGCTTGAGGTCGGTCTCGTAGATGAGCGTCATCTCGGCGGCCTTCGAGACGATGAGATGGGTCTCGATATTGAGCCGCTTGAGGGTCTCAAGCATGCGCAGGCCGAAGACGATGCCGGAGGCCCCGCTGATGCCCACAATCAGGCGCTTCGGGACGTCGGCCTTGACCTGTTCACTCACTTGCTCACCCCTTTGATCTCTGTTGCAGCCGCCGCGGCCAGAAGCACGCCTGCGGCCTGTTCATCGAATGTCGTGCCGAGGTGCGCGCGATAGGCCTCGATATTGCCGGCGCAGGCGCGTGCAGTATCGGGTTCGGCCTGTCCCGCACGGTCCCAAGGAAAGTTTACGCAAAGAGCTTCCTGCTGGATGCGTTCGGCTTCGAGTTCCGCGGCTTTCACATTCTTGCGCAGCAGGACGATGGCTGGTCCCTCGAAGGGGGCCGGCGGCTCCTTGAGCGCGCGGCGCGCCATGCGCAGCACGGCCACGATATCGTGCCGCCAGGGTTCAACAGTGGCGACGATGGCGCCAATGTCGGTGGCAGAGAGCGCGCGTCCGCTGCGGCCCAGAAACAGGGAGAAGAGCAGGATGTTCACATCCACGCCCGAGCTGTCCTGCAAGGTGAGGCAGGCAGGTGGCACGCCCGCGCGCCCATAAACGGCGAGCGAGAAGGTCCAGAATGCAGAGGGCTGGCCCTTGTAAACGTCGATCTCGGTCATCAGGCCGCTCCGCAGGGGTGGACAAGCCCGATAACACGCACGAATTACAGGGGCAATGCGCGCTTGGCCTTCTGCCCCTCGCGCGGAGCCATAAGACTAAAGTTAGGCTCTTCAAAAAAGGTTCATTGGTCAACCATGGTCGCTCGCGCGCATAAACTGCGCTAAGCAAACGGGTAACGACCCTCAGGGAGGTTTTTTTGATGAATCGCAGGTTCCTTCTTGCGGCGTCCGCCGCACTCGCGCTGTCTGCTGGCCTGGCGCAGCCCGCCAGCGCCGTCGATTTCAAGAACAAGACGATCACCATGGTGATCCCGTTTGGCGTGGGCGGCGGCTCGGACGTCTGGGGCCGCTTCAACGCGCAGCTCCTGCAGAAGCATCTGCCCGGCCAGCCTGCGGTGGTGGTGAAGAACCAGCCCGGCGGCGGCTCGATCTCGGGCGCAAATATTTTCAACGCGACCGCCAAGCCCGATGGCCTGACGATCCTTGGCACGTCTGGCTCCACGCAATTCCCCTATCTGCTGGGCGAAGCGCATGTGAAATTCGACTACAAGGACTGGATCCCGATCATGGCCGCCCCGACGGGTGGCGCGGCCTATATCTCCTCCAAGCTCGGCGTGACCTCGCTCAAGGATCTCGACAAGCTCAAGGGCAAGAAGCTGCATTATGCATCGCAGGGCCTGACCTCGCTCGATCTCGTGCCGCTGCTCGGCTTCCGACTGCTCGGCCTCGATGTCCAGCACATCACCGGCTTCCCGGGTCGCGGCGAAGGCCGTCTGGCCTTTGAGCGCGGCGAAATGGAAATCGATTACCAGACAACCTCCGCCTACCTGCGCTCATCCGCGCCGATGGTGAAGAAGGGTGAAGCGGTTGCGCTCTTCTCGTGGGGTGTGCTCGACAAGAACGGCAATCTTGCGCGTGATCCCAACTTCCCCGATCTGCCCCATTTCGAGGAAGCCTATGAGACAGTCTTCGGCAAGAAGCCGTCGGGCATTGAATGGGAGGCGATGCGCGCCTTCCTCGTTGCCGGCTTCCCCGGCCAGAAACTTCTCGTTCTGCCCAAGGGCACGCCGGCCGATATTGTCGAAGCCTATCGCAAGGCGGTTCGCGATCTCGTGAAGGATCCCGAATATATCGCCAAGCGCGACGAGCTGATCGGCGAATATGACGAGCTGACGGATGGCGAAGGCGAGGCGCTCTACAAGGCCGCCACCACCATTTCGCCCGAAGCCCGCACCTGGGTGCGTGACTATCTCAGCAAGAATTACGACGTGAAATTCACGGCTCAGTAAGGGCGGGGTTCAACCCGCCGAATTTTGATTGAGCCGCCTCTTGTTTGAGGCGGCTCATTTTTTAAAAATTATTTTAAGAACGTTCCTGGAATGACCAGAACAGACGATAAGCCGCTTCGTATAGCCCCGAGAATCAAGGCGGCGCCGAAGATACGTCAGCTCTACTGGTGTGACTTCCCTCTGGATGCTCACCTCCCGGAATTCTGGAAGACGCGCCCGGTTCTCATCGTGTCCTACCGGAATACACTGGGGGGAGTGGTCACGGTTATCCCATGCTCAACCGTTGACCAGAGCGGGAATGAATGGGCGGTCAAGCTTTCGATGGCCTTGTCCGAGGGCGAGATCAATTGGGCCATTTGCGACAAGCTGGCGTCCGCAGCCGTAAGCAGGCTGTCCCTTTATCCGGGACCAATCAAGCGTCTGCCCGAGGACGAGTTCAATCAAGTCTTGGGAAAGATATTGAAGTGGCTTCCCAAACCACCGCAGCCGCCGACCTGATAAACCAAAGGGAGCCCTCTTTCGAGAACTCCCTTGGCCGGTAACTCCGCCTTTGAGGGCGGAAGCGGACACCCAAAAAGGGGCCGCGCATGATCCTTAAATAGCAGCGGATTTGACCAGTTTCAAGCGCTTCAACGCATTTGAATGCATTTCACGGCATGTCACCGCATCTTGAGCTGCCGATGGAAACGGGGCCACCGGCAGTCCTGCTTTTGGGGCCCACGCACGCCGCACGTCCCGTTCCCGAAAAGCCTACTTCAACGCCGCACGCGCACGTTCCACATCGGCCATGGGCGTGGTGTAGATGTCGTCGACGAGCTTCTGCACGCCCTCGCCATTCACCGGATTGATGATGAGCTTCGCCTTGGCTGCTTCGGCGAGGAAGTCCGGATCTTTCATCGTCTCGTCAAACGCCTTGCGGAAGGCAGCGACGCGTTCGGCCGGCACGCCCGGGGGCAGCACGTAGGGGCGGCCGAATTCGAGCTGGTTGAAGACGACCGCAAGCGTGCGCTTGTCGGCATCGGTTTTCACAAAGTCCCAGATCTTGGGCACGTTCATCTTGTTGAGTTCGTCGTCGCCGGAAAAGCCGCCCATCTGCGCGATGATGCGCACCTTGTTGTTGGCCATCCATTCCGCGCCTTGGGCGAGGAAGCTCGTCCACTGGATGCCGCACATGCCGTTGACTTCCCCGCGCTCCATCGCAAGGCCTGCCTCGCGCGAGCCCGGATAGCCGTTCACGAGTTTGAACTTGGTGCCAAGCACATTGTTCAGCACCATCGGATATTGCCGGATCGAGGAGGTGACACCGGCGCCGCCGACCAGCACTTCCTTCGTCAGGATCTCCTCAAAACTCTTTACCGGCGCGTCGTGCCAGACGAGGCAGATGCTCGTCTCCTTGTTGGCCGAGCCGATGTAGATGAACTTGCGCGGATCATATTGCGTGACGCTGGCGTCGCCCGTCAGTGGCTCGGTCACGGCGCCCATGAAGATTGCGCCAAAGGTCGAGCCATCTTTCGGCGACTTGTTGTAGAGCAGGTTGGCGGCCGTGATCGAACCCGCGCCATCGAGGTTGCGCGCGACAATGTTGGGCTTGCCCGGCAGATGCTTGCCGATATGGCGTCCGAGCACAGCACCGTAAATGCCGTAACCGCCGCCCGGCGCAGAGCCGATCAGAAAATCGACATTCTTGCCGGTGTAGAATTTCTCGACATCGGTCTGTTGCGCCTGCGCGGATGCGCCAGCGAGAAGGGCGGCAGTTGCGCAGTAGGCTGCAAGCGCCGTGCGGATTGTTGTCAGGCTCATGGTTTCCTCCATCTGGGACGCTCGAAGCGCCTCGCGTTCATTTCGTCCAGTGACTGCAAATTTCGGCGCTGCTGACGACGGGCGTCGTCCACGAGCGCAGGAAGTCGATGCTGCGCGCCTGCGCTGCCTCGGTATAAGAACCCGTCGCATCTTCGGCGATCACGCTGAAATAGCCCTTGGCGGCGGCGTGGCGCGCGTTGAACTCAATGCCGATGTCCGTGGCGACGCCGGCAAGAACGAGTGTCTTTACCCCAAGCGTCTTCAGCCGCACATCAAGCGGCGTATCAACGAAGAGCGAGGGCTGACTTTTCTCCAGCACCATGTGATGGGCGGCAGGGCGCAGGCCCTCGACGAACTCGGTCTCCTCCATCCCTTCCTGCATCGCAGGCGCAAGCTTGGAGGGATGATCGACCTTCTGCTTCTTCATCAGGAAAAGCTTGAAGGGCCCAGACAGGAGATCGAGCGGGGGAAGAACATGGCGGCTCCAGATGACCGGAATGCCGGCCGCATCTGCGCTCGCGAGCAAGTTTTGCGCGGCAGCGATCACGCGATCGGCGTGAAGCGCCTTTCCCGCAAGGCCCTTTTGAAAGTCCCACATGATCAGCGCCACCTGGTCGCGGGCCAGGAAGTCACTCAGGGACAGCGGAATTGTTTCGCGCATCACTCGTCGTCCTCGAGATTTGCAACGGCGCGATCATACCAGCTTTCATCGACGAAGGTCGTCGGGTCAGCAAGCAGCGGATGTACGCCTTCGGTTGCCGCGCGCGTTTCCAGCACGTTTTCCATCCCCTTGGCGTCAAGCTTGGCGTCAATGGTGAAGCCGAAGTCAGCCTCCAGCATTTCGCGCCGCGTGGCTGCCGCGATCTCCGGGCTCAGCTTCAGCCGCTCGACCAGCATGGTCTCGACATAAGCGGCATGGGCATCCTCGCGCAGCCAGCGCAGGGCCTGCACATAGGCTGCAATATAGGCCTGCAGCGCAGCGCCATTCTTGCGCGCCCAGCTGCGCAGCGCAAAAGCGCCGCCCGCCTGATAGGGGCCGACATGATCGACAAGGCGTCCAAGGCTCTTCATGCCAGCGGCTTTCGCCTGCGCAGTGAAGGGCGGATTGAGCACAGCGCCCGCATTGTCGGTGCTTTCCAGCATGGCAGCGACGCGGTGAAAACCATTGCCAACCGGGCGCATCTGGTAATCGACGCCATAGGTGAGGCCTTGCGCGGCGAGCATCTTGCGGGCGAGCAGGGCATAGGCCGTATCAGGTGAATCGACCACGAGCGTGCGGCCGCGCAACTGGCTGAGGTTCTCGATGCCGGGCTGCACGATGAAATCATTCATGCCGCCTTCGCCACCCATGACGATGACGACATCATGCCCTTGGACGATCAGCGCCAGTCCGTTGTCGATGGCCGATTGCACGATCTGGATGCGACCGGACGCCAATCCCTCGCGCTGGGCCTTGGAGGCTTCGGTTTCATCGAGCGAGACCTCGAGGCCGCGCCGCTCGAAGAAACCCTGTTCCTGCGCGATCCACAGCGGCAGCGCCTTGGCATTGGGAAAAGCGGAGACGAGAAGGGGAGTCAATTGGCTCGTCATTTGGCGGCTCCGTCGGATGTGAGAAAAGCCTTGCTCCATGCGGCATAGGTCTCTTTGCGGCTGAGGCGATCCATCATCGGGGCCTCGTCCGCAGGCTGTTGGTGCAACGTGCCTGCGCGCGTGTCGCGCAGGGTTTCATAGGTGGCGCGCACCGCCGCTGAATGCGGGCGGTGGCCGGTGATGACCGCGCGCACGCCAAGCGGGGCCAGCGCCTGCGCATCGCAAAGGGCGGCAGGCAAGGCGCCAAGCAGCAAGGGCACGCGGCAGGCGCTGGCGCAGGCCTCGATTTCGGCGCGGGTTTTCAGGCCCGACAGAAAGATCGCATCCACGCCCGCATCCTGAAACGCTGCGACCCGCGTGAGGCAATCCGCAAGTCCGGTGCTGGCGGCTGCGCCCGAGCGTCCGATGATGACAAAATCAGGATCACTGCGCGCGGCCAGCGCCGCCTTCATCTTGCCGATGCTTTCGGCAAGCCCGTGCGGGCCTGAGCCCTTCTGGTCGAAGCCCGCGGGCAAAGCTGTGTCCTCGATTGTCAGTCCGGCAAGACCGGCAGCCTCGAGCTCCTGCACCGTGCGCATGACAGACAGCGCATTGCCAAAGCCGTGGTCGGCATCGAGGAAGAAGGGCAGGGTGGTGGCGCGCGCAATGCGGCGTGCCTGCTCGGCTAATTCGCTCAAGGTGACGACAACGAGATCGGGCGCGCCCAGGATCACGAGGGACGCGACCGAGCCCGCCATGAAGGCGAGCTCGAAGCCGAGTTCTTCGGCGGCGCGCGCTGAAAGCGGATCATAGATCGAGGCCGGAAACAGGCATGTGTCGCCAGCCAGCAGGGCACGGAACGCCCTGCGCCGCGCCCCGGCATCCTTCAACGCAACGCCCGGCATCAACGCGGATCCTTGAGCGGCGGGTTCGGCTTGATGTTGAGGCGCTTCTGATCCTCGAGCGAGAAATCGTCATCCGAGCGCAGGCCCGCACGGCGGATGCCTTCGATGGCGCAAATGTCGTCGACTTCATTGACGTCGCCCGTCACGCCAATCGCGCCGATCACATCGCCATTGGCATCGCGGATGATCTGGCCGCCGGCCTCCAGAAAGATCGGCCCGTCAGCCATTTCGCGCAAAGTGTCCATGAAAGCGGGCTTTTCGCGGGATTTCTGCAACACCATGCGCGAGGTGCGGTGCAGCGCCAGCGCGCCGAAAGCCTTGCCGCGCGCAATCTCGAACCGCATGATCGAGGCGCCGTCCTGCTTCAGAAATGCCTTCACGCGCCCGCCATTGTCGAGAACGATTGCTGCCAAGGCATAGGCCTGCATTTCCTCGGCGCGTTCGAACGTCTTGAGAATGACGGCGAGGGCCTCGTCCATGGTGATGCTGCGCATTGTGGTTCCTTGTTCCTGCCCGGAATGTCAGGCCTCGTGTCGGCCATTGGCTGGCAACGCTTTTCGGCCCTTCCAAAGGGGTGAGTCAAGGTTGCGTGCAGGGCGCGGCGGCTGTAACCATGCAGCCCATCATGCGCGGGCCTTTTTGGGGCGCCAGAGGGTGGTCAGGCCCGTGCTGCACTTTGCGAGGCGAGCCATGCGCGATCATTTTTCTATTCCCTGTCTGGTTATGCGCGGTGGCACGTCCAAGGGGCCCTATTTCCGGGCCGAGGATCTCCCCAAGGACATTGCCGAGCGCGACCGCATTCTGCTTGCCGTCATGGGCTCGCCCGACCTGCGCCAGATCGATGGACTGGGCGGCGCTGACACGCTGACCAGCAAGGTCGCCATTGTTTCGCGCTCGCAGCGCCCGGGCGTGGATGTCGATTATCTCTTCTGTCAGGTCGTGATCGACAAGCCGGTCGTGGATACCGGCCCCTCGTGCGGCAACATGCTCTCGGGCGTCGCGCCTTTCGCGCTGGAAATGGGCATCGTGCCGATCAAGGACGGCGAGACGTCGGTCGTGATCTATGACGTGAACACGTCGAGCAAGATCGAGGCGGTTGTCCAGACGCCCGGCGGGCGTGTTTGTTACAAGGGCGATGCGGCAATCGACGGCGTGCCGGGCACCGCCGCGCCGGTCATCCTGAACTTCATGGATGTCGTCGGCTCTAAGACCGGCTCCATGCTCCCGACCGGCAAGGTTGTGGATGTGATCCAGGACGTCGAAGTCTCGTGCTTTGATGTCGCCATGCCGATGATGCTGCTGCGTGCCCGCGACCTTGGCCTTGAGGGCACCGAAGGCCGCAAGGAAATCGACGGCAACAAGGAATTGCTCGCCCGCATCGAAAGCATCCGTCTGGAAGCCGGTCGCATGATGGGCTTTGGCGATGTTACCGACAGCGTGATCCCCAAGGTTAGCCTGCTGTCAGAGCCGCGCGGCACGGGCGCGATCACCTCGCGCTATCTCACGCCCCATGCGCTGCATGCCGCCCATGCGGTGACGGGCGCGGTCTGCGTCTCGACGGCCTGCATGGTGGAAGGCTCCGTCGCCTACGATCTCGCGCGCCGCCCCGAGGGCAACCCGCGCACGATCTGGATCGAGCATCCCACCGGCATGGTCGATGTGCGGCTTGAGACATCGGGCGCAGGCGCAGACCTGCAAGTCGTGCGTGCCGGCATCCTGCGCACCTGCCGCCCTATCATGAAGGGCGAAGTCTACGTGCCGGAGGCGTAATCGCAATTGGGGCGGAGCGAAGCAATCCAGAGTGCAGGTGCCGCCCTCTGGATTGCTGTTTTTTTCGTCCAAACCTACGTCAGCGGCTTGCCGCGCACGTCTTCGGCGCGTGTCAGCTTGATGAGCACGCCGATGCCGACATCTGCGCCCACATGGGTCGACTCGCGCTCGTTGAGGCGGGCGAAGATCGCATCGCGGATCGGGCCGTCTTCGTGCAGTTCCGCTACGCCATAGAAGCGCAGGATGCCCGATTCCAGCACGCCTGCGCGCTGTGCGGCGAGATTGCTGTAGACCACCACGACGCGGGGATCTTTTTGCAGATTGGCGAGCGCCTGCTTCTTGGAGCGCTCCCAATAGGCGAGATGCTCGTCATCGAACACCATCATGCTGCCCTTGGGGCTGATGTTGGGTCCGTTCTCGCCCTCTGTCGCCAGCAGGCAGACATAGCCGTCATCCCAGGCGGTGGTGATGAGGCCGCGGATTGTTGCGTTGATCGTCATGTGCGGTCCTCTTAATCGATACGCAGGTCGAGCGCTTCGACGCGCTTCTTCCATTCGGCATATTCACGCGCCATGAAGGCTTCGTTCGACGCCACATCGCCATACATCGGATCGAACCCGATGCTGCGCAGCTTGGCTTGGACGGCCGGCTCGTGGGAAATATCTTCGATCTGCTTGTTGAGACCGGTCACGAGTGTCTTGGCCGTGCCGGGAGGCGCGAAGAAGCCGACCCAGGACAGCGAAGTGAAGCCCGGATAGCCGGCTTCCGTGAAGGTCTGCACATCCTTGATGACGGGATTGCGCGCATCGGCCGCAATGGCAAGGCCACGCAATTCGCCGCTCGCAACCTGCTGGGCAAAGCCCGAGAGCGAGGAAATGACCATCGGCACATGGCCCCCGAGCACGGCATTGGTGGCATCGGGTCCGCCGCGGAAGGGCACGTGTTTGGGCTTCGCCTTCAACACGAAGGTGAAGAAATATTCGCCCGCAATATGCGAGCCGGTGCCGATGCCCGCCGTCGCGAAGAGGATTTCCTTGTCCTTCGCATTGGCGACGAATTCGGCGATGGTCTTCGACTTGTCATCCTTGTTGATGGCAAAGACTTCCGGCGTCGTGGCGACAACCGAGATCGGCATCAGCGAGGTCGCGGCAAAGCCCTTGTTGCGATAGAGCGTCTCGTTGATCGGCAGCGCTGCTGTGGTGACGAGCAGCGTGTTGCCATCGGGCGCAGCCTGCACGACAGCCTTGGTCGCGATATTGGCGCCCGCGCCCGGACGGTTTTCCACAACAACCGTGCGGCCGGTCTTTTCCTGCAAGCGCGCACCGATGATGCGCGCGATGGAATCAGCTGAGCCGCCCGGCGCGAAGCCGACGATGAGGCTGAGGTTGGGTGTTGTCTGCGCGGCGGCTGTCTCAGCCAGCAAGGGTGCAGCAAGCGTCAGGGCGGCAAGCGCGCCTGTAAGGGCCTTCATGGCATTTCTCCCGGTATCTTATGCGAGCGCATTGCGACGCTTCGCGCGCATGAAAGGGCCGGGGGCCCATCCATGTCAAATCGGTTCTGGTCAAAACCTATCAGAAATCCGCATTCGCCCCGGTGACGGCGCAATCCCAGCTCACGCTTGCACGGTCGGCCAAAGCACCCTGTGACAGCAGCGCGGAGAAACCGCCGGTCTGCCCAGGCGGAAGCGCGAGGAAGAGACGCACCGTCTCTTTGCCAAGCTCGCGGCAGGGCGTCTGCGCGGGGCATTCCTTGAAGGTGATTGTGAGTGCGAGCGTGCCGAGGCGGCGCGCGGAACGGTTGGTGACGCGCCCGCTCAATTGATGGCCGTAACGGTCGCTGCTGAGCACGACATCGGCCAGCGTCAGCTCTTCGGCCGCAATCACTGCGGGGGGCGTATCTTGTTCTGCGAGCAAGAACACGAGCGCGCCGAGCCCCGTCAGGAGGGCGATGGCCGCAACCGCAATCGCCCGACCGGGAGATTTCGCGCGCAGTGCAAGGGCTGCGATGAGCAGGGTAACCGCCGCCAAAAACAACCAGACCATAAAGTCTCCAAATCGCGGGCAGGCGGGCCCCGCGCGTCGCAATGTGCGTCATCTACCCGCCGGCAGGCAAGGGGAGAAGGGCAAGTCAGGTGGACAAGGACCGCTTCCCCACTTGACGCAAATCGATAACTGTCGACAATTGACACTTGTAGCCGCGCCAAAAGCGGCACTGGACGGAGGAAACACCATGTCGATGCGCAAGCTTCGTCTCGCTGCCGGCGCGATTGTCGGTCTCGCTGTTGCCGTCGCGCCCGCCTTTGCCCAGGCGCCCGCGAAATATCCCAAGGACACGGTGATCCTCGCCACCCATTCGAGCCCGGGCGGGGGGAGCGATATTTTCCTGCGTGAACTGCTCCCGCATCTGACCCGCGCCATGGGCGGGGTGAATTTTGCGGTCGAGAATATTTCAGGCGGCTCGGGCGCCAAGGCCATGGCCGTGCTCGCCAAGGCCAAGCCCGATGGCGGCATGTTCTATGCGACCACGCCGACCTTCATCTACACCTCGCTGCTCTCCAAGCCCGAGGCGAGCTACAAGGATCTCGAGCCGCTGGTGAATGTCTTCTTCGATCCCGAGGTCGTCTACACAGCGGCCGACAGCAAGTTCAAGACGCTGCAGGATGTGATCGATCACGCCAAGGCCAGTCGCGGCAAATGGGGCGCGGCCAATCCTGCCTCGCTTGAGCGCCAGGTGCTCGAACAGATGAAGACGGCAACCGGCGTGCGCGCGGCCGTCGTCACCTTCGAGGGCGGCGGCGACATGCTCATCAATGTGCTCAATCACACGCTCGATATCGGCATCGGCGAAATGCAGGAAATTCGCGGCCAGATGGAAGCCGGGAAATTGCGCGTGCTCGCCGTGATGGGCGAGAAGCGGCTTGAACAATTGCCCGAGATTCCGACAGCGCGCGAACAGGGCGTCAATGTCGCCGTGCGCAAGTTCCGTGGTCTTGCCGGTCCCAAGAACACACCGCCCGAGGTCGTCGCGGCCTGGGAGGCGGGCGTGCAGAAAGTGCTCGCCGATCCGGCTTACAAGAAGATCTATATGGAGAACGGCCTCCAGCCCGCCTTCATCCCGCATGCTGAATATGTGAAATTCGTCGCGGAATTCGGCCAGGAAACGCAGGACTTCCTGAAGTCCACCGGCGTCATCAAATAGAGCCGGCGGATCCCATGAATCGCGATTTTGTCGCCGGCCTTCTCGGCCTTGTCCTTGCCATTGTCTATTATGCAATGGCCTCGAAAATTCAGGTCAGCCAGCTCGCCGACGATGTCGGGCCCGAGGGCTTGCCCAAGATCTATGCGTGGATGCTCGGCGGATTTTCGACGCTGCTGATGGTGCGCGCTTTGCTCCAACGCGCGCCTGCGCCTGCGGGCACGGCGGAAGTAAAGAGCAAGGAGGCGACCGCCGCGCGGCGCGGCTTGGGCATGCTGGCGATTGGCGTTGGCTATGTTGTCCTCGTGCCGACGCTTGGCTATCCGCTCTGCATCACGCTCGTGATTGCCATTGCCACGCTCTATCAGGGTGGGCAAATGTCGCTGCGTACGGCCGCTATTTCGGCGCTCGGTGCGCTTGGCCTCTGGTTCGTTTTCGTCTTCTTGCTGCACATCGGACAGCCTGCCGGCATCTGGCCTGAATTGATCGAGAGGTTGGCGCGATGAACGAACTCATGGCCATGTTCGGCGCGGTCGTTGCCTCGCCGATGATCATTCCCGCCGCGTTTGGTGGAATCGCCTGGGGCATTCTGGGCGGCGCGCTGCCGGGCATTTCCCCCTCCATCACAATGGCGCTGCTGCTGCCTTTCACCTATGGCGCAGACCCGACGGCGGCGGTGGTGCTGCTCGCAAGCACCTATCTCGGTGCTGAATATGGTGGCTCGATCCCGGCCATTCTCATTCGCACGCCGGGCACGAATTCGGCCGCGGCCACCGTCATCGACGGCTATGCGATGAAAGAGCAGGGCAAGGCCGGCGAGGCGCTCGGCATTTCGCTCTATTCGACTTTGCTAGGCTCGATTTTCGGCGTGATCCTTCTCATCACGCTGACGCAACCTCTCGCCAATGTGGCGCTTGCCTTCCAGCCGACATCCTATGTCGGTCTTGGCGTGCTGGGCCTGAGCGTCATTGCTTCACTTGCAGGTGAATCGCTCATCAAGGGGATGATGGCGGGCTTTATCGGATTGATGATCGCGACGGTGGGCACGGACCCGGTGACAGGTCTCAATCGCTTCACGTTCGATGATCCCGAACTGCTCTCCGGCATTCCGCCCATTCTCGTCATGGTCGGCATTTATGCTGTGGCCGAACTTTTCGAGCAGAGCAGCCAGCCCGGCTGGCGGCAGACCAACAGCGCCGATGCGTCGATCAAGATGCCCGATGCGCTGATGCGCGCCCGTTTGCGCGTGGCGCAGGTCATCGGCGCGGTGATTGGCTTCATCGAAGGCCTGACGCCGGGTGGCGGCGGCACGATTGCAGCTTTCCTCTCCTATAATGAGGCCAAGCGCTGGTCGAAGAAGCCTGAGGAATTCGGCAATGGGTCGCCCGAAGGCATTGCAGCGCCTGAAACGGCCAATGGCGCGGTCTCGGCAACGGCCTTGATCCCGATGTTGGGCCTTGGCATTCCGGGCTCGAATTCAGCCGCTGTTCTGCTTGGTGGCTTTCTCATCCATGGCATGACGCCTGGTCCGATGCTCTTCACCAAGCATTATGACGTGGTGATGGGGCTTTATGCCGGCAAGGTCATCTCGCTTTTCGCGCTGGTGATCGTTGGCTATCTCATCCTGCGTCCCTGCATCTGGCTGGTGAACCGGCCCAAGCATTATCTGATGGCCTTCATTTTCGCGCTTGTGCTCTCGGGCGTCTATGCGATCCACAACAGCCTGTTTCATGTCGGCATCGCGCTTGCCTTTGGTGTCATCGGCTATGGGATGAAATATTTCCGCATCCCGACGCTTCCGATGGTGCTTGGCGTGGTGCTCGGCTTCATGGTCGAGTCGAACTACCGGCGTGCGCTCGTGCTCTCGGATGGCGATCACATGACCTTCACGGAGGATCCGATCGCCGCCACGCTGCTGGCGCTGGCCGCCATCTTCATCGTCATTTCCCTCGTCCGCCACTTCCGCGACAGTTTGAAGTCGGGCAAAGCCGAACAGAAGGCAGCATGACCCAAAATATCACCACGCCCATCGCCGAAACGCTCGCCGACTGGCTCGTTGACGCCGATCTCGCCAAGCTGTCGCCGGGCACAATCGAAATGTGCCGCCGCATCGTGCTCGATGTCGCGGGCCTGTGCATTGCCGCGCGCAAGGAAGTCTATGTTGAGGCGACGCTCGGCGCGTCTGGCCCGGGCGATGCGACGGCTATCGGCCATGCGCGGGGTTTCGATCCCTTCAGCGCGGCCCTGATCAACGGCACTGCCGCCCATGGCGAGGATTATGACGACACGTTCGAGGGCGGCCCGGTGCATTCGGGCGCGGTCATCGTGCCCGCCGCCATGGCCATCTGCGAAATGGAGAATCTGCCGGGCGAGCGGATGTTGCTGGCTACCGCCTATGGCTCGGAACTGCTTTGCCGCCTGAGCCTCGTGACGCCCAAGGCGATCCACAAGGCTGGCTTTCACCCCACCGCCGTCATCGGCACGATGGCGGCCGCTGGCGCTGTCGCCGTGGCCCTTGGCCTCAACCGTCAGCAGATCGTCTCGGCGCTCGGCATTGCCGGCAGCATGGCGTCGGGCATTATCGAATATCTGGCCGAGGGCACCTGGACCAAGCGCATGCATGCGGGCTGGGCGGCGCAATCTGGCCTGCGCGCCGCGCTGATGGCGCGCGGCGGATTCTTGGGGCCGCGCACGGTGTTTGAAGGCACGCATGGATTCTTCCACGCCTTCGCACCCTCGCGCAAACCCGCCTTCGACCTGCTGCTGGCTGACCTTGGCACGCGTTGGGTGATCGATGACATTGTCTTCAAGCCCTATGCCTGCGGAACCATGACGCAGCCCTTCATCGATTGCGCCCTTGCGCTCGCCAAGCAGGGTGTGAGCGCGGACGATATCGTCTCCATCACCTGCGATGTGGGCGAGGGCACGGTGCATCGCCTTTGGGAGCCGCTGGCGGTCAAGCATCGCCCGCAGACGCCTTATGCCGCGAAATTCTCGACGCCGTTCTGCATGGCGCTCGGCTTCATCAAAGGCAAGGCGGGGCTTGGCGAGTTTTCCGAAGAGAGCATCAACGATCCTGCCGTGCGCGCTTTCGCCGCCAAGGTCAGCTATATCGTCAACCCTGCGGATCCCTATCCCGATCAGTTCATCGGCCATCTGCGCGCGACGCTGAAATCGGGCGAAGTGCGCGAGCTTCGCCAGGGCTATATGCGCGGTGGCATTCATGCGCCCATGAGCCTCGAGGAGCTTGAAGGCAAATTCGTCGACAATGCCATCTACGGCGGCTGGGCGGCGGCGGACGCGGATGTCGCGCGCGGCGTGGTGACTGGGCTTTTCGATGCGAACGGCCCGAAACGGCTGCGCGACCTGCGCCACTGATGGGAGATGCGCGATCTTTCCCATTCGTCATTGCGAGCGCAGCGAAGCAATCCATCTTTGTCAGTTACCGTCACGGGCGCCCAAAGATGGATTGCCGCGTCGCTTCGCGCCTCGCAATGACGAATGATATGAATAGCTGATATGGATGCCCTCATGTCCTCGGTTCTCGAAAATGTTGCTCTGATCAAGTCCCGCTCGCTCGCGCTTCTCATCGAAGCCGAGGTCGAGCGCATGATCATGGCTGGCGAAATCGCACCGGGCGACCGAATCAACGAAAACCAGCTCGCGCTGCGCTTTGGCACAAGCCGCGGGCCGATCCGCGAGGCGCTGCGCGCGCTCGAGGCTGGCGGGCTCGTTGAACTCAAGCCCAATCGCGGCGTCTTCGTGCGCTCCATATCGGTGGCGGAGGCGTGCGATATTTATGCGGTGCGCGCGGCTCTGTTTGGCCTTGCAGGGCGGCTCTGTGCGGAGCGTCTCACAGCCGAGCAAATCGCCGATCTGAAACGCCAGATCGTCGCGATGGAGACGGCGGCGAAGAAAAAGGATTTCGACGCCTATTATCCGCTCAATCTCGGCCTGCACGAATTCATCATCGACCATTCGGGCAATGTCGTGCTTGCGAGCCATTACCGCGATCTCGTCAAATTGCTGCATCTCTTCCGCACGCGCAGCCTTGTGCAGGGCGGGGGCCTTGCGATCTCCAACAACGAACATCACGAAATGGTGGAGGCTATCGCCGCGCGCGATGGCGAGCGCGCGCACCGCGCCCATTTCGATCACGTCATGCGGGCGCGCGAGCGCCTCGTTTCCGCAGAACATTTCAATCCTGTCGATATCAAAACGGAAAAGGTTTCTCCATGAGTGCGAAACATCAGGTCACAGCCGACGCCATCAAATTCATCGAAACGGTCGGTTATGACGATCTGCCCGCCGAGGCGCTGCGCATCGGCAAGCGCTGCATGGTCGATACGCTCGGCCTCTATCTTGCCGGCGGCCTCGAACATTCCGTGCAGATGCTGGCGCTCGATGCGGTGGAGACGGGTGGCCGTGAGGACGCCTATGTGATCGCCGGCGGCCGCAAGAAAGTGCCGGCCGCACTCGCTGCCCGCGTGCTCGCAACCGCTGGCCATGCGCATGATTGGGACGACACGCAGGTGTCGCATGATCCGGCCCACGTCTACGGCCTGCTCACGCATCCCTCGTGCCCGCCGCTGACGGCCGCTCTCGTCATGTCGCAGAAGCTTGGCAATGTGGACGGCAAGCAATTCATGGTCGCCTTTCAGGCGGGCTTTGAAGTCGAATGCAAGATTTCGGAATGGATGAAGCCCGTCCATTATCGCCGCGGCCATCACACCAGCGGCACGGTCGGCACGTTTGGCGCAGCAACTGCCGCCGCCAAGCTGCTTGGCCTGAAGGGTGAAACGCTCGCCCATGCGCTTGGTATTGCGGCGAGCCTTGCCGCCGGCATCCGCTGCAATTTTGGCACGATGACCAAGCCCCTGCATGTCGGCCGCGCGGCTGAAAACGGCGTCACCGCAGCCCTGCTTGCAGCCCGCGGCTTTACGGCAGACCCGACCGCGCTCGATGGGCCCTGGGGCTTCTTCTCCGTCATGGGTGAGGGCGCGACGGAAGAAAAATTCGCGCAGGGCTTTGGCAAGAACCTGACGATTGTCGATCCCGGCGTGAGCATCAAGCCCTATCCGTCGGGGATTTTGACGCATCAGTCGATGGACGCCATGCTGACGCTGGTTTTGGCGCATGATGTGAAGCCCGAGCAGATCGCGCGCATCCGCTTCTATGCAGGCAAGAACATCATCGAGCCGATCCGCTATCCGGTCGCAGTCAACCATCTGCAGGCGAAGTTCTCGATGCCTGCGCTGCTGTGCATGATCGCGCTGTGCCGCCGCGCCAGCCATCATGAATTCATGGATGCCTTCGTCGCGGGCGAGGCGATGCAGGACATGCAGCGCCGCACGGAAGTGCATCTCGATCCGCAGATCGACGCGCAGGGCTATGATCTCATTCGCTCGCGCATCGAGATCGACACCAACGACGGACGCACGCTGGTGCAATGGGCTGACGAGCGTTATCGCGGCGGCCCGCTCAACCCGATCAGCGACGCCGATCTCGAGGGCAAGTTCCGCATGTGTGCGGAAGGCGCAATCGACGACGCGGCGCAGGCGCGCCTGCTTGAGGCCGTGCATGGCCTTGAGCGCCTCGGCAATGCATCCGCGCTTGCTGATGCCATGATCTACGAGTCGATTTAAAAAGACACGGGGCCGAGGCGTCAAAGAGCGCCCGGCCCCATTTTCTCCTCGCAATGTCGAGGGATGATCGAGGGAGGTTTCCATGTCTTTGAGCAAGCGCTTTGCAGCATGCATTCTGGCCGCGTCACTTTTCGCCCCGACCGCCTTCGCACAAACCTATCCGTCAAAATCAATCACCGTGATCGTGCCCTATGCGGCGGGCGGCAATACCGATGTTGTCGGGCGCATCGTGTCCGAGCAGATGAGCAAGATCCTTGGCCAGCAACTCGTGATCGAAAATGTCGGCGGGGCAGGGGGCACGACAGGCTCTGTGCGCGCGGCGCGCGCTGAACCCAACGGCTATACGCTGATTGTGGGCCAGATGGGCACACATGCGGCAAGCGTCGGGCTCTATCCCAAACTTGCCTATGACCCGGTCAATGATTTCGAGCATATCAGCCAGCTGTCAGACACGCCGATCGCAGTGCTGGTGCGCAAGGATTTTCCGGCCAAAACGCTTGGCGAGTTGATTGCCCTCCTCAAGGCCGATCCGCAGAAATACAACAATGGCCATGGCGGGGTGGGGTCCACCTCGCATGTCGCCTGCCTGTTCTTCACCAAGCTCATCGACGCGCGCCCGCCGATGGTCGCCTATCAGGGCTCGGGGCCAGCGCTCAACGATCTGGTGTCGGGGCAGTATGATTTCCTCTGCGATCAGATTCCCCATCTCGTGCCGCAAGTGCGCGCCGGCAACATTCGCGCGCTCGGCCTCGCGCAGATGGAGCGCACGGCGGCGCTGCCCGATGTGCCGACCACGGTCGAGGCAGGGCTGCCCGCCTATCAGGCATCAGGCTGGAACGCGATGTTTGCGCCCAAGGGCACGCCGCGCGAGATCGTCGAAAAGCTCTCTGCCGCAGCCAATCAGGCGCTGGACGATCCGGCGACGCGCGCCAAGCTTGAGGCGATTGGCGCAGTCATTCCGCGCAAGGAAAACCGCACGCCCGAGGGCCTGAAGGCCTTTGTGGCTGCTGAAATCGCGAAATGGGTGCCCATCGTCAAGGATGCCGCTGCCAAGTAAGCTGGATCGGCGTCAGAAGCGATAGCTGACGCCGAACCTCGCCCCGTGGGTGGCCTCGCGATGGCGCTCCGTGTAGCTCAAGGCATAAATGCTGGGGCTGTCGCTGTATCTGCCGAAATCCGAATAGCGATATTCGAGGCGTGCGGACCAGGCGGGCGCGAAGGCATATTCAACGCCACCGCCTAAGGTCCACCCGGGGCGCACGCGCGAAAGGCTTTCTGTCGCCACCAGCGTGTGGGGCGCGGAGGCTGAATAGAGATCGTATGTGTGCTTGATGTTGGCGTAAGCCAGGCCGCCGGTGACATAGACGAGCACGCGGTCGATGGCATAGCCCATGCGCGCGCGCAGCGAGCCTTCCCAGACAATGCGCGAGGCGACCGTATCTGGCTCCGACAGGGGGACTTCCGTCTTGTGATGGATGTTCGTCAAATCGAAATCTGTCTCCAGCCCGAAGACCCAAGGCCCCATCTGCCAGTTTGCTCCCGCATGAGCGCCGGCCAGCATGCCATTGCCGTTGGCGTCGAAAGATATTGTGCAGGGTCGCCCGCAAGGCGGAATGTCATCGATCTGGTTGCGCTGCCAGCCGCCGCCGAAATTCAGGCCTGCATAAAAGCCCGCAAAGAGCGGCGGCGCGACAGGGGCGTAATGGGCCGGAGCGGTGCGCACCGGAAGATCCGCTGCCAGAACGCCGGTCGCAGACAGCGCCAATGCGCAAAGTGTGGAGAGAATTGTTTTCATTCCAACGCCGTCCAATGCGAGAATCAAGTGCGAAAAAGATAACGCAAAACAGCGACGTAGTAGTTAATATGACAAAATAAGTTATTTGATAGCATAAGCTTGGCTTTAGTTGACATTGACAGGCAGGCCGCTTGGCGCGACGATGCCACTCGTCGAATGCAAGACGAGGCCCCTCCCGCAGGGGCCTTCGTGATTCATGGCCCTTGTTTTCCGGAGACCGGCTTATGACCGTGTCAAACAAGTCGACACATATCCGCCTGACCTCGCATCCCGAACATGGGGCGGCGCGACGCAGCCCTATCCATTGGGGCGCTGCTGATCCGCAGGAGCGCGGGCCCATCATCGGCACCGTCAGCACGCCGGGCGACCGCAATGTCATCGGCGCGCATGGCGGGGCCTATGGGCTCTATCGTGCGCTTGCCGTTTGCGCGGGCGCGCTCAATCCCAAGGTTCGGCCCGACCTCACCAACACAAGCCCTGCGGTGCGCATCGGCCCGTTTGCGCAATGGTGCGATCCTGAAAAGATCGTCTCGCTCGATCCCTGGGGACATGTGCCACAGGATATTTTCAAGGAGGCGATTGCCGGCGGGCTCGATATCCGGCCCTCGATCGCCGTGACGCGCGCGCGGCTCAACCTGCCCGAAATTACCGCCGCCATGGCCGCCCATCGCCTTGCGCCCGATGGCGAGATCCTCAAGGCCAGCGGCGATATTGCGGTGACGAAAATCGCGATTGAACCGGCCTGGTATCTGCCGGGCGTCGCCGAGCGTTTTGGCGTGAGCGAAGCCGATTTGCGCCGCACGCTGTTTGAGGAAACCGGCGGCATGTATCCCGAACTCGTCACGCGGCCCGATCTCGATGTCTTTTTGCCGCCCATTGGCGGAGCGACGGCCTATGTCATCGGCGATGCTGCTGCGCTGGGCGACCGGCGTCGCAACCTCACCTGCCGCGTGCATGATGAATGCAATGGCTCGGATGTGTTCGGCTCGGATATCTGCACCTGCCGTCCCTATCTCATCCACGGCATCGAGGAATCCGTGCGTGGCGCGCAGCGCGGCGGTGTTGGCCTCATCGTCTATTATCGCAAGGAGGGCAGGGCGCTTGGCGAGGTGACGAAATTCCTCGTCTATAATGCCCGCAAGCGGCAGGAGGGCGGCGACACGGCCGCAACTTATTTCGAGCGCACGGAATGCGTGGCGGGCGTGCAGGACGCGCGTTTTCAGCAGCTCATGCCTGACGTCATTCATTGGCTCGGCATCAGCCGCATCGATCGTTTCGTATCGATGAGCAATATGAAATATGACGCGCTGGTCGAGGCCGGCATTGAAATCGGGGAGCGCGTGGCTTTGCCCGATGAGCTGATCCCGCAGGATGCTGCTGTCGAGATGGAAGCGAAAAAGGCCGCCGGTTATTACGCGCCCGATGGCGCACTCTCGAAGGAGGATCTCGCCCGCACGAGCGGGCGCGATCTCGACACGTTTTAACGCCATGGCTGGGGCAGACATTCTCCTGCGTGCGCAAACAGTGCGGACGCGCGCGCATCTTTTGCTGGCCAAGGCCAAGCGGGGCGAGCTGGCGCATTGGCGCTTTGAACCCGCCGCCATGCCGGGCATCGCCGACGCGGTCGTCGCCACGATCCGCGCGGCCTATCCCACGCTCGATATTCCCTTTCACGCGCGCTGGCGGCATTTTGTCGTCGGCGGTCTCGACCATGCCGCCAGCTTTCACCCTCCGGGCAGATTGAGCGCGGAGGGCGCACGCACCGCCTTCGATCTGGCTATCGTCAGCGTGCTTCTCGATGCGGGCGCCGGTGCGAATTGGCGCTATCGCATGGCGGACGGCAAATTGCTCGCGCGCTCCGAAGCGCTCGCCATTGCCAGCCTCGACATGTTCAAGGCGGGCGCTTTTGCCTGCGATGGACGCGCGCAGCGTGCGGATGCGCAGGCCTTGCGCGACTTCACGCTGGAGGCTCTTGAGAAGGGCTTTCAGGTCACGGGCAACAATTCACTCGCGGGGCTTGCGGGCCGCGTGGCGCTGCTCAATGGCTTGGGAAAGGCCTGCGCGCAGCGACCCGGCGAGATCTTCGATGCGCTCAAGGACTGCGCCACAGATGGCGTGCTTGCCGCGCCTGTCATTCTCGAACTGCTGCTTGAACGCTTCAACGGCATCTGGCCCTCGCGCCTTTTCCTCGATGGTGTGCCGCTTGGCGATTGCTGGCGACATTCGGGCCTTGACGATCTGCCCGAGGCTGCGGGTTTCATGCCCTTTCACAAGCTCTCGCAGTGGCTGGCCTATTCGCTCATCGAGCCGCTGCAATGGGCAGGTATAGAGGTGTGTGACATTGGCGGGCTCACGGGCCTGCCCGAATATCGCAATGGCGGCCTCTTCATCGATGGCGGCGCTCTGGTTGCACGCGCGCCTGAGGCGTTGAACAGGCAATGGGCCGCGGGCGATGAATTCATCGTCGAATGGCGCGCGCTGACCGTTGCGCTGCTCGATGAGATCAGCGTGCTTGTGCGCGAGAGGCTCGGCAAGAGCGCGGCGGAATGGCCGCTGGCAAAGATTCTGGAAGGCGGCACCTGGGCTACGGGGCGGAAACTGGCGCGCGAAAAACGTGCGGATGTTTCGCCGCCGTTGAATATAATCAGCGACGGGACGGTTTTTTAAAAAAGGGCTCGGTGCGATGGAACAACTCTTCGGCGTGCAATGTGTCGATCATCCGCTGGTGCAGCACAAGCTCACTCTGATGCGCGATATTCACTGCTCGACGCGTTCTTTCCGCGAGCTGATGAACGAAATCGGCACGCTACTGTGCTACGAGGTCACGCGCGACCTGCCGATGGAATTGCGCGCGATCACCACGCCGCTTGCTGAAATGCGCGCGCCTGTCATTGCGGGCAAGAAGCTGGTGTTCGCGCCGATCTTGCGCGCGGGCGTCGGCTTTCTCGATGGCATGTTGCGGCTCGTGCCCTCGGCGCGTGTGGCCCATATCGGGCTTTATCGCGATCCTGTGACGCTCGGCGCGATCGAATATTATTTCAAGGCGCCTCAGGATATCGCCGACCGGCTTGTGATCGTGATGGACCCGATGCTGGCGACCGGCAATTCCGCGGTGGCTGCCATCGATCGCCTGAAGGAAGTGGGCGCGAAGGACATCCGCTTCGTCAGCCTGCTGGCGGCCCCAGAAGGCATTGCGCATTTGCAGGGGCAGCATCCGGAGGTGAAAATCTGGACGGCGGCCATTGAAGACAGGCTCAACGATCACGGCTATATCGTGCCGGGATTAGGCGATGCGGGCGACCGCATGTTCGGGACGAAGTAAGCATGCCCTATCAGGCCAAAACGCTCTCCATCACCATCGATCGTCCCTGGCAGGAGGTTTACGAGGCCATTTGGCGGCCGCTGGAGTTTCCCAGATGGGCGTCGGGCCTCAGCGCTGCGGGTCTGCGTTTCGATGGAGAGGAATGGCGCGCGACGGGGCCAGGCGGTCCCGTGATGCTCCGCTTTACCGATCACAATCGCTTCGGCGTGATGGACCATTCCGTGCATCTGCAATCGGGCATGGTCATTCATGTGCCGATGCGGGTTTGCGCCAATGGCAGCGGCGCGGAGGTGATGCTCACGCTGTTTCGCCCCGGCAATGCGAGCGAAGACGCGTTTGAACATGATGCCAATTGGGTGCGCCGTGATCTCGCGCGTCTGCGCGACATGCTCGAAGAAAACTAGCAGATCGGCGGCCAGCCAATCGGATTGGCCTGCTGCACGAGTTTGCAAAGGCCGAGGATTTGCGGCTCTGAAAACCGCGGCCCCACGATCTGGATGCCGACCGGCAGATTGTCCTTCGTCTTGCCGGCGGGCACGGAGCCTGCGGGGAAACCGACGAGCGTGACGAGAAAAGCCGGCGCGATCCAGTCGATGTAATTGTCGAGCTTGCGCCCGTTGATCTGCGTGGGAAAATTCTCGGCGAGCTTGTAGGGCTTTACAGGCGCTGCGGGCGTGATCAGGAAATCATAGGTTCCAAAAAGCTCGCGGAAGCGCATCCAGACCTGTTCGCGGATATTCTCCGCCTCCGCCGTTTGGGGCACGCTCAGCGCAAGACCCGCTTTGACATTGCCGGCGAGGTTGGGCCCGAATTTCTCGAGCATATGCATGCGCTCGAGCTGCTGACCGACCATCCATTCGCCGCGCAATGTCTTGTAGGCGGCAAACCCGTCCGAGCAATCGAAGGCGATGTGATCGACCTCGGCGCCCTCGCGCGCCAGCGCAAGGGCGGCGTCGCGACAGAGCGCATCGACTTCTGAATCGACGCCAAAGCCCGCAATGTCGGAGACATAGGCAATGCGCAATCCCTTGGCGTCGCGCGTTCCATTGACGATATCGAGCGCGCTGTTCCAGGGCGGGGCGCATGAAATCGGCCAGAGGGGATCAAGCCCCGTCATGGCGTCGAGCATCAGGGCTGCATCTTCTGCGCTGCGTGCGAGCGGCCCATGTACCTGGCCCGGATCCCAGGGCAGGCGCATCGGGCGATTGGGGATCAGTCCAGCCGTCGTGCGAATGCCGACAATGCCGCAGAAACTTGCAGGAATGCGGATGGAGCAGCCAAAATCGGTGCCCTGCGCCAGTGCCGCCATGCCGGTGGCGGCTGCGACCGCCGAGCCGCCCGAGGAGCCCGCCGGGCTGCGCGTCACATCCCACGGATTGCAGGTCGCGCCGAAGAGCTCGTTGACCGTGTTGGCGCCGGCTGCAAATTCGGGCGTGTTGGTCTTGCCCAGAATGATCGCGCCTGCGCTGCGCAGGCGCGCCACGGCTTCGGCATCTTCGGTCGGCACAAAATCTTTGTAGAGCGGCGACCCATAGGTGGTGCGCAGACCTTTGGTGAGCGTCACATCCTTGATGACGACGGGCAGGCCGTGCAGGGGGCCGAGCGTATCGCCCCGCGTTACTGCCTCGCCCGCAGAGATCGCCTGTTCGCGGGCATCGTCTGCCAGCGTGACAATGGCGTTGAGCTGCGGGTTCAGCCGCGCGATGGTTGCAAGATGAGCGTCCATCACCTCCAGCGGGCTCACCTCTCCCGAACGGATCATCGCGGCGAGAGCGACAGCCGATTGGCCAGACAGTCCGGTTGGCGTGCTCATTTGCCGGACCAATGGACGAAGCTCTTTTCAATCATCAGGAACACGATGTTGAGCCCATAGCCCAACGCGCCGGCTGCGAAGATGGCCGCATACATATCGGGCATTTCAAACATCTGCTGCGCGGTGAAGACGCGGTTGCCGATTCCGTTCACCGAGCCGATGAACATTTCCGCGACAACGACGATGACCAGCGCCAGCGAAATGCCATTGCGCAGGCCAACAAAAGTCTGCGGCAGGCTTTCCATCAGCACGACATCCTTCATGATGCGCCAGTTGGATGCGCCCATGATCTTGGCGGCCAGAATGCGGGTCTTGCGCGCATTCATCACGCCGTAGGAGACGTTGAAGAGAATGACGAGCGCCGCGCCAAAGGCGGCCACGAAAATCTTGGTGCGGTCGCCCACGCCAAAGATCACGAGGAACAGCGGGAACATCGCGGAAGCGGGCGTCGAGCGGAAGAAATCGATGATGAATTCAACCGAGCGATAGAGCCGCTCATTGGCGCCCAGCACAATGCCAAGCGGAATGGCGATGACAGCGGCAATGCCGATGGCGGCGAAGGTGCGCAGCGTGGTGACGGCAAAGTCAGCATAGAGCTTGCCGCCGGCCATGCCCTCCCAAAGCGCCTTGGCGGCGGCATGGGGAGGGGGCAACAGCACGGGGTCGACGATGCGCACCCAATAGCCGATGTACCAGAAGAGGATCAGACCGGCGACGCCGATCAGCGGGAGATAGCGGTCGCTTGTCTTTGTCATCCGCGTCGAACCTCACGCTGGAAAATTTCAAGGCAATCGGCCTTCAGGAGTACGAAGTCCTTGTTGGCCAGCGTTGCATCGTTGCGGGGGCGGGGAATATCCACGCGCGGATAGGAGGCAATGCGGCCGGGTCGGCGGGTGAGCAACAGCACATAATCGGCGAGATAGACCGCCTCTTCGAGATCATGCGATACAAGCACCATGGTGGTGCCGGTCTCCTCGAAAATGCGCTGCAATTGCTCGCGCATGAAGAGCGTCATTTCATAATCGAGCGCGGAGAAAGGCTCGTCGAGAAACAGCACTTCGGGCTCGATGACGAGCGCGCGCATGATCGAGACCAGCTGCTGCTGGCCGCCTGACATCATGTAGGGGAAGAGCGAGAGATCGATCTTCACGCCCAGATGGGCCACAAGCTTGTGGACCTTTTCCTCCGCTTCGGCCTTGGGCACTTTGCGCAGAAGCAGCGCGTAGACGATGTTCTCGAAGGCGGTCATCCAGGGGAAGAGCGCCTCGCGATAATTCTGGAAGACATAGCCGATGCGCGTCTGCGCAAGCGTCTTGCCATCGAAACGCACGTCGCCGCTGTCGATCGGGATGAGGCCCGAGATGAGGTTGATGAGCGTCGACTTCCCGCAGCCGTTCGGCCCGAAGACCGAGACGAACTTGCCGCGGGGGATGTCGAGATCGAAGTTCTCGTAAATGACCGTGCCATTGAACTGTTTGTGCAGTCCGCGCACGGTGATATGCGCGGGCGGCCTGTCATCAGGTCCGGGGCCGAGACGGATCGTCCCGGCGGCGGCTGTGTCCAATGGTGCGGTCATGGTCATGAGATCAGAACTTCTGCAGCATTTTGGTGACGTCGACCTTGGCCGAAAGGATGCCGGTTTCCGTGGTGAAGTCGATGAACTTCTGGAACTCGGCAACATTGGCCGGGGTCAGGTCGGCGGCCATGGTGAACTTCACCATCGGCACGGCGGCCGCAACTTCCGGCGACATGGCAATGCTCTTCGACATGGCCTTGCGGGCCTCGGGAAGATCGGCCGCAATCGCCTTGATCGACTTGTTCCAGGCGCTGGCGAATTTCTTCGCAGCTTCGGGATGCGTCTTGATGAATTCGCCCGACATGGCGGTGCCGGCGGCCCAGCCATTGGCCTTGTCGTCACCCAGCACATAGGTCGCGATGAGGCCGGCTTCCAGCGTGCGCGCGGCGCCGCTTGAGGCCAGGATGGTGGCTGCAGGCTCCAGCGTATAGGCGGCATCGAATGTGCCGGCGGTAAGCGCATTCACATGCTGGGTCAGGTCGAGCTGGTCGAGCGTGTAATCGCCCTCGTTGAGGCCTGCCTTCTTGAGGACGGCCTTGGCCATCACGACATTGCCCGGCCCGGGAGCAGACGCGATACGCTTGCCCTTGAGGTCGGCGAGCGTCTTGGCTTCGATGCCCTTGCGGACAACGAATTGCTCCATCTTGTATTCTTTGTTCTGCGAGTTGATCGCGATGAAGATAGCCGCGCCGGGCTTCTTCAGATTGCCGTTGGCGGCGTCGATGGTCGTGAGATTGCTCGACACATCGATCTGGCCGGCGATGAGCGCGGCGAGATTGGCCGGCGGGCCGATGATCTGGGTGAGTTCGAGATCAAGGCCTTCGGCTTTGAAAATGCCCTTTTCGACACCGTAATAAAGCGGCAGCGACGCGCTGACCGGATTGGCGCCGACGCGGACTTTTTCCTGCGCCGCAGCGGGGGCGGAGAAGGCAATCGCGCTTGTGGCCATCACGGCCGCAGCAACGAAGAAAGTGGGGATATTGCGCATGCTTCAGGCTCCTTGCGGGCAATCATCGCCCGTTACGAGAGACAAACTTCAGCTTTGGACGTCACACACACTCGGGGCCATGATAGGCGGGCTTAAGCGGCCGCAGGCATTGGCCTTTCGTCGCAACTCACAGGCCTTGTGGACGTAGACCTCCTTGCGGGGCATGCGTGGCTCCAATTGACCGGAAACAATAAAGCAAGACCGGGGCCACGCCTGCAAAGCTGGCTTCAGGACATGTCGACAATGGCGATGACGGGGCCACCGCCCTGCGGGCCCTGATGCATGGCATCCACGGAGACGAAGACGGCCGCATCGCCAATCGCCGCCGCAGCGACGCCGCCGACCGCTGCCTTGGAATGGCGGTGATGATGCACATCGGAATCGTCCAGCATGATCTGGCGGCGACCGCGCAGCTTGCCGCTGCGATCGGCCTCGCATTTCATGAAGCAGTTCACGAGTTTGCCGTTTAGATCCTCGGCGCGCGGACGCTCGGGCAGGGTCAGGCCCGCATTGCGGATGGCGTCATAAATGCCATCCATGTCGAGCGCGTCTTTCATCACCGAATGGCCGATGCGATAGCGCCCGCCCGCACCCGCCTTGTTGCCGAAGAGCACGATCTGCGCGCAATCGAGTTCGACGCCCGACGAGCAGGAGGCGACGGAGGAATAGAGATCGAGATTCTTGCAGATCTCCTCGGCTTTCGGCATGTCGATCTCGCCCAGCGCGACCGCAATGCCAAGGCCGGTAGTTCCATTGGAAACGCCCATGGAGTCATGGACTTCACAAAAGACATCATGGCCGCGCGCATGCGCATCCTGGATCGTCTCGATGGTCAGAAGTGGGGTCTTTGTCTGCACATAATGCACATCGCGCGGATCCGTTATGCCGGCGTCCTGCATGGCAAGGCGCACGCCCTCGGCGACTTTCGCCACCATGGCCGGGCGGCCGATATCCTCGGGCATGATCTGGGGCGAGAGCGCCGTGCCCATCACCAGACGCAGCTCGTCGGCGGGGCCGGTCTCGGCATTGCGGGCAAAGATAGTGGCATGTGGCGTGATCACGCCATCGCAGCCGCCCGACCAGACCATGGGGATCTTCTTGACTGCGGCGGCATCGCGCGTGCCGTGGTCCAAGAGCACTTTGCGGAAGGCCTGGTCGGAAAGGATGCGGGTGAAATCATTCACGCCGCCATTGCCTTCGGTCTTGCCGATCACAGCGACGACCTCGTCGGCCTTGAAGCGACCGGCGGCGACATAGTCCTCAAGGCCCGATGCATCCATCACGCTCTTGATCTCGATTTTCACCACATCAACGGCCAAGGAAACCTCCTGTTTTCAAAAATCTGCGTTTCGGGTCAGTCCCTAGCAGGCCCTGTGCCGCGGGCGGCGCGCTCGTTGAGCGAGCAAGGCAAAGCTGGGAAGCGAAGGGTTTTTCATCATCGTGCTGTGATTTTGTGCAACTTGTCGAGGCAATCTGCCCGGTTCCGTGCAGCTTCAAAAATAAATGCGCGCCGCACGCTCGCGCCCAAGCTTGACGGGGCGGGGCGGCCCGCCTTGGATTGGCGGGCGGGGGCGCGAACATCGAGTGAGAACGACCATGAGCGAAGACGATGGCACCCTGGACATTGCGGAAGGCCGGGACTTCCCCGAGGAGGTCTATTCGGATTTCGTTGCGGAGCGCGCCACCGCCTTCGGGCGGCTTGCGCTGATGCTGGATGGCATGAAGGACGAACAGGCAAAGGAACTCACGCGCACGATGCTCAAGGCCATCATCCGCTCCATCCGCACGCCGCCGTCCGGCGATCTGGTGGAATGGCCCCATAGTTGAGCCTCAATGCATGGCCTTGCCGCCATCCACATTGACGGTCTGGCCCGTCATGTAATCGCTGGCGGATGAAGACAGGAACATGACCGCGCCCACGAGATCCTCCGGATGCTGGGGCCGGCCCATGGCGCGCCCCTCTGCCTGGGCTGCGAGATAATTCCCGGTTGAGGAGGCGATCTGGGATTCCGAAAGCGTGTAGCCCGGCGTGAGCGCATTGACGGTGATGCCGAGCGGCCCGACCTCATGGGCCATGGCGCGGGTGAAGCCGATGACTCCGGCTTTCGAGGTCGTGTAATGCAGCCGGTTCGGAATGCCTTCCCAGACACGGCTTGAGGAGATGTTGACGATCTTGCCGCGTCCCTGCGCTGTCATCGTCGGCACGACAGCGCGGCAGCACAGGAACAGGCCCTTCACATTCACCGCCATGACGGCATCCCATTCCTCGACCGGGATTTCGAGCCAGGATCGGCGCGGCAGCGTGCTCATGAGCGAGGCATTGTTGATCAGCACATCGATGCGCCCGAAAGCCTCAAGCGTGCGGGCGGCCATGGTCTCGACCGATTGGACATCCGACACATCGCTCGCCAGACCAAGCGCCTTGCCGCCTTCCGCCCGGATCGCCTCGGCCACAGTCTCGGCCGCCGCGCCGTCAATGTCGGTGGCTACGACCAGCGCGCCGACGCGGGCGAATTCCTGCGCATAGACCTTGCCAAGCCCCTTGCCGCCGCCGGTGATGATGACGACCTGACCTTCGAGATCGAAACGCGGATTGAAAACCATGCTGTGGGGCCTCTTCTCTATGTGCCGCTGCGGTCGGGCAGGTGTATCGAATATAGGAACGCCCGGCCGCGCAAGCCTGTGTCCGTGCAAGGTGGCGGAATCTGGCAGAGCTGTTCTATAGTGCGGAACGAAGCGGCCACGCGCCGCCTGTCAAAATCAAGCGACCGAGGGGCAAGCTCCCTGGTCCGGCAAACTCAGGGTGAGGGAATATGAACGGGCGTCTGCTCGACCAATTGGCGATTCGCCAGCTCGTTGAAAACTGGGTCGTCTGGCGCGATGCCGGCCATTGGGACCGCTTCCGGACCGTCTGGTTCGATGACGGGCGCATGATGGCAACCTGGACGCAGGGCACGGCCGATGAATTCATCGCCATGAGCAAGGAAGGCTGGGCCAAGGGCGTCAGCATCCTGCATTTCCTTGGCGGCCATTCAGCCGATATTTCCGGAACCCGCGCGATTTCGCAGACGAAGATGACGATCTCGCAGCGCGCCAAGGTGCATGATGTCGTGGTCGACGTCGTCTGCACGGGCCGCTTCTACGATTTCCTGGAAAAGCGCGACGGCCGCTGGGGCTTTGTGCTGCGCCAGCCGATCTATGAGAAGGACCGCATGGATCCGCTTGATCCTGCTGCACGGCTGGAACTTGATCCCGAGCTCCTCAATGCCTTCCCGGCCGGCTACCGCCATCTCGCCTATTTGCAGAGCCAGATCGGCTACAAGGTGAAGAAGGATATGCCCGGCCTGCAGGGGCCCGAGGTTGAAAAGCTTTATGCGGACGGCGCCGACTGGCTCGCCGGCAAGCCGCTCACGCGCTGACATCAGAACAAGGAAGAAAAAGAATGAGCAAGACACCTTTCATCGTTGGCATCGGCGGCACCACGCGCCCCGGTTCCTCTTCCGAGCAGGCGCTGGCTGTGGCTCTTGCCCATGCGCGCAAGCTCGGCGCTGAAACCATGCTGTTTGGCGGCGCTGAACTGCAGATGCCGATGTATGATCCCGCCACCGCCAATGACAGCGAAGCTGGCAGCAAGCTGATCGAGGCACTGCGTCGCGCCGATGGCGTGATCCTGTCCTCGCCCTGCTACCACGGCGGCGTCTCCGGCCTCGTCAAGAACGCCATCGACTATGTCGAGGAAATGCGCGCCGATACGCGCGTCTATTTCGACGGTCGCGCGATGGGCGCAATTGGTTGCGGCTATGGCTATCAGGGCCCCGGCGTCGTGCTCGCGCAATTGCGCGCCATCGGCCATGCCTTGCGTGGCTGGAACGTGCCGCTCGGCGTCGCCGTGAATTCGGCTGTCGTCAAGTTCACACCCGAAGGCTGTTCGGATGAGGGAATTGGCAAGCAGATAGAGATCATGGCCGCGCAGGTCGTGCAATTTGCGCAGATGTCGATCGCGCGCGGCTGATCGTTACACGCTCAGCGCGTCAATCTCGACAAGGTCGTCGCGCGTGAGTTTCCAGCGCGCGGCGGCTACATTGGCTGCAATCTGTTCTGGTTTGGTTGCCCCCGCGATGATGCTGCTGACGACGGGCTGGGCGGCGAGCCAGGCAAAGGCGAGGTCGAGCAGGCTGCGGCCATGGCCTTGCGCGAAGGCCTCCAGCTTGTCCACCCGCGCCCAATTCTCCGGCGTCATATAGCGGTCGCGCGTTTTCACATCGCTGAAGCGCGTGCCTGCGGGCGGGGCT
This sequence comes from Beijerinckiaceae bacterium, assembly GCA_947370975.1. GTDB lineage: Bacteria > Pseudomonadota > Alphaproteobacteria > Rhizobiales > Beijerinckiaceae > Terripilifer. The sequence continues at coordinate 110,060 of CANBNG010000014.1, forward strand.
TCGCCGCGCTTGTATTTGCCGCTCAGCAGGCCGCTTGCCAGCGGGTAGTAGGGCAAGAGGCCCATGCCCTTCGCGCTCAATGCGGGTATCAGGCTGTCTTCGGCCTGGCGCGTCAGCAGCGAATATTCATCCTGCGCGCAGACAAAGCCTGACAGATTCCTTGTCGCCGCCGTCCAATGCGCATCCACCACCTGCCACGCCGCCATGTTGGAGCAGCCGACATAGCGCACCTTGCCTTGTGCGATCAGATTTTCCAGCGCGCGCAACGTCTCCTCGACCGGCGTCAGGGGATCTGGCCGATGGAATTGGTAGAGGTCGATCCAGTCCGTGCGAAGCCGCCGCAAGCTGTCCTCGACCGCGCGCATTATATACTGGCGCGAGCCTCCTTGCAGCGTGCCTGTATCGTCCATCGCCATGCCGAACTTGCTCGCCAGCACGATGTCCTTCCGACGGGCCCCGAGCCATTGGCCGAGCGCAAGTTCGGATCCGCCGCGATTGCCATAGATGTCGGCGTTGTCAAACAGCGTGATGCCGTGATCGAGCGCTGCATGGATGACGGGGCGCGCTTCATTGATGCCGGTGCGTCCCCCGAAATTGTTGCAGCCCAGTCCCACGCTCGACACGCGAAGGCCGGAGCGGCCAAGGTTGCGCATATCCATCGGGGTTCTCCATTAGCTGTGGGAATGTCATCTGAGCCACATGCGCGCAGGGTTTCAAGCATTGCGCGAATATTTGGCGTCGCGCGGCTTACACCAATCGCGTCGAGGACGAAGATAAGTCATTCTTATTGTTCGTGAAGATGCGCATTCCGCGATCTGTCGCCTTGGTTGCCGGCCTGCCTTTTTCAACCGCGCCCCTGCGCCAAGGGCTGGTGCGAGGCCGTACAGGCGGGCTGAGTCTTCCACAGGCCTCGGAAAAAACACCTTTGTGGGTCGAGGCCCGATGCTATCTTCCCCTCGCGTCTCACTGGGGAGCCGAATTCGATTCGGATTTCTGCATTGGGGTGAGGACGCTCGTTCTCTCTGTTTGCGCGACGGTTCCGCGGGGGCATGAAATTGGGTAGCAGCGATCCTCATCTGTCGAACGTCGCCACGGAGGCTCAGGTTGAGTCTGCGGCCGAGCGGCCCACAGATCTCCTCGAGATGTCTGGCCGCATCAAGTGGTTCGACGTGTCCAAAGGCTATGGCTTCATCGTTCCCGATGATGGCGGCGCCGATGTGCTGCTGCATGTGACGGCGCTGCGCCGCGACGGTTTCCAGACTGCGCCAGAAGGTGCGCGGGTCGTCTGCGAAGTGCAGGTGCGTTCCAAGGGCCTGCAGGTTTTCCGCGTTCTCTCGATCGATGAATCAACTGCAACCCACCCCTCGCAGCTGCCTGCCGCGCGCACCCATGTGCAGGTGGTGCCAGCCGGCGGTTTTGAGATCGTCGTCGTGAAATGGTTCAACCGCATTCGTGGCTTCGGCTTCGTTACGCGGGGCGAAGGAACAGAAGACATTTTCATTCACATGGAAACGCTTCGTCGCTTCGGCATCATGGATCTCAAGCCCGGTGATGGTCTGCTCATTCGCTTTGGCGATGGCCCCAAGGGCCTGATGGCGGCAGAAGTGCGCCCGCTCGAAACCAACCTTCCGCTCTCGCATTGACCGGGCAGGGGCAGGGTTGATCCTGCCTCTCTTGCGCGGCATGGTCCGGACTTCGTCCCGACCGCGAGGTGCGTCATGATTCCCCCCTCTTCATCATTACCTTGGCGCAGAGCCGTGCTGGTCGCCTCGCTTGCGCTGGCGGGCGTGTTGCTGGTCTGCGCGACGCCGTCCATCGTTCGCGCGCAACAAGCGCCCGTTGCCGGTGAGGCTGCGCTTGAAACGCTGGATATTGAAACAGCGGCCGGTCCGAAGCATTTTTCGGTTGAGGTGATGCGGGATGATACTCAGCGCGCGCGCGGCCTGATGTTCCGGCGCTTCCTGCCGCCCGAGCGCGGCATGCTCTTCGATTTCAAACGCGAAGAGCCGGTTGCGATGTGGATGAAGAACACCTTTCTGTCGCTCGATATGATCTTCGTCGACCGCACCGGGCGCATTGTCTCCATTGCGGAAAATACCGAGCCGCTGTCCGAGCGCATCATCCCCTCCGGCGGCCCCGTTCTGGCGGTGCTTGAGGTGAATGCCGGGACAGCGCAGCGCCTTGGCATCAAGCCTGGCGACCGTCTGCGTCATTCGCTCTTCCGCTAAGCATGGCAAGTTCGTTCGGAACCGTGCGGGGTTGCCGCTCATTTGCCTTGTGGATCCTTTGAGGGATCGGCATTTCGGGAGTTATGACATGCGCAACTGGCTTTTGAGCGGCGCTGCCGCCCTCATCCTGGGCGTGGGTGCGCTCGCCACAAGTGGCGCAGCGCAGGCTGCGCCGATGGGCATCGATCCGCTGGTTCTGGCCGGACAGGACATGAACCTCGCGCAGGACGCGCAATATTACGCAGGCGGGCGGCAATATTGCTTTTACCCGAATGGCTGGCGGGGCCCGGGCTTCTACTGGTGCGGCTATGCATGGCGGCGTGGCTATGGCTGGGGCGGTCCGCACGGCTGGCGGGGCTGGGGCGCACCGGGGCGCGTCGTGCCGCGGGCTTATGATCGCGGCTACGAACGTCGCGGCTATGACCGTCGTGGTGGCTACGAAAGGGGACGCGATGGCGGAAGTCGCGGCCGTCACGGCTATTGAATATGCAAAAGGCCCCGTGAAAACGGGGCCTTTTTTCATCAGGGCCGACGGCCTCTGATTGCGGCAGCGAGATTGACGCCAATGTCGGGATTGCCCGGGTCCAAAGCTTGCGCAGCTGAAAGTTCGGCGCGCGCCTTGGTGTAATTTCCGCGCAGCATCTGCGAAAACCCGCGATTGTTCAGCAAGGCTGCGGTCTGGCCACTCAGCCGTTCGACCTGCGCATAATCGCGCTCGGAGAGATCGAAGCGGCGCAACTGGTCGTGGGCTGCGCCAAGCCCGAGCCAGGCTTCGGCATCGGCAGGGTCGCGCGCGACCGCGCGGCTGAACGCCTCGTCAGCCAGGCCATAATTGCCGGCCCGGAATTGCGTCTTGCCGGCCAGCGTATCGGCCTGTCCCGAAAGGGCGGCGCTCTCGGCCACAAATGCGGGCGCAGTTTCGCCACCCATCGACTGGCAGCCAGCCAGCGGCAGAGCGAGCAGCAGAAGAATCGGCAGGAAAGGCGAGCGGACATGACGCAGGGATGTGGCTGTCATTGTGTGGTTGCCGGGCTGGCGAGGGGCGGGGCGATGGGGGCGATCTCGGGCGCGCGATAACGCCTGACTGCTTGCGCCGCCTTTTCGCCATCGGTGGCCTGCCCGCGCGGGAAGGAGCGGCGGGGCCAGGGCTCGATGATCTGGATCGCGCGATTGGCGGCGGTCGCATCGCCGCTTGCATAGGAGATCGTATCGCGGCGCGCGAAATTCTCGGCGCAACCGCCGGTCGTCAGCAGCAGGGCGAGCGCGCCACACCTGCCTAAAACCTCAATTCGCACGGGCACTGCGGCCTCCGTTCCTGATGTCGAGCATATGGCCGCCGAGGACGACGTCCCGGGCGCGCGGCGTCTCCTGCTTGCCGAGCAGGAAGCGGTCGACATCATTGGCGGGCGAGGCATCGTCCAGCGGCGAGCGGAATTTTGTGCCAGGCGCTGCCGGTTGCACGAGGCGCGGCGTCACGATCATGGCAAGCTCGGTCTCGCGCTTCTCGAAGGACGCGCTGCGGAAAAGTGCGCCCAGCACAGGCACATCTCCGAGCCACGGCAATTGCTTGAGGGCATCGGCATTGGTTGCCTGCAGCAGCCCGGCGATGGCGAAGGATTGGCCGTCGCGCAATTCCACCTGCGTGCTTGCACGCCGCACAATCAGGCTTGGCACATTGACCGTGCCGGTGGAGACCACATTGGTGGTGTCGAGCTGGCTGACCTCGGGCTCGATCTTCAGGTTGATGAGGCCATCGGCGAGCACTGTTGGAAGAAAGGTAACGCTGACGCCGAATTTCTTGAAGGCGACCGTGACGCGACCCTGATCGCCCTGCACGGGGAAGGGGAATTCGCCGCCCGCCAGAAAGCTCGCGCTTTGGCCCGACATGGCAACAAGATTGGGTTCGGCGAGGCGGCGCGCGAGGCCGCGCTGTTCGAGCGCTTCGACAACAACATCCGCCGTGGCGCCATTGGCAAGAATGCGCCCGAGGATCACACCAAAGGGACTGGAGGGGCCCGGCGCGCCGCCAAGGCCCGTGGTCGCACTGAAGGTCTTGCCCAGCACATCCCATTTGATACCGAGATCGCGGCCGGCGGTGCGCGAGACTTCGATGAAGCGCACCTCCAGCATCACCTGCTGGGGCTGCGAGACGGTCATGGAATTGACCACCTCATTGCCAAATTGCTTCGCAAATTCGATGGCTTTTTCAATTGTCACGGAATCGCTGACGCTTCCAGACAGCACGATGCGGCCATTGATAGAGGACACATCGATGCGCGAGCCCGGAATGCGGCGGCGCAATTCGGCTTGCAGGCGGTGGGTGTTGTAGGAGACCTCGACTTCGATGGAGCCCACAAGTGCGCGCGCTGCATTATAGGCCGAGATCGTCGTGGTCCCGAGCTTGCGGCCGTGGATGTAGAAAGATTGGTCGGTGAGCGGCATGACATCGGCAATTTCGGGATCGCCCACGACAAGATCGACATAGGCGCTTGTCGTGCGGAAGGTCTCGGTTGCGGCAATGGCGACCGTCAGGCTCTGCGAGGCCTCGGGCGAGAGTTGCACCATGCGCGCCTTATCGGCAGCCAGCGCCGCGCCTGCGCACGATGCGCAGGCAAGCAGGAGGAGGGCAGGGAGCGCGCGATCTTTCAGGGGGCGCCATCTCGTCGTCGTATGCATGTGGTCAGGCCCCGGCGAAAGATTCGCACTGCGTTCATGATTGTTCCAAAGAGGACAGAAATGGTTAACGGAAGTTTCTCTTACAGAAATAAATATGCCGAAATGCATATTAATCATTTCGTTTTAGCTGAGCTGCATCATTAGTTTAGTAACCATTTACGTATAATTTGTTTCGCAAATGGTCAATGAGTCTCGGTTAACGCGAGGCCATTGCGAGGCTGCTCGGGACTGGTCGCATGGACATCGCTGCTCGGGTGAGACAGAAATCGGACCGGCCCGGACGCGTGCTCGTCGCCACATTCTGGATTTCGCCGATGGTCCTGCCCATCGTCGCGGTGGGCGTGTCGGCGCTGATGGGCGTGCCCTCTCCAAATCCGCCACCTCCGCGCGCGCCGGCTCTCGAAGAAAAGCGGCTGGCAATCGCGCCGATGACCGTTGTGCCCAAAGCCGCGCCCGGTCCTGTAGCCGGTCGCCCTCAGGCGGATGATGAGGTGACGACCGCCTCGATTCCCAATGTGAAAATGAGCGGCGTCCACGTGCTGCGCAATGTCGTTGCGGTGGAGGGCTTGCGGCTTGGCGCAGAGGGCATGGTCATCCTGCTCGCGGGCATCGGCCCAATGCCGCCGGGCTCGGAATGCCGTCGTCTTGATCGCGTGCTCGAGCCTTGTGCGCGCCGCGCGATGAACCGCCTTGAAATCCTGACGCGTGAACGCCCCGTCACATGCGATCTGAGCATGCAAAGGTCCGGCGCGGAGCTGACAGGCACGTGCCGCGCCGGCAAGATCGATCTGGCGGAGGATCTGGTGCGCAACGGGCTCGCGCTGCGCAAAGGCCTTTAAGCGCTCAGGGCGCAAGTCCCGGGACAGAATATTCCTGCCGCTTGCCCGCGCGCATGACGCCCACCGTCATCACATGACCGCCTTGGCCGCCCTGGACCGACAGGGCGGTGCGGGGCAGGGTCGCCGGCGTATCGCCTGCATCCGCCATGCTGCGTAACGACAATGAGATCTGGCCCAGACGCTGCGCCTGCGCGAGCAGTTCAGCCTGCACGGGAGCGACTTCAAGTGTTGCATTGGCGCCGGTGATGACGCGCTCGCCATTGCGCTCCTGAATGTTCTGGCCGATGGCCAGCACGCGCACATTGGTCAGAAGCGTTTCGCTTTCGATGCGACCCTCATTCTGATTTTTCGGATCCGGCCGCGTGAGCGTGCGGATCACATCGACATGATCGCCCGGCAGGATGAACCCGCCGGCCGTTGTGCTCCCCTGCGAATCGATGGTGATAGCGACAGCGCGATAGCCCGACGGCAACATCGCGGCCAGAATGCCCGAACCGCTGGCGCGCACGAGTTTTTCCGCCCGTACCGGTTCGCCCTTGAGCAGCGGGATGCGAACGAGCGAGCCGATCATTTCGTCGCGCGCCCCGGGAAGCGCATTACGGTTGATCGATTGTTCGGCAATGAGTTTTTTCGGCCAGGCGAGCCAGACGAGATCGTCCGGCGTCACGATCTTGCCAAGGGGCAGGGCGCTGCCGGCAACCAGAACGTCTTCCGTCTCGTTTGGCGCAGGCGCGACAAGAAGCGCCGCGCCTGCCGGCTGAACCTCCTGCAGATTGCCCGCAAGCCGGAATGCGCCATAACCGCAGCCGAGCGCGAATATCAGGACGATGATGCGCAGCAGCCCCGTGCGCGAGAGGCGAAAGCCCGGTCTGGGACTGGCCGGGCGCGCGCCGGCTGCGCCCTTGGCCCGCCCGAAGGCGCGGCTGCCAGCCTGTATGGGGTCGCTCAGCAAAATGTCGCTCATCACTCAAGCCTCACCCAAGCCGCTCCTGAAACAATCGTAACTCAAATAGATTTCCAATCCGTATCGGTAGGGGCGCAGATTTCGTACACATTGGCCCCCGGATCCCTTGTTTTCGGGCGGCGTTTTGGGGCACAGGAACGTCGAGGAGTGTTTTCCATGCGCACAGCGAGCCGTTGTTTTCTGATCGTCGCCGGCATGGCGTTGGCGGGGCTGGGCTCCTCTTGCGCGGCGCAGGCGCAATCGCACCCCTTCACGCCACGCATGAGCTGCGCTGCGGCCTCGCGTCTTGTTGCGACCAAGGGCGCGCTGATTCTGTCGACAGGCGCCGATCTCTATGATCGCTATGTCGCCTCGCAGGCGTATTGCCAGCGTGACGAGATCACCAAGCCCACCTGGGTGCCTGCCGCCGACACGCCGCAATGTTTCGTCGGCTACCGCTGCGAGCGGATTGGCGATGAATGGCCGTTCTGAATGGCGAGATCTTCTGCGTAGGGGCGTTACAAGCGCGCGTGTGTGTGCTACTCGACCATCCAGATCGGGGCATAGCGCAGTCTGGTAGCGCGTCTGCTTTGGGAGCAGAAGGCCGGAGGTTCGAATCCTCCTGCCCCGACCATATTCTGATTGACCCAGAAACGGGACTGACATGACGGCACGCATCTCACGCCCGGCCAAGAGCGCCACCCAGTCCGGCACGGCCCGCACCAAGGCCTGGCTGCTTGAATATGCGCCCACAGCGCGCCAGATCGAGCCCCTGATGGGCTGGACCAGCTCCACCGACACCAACAGCCAGGTGAAGCTCTGGTTTTCCACCCGCGAAGAAGCCGTGGCCTATGCCGAGCGCGAGGGCATCGCCTATCGCATCGAAGAGCCCAAGACCGTCGTGCGCCGGTTGATGTCCTATTCCGACAATTTCAAGACGAGCCGCATCGGGCAGTGGACGCATTAAGTCCCCGCAGACTTTCGGCCCCGTAGCTCAGCTGGATAGAGCACTCGCCTTCTAAGCGAGATGTCGCAGGTTCGAGCCCTGCCGGGGTCGCCAATGGGTCTGATTAGGCGATAATTCGATTTCATGACGAGGGCCGCGCCATGCGTCTGGCTGTCTGGTTTTGTGTTATCGCGCTGGCGCTCGGCCCTGCGTCTCCCGGTGCTGCGCAAGAGCACCCGTCCAATAACATCCGCGAGTTTTTTGCCTATTTGCAGGAATGCGTGCACCTGCCGGCCGGTAGCGAGGGCTCGGAGATGACGCTGCGCTTTGGTCTGACGCCTGAGGGTATGTTGCGCGGCAAGCCGATCATCGCTTACGCGAAGCTGGCGGGCGACGAGCGTATGCAGAAGCGCTTCGTCGCCGCCGTGTTAGAGTCGCTCGCCGATTGCACTCCCGTGCCGCTGAGCGAGAATTTCGGCAGGATCATCAGCCAGCAGGTTATCTCCTGGCGTATTCGCTCGGGCCCTGCGGGGCAGGGGATCTGATCAAGTCTGCGGCGGGTCGCGCCGAATGACTTTTTCAGCCAGAGCGAAAAGGCCACCAAGCACCAGCACGCCGCCCGCGATGATCACGAGGGCGATTAGAAAGTTATTCGCAATATCAAACATTTGATCGTTCCCGTGTGCCAGGGGGTCCCGGTCGATGCCGCTGCCTGCCTGAACACGGGGTCAACGTACAGACTTCTTGCGGGTTCGGGGGCCCAATCAACTGAAACATGGAACTTCTTTCACCTGAGCGGTTTGGCGGCGCGGGGGGAGGAGTTTTATCATGCAGTGCAACATCATCTATCGAACCGGCATTTCCGCGCTTGCCCTTGCCGCCGTTCTGGCCTTCACGCCGGGGTCGGCGGGCGCCGGGC